>NZ_JBLWAZ010000003.1:0-723922 GCF_048285575.1 Marinobacter sp. SBS5 | reverse complement strand
GGAAAACAACCGCACCGAAGTCATCAAGAACGACAGCCACCTGACCGTAGCGAACAACCGCTTCAGCCACACGCAGGGCAATAGCCACCACACGACCGATGGCGAGCATCGGGAAAGTATCGGTGCCGACTACAGCCTGACGGTAAACGGCAGCCATCACAATAAACAGGGTAAAAACCAACTGGTAGAAGCCGGTACTGAGATTCATCACAAAGCCGGCATGAAGATTGTGATTGAAGCGGGTGCGGAGGTAACGCTGAAAGCCGGTGGCAGTTTTGTGAAGGTGGATCCGAGTGGGGTGACGGTTTCGGGGCCGCTGGTGAGGATGAATTCTGGGGGTGGGCCGGGGAGCGGTAGTGCAACAGCGGAACAGGAACCCCTTAAACCGCCGAGACTTGGTGATCAAGAGCAGCCAAGCAATGGAGCTGACTATTTAGCTGAAACCTCTCAACGTGCAAACGCACTTGAAGAGTCGAGCTGGTCATTAGCTTCTGCGAATGTCGGTAAAGCACCGCTATTGAAACAAGCTGCCCAGGAAGGGGCATTAACTGTAACTGCTTGCGAGTTTGATGAACATGGACGCTGCGCACTACATCAACACACTTGAATCAGTAGCCCCACGGACAGCTATACCCTACGACTATGATTTCGCTGTGTTGGATCTCGCAAGCTCAGACAAGATGCTTGAATTGATCTATGCAGGAATGATGGAGGAGCCACTCGAGTGGTGGAGCCTCTTCGAAGGCACCAGCTGGCAATCTGATTGGGACAATGGGCCAATCCTTGTGGACCTCAGGAATGCTGTGAGCTTTCGCGCAGAGCTAAGTTCCCAACTTGAATCCTCACCGCAAGGCATCTTGTTCAAATCGGATACCGCTGTGGATGAGCTACGTCAGCACCTATCTCACTGGTTAACTGAATCCAGCCCCGGGTCCGAGCAACTCCTGCGATTTTATGAACCCAGAATGTTCGGCCCTCTACTCTGTATTCTCGCGGATCAAAGGGGTCAGAAACTGATATCTGTTGGCTCTTCCTGGTGCTGGCATGATACCCATGGCTGGCGGCAAGCCGTTCCTAAAAAATACGTCAATAAATTTGAGATAGATCCCGATCCGGTACTGGTTTCGCCACTGGAGCTCAAGGCTTCAGAGCTATACTGGCTGGCTGCTGAAGCTTGCGGGTATGCCGCCTACTACGCCGACGCTCTGCCCGAGACAGAAGCACCCGAATGTTGGGTTTTTGACATTCTGCATACTGCTAAGAATGTCGGCTTTGCCCATGCAGAGCTCATGGAGCGCTGGTTGAGAATGGCTATTCAATATGGGGAAGGTTTCTATCTTACCGAGCCCGCCCACACTGCATTTTCCAATGGGGAACTCCCCGCTCCGGATCGCCTAGTTACTATGGAAAGCTTGATGGAGAGTGTTTATGCAAACAACCTATAGAGTCCAACGCGGAGACACTCTCTCTGCCATTGCTGTTCAGCATCAAACATCTATTGCAGAACTGCAGGCTATCAATCCGCAGATCACCAACAAGGATCACATTCAGATTGGCTGGGAGCTAAAAATCCCTGCGAATGAGAGTTCAGAAAAGGTAAATGGCTCTAAAACCTTGCGATCACCTCGTTCCACCAACAATAAATCCAAAGGCCAAGCCAGCTGCACGGAGTGCTCAGAGGAGTACACGGAAATCATTCACGTTACAGGAGCAAGTGATGACGAATGGTGCGTAGCCTTGCCAGAGAGTGCGGCTAGAGAACTTTTACAAGAAGTCGAACTCGTTGACGAGCTCATGGCAGAGTTTAAAGAAGCTCAAAACGCGCACCATGATCCGAAATCCGGTGAGCCGAGCCCCAAGCGTCGATGGATGCAAAAAACTGAGAAAATGGGCGTGATCGCGCCATCTCCCGATGAACGCGAAGACGCTAGGGTAAACAAAGCTTCACAGATCAGCTCACAAATTGCGGCGATTGATGAACAAATTAGGTGGTACAACGATTACGATTCTGACTATTTGATGTCCTATGTAAGCGATGATGCGCAGAAGAGGGAAGACGTTGAAACCGCGGCCAAAGAGAAGCGCTTGGCCATGTTGCGAGAAGAGCGGCGCACGTTAGTCAGTCAACTTGAGAAAGGTAGTGCCTCCAGTGGCGTGAAGGGCAACGGATTAAAATCATCGGATTTTTTAGGTACTCATGGAAACACCACTGAGTACGGGTTTGGAGCAAACCGAAGCACACGCAAGGAAACCGGTGTAATTGAAATCATGATCGTGAGTCGCCCCGGGCGCTGGCATTACATTCGGCGAGAGGCGTACCAAAGGCTGGTGACGACTTATGCTTCGGTTCGGTACGTTAAGAAAACCCGCGCCATAGCCAATGTCCTGAAAAACAAATCTGAGACTGGGTCTGTTCTAGCTGGACAGGTTCTAGAAGGCATTTCCGCTGATGCCTCAAAAAGTCTTGTCGGTAACATTGAGGTCGCCTTTGCACGAACCAGTGACCAGCACTATTTACTTGGCGAAGAGCACTCAAAACTAACGTGGTCATCCGGCGGTGATGATGAAAGCCCTGTCGAAAACAACTTCCAAGTAAGCGCTGAAGCTCATCTCATGCGCTTTGCAATGCAGGCAAGCGCAGGTGTGAATGCCTTTGATCTAAGTGCCGGAGAAATTGATATTGGGACTAAAGCAAGCGCGTCGATGGCGCTGATGGAGGCAGAGGTAAAGCTAGCCGAGGTATTTGTCCCGCACGAATCTGGCTGGGATTGCCGATTCACCTATAAAAACCGAAACGGTGAGCTGACGGATATGGCCTTCGGGGCTTTTAGGTTTAAGGGAGAGATTACCTTGAGCTGTTTCGCTGGTGGGAGAGCCAGCGGTGAAGCCAACGCCAGGCTTTCTACGGGCGCAGCATCGTTTCTGCTCTCTGACGAGAAAAAAGTAGAAGCGAGCCCTAGTGCTGGCCTTGCTGTCACCGGTAACGCGTTCGCAGGAGCCGAGGCTGGTGGAACAGTGGGTGGGCAGTTTAGCTGGGTTCACCCCAGTGATCAGTATAAAAACAATGCTGATTGGCAGGACCTATTCAAGATATCAGCGGGTGGAACTCTAGCGGTTGGCGCTGGGGCGGGGTTTGATTTTCAGCTCAAAGTAGAACAAAACAAAATAGTTCTTGTTTGCAAAGGGCGTCTGGTTTTTGGTCCAGGTGCCAGTGGCTCTTTTGGGTCAGAAATAGGGGCGGATAAGGTTTGGAATCTTGCCAAGACAGTTTTCGAAGTTCTGGCGGAAGCGGACTACCACTTCTTATCCAATATCCAAACGACACTGTTTACACAGTGGACGCAAGCGTTATTTTTGGCTCTTTCCGACCCAACAAAAACTATAACCAATTTATTGATTAGTCCTGTAGACGATTTCTCACGAATTTGGAGAGCACGGGCCGACAGAAAATCTGCCGCTGAACAGCTAGCTTCTCAGATTCTAAAAGAAGCAAAAAGCAAGAAAGCTTTAGAAGACCTTGAGTTTAATGGTTTGCCCTATCATCAGCTGCCGCCAGAGACGTTAGGTATGATGATGTCGACACTTTGCGATACATTTATCGACAGTTGGGAAGAGGGGCAGGAAAAAGCGTTACTGGTCCTCGTTTCACAAATTTCAACTTGGCGTAAGTTTTTTGAAACTCTTGAGCACATGTCAGAGGACGGTAAAAAGGTTAATCCGATGAATAGCTTAAGAAAGCTCTCGGCAATATTGGATGACGGACTGTCGGACAGCCAGCTTTCGCAATTTCACCGCTGGATAATGACTGATTTAGCCGTAAAACCCACAAAGAGATCATTGAACTTAGCTTGGGTCCCAATACCGATACAACAAAAGTCCGAGCGTTTGGTTACACGCATTGCGATGTTCCAGGAAAGTCAGGATCGATATATGGCCTAACGCTGCCCACACCTGAAACCTTGGGCTTCGTAGTAAAATTTTTCAACTGGAGGGCGACTATCTCTGAGGATGGTGGTCTTGCTAGAGGCCCCGGTGCGGAAACCTCCAGATCGAACCACCTTGGCTTCCCCTGTTTCGGGCCCTGTTGGATTGTTCTCAGGGCTTTCCTGATAGTAAGTCTCTGAGTACCAGTCATTGACCCACTCGGCGCTGTTAGATGTCATATGGTGCATGCCCAATGGGTTGGGAGGAAAGCTGTCCACCGGGTAGAGGCGACGCATGCCATCGTTAGGGGGGGTGTTCTCTCCTGGAAGCCACTCGCCATTATTGGTAGCAACGCGAACTTTCTCGCCCCTATTTCTGGCAGCGAATTCCCATTGCGCCTCAGTCGGCAGATCAATATTTCGATCAGCTAACTCTCCTATCCATAAACAATAGTCTTTGGCCTCTTGCCAAGTTTTGGTCCAAGCGGGCAGGTTTGGCTCAAACAAATGCTTACGGTCTTCGCGAGCACGCAGTTCGGGCGCATAAGGTTCACGGCCCATGATTTCTCGGTACAAGTCAAAATCACCAAGATTTGTTTCGTATTTCGAGAGGTAATAGTCGTTCAGAGTCACTTTGTGGAGGTGGTCGTTATGGGGCCAAATATCAATGTTGCAGAGTTGCTCGGAGCCGGGCTCACAGGGCCAGCCAAACTCACCCATCATAAAACTTCCACCCTCAACAAAAACCATGTTATCCAGAGCGCGGACCACTAAGTCTGTAACTGCTTCTTTCTGCGACCAGGACAAGTCTGGGTGGTGCTCCTGAACTCGGGCCTGAATCTCATTTATCTCGGATTCGCTAAGAGTCTCGCTAGTCACCGATGTGCAGCCTGATAGCGCGGTGATGCAAGTGAGTAGGGCGCGAAGGGTGTAGGCAATAAGCCGGTGTTTCGTCATGGGTACGGTGTCCTTTCCGTCTTATGATCAGCTGTTAGGTGATTTTACAGAAATGCACGAAAGGGCTCTATGAAGGAATGCCCATCTTGGTGCTAGGTTGGCCATCATAAATTTAATGAATGATCGAAGCTCGTTCCGAGTGGTGTCTGTGGCAAAAAAGCCCCCGAAGGGGCTAACTAAGTGGCCGATTAGACACGTTCAATCAGTGGCTGATCATCCAGGGGCGCATGGAAGGGAACATCTTTTTCCCGTCAGCGGTATAAAACAGCATGTGTTTGCCGTCTGACTTCTTCTTGCAACCGCAACTTTTCCGGTGTTCTGCATCCCGTGCACGCTGGTCGGCGGTAGAGATGATCGGCTCATGTCTGGCTTTCTCATTGCGAGCCTGAGCCTTGCGCCGAGCTGGATCCATGGCCAGTATCTCCGGAGGCAACACAATCACCCGTGGCGACAGCGCCATGCACTCAGGACAGTTTGCCGGATGTCCGGCTTCGGCCATGGTGCCCAGTTCCTGGAATAAACCGTGCTCCCGGCACTTGTAGTCATACAGCGGCATGGTTTATTACTCCTTGTCTGGTGACAGGGGTACGTCGGTGCCCGGGGTAACCATCTTCTTCGGACCTTCAGCCGTGGGGTTGATGTCGAAGTCGAAGATTTCCGTTGGCAGCCACAAAGTTGCGCAAGCATTGGGTACGTCCACCACGCCACTGATATGGCCTTCCACCGGTGCGCAGCCGAGCAGTGCATAGCCTTGGGCTGGTGTATAGCCAAATTTGGTCAGGTATTCGATGGCATTCAGGCAGGCCTGGCGATAGGCCACCTGCACATCCAGGTAATGCTGCTGGCCTTCCTCATCCACCGAAATACCTTCAAAGATGACATAGTCTTCGTAGCGGGGCTTGATGGTACTAGGCTTAAACACCGGGTTCTTGATGCCGTACTTGGACATGCCATCTTTGATCAGATTAACCCGCAGGTGAATCCAGCCGGCCATTTCAATCGCGCCGCAGAAAGTGATTTCACCGTCGCCCTGACTGAAGTGCAGATCGCCTACCGACAGGCCGGCACCCTTCACATACACCGGGAAGTAGGCCTTGGAGCCCCGTGACAGATCTTTGATATCACAGTTACCACCGTGCTCACGGGGCGGCACGGTACGGGCGGCTTCGGCTGCGGCTTCCTTGGCGGCGTCACCGGCAAGTTTGCCCAGGTGCGCAGTATCGGCGAACGGCATGTTGGCCAGCCCGGGTACGCGATTCGGCTCGGTGTCGTAGAGTTCTTTCTCTCGACGGTTCCATTCCATCAACATTTCTTTAGACGGCAGGCAACCGATCAAGCCGGGGTGGATCATGCCGGCGAATTCCACATTCGGGATGTGGCGGGATTTGGTGAACATGCCGTTGAAATCCCAGATGGATTTCTGGGCCTCAGGGAAATGCTCCGTCAGGAAGCCGCCACCATTTTTCTTGGCGAAGAAACCGTTGAAACCCCATTGGCTGTCCTGAAACGCACCAATGTCCAAAATGTCCACTTCTAACAGGTCACCCGGCTCAGCGCCTTCGACGGCAACAGGTCCAGACAGGAAATGCACCTGAGTCAGATCCACGTCCCGGATATCGTCAGCGCAGTCATTGTTTTTGATCTGCCCACCAGTCCAGTCGTAGCATTCCAGAACGAAATCGTCCCCTGGCTTGACCGTCGCCGCCATGGGAATGTCCGGGTGCCAACGGTTATGAATTTGCTCATTCTCGTAAGCGGATTTGCTTCTGTCGATCTTGATAAGGGTTTCGGCCATAACGGGCGCTCCTAGTTTCTTGACTTCAGGGTTCAAACCGGTGATACGCAGTGCCTGATGGCTTCTGCGCTGACGTAATTCACTATCGGCGATCGCTGCCTGTGGTGGTATTCGCGAAATGCCCCCAGCGCCTACGTCATTCGACGTATTGGTGCACAGTAACGGTCCTGTTCTGTACGTTGGCTTCAAATCGTTTGCAGTCAGGATGCGCCAGCAGGGCTCTGGCTACCGCCGGTTCCAGACGCTGGCGAAAAGCTCGCAACATCTCCCGGGCGCCGTAACGGGCATCGTAGCCGCGGGACAGTTCGGTCCGAAGCTCCGTCGACAGAGACAACTCGGCGTGTTTTTTGCTCAGCCGCCGATTAAGACCCGCCAATTCGATGTCCAGCAAAGCTTCCAGCCAGTTATCCGTAAGACTGTTGAACGTAAGAATCTGATCAATCCGGTTCAGAAACTCCGGATCGAAATGACGACGCAGGGCGGTATCACGTAGGGACTCTCCCTGATCGGGTGATAATCCGAACCAACGGCGCCAGCCCGTTTGATAACGTTGTTGATGCGCCTCGGCATCCAGTGCGCCGGCGTTGCTGGTCATGAAAATCAGGGTGTTGCGAAAATCGATCTCCCGATTGCCGGAGGGGAGTATCAACCGGCCGGTGTCCAGTACGTTTAGCAGGGTGCGGACCACCTCTTTGCTGGCTTTCTCGATTTCATCGAAAAGCACTATGCCTGGCTTGCTGAACGAGCCCTGAACCTTGTCTAGATCAAACAGGCTGTGGCCTTCTTTACTACCCACGTAGCCTGGCGGTGCACCGGTAAGTGCAGCCGCGTAGTGTTCCTGGGCCAGGGTGTTCATATCGATACGACACAGCCCATCCCGGTTGCCATGAATGGCTTCGGCAATGAGGCGTACGGTTTCGGTTTTACCAACCCCGGTGGGGCCAAGAAACAGGTGAACCGCCAGCGGTCGATTTTCCTCACCGATATCGGCCTTCACCCGCACCAGCATGGATTCCATCGCAGTCAGGGCTTCATCCTGTCCCACAATGTTCTCCTGCAGGCGGGACATAACAACATTTGGCTCAAAGCGAAACCGGGAAACACGAACCGGGCCTGAAGCGGCCCGGTTCTTTTCAATGGATTCCCGATTGGCTTCCAGCCGCTCATTAATAAACGGCATCAGCGCCTCCCGGCTTTAAGCTCCTGCAGACTTTTCTTTGCCGTCGAACGGCAAGGAACCCACCGGGCACTCAGCGGTGCCGACGGTCTTCCTGGTCATTGCCTCAACATTTTCCTGAGCTTTCTGAGCATCCATTACCCAGGTGCGATAGAACTCGAACGGACAGTCTGCCACGCCCTTGTCGCCGTCGCCGGAGTTATGCACACCCGTGTAGCCCCGGTGCAAGAGTTTGAACAGATGGTTCTGGGACTGGTCATTGGCACGAGCATCGCGAATCTGGCTGATCGAAAGCTGGGCATACTGAATACCCATGTCTTCCTCACCACACTCACCCAGCGTGCGACCGTCGAAGCCGATGATTGCGGAGTGGCCAAAGTAGGAGTAAACCCCGTCAAAGCCGGATGCGTTTGCTACCGCCACGTAGCAGTTGTTCGCCCAAGCCATGCTCTTGGACATCAGCACCTGCTGCTCCTTGGCCGGATACATGTAGCCCTGGCAACGGACGATCAGCTCGGCACCCTTCATGGCGCAATCCCGCCAGATTTCCGGGTAGTTGCCGTCATCACAGATGATCAGGCTGATCTTCATACCCTTCGGACCTTCGCTGACGTAGGTGGTATCACCCGGATACCAGCCCTCAATCGGACACCAAGGCACACACTTGCGGTATTTCTGAACAATCTCACCTTCGTTATTGATGAGAATCAGAGTGTTGTAAGGCGCCTTATTCGGGTGGTCCTCGTGACGCTCGCCGGTCAAAGAGAAAATGCCCCAGGTATTCGCCTCACGGCAGGCGGCGGAGAAAATGGCCGTTTCGTCACCGGGAATCGTGGCAGCGGTTTCCATCATCTCGTCGTTGTCGTACATGATGCCCATGGTGCTGTATTCCGGGAACACCACCAGATCCATCCCCGGCAAACCAAGTTTCATACCCTTGATCATTTCCGCAATATTGCGGGCGTTGTCTAACACCTCGGCTTTGGTGTGTAACCGGGGCATCTTGTAATTCACTACCGCCACGCCGACGGTATCGTTACTGCTGGAAATATCACCGTGTCTCATAAGTTACTCTCCCGAAAATCTTACTCAGAATTTTGGCCGGTGGGGTGGGGCATTTCTTCCGAAACCGGATGCGCCAGGGATGCCGCATCCGAGACTACATGGATGTATTTACGGTGTGTTTCGGAAGAAATGCCCCGCCGCAGCGGCATGCATCAAACTAAACGGCCAGATAACTGGCAATCTTCTCCTGATCCGCCTCGCCCCGGCTCTCTTCGTGGACGATGGCGCCCTTCTCGATCACCAGAATCCGATCCGCCGCATCCATCACAAAACTCAGCACCTGTTCCGACACCACAATAGACAAGCCACGCTCATCCCGGATGCGCCGCAGGGTCTGGGCGATTTCCTTGATGATGTTGGGCTGAATGCCTTCAGTAGGTTCATCAAGCAGCAATACCTTGGGCCGAGTGGCCAGTGCGCGGGCAATGGCCAGCTGTTGCTGCTGGCCGCCAGACAGGTTGCCGCCCCGTCGGTTTTGCATTTCCTTGAGCACCGGGAACATCTCGTACAGATCTTCTGGCACCTTCTTCTCGCCCACCGCGGCGAGGCCGGTTTCAATATTTTCTCTCACCGTAAGGGTCGGGAAGATCATCCGCCCTTGGGGGACAAAACCGAGACCGGCGCGTACTCGCTGATAACTTTTAAGTCGGGTTAGATCCGTGCCATCCAGGCTGACTTCGCCACCTTTGGTCGGAGTCATGCCAATAAGGGACTTCATCAGCGTGGTTTTACCCATACCATTGCGACCAACCACAGCCACAATTTCGTTTTTTTTCACATCCAGATTCAGGTCCCGGATGATGGTACTTTGGCCGTAAGCCACCAAGTGGTGTTTGATGCTCAGCATGATCAATGCCCCAGATAGACTTCGATGACTTTAGGATCCGACTTCACATGATCGATGGACCCTTCCGAGAGAACCTTGCCCTGATGCATGACGGTGACCCGGTCGGCGATGTCGCCGACAAACTGCATGTCATGCTCAATCACCAGAACCGTATGGTTCTGGGTAATCACCCGGAGCAGTTCCGCCGTCTTCTTCCTTTCTGCCACAGACATGCCGGCGACGGGTTCGTCCAGCATCAACAGATCCGGTTTTTGAATCAGTAGCATGCCGATCTCCAGCCACTGTTTCTGGCCGTGGCTGAGCAGGGCGGCAGGCTCGTGCAGCGCTTCGGTGAGGAAGATGGTTTTTGCCACATCTTCCACCGCCTCAATAACCCCCGCATCCCGCTTAAACGCCAGCGCACCCATAACGCTGTGGCCTTCGGGATAAGACACCTCAAGGTTCTCAAACACCGTCAGGTCCTCGAAGACAGACGGGGTCTGGAATTTCCGGCCCACGCCTGAATGGACAATCTGGTGCTCTTTGAGTTTGGTCAGCTCCTTGCCCGCAAACTTGATGGAACCGGATGTCGCCTTGGTTTTGCCGCAGATCAGATCCAGCACCGTCGTCTTGCCCGCGCCGTTGGGGCCAATGATGACCCTGATTTCCTTGGGGTCGAGATAGAAGGACAAGTCGTCGACTGCCTTGAAGCCATCGAAGGAGACGGTTAGGCCCTCAACCGCCAGCAGAAAATCCCCACTGTTGCTCTTGTTTGTACTCATCACGATTTCTCCGGACTGTAGTTGCCTGCCATTGGACTAAAACCCTCGGCTTGTTCAGCCGCCGGCTTGGCCACCACAGGTGCGGTTTCACTCTTGCTGCGCTTGAAGACCTTATTTTCCAAGGGCATAACGTAGCTCTTGTAGAGCCCCGCCAGGCCGTTCGGGAAAGCCAGCACCACACCGATGAACAGGGCGCCCATGGCAAAAGGCCAAAGCTCTGGGAAGGATTCGGAGAAACCACTCTTAGCGGCGTTGACCAGCAGGGCGCCGTAGACAGCACCAAGGATGGACAGGCGGCCGCCAAGGGCGCAGAAAATGACCATCTCGATGGAGGCAACGATGCCGATGAACGATGGGGACATGAAGCCCACCAAAAGCGTGAACAACGCGCCACCGATGCCAGCGAAGGCCGCCGCCAGACAGAAAACAAAGATTTTGAAGGCCGCCACGTCATAGCCGGAGAAACGCACCCGCATTTCCTGTGCGTTCATGGCGACGAGGATACGGCCCAGCTTCCGGTTCTGAACAAGGCGCGCTGCGAACAGGCAAAGAAAGAGCATGCCGACGCAGACGAAATACAGAATATTCCTAGCCTCATCGGTACGGATGTCCCAGCCCATCAAAGTCTGCAAGTCGGTAATGCCATTCACGCCGCCGGTATAGCCCTGTTGCCCGATAATCAGGATGGTCAGCACCGCCGCAATGGCCTGAGTGATGATGGCGAAATAAACGCCGCCCACCCGCCGGGTGAACATGGCAATGCCGATGACGAACGCCAGCAGAGTCGGCACACCAATAACCGCCAACAAAGTGAATGAGAAACTGTGGAACGGCTCCCAAAACCAGGGCAGCTCGGTGAGCTGGTTCCAGTCCATAAAGTCCGGAATACCGGGCGTGGACTGAATAGCGGTGGCCTCCGGTGTGGAGGCCTCCAGCTTCAGGAACATGGCCATGCAGTATCCGCCCAGGCCAAAGAACACACCCTGGCCAAGACTGAGGATGCCAGCTTTACCCCAGCACATGACCAAGCCAATCGCGACGAACGCGTAGGTGAGGTATTTGCCCACCATATTCAGCCGGAACGGATCCAGAGCCAGCGGCAGGATAACCACCAGCAGGAAAGCCAGTGCGAGGTAATACAGCCCCTCTCGGGAAACAAACCACTTCATAAGGGATGAATGCTTCATGACAATCTCCTAGCGACGGACCTTCAAGGCCATGAGTCCTTCCGGACGTATCATCAGAATTCCGATCACAACCAGCAGGGTCAGTACCTTGGCCATGGAACCACTGAGGAAGAATTCCATGGTGGACTGGGCCTGTGAGATGCCGAAGGCCGATATGATGGTTCCGATCAGGCTTTGGGCGCCGCCAAACACCACAACAAGGAAGGTATCGACGATGTAAGCCTGGCCTGATGAAGGGCCGGTTGACCCGATCATGGTGAATGCGGCACCGGCAATACCGGCAATGCCACAGCCAAGAGCGAAGGTGGCCCGGTCTATGCCCGCACTGTTGATTCCTACGGATTCTGCCATCGGGCGATTCTGGACCACGGCGCGAACCTTCTTGCCATAGCCAGAGCGATACATAAGCAGGTACACACCCACAGCAACCGACAGTGCAATGACCATGACGAACAGTCCGTTAATTGGCAGGTCGACCATGTCAGTCACCTGAATAGCGCCCATCATCCACTCGGGCAGATCGACGCCCACTTCCCGGGCTCCAAAGATGGAACGGTACGCCTGCTGCATTATCAGGCTCAGGCCCCATGTGGCGAGCAGGGTGTCGAGTGGTCGGTTGTAGAGATGCCTTATCATGAGCCACTCAACGAGTGCTCCCAATGCGGCACAAATCAGGAAGGCCAGAACCATGGCGATGAAGAAGTACCCGCCGAAAAGTCCTGGCATGTAGGATTGGAAAAATCCGGATGTCAGATAGGTTGTGTAGGCACCGAGGATCATGAACTCCCCGTGGGCCATATTGATCACCCCCATCTGTCCAAAAATGATCGCAAGGCCCAGAGCCATCAGCACGAACACTGAAAACAGGGAGAGCCCGGCAAACCCCTGCATGGCAAATATCGACATCAATTCACTGCTGGTGTAGCCATCGAACATGACGCTTACTCCCCGATCAAACCAATATGCTTATCGTTTTAGAGGCAATAGATGCCGGCGCCTCAGGGCGCCGGCTATCCAAACTTACTGGTAACCTTCAGGGAACGGGTCTGGCTCCATCAGCTCTTCAGTCTCGTGAACCACTTTGTACTGACCATCAAGCTGGGCCTGACCGATGCGGGTCTTGGACCATAGGTGATGGTTTTCGTGGATACGCACATAGCCTTCTGGTGCTTTGTCGAATTCAATGCCAGCGAACTCTTCGCGGATTTTGTCGATATCGAAGGAACCGGCCTTTTCAACTGCTGCTTTCCACAACCATGGGCCGAGGTAAGCTGCCTGGGTAACATCACCGATAACCATGTCATCGCCGTAGGCTTCCTTGAAAGCCGCAACGAAGTCTTTGTTGTTGGGATTGTCCAGACTCTGGAAGTACTTCATGGAGGCGTAGATGCCTTCCACGTTCTCACCACCGATGCCGCGGATTTCGTCCTCGGTCACAGAGATGGTTAGTAGCAGAGGCTTCTCATCGGTGAAATCCACACCAGCGGCTTTCATTTGCTTGTAGAAAGCTACGTTGGAACCGCCCACGACAGACGCAAAGATAACGTCCGGCTTCTTGAGCTTGATCTTGTTGATAACCGAGTTGAACTGGGTGTGGCCCAGTGGGTAATACTCTTCACCCACAACTTTTAGCCCCAGTTTGTCGATGTGCTTGCGGGCAATCTTGTTGGAGGTGCGTGGCCAGATATAATCCGAACCCAACAGATAGAATGTCTTGGCACCTTTGGTTTCAACCGCCCAGTCGATGCTCGCAAGAATCTGCTGGGTAGCTTCCTGTCCGGTGTAGACAACGTTGGGGGACTGTTCCAGGCCCTCGTAGAAAGTGGGGTAGTACAGCATGCCATTGAACTGCTCAATCACTGGCAGAATGGCTTTGCGGGATGCTGAAGTCCAGGCACCGAAAATAGCCGCTACATTGTCCTGACGTAGCAGCTTACGGGTTTTTTCTGCAAAAGTAGGCCAGTCACTGGCCCCGTCTTCCTGAACAAATTTAATCTGGCGACCGAGTACACCGCCGGAGGCGTTAATTTGGTCAATGGCGAGCTTTTCCGCCTGCACTGAACCGATCTCGCTGATGGCCATTGTGCCGGTAATCGAGTGCAGTATGCCGACCGTGACCGTATCATCGGTAACCGCTAGCCCTGTGGTGTTGACCTCAGCGGTGCTTGGTGTTGCCGCTTGTACAGACGTAGCCAGCATGACGGACGCCGCCAGTGTCATCAGGCTCTTTCGAAACCCTGACCCCTTCCCATCTGACCGCTCGATGGCGGTTGTCTCTGTCGTACCCATGGTGAATCCTCACAGTGTTTGAAAAGCCGGTGCTGAGCATCCTTTCGGAAGCACAGCGCCCACCCCAAACATTGTGCTTGGCCCCTTTATAGGCGCCCATTCGGCAATCGCCCCAGCGAACTACGTCATTTGACGCATTCCGGTGCCGGACAACACAGGCTAAAACGCAGGTGCTCAAATCAAATGTGACTGCTTTTTTCGGTGCAGCAGGCTATGGCACGGAACTTGAAGTGACTTTCAATTCCGGCACACCGAACCACAGAACTGCACCAAAACCGGGCAAGGTACCAATGGCCGCAAGACAAAATATTTTCCGGGTTAGGCGCCGATACAACCAATGGGTAGCCAATCAGACCCTTGAGGACTACGCTCTGCGCTTTACCGCCAAGAGTGCCCGGCGCTGGTCTGCAGTACGGGTCTCCAATACCGCTCTGGGCGCAATTTCATTCCTGGCCATGGAAGCCATTGGCGGCTCCATCACCTTGTACTACGGCTTTGATAATGCGGTGGCTGCGATTCTTGCGGTCAGTCTCGTGATCTTTCTGACTGTCATCCCGATCAGCTATTACGCTGCCCGCTACGGGGTCGATATTGACCTGCTCACGCGGGGCGCCGGGTTTGGCTATATCGGATCAACAATCACATCGCTTATATACGCCAGTTTCACGTTCATATTTTTCGCCATTGAAGCCGCCATCATGGCCATGGCTCTGGAAATGCTGTTCGATATTCCCTTGGTGTTCGGCTATCTGATCTGCGCTGTGGTCATTATTCCCCTGGTCATACACGGCATTACCACGATCAGCCGCTTTCAGGTCTGGACCCAGCCTGCATGGATCCTGTTACAACTGACGCCGTTCGTATTCATCATCTATGCAGACGCCTCCTCGGTCAGCGACTGGACCCGGTTTGAGGGGCTGAATACGGTCGCCGGACAAGGGCTTAATATAATCTCGTTCGGTGCGGCCGCTGCGGTTGTCTTTTCGTTGATCGCACAGGTTGGTGAACAGGTGGATTTTCTTCGCTTTATTCCAGAACCGAAAAATCCCAAGGAGAAACGGCGCTGGTGGTTGGCTGTCATGGCCGGTGGGCCAGGCTGGATTGTCATCGGGATGATCAAAATCCTGGCCGGTTCATTTTTGGTGGTATTGGCACTAAATCACGGCGTTTCCGCAACAGAGGCGGCTGACCCAACCCAGATGTACCTGGTGGCGTTTAATTACGTCACGGATTCCCCGGAAGTTGCCTTGGCCATGGCGGGAATTTTCGTGATTTTATGCCAATTAAAAATCAATGTGACGAACGCATACGCCGGCTCTATTGCCTGGTCAAACTTCTTCTCCCGCCTCACCCACAGCCACCCGGGGCGTGTGGTTTGGCTGTTCTTCAACGTGGCAATTGCGTTGCTGGTCATGGAATTGGGCGTATACAGGGCACTCGAGGAAACGTTGGGTTTCTACGGCATCATTGCCATCGCCTGGGTCGGCGCATTGGTGGCCGACCTTGTGATCAACAAGCCGCTCGGCCTGAGCCCCAGATATATCGAGTTCAAGCGGGCTCACCTATACGACATCAACCCTGTCGGTGTTGGGGCTATGTTCACCGCATCCGTCGTTGGGATCATCTGCCATACCGGTGTTCTTGGTGGTTACCCCCAAGCTCTGTCTCACTTTATTGCTCTAGGCGTAGCCCTTATAACCGCGCCGCTCATCGCTTGGAAGACAGGGGGGCGATTCTATACTGCGCGACCCTTCGTGCCCCTAGCTACAGATCACCAGTTGGTGCAGTGCACCATTTGTGAGCATGCATTCGAACCGGAAGATGTTACCAGTTGTCCAGCTTATGCCGGCACCATCTGTTCATTGTGTTGTTCTCTTGATGCACGCTGCGGAGATGCCTGCAAGCCAGGAGCGAGTTATCAGGAACAGCTTCAGCAATTTATGGGCAAGCTGCTCCCCAAACCGATCTTGAATCATCTGCGCTCGCGGCTGGGCCATTTTTTGACGCTCCTGTTCGTGATTAACGGTTTATCTGGCCTGTTGCTGTCACTGATCCACGTCAAGACACCCGTCGCCTCGACACCCGAGGCCCTGCTGTTGTCTGCGACCTTGTGGAAAGTCTTTTTTATTCTTTTGATCGTCACCGGTGTGATCTGCTGGCTGTTTGTGCTGGCCCATGACAGCCGGGTAGTGGCTGAGGAAGAATCCAGGCGGCAAACCCGCCTGTTAATGGAAGAAATCGTTGCGCACGAACGGACTGATCAGGCTTTGCAACAGGCCAAAGAGCAGGCTGAAGCCGCTAATGGGGCAAAAAGTCGCTACCTGACGGGAATCAGCCACGAACTCCGGTCACCGCTCAATTCGATTCTGGGCTATGCCCAACTCATGGAAAACGATGAGGCAATTCCCGCTCACCGCAAAGAGGCCGTAGGCGTGATCCGTCATAGCGGCGAATATCTGGCCGATCTGATTGAGGGGCTGCTGGACATTTCCAAGATCGAGGCCGGACGGCTCGATCTTCATCGGGATCAGGTGCGCATCGGGTTACTCATGGAACAACTGGTGACCATGTTCCGGTTGCAGGCTGAGGAGAAAGGCTTGGCCTTTGACTACCATTGCCCGTACCCACTGCCGGAGGTGGTGACGACGGATGAAAAGCGCCTGCGCCAGATCCTGATCAACCTGCTCTCCAACGCCATCAAGTACACGGATCGCGGAAGCGTTTCTCTGACATTGCGCTACCGCAGTCAGGTAGCGGAGTTTACGGTTCGGGATTCGGGTGAGGGAATTGCAGAGGAAAACCTGGAACGTATTTTTCGGCCCTTCGAACGCATTCGTCTCCCCGGGGAGAGTCGCATTGGCACCGGTCTTGGGCTGACGATTACTCGCTTGCTCACAGACATCATGGGGGGTGATATCAGCGTGGATAGCAAGCTTGGCCATGGCAGCACGTTCAAAGTCAGCCTTATGCTGTCCAGTGTTCACAGTTCTATTCCACGCTCCACCTCCGCGCCAGCTCGCCGGATTTATGGCTATCAAGGCGTCAGGCGTAAAGTCCTGCTGGTCGACGATGACTCTTCACATCGCCAGGTGATCCGCGCCATGTTATCGCCGCTGGGCTTCGAGATTATTGACATCGGCAACGCTCTCAAAGTGCTGGCTACTGTTGAAGCAGAGCGACCGGATCTTGTGCTTATGGACGTCTCCATGCCTGGCCAAACAGGTTGGCAGGCTCTGGAGCAATTGCGGGCAGACAAGCATACGGTTCCAGTGGTCATGGTGTCCGCTGATGCCAACGAGGGGCATCACTCAGTGGAGTCCACCCCTCTGTACGATGGCTACATTATCAAACCGGTACGTCTGAATCTGCTACTGGACACCATCGCTCGCGTGTTGGGGCTGGAATGGCGGTTCGAAAAAAGTGCTGAACCTCTGGCTCCGCTTCCCATACCTGAAGCCGGGGTATTGCCGCTTCCGGACATAGCGCGCCGACTAAAACTCGCGAGCCTGGCTCGAATAGGCCATCGCAAGGGTCTTCTGGAATCCTTGCACGACCTTAAACACAGTGGTGAGGCTGACGAGCGCTTTACAATAGAGCTGACCCGGCTTACCAATGATTTCCAGTTTGAGAAAATTATAGAACTTCTTAAGGTGACCGAACATGAAGCCTCATGATGACCGGAAAACCGTGGTGATGGTCGTGGATGACGCGATCGACTCCATCCGAATGATCAGCGATGCGCTCGAGGAAGCGGGTATGACCGTGCTGGTGGCGCTGGAAGGCAACCAGGCCCTGACCATCAGTCAGAACATCACTCCGGATGTTGTGCTTATGGATGCACTCATGCCGCAGATGGATGGCTTCGAAACTTGCAGGCGATTGAAGGAAAATCCGGCCTTTACCGATATTCCAATCATTTTTATGACCGGCCTGAGTGATACCGAGCATGTGGTGATGGGCCTGAAAGCCGGGGGAGTCGACTACGCAACCAAACCCATCAACACTACTGAACTACTGGCGCGCATGGAAGTGCATTTGGCCAACGCCCGGATGACACGAAGCGCGCGGACTGCGCTGGATACGGCTGGCCAGAACCTGTTTGCAGTGGATCAGGAAGGTAATTTGCTTTGGGGTACTCCCCATGTCTGTCGGTGTCTGCCAGATATTGGCCACCCGGACTTTCCGGCGATCCGTACCAAGCTCGCAGAATGGCTCAGTCACAATCTGGAAGCCGGGCATCAGATGCCGTTACATGCTTTGGATGTCCAGCATTCGGTCGAATACCTGGCATTGGTGGATGGCCGGGAGTACCTGCTTCGCTTGAAAACACCGCAGAACCAATCCAGCGCCACCGCAGCCTTGAGAGAACGCTTCCTGCTGACACAGAGAGAGTCCGACGTGCTGTTGTGGATAGCCAATGGCAAGACTAACCGGGAGATAGCGCAAATTCTGGAAATGAGCCCACGTACCGTGAACAAGCATCTGGAGCAAGTATTCCGGAAGCTAGGTGTCGAAAACCGAACCTCTGCTGCAGCCAGCGCTATTCGCTTGCTCGCCTCACAGTAACTGTAATTCTGCATTCTTATAGACCCTGCACCTGGACCATCTGCAATACGCTTGCACATAGGGATTCGACATTGTTCGCAGTGATAATCGCGCTTTTGATTCCAGGGATGGCATCAATCCGGACATTGTGCCGGTGTTGGTTGATGAAGGGAATTTCAAAAAGTATTGGGTAGATACGTCATTCTTGCCAAAGTTGGCTGGCTAGAAAAATCAACAATGCGCTAAGTGCTTGGGGGCGTTAGACTGTGCTTTTCATCCGGAATTCACTACAGGAGACTGCGTTCCATGGAGGAGTCGCCACATACGGATAATGCCCCTGAGCCTCAGCAGAAGAGCACCGCTGTGGTTGGGTTATCTACGCCGATTTATGGTCTGTTCGCATTGGGCATTCTTTACACGTTGTACGTCGCGCACCAAATTATATTGCCGATCGTGTTGGCTGTACTTGCCAGTTTGTTTTTGTCTCCTTTGGTTCAGCGGGCTTACCTGAAATTCCGAATACCGAAAGCCGTCAGTTCTTTGTTTCTCGTATTACTCGTTTTGGCGGGCATTGTTGGTGTTGGTGCTGCGGTAGCAACGCCGGCCATAGAGTGGGCGCAGAAAGCCCCGCAGGGTATATCGCGCTTGTTAGTGGGCGATAGCCAAATCAAGCGCCAGATCGACAAAGTTAACCGTTCGGCCGAACAAGTTGAAAAGTCTGTGGAAGGTTTATCTGATAGTGGTGAGGAAAAGCCTAAAACCGTGGTGTTAGCGACCGACTCTTGGCGTAGTCAGATGGTCTCTAAGGTTCGGGACGGGGTGGCCGGTTTGGCATTGGCCTTGGCTTTGACCTATTTTCTGCTCGTCAGCGGCGATCGGTTAATTCGGAATTTCGCCAAGCAGTTACCAAATCCGCAGCGTCGAACAGTTCTTCGCATTACTCATTACTCCCAACGCGAGATCGCGCAATACCTCGCGGTTTTGGGTGTGAGCAATACGTCCGTTGGTGTGCTTACGGCGCTCATTTGTTGGACTATCGGTTTGCCAGATCCAGCAATGTGGGGGCTGGTGGCTGGTCTGGCTAGATTTATTCCTTACTTGGGTAATATGTTGACTATCGCGTTATTAACTCTGGTTTCAGCGGTTACGCTCGATACGCTGTGGATGATGGCGTTAGCGCCTTTGAGTTTCATCCTGCTCACAACCATTGTCGGATTTTTTCTGGAGCCGTGGATCCATGGCTTCCGTATGGCGATTAATCCGGTCATTATTTTTATCTCCATTTTCTTCTGGGGTTGGCTGTGGGGGCCGGTTGGGGTCCTTCTGGCCGTTCCGCTGATGACGGTCATTCAGGTAGTGCTTAAACAGATTCCTAGACTTCGACCTGTCTACAAAGTTATTGCGCGATGATAGGGCGCGCTCAGGCCGGGGCGCCGGTCTGAGCGCGCAATCCCTGCAGTAGAACTCAACCGAAACGGTTGTGAAGCTGCGGCCACTCGAAACTTAACGCCTTTTTCCTTTTCCTGCCCTTTTTTAATTCTTGTTTTCTCCAGTTTTTCTGCCGAGTGGTTATCAATATGTCGATCTTTCTCGTCAGAAAGGCCTCATATGACCAATAAATGACCGATAAAGAGTAAGCATGCATGCGTCAGTACGATTATACTGCGCGGAAAGCTGACAGGTCATAGCGTTGAATAAAACAATAAGGGGATACCCCCAGAAGGAGTATGCAGTGGCTGAGAACTCTCGCCAGCGTAGGTTGGCATGTCTTGCGTTTACAGGTATGGCCTTGGCTCTATCCGGGTGTGGTGGTGAAGAAAGCGGCACGGGAGCGGGTGAGTTAAGCGGCAACAGAGTGGACGAGAAAGTGACTCCTGAGGTTGTCGAGCCTCAAGCGGGGGGGGCTCGTAAAACGGTCTATCAATGGCAAAACACTCGCTATCAGTTCGCCAATGGTTGTTACAGCCTAGGGTCTGACGGAGTGTACATCTCGAAAGTGGATGGCGGCGAATACGGTGTCACCACAAATCCTGCCGAAGCGGCAAGCTTCACCATGCGGCCCACTAGGCTGGGCTCCTATCTTTTGATGTCTGATTTCACTCGCGAAGAAACCCAAGTTGGGCAGTTTGAACTTCTGGGCATCAGCGACCCCGGGGGTGAGTTCCTCGATGCGAGCGGGCAGTTTATTGGTGAACTCAGCTACTTGGTGTCGGGGCTCGGAGACACGCTTAATCTGGTCCTAGATCCGGTCGCGCCTCTCGGCGGCATTCTCCGTGATTTGGGCGAGAGCTTGGATTTCACCGGCGGCCAGCTAGCGAATACGGACGTGCAGCCCAAGCTAGCGGCGGTGAACAGTCCGAACGAGCTTGCCGTTTGGAACCTTAATAAACATGAAGGCACCGATACATACACCCTGGCCTCGGATGTTACCGGGTTGCTCCTGACCGCGACGGAGGAAGGTTTAACGCTTGCTTCGCCATCACTACGGGATGAGACGAACACGTTCACGCTGCAGGAGGCACAAGGATGCGTGGCTTATCCGGAAGCGGACTTGAGCTTGGAAGTCGTCGATGAGCGTGGCCCGGCGATCTATCTTAAAGAGGTGGACCGCTTCAAAAATGTTAAGGGGCTCGATAAAGACGATATCTACGGCTATGTCGATACCCACTCCCATATTTCTGCGTACGAATTTATAGGTGGGCGTGTTAACTACGGTGATCCGTTCCACAAGTTTGGCGTGACTCACGCGCTGGAAGACTGTGCCATAGCACATGGCCCCGGCGGCACTACGGGGTTGGTGGAAACGGTGACCAGCGGTTCCGGCCCGCACGATACTCAAGGCTGGCCGAGCTTTAATGACTGGCCTCGTCACAATTCATTGCAGCATCACCAGAGTTACTACCGGTGGATGGAGCGAGCTCACCTATCCGGTATGAAAATTCTGGTTAACCATCTCGTACACAACGAAATTCTGTGCGGCATAAACCCGCAGAAGCAAAACGACTGCGATCCGATGGAAGCAATACTCCTTCAGATCCAGCGCATGTATGAGATGCAGGATTACATCGACGCCCAGCACGGTGGCCCGGGTGAAGGCTGGTTCCAGATCGTGACCAGTCCAGGTCAAGCGCGTAGCGTGATTGCCGATGGCAAGCTGGCCGTGGTGCTTGGGGTCGAAATGTCCAAAGTGCTTAACTGCGGGGAGTTCCTAGATGTTGCTGAATGCACGCGTCAAGATGTCGTTGAAGGCTTGGATCAGCTCTATCAACTAGGCGTTCGTAATATTTTTCCAGTCCATAAATTTGATAACGCATTCGGTGGGCACCTTCCTGACCTGAGCTCTGGGATAGGCATTGGGCCGATCTTGGCTGTTGGTAATTTGGGGGAAACTGGCCACCTTGTTGAATACGAAGAGTGCCCGGAAGGCACGGAGTTTGTTGGTGATGAACCGGACCAGAACGCGGCCATGCAGCCATTCGGAATTATCGATCAGCTGTTGTTCCAGATGGACTATTTTGGTGACCGTTTCCCTGAGACACCAGAAGAATTGAAGGAAATGGACCCTCGCAGAGGCACGGGGCATCTTTGTAATCGCCGCGGCCTGACTGATCTGGGCGACTTCCTGATTCAAGAACTGGTTCGTCGCAAGATGATGATTGAGACCGATCACATCAGTCGTAAAGCGGCCGCTCGTATTCTCGATATCACTGGCCGACTGGACTACCCCGTGATCAATAGTCATGGCGGCTGGGGTGGTACCGAAGCCCTTCGTGATCGCATCGCTGAGCAGGGTGGCATTGCCGCATCCTTCGGCGGCACCCGTGAAGGCTGGGTGGATTCGCTGGTAGCGAACGGAAATCGCCCGCGAGCTGACCGCTTCAAGGTTGGACCCTTTGGTGGTGCCGGCTTTGCCACCGATGTTAACGGCATCGCAGCACTGCCTGGCAACCCGGGCTCTCCTGACGACGATGCTCGCCTATACCCGTTCGAATCGGTGGACGGTCGTGTGATCTTGAGCAAGCAAAAAACCGGCGACCGTGAGTTTGGTCTTTACGATGGTCGCGGTATCGCGCATTACGGTCTCTACCCTGACCAGATTGCCGACATGATCCTGAATGCAGACCGCCCCAAAGAAATTGTGGACGAAGCTGTGAACCAACTATTCACCTCCGCGGAAGCCTATCTCCGAATGTGGGAGCGCATAGAGAACGCGCCTTTGTAACCTTTAGCGAACCTGATAACTAGCAAAAGAAGGGAAGTAGCTGTAATGAAAAATATAAAAACAATGCCCACCCCCTGGAGGGGGGGGGTGATGGTGCTCGGCATGACGGCCATGCTTTCGATGGCGGGGTGTTTTGGCGGCTCAGGTGGGTCTGATAAATCTACAGCCAAAGCGGAAAGCCCTAAGGGCGATCAGGAGTTGGTAGACCGATTCAGTGATGGGCGTACCTTTAAGGTCAACCCGGGCGAGTTTGCTACGGATGAAATGGTTACGGCGATGATCCAGCTGCGTCCTGGCGATACGCTGGAATTTGGCTGCGGCTATTTCGAGCTGTATCACGGCCTGCTTATCCAGGCCACAGAAGATGTAGAAATACGCGGTTGCGGTAAAGATGAAACCGTTTTGAACTTCCGTGAAAGCGACAACGTGACGGGCCTTGAAGCGCTGAACGTTCGTGGCATTACCGTTAAAGATCTGACCATCCTCGATTCCCCGGGTGACGCCTTCAAATTGAAAGGTGTGAAGTGGGGCACCTTGCTGAACGTTAGGGCGCTTTGGTCTGGCGGCGGTGAGCCCATTACTGAAGAAAACTACGCTTCACGCTTGCATGTTGCATGTACCAACCCGCCATATAATAAAGACGATCCAACGCCAGACTACATTCCGAGCTCTTCCGCCGGCCGTTATGGCATCTACCCGGTGGAGTCCGAGAACATCCTGGTGGATAACTCCGAATCCATCGGGGCATCCGATGCCGGTATTTATGTGGGGCAGACCAATAACGCCATCATCAAGAACAGTCGTGCGGCCTATAACGTTATGGGCTTCGAGATTGAAAACGTTCAAGGTGGTGAGTACGACACGAACGTTGCCGAGTGTAATACCGGTGGTTTCCTGATCTACGATCTGGAAAACATTACCCAATACGGTGACACCTCGGTGATGCTGAATAATATTTCCCGTAACAACAACACCTACAACTTTGCCCACAGCGGGATCGTGTCTGCGGTGCCCCGAGGTACTGGATTTATTACTCTCGGTTACGACAACATCGAGATTTACGACAACGTCTTCGAGGACAACAGCACCGCGGCGATTATCTACACCAGTTATGAGCTGCTGGACGGTAAAGGGAAGACAACAGACAAAAAGTTGGACCCCTATACCGAAGGGCTGCATATCCATAACAACGTAATGAAGAATTCTGGTTATGACTTGCCGCAGCCAAATTGGGAAAAGGTTGCCGAAGGTGAAGTCGAAACGCTTCTTCCGACATTGATCGGCCTAAAAAACTATAAAAACCCGGGTAAGGGAGCCCATATCGTATGGGATGGCTTGTTGGATGACTACGACAGCGAGTGCGAGTACCCGAAAGATGCTAACGGGCAGCCGGTACCTCAAGATGAAAACGGCAAGCCGATTCATACAAACCAGCATCCGAATCCACAGTGCCATTACAACGCTTACAAGTTTGATGATGAGGGTGAGCGAAAATTACCTGAATGGGGCTCATGCTTTGTTAATAATGAGATGGATTCAGACAGTCAGGCTTATATGAATTTCCATGGCCTAAAACCGTTGGCAGGGCTTTTGACTCTTCCGGATTACGATTTAACAACCTTGGATGGTTGGGGGGAGCTGCTCGATGGCGGGTTGCAGGATATCCTTGAGCAAACCGTGACAGGTTCTATAGAGACCCTTAACGAAACCTCTTTGGAAGATCACAATTGCACTCTTCCAAGCTTGCCCAGAGTGACGATTCCACCGTTTGAGCGCAGTGGTGGCATTGATCCGGCTCCGAGTCAAGAGTATATCAATCAATTGTGCGAGGCACCGGTTAGGCCAGGTGAGATTAACCGGAAGGCATTGGCCGTAGATTGCCCACGTCTAGACCAGTACAACTTGTTTGCTGACGATCAGGATCCGCGTAGCACACCCAATGAGGGAGGTGTTCCTTATGTGCTGAACTCCAAGTTGTTCTCTGACTATGCCACCAAATACCGGGTTGCGTTTATTCCGCCGGGAACCAAGGCGGTGTATAAAGACGGCCAGGGTGGCGGTAACCTTAATGGTTCTATCCATTTCCCGAATGGCACGGTTCTCGCCAAAACCTTTGCATTTACCGATGAAAGCAAAGGCACCGAAGAACTGATCGAAACGCGCCTATTGATCAAGCGTATCTCGCAAAGTGGAAAGGCGGTCTGGAGTGGTCCGGCCTACAGTTGGAGCACTGATGCCAGTGGCAAAAAAGTGGCTACTCTCGTCCCGGGAGGGGAGACTCGCAGCGTAAGTTGGCACTATCAGGATCAACATACGGGTAAAGTGTTGTCAGGTTCATCCGATAGCTACGCTATCCCCAACCAGAACCAGTGCATCACCTGTCATTCCAACGATGACCTGGAAGCGGGCGCCGCGCCTATCGGGCCAAAGCCGAGAAACATGAACCGGGACTACAAGCCGGAGTCCAGTTTCATGGGCAACCGAGGACAGGGCGTGCCTAATCCGGAGAACCAGCTTAAGGATTGGGTAGATCGTGGTTTGCTGACCAATGTTCCTGATTACGGGCGTATTGTGAATGGCGTGGCGACCAACCTTGAGCGTCTTCCTCGGTGGAGTGTGCCGGGTGACAGTGGGGAAGTGGCAGGTTCCGATGCTGACATCGAAGATCGACTACGTGCCTATCTGGAAGTGAACTGTCAGCACTGTCATAACGACAAAGGCGCGGCTTCAAACACGGGTTATTACTTGGATCATTACCGGAAAATCGACGCAGGCTACGGCATCTGTAAGAAGCCAACGGCAACCGGTGGCGGCTCCTGTGGCAAGCAGCATGTTGTCGTGCCCGGGGAGCCTGAGAATTCGATTGTATCCTGCCGAGTCGCAAGCGCTGATGATCCGCAGAGAAACATGCCACCCATTGCCAAGAGTGTTGTGCATGAAGAAGGCGTAGAACTACTCAACAGCTGGATCGCCAATGTGGTTGACGACACCTACGATAATTCAGATGCCTGTGGCGGAGGTATCGGAATTATTAAATCTGTAAACTAAACGAAATGATGTCTGAGCCACTCCGCCGATGAGCGATTATCGGTGGAGTGGCTTTTTTTATGGAAGAATTTTAGGGCCTGTCCGGTAGATCGGCTGAACCGGCCTCATTGGCCGGATTTTTTCATGATCTCCGTGTACTGGCCTGAAACAATGGCTTCCACCCGACGGTTCTTAGCACGGCCTTCGTCGGTATCGTTCGTGGCAATAGGCTGAGATTCACCCATGCCCGTGGTGCGAATCCGGTCCGCATTGATTCCGAAGTGATCGATGAGTACTTTCATGACCGCATCGGCACGGCTCTTAGACAATTTTTGGTTGTAAGAAGAGGGGCCAGTGCTGTCGGTGTGACCTTCCAATAGAATCCGTGATGTTGGGTACTGCGTTAGAACCTTGGCAAGATTTTTGAGGTCCGGATAAAAGGCTTGTTGAACCTCCGTTTTATCGTGAGCGAATTCCACGTACAGGGTTTCTTTGATTTCGCGAGTCAGCTCTTTCGCGCAACCATCGTCATCCACCAGGGCGCCTTGGGGCGTATTGGGGCAGTTGTCCCGGTTGTCGGGTACGCCATCACCATCGGAGTCTGCAGGTGGCGCAGACAGCTTGGAAAAATCCAGGGGCTGGCGGCCAGTCGGCGCAGATGCAAACGTTCGGCCGAACACATAGTGCACGCCTGCGAAAACCTGGGCGTCAAAGTACTCGTCTTCAATTTCTACCCGGCCACGAACGCCCGCCTCAGCAATAAATCTCGGGGCAATCATTTTTTGCAGGCCGGCTTCAGCAAAGATCAGGTCTTCGCCTTGAGAGCCCAAGTTATCAACGTCGATATCGGCGTAGCTGTATCCGCCACCTGCAAATGGGCGCCAACCGGCCAACCGGTAGCGGCTTGGGTGAAACCGTGCGCCAATTGAACCGCGCAAAATGTCTAGATCTTCATCAAGTTTTTTGGTTTCGGATTCGGCATAGCTGCCTTGTAGCAGCATACTGATATTAGGATTGAACTGATGGGTGAAGTTGAGGCCGAATTCCCAGTAGTTGGTGATGTCATCGCCTGCCCGAGATGTGACATCAGAGTTGCCCGAATCGACGAAGCTGGCTTCGATGCCAAGGCTGCTGTAGCGCGACGGAAAATCCTGAGCGGTTGCTGTAGCAGCGGGAATGGCTAACGCGGCAATCAGAGCCGTGTTTCTGAGGGTGGACATAGCGATGGCCCCTTGGAGCTTTGTTTGTAAATGGGAAGGATAAGATAGGGGATCTTATAACCATCTCACCGGCATCACAAAGGTTCAGCCTGAACTTAAACGAAGTCGGCCTCGTTAGGTATGGCTACGTTCGGTAGTCAGAGGCGGGGGAAGAGTAGTCGGCAGGTGTTTGAAAGCGCAGTCGCGGCCCCGGAGGAATCAGGATTGTTTCGTCTTGCCGAATGGCATCCATGTTGAAAACGGTCAGGAACTTGGAGATGCCAAAGCGTGTGGGCGCATCGTAGGCAATTGCATTTAGCTCGTTATATGGGGCTAGCTCAATCAGTCGATCTAGCAGGTCCATCCGGTTCGAGGGTTTGCGCGGAAAATCTTCGGCAGGGGCTCCTTCTTCGTTTAGCCAATGGTTCCAGTGGATGTTGATGTCGTCGAGCACTTCCCGGTTGGTTCTTCGGGGTAGATTCAAGAAGCGGCAGTGGTTGAAATTTTCGAACTTTTGTTTGTTCGCATCCCATGTGCCGATGTCTATTTTAATATCCGCAAAACAGACGCCTAATCCAGAATTAGCGCTTTGGCGCACGGCTGCACCGATAAGGCTTCCCGGGCCTTTGTGGCCATATAATAAAGTGACGCCTTTGCTGGGCAACTGAAAATCCACATGCTGAAAATAGTCCGGGCGACAGAGTGTGTAATCAGCCGGGAGGGAGTCGCCTTCATAGAAAAAGAATGTTTTGGCTCCGATAACAGACACGTACATGAATCCTTATGGCCGATCGATTAACTGAGCGGTGTCGTGGGAGGGTATGGCTTAATTCAGTTGTAGGTTATGTTAGCACCGAATTCTTGGCTGTATAGGTATGGTTAGTGCTTGATTCTCCTTATTGCGAACCCCGTAACGAACTCACTCACCCGGCCGTGCCGGTGAGTGGTCGTACGCTGACGAACTTGAAGTTGGTGCTGGAGAGCGTGGTTGGTCAAGGGGAAGTTCGAGACCTCGACTTAGCCATGCTGCTCAACGTGCCGATTAACCGCTTAGGGAAATTGAAGAAAGCGAAAACACCTGCAGAGGCACTGCAAACGCTGGGTTCTGAAGATGAGCAGGATAGTGTGGGAACGATTCGTCCCAACCATGCGATTCTCGTGCGGTTGTTGTTAAAACACCCTGAGTATGCTCCGCTGCCTCGTAGACCCGGTAATGCTGCTCTCTATGAGTTGCTGGCGCCGTTGTTGCCCGAAGCTAAAGAAGGAGGGGCGGTGGCGAGCAAGCAGGGGTTTGCCCCATTATTTGGTCGTTCCAGTGTTTCCCCCTCTTGGCCCTTTATTCGACGCATCGCGAGTAACGAGCTACGATTTTGCGGCCGATCAGCAAAGTTGCCCGTTCTTCGCACGCAGGTTAGCGGCGGTTTTTAACGAGCAACTTCGGCGTGGGCGCGCGATTCAGGATGAGTTGCGAGGGTGCGTTGAAGATGAGTTAAAAGCCAGAGGGTTGTGTTCCGAGCTGTTTTGGAGAGATGGGCGTTGGGGCGGTTAGGCCCGAATGGGTATCGTTATGTGACGGGGTTCGCATATAATTGTAGAAAGAAGGTATCTCTTGCAATTGTTTACGTTTCGTCCATAGAAAACAACAGATCGCAATGTAAAACGGTGTTAGTGTGAACTTATTGAAGGCCGTGGCTAGTCGCAATGGAAAGTGCGGGAAAGAAATAAGTTTACAGGAAATGCCTTGAGTGTCTGAGTTAACAATAACAGTCCCGCAGTTAGAGGTAATTTAAATGAAACTTGATAAAACAGTAGTAGCCCGGATTAAAAATGCAGCCCCTAAGAAACAGAAGGGTGCTTCATCGCTCGAGTACATCATGTTGGCGGCAGTGCTGGTCGGGATTCTTGTGCTTTTATCCAATTCTGGTCTGGGTGATAAAGTCACCGGGTTTTTTAATGACATCTTTAGCACTGCGACAGATGCGTCTGGTGGTGGCTCAGAGTAAAATGTCGGTAAACCTTTTGCTCTTCGGGTTTGTTTTTGAGTAGCCCTATGTCGAAGAAAAGCTCCGGGGTTGTGGCCTTGGAGTTCATCTTTATCCTCCCTCTACTGATTGCTCTCCTATACGGCGGCTTGGTGTACGGCTTGCTGTTTTTCCATAAACAGGAAATGCAGAATGTCGTAAGTCAGGCTGCTGCGTCGGTTTTTAATCTGGATCGCCGAGATTATCCAAGTTATAAAGAAGGAGAGGTCGAGGGTTTCGGAGCAACCGTGGTGGCCCATAGCAATGCGCGGCTTGATAAATTAGTCGAAAGGCTGCCAGCACGACTTCAGGAACGCATATCCGATTCTGATAAGGTTTGTGAAAACGTGATTGAAGACGGTGTGGGGCTGCTGGAGTGCAGGCTCAGTGCTGACGGCACCAATCCATTTTTGCCGCAGCTCAAGTTAGGCTTTCTGGGTAGTTTCCCACCGCAGCCTAGCAAGCTGTCCGTGACCGCTGCGGTAGCGTTCTAAAGGCTTCGTGGCCGTAAAAAGACTTACAATAAGCATACAAGGATAGGAACAAATAATGAGGGCGAAATTTGTCTCGGCCTTGCCGGCGCTCTTACTTGCGTTGGCTGCTGTAGTCCTGGCGATCGTCGGTCTGGTTAGATATAACCAAGAGAAATCCTCTGTTGCGGCAGATGTTGAATCCTTGCCAGCGTTGTCCCGTGTAAGTGATGAACCGTCGCTTCCCACCTTCCGATATCTGTTTGCCCTTAAAGATGTTGATGCCGGTACGGAGTTGGCCCCTGAATTGTTCGCTGAGGTTGAAACCACCGTTCAATTGCCGGGTATGCTAACCGTTGATGACGCGCCATTTGGTGAAACGACCACAACACCTCTTCGTGCAGGTAACCCTCTAGGTCAGTCCGTTTTAGAAAGTGCCAGTACACTGCAAACCATCCTTGAAGAAGGCATGCGAGCCGTAGCTTTCGATTTTAATCCTATTTCGAGTATTGGTGGTTTGCTACAGCCCGGAGATGTGGTTGATGTGGTCGCCACCTTCCGAGGGGATTCCCAAGACGGCCCTTCCTCATCAATCATACTTCGCGAAATCGAAGTGTTAGCCGTAAAGGGCGTGACAGATCCAGCTCAATTAACTTCAGAAGATGAGCGTCGCAGGAATGCCACCATGGTTTTGGCGGTTCCAGATAAGCAAGTCGGGCGCTTGGCACTGGCAGCTTCCGAAGCCAGTTTGAAATTTGTGGCGACGAGTCATGGAGGGAGTGTCCTGGCTTTGGGTGCTGACGGCGAAACGAATGCCGATGGCGATACTGAAGCGCCCGCTGAGTCGAGTGGGGCGCGGGAAGAGGTTGTGTTCCTTGCTGATATCCGGCCACTGTCCCCCGAAGCCCAGGCCAGAAAGGAAGAAGAGAAAAAAGCACGCCAAAAACAGGCACAAGAAGAAGAGCAGCCTGGATTGAAGGTGCAGGTATTTGAAGGTTCAGAAACAAGGACAGTGTATGTTCGCTAACATGAAAATTGCGCAGCGCTCGGTGATTGCTGTTTGTGCGATGTTGATTGGATTGGCTGGCTTTCAGGTCGCCTTTGCTAGTGATTCTGGAGTCGTAGCCTTAGCGCCCGGGCAGCAGCACATTATTGCGTTCGCCCAGAAACTCGAAAAGGTTGCGGTATCGAATCCGGAAGTTGCTTCTGTCCAGGCCAGCGGTGAAAAAGAAGTTCTTGTTACGGCTAAAGCCTCAGGCGCTGTAACTGTCAGGGTCTGGCTTAAAGGCAAGTCATCTCCGAGCACAACAGACTATTTGGTGAGTTCCACCGCTGGCGAGCGGCATCCGGTGCCTATGCAGGTCCAAACCGATATCCGGGTGGTTGAGGTGAGCCGACAGCAGCTAAATACCTTGGGTTTCCATTATGCCAAGCTATTTAACGGTGGTGATAATGCATTCGGAATCTCACCTAATGGCGGCAGTTTTACGAGTCCTAGAGGCGTTCCAGGAAGTGCGGCGGGCATTGGAACCGATGGCTTTAATCTGTTCAGTTTTGGGTCAAATCATTTGAGTATCATCAATGCGTTGGAATCTGGCGGATTTGCTTACACCTTGGCTGAGCCGTCTTTGGTGAGCTTAAGTGGTCAAAATGCGACCTTTTTATCGGGCGGGGAGTTTCCGGTGCCGATTTCCGGGAGCAATGGTGAGGTCGAAATTGAGTACAAAGAATTTGGTGTCAGCCTGTCATTAACACCAACCGTCGTTGACGAGAACCAGATCATACTCAAGGTTGCGCCGGAAGTGAGTGACCTGGATTTTACCTCGGGGGTGTCTAGTGGCGGGGTGTCTGTTCCAGGGTTGCGAGTGCGTAGAACGGAAACCATGGTCTCTATGGCTCCGGGCGAAAGTTTTGTGATCAGTGGCTTGGTGAGCCGCTCTACGTTCAATAACAGCGATAAGCTGCCCGGATTAGGAAGCATCCCGATTCTGGGCGCGCTATTCCGGTCTGACCGTATTTCCAGCGAAGATCGCGAACTCATCATGGTGGTTACGCCACGGTTTGTGAGTGCCAAGAAGGAACTGTCTGAAGACATAAAGAGCTTCGGGAAAAAATACGAGTACAGCAGTACCGAGTGGGGCGATATGTTCATTAACTCACGGGACGGTACCGAGCCTCTCGAAAGTGGCTTGAGCTGGTAAGGAGCTGGGTAGCATGAGTGAGACTCTGGTCTGTATTGCAGAGGAAGTAGGCATTCGCGCTTGGCTTGAGCGAGTGCTTGGAGATGCCTGGAGCCTTGAGTTTGTTTCTTCGGGTGATCTGTCACGTGTAAATCGATTGGTCCAAGCTAGCCAAGCCAAAGTGGTTGTTGCGGCTGTCAACGAGACTGAACCTGGCCGTTCTGCCAAGCTCTTTTCTGCCATCCTAACGTCTAATCCTGGCGTCAGTTTGGTCGCAGTTGCCCAGCATATTTCGCAGGAGCTGCTGCTGGATGTAATGAGAGCGGGCGCTCGAGACTGCTTAATTACCGGAGTTGATGGGGATAGGGCCAGCGAGAGGATTTATGCACTTTCCCAATTAGCGGCGGTTGATGCGGAGTCTAAAGCGGAAAGAGTGGCCGGTTCTTTAACGCTGGTGCTTGGCGCGGCATCGGTTGTCGACACCCGCTTTTTTGCGCAGAACCTGGCGTGTGAGCTTAGTCATCAGCAGTCCAAGGGTTCCGTATTAGCTATCGATACCATGGCTACTGAAAACCGGTCCTTTTATTTGGATAGTCTGAACCGGCTAAGTCTGAATGACTTGGTCAAGCGAACCGAAGCGATCGACCAGTCGTTTGTTAATACGGCCCTGGAAGAGTATTCCCCGGGGCTGCGTTTGCTTTCAGGCAATATCATGGCTGAAACGCTCACGGGCGATGATGCGGCCGATTTGTTTATTGCCGTATCGAGGTTGGCCGAGCTGTTTGATCACATGGTCATCCGGGTAGTGGAGCACCAAGCGAAAGCTTGGCTAAAAATTCTCGGGTCGGATATCACTAAATTGGTGATTTTGGCTCACCCAGTGGTCGACCAGATCCAGTATACGGAGGCAATGCTCCAGCAGAGTCGCAAGTGGTTGGGCTCAAAATGTCAGAGCTTGGTGGTCATTGATGGATACAAGAAAGGGGCGACCTTAAAGCTGGAAGATATCGAGAAAAACATAGGCCTGGAAGCAAGCCTTCGCCTTCCCGTTGAATGGCTAAACCGATTGGACTCCATCAATGCCGGCGTGCCATTGGGGGCCCTGCCAAGATCATCGCCTTATCAGAAAAAGTTGGTGGAGTTTGTACATAAACATTACGTGAGCGAGCACTCATTGAAGGGGCCGTTCTCCTTCTTCAATAAACGCTGAGGGGCATTTAAATCGTGGCAACTCGTGTCGATGAAGAATATCAGCAACTAAAAAAACAAGTGCACGCACACCTGATCGAGCGGTTGGACGAAGAAGGGTTTGAAGTTGAACGAACCGAAATCAGCCAACTCGAGAAATTTGTAGAAGCGAACGTTAATCAGTACATCGCTAATCATCGCATACCTCTGGCAACTGCTGAGCAGGTCATGTTAGCTCGAGAAACCCTGGACGAAATAGTTGGTCTGGGCCCACTGGAGCCCTTATTGGCCGATGCCGAAGTGAACGACATCCTTGTTAACGGCCCCTTAAACGTCTTTGTGGAAGTGGCCGGTGTACTGCAAAAGGCGCAAACCCGATTTATTGATGACGATCATGTGATGCGCATCATCCGTAGAATATTGGCGCCCTTAGGGCGGCGATTGGATGAGAGCAGCCCCATGGTGGATGCCCGGCTTCAGGATGGCTCTCGGGTGAACGCCATTATCCCGCCGATAGCTCTTGATGGGCCGTCCGTTTCGATTCGAAAATTCACTCAAAAGCATTTGGCAGCATCGGATTTGGTGAATCTTGGGTCGTTGACAAGAGAGTGTTTGGATCTGTTAGTTAAAATCGTGCAGGGGCGCAGAAATCTGCTTGTGAGCGGTGGTACAGGCACAGGAAAGACAACGATCCTGAACCTGCTCAGTCAATTCATCCCCAAGGATGAACGGATTGTGACGATCGAGGATTCGGCTGAATTACAACTTGGCCACCCCCACATTGTTCGGCTGGAAACTCGGCCAGCCAACGCAGAGGGCTCCGGTCGTATTAGTGCTCGCGAGTTGGTTATTAACGCGCTCCGAATGCGGCCTGATCGGGTTATTGTCGGTGAAGTGCGTGCCGGTGAAATTATCGAGCTCATGCAGGCGATGAACACAGGGCACGAGGGTTCGATGAGCACGATACACGCGAACTCTTCAAAGGACGCAATGATTCGAATAGAAACGTTGCTGGCTGTAAACGGTTATGACGCCGGCGAGCAGGCCATCGGGCGCTTGATCGGTTCCTCTTTGGATGTGCTCGTTCAGCTTAAACGCCTTTCAAATGGTCGTCGTATTGTCAGCGAAGTTGTCGAAATGACACCGACCAAGTCCAACCCTTACCAGATGAATATTTTGTACCAAGCCGCGGATGTCAGGGATGAGCTTGTAGAGGGCGAAGCGCAGTGAGTGTACAAATCTTGTGGCTGTCGGCCTTGGTTTTGGGCTTTTTATCCGTTGTGGTGGTCTTGCTGCAGTTTGTGGTCGGCTACTATCGCGGGATGGCTAACTTGCAAAAGCAAAGTCGTCGCCGGTTGGCACCTCAAGATGTCATTGAAGAAAAAACAGTCGCTGGCATTCGGTTAGGCCCCATTGAACAGCTCATGATGAAGGCCGGAATAAAGGCTTCTGTTCCTCGGTTATTCCTGCTGTTTATCGGGGGGGGAGCTGTTGTCGTTGCTATTGTGGTAGCTCGGGGCCCGATAGAGGCTTTGGTTGCGGTGATCGCGCTCATCTTAATTGCAATAACTCTTTGGCGCGTTAAATTTGAGCGTATGCGCCGCCAGATTTTCGAAGAGCTTCCAGGCATCGTTGATGCTGTCTTGCGCTCCCTTTCAGCAGGGCGCTCAGTTGAGCAAAGTATGTTGGTTGCGTTCGATGATGCATCGCCGGCGTTTGAACCCCTATGTTTCCGGTTGCGGGGCGCTATCAGTCAGGGCCGTGATTACACGCAGGTTCTGGATGGCTTTGCAGAGCTTTACAGCATTCCTCCACTTACCCAGATGGCGATTGCTTTGAGAACTTCGGCCCGTTTTGGCTCTCCTGTCAGGCCGGTGCTTGAAGAAGTGTCTAAAGCGATTCGGTCCCGTGAAGAGTTACGTCGTGAGTTTATGGCGGCTACTGCTGAAACCCGTTTTACAGCCATTGTGTTTGCCATTATGCCCCCGGGGTTGGGTGCCTATGTTGTGCTAATGAACGAGGAATTTTCCGAGGCGCTTCTGAATACCGCGACGGGCCATACCATGATGATTACGGCGGGTGTGTTGCAGGTCATCGGAACGGTTTTGGTCTGGAACCTGATCAGGGGAGTGGGCCGTGGTTAATCTTTGGTTTGTAGGAGCGATTGTTTTAGCCGTTGTTTCGGTGCTTTACCTGTGGGTCTGGGCGCCTGCCTGGGCGTTGCAGTCGCGGGTTCGAGCTCGCTTGCATCACCGACAACTGACCACAGAGGATGAATCAGGTAGCCCGCCTCTGGAAACGTTTGTTTACTGGTTAGTTGGGCAACCTCTAATAGCGGGCGATTTTAAGGAGCTGGAACCCGCCTTGGATGCGACGGGCAAAACACCTTATCGGGCTCGGCAGTATTATATTGTTGTTTGTTGGGTTGTGCCGTTGATTTTGACTTTGCTCGCCATTGTGTTTTCTGGCGTTATGGTGACGGCGGTTACGTTTATGATGTCGTTTTATCTTTCGCGGCAGTTTATTCGCAGTTCAGGCCGCACGGCTGAAAAACAACAAAACCGGGAATCGATAGAGCTCTGTCAGATGACGCGGATGTTGATGGAGGCAGGCCTTAGCCCGGAACGTGCGTTGAAGTTGATCTCGCATCAAGCCAGAGAGCTGATGCCTCTGTTGGTAACCAGGATCGACCGTTTCAATCGAGTCATGGAAAGCGGGGCAGACCGGAGTCGAGCTCTCGATGAATTAGGCCGAAACCGGAACCTCACGGTTTTGCGTAGCTATGTCACGCTCATGAAGCAGGCGGGCACGCTTGGGTCCGGAGTTTCCGGGGCCCTGGAGCAAATTGTTACCGAAGCCCACCATGAAGAGCGCAGTAAGTTGAAAGAAGAAACGAATAAAGTAGGCGCCCGAATGACAATCATCATGATGGCCTTTATGCTGCCCTCTTTGTTTATATTAATTGGTGGGCCTGCCGTGCTATCGATCATGGACGCGCTCCAACAGTAGTGCGTTATTGGGTTCGAAAAAAATTGAACGTGACCGTATTTAATTCAAGGAGCAACAGATGAAGTACAAGCAGGCCAGCCTGTTAACGACAGCATTCCTCACTGCAGCAATGGTCTCGGGTTGTGCTCTTCCCCCTGTACAAGACACTGAGAAGGAAGTGCGGACTTCCGGCAGTGATTTGCAGATCAACTGCTCTACCAACATGACCCCCGAACATCGTGTTGAGTTAGACGCTATCGATTCGATGATGAATGCGTCAGAAAATTACGCAGCTTTGGCACGGTTGGAAGCGCTATCGTTCCAAACTCAGCAGCATTGGTTGCGATGGGCCCAGTTGCTCGCAAAAGTCGAACAACTGGATTATTCAGAAGACGTGTATCAGCAGATCGCCGAAACTTGTGACAGCGCCCAGGCATATCACGGCTTAGGCGTGGTTTATGTAAAAGGTGGGAAGATTGAAGAGGGATTAAAGGCTCTGGGAACGGCGAAGGCGAAAGAGCCCGCATCTGCAGATATGAGAAACGACTTCGGCGTCGTGCTTATGCAGGGCGGATTCTTCGGTCAGGCTGCTTTTGAACTGCGCACGGCCTACGAACTTTCAGGCAAGAAAGAGACCGTAGGTAGAAATATGATTGCTGCGTATTATTTGCAAGGTGGTGATGATTCTGTTGCTAAACTTCAGCGTGAGTTAGGCCTGAGTAATGAGGCAGTGTCAGCGGGTATAAAGTTTTCTGAGCGCTTTTCTGGAGGTGTCTGATGAAATTTAAGGCCTGTTTTTTAGCAGTTATGGCGTTGGTGACCTCTAACGCCATAGCAACTGAAACCGAAACGGATCTTGGCTTATCCGGTGTTCATCTTGAGCGTGATAACCGAACCGATGTCAGAAAGATTTTCGATAAACAGGCTGATCAAACACCGAGAGGCGGCGAACTGAGCACGGCTCTCTATGCAAAAACTCAGAAACGCTTGGCAGAGTCTTTTGATCAGCCTATGCCTGATCGTATTGGCGAGTCCTCTAGCGGTGAGTGATATCAAGCGCCAAAAGGGCGTTTTGATTTTCCTGATGCCCTTTTTGCTGGTTGTTATTGCTGTAGTCGCAACCCTGGCGATGGATGCTACGCGGCTTTACAGTGTTAAAAACGACATGCAATCTGTGGTTAACGCAGCTGCAACAGCGGCGGCTGACGAGGCTATGGCCTGTGGTGTGGGAGATGTCAGCCTGATGCGCTCGCGCGCGTTGGCGGCAGCGAAACAAGCAGGGTTTGACGGTGATAGCAGTGATCTTGAACTGATTGTAGGCGTGCTTGATGCAAGCCAGCCTGATACCAGCGAACTCGCATTCAAAGAAACGCCCCCCAACCAAAGTAATGCGGCCGTCGTTCGTTACACTCGAAAAGAACGAGTTTCATGGTTGCTGCCAGAAACCTTCTTCGAGCCGGTTGAGCTCTCAGTGAACGCTGCAGCGAGAAAAGAGCTTTACGCGACTCTGAGCGCCAACAGCTCAACCGTGAAAGTGACCAACGGTCTTCTTGGAAACCTTCTCGGCGGCATTCTAGGTCAGAGTAATTATGCCCTTGACCCAACGAGTGTGACCAGTCTTGAATCCACGTTGATTGGGGTCGGTGATCTGCTTACCAATCTTGGTGTCAATAATGTTACGGCATTGCTTGATCGTCCTTTGATTGAAGTGCTGGATGCCGTTGTTGATGTCGTTGGCGGGGTTACGACGCCCGTAGGTGCGCTTGTAGATGATTTGACGGGTGCCGTAGGACTTACTGGGCTCGAGCTTTCCTCGGTACTCGAAGTGAAGGGGAATAAAGAAGCAGCCCGGAGTGCCGAGTTCCCGCTTTACGATTTCATTATGAGCGTTGTACTGAATAGCGCGCACCAGTTAGGAAAGGCATCAGGCACTGGCTTGATTGGGTTGGATATAGATACCAACGCGACCCCGGCGCTGAAACCCTTGCTAGATAATGGGTTGCTTGGCGACCTTGATCTCGCATTAAAGCTAGCTGTGGATAATCCTGCGCCTGTTGTGATTGGTCCGGCACGGCAAGGCAAGAACGGTAAGTGGATAACGGAGCTTCGCTCGTCTGATGTGTCTTTGGAAGCGCTTATCGATTTAGAGCTTTCCATTGGCTTTATCGGTGATTTGATTTCAGGTTTGACCTTGGGGCTTGTAAAGGTAGAGCTATTGGATAGCATTCGGGTGCCGCTGACAGTTAACGTGGGGGGTGGCCGAGCCGAATTTGTAGGCGCCCGTTGTGCCCGAGGCAATAAAAACGATATCGACATCGAAGTGTTGGCGCACCCTTCGGTGGCCAGCATAGAGACCGGCACGATTCAGCCTGATGGTACGGTAGCGCATAAACCAATACATGCAGACCTGTTAAAGCTTGCTTTGTTGGGGCAACCTCTCCTGAATTTGTGTGTGGATGCTGATCTCGGAGTGAATATCCCGATTGCAGAACAAATGCATTCATTAACCAGCGTTCCGTTGTATTGTCCGGATGGGCAATGCGCGAAGAAATTGACCAATAGTCAGCCAACCTGGATCCAAGGGTTGGACCTCAGTATTGAGAATTTGGCTCTGGACTGCGGTGATTCTAGTGCCCTTAGTTTATTGAATCCCTTGATTAAGCTGCTTGAACCGGTAGTGGAAGTGTTGGTTAACCTTGTGACCACAGTTTTGCTTCAAGGGATTGTGTCACCACTATTGATGGCGTTAGGCGTAGATCTTTCCGGGTTGGAAATTACCATGACTGGTGCGGATCAGCTCAGTACTCAGTTGATTGAAAATGTAGAGCTTTAAAGTTGATATACTGACGCCACTAAATAACTTTCTGCCTCTCTATAGAGAGGCAATCACAATACAAACGATGAACAAAGGCAGGCGCGTGTTACGTAAATATTATTGGTTACCGATATTGGTTGTCACCGTGTCAGGGTGTGCATTAGAGCCTCAAACAGAAGCGCAATCCGTTAGTGGTATCTACTCCTATGAGGTTGATCCTCGTCGGGCTGTGGAGCCCCGTAGCGTTTCAGCGCCGAAGAAGCGCGCAGAAAACTCTGTGACAACCTCGAAACGCCAACCTGAAAAAAATGCTGTGCAGCCATCTGCGGCTGAGCAACCGCAGCAACGCTCTGAAACAACCAAGGCAAATGCGAAAAGTAAGCCAACGTCCTCTTCGGCTCAGAAGGCGGTGACCTCTTCGCCTGCAGAAAATGGCCTGCAGACAATGGGCGAGCCAGTGATGGATATCCAGCCCGGCCAATGCTGGGTATACGCCCAGATTCATCCTCGCTCCGTACACGACAATCTTGAAGTCAAAGTACGGGACTCTGAGGTGCGGCTGGAAGTAACCCCAGCAGAATTTCGTCGTGGGCTGAAGAAGGTTGTGACAAAGCAGGGCACCAAAACCTACCGCGTTAAACCCGCCACCTATAAAGAAGTTGTGGAAGAGGTTGAAGTGAAGCCTGAAACAACACGCTTGGTGGTAGAGCCTGCGGTATACGAAGAGGTGGAAGAAGAAGTGGTTTTGGAAGAGGCCCGTACCGAATTAGAGCCTTGCCGGACATCGGGTGCTGCGGCCTATGCCCGGGCATCTTCTGCCTTTGGGTTCTGCGCCAAGGAAATTCCTGCAAAAACGAAAACGGTCAGGGTAACCAAACTGGTTAAGCCGGAAACAACCCGCACGGAAGTGATCCCCGCCGAGTACAAAACCGTGACCCGCTGGGTAGTTGATGAGCCAGCAGAAGTCATTCCGGTAGCCATGCAAGACGAGATCGACGCTCTTGAAATTGCAGAGTTGGTCAAGCCGGCTGAAACGGTTCAGCAGGAAGTACCGGCCGAAATGCTTTCAATGAATGTTAAGCGCTACGAAGGGAAACCGAAAATTGTAGCCAGACAGGCTGTGTGCGATCGCAACTTAACCAGTGACATGGTCCTGAAAATGCAACAGCGTTTGGAGAATCAAGGCTATGCTCCTGGTGTGCAGGACGGGCTTCTTGGGCCGGCAACCTTGGATGCGCTCACCCTGTATCAGCGGGAAAATGGATTGGCCTCTGGTGCGATTACGATTGAAACGCTAGAGCACCTCGAACTAATGGAATAAACCGTAATGCTTCCAGAAGTACTTGTGTTGCCGTCATTGGGTTTGGCCTTAGCCATAGCAGCGCTTGTGCTTCTGGTGCATTTTCGTTTTCGCAGAAGGGAAGCTGCTCGGTTTCAATCATTAGCCTCTCGCCTTCAAGAATTTCGCCGTCAGTACAACTCCTCCCTCGAAGACACTCGCGCTCTCCTGAATAAACTGCCAGACGTTATCCTGATTTTTGAGCGGCAATGGCCAAAGCTGTTGTTTGCTAATCGTCAGGCATTGGAGCTATTCGGTTGCAGCAGTGAACAAGAATTGATGGACAAGGTGTTTAGCCAGCCCGACGCTTGGCTATCGGCCCCGCACAGTCTGTTAGATTTCGAAGATTTGTTATCTCGAGGCCGTGAGCTAGGCATCGAGCGCCGAGAATGGTGCTTCTCGGCGGGGCCCGACCAAAGTTTGTGGATGGACTGCGAAGTAACGCTCACGGTGTTTGCGGGTGAGCCGGCTATGATTTTCTCTGGTGTTAATATTCATCACCGGAAGCTTCAAAGTATTGCTGATAACTTGCGCCAAAGAGCGCTATTCAGCGTGAACGACGGCAGCTCTCTTGAAAGCATTATTGATCGGGTAGCCAAACTGCTGGAAACCCAGATTGCCGGCGCCCACTGCGTTATTTCGTTATATGACGAACAGAAAGACAGTTTGATCACTCAGGGTGTGGGTGAGTTCTCGCGTGCTTTTTGTTCGGAAGTACCTTTCGTATCGGCCCGCTATGGTGCCACATCCATTGGTTCAGCCGCGCATACACGACAAAGCGTTATTTGCGAATCCGTTAGTGAAGATCTTCAGTGGCAGGGCTACGCCGATGTTCTGAAGTCTCTGAACGTAGCCTCGGCATGGTCTGAGCCCGTATTGGGGCAGGCTGGTGATCTAAAGGCCGTCATAACACTGTTCAGTGATGTACCTAAGCGCCCCGATAACGACGTGGTCGGTCACTTTGCTTTTGCGGTTTCGCTGATAGGGCTGGCGATTGAACGGGAGCAATGGAGGCTTGAGCTGGAGGCGTCTTCTGAAAACGAACGCTATGTTCGCGAGGTTAGCGTTTCTATTGTTAACGTTCCATCGGAAGGGTTTTCTGCCGGGCTGACCTGTGTAATTCAGGGTATTAAATCGAAATATGATCTGGGGTCTATAGAGGTTTGGCGGGTGGAGTCAGAGCGAGACTTGATTGTTCCTGTCTCCAGCACCGACTTTAACGTAGACGAGAACGCAGAAGGTGGTGTGTCCATTGCTCTAGAGCGTTTCAACGACCTGTTTCCAAATCGTGATCCGAAATACATCAGCCCTCAAGACGATTTGTATGGTTTTCTGAAAGCTCACAAGAAATCCAAGCCTGTGCTGGTGGTGCCGCTGTACAGTGATTCCCTGAAGGGCTATCTGCTGGGCTTTTTGGTTGTGGAGTCAAAGTTTCAATATGTGGCGAAATCTACGATAGAACACTTGAGCGTGATTGGTTCGGTGATGAAAACGAGCCTTATCAATCAGCGTTTAGTCGAGCATTTGGCGGACACTGCCGATACTGAACGTCGGGCACGGAAGAAGCTAGAGAGCGAGTTGGCGGTCGCGAAGAGTATTCAGATGTCGATGGTTCCGGGCAATGGGTCGTATGTGAAAGAGCTTCGAAACTGGAGGATTGAGTCTTGGTTGAATCCCGCCAGTGCCGTAGGGGGCGATCTATACGAAGTGATACCGTTATCTCGGGGGCGGTTTCTTGCGGCCGTGGGAGATGTTTCCGATAAAGGCGTCCCCGCGGCACTGTTTATGGCCAAGACCATCAGTTTGTTGAATTTTCTGGCTTACAACAACGATGGTGATTTGAAGAGCATTACCGCTGCGTTGAACCGAGAGCTATGTCGAGGCAACGACGCGTGCATGTTCGTGACATTGGTGATGGTGCTGGTCGACAAAGAGACCGGCAGGGCGGAGATGATTAACGCCGGCCATACTATGCCTATGCAACGATACAGTGATCAATTGCCGCACCTTTGGAGTGGCGAGACCATTGCCCCTCTTGGCTTGTATGAACAATTAGAGCCGGTCACGGAGTTTCTTGAAATTCCCGCCGGAGGTAGCCTTGTACTATACTCCGATGGAGTCACAGAAGCATTTAATGCTGCTGGCGAGGAGTTTGGTGAGCAGCGACTTTTGAGTCTTGGTGGTAGACCGCGTAGTTACGAAGAATGTTTTTTGACCAATATTCGTGAGCGCTTGGTGGAGTACACTGCGGGGGCGGAGCAGTCCGACGACATAACTATAATGATATTGAGCCGCCAGGGATTATGAAGCTACAGGTAAGTGCTAACGAACCGGTCAGCCGTGTACAAAAGTCTGTGGCTCATGAAGCGCAGCAGCTAGGCGTGGCGAGTGCTTTGGTACATGACTTACAAGTCATTGTTGACGAAATTTATGCCAATCTCAAAATGCATGTAGCCCCGGATAATCCGGACTTAGTGTGGACGTTAACGGTTGAACTGGGGACGGAGTGTTTGGACTTGGTGGTGGAGTACCCCGGCCCCCACTTTGATCCCACCAACGCCAGGCCAATGCCTGGTGAATCTTTAGGTTCCCGTGCTGACGGTGGGATGGGGCTGCATTTGATCCCGGCACTTAGTGATGAATTTCACTATAACTACCAGAATGGTATCAACACCATGGTTATCAGATGGAACTTGAAACGCGACTCAAAGGAAAACCTGTTATGTCGTTAGTAATTTCGGTGATTCAGAAAAGTGATGAAGCATTAGGGCTGAGGCTGGATGGTTCAGTGGACAGCGACACCGCACCGGAGTTGGAAGCTAAGTTGGATGAGATGGTCCATCCTTCGGTGACTTATTTGGCGCTGAACATGTCGGGCGTTAGCTTTATCAGTTCCGCCGGTTTACGAGTTGTTTTCAAAATGCTGAAGCAGATGAAGGCACGAGACGGCCAGCTGATGGTGACCGAAATGAACCCCGGCGTGGAGAAGGTGTTTGAAGTGGTTAAGCTCATGCCGGACCTTTCGGTGTTCGGTAGTTCCGAAGAGATGGACGAGTATCTGACATCCCTTCAGAAGCAGGAAAACGGTTAACTCTTCGGCCGGAGTGCTTTATGGCAGTCGTTCTTGATGGTGTCATCGGAATTCAGCGCGATAGAGAGTGTGGAGTCACTAATATCGAGTGGTTTATGTACGGTCTGCCAGACACCACATCTGCACCTGAAGACGTGACTTTCCTGCATCAGTCCTTCGGGGCTGACTCCCCGCAATCTCTCACCTTTACGCTCGAGTCTGAAGAATATGTGGTTTATCTGGATTGGCAAAATGCTGACGACCGAGTGAGCGCAATGGAGCTGAAGCAGTTCATTACTGAGTATGGTTACATCGTTTTGTCAGGGCTAAGCGGAGCAAGCGCCACCAGTGGTGTAGTGGAAAAGAAAGAATGGTTGGTACCCGTGGCTTATTTTGAGAACTATGAAAGTATGATCGACAGCCTGCCGAGTACAGTCTGACGTGTTTCACAAAGACTTTTTTGAGGAATTGGCGATGGAATTCTACGATCAGCAATACTTAGAGGCCGTTAAACGCATGGCTGGGGCCGGTATAAGGGTTCATCTCGTGCTGGGTGATAGCCTGAGGCGTCAGGTGGCTAATGGTGAGGCGACAAAGAGACTTCGCGAGATGCCGCAGGGGCTTCGGGATGACATTTCTAAGCTTGCAACTAGCACGTTGGAAATGAGCGAATTTTGTGCGAGCCGACTTGTTTGCCAAGATAATGCGGATCAACCCAAGAGTGTTGTCGCTAGAATTAAAAGTGGATGTTGAGGCATCCAGTCCCGGTTATAAGAGCGCCTGCAGTTCCCCGCATGCAAGCCTTCCCGCAGTAACATTCCTATCAAGTCGTCGAGACTGAACGGTCGCATCCTTGGCTGTGCTGGCCCCTGTCGTCTCGAATGCAGCTATAAGCTACCTCCGATAAAAACGATTAGTCGTCACCTCAAAGCATGGCCCATCATGGTCAGCATCGCCAAAAGCGTATGTCAGGATAGCCAATGCCATACGAAGTTCTACTGATAAGCTGCGTCAATATTGGTCTTCTCCATGTGCATGAATGGGTGTGCGAGACGGCTTTCCCTATTGCATATGTGGGAGTATGTAACGATGCAAAAAAGTTCGATCACGGTTTCTTGGCTGTTGGCACTTTCGCTGGCTCTGGCAGGTTGTGGAGAGGAATCTTCGGGCAGCTCTGGGATAGGGGCAGACGCATCGCCCGCGCCAGGCATAGAAGAGGACGTGCCCCCCAACGCATCAGAACTCCCGAAACCCGTTAGACAAATGATGACCCTAGGTAACCGCCAGTCGGAAGCTCGGTTTGTCGATGTGATGGGCGATGACGGGCGTCAGTGGCAGCCATACGAGCGGGCGCCGGAGTTTACCCACATGGTCGCTTTGGGTAATCAAGCGATCACTATATCTGACGGTACCCGGCTATTTGTCAAAGTTACCTTGCCGGGCTTCAGTAAAGAAGAGCCTGCTCCCGGGCCTTTCCCCGTGGTGCTTACGCAGACTTCCTATAACACCTCTTTAGGACAGTACGTGCCGCAGATAGGCGGTGCCAACGAATTCCTCGTAAAGCGGGGCTATGCCCACGTTGTTGTGGACGTTCGTGGCACTGGCAACTCCGGTGGCAGCTGGGCAGCGTTCGACGAGCGTGAGCAGCAGGATTACCTCGAGGTGCTGAACTGGGTGGTAGAACAGGATTGGGCTCAGGACCGTATCGGCTTGGAAGGCATTTCCTATTTGGGTATCACCTCGGTACTGACGGCGCAGCACAGCCATCCAGCGGTGAAGGCGGCGTTCCCCATCGTACCGATCGGCGATGGCTATCGGGACATTGTTTTTACCGGTGGCAATGTGAACGCTACGTTTATTCCGCTATGGCTCGGCATGGTGACAGGCTTCGGTATTATTCCAGCGGAGATGGCGGCCGTTGATTCTGAAGCTTTTTTGAAAGCTATACCGGAACGCTTGTATGGCGCCTTGGCAGGTTTCCAGGTACCCACGGTTGTTAAGGCTCTGACAGGAGAGTCTGAAACCGCCTACGACAGCGATTTTTGGGCAGTTCGCTCTCCGCTTGAAGGTGCTGATAAAATCAATGTGCCGACTTTTATTGTGGGTGGGCTATTTGATCTGTTTCAGCGCAGTGAGCCGCTCTGGTTTGAACAGTTGAGCGCTCGGGTGGATACCAAACTGTTGATCGGCCCCTGGGACCACATTGGTGCTGCGGGTGTCGGTTTTATGGGCGGTGACGGCGCGGATCAGCACGGTGTACCTGACCTGGACACCTTGCGTCTGCAATGGTTTGACGAGTACGTCATGGGGCTGGACACCGATGTGAAGAGTCAGCCGGATGTTACCCAGTATGTGCTCGGGTTAGACGAATACGACACCACCAGCCATTGGCCGCACCCGGATATGCAGGCAGAACGTTTCTACTTGAGCCCAGCGGAAGGTCTGACACGGATTGGCCAGATGCAGCCTCAGGCTCCTGAAGATGTTGGAACAGCGCTGGTGGCTCAGCACTTGTTGAACGGGCTGTGTTCGTCCAGTCTCAATCAGTGGACGGCAGGGTTGGGCGGCATGCTTCCTCTTCCGTGTGCGCAAGATAATACGTTCTCCGAGATTGCAGCGGCCAAGTATGATTTGCCGGCTGGCGAAGATGGCTTGTATCTGAACGGGCCGATGCAGGCAGACCTTTGGGTCTCAACCACCGCGAAGGACGTGCAGGTTTCCGTGAGATTGGACATTGTGAACCCGGACGGCACCACCACCCCAGTCACGAACGGTTTAATGACAGCTGGTCTGAACTCGGTTGATGAAACACGCTCTCGATTTGTAAACGGGGAAATGATTCAGCCATGGCATACCTTCCGTCTGGAAGATACCCAGCCGTATGAGTCCGGAGAGGTGCGCAAAGTTTCCGTAGAAATTTTCCCTAGCAGTGCGTTTGTGCCGCCTGGGTCAAGCTTGAGAGTGTCGGTGAATACCAGCAATATTGCGCAAGGTCTGCCTCCACTGCTCACCGCACTCCACTCTTTGTTGGGCGTGATGACGTTGCACACCGGGCCAGAGACGCCTTCGAGTGTGGTCTTGCCCGTTGTGCCTTCGGCTAAGCTGGACGCGATGCAGGCGCCGTAACGCCCTCGCGTACCCGAACAACGTCCGCCATCACCGAGAGGGCGATCTCGGCGGGCGTTTTACTTCCTATATTCAGGCCGATCGGCATGTGAATGCGATCGGCTTGGGCTTCCGTTAACCCGCCAATTCTCAACAGGCGCTCCCGGCGCTTTTCTGATGTTCTTTGAGACCCCATAACGCCGATGTAGAAAGCGTCGGTTTTGACCGCCTCGATAAGGGCGGTGTCGTCGATCTTCGGATCGTGGGTGAGCGCAACAATAGCTGTTGCCCGGTGGCAGCCTTCACGGGCAATCCAGACTGATGGGAGTTCTTGGCGCAAGGTAACCCCCGGCACATTGAAATGTCGAACTTCCTCGGGCCGAGGGTCACAGACAATCACTTCAAACCCGAGGCTGTGGGCAAAACTGGCGCACACGGTCGATACCGGCGAAAGCCCGGCAATCACCAGTCGGGAAACGGGGCCCACGCGCAGGCGCACTCGCTGTTCGTTGGGATCTTCTTCAACTTTGCTGCCCAGGCTGTCATCCGGGACGAGTTCAACTTCGCCGGATTCCAAGCACAGGTTGCGAACCAGAGCACCTTCACCCCCCAAGGCTTTTTTGAGTGCGAGAAAGTGTTCGAGAGTGTGTTCATTAGCGGGCCAGTGCTCCACCAGTACATCCAGGACGCCTCCGCAGGGAAGGCTAACTCGGGGATTGTCGGGACCCTCCGAGGCACCGTATCGAACTCGATTCAGACGTCCTTGAAAGTCACCGTCACTCAATCGGGCAAGAAAATCTTCCTCAACGCAGCCGCCAGAAAGCGAGCCGCAATGGGCGCCGTCGGCTTTTGCAATCAGCCAGGAGCCCGGGGCCCTGGGTGAAGAGCCAAAGGTACTCAGCACGGTGCATAACCAGAAGTCCTGACCGGTTTTGCTCCAGCTGATGGCTTGCTCAACAACCTGAATGTCCAGCGGCTGCATTAATGTCTCCCGAAACGTGGTTTAAACCGTGTTGTGATCCGAATTTTGAAGCGGTGCCAACTATAACAGCGCCCAAGCATGAGGTGGCAGCACCCGTTAATCAATGCCTCGCAGTGTGGCGGTAGTCGCTGGGCGATTTTCCCATCACTTTTTTAAACAGGCGGGAAAAATAATAGGCGTCGTCGTAACCCAGTTGCCGGCTGATATCCGCAAAGGTCTGGCTGGTGGTGTCCAGCAGTTCGCACGCGCGCTCTACTTTCAGGTGTAGGAAATGCTGAATGGGCGCGGTGCCGGTCTGCTCGCGATAGCGGGTGGCAAAATGGGCGGGCGACAGGCCTGCGAGTTCGGCCAACTCATTCAGCGTGAGTCGCTCTTCGAGGTGTTCCCGCATGTAATTGTGAATGATCTCCAGCTCAGCCTGCCGGGCCTGCCCGGTTTCGTCGGCATTGATCGGTACCGCCGCCAGTAGCTGGCGCAGGCGGTTGCTGGCGTGTATCAGCCCTTGGGTTCGAAAGCCGGTCTGCCGCACCGACAGCAAACCGTTGAAGTCCACCAGCAAACGGGGTTGCCTCCCTAAATGGCGAATGTAGGTGCCATTGGTGAAACCCATGTGCTGGCGGAAGGCTTCGGCTAAGGGGCCGGAGTAGTGAACCCAGTGAATGGACCATGGATTGTTCGGGTCGGCGGTGTACCGGTGGCTCGCGCCGGCAGGTAACAGCAGCAGATCGCCAGAGCCGACCGTGTGGGGGGTTCCCTCAACGTTCAGGAAGGCTTTTCCATCCGTGCAGTAGATCAAAAGATTGTCGCGGTGATGTTCCCGGTGCATATGGTGGCCGATGGCCTTCCGGTAGTGGCCGAATGCGAGGGGGTACAGCTCCCGAGTCAGGTCATGACTGGCGAGAAGCCGAACAATCGGCTCAGGAATAACGTACCGGACACTGTCCGAGGGAACCGGCCACTGCGAGGTTTGCGTAGATTGTGAGGGAATTGTTTTCCTTGCCATCGAAAAATAATCCATCAAGAGCGAAATTTAGTCAATCACCTATTGCTGAGGTGCGTGCTAGTCTGTGGGTAAATCATCGCCTTGGTGTGGGACTGAAAAGGCCATTCAGGGCGTTCCGGACAACAACAACCACGGGACATCATCATGAAGAAAGTACCTCAGTATATTGCCGGTGAATTCGCGCAGAGCCAGACCGAGAACTGGATCGACGTGACCAACCCCGCTACCAACGAAGTGATTGCGCAAGTGCCTTGTGCCACGGCTGATGAAATGCGTCAGGCCATCGACAACGCCGGTGAGGTGTTCAAAAGCTGGAAAGAAACGCCTATCTCCGAGCGGGCTCGGGTAATGCTTCGTTATCAAGCTCTGCTGAAAGAGCACCACGACGAAATCGCCGAAATCCTGTCTCAGGAAACCGGTAAGACGTTTGACGATGCTAAAGGCGATGTTTGGCGTGGCATTGAAGTGGTTGAGCACGCCGCCAACGTTGCGTCCATGATGATGGGTGAAACGGTTGAAAACGTTGCTCGTGAGGTTGATACCCACTCCTGGATTCAGCCTCTGGGTGTTTGTGCCGGCATCACGCCGTTTAACTTCCCAGCCATGATTCCTCTTTGGATGTTCCCAATGGCCATCGCCTGCGGCAACACGTTCATTCTGAAGCCGTCCGAGCAAGATCCGCTTACACCAATGCGACTGGCGGAATTGTTTGAACAGGCCGGCGCGCCTAAAGGCGTTCTGCAGGTAGTACACGGTGCAAAAGAGCAGGTGGACACGCTGCTGAACGACCCGGCCATCAAGGCCATTTCGTTTGTAGGCTCCGTGCCTGTCGGTCGTTACATCTATGAAACCGGTACTCGCAACATGAAGCGTGTTCAGAGCTTCGCCGGTGCCAAGAACCACATGGTCATCATGCCGGATGCTGACAAACAGCAGGTGATCAATGCGCTGGTTGGTGCTTCTGTGGGCGCTGCAGGCCAACGTTGTATGGCCATCTCAGTCGCGGTGTTCGTGGGTGCGGCTCAAGAGTGGATTCCAGAACTGAAAGAAGCCATGGCTAAGGTTCGCCCGGGTGCCTGGAACGATTCCGGTGCCAGCTATGGCCCGGTTATCAGTGCCAAGGCTAAGGAGCGCGTTGAGTCTCTGATTGCTACCGGTGAAGCCCAAGGTGCGAAGCTGATGCTGGATGGCCGCGGTTGCACCGTTGAAGGCCTTCCGGACGGACATTGGGTTGGGCCAACGTTGTTCAGCGAAGTCACCACTGAGATGGATATCTACAATGAGGAAATCTTTGGCCCGGTACTGTGCTGCATGAATGCAGATTCACTGGGCGATGCGATTGAGCTGATTAACAACAGCCCATACGGCAACGGAACCTCCATCTTCACCAACCATGGTGGCGCAGCACGTCGTTTCCAGCATGAAATCGAGGTAGGTCAGGTGGGTGTGAACATTCCCATCCCGGTACCTATGCCGTTCTTCTCGTTCACCGGTTGGAAAGGCTCTTTCTACGGTGACCAACACGCATACGGTAAGCAGGCGGTTCGTTTCTATACTGAGACCAAAACCGTGACTTCACGCTGGTTTAACAGCGAGGCCACATCGTCAGAAGCCAACTTCTCTATTCAGCTGCGCTAATCGCGCAGCCAGGAGTCGAGTCATGGATTTCAACCTGACGGAAGACCAGCTAGCGTTTCGGGAGGCCGCGAGGGCCTTTGCCGAGAAAACCATGGCCCCGTACGCGGGGCAGTGGGATGTGGACCACACTTTCCCGGTGGAGGTGATGAAACAAGCTGGCGAAATGGGCTTTATGGGGATTTATACCCCGGAAGCCCTCGGTGGCATGGGTCTGTCCCGGATGGACACCTCGGTGATTGTGGAAGAGCTGGCTATGGCTTGCCCTTCCACAGCCGCGTTCATCACCATCCACAACATGGCCACTTGGATGGTCGCCAGCTTTGCCGATGACGAGCTCAAACAAAAGTTTGTGCCGAAGATGGCGAGCGGAGAGTGGCTGGCTTCTTATTGCCTGACTGAGCCGGGTGCCGGTTCGGACGCTGCGAGCCTGCGCACCAAAGCGGTTCGCGACGGTGATAGCTACGTGGTCAACGGCAGCAAAATGTTCATTTCCGGGGCCGGCGCTACGGATGTGTTGGTGCTGATGGCCCGCACAGGTGATGCTGATAGCGGGGCAAAAGGCATTTCCACCTTTGTGATTCCCGCTGATGCGGAGGGAGTCTCCTATGGCAAGAATGAAGAAAAAATGGGCTGGCACAGTCAGCCGACCCGAATGGTCACACTTGAAGACGTTCGCATTCCAGCCAGCAACCGCGTAGGTGAAGAAGGCGACGGTTTTGCCATCGCCATGAAGGGATTGGACGGCGGCCGGCTGAATATTGCGACTTGTTCGCTGGGCGGTGCTCAAGCCGCATTGCTTCGGGCTCGTAATTACCTGCATGAGCGTCAGCAATTCGGTAAGCCGCTGGCCGCGTTTCAGGCATTGCAGTTCAAACTGGCGGATATGGCGACCAACCTCGTCGCGGCGCGCCAAATGGTGCGGTTGGGCGCGTTTAAACTGGACAGTAAAGACCCGGAAGCAACGCTGCACTGTGCCATGGCGAAACGGTTTGCGACCGATGCCTGCTTTGACGTGGCCAATGAAGCACTGCAATTGCATGGCGGATACGGTTATATCCGGGAATACCCCCTTGAACGCTACGTGCGGGATTTGCGAGTGCACCAGATTCTGGAAGGCACCAACGAAATCATGCGCATGATCATTGCTCGCCGGTTGCTGGATGATGGCGTGGCTGAAGCCATTCAGTGACGGGCCAATAGATAACAAAAGGATTCAATCATGAGTGAACTGATCCAACTTGAAAAACGTGACCATATTGCGATTCTGACCATTGCTAACCCACCGGCCAACACCTGGACGGTGGATTCGTTAGCCGCACTGAAAAAGACCGTTGCAGAGCTTAATGAAGACCAGAACATTTTCGCGCTGGTGGTGACAGGGCAGGGCGAGAAATTCTTTTCCGCCGGCGCTGACCTGAAAACCTTCGCAGACGGTGATCGGGCAAGAGCCAATGAAATGGCTCAGCGCTTTGGTGAAGCTTTTGCCGCTTTGACCGGCTTCCGGGGTGTTTCCATTGCAGCTATAAACGGGTACGCCATGGGCGGTGGCCTGGAGTGTGCGTTGTCCTGCGACATCCGGATTGCGGAAGAGCATGCTCAGATGGCGCTGCCTGAAGCCAGCGTTGGCCTGTTGCCATGTGCCGGTGGCACCCAGAACCTGCCTTGGTTGGTCGGTGAAGGTTGGGCCAAGCGGATGATCCTGTGCGGTGAGCGTGTGGATGCTGCAAAAGCGCAGCAAATCGGTTTGGTAGAAGAGGTTGTGCCCTCTGGCCAGTCTCTGGAGAAAGCTCTGGAGCTTGCGGAAGGTGCCTGCAAACAGAGCCCGTCCTCTATTGCTCGGTGCAAGCAGTTGGTGATGAGCGCTCGGGATGGCCGCAGCCACAGCGACGGCTGGCGCATGGAGCGTGAGTTGTTCGTCGAGTTGTTCCACACGGAAGATCAAAAAGAAGGCGTTAACGCGTTTCTCGAGAAACGTAAGCCGGAATGGAAAAACCAATAACCGGAGCCGTTATGAGTGATCAACCAATAGTATTTGAAGAGTGGAACACCAGCGACGGTGCGTGCATTGCGGTGGCCCGGCTGAATACGCCACGAAATTTGAATTCTTTGTCTATGGAGATGATCCGACTGCTCAAACCGCAGTTGGAACGTTGGGCCGAAGACACCAGTGTTCGTGCTGTTTGGCTGGAAGCGGAGGGCGAGAAATCCTTCTGCGCGGGCGGCGACATTGTCTCGCTGTACCGGAGCATGACGGAACCCGGCAAGCTGGGTGAGGGCGAGCGGTTTTTTACCGAAGAGTATGAACTGGATTATCTGATCCATACGTTCCCAAAGCCCATCGTATGTTGGGGTAACGGCATCGTCATGGGTGGCGGTATCGGCCTGATGGTGGGGGCTTCTCACCGGGTGGTGACCGAGAACTCCAAATTGGCCATGCCGGAAGTCAGCATCGGCCTATACCCGGACATTGGTGCCGGTTGGTTCCTGAACCGAATGCCCATGCGAACGGGCCTGTTTCTCGGGCTGACCGGTGCGCGCATGAACGCCGCTGACGCGCTGTTTGTGGATATGGCTGATCGGTTCATTAGTCACGAACTGAAAGCGCAAGTGATCGAAGATCTGAAAGCCGCCACGTGGCAAAACGGCGATAGCCACAACGTGGTCAGTGGTGTGCTCAAACAGTTTGAGCAACAAAGTGCTGAGGCGCTGCCGGAATCTGAGGTTCGCAAGCACTTTGATGAGATTCAGCAAGTGACCGATGCCGGCTCACTGGAACAGGTTGTCGCACAGCTGCAGGAGCTTGGAAGTCGTGATGACTGGTTGGGGAAAACCGTAAAAGGCGTAGCGAAAGCCTCGCCAACGGCACTGGCGCTGACTTGGCGGCACTATCAGCGTAGCAAGCTGGATGGTTTGAAGCAGGTTCTGGATAACGAACTGGTGCTGTCTAAAAACTGTTTGAAGAAGGGTGAGTTTGCCGAAGGCATTCGGGCCTTGTTGATTGATAAAGATATGCAGCCACGCTGGCGCTACGCCTCATTGGCGGAGATGGACAGTCAGTGGATTGATGAATTTTTCAGCCTGAACGCCGGGTAACACCCCCCGGCGGATTGCAACAATAACAAGGAGAAGCACTATGGCGAAGATCACGTTTATCGGCCTGGGCAACATGGGGGCGCCGATGGCCTCCAACCTGGTTAAAGCCGGGCACCAGGTTACTGTATTCGATTTGTCGGCCTCAGCTGTGGAGGCGCTGGTTTCTGAAGGGGCAAGCAGTGCCGAGAGCGGCAGGGCCGCGGCAGAGGGGGCAGAGTATGTGATCACCATGCTACCTGCCGGAAGGCATGTGGAAGCCGTTTATCTGGGTGAAGATGGCCTACTGTCGGCGTTGCCGCCGGGTACTTTGGTCATCGACTCCTCCACCATTGCGCCGGAAACTGCCCGCAGCGTAGCCGAGGCAGCTACTGCTAAAGGTTTGGAGTTTATCGATGCGCCGGTCTCCGGCGGTGTGGGCGGCGCGAAAGTCGGTACCCTGACGTTTATCTGTGGTGGCGAGGCCAGTACCTTCGAGAAGGCCAAACCGATTCTCGAAGATATGGGCAAAAATATCTTCCACGCAGGGCCTTTCGGCGCTGGGCAGGTTGCCAAGATCTGCAACAACATGCTGTTGGCCATCCTGATGGCGGGTACCAGCGAAGCTTTGGCGCTGGGGGCCAAAAATGGCTTGGACCCCGCTGTGCTGTCAGAAGTGATGAAGCAAAGTTCTGGTGGTAACTGGGCGTTAAACGTCTACAACCCATGGCCAGGCGTGATGGAAGGGGTGCCGGCGTCACGAGGCTACGAAGGTGGCTTTCTGGTGAACCTGATGGCCAAGGATTTGGGGCTAGCATTTGATAACGCCGTCACGAATCAGGCTTCCATTCCAATGGGGTCCTTGGCTCGAAACTTGTTCCAGCTGCATGCAGGGCAAGGTAACGGGGAGCTGGACTTCTCAAGCATTCTGAGGCTGTTTCAGCCAGAGTAAGCAGGGAAGGGCGACTTAGGTTCGCCCTTTTCTTTTAGCCTAAAGTTTACCTTTACGTAAAATGTATGTCGTGCTAAATCTGTATGAAGTATGTGCAACCGACGACAACAACAATAGGAGTGGACGATGAGCCTTCCGCAATACAATGATGTCTACAGCAACTTTGATGCGGCCGCACTGGAGTCAGAGGTCCTGGATGGCCGTTTGGACAGTGGCTTGAACGTATGCCACGAGATTTGTGACAAGTGGGCTACAGACCCGCAAAAGGTTGCGCTCTATTACGAGAAAACCGACGGTGGCGATGGTGTGCTCACCTTTGCTGAGCTTAAAGCGGCCTCCGCTCGTTTCGCCAATTATTTACAGTCCCTCGGCATCAGTAAGGGTGACCGGGTGGCAGGCCTTCTGCCCCGTGGGCCAGAGCTATTGATTGTGATCGCCGGTACCTTGCGTTTAGGGGCTGTGTACCAGCCGCTGTTCACCGCCTTTGGTTCTGGAGCCATCGAATATCGACTGGAAAAAGCCGGAACCCGCTTGGTGGTCACCGATCCGGACAATTACCCCAAACTGGCCGATGTGAAAGGCTGCCCGCCGGTGTTGTGTCGAAATGCTGCGGCAACCGGTGACGATGTACCGGATTTCGAACAAGTGCTGGGCGCCCAGCCAGACCAGTTCGAACCTGTGATGATCACCGGCAGTGATCCCTTCTTGCAGATGTTCACGTCTGGAACGGTGGGCAAGGCCAAAGGCGTTGCAGTGCCCGCGAAAGCCTTGTTGGCCTTCTACGTTTACATGAAATACGCCATCGACTTGCGCGAAGACGATGTGTTCTGGAACGTTGCCGACCCAGGCTGGGCTTACGGTCTTTACTATGCCGTGACCGGGCCCTTGTTGATGGGGCACGCCACGCACTTCAATCCGAATGCGTTCACTCCGGAATCCACCTACGACATGATTCGAAAATACCGGATCACCAACCTGGCGGCAGCGCCAACCGCATACCGTTTGCTGAAAGCGAACGATCAGGTCCTGCCGGAAGGGGAGACGCTCGGTTTGCGAGTCTGCAGCAGCGCTGGCGAGCCGCTGAATCCCGAGGTGGTGAATTGGATTGACCGTCGTTTTGGTTGCCCGGTGAAAGACCACTATGGTCAGACTGAAACCGGCATGACCTGCTGTAATTTCCATGCGATGGAGCACCCGATGCGAGAAGGTGCCATGGGTTATGCCTCTCCGGGCCACCGTGTGGTCGCGCTGAACACCAAATACGAAGAAGTGGCTGCGGGCGAGATTGGCCAGCTGGCCGTCGACACCAAATCTTCGCCGTTGTTCCATTTCGACGGTTATACCTGGGGCGAAAAAGATCCGTTCGCCAATGGTTATTACCTGACCGGCGACATGGTGGTTTGCCATGGCGACGGCAGTTTCTCCTTCAGTGGCCGGGATGATGACATCATCACTACGGCGGGCTACCGGGTTGGCCCAGCAGATGTGGAAAGTACTTTGCTGGAACATGCTGCAGTGGCCGAGTCCGGGGTGGTTGCGAAGCCGGATGAAAAGCGCGGCTCCATCATCAAGGCGTACGTGGTGATCAAGGCCGGCCAGGAACCAGTAGAAGAACAAAGCTTGAAAGACGAGCTTCAGGAGCTGGTGCGTCGGCGTCTCTCGACCCATGCTTTCCCACGGGAAATTGAGTTTGTGGACGAGCTGCCGAAAACACCAAGCGGCAAGATCCAGCGCTTCATGTTGCGCAGTCGGGCCCAGGAAGAGGTTTCTGCATGAAAGTCAGCTTCGAGGAACTGAACGCCTTCCTCGAGGACCACTTTCCCCAAGGCGCCGCTTATGGCGCTTTGGCGGATCTTGGGGATGGCTGGGCGGAAATGGTGCTGGATGTGGATGAGGTTCATCTGCGCCCGGGCGGCACGGTTTCCGGGCCTACCATGATGGCGCTGGCCGATGTTGCCATGTACGCAGCTCTACTTGGCCAAATTGGACTGGTGCCTTTGGCAGTAACGACTAATCTTAATATTAACTTCCTGCGAAAACCGGTGGCCCATGTGCCTATTCGGGCTAGAGCATCGTTGCTGAAGGTTGGCCGGACGATGGCGGTTGGCGACGTTTTTATCTATTCAGAGGGAATGAAAGAGCCGGTGGCGCACTCCACCATTACTTATTCAATACCGCCAGACAAAAAGTAATATTTATACTTGACGTTGACGTACACGTAAATCTAACCTGTGGTTAGTTCATAAATACAACAATAAAAAGGTCGAGTGGCTCATGAGTGAACCGTACGTTCTCGAGACCCGCAACCTGATCAAGGAATTCAAGGGCTTCGTTGCCGTCAATGACGTCAATCTGAAGATCCGCCAGGGGGACATCCACGCTCTGATCGGACCCAATGGGGCCGGCAAGACCACGGTGTTCAACCTGCTCACCAAATTCCTGATCCCCACCCGCGGTCAGATTCTTTACAAGGGTGAAGACATTACGTCGTTGAAATCACCCGCCATTGCCAGAAAAGGCATCATCCGCTCCTTCCAGATCTCAGCTGTATTCCCGCACATGACGGCACTGGAGAATATTCGCGTGGCGCTACAAACCGCCGAAGGTACGTCCTTCAGTTTTTGGAAGAGTGGCAATTCTCTGAACAAGCTCAATGAACGCAGCATGGAATTGTTGGAGTCGGTCGGCTTGGCGGAATACGCCAATACCACGACGGTGGAGCTGGCCTACGGCCGGAAGAGGGCTCTGGAGTTGGCGACTACCTTGGCGATGGATCCTGAATTGCTGCTGCTGGATGAACCCACTCAGGGTATGGGCTCTGAAGATGTGGACCGGGTCGTTGAGCTGGTCCGTAAGGCGGCGGAAGGCCGCACCGTGTTGATGGTAGAACACAACCTCAGTGTGGTGAGCAAGTTGTGTGATCGGATCACTGTGCTCGCCCAAGGCGCGGTATTAACCGAAGGCGATTATCAAGCCGTATCTGCCGATCCGCAGGTTCGGGAGGTCTATATGGGCAGCGAAGGCAGTGGCGAGCGAGGCACTGCCGGAGCCGACGGTGACAATCTGGAGGCCGCCCAATGAGCCAGAACTCAGATCGCGATTACGAACAATTGCGCCTTTCAGGGCTGCATGCCTTTTATGGCGAGTCGCACATTCTGCACGGCATCGATATGGTGGTGAACCGGGGCGAACTGGTGACCTTGCTGGGCCGTAACGGCGCAGGCCGAAGCACGACCCTCAAAGCCATCATGAACATGGTGGGCCGACGCACCGGCTCTATCATGATCAACGGTGAAGAAACCATGCAGTGCGCGCCTCATCACATTGCCCGGTTGGGTGTCGGGTATTGCCCTGAGCATCGTGGCATCTTTGCTTCGCTCAGCGTTCAGGAAAATCTGACTCTACCGCCGGTCGTCCGCAGTGGCGGGTTGAGCCTGGAAGAAATCTACACCATGTTCCCAAACCTGTACGAACGCCGATTCAGCCAGGGTACCAAGCTTTCGGGTGGTGAGCAGCAGATGCTGGCGATGGCCCGTATTCTGCGCACGGGTGCCAATATGCTGTTGCTGGACGAAATCACCGAAGGGCTGGCGCCGGTCATCGTAGAAAAGTTGGGGGAGGTATTGATCGCCCTGAAGAATAAAGGCTTGACCATCGTGTTGGTGGAGCAAAACTTCCATTTTGCAGCACCGCTGGCAGACCGGCATTACGTGATGGAACACGGCCAGATTGTGGAAGAAATTCACGCCAACGAACTCGCTGCCAAGCAGTCGGTGCTGGATAGCTATCTGGGAGTCTGAACCCGGAAAGATCGAAAGTAACAAAAGCAACAACAAAACGAACCAACGCAAGACAGTAGCGGAGATATAACAATGACAATGATGAAAAAGCTTCTTGCTTCAGCCGTTGCATCAGCTTTGATGGTGGGCGGCGCCCAGGCAGAGATCTCGAACAACACGGTAAAGATAGGCTATCTGGCTGACATGTCCGGCACATACCGTGATCTGGCTGGCCCGAACGGCTTGATGGCGCTGGAAATGGCGATCAAAGACTTTGGCGGCAAGGTCAACGGCGCCAAGATCGAAGTGGTCAGTGCCGACGACCGAAACAGCCCGGATACTTCATCCAGCACCGTTCGGCGCTGGGTTGAAAACGAAGATGTCGATTTGGTGGCCGGGATGGTTGCGTCATCGGTTTCCATTGCGGTGAGCAAAATCCTGGAAGAGAACGACCGGCTGGGCATCATTTCAGGTTCAGCGGCATCCAGTATTACCAACGAGCACTGTACCCCGAACCATATCCACTACGTTTATGACACCTATCCGTTGGCTAACGGTACCGCCAGTGCTGTGGTCAAAGAAGGCGGCAAAACCTGGTACATGCTAACTGCTGACTACGCATTTGGGCATGCGTTGGAGAGTGACGTTCGGCAAGTGGTTGAAGCCAACGGCGGTGAAGTGGTTGGTACTGTGCGCCATCCATTCCCGACTCAGGATTTCTCATCTTTCATTCTTCAGGCTCAGGCCTCTGGCGCGGATGTGGTGGGCTTGGCCAACGCAGGCTCTGACACCACGAATGCGATCACCACCGCCAGTGAATTCGGGTTGACCCAGTCTGGCCAGACTTTGGCGGCGTTGCTGCTTTTCTTGACGGACGTTCACGCGCTGGGCGCTGAAACGGCGCAAGGTATTCAGCTGACCACGGGCTGGTACTGGGACATGAACGAAGAAACCCGCGAATGGTCTGATCGCTTTATGAAAGAAACCGGTGTACGCCCGACGATGGTGCATGCGGGTATCTATTCCAGCACGATGCATTACCTGAATTCTGTTGCAGCAGCCGGTTCGGATGACGCCCAGACCGTACGCAAGCAGATGATGGATACGCCCATCAACGACATGTTTGCCAAGAACGGCAAAATCCGTGTTGACGGCCGGATGGTGCACGATATGTATCTGGCGGAAGTGAAAACACCGGCAGAGTCCAAGTCTGACTGGGATCTGTACAAAATCCTGCGGACCATTCCGGCCGAAGAAGCTTACCGTCCGCTCTCCCAGAGCAAGTGCAAACTGGTAAAGATGTAAATTAGCCAGCCTTGCCCGGCAAGTCTCATCGCAGACCTCGCCGGGCAATCGCCTGCTAACTGACAGAATAACAACAACGCCTGCACTGCTTGTGGAGAAAGCAATATGACCATGATTTTCGGCGTCCCCCTTGCTGTGCTTTCCGGCCAGCTATTGATCGGCGTTATCAACGGCGCGTTCTACGCGCTGTTGAGCCTTGGCCTCGCAGTTATCTTTGGCCTACTGAAAATTATCAACTTTGCCCACGGCGCCATGTACATGCTTGGTGCTTTGGTTACCGTAGTTCTCTTTGACATGTTGGGTGTCAATTACTGGGTAGCGCTGTTTTTAGCTCCGCTATTGGTAGGGGCATTCGGCATACTCATCGAGTATTTTCTGCTCCGGCGCATTGCCGGTCAGGATCACATCTACAGCTTGCTGCTGACCTTTGGTGTCGCGCTGATCATACAGGGCGTGTTAACCAATATTTACGGGGTATCGGGCCTACGCTATTCCATGCCGGATCTGTTCAAGGGCGGCATTAACTTGGGCTTCATGTTCCTGCCGTACTACCGGGCTTGGGTAATCGTGGTGGCTCTCCTCGTATGTTTCGGCACCTGGTTTGTCATCGAAAAAACCAAACTGGGCGCTTACCTCAGGGCCGGAACGGAAGACTCGCAATTGATGCAGGGGTTCGGCATCAACGTACCCCTGCTGGTGAGTCTGACCTACGGTTTCGGGGTGATGCTGGCGGCCTTTGCCGGTGTGCTTGCGGCACCTATCTACTCGGTCACCCCGGTGATGGGCTCAAACACGCTCATTGTGGTGTTTGCGGTGGTGGTCATTGGCGGCATGGGGTCCATTGGGGGGGCCATTATCACGGGCATTCTGATGGGCGTGATCGAAGGCCTGACCAAAACCTTTTACCCGCCTGCGTCGTCCGCCATTATCTTTCTGGTGATGGTCGTCGTGCTGATGTTCCGACCCAACGGCCTGTTCGGTAAGGAGGCATAACCATGAATAACTCTGTTAACCCTGCCGACATCCATAAGGTTATTGTTGAGCAACAAAAAGCCCAGGACCGCAAGAAGATGATGGTGAACGGCGTCTTGTTGCTGCTGTTGCTGGCCGCGCCCTTTGCTCTGTATCCGGTCTTTTTGATGAAGATCCTATGTTTTGCCCTGTTTGCGGTGGCTTTCAACCTGCTATTCGGGTTCACCGGCCTCTTGTCGTTCGGCCATGCGGCGTTCTTGGCGACCGGCGGATACACCACCGGTTATCTGTTAAGCCACTATTCCGGGCTGACCACCGAGATGGGTATTCTTGCAGGCACACTGGCGGCCACGGTGATGGGCACCGCTTTCGCGTTGCTGTCCATTCGCCGGCAGGGTATCTACTTCGCGATGGTGACCCTGGCTTTGGCGCAGTTGGTGTTCTTCTTCTACGTGCAGTCGGATTTCACCGGAGGAGAAGATGGTATGCACGGTATTCCGAGAGGGAAGTTGTTTGGTCTGCTCGATCTGGAAGACAACATGAACATGTACTATGTCGTGCTGGCGGTCTTCATTGGCTGTTATCTTCTGGTGCAGCGGATTGTCAGTAGCCCCTTCGGTCAGGTTCTGAAAGCGATCAAGCAAAACGAGCCGCGCGCGGTATCTCTGGGTTACAACGTGGATCGCTATAAGATCCTCGCTTTTGTAATCTCAGCGGCACTGGCCGGGTTGGCCGGTTCTATGAAGTCCGTGGTATTCCAGCTTGCCTCCCTGAACGATGCCCATTGGCATATGTCGGGTGAAGTCATTCTGATGACACTGGTTGGCGGTATGGGCACGTTATTAGGCCCGGTCGTCGGTGCCACCTTTGTGGTCAATGTGGAATATCAGCTGGCGCAAGGGCCGCTTCGGGATTGGGTTGACCCGATACTTGGCGGCATCTTCGTGCTCACCGTATTGGCTTTCCGAAGCGGTATAGTGGGCGAGATTCAGAAGTTTATGAAGAAAAATCTCGGTTAAAAGGAACTATCCTGCCGTCACTGGCCATCAGTAAAGTGTCAGTGAGGGCAGGGCGTTTTGGTAGCGTATATTGTTGCGACAGGACGCGCCAAACGAGGAATACTCCGCATTAAGCTTGCGCAAAAGATCTACTCCTGCCTAAATAACGGAATAGTGCGAACGCGTTCGTATAATTTGCTGTTAACTATAGTAAACACGGTGAATGATGGTTTTCTGATTGTGATGGGGTGGGTATCTCCGCCATTTAAGGGTGCCCGATGAGGATAGGCTTGCTGATTATTATAGCTTTCTGGACCCTTCCAGTTTCGCCCCAAACGCTTCGGATCATGGGGGCGGATGGTGGTTTTCTGCCGTTTTACTACGGTAAGACCCTAAACAAAGGTATTTTCGTTGAGGTGATAAACGAATTCGCCTTGGAGACTGGTATTGCCGCCGAATTTCGCTTGATGGCGCGTAAACGGCAAGCCTGGGCTTTGGAAAAAGGCCTTGCCAACGCAGTTTTCGCCAACCCGCGATGGATGCCGTCGCCGGACCGAATGCACGCCGTCGGACCGGTGTTAACCTGGCGTGACCGTGTGTACGCGCAACCTGGCCTAAAACCAGACTCATTTGATGACCTTCAGGGCCGCATCTGTCTACGCAAATGGTTTGTCTACAGCGATCAACTCGAGCAAAGGATGGGGGCCGGCCTAGTGCGCCTTCACGCATACAACGTCCAGCATATGCTTCGTATGTTTCTGAGTAAGCGGTGCGATTACGTTGTGATGAACGAAACAGAGTTCCGGTTTCTGGCGCTGCAGGGGAACTTCGACGCAACCACCTACACCACGGACTTGGTGGACGCAGAATGGCCGGTCTATCTTGGCATCCTAAAAACCGAAGCGGCTCTGATTGAAGCCGCTGAAGCTTTCTTCGCGACCCACAAGATCGACGTGGAGGCCATGTTGCCCACACTGCCACCGCCGGACCGCCCCATCTCGATTCAGTCAGGCAACTAGGTCACTTTGAAGAAAAAAACGGGAGCTATTTGCTCCCGGTTTTTTTATGGGCAAGAAACGTCAGAGCCAAGTCAGACCAATGCTGATGATGACCCCGGTAATGATCAACAGCATGAGGCAGTAGCCCATGATGTCTTTGGCTTTTAGCCCTGCAATGGCCAACACGGGCAGTGCCCAGAAGGGTTGCAGCAGGTTGGTCCAGGCATCGCCCCAGGCTACGGCCATGGCGACTCGTGGGATATCCACGCCCAGCTCCTGAGCAACCGGTAGCATTACAGGTGCCTGTACTGCCCACTGGCCGCCGCCGGATGGTACGAAGATGTTCACCAGCCCCGCACTGATAAAGCTCCAGAAGGGTAGGCTTTCAGCACTGGCGAAGGAGACAAATCCGGCCGAAATGCTGGCCGCCAGGCCGGAGGCGGTCATCACGCCCATGATGCCGGCATAGAAGGGGAACTGGATAACAATGCCCGCTCCACCTTTAACCCCTTCGTTCAAGCTTGCCAGCAAGCGCTTTGGGGTTTGGTGCAGGATGATCGCGATGAACAGGAACATGAAGTTCACGATGTTCAGGTTCAGGCCGCCGTTATCCAGAAAATACTGAAAGATGAAGGCCAAGCCGCTGAAACCAATCAGCCACGCCAGAATCCGACTGTTCTCCAGATGGTCTGCAGGGCGGTTGATGACCACCGCAGTATCGGGCTCGTCGTCGAGTAGTTTCGGGTCCACGTAAATGCTGTCTTTTTCTGCAGGCAGCATCAGGCGATTCACCAGCGGTACCACGATGAACAGTGCAACAACGATGGCCAGGTTGAAGAACGCGAAGATGGTTTCGCTGGTATCGATGATGCCGATTGCACTTGCGCTGAAGTGGCCGTCTGTAGCGATGGTCAGTGGGATTGAGCCGGCGAGGCCGCCGTGCCACACGATGAAGCCCGAGTAGGCACTGGCAACCAACAGTGGGTAGTGAACCCGGATCTGGCGAGCCAGTGCTTTTGCGAACAGTGCGCCAACCACGAGGCCGAAGCCCCAGTTAATCCAGCTTGCTACCAAAGCAATGAAGGTCACCAAGACGATAGCTTGTCCGGGCGTTTTCGCCAGGCTGGCAATGCGGTTTAGAATCCCGCGAACGAGTGGCGTACTGGCCATCATGAATCCGGTGACCAGTACCAGCAGCATCTGCATGGAAAATGTCAGCAAATTCCAGAAGCTGTTGCCCCACATTTCGACAACCGCCATGGGGCCGTGGCCCTCGAAGACGATGGCTGAGATGAACGTGAGCAAGGTGAGGATAATCACGAACAGGTAAGGATCGGGCAGATACTTCTCTACCAGACTTACCATGGGTTTTGATGCGCGCTCTAACATGCTGTTCTCCGTAGTTATTTTTGTACTTGATTATCGTATCAAGCATTCAGGAGAGCGTATTTTCGACCAAAGGCCAATACCGCGAGCGTTGGTCAAATAAAGGGGGGATTAAAGGCCCCAGTCTTGCGTCGAAAGCGCCTCAGCAATGAACTGATAACCGCGTTGGCTGGGGTGGTAGCCATCGCTGGCGAGTAAAGTTGGGTCTTCGACAGTGGGGTACTTCAGATAGCGGAAGTCGGTGGGGGCTTGTTCGGCAAGTTCTTGGTAGATCCGGTCCAGTTGTCGTGCTCTCCAGCCCATGATGTGCCGCAGCGGTGAGGGCAGTGCCGTGAACTTTTCCATGGGAGGAACACTGAGGAGGGTTATCGGAGCCCGAGATAGCGGCGCGATGGCACCATGCAGCGTATTCAAGTGCCGCCGGAATTGGGCTCGAGAGGTAAAGCCGGTGGTATCGTTAACGCCCATGCTCAGCAATACCGCATCGGCTGCTGGCAGGTTTTCAGATGCCAGGGTTTGCAGCAGATTGCCCAAGCGAATGCCGTTCACTCCGAAGGTTTGCCAACCAATTGTTTTTCCTGTTCGCTCATGAAGTCGCAAGGCCAGTTGACTGGCCAAGCCGTTACTGTGTGTTTCCACCCCGACTCCGGCCGCCGTGGATTCACCGATCACTTGTAACCGAAACTCGGGCGTTCCTTCACCGTACTGACCGCTTGTCTCGCCACTTGCCTCGGGTAATCTAGGTGTGACTCGCCGGGCGCGTTTGCCTTGATACAGCAATATGGGGGACAGCAGGGCCGTGGTCAGCCAGAAAGGAACGTGCATAGGGAGTCCTTGTCATTAATCAGAAGGTTTATCATAGCGCGAACGGTTTGATGAGGGGGATAGCTGCTGCCACGGCTCCAGCGAAAGGCTTTGCCGCTGTCGTCGGCGATGTGGTGTAATTCTGGTCTGATCGATATGGCCTCAGCCTATATTTGGAGATCTGTTTCATGATTGTACGTGATCGCCCCGGTGCTCTCAGGCTGATGCTGGCATGGAAAGGATCGGTGGTTCCCCACATCCTTCCACACATTCTGCTGACAGGCTTATTTGCGGCCGCGGTTACCTGGGTGTCCCGTCATCATTATCTGGATGGCATTGTGGATTACAGCCTGCTGCCGTTCACTATCATGGGCATTGCTCTGTCCATCTTTTTGAGTGTGCGTAACACGGCCACTTACGACCGCTGGTGGGAAGCCCGAAAACAGTGGGGGCACATGGTCTATGAGATCCGCAGTCTGGCACGGGCCGGCGGGATCTACCTGAACGAAGAGCGGCGCAGGGAACTGATGATGAGGTGCTTGGCGCATACGCATTTGCTGCGCGGGCAGTTGCGAAAAGAAGATGTGCGATCGGAGCTTCCCGCTTCGTTATCGAAAGCATTGGTCGACGATGCATTGCGCACCGCTAATCCGGCAGCGTTCATGCTGCAGCAAGCCGGAGAGGTATTAGCTGAGGCTCATAAAGCTGGCGATCTGGATTCGGTGGCCACCGCTGCCATAGACCGGCACTTGCATGAATTAGCGGGTATTCAGGCGGCTTCGGAACGTATTGCTCATACGCCTTTGCCGTTTGCTTATACGTTGTTGGCTCACCGCACGGCCTATGTGTATTGCTACATGCTGCCGTTTGGTTTGGTGAGTGTTGCCGGTTGGTTTACGCCCGTCTTCACGGCGATTGTGGCTTATACGTTCTTTGGGTTGGATCGGCTATCGGAACAGCTGGAATTTCCGTTCGGCCGCCACGCGAATGATTTGCCATTGGATGCCATCTGCCGGATTCACGAGATCAGTATTGCGGAAGCACTGGGCGAGCAAGCTCCTGAGCCGTTGCAGCCGGTCGAGTTTCAGCTGCAATAAGACAAAGGCCTCCGGGAATTCCGGAGGCCTTTGGTTTCCATCTGGGTTGTGATGGCCTATTTTTTCAGCCCCAATTCCTCAATAGAAACTTCCCGCATTTTGAACTTCTGGATCTTCCCGGTAACAGTCATCGGGAATTCATCCACAAACTTGTAGTTTCGGGGGATCTTGAAGTGCGCGATCTTGCCTTTGCAGAAGGCCTGGAGGTCGTCGGCACTGACGGGTTCCGCGTCGGGCCTGAATTTGACCCAGGCAATCAGTTCTTCGCCGTACTTCTCATCGGGAATGCCGGTGACCTGGACTTCCTCGATGGCGGGGTGAGTGTAGAAGAACTCTTCGATTTCTTTCGGGTAGATGTTTTCGCCGCCCCGAATCACCATGTCCTTGATGCGGCCAACAATCTGAACGTAGCCTTCGTTGTCCATGGTGGCCAAGTCGCCGGTGTGCATCCAGCCGTTTTCGTCGATGGCTTCGCGGGTTTTCTCTTCGTTATTCCAGTACTTCAGCATGACGCTGTAACCGCGGGTACACAGCTCGCCGATTTCGCCTCTAGGCACGACGCTGCCGTTGCCCGGGTCGACGATCTTGGTCTCCAGGTGGGGTTGAGTGCGGCCCACGGTGGTGACCTGTTTCTCGAACGGGTCCAGAGAGCTGGTTTGGGTGGAAACCGGGCTGGTTTCTGTCATGCCATAGGCAATCTGAACTTCCTTCATGTTCATCTTGCCGTTGACCTTCTTCATCACCTCGGCCGGGCAGATGGAGCCTGCCATGATGCCGGTGCGCAGAGTGGAAAGGTCGTAGGTATCGAAGTCCGGTTCAGCCAGCTCGGCGATGAACATGGTAGGCACACCGTAGAGCGCGGTGGCTTTTTCCTGATGCACCGCCTGCAGGACGGCTTTAGGGTCAAAACCTTCGCCGGGGTAGATCATGGCGCTGCCGTGGGTAATACAGCCAAGGTTGCCCATGACCATGCCGAAACAGTGGTACAGCGGCACCGGGATCACCAGCCGGTCTTTGTCGGTCAGGCGCTGGCTTTCACCCACAAAGTAGCCGTTATTCAGAATGTTGTGGTGGGTGAGGGTGGCGCCTTTCGGGTTGCCGGTGGTGCCGGAGGTGAACTGAATATTGATGGGATCATCGAACTGCAGTTCGCTTTGGCGCTTCTCCAGATCGGCCGAAGAAACATCGTGGGCAAAGCCCAGGAATTCCTGCCAAGTCCACATGCCGTCGTGTTTGTCATCGTGTACGTTGATCACGGCACGGAGGTTGGGTACGTCTTCGGCGTTGAGTTGGCCGGGTTCGCTCTGCTTCAGTTCCGGGGCCAGTTGGTAAAGCATTTCCCGGTAGTTGGATGCTTTGAAACTATCTGCGGTTACCAGTGTGGTTATGCCAGCGAGATTCAGAGCGTACTGGAGCTCATGCACCCCGTAGGACGGATTGATGTTAACCAGAATCGCGCCCACTTTAGCGGTGGCGAACTGGGTGACCGTCCATTCGTAACGGTTGGGTGACCAGATACCCACCCGATCGCCTTTTTTCACACCAATGGCGAGGAAGGCGCGGGCTGCTTCGTTCACCTTTTCGACGAATGTTTTGTAGGTCCAGCGAATGTCCTGATGCAGGCACACCAGAGCTTCGTTGTCCGGATATTGTTGGGCGGTGCGGTCCAGCATGTCGCCGATGGTCATGCCCAGTAGGGGCTTTTCGGCAATACCGCTGGTGTAACTTGGGAGAGTCATGCTCATCTCTCTGCCTCCGTTGTTGTTGTATTCGAGGGCTGGCAAATCACGCGCTTGCTAGCGGCTCTGACTGTGGTACTCAGGGTTGGGCTGCATATCGCTGGCGATCGCAACTCGATTGGACATATTGTAGAAACCCACCAAATTGCTCAGGTCCCAAATGGCGCGATCGCTGAACCCGGCATCTCGCAAGGCTTGGGTATCGCTTTCGGTGACCGTGGCCGGTGAGCGGGTGAGGTGTGCAGCGAAGTCCAGCATGGCACGTTGTCGTGCGTCGAGTTTTGCGCTGCGGTAGTTCATGACCAAGTGCTCGCCCAGCGCCGGGTCACCACTGAGCACGCGCACTGCAGCACCGTGGGCGACCAAGCAGTAAAAGCATTTGTTCTCGGATGAGACCACTACCGCGACCATTTCCCGCTCCAGCTTGGAGAGTTCGCCTTCACCCAACATCAATTCGTTGTACAGGCGGGTAAAGCCTTCCAATTGGGGCAAGTTTTGGCTGTAGGCGGTCAGTACGTTGGGGATCATGCCCAGCTTTTCCTGGCAGATCTCGAAGTACTTTTTGGTGTCTTCGGGTAGATCGCTGATCTCGGGAATAGGCAGATCCAGAGCAACCACATTCTTATTTGTGTTCATTGGCAGTGTCCTCCTAATGCCTGACCGACTTTCGAACCGTTATGACGGTTCAGTTGCTGGCTTACCCAGTCGCCGGTGGCGACCAGTTTTTCAAGATCAACGCCGGTGGCAATGCCCAAGCCATTCAGCAGGTATAGCACGTCTTCTGTGGCCACGTTGCCGGAAGCACCTTTGGCGTAGGGGCAGCCGCCCAATCCTGCTACGGAGGCATCAATGACGCTGACGCCTTCTTCGAGCACGGCATAGAGGTTGGCCAATGCCTGACCGTAGGTGTCGTGAAAGTGAGCGGCCAGTTTGTTCATCGGAACATGAGCGGCGACCGCTTCGAGCATACGTTTGGCTTTCAGTGGCGTGCCCACACCGATGGTGTCGCCCAGAGAAATCTCGTGGCAGCCCATGTCGTAAAGCGCCTTGGCCACGGTGGCGACCTTTTCGGGCGCGATGTCTCCTTCGTACGGGCAGCCCATCACGGTAGACACGTAGCCGCGCACGGGAATGCCGTGCTTACGGGCTTCTTCAACGACAGGCGCGAATCGTTCCAGGCTTTCGGCAATGCTGCAGTTGATGTTCTTCTGAGTGAATGCCTCGGAGGCCGCACCAAAGACCGCGACTTCATCCGCCTTTGCTGCCAGTGCACCTTCGAACCCTTTCAGGTTCGGGGTGAGGGCAGAGTAGCGAACGCCCGCTTTGCGGGTGATGCCGGCCATGACTTCGGCTGCATCCCCCATCTGGGGAACCCACTTCGGTGACACGAAACTGGCCGCTTCGATGTGGCTCAGGCCGCAATCCGCCAAACGGTCAATCAAGCCGGTTTTGATGTCGGTGGCAATTACCTCTCCGGGTTCGTTCTGAAGACCGTCCCGGGGGCTCATTTCCACCAGCCGAACCTGTTTCGGAAAGGCCATTACTCTGCCTCCTCCGTTTCGATGGCGATCAATTCTGCGCCTTCGGCTACCTGATCCCCTTCGGCGTAGAAAATTTCGCTGACCACACCATCGGCCGGTGCCTTAATGGCGTGCTCCATTTTCATTGCTTCCATGATCACCAAGCTTTGGCCGGCGGTTACCTTGTCACCGACTTTGGCTTGCACGGCAACAATGGCACCGTTCATGGGCGCCGCCAGACTGCCTTCGCCAGCCACGTCTTCCAGCCCGTAGGACTCTTGATACACGGTGCATTTGAAGGTGTCGCCCTCATAGAACAGCACCAGTTCGTTGTTGTGCAGGTTGCCATGGACGCTCAACCGATGGCCGTTGAGTACCGCTTGCAGGTAATCCTCGTCCAGTCTGGCGTTCAGGTGATAAACACTGCCACCCGCCAGTACCTGGTAACGATCATCCCGCTCCAGAATTTTCAGCTCATGAATGGTGTCACCCACCTGTAGCGACAGGGGTTGGGCGAATTCAGAGTTCATCCGCCAACTGTTTTTACGGGCAAACGGTGACCAAGGGTCAGCCGTGGTCGGCTCGGCGGATTTGCGTTGTTCAAGGATGAAACCGGCTGCGAGCACCAGCGCCTTGTCCAGATCCAGCTTTGGCTTTGGAAACAGCAACGACTCATGAGTGGCAATGAAGTTGGTGGTCAGGTCCGCTTGGCGGAAGGGTTGGCTGTCCACGGTTGCGTGCAGGAACCGGATGTTGGTTTTCAAGCCAGCAATGCGGTAGTGCTCCAGCGCCTGCACCATGCGGTTTACGGCCTGATCCCGGGTTTCGTCCCAGACGATCAGCTTGGCGATCATCGGGTCGTAATGGATGCTGATTTCGTCGCCTTCGGTCACCCCGGTATCGACTCGGACATGAGCGGATTCGGCCGGGGTGCTCAGGTAGCGAAGGGTGCCAGTAGCGGGCAGGAAGTCCTGATCCGGGTCTTCAGCGTAGATTCGCGCCTCGATGGCGTGGCCGCGGGTTTTGACTTGTTCCTGAACCAGGGGCAGTGGATCACCCCAGGCCACTTTCAGCTGCCATTCCACCAAGTCCTGACCGGTGACCATTTCGGTGACTGGGTGCTCTACTTGCAGGCGGGTGTTCATTTCCATGAAGAAGAAAGAGCCGTCCACGTCGTACAGAAACTCGACGGTGCCTGCGCCCACGTAGTTGATGGCTTGGGCGGCTCGCACAGCGGCGTCACCCATGGCCTTTCGGGTCTCTTCGCTCAGCCCCGGTGCGGGGGCTTCTTCCAGCACTTTCTGGTGCCTGCGCTGCACTGAACAGTCGCGCTCTGCCAGATAGATACCGTTGCCGTGCTGGTCGCAGAACACTTGGATCTCGACGTGCCGGGGCTGTGTCAGGTAGCGCTCAATCAGCATGTCCGGGTTGCCGAAGGCGTTCTTTGCCTCACGCTTGGCGGCGGCCAGAGCGTCGTCAAACTCGCCCATGTTTTCGACCACTCGCATGCCTTTACCGCCGCCACCGGCGACCGCTTTAAGCAGCAACGGGAAACCGCACTTCTCGGCTTCTTTTCTCAAAAGTTCCGGGTCTTGGTCGCTGCCGTGGTAGCCGGGCACCAGCGGTACTCCGGCTTTGTCCATGATCGCCTTGGCGGCTGACTTGGAACCCATGGCTGCAATGGCCGAAGAGGGGGGGCCGATGAAGGCTATGCCATTGGCTTCGCAGGCTTCGGCGAAATCGGTGTTCTCGGACAGGAATCCATAACCGGGATGGACCGCCTGAGCGCCGCTTTCTTTCGCGACTTCAATGATTTTTTCGGCTTTCAGGTAGCTCTCGGAGCTGGCCGCGGGGCCAATCAGAAACGCTTCGTCCGCCATGGCGACGTGTCGTGCGTCGGCATCGGCCTCGGAATACACTGCCACGCAGCGGATGCCCATACGGTGAGCGGTTTGGATAATCCGGCAGGCGATTTCGCCCCGGTTGGCAATCAGGATCTTGTTAAACATTATTGTGTCTCCGGAATCCAACTGGCCTTTCGTTTGTTCAGGAAAGCGCTGAGCCCTTCCTGACCTTCTGCGCCCACGCGAATGTCGGCGATGCGCTGTGCGGTATCGTCGATCAGGTCTGCGGTGATGGGCTTGTGGCTGACGGCAAAGACCAGATCCTTAGCGGCTTTCATGGCCTCTGGGCCGTTATTGACCATTTGTTGCAATAGTTCGTTGCATCGCGCCTGCAGCGCCTGTTCGTCGTCACAAACCATATGCACCAGCCCGAATTGTTGTGCTTCCCTCGCACTGAAGACTTCGGCTGACAGGAAATAACGCCGAGCCTGCCGTTCCCCAATGGCTCGAACAACATAAGGGCTGATGGCAGCGGGGATGAGCCCGAGTTTGACTTCGCTCAGGCAAAAGCTGGCAGATTGTGTCGCCAGGACGATATCGCAACAGGCTGCCAGCCCCACCGCACCGCCGAAGGCCGCACCTTGAACCAGGCCTATCACCGGCTTGGAGAGGTGGTTGATCGTGTTCATCAGCCGGGCCAATTCTCGGGAGTCGTCCAAATTTTCTTGGCGAGTGTTCTCGGCCATGCGGCGCATCCAGCCGAGATCCGCGCCGGCTGAGAAGTGCTTGCCTTCTGAGCGCAGGATCACGATCTGGGTTTCTGGGTCCCGATGGACGTATTCAAAAGCGTTAATCAGCTGCTGAATGATGACGTCGTCGAATGCGTTGCGTTTGTCCGGTCGGTTGAGCACGATCTCGGAGATGCCGTTATCCCGCTGGTGCATCAGAACCGCTGAGTTTTGCTGTGACATGTCGGCGCTCCTTTACATGCGGAACACGCCAAAGCGCGTTGGCTTGGCGGGTCGGTTGAGGGTGGCAGACAGGCTCAAAGCGACTACTTCACGAGTCTGGGCCGGGTCGATAACCCCGTCGTCCCAGAGGCGCGCACTGGCGTAGTAGGGGTGGCCCTGATGCTCGTAGGTTTCGGTGATCGGCTTTTTAAATTCGGCTTCTTCTTCGGCGCTCCAGCTCTGGCCTTTACGCTCCATGCCTTCGCGACGAACCTGCGCGAGTACGCCTGCGGCCTGTTCGCCGCCCATGACGGAGATGCGGGCGTTGGGCCACATCCACAGGAAGTCCGGGCTGTAGGCGCGGCCACACATGCCGTAGTTACCGGCACCGTAGCTTCCGCCGATCAGTACGGTGATTTTGGGTACGTTGGCACAGGCCACGGCCATCACCATTTTGGCGCCGTGTTTGGCGATGCCTTCGGCTTCGTGTTTCTGCCCGACCATAAAGCCGGTGATGTTTTGCAGGAACAGCAGCGGAATGTTGCGCTGGCAGCAGAGTTCGACGAAGTGCGCGCCTTTCTGGGCGGATTCGCTAAACAGAATGCCGTTGTTGGCGATGATGCCTACAGGGTAGCCATGTATGTGGGCAAAGCCGGTGACCAGGGTGGAGCCGTAGTAGCGTTTGAATTCGTCAAATTCGGAGCCGTCGACGATGCGGGAGATGACATCTCGCACGTCAAACTGTTTGCGCAGGTCGGTGCCGACGATGCCGTAGATTTCGTTCTGGTCGTAGAGCGGTGCTTTGGGTTTTTGCACTTCAACTGGTACAGGCTTGCGTCGGTTCAGGTTGGCAACGCAGCGGCGCGCGATCTCCAGTGCGTGGGCATCGTTTTCCGCGTAGTGGTCGGCAACCCCTGAGATTTTGCAGTGGACGTCGGCACCGCCGAGGTCTTCGGCGCTGACGACTTCACCTGTGGCTGCTTTCACCAGTGGTGGGCCAGCCAGGAAGATGGTGCCCTGGTTGCGTACGATGATGGATTCATCAGCCATGGCGGGTACGTAAGCGCCGCCTGCGGTACAGAGGCCCATAACAACGGCGATCTGGGGAATGTCGTCGGCGGACATTCTGGCCTGGTTGTAGAAGATGCGGCCGAAGTGGTCTCGGTCGGGGAAGACTTCGTCCTGCCGGGGCAGGTTGGCGCCACCGGAGTCTACCAGGTAGATGCAGGGCAGGCGGTTGGCCATGGCGATTTCTTGCGCCCGCAGGTGTTTTTTGACGGTCAACGGGTAATAGCTTCCGCCTTTGACGGTGGCATCGTTGGCGATGATCATGCACTCGGTGCCGGAGACGCGGCCGATACCGGCGACAACCCCCGCGGCGGGGACTTCTTCGTCGTAGACGTTGTAGGCGGCGAACTGGCCGATTTCTAGGAATGGGGAGCCGTCGTCCAGCAAGCGGTTGATGCGCTCACGGGGCAGAAGTTTGCCTCGGTCGGTGTGGCGCTTCTGATAGGTGGGGCCACCGCCTTGGTGGATTTTTTCGGCTTTTTCCCGGAGGTCGGCGACAGCTTGTTGCATGGCCTCTTGGTTGGCCAGGAATTCGTCCGATCTTGGATTTATTTTGTTTTGGAGCACTGTCATGGCTTCTCAATCCCTCAGGTTTGGGGGCGCGGGCCTGCTGGGCTTCCCTTCCGGAAACCGCTACGAGCACATCCATGTGCGCTTCTCTCAGGCCATCCTTGGCCTTCGAAATTTCCGGAAGGGAAGCGCAGCAGACCCTTGTCATACGTTGGGAGCTGGAATCTCGGCGTTTTACTTGTTCAGGAACAGCTCTCTGCCGATTAGCATCCGGCGGATTTCAGACGTACCCGCACCGATTTCATATAGCTTGGCATCCCGCAGCAGTCGGCCTGTCGGGTATTCGTTGATGTAGCCGTTGCCGCCGAGTAGTTGGATAGCGTCCAAAGCCAGTTTGGTGGCCATTTCGGCGGAGTAGAGGATCGCGCCGGCGGCGTCTTTGCGGGTGGTTTCGCCGCGGTCGGCGGACATGGCGACCATGTAGACGTAGGATTTCGCGCTGTTCATCCAGGTGTACATGTCGGCGACTTTGCCTTGTACTAGCTCGAACTCACCGATGGCCTGGCCGAACTGTTTGCGCTCGCGGATGTAAGGCACGGTTACGTCCAGGGCGGCTTGCATGATGCCCAGAGGGCCGCCGGACAGTACGAGGCGTTCGTAGTCGAGGCCGCTCATCAATACTTTGGCGCCGTTGCCGACACCGCCGAGTACGTTTTCTTTCGGGACTTTGCAGTCCTCGAATACCAGTTCGCAGGTGTTGGAGCCGCGCATGCCGAGTTTGTCGAGCTTTTGGTGGCGACTGAAGCCGGGGTAGTCGCGTTCGACGATGAAGGCGGTCACGCCTTTGGAACCACCTTTCGGGTCGGTTTTGGCGTAGATGACGTAGGTGTTTGCGTCCGGGCCGTTGGTGATCCACATTTTGTTGCCGTTGAGGACGTAGTGGTCGCCTTCGTCACGGGCGTGGAGTTTCATGGAGATAACGTCGGAGCCGGCGTTAGGCTCGGACATGGCCAAGGCACCGATGTGTTCGCCGCTGACGAGCTTAGGCAGGTATTTCTGTTTTTGTTCTTCGGTGCCGTTGCGGTGAATCTGGTTTACGCACAGGTTGGAGTGGGCGCCGTAGGAGAGGCCCACAGAGGCGGACGCGCGGCTGATTTCTTCCATCGCAATCACGTGTGCAAGGTAGCCCATGCCAGAACCGCCGTACTCTTCTTTGACGGTAATACCCAGCAAGCCCATATCGCCCATTTTCCGCCACAGATCCATGGGGAATTCGTTGTTTCGGTCGATTTCTTCTGCCCGAGGTGCGATTTCGGCAGCGGCAAAACCGTTGATCTGCTCTCGTAGCATATCGAGGGTTTCACCAAGGCCGAAATTTAGCTCTGAGTATTGTGATTTCATGGTCGGCTACCTTTTTGTTTTGATGTCGTGTTTGGATTACCTGCCACTCTCGGCGGCAGTATCCTCATGTTGTTGTGCGCCCTGAACGTGGGCTTCTTTCTTTTTTTGAACCTCTGCAAGGGCCTCGCGGCATCTTGCTTCGGCGTTGTCCATTTCCATCTCGGCCATGGCGAGGTCGGCTTTTTGTTGCTCTAGATGTGCTCGCCGGTCGGCCAGGATTTCCAGCATTTTCAGCAGCTGCTTCTCATTGCCGGTCAGGGTTTCGTCCCAGAGGTCAAACAGCTCTTTGGTCTGGCCTAGCGAAAACCCCATGCGCTTTCCGCGCAGGATCAGTTTCAAACGGACCCGGTCTTTGGTGCTGAAGATACGGGTCTGGCCGCGTCGCGAAGGCTTCAGCAGGCCTTGGTCTTCATAGAAGCGGATGCTTCGGGTTGTGATGTCGAACTCTTGTGAGAGCTCGCTGATGCTGAAGGTTCGTTTGTCGCTCATGGTCATTCTCGTGATATTTTTTCTTAGGTTAGTTGAAGTTTACGTTAACGTAAAGTGTGATCTTGGCTCGATGCCGGATTTCTGTTGCAAGCCCTTGGCTGGCAACGATTGTACGCATTTTGAAGAGTTGAACGAGGTGGGGCGGCACCCTTTGTTGGGCGGCGGGCTGGGCATCGCGGTGAGCGTCGACCGCTTGGACTAAAGCGGGAGTTGTTTCCTGCGTTGGATTCGGGTTAATGTTTACGTTAACGTAAACTAAAAGTGCGTCAGGTACTTCAGAGTATTTGGCGCAACGTGACTAATAACAGGAAAGTACGTTATGGAATTCAAAAACATTCCGGCCATCGTTACGGGCGGCGCATCGGGTCTTGGTGAAGGCGCTGCTCGTGCGCTGGCTGCCGCTGGTTGTAAAGTCGCTATTCTGGATGTGAATAAAGAGCAGGGTGAAAAGGTGGCGGCCGACATTGGTGGCATCTTTCTGAGCTGCGACGTTTCCTCCGCTGATAGCGCAGAGGCTGCCATCTCAGCTGCCCGTGAAGCTCACGGACCCTGTGGTATAGCGATTAACTGCGCCGGCATTGGGCCTGCAGAGAAGATTCTAGGCCGCGAAGGTGTAATGCCTCTGGAAAACTTTAATCGCGTAATCCAGGTGAACCTGATCGGCACGTTCAACATTCTGCGACTGGCCGCGGCGGATATGGCGCAGCGCGAGCCTAACGCCGATGGCGAGCGAGGGGTAATCATCAACACCGCGTCGGTTGCTGCTTATGAAGGGCAGATTGGACAGTCGGCCTACAGTGCATCCAAAGGTGGTGTGGTGGCGTTGACGCTTCAATCCGCTCGCGAACTGGCCCGGGAAGGTGTGCGAGTGAACACTATTGCACCGGGCTTGTTCATGACCCCGATGCTGGCGGGCATGCCGCAAGAGGTTCAGGACAGTCTGGCCGCAACCTTGCCATTCCCGAAGCGTCTGGGCAAACCAGAAGAATTCGGCATGATGGTTGATCAGATGGTTCGCAACCCGCTGCTGAACGGTGAAGTCGTCCGGTTGGACTGCGCTTTGCGTATGGCGCCACGGTAAAACAATAAATCCAGGTGAGAACGATGACGATCCCTATTGATCAAGAAGAGCTGAACCTGTTCCGGGACTCGGTGATCAAAGCGCTGGAAACCGAAGTTGCGCCGCATTACGAAGCCTGGGAAAAGAACGGCATTGTGCCGAGGGAACTGTGGAACACCTTGGGACAAGCCGGCATGTTGTGTGTTGATGTGCCAGAAGATTGCGGTGGCTGTGGTGCGCCTTTTCAGTATTCGGTAGTGGTAGGGGAAGAGCTGGCCCGGATGGGCTTTGGTGCGCTTTCCACCAACGTGATGGTGCACTCTGACATAGTGGCGCCGTACCTCAGTCACATTGGCAACGACGAACAAAAACAGCAGTGGCTGCCCAAGATGGTTTCCGGCGAAGCCGTCGGTGCCATTGCCATGACCGAACCGGGTGCCGGAAGCGACTTGCAAGCCATGCGCGCCAGTGCGGTTAAAGATGGCGATGACTACATTCTCAACGGCTCCAAGACGTTCATCACCAACGGCCAGCATGCCGACATGGTGATCGTCGCCGCTAAAACCGATCCCAACGCGGGTGCTAAGGGCATCAGCTTGTTTCTGGTCGATACGTCTCTGCCCGGATTCAGCTGTGGTCGTAACCTCGACAAAATCGGCCAGCATTCGGGTGATACCTCCGAACTATTTTTCTCCGATATGCGCATTCCCGCCTCGGCTTTGCTGGGCGAGGAAGGGCAGGGCTTTATCTACCTGATGCGTGAGCTGCCCCGTGAACGATTGGTGATTGGCGCTCTAGGTGTTGCCGCAGCCCGAGGTTCGTTGGACATGACGATCCAATACACTCAGGAGCGGGAGCTGTTTGGCCAGAAGCTCAGCCAGCTTCAGAACACCCGTTTCGAAATTGCCCGGATGGAAACCGACTACCGAATCAACAAGGCGTTTGTGGATCAGTGTATTCGCCAGTACGAGGCCGGCGAGCTCGATGCGCCTACTGCTTCTATGGCCAAGTACAGTGCCACGGAGATGCAGTGTCGTGTGGCGGATGGCTGTTTGCAGTTGTTTGGCGGTTACGGTTACACCACTGAGTATCCGATTTCGCGGAACTTCATTGATGCTCGGGTGCAGCGTATTTATGGCGGCACATCTGAGGTGATGAAAGAAATCATTGCCCGTTCGGTGCTGGGGCGCTGATAGCGTTCTGTGTGTCTGGTTTGGGCTCCTAGCCTTTCGGGTGTGCGGGCGGGTACGCGGGGTATGGGGTGTTTTTCTTCTGGGAAAAATAACTCGCTTCGCTCAGACATCTTTTTCCCTGCCAGAAAAACACCCCACACCCCCCTACCGACGGGCAGCACGGGTATAGGAAGTTTTCCCGGTGAACCCGCAAGCCCGCCCGCACAACCGGAAGTCTCGAAGCGGAAAACGGGCCATTTGAAAAACAAACAGGGCAGCAACGCGATTCTGTTAGTCGGACTCTTTCCATTACATAAGGAGAACAATACTCATGAACAACGATGTCGTAATAGCAGGCTCCGCCCGAACTCCGATGGGCGGCATGATGGGCTCATTGAGCTCTGTACGTTCCCCGGAACTGGGTGCCATCTCCATCAAGGCCGCCATTGAACGCTCCGGACTGCAGCCGGCCGATATTCAGGAAGTGATCATGGGCTGTGTGCTCCCAGGTGGGTTGGGGCAGGCCCCGGCGCGCCAGGCTTCCCGTGCCTCCGGCATCCCCGACAGCTCTGGTTGCACCACCATCAACAAAATGTGCGGCTCTGGTATGCAGGCCGTCATCATGGCCCATGACCAAATTAAAGCCGGCACCAACAACATCATGATTGCGGGCGGCATGGAGAACATGAGCCAAGCACCGTATCTGCTGCCCAAGGCCCGAGCCGGCATGCGTATGGGGCATGGTCAGGTGATGGACAGCATGTTTCTGGACGGTCTTGAAGACGCCTATGAAGGTGGGCTGATGGGCGTATTCGCCCAGCGCACGGCCGATAAGTTCAACATCACTCGCCATGACATGGACGAGTTTGCCATTGGATCACTACAAAAAGCATTGGCAGCGATCGAGAACGGTTGGTTCCGTGATGAAATTGTTTCAGTTACAGTCTCTGGCCGTGGCGGTGATACCGAAGTCGATATCGACGAACAGCCCGGTAACGCCAAGCCCGAGAAGATTCCTCACCTGAAGCCGGCGTTCGCCAAAGACGGCTCGGTAACCGCAGCCAACTCTAGCTCAATCAGTGATGGCGCGTCCGCGCTGGTGCTGGCTTCATCGGCGGAAGCAGAAGCCCGTGGGCTAACGCCTCAAGCGCGAATTGTTGCCCATGCCACCCACGCTCGGTTGCCAGCGGAGTTTACCTTGGCTCCTATTGGTTCCATCGAAAAGGTGCTAGCGAAAGCGGGTTGGACCGTGGACGACGTTGATCTGTTTGAAATCAACGAAGCCTTTGCGGTGGTTACGCTGGCGGCGATTAACGAACTGAAACTGCCGGCAGAAAAGGTGAACGTTCACGGTGGCGCTTGCGCACTGGGGCATCCGATTGGATCATCCGGTTCCCGTATCCTGATCACCTTGATCAATGCACTGAAACAGCGTGGTCTCAAGCGTGGTGTTGCGTCACTGTGTATAGGTGGTGGCGAAGGAACCGCGGTGGCGGTTGAGCTGATTTAAAACAGACGGCCGGACGTAAGACACGTCCGGCCCGTTACCAGTACGGGGTTAGGGTAGATCGGTGACTGCGCCGGTAGACGCTGAACTCACCGTCCGAGCGTATTTCGCCAATACGCCACGAGTCACTCTGGGCTCTGGAGGCGTCCAAGCCTTGCGCCGTTTTTCCATTTCTTCTTCAGAAACTTCCAGAACGATGGAGTTGTTCACCGCATCAATGGTGATGGTATCACCTTCTTCTACCAGTGCAATCGGGCCGCCGACAGCCGCTTCCGGGGTAATGTGCCCGACCACGAAACCATGGCTACCGCCTGAAAAACGACCATCCGTAATTAACGCCACATCACTGCCCAAACCGCGGCCCATAATGGCCGAGGTGGGACTCAGCATTTCGCGCATACCCGGCCCGCCTTTTGGGCCTTCGTAACGAATCACCAGCACATCGCCGGCAACCACGCTGCCGTCCAGAATGCGCTCTTGTGCTTCTTCTTCGGAATGAAATACCCGAGCACGACCTGAGAAGTGTGTACCTTCCTTGCCCGTGATCTTGGCCACCGAGCCTTCAGGGGCCAGATTGCCGTATAGAATGCGCAGGTGACTGTCTGCTTTGATCGGATTCTCGAAGGCCCGGATGATCTGCTGATCGTCGGGATAGGGCTTTACGCCGGCCAGGTTTTCAGCCAGTGTTTTACCCGTTACCGTCATGCAGTCGCCGTGCAGCATGCCGCGATCCAGCAGCATCTTCATGAGCGGCTGGATACCGCCAATCGCCACCAGTTCAGACATCATGTAATGCCCGGACGGGCGAAGGTCTGCGAGCACAGGAACGGTTTTACCAATCCGAACAAAGTCATCCAAAGACAGCTCAACACCCACGGTACTCGCCATGCCCAGCAAGTGCAGCACCGCATTGGTGGAACCGCCCAGCGTAATAACAACCGTTATGGCATTCTCGAAGGCTTCGCGACTCATGATGTCAGACGGCTTGATATCGGCGTCCAGCAGATTCAGTACCGCAGCCCCCGCCGCTTCACAGTCAGCTAGCTTGTTATTAGACACCGCATTCTGAGCCGAACTGCCCGGCAAACTCATCCCCATCGCCTCAATCGCTGAGGCCATAGTATTCGCTGTATACATACCACCACAGGAACCGGCCCCGGGAATCGCCGTCTCCTCGATCTGCTTCACTTCAATCAGATCCATCTTGCCCTGAGCGTGCGCACCCACGGCCTCAAACACAGAAATAATATCGGTGTGATTCTCACCCGGCTGAATCGTCCCGCCATACACAAATACCGACGGCCGGTTTAACCGCGCCAACCCCATCAAACAGCCGGGCATGTTCTTATCACACCCGCCAATCGCCACCAGCCCGTCAAAGCCCTCACAGCCGGCTACCGTCTCAATGGAATCCGCAATCACCTCTCGGGAAACCAGAGAATATTTCATGCCCTCCGTCCCGTTGGCAATCCCATCGGAAACCGTGATGGTATTAAAAATAAGACTCTTGCCACCGGCTTTATCCGCACCCTTGGCAGCCTCACGGGCCAGCCCGTCAATGTGCATATTACAAGGCGTCAGATTACTCCAAGTGGAAGCAATCCCGACTTGAGGCTTCCGGAAATCCGCATCCTCAAAACCCACTGCCCGCAACATAGCTCGGCTGGCAGACTTATTAATGCCATCTACCACCGGCGCAGAATAGCGACGTCGTTTATCCGTAGCCATGAACCCCACCCTTATAAGTTAGAAATCAAAAACGGTAGCCACCAGAGAACACCACAAAGCACCAAAGTGCAAACAGATCGAACAAGACTATCCCCAAAAGGTTTGCCGGTAGTGGGGTGCGGAGTCCTTTTCTGGCAGGGAAAAAGATGTCTGAGCGAAGCGAGTTATTTTTCCCAGAAGAAAATGACTCCGCACCCCACAAACCCGCCCCACAGCTAAAAGGCAAGAAGCCGACAACGCGAAACCTCAAGCCGAAGCCGATCGAACAGCGCTCTGAGGCTGAACCAAAACCTCCTCCACCGTATGCAACTTCTCCAACTGAGCCCGAAGCATAGCAATCGGCCGAGAACCCTCCAGCGTCAAAGCAATATCTAAATGCTCATTGCCTGAACTCATCGACATCTGAGAAATCCGAAACCCACGAACCCGAACCACCTGACATAACCGCTCAAGCGCCGCCGCCTCCGACTGCATACGACAATTCAAGTGATAACTGGGTGTAGAACACTCTGCTTGCGGATTCATGCTACCTGCTCCTTAGTAGACGCGCTGGTGCGCCGGGTTTCATCGATCATCTCTTTATTGCTGCCACCGGGCTTTACAATCGGCCAAACGTTCTCCTCACGACTGATGGCAACGTGCAATAACATTGGCCCGTCATAAGCCAGAATGGCTTCAATGCCACGGCGAATCTGATCCGTGCGCTCAATGTGCAGAGCTGGAATATCAAAGGCTCGAGCCATGGCCACGAAATCCGGATTGTCATCCAAATTGATATGACTCTCCCGGTTGTTATAGAACAGCTCCTGCTGCTGGCGAACCATACCCAGACACTGGTTATCCATAATGATCAATTTCAGCGGCAAGTTATAACGGCGAATGGTGGCCAGCTCCTGCGCGTTCATCATGAACGATCCATCGCCGGTCACATTAATCACGGTGCTATTGCGGTCCGCAAACTGCGCGCCGATGGCGGCCGGCAAGCCAAAGCCCATGGTGCCCAGCCCGCCGCTGGTCAGGTGGTGACGCGGGTGGTCGAACTCGTAATGCTGGGCCACCCACATCTGGTGCTGGCCAACGTCGCAGGCAATAACGGTGTCGTCCGGCGCAATTTTTGATAGCTGGCGGATAAAGGCCGGGCCAGCGATAGGCGCCAAAGATTCTTCGTTATCCGCAGCCTGAAAGCCGCCCGTGGTGTGCCAGGTTTTGCACTGTTTTTGCCAGTCTCCAATCGACAAAGGTTCTGAACTCAATGCTGTGGTGAAGGCTTCGAGAATTTGATTCAGGTCGCCTCGCAAAGCCAGATCCGCCGGCCGAAGTTTGTTGATTTCAGCCGCATCCGCATCAATGTGAATCATCCGGGCATTAGGGGCGAAACCGTCCAGCTTGCCGGTAGCCCGGTCATCCAGACGAGCGCCGATCACGAACAACAGATCGCACTCATCAACTGCTTTGTTCGCCGCACGCGAACCGTGCATACCCAGCATGCCCAGATTGTGAGGGTTGCCTTTGCCTGCGTTACCGATGCCTTTCAGAGTAACAACCGCAGGCATACCGGAGGTCTGAGAAAATTGACGGAAGTTGTCTTCTGCCTGCGCCAAGGAAACTCCGCCGCCACTGTAAAGCAGGGGGCGCTTCGCAGATCGCAACATGGCCAGCGCCTCGGTAACATCCGGGCAGTGGCTTTCTGGTGCATCTGCTTTCGTTGCAGCAGGGGCCGCAACGTCTGCAAGCAGAATGTTCTTCGGAATATCAATCCACACCGGCCCGGGGCGACCACTTTGGGCCAGAGTAATGGCCTCTTCCATAATGGCCGGCAACGTTTCTGCGTCGTCTACCAGATAACTGTGTTTAACAATGCCTAAGGTCATGCCAAGAATGTCGGTTTCCTGGAACGCATCGGTACCGATCAGGGGGGAGGGTACCTGGCCCGTGATCACCAGCATGGGAATGGAATCCATGTAGGCATTGGCAACACCGGTAATCAGGTTGGTCGCGCCGGGGCCGGAGGTGGCAATGCAAACGCCGATGTCACCACTGGCGCGGGCAAACCCGTCGGCCGCTAAGGCGCAGGCCTGCTCATGGCGGCACAGCACGTGCTCGACGCCGACATCGTCTACCAGCGCATCGTAGAGCGGCATAATGCAGCCACCTGGATAGCCGAAAACGGTATGGATGTTATGGCGGTGAAACGCGTCAAGAATGTGCTGTGCGCCGTTCATGGTCGTTTTTTTCCTTTTTTTTGCCGCATAAAAAGAAACCCCCGGGACCTTTCGGTGCCGGGGGTTTCTGGTGTCTGTGTCAGGTTGTCGCTATTTCACCTGCTTGTCCACGCAAAAGCCCCCGGACGGTACCACGACCACCAGGATTAGCTTTACTAGGACGATAACAGCAGTGAAGTTCATAAAATCGACAGTCTGCTCTGAATAGAGTTAAACAATATGTGTAGAATCTACCGCACGTTTAAAACCGGTTGCAACCATTTGTTGTGAATTTCTGAAACAGATCCAACTTTCTACGGCAACCAAGAACAACTAGAACGGCGAGTGGAATATGACGAAAGCAAAGTGGGGTTCTCTGGGGCTATCGGTTCTGGTAGTGGGGGTTTTGATCATCTGGATGGCAACCGGTGAGGTCAAGGTAGCCAGCGATGACACGCCGCAAGAGCCTGAACAGCCGGAAAAAGCCCTCACTCAGGTGGAGGTGGAACTGCTGAAAGCCGAGCTCTATCAGCCCTCGATAAAATTGCAGGGGCAGGTTGAGCCTTGGCAGCAAGTGATGGTCAGTGCTCGAACAGCGGGAACCGTTGAACGCTTGCAGGTCACGTTGGGGCAGCAGGTAAAAGCGGGCGATACACTCTTGACGCTGTCCACCGATGGTCGTGATTCGGTGGTTGCAAGCTGGCAGGCTCGCATTCGTAAGTTGGAAGCCGATTTGTCGGCGGCTCGTAAGCTTAAAACCCGAAACCTAGTGGCGGAGAAAGAAATTCTTAGCCTTGAAAGCGAGCTTGCGGCCGCTCGGGCAGAAATGACCGGGGCTCAACTCACTCTGCAACACCTGAAACCCAAAGCGCCGTTTGATGGTGTGGTGAACCGCCGCGAAGTAGACCCCGGCACCTTAGTCAAGGTCGGTACTCCATTGTTGGAGTTGGTTCAGATAGATCGGTTAAAAGCCACGGGGCGGGTGCCCCAGCAAACGGTAAAAGACGTGCAGCCCGGGCAAGCCGTGGAAGTCATTTTGCTTGATGACACTCGCCTAGCGGGTGTGGTCAGTTTTGTTGCCAGCGCTGCAGACCCCGCCACCCGAAGTTTTGCGGTAGAAGTGGTGGTGGAGAACCCAGAGCGTAAACGCGCAGCAGGTGGCACCGCGACGCTCAATGTTCAGCTACCTGAGCGGAAGGCCATGTTTATCTCACCGGCATATTTGAGCCTCAATGACGACGGCCGCCCCGGAGTGAAGTATGTGGATTCCGACAACGAGGTGGTATTCGAAACCGTCAAACTGCTCAGTATTTCAACCAGTGGCGCTTGGGTGACGGGGCTTCCCGATGAAATTCTACTGATCACGCGCGGTGCCGGGTTTGTTGTGGCCGGAGAGGTTGTGCGCCCCATTGACCGTTCCGACAAGCGGGGCTGACGATTGTGAGAGCACTTATCACAGCTGCAATGGACCGAAGCCGTACAACGTTGTTGGCTTTTTTGTTCCTGCTGATTGGCGGAATGGTTTCCTATCAGGTGATTCCTAAAGAATCGAGCCCCGACATTGCGATTCCGGTGATTTACGTTGCCATGAAGCTGGATGGCATCAGCCCGGAAGATGCCGAACGTTTGCTGGTGCGGCCCATGGAACAGGAATTGCGCTCCTTGGAAGGCATCAAAGAGATGCGGGGCAATGCCTCGGAAGGGCATGCTTCAGTTATGTTGGAGTTTGATGCCGGGTTTGATTCCGATAAAGCCCTGCAGGATGTGCGGGAGAAGGTTGATACCGCTCGCAGCAAGTTACCTCAAGAGGCGGATGAGCCTCGAGTTCACGAGATCAACGTATCCCTATTCCCCGTGCTTTCAATTGGGCTCTCTGGACCGCTCTCCGAACGCGAGCTGATTACGATTGCCCGGCGTTTCCAAGATGCTATAGAGGGCGTGCCTGAAGTGCTGGAGGTGGATATAGGCGGCGACCGGGAAGACTTTCTGGAAATCGTTGTGGATCCGCAGGTGCTGGAGAGCTACGGCATCGATTTCAATCAACTCGCTTCGATGGTCAGTCGAAATAACCGCTTGGTAGCGGCGGGTTCACTGGATACCGGTAGCGGCCGCATGTCGTTGAAAGTGCCCGGCGTGATTGAGTCAATCGAAGATGTTATGTCGATGCCCATCAAAGTTGATGGTGACACGGTCGTGACCTTCGGTGATGTCGCCATGTTGCAGAGGACGTTTAAAGATCCCACTGGATTTGCCCGCATCAACAACGAGCCAGCTTTGGTGCTGGAAGTGTCGAAACGATCCGGCGCGAACATAATTGCAACCATCGATCAGATACGTACCTTGATTGAAGAAGTGAAACCTCAGTTGCCGGAAGCACTGGAAATTCGCTACATCATGGATCAGTCCGAAGAAGTTCAAGACATGCTGTCTGACCTCCTCAATAACGTGCTGACGGCAATCGTGCTGGTGCTGATTGTCGTCATTGCCGCCATGGGGGCTCGCTCGGCTCTGTTGGTCGGACTAACCATCCCCGGTGCGTTTCTAACGGGTATTCTGGTGATCTGGGGCATGGGCTTAACGCTCAACATCGTGGTGTTGTTCAGCTTGATTCTGGTGGCGGGTATGCTGGTAGATGGTGCCATTGTGGTGTCGGAACTGGCTGACCGCAATCTGACCGATGGCCAGCCGGTAAAGATGGCTTGGGTAGACGCTGCCTCTCGGATGGCCTGGCCCGTGATCGCCTCAACCGCAACCACGCTGGCGGTTTTTGTGCCCCTGCTGTTCTGGCCGGGAGTGGTGGGCGAGTTTATGAAATTCCTGCCGATGACCGTTCTGATTTGTTTGCTTGCCTCGCTGGCGATGGCGTTGGTGTTTTTGCCCGTTATGGGTGGCGTTAGTGGTGGCAGGCGCGCTCATCAAGATGCGGAAGAAGGCCGGATTTTGCAGGCCTACCGAAGCACCTTAGGCCAAATTCTGCGGCGGCCGGGGCTCACTCTGATCGGGGCCCTAGTACTCATCGTTATGATCTATGCAGCCTATGGACGTTTCAACTACGGCGTCGAGTTCTTCCCGAGTGTCGAGCCTGATTCGGCACAGGTGCAAGTGCGTGCTCGGGGTGATCTATCGGTTTGGGAGCGCGATGCCATTGTTCGCGAAGTGGAAAGTCACCTTCAGAACATGCCAGAAGTAAAAGCCTTGTATGCCCGCTCCATGTTGGCTACAGGCACCAAAATGGCGCCGGATGTCATTGGTGTTTTACAGTTTCAGTTCACCGACTGGTATACCCGCCGCCCCGCGACGGAAATATTGGAAGACTTCCGTGAGCGCACCTCGGGTATTCCGGGTATTGAACTGGAGTTTCGAAAACAGGAAGGGGGCCCGGCAGACGGCAAACCCATTGAATTGTTGGTTAGCAGCTTGGACTCCGGCCAGTTGGATGACTACGTCGATGAATTGGAACGGGTCATGCAGAGCATTGGCGGGTTCGTCGATATCGAAGATGACCGCAGTTTACCGGGGATTGAGTGGCGGCTGCAGGTGGACCGTGAAGCCGCCGCTCGTTTCGGTACCGATATCTTGAGCATCGGCAGCGCTGTGCGTATGGTGACCAACGGCATGGTGCTGGCTACCTATCGGCCGGAGGATGTCCGGGATGAAGTGGATATCGCTGTCCGCGTACCAAACAACTGGCGAGAGTTGGAGCACCTGCAGCGGCAAACCATCAACACGCCGCGGGGGCAGGTGCCTTTGTCTGAATTCGTGACCCTGGAGCCCGTTGACAAAACCGGCAGCATTGTCCGGGTCGATGGTCAGCGAACCATCACGATCAAATCCGACGTGGCGCCAGGCCGGCGCATGGATGAGCTGCTGAAGGCGCTGCAGGCTGAAATGCCGGAACCGCCGGAAGGTGTCACGCTTCGGTTTGGTGGGGAAAACGAAGATCAACAGCAGGCGATGACATTCCTGCTGAGTGCATTTCTGGTGGCGATTGGCATGATGGTGCTGATCCTGCTGACCCAGTTCAATTCCATGTACCAGACGCTGTTGATCCTTTCAGCCATTGTGCTATCGACTGCTGGTGTCTTGCTCGGTCTTCTGCTGAATGGTCAATCGTTCGGCATCGTCATGGTCGGTATGGGCATCATCGCGTTGGCGGGTATTGTGGTGAACAACAACATCATCCTGATTGATACCTACAACCAGATGAAACAAGAGGGAAGGGAAGCTTTCGAAGCCGCGCTTGAAACCGGCTGCTTGCGTTTTCGCCCGGTGTTGTTGACCGCCACCACGACGATTCTTGGGCTGATGCCAATGGTTTTGGGGGTTAACGTGAACCTACTGGAACCGTCGTTAGGGGTGGGAGCTCCATCTACTCAGTGGTGGACTCAGTTGTCTAGCGCCATTGCGGGCGGCTTGGCCTTTGCCACTCTGCTTACGTTGCTGCTGACACCTGCGTTATTGGTGCTGGGCGAGAAGGCGGGGCAGCGCTTCCGTGCGCTGAACCGACGCTCCGGCTAAACCGGCGTTAGTGCTGAAGTCTTTGAGCAATGGTTTGGGCTTTGCCCGCCATAGCTTCCAGTTCCGGAACGGCGCGCAGGTTGGCTTCTGCGGCTTTCGACATGGCTTCGGAGATCTCGGCCACTTCCGTAACGTTTCGATTGATATCCTCACTGACGCTGGTTTGCTCTTCGGCGGCAGTGGCCACCTGAGTGGTCGCGTCATTCACGCTGAGCATACGTTGGTTGATGACTGCCAGCGTTTGCCTGACGGCATCTACAGAGTCGCTGCTTTCTTTGGCAACGATGCCGGAGGCGTGCATATACTCGGTGGCATCTTTGGATCCAGACTGAATATTGGCAATGATGCCGTCGATTTCGACCGTTGATGCCTGAGTTTTTGCCGCCAGATTACGGACTTCATCGGCAACAACCGCAAAGCCTCGACCCGCCTCGCCCGCTCGAGCAGCCTCAATGGCTGCGTTCAGCGCCAATAGATTGGTTTGATCGGCAATTTCACGAATGACCTGCATAACATCGCCAACCCGCTGGCCGCTTTTGGCCAGTTCCGCTACCGTTTCGGTAGAGCTTTGGATTTGGTTTGTCAGGCGGTTCATGCTGCTGACTGCCAGGTTGATCTGATCGTCCGCGTGGCGGGTTTGATTGGTGGTTTCATCAACTTGATTGGCCACAGAGGCTGCGTGATGGGCAACATCTTGGGCCGTCGCAGACATCTCGTTCATTGCGGTGGCAATCTGGTCGATACGCTGGTGTGCTTGATCAGATTGGCTAGAGACGGCATCCGCGCTGGCGCGAATCATTGCCCCTGTATCGGCAAGTTGAGCGGCATTTTGTTTCATCAGTTCGCCGGTATCGGTCAGGAAGCGATGAAGCGTGCGGGCGGTATCAGCCAGCTGACCCAGTTCGTCGCGACGAACTAAGGTAACCGGATCTGACAGATCGCCGGCGCCGATCTTGTTCAGTTTAACAATGAGTTCCTGAGTAGGGCGTACTACGGAGCGAGCCAGTGCAATCAAACAGGCTAAGGTGCCCAGAAGGATGGCTCCGAGCAGCAAACCGCCCATAAACCAGGTATCTGCAGTGGCGTTTTCGTGCAATTCAGATGAGTGTGCAACAGCGTATTCGCGAATATGTGCGGAAGCATCTTCAATCAATTTACTGGGTTCCCGGTCGATGCCAGTAACGGCTTTATCTCCAAGAGTGTGGTCAAAGTTTGAAGCTTCGAACTCGATAAAACCTTTGCGATAAGCGCGCCCCATAGCTTCGTGGGCTGTTTGGAATCGTTGCATCAGCGCTTTCGCTTCTGCGTTTGTTAGTTCGGGTATCAGTTGATCCAGCTGCTGCTGTATGTTCGCTTCTGTGTTCTGAAATCTGCGCCAGTATTTTTCACGCTGCCCGGCGTCGGCTCCGCGAAGCAGTACGTTCTTCCATTCCTGCACCTGAGTTTTGAAATCGCTAAGGATATCTTCAGCTTGTATCGCTTGGATCATTTCGACGCTGACCAAGTGATCGTATTGCTCTTGTACTTTCAGCGAGCTATTGAAATACACGCCCGCCATCGCTGCGACCAAAACATTGGCAAGCGACACAACGGTGAGAATTCGGTTCAGGATACTTTTGGTGTACCACTGCATTGGAGGCAATCCTGTTTCATGTAGGGGTTGAACGGTATGATTCAGTCATACGGAACGGTCAGGAGGCCCCTGCCGTTGTTAGCTACCTATTATCGGCCATTGATGAAAATGCTGAACCCCCTTTTTGAAATTTATCGCGATCAATGGCTTTTAGCTGTCCACAAGCCCTCGGGCCTGTTGGTGCACCGTAGTCCCATCGACAAACACGAAACCGAGTTTGCGCTGCAATACGCCCGGGAGCTGAATGGCGGGCAGCACGTGTATCCTATCCACAGGCTGGATCGACCGACGTCTGGTGTGCTGCTTTTTGCTCGAGACCCTGACACTGCAAGAGTGATGGGGCAGGCGATGATGGCGGGGGAGGTTTCCAAAACCTATCTGGCGGTGGTTCGAGGCTGGACGCCGGAATCCGGTGTGATTGATCACCCCTTGAGGGACGAACCGGAGGACCGCCGATTGAAGGGGCAAGAGCAGCCGATACGGGAGGCGTTAACCCATTATCGAAGACTGGCAACCACCGAGCTGCCCGTCGAAATTGAGCGTTACCCCACCAGCCGTTATAGCCTGGTAGAGCTATACCCGAAAACCGGAAGGAAGCATCAGCTGCGCCGACATATGAAGCACATACACCACCCAATCATCGGGGATGCCAATCACGGAAGGGGACGCCATAACCGTTACTTTGCGGAGCGGTTCGGGCAGGGAAGGCTGCTGTTGGCGGCCACGGAGCTTCGGTTTCGGCATCCGGTGACCGGCGAGGAGGTTGCCCTGAAAGCGCCGCCAGAACAGAGCTTTCAGGACGTGCTGAGCATCTTTCCGGTGGTTTAGCCCAGGCTTGGAAAACCGTGCTCGGCTTCCAGTGTATAGGCTAGCTCAAGCAGCGTGCGTTCGTCCCCATGTTTGGCCATGAACTGTACCGAAATGGGTAGGTTGTTGTCGGTCATGCCCATGGGCACTGAAATAGCCGGGGCACCGGAGGCATTGGCTAGAGGCGTGAAGTTTGAGTACTGGGTCAGCCGATCGAACAGCGTGTCGAACGGCACGGTGGGGCTCAGGTGGCCGAGCAGCGGAGTTGTGTGTGCGAGTACCGGCGTTAGTACCGCATTGTAATCGGCCATCTCGCGGGCGTAATCATGCCAGGAACGCTTCAGGCGCCAGATAGCACCGGGCAACTTCCAGAGTTGTTTCCGTGTTCTGCGATCCAGGCCATCGGTTAAACCGTTTACCTTTCGCTTATCAAAATCGGGGTGAAGGATCTTGTGGCCTTTAAGCTTCATGCCAAAGGCCAACATGCCCCAATACAATGCGAAATCGTTGGGGAAGGAGTCCGCCACGGGAACCATCATGGGCTCGACAATGTGGCCGGCCTTTTCCAGCAATTTCGCGGTTTCCTCAACGGTCTTGCGGGTGTCTTCGTCTGTCGGGTGGCCGTTAATGGAGTCCAGTACCAAACCTATCCGCAAGCGCTTTTTTCCGGGGCCCTGAACATGCCCCACTTTGGGTAGCTTCTGGTTATAGAAGTACTGCTCCGCGTGCGCGAAAAAACCGGCGCTATCGCGCACCGAGCGAGTCACCACGCCGTCGCTGACAATGTCCACCGGCATACTTTTCGCGGAATCGTTAAGTACTACACGGCCGCGGGTCGGTTTCAAGCCGATAAGGCCGCAGCAGGCGGCCGGGATGCGAATGGAGCCGCCGCCATCGTTAGCGTGTGCAATCGGCACCACACCGGCCGCTACCATGGCCGCCGAACCGCCGGAAGATGCGCCGCAGGAATATTTAAGGTTCCATGGATTCCGTGTAGGTTCGCCATTGGCGAACTCGGTGGAGGCGTTAAAGCCAAATTCCGGCAGGGTGCTCTTGCCTAGACAGATGTAACCTTGGGCGAGCATCTGCTTAACAAACGGGCTGGTCGACTTGGCGGGCCTGAGTGGCACCGCCTCAGAGCCGTGGCCACTGGGTAGACCTTTTACATCTAGGTTATCTTTAATAAAAGTGGGTACACCCGCGAATGGAGCTTGTGAGGCGTCCACAGTAGCTGCGTGTTTCAGTGCTTGCTCGTAGTTGTCGGTAGCGACACCATTGAGCGCGGCTTGGGCCTGCATGGACCTTGCGATCGCCGCTTCAGCAACCTCTACCGCTGATACTTCGCGTCGGCGAATTCTTTCGGCAAGCTCTGTCGCGTCCGACGAGCCAAGCGCATCGTCCCTAAAGCAGTGAAAGGGGGCAGGTTGCTTGTGGTCCATTCAGTACTCCAGATGTTTTTATTGGACCTAGACCATAACTCAGCTTGAAACGTGACGACATGTCATTTCAGGTATGTCGTCACGGTGCATTGCATGACCGGTGAATTTTGTGGAACGTGCAACATCTCGGTGTTTAAGACGCTTTTTTGCGGGCTTCCTTGATGACATCGTAGGCGTGGCTGATTTCCCGTGTGCGCTCCTCGGCCATTTCACGCATGCTTTCAGGCAGCCCCTTGCCCGCGAGTTTATCCGGGTGGTTCTCGCTCATCAGTTTGCGGTAAGCCCGTTTGATCTCGGCGTCAGATGCCGATGGCGAAACCCCAAGCGCTTTGTAGGCATCGTCCAGCTGCTGTCCGGTGGAATAGTTAGAGCTGCTGCCGGTCTGGCCCGCATGGGCTCCGCGCAACATGGCCTCAAGTTGATCAACCTGACTTTCTGGTAGGCCTAGCCCTCTAGCAATTCGCAGCAGCATTTCATGTTCGGCCGGGTGAACCTGACCGTCAGCTGCCACTGCCGATACCTGAATCTGAAGGAACATCTGAAGCAGGGCCGGCTGTCGGCCAGAGGCCGCTAAAAATTGCTGCAGCGCTGCGTCCAAATCAAAATCCGGCTGCTTACCGCGGTTAAACGCTGCTTTGGCGATGGCCTTTTGCTCTTCGTTAAGGCGAAAGCGCACAAACATGGTTTCAGCCATTTGAATTTCATCGCGGCTGACAACACCATCGGCCTTGCACAGGGCACCCATGACAGAGAATGCCGATTCTATGAAGTTCTGTTGGATGTTTTGCAGGCCGCCGACCAGCTTGCTTTTCAAACGCTGATACAGAAAGGCACCGATGGCTGCGCCGATCAAAAAGCCGGGGAAGCGACCGAAGGTGTAACCGATCAGGCCACCAAAGATTATTGCGAACAGCATTCAGAGTTCCTTTAAGTAATCATCAATCCCTGAAATATACGGGTTTTTTGTCACGGCTTCATGAACAGGCTTTCATCCTTGGTTGGTTTGTTACATATCCGAGGTTAAAACGTCCGGGCCGTACACCAACATGCTACTGCATCCAGGCAGTGAGTAAGCCCGCCGCTAGCGAAAGCGTCATCGGCCCTGCGACCAGAATGCCTACGTGCCGGTTACCAATGGCCCAGGCAATGCCAGACTTCACCAAATTGTTGACGGCTGCCGCAACGACAATACCGAGAACCGCGGCTTCCATGCCGAGCCCGTTATTGGACATGCGGGTTAGAGAGAGGGTGATGGCATCGACGTCGGCGATACCCGAGGTGGCCGCCAAGGCATAGACACCCGCATCGCCGAAAGCGCCCTTCAGAAACTCGCCAAGCAGCAATATGGCGGTGAGCAAGAAGCCAAAGAGCAATGCTGAAGCCACGTCTAGGGGATTTTGTGACAATGTGGGCTGACTGACTTGTTGTTCCTTGGAGCTTGTTCGCCAGATGAACAGAGCAGGAACGTACAGAAAAACGGTCATCACGAGTACCGGGGCGACTAACGTAGGCAGCAACGCGGGATTGATGATCAAGCAGTAAACCAGAATGCGTGGAAACATGGTGCCGCAGGCGATCAGAATGCCCGCTGCGAACTGGGGGTTGAGTATGGGGTTCTGTTTAGACTGGCGGGCAAAATGTAAGGTGAGTGCAGTCGAGGAGCTGAGGCCGGCGAACAGGCTGGTGAATAAAATGCCTTTGTGGGTGCCGGCAACGCGGATAGCGAAATAGCCGACAAAGGAAATAGAAGCAATCATCACCACCATCCACCAGATTTCCCGGGGGTTTAGTACGCCCCCAGGCCCCATTCTCTCGTTCGGCAGCAGTGGCAGCATGACCACGGAAATCAGCAGCAGCTTGAGCGCCGCGTCCAGTTCATGGGCTTGCAGCTTTTTGACCCAGCCGTGAATTTCTTTTTTGTTATCCAGAATGAGGGCGGTGATGACCGCCGCGGCTGTCGCGATCACCGGATCAATGGCAACGGCCACTGCACCAAAGCAAAAGGTCAGTAGCATGCCAATCAGGCCCGTAATGCTAAAGTTGCGAACGTGGGTCAGTCGTTCGCGGTAAGCGACCAGCCCGATGGCAGCGACGCATAAAAGGAGCGCCGGAAACGCCCAAACGGTAATTTCGGTGGCCAGTAGCGCGGATAGGCCACCAAGGAAGCCCACCAGTGAGAAGGTTCGGATGCCGGCAATGCGCTCTCCGGCTTTTTGTTCTCTGGCGTCCCAGCCTCGTTCCAGGCCAATGATGGCTCCAAGCAGCAACGCTAACGCGAGGCGGATGGCAGTCTGGTTAGAGGCAATAAACTGGCTTGCTAAATCATCCATGCAGGTTTTCCGGTCAATATAAGTCGTTGTATTCCATTCTAGGCAATTACCGCGGGTGAGGGCACCTTTGGCCTGCATGGTTGTGGGGTTTGTTACTTTTTTTGGCGGTTTCTGGTAAGCTTCGCGCCCCAAAAATTGTAGTAACCTGACGTGAAATGAAGCGAAGTTCGCCTGATGCGGCGCCACTTCCATTTTAGTGCTTCATGTGTTTTTCGCAGGGCCTGGCCAGGATTGCTCAACGGCTTCCCGAGGTTTTCTGTGCGCTGTTATGTCTGCGCAAAGTAACTGTTTCTTTTCTCTCTGTGTAACTGGATATCCCCAACCATGGTGAACTCTCTAAAACAAGATTGGTTCTCGAACATTCGAGGCGACTTGCTGTCCGGCATTGTTGTGGCTTTGGCCTTGATCCCCGAAGCCATTGCCTTCTCGATTATTGCCGGTGTGGACCCGAAAATCGGGCTTTACGCGTCGTTCTGTATTGCCGTTATTATCGCTTTCGTGGGTGGTCGCCCCGGTATGATTTCGGCCGCGACCGGCGCTATGGCGTTGCTGATGGTGACCTTGGTAAAAGATCATGGCCTGCAGTACCTGTTGGCAGCCACACTTTTAACGGGTGTGTTTCAGATAGCGGCCGGTTACCTCAAGCTCGGCAGTTTGATGCGCTTTGTGTCGCGCTCGGTGGTGACCGGCTTTGTGAATGCGCTGGCGATTCTGATCTTCATGGCTCAGTTGCCGGAACTGACCAATGTGACCTGGCACGTATACGCCATGACAGCGACCGGGCTGGGTATTATTTATCTGTTCCCGTACGTGCCCAAAGTGGGCAAGCTGATCCCGTCTCCTCTGGTGTGCATCATCTCCATGACCGCTGTGGCGATGTTGTTGAACCTGGACATCCGTACGGTTGGTGATATGGGTGAACTGCCGGATACCCTGCCAATTTTCTTGTGGCCAGACGTGCCGTTCAACCTCGAAACGCTGATGATCATTCTGCCGTATTCGGCCGGTCTGGCTGTCGTTGGTTTGCTGGAATCCATGATGACCGCAACCATCGTAGATGACCTGACCGATACCACCAGTGATCGTAACCGCGAATGTAAGGGGCAGGGTATTGCCAACATCGGCTCTGGCCTGTTGGGCGGTATGGCTGGTTGTGCCATGATTGGCCAGTCTGTTATCAACATTAAATCGGGCGGTCGTGGCCGTTTGTCCACACTGACAGCGGGTGTGTTTTTGCTGGTGATGGTGTTGGTGCTGGATGAATGGTTGGTACAGATTCCAATGGCCGCGCTGGTGGCCGTTATGATCATGGTATCTATCGGTACCTTTAGCTGGACCTCCATCAAGGACCTGCGGGACCATCCGCTTTCGACTAACATCGTTATGGTGGTGACGGTTGTGGTCGTGGTTGCAACCCACAACCTGGCGTTCGGTGTGTTGGCGGGTGTGTTGTTGGCATCCTTGTTCTTCGCCAACAAAGTCGGCCATTACATGGCGGTGACTTCTGAATTGGACGAAATAACCAATACCCGTCGCTACACGGTAACTGGGCAGGTGTTCTTCAGTTCGTCTGAAAAGTTCACAGCCTCCTTTGATTTCAAAGAAGCGGTCGACAATGTCGTGATCGACCTCAGCCGCGCCCACTTTTGGGACATCACCGCAGTGGGTGCTTTGGATAAGGCTGTGATCAAATTCCGCCGGGAAGGTGCCGATGTAGAGGTGATTGGCCTCAACGAAGCCAGCGCTACGATTGTCGACCGGTTCGGTGTACACGATAAGCCCGAAGCTGTAGATCAGCTGATGGGGCACTGACAATGGCCGATGTCAACGCAAACGCGGATGGGCAATGCCATAATAACAAACAGAATTTTGACCAAGGCGAGGCAGACATGTTGAGAGTAGTAGCCTGTATCGACGGTTCCAGAGCAGTGCACGCTGTATGCGATTACTCAGCCTGGGCCAGCCGGCACATGGAAGCACCCCTGATGCTGTTGCACGTTCTGGATGACGAGCGTTATCCGTCCGAGCCGGATCTGGCCGGCAATATTGGCTTGGGCAGCCGTGAGCAGCTGCTTACTGAGTTGGCAGAGCTGGATCGTAAGCGCTCCAAGCTGGCGCTAGAACATGGCCACCACTTGCTGGACGAAGCTGAAACCCGAGTCACAGATTCGGGCACGAGTGAAGTCATTAAACGTCAGCGTCACGGCAATCTGACGGAATCTTTGGTTGCCCTGGAGAAAGACACCCGGTTGTTTGTGATGGGCTTGCACGGTGAGAGCAGCTCGGACAGTAACCTGCACATCGGTAGCCAGTTGGAAACCGTTATCCGCAGCGTGCAGCGCCCGATTCTGCTGGTGCCTGACGAGTTCTCCGAGCCGAAAACCGCCATGCTGGCGTTTGACGGCAGCGCAACTGCGTTCAAAGGTGTGGAAATGCTGGCGGCTAGCCCGGTCTTGCGCGGCATACCGCTGCACTTGGTGATGGTAGGTGCTGATACGGCTGACAACTGGGAACAGCTGAAGAAAGCTGAAACCATGCTGTCTGGGCTGGAAGTGGACATTACTCTGGCCATTCGTCAGGGCGATGTCGAGCCCACTTTGAATGCCTACCAGGAAGAGCAGAGTATCGATATGCTGGTTATGGGTGCTTACGGTCATTCTCGCATTCGCCAGTTCCTGGTGGGCAGCACCACAACGACCATGCTGAAATCCGCAACCAAGCCTTTGGTTGTTCTTCGCTAATCAGGGAACTTCGCCATGCCCAGCAAGCTGCAGACTTCAATCATTAAGTCACTGGGTCTGTGGCTGCTGTTCGGATTGTTGGCGGGGTGTGCCTCTGCGTTAAAGCCGGTTAAGCATGATCCGGCCCTGGCAAAAGGGCTGGCTCCTGACTCTTTCTTTACTGAGCAGGCGGAAAAGCATTTATCCGCTGATCTGCCGGATACAGGTTTTCTGCTGCTCAATACTGGGCGCGATGCGTTCACCGTGCGTGCGGCGCTGATTGAGTCGGCCAGTCGGTCTATCGATGCCCAATACTACATCTGGAATGACGATACCTCTGGACGGTATTTAGCAGGCCGTTTGGTTGCAGCGGCAGAACGAGGTGTTACGGTTCGGCTATTGCTGGACGATATCAATGTCGCGGGTAACGAATCTTTATTCGCAGTATTGAATGGCCATCCCAATATTCGTGTGCGCATCTTTAATCCGGCTCGTTCGCGCAGTGGTGTTGGCCGCTTTTTGTCGCTGATTCTGGACTTTGACCGCATCAACCGGCGGATGCACAACAAAACCTTTGTGGCGGATGGCTACGCCGGCATAGCGGGGGGCCGGAATATCGGTGACGAGTATTTTGACGCGCATCATACGCTGAACTTTCGGGATCGGGACGTGATGGCTCTGGGGCCTCTCGTTGGCGAGATGACTGATAACTTTGAAGCCTACTGGAACAGCCAGTGGTCGTATCCGCTAGAAAAGATTTACCAGCCACAGAACCCTGAACTGGCAGCCAGTACCCGCTCGCGCTTGATCAACGAAACGGCTCAGGCTCAAGCATTTAAAGCGACTCCGCCCCAAGGGCATGAGACGGCGGACGCACTTCTGGAGGCTCGCTTCGCCGACCTGATTCAAGCACCGGCCAAATTGGTGTATGACGTGCCGCCGGAAGACCCGTCAGGCCCGGCAGATTCACCGAAGCAAACTGCGCAAGCCTTGTACCGCTTGGTCGCGGAAGCCGAATCGCAAATTTTGGTGGAGTCGGCTTATTTCGTATTGGCCGACGAGCAGCTCGAGAATTTGCGCGAGGTGGTAAAGCCGGGGCTTTCGGTATTGGCGATTACCAACTCACTGGCCTCCAATGATCTTGTGAGCAACCATTCTGCTTATGCCCGATGGCGTGAAGAGATGCTTCAGAACGGCATCGAGCTCTACGAACTTAGGCCTGATGCTAGAGCTTGTAAAATTTGGGTGGGTAATGAAGCGGCCTGCGAAAACGGAGCAGTCAGCCTGCACTCAAAAGCCGTTGTGTTTGATCGCGATACCTTGTTCATTGGCTCGCTCAATGTGAATCTTCGCTCCATCTACCTGAACGGTGAAACGGTGCTGATCATTCAGAGCCCGGAGCTTGCCAAAGCCGTTGGTGATGATATCCGTCATTCCATGACGCCGGAAAACAGCTGGCATGTGACCTTGGATGATAGCGGTGATTTAACGTGGCAGTCGTCAGATCAACAGGTTGATCATGAACCGGATGTGGGGTTCTGGCGCCGCGCGAAATCCCGGTTCTTGTCCTGGCTGCCGCTGGAAAAGTATCTGTAAGAGGCTTAGGCCCGGCGCAATGGGGTGCTGGGCGGTAATCCGCCCTGTCTTCGACATTTGCAGGGTAGCTCTATGAACCACTAGGGTTACTCGTGGGTAGTAACTGGGAGCGAAGGTAATAATCCATCAATCGATGATATTCCTCTGCCCATCCAGCATCGAACGGCCGGCTCTCTTCCGGCTGCTGCTGGTTGAACAGGGGGGTATCTTCCTGCCAAGGATAAAACAGTCCGGACTTGTCATTGCTGAACGCGCCATGCTCATTGATACTGCGCTTCACGTTGAATCCCACGTTACTTACCCCGTCCGGGTCCAGCAGGTTTTCGCCACCGAGGGTAATATAGTCACGGTCTGACAGGCTGAAATGATACAGCGTCGGAAAAATATCCCGGTGCGACCCGATGCGCATCGGATCATACCTATGTGGCGTGTTTTCAAGGATCCGGTCCGGCACGTGCAGGAAGAATGGCACCGCATAGCTAAGACCATATTCCGTGGGCTCATCTGTACTCAGGTTCCGCACGCGGTGATCGCCGGTTACCGCAATAATAGTCTTGTCGCGCAGAGTCGATGACTGCTTGATACGTTTGATGAACTGACCCAGCGCATCAGAGGCGTACTGAAACGTCTCAAGAAGCACCCTGGCCTGCTCGCCCTCATACTCGGTCCTGGCGGCAAAGCGATCGCTGATCTCAGTCGGCCCGGGCTCATAGTTTTCCGGCACCTTGTACGGCGAATGATTGGTGGTGGTCATAATAAAGAGCAGGGTGGGCTTATTCGCCTCTTCCATTACCTTGTTGGCAAACTGGAACAGAAAGCTATCAGGCACGCCCCAGGTACCTGAATATTCAGCCGCCTCTGGAATCGCTTCAATAATGTCATTTTCATCATAGACACGGTCAAACCCCTGCACAGGCAGGTAGTTAGCCAGGTTACGCCACATGCCATTTCCACCGTACAGGAACGCCACTTGATAGCCTGCCTGCTTGTAGGGGAGAACAGCAGAACCTGGCAAGGCGGTATACTGGGCGGAGGAATGACTGATGGTCGCCACGGGACTATGAAACAGTGTCATTACAATGCTGTCGATCGTCCCGGAAGTGCCCGCCAAAAAGCGCTGGAAAAGAAAGCCGTCTGCGAAATGGGGGCGAAGGCTTCCTAGCAGGTCGTTACCTGGGGGGTTGTCTTCCACCAAAATATTCATGCCCATTCCCTCCATCATAGCCACAACTACATGGGCCGGGTTCTGTTGGAGGTATTTGTTTTCCGGCGTGCGGTATACCGGATTTGGCTGGCCAAGGACTTTCTCCATCTGGGCGCTCAGTGCGGTCTCAGAAACCGGCTCAAAGCGCCGCTGTTCCTGGTAATCAGAAGTCGCCCAGTCCAGTGCCATGAATACATTCGGGGTGATCATATTCAGCGGTTTGTACTGGGAAACCTTGGCGTGATAGCGCTTAAGGGGATGGCTATCGAGTGTTCCTCGCGCTGTCACAAAGGTGGACAGGAAAATAGCGACTACCGCCAGTGAAGTAACGCTCCAGTGCCAATAGGTTTGCGGATTTAATCGGCCCAACGGACTGTGGAGGAACCACCGGGAAGTAAGGTAGGCCAGCGCACCAACTATGAACGCCACCAGAAAACCACGCACCACGGGGTAGTCTTCCCAGATATTGACAAGGACGGCGGCGGAGTCGTCTTCCCATAGCCCAAAAACAAACAGGTCAATATAGGTGCCATAGGTCGTGTAGTAATAGAAATTGCATAGACACCCGAGCACATAGAGTGCTGCTACTACCGTATGGTAGCCGATCGCAAACCTTAACCAGCCCTGGTGAGCAACATGAAACGCGGCGGCGACAAGGCCACTCAACAAAAGGGGGGAATAGACAATCGCAGTTACCTTGGCATCAAAACGCCCGCCAACAAAGAAAGCCCTCCAGATGTCATCATCAACCCCTGTTTCTGGCAACACATCCTGTATATGCATAAAAAACAGGTAGCGTGAAACCAACAGTATGCTGAAGGAAAAGAGAAAGCACTTGAATAAAAAAAATGACAGCTGACGAAAGCGGGATTGGTATTTCATCTGGGGATAGGGCAACACGCATTAAGGGGCAAGAAATCAATAGCCGGCTCAACCACAGACTTGCGCATGGTAACGGACATCGAACACCGGAGACGTTATGCATGACAAGCAAGTACGTCTGAGCCAATCTATAGAAAGCGGTTAGTGTACCGCGGGTCAATGTAGGTTGCCAAACCAGTAAAACTGGCCGATGTCATGATGAATGTGATGACGTGGTGGAGCTGAGGCGACTCTCAAAATTGCACGATGAGTTCTTGCGATGCTTGAGACCCAATCGTGGACTTAACTCCATTCATGTTGCCTTGGGGCGCGTAGAGACAGGTCAGGGGTTGTTATCGAGACAGGATCGAGAAGTTACATCAAGGCAGGACTTCGTTGCATTTCGGATGCACTCCTAACACGGACCCGCCTGAAAAACTGACCCATCGGAAATGTCAAAAGCTACTTATTAATGAATTTTGTTTGTATGAAAACAATTACGATTGTCTAAATTCGAATTATTCTAGGCCACGGTTTAGGCGGTGTTACCTGCGGCCACGCCGGATGCCCAGGCCCATTGGAAGTTATGGCCGCCCAAGTGTCCAGTCACGTCCACGACTTCTCCAATAAAGTACAGATTGGGCTGCTCCAGCGCCGCCATGGTCTTTGAAGATAACTGTCGGGTATCTACACCGCCTAAAGTGACTTCGGCCGTTCTGTATCCCTCTGTGCCGGCGGGTTTTACCGTCCAGTTCCCCAACTTGTCAGCAGCCTGTTCGAGTTCTACGTTTCGGTATTCCTGCAGCGGTCGGCTCCAGCCTTGAAGCTCGTTGAACGCTTGGGCAAAGCGCTTCGGCAGGTGTTGGTTCAGGTACTGGGCTATGGTTGATTGAGGTTTGCTCTTTCGTAAAGTAAACAGGTCTTCCTGAACTTTTTGTGCAGGCAGCAGATTGATGTGAACCTCATCGCCGGGGTGCCAGTAACTGGAGACCTGTAGCATCGACGGCCCGCTGAGGCCTCGATGGGTGACCAGCATAGGCTCCTTGAAACGCTGATTGTGACAATGAGCTTCTACCGGGCAGCTAACCCCCGATAAGGGCGCCAGCTGCTGCTTAAGCTCCGGATGCAAGGTGAAGGGCACCAAGCCGGCACGGGTGGGCAGAACGCTCAGGCCAAACTGCTTGGCCAGCTCGTAACCAAACCCGGTCGCGCCCATAGTGGGAATGGAGAGGCCGCCGCAGGCAATCACCAGCGATTCGCAACTCAGAGTACCCGAACTGGTTTTAAGTTTGTAGCCGGTGCCGGAGGGCTGAACCTGCGTGATTGACGTGGCCATGCGGATTTCTGCTCCCGCCCATTCGCATTCGGTCAGCAGCACGTTAAGAATGTCTTTCGCGCTGGTCTTGCAGAATAGTTGTCCCGGCGCTTTTTCTTCATGCTCCACGCCATGGCGATCCACCAGCTCCAAAAAATCCTGCGGGGTGTAGCGCTTCAGCGCAGAAATACAGTAATGCGGGTTGTCGGAAAGAAAGTTTGCCGGTGTGCTGTTCAGATTGGTGAAATTACAGCGGCCGCCGCCCGACATTAGAATCTTCTTCCCGGGCTTATTGGCATGGTCCACCACCAACACCTTGCGGTCGCGATAGCCGGCGGTGGACGCACACATCAACCCGGCTGCGCCTGCGCCGATGATGATAACGTCGTAGTGTGATGAAGATGCTGCCATTGCCTGCCCGCCACTGCTAAAAAAAACCGGCGGGCAGTATATCAGTCTCAGGGCAGCTGTATGGAACCTTCCATGAAGAAGACGGCGTGCCCGGAGATTGCCACACGGTCGCCGCGAAGCTCGCAGTGCAGATTGCCCTCACGTTTAGAGAGTTGTCGGGCGGTTAAGGAGCTTTTGCCCGTTTGCTGGGCCCAATAGGGGGTTAGCACGCTGTGAATGGAGCCGGTAACAGGGTCTTCGTCGATGCCGACACCAGGAGCAAAATATCGGCTGACAAAATCACATTGATCACCCGCAGCTGTCACGATCAACCCTTGATTGCCTAGCCGCGTGAGTGACTGAAGATCCGGGGCTGCCGCCCGAACCTCCGCCTCTGAAGCCATCACAACCATGTAATTGGTGTCGTTGGGAACAAAGAAAGCTTCGCTGGGTGCTTCTGGCATTGCGGCTTTAATCAATTCTGGGGTGGAGCAGGGCTCGTATTCCAGGTTTGGAAAGTCTAACTCGAGAGAGTCGTCCGGCCTCCGGGAAACAGACAATAGCCCTGACTTTGACTGAAAACACACTTTGTCCTGGGGCCATTCCTGCTTATTAAATACCACCCAGGCGGCCGCTTGGGTTGCATGGCCGCACAAAGGTACTTCCGCTATGGGCGTGAACCACCGAATGTGAAAGTCGGAGCCTTCCCGTTCCGGAGTTGGTACCAAAAATGCTGTTTCCGAAAGGTTGTTTTCTGCAGCAAGGGCCTGCAAAACCGCATCTGGCAGCCAGCGCTCAAGAGGCATGACCGCAGCTGGGTTGCCCGCGAACAGTTTGTTGGTAAAGGCGTCAATCTGGTAGATCGGGGTTTGCATGGTTTGCCCTGTCATATTGGAATTGGATTCTTTCACCCGTTGTTTACCGTGAACTGATGTACCTCTGATTCACTGTAGCAATGGATTTCGGGTAGTGGTGTTTTGCCCCGAATGATCCAGTGTGCCGGTTCATTTTGGGTAACGCTAAAGCCTTTGCGGGCAAGTCTTTGGTAATCCTGTAGTAGGTTGATACCGTCAACGCTGCTGGTTTCCGATAGTCCTAGTACGTCCTTGCGGTTTCGGCGAATCCGGGGATAGCCCGCCTCGATCGGTCGAGGTTGTCGTGTACCTGTGCTGCTCATCCTGAAACTCCTTCTTCTGTGAATCGACTTTTATTGTCTGTTGGGATGGGTTTGCAGAACAGATTCAGATAAGTTGTTATTGAACCGGTACAGTTTTCGATGAGCGTTATCTGTGCTGCATCAAAGTGGTGGATCTGTACTGTCGTTTTTATCAGGTGTTCTGATCCAATAAACGATATAACGCAGTAATCTATCGAGCAGGGGGCAGTCATGGGTGCGCTTTATAACCAAGTAGCCGATCAATTACAGGCGCTGATCAACGACGGTGTTTATCGGGCGGGCGATCGCTTGCCCGGGGTCAGAGTGCTTAGCCGTCAGTTTGGCGTGAGTATTTCGACCGTGCTGCAAGCCCACCAAACATTGGAAGCTCGAGGTTTTCTTCAGGCGCGGGAACGAAGTGGCTACTTTGTTCGCCCGCCAAGCCACGATGTGCCCGAGCCCAGCATGCCTGATCAGCGAGCGCGGCCGGTTCCTGTTTCAGCGCGGGAAATGGCTTTGGATTTATGCGCCGATGAAAAGAAACAGATGGTGCCGTTGGCATCGGCTATTCCGCACCCGGATTTCCTGCCTGTCCGGCAAATACAGCAAAGTACGATTTGGGCAGCCCGTAGGGGGCTGGAAACTCTGGATTACGCGTTCCCGGGAAAAGCGTGCTTCCGGCGTCAGATTGCTCAGCGCATGGCAACAATCGGGGTGCCAGTGTCCCCGGATGATGTGTTGGCAACAAACGGCGCTCAGGAGGCAATTATCCTGGCTCTTCGAGCGGTGACACAGGCTGGAGATATAGTCGCAGTGGAGTCTCCATCGTTCCCGGGCATCCTGCAGGCTTTGGATGTGGTGGGATTGCGTGTCATCGAAATCCCTTCCCACCCCTCAGAAGGTATGAGTCTCGAAGGATTGCAGTTAGCGCTTGAACAGTGGCCTCTGAAAGCCTGTGTAGTAGTACCAAACCACAGCAATCCGATGGGGGCCAGAATGAGCGACGAACGCAAGCTACAGCTTGTCTCGATGCTCGATGCAGCTGGTGTGCCCTTGATTGAGGACGACATCTACGGGGACCTCTACCACACCGGAGAACGACCGCGCCCTGCAAAAGCCTTTGACCGTTCAGGTAATGTTATTTATTGCAGTTCATTTTCCAAGACGGTGTCTCCGGGCCTTCGCTTGGGATGGATGATTCCCGGGCGCCACATGGCTGGTGCCCGGCAGCACAAATATTTTGTCAATTTAGCGACCTCTACATTACCGCAATTAGCGATGGCGCACTTTCTTGAGCAGGGCGGCTACGATCGTTATCTGCGCCATGCGCGCCAGAACTATCGGGAAGGGGTGGAGAGGTTGCGTTCTGCGGTGGCCCGGTCGTTTCCGGCAGGTACAGCCGTTAGCCGGCCATCCGGAGGCTTTGTGCTCTGGGTTCAGTTGCCGGAAGGCATTTCGGGCACTGAGGTTTATCAGCGTGCCCGCCTTGAAGGCATAAACGTCGCCCCTGGATTGATGTTTTCGACGACGAATAAGTTCGAGAATTGCCTTCGGTTGAATGGTGCTAACCCATGGACTGAGCGTATTGAAACAGCAGTTATGCAATTAGGCGTGCTCGCCCATGAAGTTTCGGAACAAACAGGTTAGCCAGACCGTAAACCCTCCGGATTCAACAAGCCAGCCGCAATCCCGATGCCCGTGACGTCCGGAAGCCGGTCGGCACCAAGGCGTTTCATTACCCGGGCGCGGTAAAGATCAATCGTTTTCACGCTGACCCCAAGCTGTTCGGCAATTTCCCGACTGGTGTAGCCCTGCGCCAAAGGAAGAAAAACGTCACGCTCGCGGCGGGTGAGGGTCCTGATGAGCGCTTCCGCGTCGCGGCTGACCGTGACTTGGCTCTCGGGAGCGTTCGGGGTCTGCATCGCCTGCTGGATGCTGTCCAGCAGCAGCTGTTCATTGAAAGGCTTTTCGATAAAGTCGAACGCACCGGACTTGAAGGCCCGGACAACAATGGGAACGTCAGCGTGGCCGGAAACAAAGATGATGGGTACATCAATGTCCCGTTTTTGCAGCTCTTCCTGAACATTCAAGCCGCCGAGCCCGGGCATACGGATGTCCAGCACAACGCAGTCGGGGCGGCTATCGTGCACGTCGTTCAGGAACTGTCGGCCATCACTGTATGCTTTCACCTGAAGCCCTACGGATTCGAGCAGCCACTGAGTTGATTCCAGCATGCCTGCATCATCGTCTACGACGTACACGGTGTTGGTTGTAGAAGAAGCGATATCAGGCATCTAAAGGCTCCGGGTTGTGTGTTGCGTTGGTGCTGTGAGTGTTCGGGAAACGGCAGATCAGTGACAGGCCGCCAGTCTCTGCGGGCGAGGCATCCAGAAATCCGCCAAAGCCCTCAATAATAGAACGGCTCATGGAAAGCCCCAAGCCAAGCCCTTTGGGTTTGCTGGTATAAAACGGCTGGAACATCTGCCGTACCCCTTCTTCATCGAGACCAGGGCCTTCGTCAGTTACCACAATCAGGGTTTCATTTTGATCATTGATGAGAGTGCTGACCAGAATTTTTGACGGTTCGGTACCTTGCCTGCTGCGGCTAGCGTCAACGTTCGCTTCAATGCCATTTCGAATCAGGTTAATCAGTACTTGCTCCAGCAGTATGGGATCAGCGGTGATCACCGGGCCTTCTTGGGCGAGCTGTTTAGATACTCTCACGCCATGTTTGTCGGCCTCCCATTGGCATAGGCGGGTGACCTCGGTAATAACGGTGTTGAGAGCCACCGGGCCCATGCTCTTTTTGCCTTTTCGTAAAAAGGCGCGCAGCCGTTTGATGACCTCGGAGGCGCGATTGGCGTGGTGAATGATCTTTTGGAGGCCGTCATCCACTTTTGACAATTGTTCCGGTTGTTGGTCGCGTTTTTTTAGAAAGCGTTGGCTCGCGCTGGCGAAGTTCACGATGGATGCCAGTGGTTGGTTCATCTCATGGGCAATGCTGGAGGCCAGTTCGCCAAGCGTGGCCAACCGGGCAGTGTGGGCCAGTTCGTCGGCCAGTAAGCGGTTCTGTTCTTCCGATTCTATTCGGCCGGTGATGTCCCGCGACACGCTGATGACTTCCACCACGGCGCCCGTGTAGGTTTCGCGAATGGCTCGGCTGGCAATTTCCAGCCATCGGCGGGCACCATTTTTATGTGTGATCTCGAGAGTCATGGTGGCGTAGCCATCGTCGCGAAGTTTTTGCCGGGTTTCGGTAAACAAGGTGTCCGTTTGGTGCCCGGTAAAAATATCTTCCAGACGTTGCCCGCGCAATTCTTCGGGCCAATATCCCAACAAACGCCATGACGCGGGTGTCGCGTCGATAAAGCGACCGTCCGGCGCATGCCGTGAAATCAAGTCGGTGGTGTTTTCTGTAATCAGTCGATAAAGGCGGCTTGAGCGGGTTGCTTCTTCGTGGGTCCGGATGTCTGCAGTGGCATCCCGGCCGCGGATCAATACCTGTTGAGTGCCATCGTCCGGAATGAAGCACCACAGCAAAATGGTGGCACCGATTCTGGATTCAACCTGATCGATTACCCGGTTCTGGCCTAGTGCTGATTTGATAAGAGCACCAGCATTGACGGGCAGGACTCCCGCGTACTCTGCCGTGTTTTTGGGCCGGAGGGCTTGAGCTGCTGGATTTGCTGCTAACACTTTTGCCTGAGCATCTACAATAAAAGATGGGCTTGGGTCTTGAGGGAGCAAATGCACGAAGCCCTTTGGGGTTGTGGAGCTACTCATGGTTATAGAATATACCCTATAATACTATGGTGTAATTTCTAGCAATAATTCTGTCATCTACCATTTGATCAATAGAAAGAATAACCAGTCTAACCTTTCCACCGTAGACGACATAAAAATAACACCAGAATATGAGGACCACACACATGACTTCGATCTTTGATGAAGGCCTTGCGCCTCGGGACGCGAATTACGCTGTCCAATCCCCCGTTGATTTCATCGAACGCACTGCCAGCGTTTACCCGAATTATCCGGCAATCATTCACGGTGCTATCCGCCGGAATTGGGCAGAAACCTACGATCGGTGTCGCCGTTTAGCGTCGGCCCTGAAAGGTCGTGGCATTCATCGGGGCGATACGGTCGCGGTTATGTTGCCGAATATTCCGGCGATGGTGGAGTGTCATTTTGCAGTGCCTATGATCGGTGCGGTTTTGAACACCCTGAATGTGCGTCTGGACGCTGAAGCTATCGGTTTTATGCTGGAGCACGGCGAAGCGAAAGTGGTGATTGCGGACCGTGAGTTCGGCGAGGTGATCAAAGATGCCGTAAGTGGTCTGAAAAACAAGCCGTTGGTGATCGATGTCGATGATCCCGAATACGGTGAAGGTGTCCAGGTTAGTGATCTCGATTACGAAGCCTTCTTGCAGGAAGGGGATCCCGAGTTTCAGTGGAGTTTCCCGGCAGATGAGTGGGAAGCGATTTCCCTGAATTACACCTCCGGCACCACCGGTAATCCCAAAGGCGTTGTGTATCATCACCGTGGCGCCTACGTTAACGCGTTGGGCAATCAGGCGGTTTGGTCCATGGGTATGCACCCTGTGTATCTTTGGACTCTGCCAATGTTCCACTGTAATGGTTGGTGCTTCCCTTGGACCATTACTGCGATGGCCGGCACGCATGTATGCTTGCGCCGGGTTGACCCGGAAAAAATCCTTCAGTTGATTCGCGATCACCAGGTTACCCACATGTGTGGTGCACCGATTGTGTTGAACGCGCTGCTGAATGCCTCACCCGAAGCCAAGGCTGGTATCGATCACGAGGTGAAGTCCATGACCGCCGGTGCGGCGCCCCCCGCTCAGGTTATCGGTGCCATCGAAGAGCTCGGTATCAAGGTCACGCACGTATACGGCCTGACTGAAGTGTACGGCCCGGTCACCGTCTGTGCCTGGAAATCCGAATGGGATGAGCTGCCGCTTGATGAGCGCGCCAAGCTGAAAGCTCGCCAAGGTGTGCGTTACCACACCATGGGCGGAACTATGGTGGGAGATCCCAATACGATGGAGCCGGTACCCAAAGACGGCAAAACCATCGGTGAAATCTTCCTGCGCGGTAACACCGTGATGAAAGGCTACCTGAAGAACCCGACAGCGACGGAAGAGGCGTTCCGTGGCGGATGGTTCCATACCGGCGACTTGGCGGTATGGCACGAAGACGGTTATCTGGAAATCAAGGATCGTCTGAAAGACATCATCATTTCCGGTGGTGAGAATATTTCTACCATTGAGGTGGAAGACACTCTGTACCGCCACCCTGCGATTATGGAAGCGGCCGTTGTTGCTCGGCCAGACGAAAAATGGGGCGAAACGCCTTGTGCCTTCGTCACCCTGAAGCCAGAAGCGGGTGATGTTTCCGAGGAAGACATCATCGCCTTCTGCCGCGAGCACTTGGCTCGGTTTAAAGTCCCCAAAACCGTAGTCTTCACGGATCTCCCCAAGACCTCGACCGGCAAAATCCAGAAGTTTGTGCTTCGGGATCAGGCCAAAGAGCTGAGCTAATTAGGCTAAAGGCTGCGCCTAGGCGCAGCCGAACCTCAATACAAAAACAACATTGACTGGCACCCGTACCGGAGTGTCTGGAGGTACTGTAATGCAGCTATTCCATAGAAAAAATGGTGATGAACAGCCGTACTGGCCGGCCGGCCCCTTCAAAGTTCGCCTGCCATTTGTTCACTATCGCTGGGAATTCGCGGAGATGGTGCAGGCTTTGATCATGTTCGTGGTCAGCCTTGCCATGATTCCTCTTCTTGAAAAATATCTGGGCGTCCCTTACGACGTTGCGCTGGCCTACGTGGTCATCTGTGGCATCGGCTTTATGTTGCCTGCGTTGTTGGGTGTTCCGCTGGTTCCGGGCTGGATTACCCCGGGTATTCCCGTGGTGTTATTGTTCCTGTCGGATTACGAACCAGGCCCCGAAGCCATTCAGGCGCTATTTGCATTGCAGTTCCTGGTGTTTTTGATCTTCTTGATTCTGGGCGTAACCCGCTTAGGCAGCAAACTGGTTGAATGGATTCCCCGTTCCATGAAAGGCGGCATCATCATTGGCGCCGGTATCGCGGCTCTGATGGGTGAAATCGAAGCAGGCGGTCGACTGGCGAATACGCCGATCTCGCTAATTGTTGGCGGTCTGGTGTGCTTGTATCTGATGTTTTCGGTGTCGTTCAAAGGTTTTGTCGATAAGAGTGCGTTGGCCCGAAAGATTGCCAACTACGGCATGGTGCCGGGCATGGTTGTAGCGATTTTGGTTGGCTTTGCCACCGGTGAGTACGCCGTACCCGACGTGCAGTGGGGTATTACCAAACCGGCGTTTGACCAGCTTTGGAACTACTTGCCGTTTACCGTTGGCTTTCCTGACATGAACGTCTTTTTGTATGCCATTCCGACCGCGGTGATCGCCTACGTCATTGCTTTTGGCGACATAGTGGTAGGGCAGTCGCTGATGAGCCGGGTGGACCATCTGCGTAAAGACGAAGACATCGATAACAGTATCGACCGGGCCCATCTCGTAACGGCACTGCGTAACGGTGGCCATGCTTTCTTTGCGCCTTATCCCGGTCTGGCGGGCCCGATCTGGACGGCGGTTACGGCGACTATGGCTGAGCGTTATAAGTATGGACGTAACGCGATGGATTCCATTTACAGCGGCGGCGGAACCTTCTGGATCACCGGTTTTATTGCTCTGTTTGTGCTTCCGTTGGTGAGTTTCTTTCAGCCTGTGCTGCCAATTGCGTTGTCGTTGACCCTGCTGCTGACTGGTTACATCTGTTTGATGGTGGGCCTTGAGCAACTGGAGAACAACACTGAGCGCGGTATTGCAGGCACCATGGGCGTGGTACTCGCGGTTTACGGTGCGGGTTGGGGGCTGGCAACCGGTGCCGTTCTGTATTTCCTGATTGAGCGTACGCGGCTTCTTGGCTTCACTTCAGACCCGGAAGCGCCGGGAGCCGAAATAGCCGAAGAACACTAAATCTGACGCCGTTGGTAGCAACGGCGGCATCAACCCCTGTGTGTCCTTGGGAGGCCTTAGTGCCTCCCTTTTTTTTGGCCTATTCTGGCGGCTGTAATGCTTCTATACATATGTGACACTAATGCACTCAAACAATAATGATAAAAAAGGGCGTGTCGGCATAGGGCCGCCTGATTCCGGAGAAGTGCAATATGCGAGTAGGCTTAATAGTTGATTCTGCATGTGATTTACCCCACGAGTTTGCCTCGAAACACGGTCTGTTTATTCTGCCCGTAACCGCCATTATTAATGGTGAAACCTACATAGATACTCATGACCCGGTGCTGACTCAGCAGTTCTATCGGAGTGGCTTGCTGGAAAAAGGGCATCATGCCGAAACAGAGGCTTTTTCTGTTAAACAGATACACGATCTGTTTATGGAAAAGATCGTCACCGAATTCGATATTGCGATCTGTGAGACGGTTACACGCAGCCGCAGTTTGATTTACCAGAATGCCAGTGACGCAATGCACTCAGTAATGGCGAACTACGAAGTTGCCCGGAAGGCGTCCGGTCGTGCGGGCAAGTTTTCCATGAGGGTAATCGATAGCAAACAGATCTTTGCCGGGCAAGGGTTACTGGCGGCTCATACGCTAAAGCTGATTGAGCAAAAAGTCTCAAAGAATGCCTTGAAATACGAAGTCGAAAATTTTGCCGATAACATTTTCACCTGCGTTATTCCGCGGGATCTCCATTACATTCGCGAACGTGCTCGACGCCGAGGCGATAAAAGTGTTTCGGCCATTGCCGCGTTTTTGGGTAAAGCGCTAAATCTTACGCCGGTGATTTTTGGGCAAGGGGTGGAAGGTAAGCCGGTGGCGAAAACCCTTAACTTCGATGTGGCCGTTGAGAGGGTAATGAATTATGCCATCGGTCGTATTGAGGCAGGACTACTGACGCCGTATGTGAGTATGTCTTGCGGGCTGAGTTGGGAAGAAATTGAAGCGTTGCCCGGACTTGATCGCTTGCGTGAGAGTTGTGAGCGTAATGGGGTTGAGCTGCTGTTGTCGCAAATGGGAATTACCAGTTCTATTTATGTTGGCCCCGGAAGCATATGCCTGTGTCTGGCGGCTGAGCCTCATACGTTTCAGGCATTTCAGTAGTAATCTCGAGCCAGTTGATCCGACTGGCTCTGTTTGACTGGGTGTTTGGTAATTTTGGCAAACGCTGACGGCTAGCATACGTGTTAGCCTCCTTTCTTAATTTTCCGGAACCTCCCGAAAGGATGGCATTTTTATGACCCAATCTACGCCAAGCGTGGCCGACGCGCTTTTTGAAGCACACGTTAAACATGAGTTGTCCGCTCTGAAAGGCGCAAAGCTGACCAAGTTCCTGGAAACCGAAGTGGATGAGCTGCTCCATCACGCTGACACCATTACGCTGGAGCAACTCGTCAGCGCAGAACAGGTGATGGGGGTGATTCGTCGCATCGTGGTGAACATGGAGCTGGATGCCGGCATCCCCGAGCTGGCGGGCGAAATGGCGGCGAAAGTGACGAGTGCACCGGTGCAGGCCGAGACCACTCTGGGTGAAATATTGTCGCGGGAACAGGCTGCAGCCTTTGTTGAGGAAACTCTGGAGCTGCGGCAGCAGCGCGAACGCTTCATTGCTGAAATTATGGCGCACCCGGTTTACCAAGAGCTGGTCTCTAATGTGGTGTACCACGGTTTGGTCAATTATCTGTACGAGGACAACTTGCTGGCCCGTTCAGTGCCAGGTGTGGGTTCGATGATGAAGTTCGGCAAGAAGGTGGCCAACAAGGCGGTGCCGGGCTTGGATGAAACCTTTGAGCGGCGCATCAAAGCTTGGTTGTCTGACAGCCTGCCGGGGCTGATTACCCGGAGTGAGCAATTTCTGCAGAAAGCCCTGACCGACGATGAACTTCGGGATAGCGTGATGGCGGCGTGGGTTTCGCTGGAAGGAACTACCATCGCCGAGCTGAACGAAGGGATGGGGGATGTTCGGCTTCAGGAGTTTGTCGTGCTGGGTTATGAGTTTTGGCTAAACTTCCGGAAAACGCCTTATTTCGAGGGGTGTGCAAGAGCCGTGGTTGACCACCTTTATGAGAAGTATGGCAGTGTGCCGGTTATCGATCTGCTGCAAGACTTGGGTGTCACCCGCGAAGTGATCGTGACCGAGCTCAAAGAGCTGGCCTTGCCGGTGGTTGATGTCCTGCGCGAAGAGGGCTACCTGGAAGCGTTGTTGCGCCGACGATTGGGGGCGTTTTACCGCTCTGCGGCGGCCAAGAAATTGTTGGCTGAGTAACCGTTTGCAGGCATCGGGTGACTGTAGAACACAAAAAAGGCCGGAAAACGTAAATCTTCCGGCCTTTTTTGTGTTGGGTATCGGCTGGAATCAGCGCTCCAGATACTGAAGTTTGTCTGTTTTTCCATCCCATTCTGCTGCGTCTGGCAGCGGATCTTTCTTTTCAGTGATGTTGGGCCACTTGCCCGCGAGATCGGCGTTGATCTCTACGAATGCTTCCTGGCCAGCAGGCAGCTCGTCTTCCGAGAAGATGGCTTCTGCCGGGCATTCTGGTTCGCACAGAGCACAGTCAATGCACTCGTCCGGGTCGATAACCAGAAAATTGGGGCCTTCGTAGAAGCAGTCTACCGGACAGACTTCTACACAGTCGGTGTATTTGCACTTGATGCAGTTATCAGTAACGATAAACGCCATAGTCGGATCCCTGGTTCGTAGAACAAACAGTCTCATCAGGAGCTCTGAAAAATCGGCCCCATTCTTAATTAATGCGCGATATTGTAGGGAGCGCCCTTCGCAGCCGCAAGCCTCAGACCGCTATAACCTTATTACTTAGGTCAAGTTAACGCTTATACCTGCTAATTTCTCAACAATGCTTTGAGTTCGTAAAGCTGATTTAAAGCGTCTCTTGGGCTCAAGCCGTCAACATCCAGCTTCTGCAAAGCGCGTTCGACGTCACTCGGTTCCATGCTGGCAAACATGTCGCTTTGGAACGCGCTGTGGTCGGCAACGTTTGCTGCAGGTGCAGGCGTTTGGATAGCCGCAGGCTCGGCTTTTTGCGGCTCAGCCACCGGGCCGGCACTGCCTTCCAAATGCGCCAACTGAGCTTTCGCGTGTTGAATAACGTCCTGGGGAACGCCTGCGAGTTGAGCCACTTGGAGGCCGTAGCTCTGGCTCGCCGGGCCATCGTGTACGTTGTGGAGGAACACAATGCTGTCATCGTGCTCGGTCGCGGTCAGGTGCACGTTGACGGCGTGCTCCAAATCTTCCGCTAGCTGAGTGAGTTCAAAGTAATGCGTGGCAAACAGCGTGTAGCATCGAATTTCTTTCGCCAAATGCTCAGCGGTTGCCCAAGCCAAGGATAGGCCGTCAAAGGTACTGGTACCCCGGCCCACTTCGTCCATCAGCACCAAACTGTGCTCGGTGGCGTTGTGCAGGATGTTGGCGGTTTCGGTCATCTCCACCATGAAGGTAGAGCGGCCACCGGCGATGTCATCGGATGAGCCCATGCGGGTGAAAATTCGATCCACCGGCCCTAATACTGCGCGGTCTGCCGGTACGAAGCTTCCGGTATAGGCAAGTAAGGCAATCAGCGCGGCTTGGCGCATGTAGGTCGACTTACCGCCCATGTTCGGGCCGGTGATGACCAGCATGCGGCGCTTGTCGTCGATTAGAAGGTTGTTCGGTACGAAGGGCTCGTCCAGCAGTTGTTCAACTACAGGGTGGCGACCTTCTTCAACGGTAAAGCCGGGCTCTTCGGTAAATTCCGGTGCCGTGAAGCGCAGACTGGTGGCGCGTTCTGCAAAGTTGCTGAGCACGTCCAGTTCGGCCAACGCTTGAGCTGCGTCTTGTAGTGGGGCCAGCTGTTCGGCTACCGCTTCCAGTACTTCGTCGTACAAACCCTTTTCCCGAGCCAGTGCGCGGCTCTTGGCGCTCAAAGCTTTGTCTTCGAACTCTTTCAGTTCGGGCGTGATGAAACGCTCGGCATTTTTCAGGGTTTGACGGCGGATGTAATCCACCGGGGCTTGGTCCGACTGGGCGCGGCTGATTTCAATGTAGTACCCGTGTACCCGGTTGTAACCGACTTTCAGGGTGCTGATGCCCGTGCGTTCGCGTTCCCGGGTTTCCACATCAAGCAGGTACTGGCCAGCGTTTTCGCTGATGTTGCGCAGCTCGTCCAGCTCGGCATCGAAGCCTTCGCGAATCACGCCGCCATCACGGATAACCACGGGAGGATTATCGATAATGGAGTGTTCAAGCAGGTAGGCCAGTTCTGGGTACTCGCTGATCGTGTTCGCCAGGTGGGCGACATGCTCCGATTGAACGGCTTTCAGGGTTTCCTGAAGATCGGGCAGAGTCTGGAAGGCGTCACGAAGACGGGCCAAATCCCGGGGGCGTGCGGACCGTAAGGCAACCCGGGCGAGAATGCGTTCAATGTCGCCTACACGCTTGAGCAGGTCGTGTGTCGGTTCGTAGTGGAACCCGTCCAGTAGAGCGGTGACTGCTTGTTGGCGCTGGCGGACCACATGAATATCCCGCAGGGGGCGGTTCAGCCAGCGACGAAGCTCCCGGGCACCCATAGGGGTGGCGGTACGGTCCATCACCCATGCTAGCGTGTACTGATGGCCACCCATCAAGTTGGTGTCGATTTCCAGATTCCGGCGGCTGGCCGCATCCAGAATCACCGCTTCTTCCCGACGTTCCCGAGTCAGCTTGCGAATGTGGGGCAGGGCGGTACGCTGAGTTTCCCGTGCGTACTGCAACAGGCAGCCCGCGGCGCAGACGGCGAGGTGCAGGTCTTCACAGCCAAACCCGGTCAGATCTTTTACCTGCAACTGCTGGGTGATGATCCGGTGTGCGGTATCCATTTCGAACAGCCATGGGCCTTGGCGGCGCACGCCGGTAAAGCCTTCAAGAATTTCGCCGTAGGGGAAATCTTCGCTGATCAGGATTTCCGCGGGGCGTAGGCGCTGAAGTTCACCTTGCAGGGCCTCGAGGCTATCAAACTCAGATACGGCAAAGCGCCCGCTGGAAATGTCGAGTGAGGCAAAGCCGAACTGCTCTTTGTGGCTGTAGATAGCCGCTAGCAAGTTGTCTCTGCGATCTTCCAGAAAGGCTTCGTCGCTCAGTGTGCCCGGGGTAACAATGCGGACAACCTGGCGCTCAACGGGGCCTTTGCTGGTGGCTGGGTCACCGATTTGTTCGGCAATGGCAATGGATTGGCCTGCGCGGACCATGCGCGCGATGTAGCCTTCCGCTGCGTGAAACGGCACGCCAGCCATCGGGATGGGGTTGCCGCCGGATTGGCCGCGGGCCGTCAGGGTGATGTCCAGAAGCTCGGCGGCTTTCTTGGCATCGTCGTAAAACAGCTCGTAAAAGTCCCCCATGCGGTAGAACACCATTTCATTCGGGTGTTCACCTTTGATCTTGAGGTACTGCTGCATCATTGGTGTGTGCTTGGGTGCGTCCTGTTTGGCCGGGTTCTTCGCGGATGCCGTCATATGTCCTCGGTAACTGGGGGCAATCGTATAAAAGGGTGGGATGTTACCACGAGCTGCGATGGGCTCGAAGAGCCTTTCTTGGCGATTCCGATTAAACGTGGTTTAGCCTTTGGGAGAAATCAGCTCGGGATAGTATTTAGCAAGTCGTGCCAGATCTTCAGGCTCGTCTACATCGTTCAGGAATTCGCTTTCGTGGCACGACCAGTCGAGAGCGTTCAGACGATCTCTTGTGATCGGGGCAACCTGTGCGGTGCTCCAGGGAATTTCAGTGAAAAGCGTTTCGGAAAACTGTTGTAAGCCGATAAGTGCATAGCCACCATCGGTGACCGGGCATAGGCAACTGTCGTGAGTCTGAAGTGATTGCGCCATGCTTTGCAGCTGTTTGGCATCAAGGTCTGGGCAGTCTGTGCCCATGATGAGTACGGCTGACCCCTGACTAAGACCATTCCGCGCTGCAGCCGACATGCGGGCACCCAGATCACCCGGCACCTGTGAGAACAGTTCGCAGCGTTTGGCCTCTGGCAGTTTGCGCCAATAGGGCGACGATGGGGCCGGTGTGATGTGCAGTTCAACGGGCCCCAGCTTGGCGGCCAACGCTTGTTGCACCGCCCGGCGGAACAGTCGGTCGGCCAGTGCCGCTGCATCTTGCGCCCCCAAGGCCGGTATCAGGCGGGTTTTGGCCCGGCCGGGTTGTGGTTCCTTAGCCATGATGATGATTCGGATAGGCTTCATCGGTAACGCTCTGCCAGTAGTTGGGCGGGCACGCCCCGCCAGTAAGCCCATCGGAGTTGCCACATGAGTAGGATGGTTGGCCAACTGCCGCGAGCGTCCCACCGGCGGCCGGCGGTGATCACTTTTTGTTTCAGGCACACTGGCGGGCTGATTGTTTTTAGGCGCTTACTGATTTCAATGTCTTCCATCAGCGGTTGTTCGGGAAAGCCGCCGACCTTGTTGAACAGCTCTCGAGTCATAAACAACGCCTGGTCTCCGGTAGCAATGCCGGTGAGGCGCGAGCGCCAGTTCATCAGTGTCGCGACCACCGGCAGCATCTTTGAGCGCCCTTCAATGGCTACATCAAATCGGCCCCACACCAGAGAGCTGGAGGTGAATGTGCGGACCAGAATATAGTCTGCATTGTCGGGTAGCCGTGTGTCGGCGTGAAGAAAGAGCAAATGTTCTGAGTGGCAGGCTAGCGCTCCGGCGTTCATCTGACTGGCACGGCCGGCTGAAGTGGTGATGATCTCAAAGCCTGCGCCGCGGGCAATATCTACGGTTTGGTCTATGCTGCCGCCATCGACTAAGACGACTTCGGCGCCTCGTTGTTGCCAATGTGACAAATGCGCCAATAAATTCGGTAATGCTGCCGCCTCGTTCAGCACCGGTACGATGATGGAGAGTTCAGGTTGAACCGGGGAAGTGCGTGGCACGTAAACAAGGTACTCCGTAACATTTCGGGGATTAGCGGGTCAGAAGCGATAACCTTGTTATCTAACCAGATGGAGTTGCACTTGAGAATACCTTTGTTTGTGTTGTGCCGCCGCCACTCATCGCGTGCGTTATGAAACGACTGGTTCTGATGGGGGCTGGCCATGCGCACCTGATTGCTCTCGAACAATGGGTGAAAGCGCCCCTGAAAGACGTTGAGTTGGTTTTGGTGACGCCCTCGAGATGGCAATACTACTCAGGCATGATTCCCGGCTGGATTGCCGGGCATTACACCGTGGACCAATGTCGAATCGACGCTGAACCGTTGGCCAAAGCTGCCGGAGCCACGCTTGTACTCAGTCGTGTGGTGGAAATATCGGCGGACGCTAAGCAGATTCAGCTGGCGGAAGGGAGTTTGCTGGCTTACGACTGGCTTTCAATCGATATTGGCGCGAAAACCAATCTCGAGAGTCTGCGTGGGTACACCGGGCCGCTGCTGAGCATTAAGCCATTGGAGCAGTTTCACCAGCAGTGGTTGCGCCACATTGATGGTTCTAAGGCTAAGGCCCGGGATTTGGTTGTAATAGGTGGAGGTGCAGCAGGTGCAGAGCTGGCCATGGCGATAGCCCATGCCCGCCGAGAGGGCGCTGAAACGGATGCCCGGGTAACTTTGATAACAGGCAATCAGGGGCTCCTGCCTGACTTTAGTCATCGCTTACGTAAGTTAACCCAGCGGAAGCTGACAAAATTAGGTGTGGAGATTGTTGAGCAGCGAGCTGAGGCGGCGGGCCGTTATCTGATCCTCACGAATGGCGCGTCCCTACGCCCGGATCTGGTTGTGGCCGTAACCGGTGCCGAGTCATTTTCTTTTCTGGCAGCCAGTGGGCTGGCTGTGGATACCCAAGGCTTTGTGTTGGTGAATGAGTGTCATCAAAGCGTGTCTCATCCGGAGGTTTTCGCGGCGGGCGATGCCTGTAGTCGATTGGACCAAGCGTTAAACCGGTCCGGTGTGCATGCGGTTCGTGCGGCGCCCGTGCTGGCGGCCAATCTGCGTGCAGCGACAGAATCGGGTGAATTCACTGCCTTTCAGCCGCGAGCCAATACGTTGTACCTTATTGCCTGTGGCGACAAAGTCGCGGTAGGGAGTTACGGCCCGTTCGCTTTTTCCGGGAAGTGGGTTTGGCGTTTGAAAGACAAAATTGATCGTGGGTTTGTGGGTGGTTTCTAACGGGAGATCAAATGGTGCAGGTATCAGAACAGGCACTTGAACAGGCTGGAGATCAGTTGGCCGCGGTTCTAAAGCAACAGAGCCGAACCATTGCGACAGCAGAAAGTTGCACCGGAGGCTGGGTGGCCAAAGTGCTGACCGATAAGGCCGGGTCGTCGGAGTTCATGATGGCTGGGCTGGTGACCTACAGCAACGAAGCCAAGCGGGCCATTTTGGGCGTGGAAGAGTCCGCGCTTATAGAACATGGCGCTGTGAGCGAGGCGGTGGTTCGACAGATGGTCGCAGGAGCGATAAAAGCGGCAAACGTCGATGTGGCTGTGGCGATCAGCGGCATCGCCGGTCCGGGCGGCGGTAGTGAGGGCAAGCCTGTGGGCACCGTCTGGTTTGCCTGGGGGGTGGAGGGTGAGCGTACCGAGGCTAGTGTAAAGCGCTTTGATGGTGACCGTAATGAGGTGCGGCGTCAGGCGGTTTTGTATGTTCTGCAAGGGGTTGCAGAGTTTCTGAGAACGCTGTGATGTTTTTCGCTTTACCGGGGGTTGGTCTCTGCGAACGCTTATGTTTTAATACTGTTCAAATATACAGGAAAACACTGAATAGCCTTCGGTGTATTCTTTTGAATGTCGCTGCTGACCGCAAAGATTTTGAGGTTCAGTCGTTCAGGTAAACAAGGTAGGGCAATAATGGAAGACAACCGCAAGAAAGCACTTAGCGCAGCACTTGGCCAGATTGAACGCCAATTCGGTAAAGGCGCCGTGATGAAAATGGGTGATCAGCCCCGCGAAGCCATTCCTGCGGTATCTACCGGCTCTCTTGGGCTGGATGTTGCTCTGGGTATAGGCGGCTTGCCATACGGCCGGATTGTTGAAATTTACGGTCCTGAAAGTTCTGGTAAAACCACCTTGACCCTTCAGGTGATCGCCGAAGCCCAGAAGCAGGGTAAAACCTGTGCCTTTATCGATGCCGAGCATGCGCTTGACCCTATCTACGCTGAGAAGCTGGGCGTCAACGTAGACGACTTGCTGGTATCGCAGCCTGACACCGGTGAGCAGGCTTTGGAAATTGCCGACATGCTGGTGCGTTCCAACGCCGTTGACGTCATCATCGTTGACTCGGTAGCCGCACTGACACCGAAGGCGGAAATTGAAGGCGAGATGGGTGACAGTCACGTAGGTCTTCAGGCCCGTTTGATGTCTCAAGCTTTGCGTAAGCTGACCGGTAACGTCAAGCACGCCAATTGCTTGATGGTGTTCATTAACCAGATTCGTATGAAGATCGGTGTAATGTTCGGTAGCCCGGAAACAACCACCGGTGGTAATGCTCTGAAATTTTATTCGTCTGTGCGTCTGGATATCCGCCGTATTGGTGCGGTCAAAGACGGTGACGAAGTGGTTGGTAACGAAACCCGTGTGAAGGTTGTGAAAAACAAGGTGTCTCCGCCGTTCAGACAGGCTGAATTCCAGATCATGTACGGTAAGGGCATTTACCACATGGCCGAAGTGCTCGATATGGGTGTCAAAGAAGGCTTTGTTGATAAGGCGGGTGCTTGGTACGCGTATAATGGCGACAAGATTGGCCAGGGTAAGGCTAACGCTTGCAAGTACCTGGAAGAGCATTTGGACGTGGCTCAAGAAATCGAGGCCAAAGTCCGTGAGAAGCTAATGCCTAAGCCCGTGTCAAAAGCAGAGGCAGAAGCTGCGGCGGCACCGGCTGAAGTGAGCGGAGAGCTTCTTTAACAACAGGTAGTGGAGGTGGATTATGAAGCGACTGCTTATTGTGGCTCATGCCCCATCTCCGAATACCTTGCGGTTGCGGGAAGCCGTTGAAAACGGCGCCCGTCACCCGGATATTGAAGCGGTTGAAGTGGTTGTGAAAGCACCGCTGGACGCCGGCCCCGAGGATGTCCTGGCCTGTGATGCCATCATCCTCGGTACCACTGAAAATCTCGGTTATATGTCCGGGGCCCTCAAAGATTTTTTCGACCGAAGTTACTACCCCTGTCTTGAAGAGGCCCAAGGTCTCCCATTCGCATTTTATATTCGTGCTGGGCACGATGGCACTGGTACGCGACGAGCTATTGAAAGTATCACCACCGGATTGCGTTGGAAATTGGTTAACGAACCGTTGATTTGTCGGGGTGATTACAAAGAAGAGTTTGTGTCGCAGTGCGAAGAGCTTGGTATGTATGTGGCTGCCAGCCTGGATGCGGGTTTGGTCTGATTATCTAGCAATTCGGTTGTAAAGTCCTTCGATTCTCGATATTGCCCGGTGATTAGGGCCTAATTGGATAAAAGCGGAAGTGATGCGCGACAGTCAGGAACGCAGGCACTACAATGCAAGGTTGTTTTTACCATTTGAAATCGACCTCGACGGGTACCGAACTTGAAGTCATTGCCCTTGCAACAGTTGTACAAAGCTTGTGTTCTGAAAGACCTGCCATTCAAAACGACCCGGCAATTGGAGCCCTTGGCTGAAATTGTGGGCCAAAATCGCGCTGAAGAGGCCGTTCGCTTTGCGTTGGCTATGCCCCATGGCGGTTATAACGTGTACGCGGTTGGCCGAAACGGGCTGGGCAAGCGTACGATGATGCTGCGCTATCTTGAGCATCACACTGACACCAAACAGCAAATCCACGACTGGTGTTATGTCGCCAATTTCGAAGAGCCCCGGAACCCGACGCTTCTAAAACTTCCTGCAGGCATGGGCAATCAGTTGAAGCTGGACATGGAAAAACTGATGTCCCGCTTGGTCAAAATGATTCCGCAGACATTTGAAGGTGACGGCTTCCTTGAAAGAGCCGAAAGCCTGAAAAATGATTACGTAAAAATGCAGGAAGACGAGCTGGAAAAGGTGGCAGCGCAGGCTCGACGCAAGAAGGTCAGCCTGACGGTGAGTACGCCCGGCGGATACAGGTTGGTGGCCATGAACGGAGACCAGCCGCACACGCCGGACAGCTTTAAAGAGTTGACCGATGCTCAGCGTGACAAATTTGAAGAAGTCATTAACAAGTTGGAGAAAAAGCTCCGGCAAGCACTTCGCAAGTTGGCCGACTGGGAACTGGAGTACGCCGAAAAGCAGCAGGCGTTAAATCAGGAAACACTCGAAGGCATATCCGGGCATCAGCTTGATGAGCTGGAAGCCAAGTATGAGAAGTATTCGGATGTCGTCACCTACCTGAAAGCCGTTCGCAAAGATTTGGCTGAAAATCTGGATATCTTTCTGGAAGACGGCGAAGAGCAGGCTGCGATGGCCTATGCCTCGTTGGATAGAAAGGCGCCGCGACGATATTTGATCAACCTTCTAGTGCATCAAAGCAATAGCGAAGTACCCGTGGTGGTAGAAGAAAATCCCACTTACCACAGTCTGTTCGGCTATGTGGAGAACGTCACGTACAAAGGCACGGTGTTTACCGACTTCTCTCTGATTCGTCCGGGCAGCTTGCACCGAGCCAATGGTGGTTATCTGCTGATGGATGCGGAGAAGGTACTTGAGCAGCCGTTCGTTTGGGATGCGTTAAAACGCGCACTTCGGTCGCATGTAATTGAAATTAATTCTCTCGAACGGGAATTGACTCTGTCAGGCACGATCTCTGTAGAGCCTGAAGCTGTGCCGCTGGATGTGAAAATTGTGCTCTTCGGCGATCGCGAAACCTGGATGTTGCTTCAAGAATACGACCCTGAGTTCGCAGAGCTGTTTCGGGTGACGGCGGACTTTGAGAATGAGATGTATCGAACCGTCGACAGTCAGGTGCAGTACGCCAAATTTATAGCCAGCTTGGTGGTTGAGAAAAAACTGTTGCACTGCAACGCCAAAGCGGTCGCCCGAATCATCGAATACAGCGCGCGCCGAGCAGAGCACCAAGATCGCCTGTCGTTGCATGCAGCCGACATCGCCAATCTGCTCCGGGAATCGGACTTCTGGGCCCGGCAAGCCGGTGCTCGGTTGATTACCGATGCGCATGTCAACCGTGCGCTGGAAAGCGCCCGCTATCGTGACAGCCGGATTCGTGATCATTTTTACGATTCCATACGGGACGGTTCAACGCTGGTGAGCACTACCGGTACCTGTGTAGGGCAGGTGAATGCGCTATCTGTTTTATCAACTGGCGGTTTCGAGTTTGGTTTGTCTAACCGGGTAACCGCTTCTTGTTACTATGGTGACGGTGAGATCATCGACATTGAACGTGACGTGAAGTTGGGCGGAAACATTCACTCCAAAGGTGTGATGATTCTCAGTTCCTGGCTGTCGTCGCATTTTGCCATGAACGATCCGATGCATTTGTCTGCCAGTCTGACCTTTGAGCAGAACTATGGTGAGGTGGACGGTGACAGCGCATCGTTGGCTGAGTTGGTCGCTTTGATATCAACGTTATCCGGCGTTGCTGTCCGTCAGGATCTGGCGATTACCGGCTCGGTGAACCAGTTTGGCGAGGTACAGCCCATTGGTGGGGTTAATGAAAAGATTGAAGGCTTCTTTGCCACGTGTGAGCTCAAAAGCGGCCTAACCGGTACGCAGGGCGTTATTATTCCTCACACCAATGTGCAGAACCTGATGTTGGATAGTGAAGTACTGCAAGCAGCCAAAGCGGGTAAGTTTTCGGTGTACCCGGTTGCTCGCGTAGAAGACGCGATTACACTGTTGTTGGGTAAGCCGGCAGGCAAAGCCGACAGCAAAGGCAGGTACCCTAAGCAAAGCGTTTTTGGCATTATCCAGCAACGATTAGAAAAAATGCGTGAACATGAGCGCCAGGAGCACGCTCGGGACGATCAGAAAGATCCGTCCATTCACTGATTGGGCCTATAACAAAACGGACAGGAGAGTGAACTTTCATGACTGATACCCCGCAGACTGTGTACGTAGTAGAGGACGATGAAGCCGTCCGTGATTCATTGGCGCTGCTGCTTAAATCAGATAGCAAGCCGGTGAAAACCTACGAAAATGCAGGCGCTTTCCTGAAAGACTATTCGGAAGAGATGGCCGGCTGCATCGTGCTGGATATCCGGATGCCTGGTATGGATGGCATGGAGTTGCAGAAAAAGCTCAACGAAAAACATTCCATCTTGCCGATCATCTTCGTAACAGGACATGGTGATGTACCGATGGCGGTTGACGCCATGAAAGAAGGTGCTGTGGACTTCATCCAAAAGCCCTACCGGGAAGAAGCGCTTCTGGAAAAGATTGAAGCTGCGCTTGAGCAGGATAGAGAACAACGTAAGACGTTGGGCGAGCGGCTCGAGATTGTTCGTCGTGTAAAAAGCCTGACCCCTCGGGAGACCGAGATCATGGATCGGATGATCGCGGGGCAGGCGAACAAAGTGATCGCCATCGAGCTGGAAATCAGCCAGCGTACCGTTGAAATCCACCGTTCGCGGGTGATGCACAAGATGGGAACTCATTCCCTCGCACACCTTGTACGTATGGTGCTGTCCGTAAAGGACCTTATCGACTGATCGGGCTGGTATGGTCATCATGCCAGAATCTTTATAACCGATTAGGTTGACTATGACTGCAATTGCCAGTGAAAACTCAGAGGTGACGGTTCTGTTGGTGGATGATAATCCGCAGAACCTGAAGGTCCTTTACGAGACCTTGAAAGACAAAGGGTATCGGTTGCTGATTGCCAATGAAGGCGCGAAAGCTCTGGACCTCGCGCACCGTCACCGCCCTGAAGTTATTTTGCTGGATATCATGATGCCGGAGATGGATGGCTATGAGGTGTGTGAGCGCCTTAAAGCTGATCCGGTCACATCCGACTGCGCCGTGGTCTTTCTGTCAGCCCTCGACGACTTGCCTTCCAAGGTGAAGGGGTTTTCGTTGGGTGGTGCCGATTATATTTCCAAGCCTTTCCAGTCTCAGGAAGTGATTGCGCGCGTGGATACGCATGCGAAAGTCATTCGTCTTGAACGGGAGTTGCAGGCGCGTAACCGTGAGTTGGTCAGTGACCAGGCCCGTATTCTTAACTCCATCAGTGAAGGCATCTACGGGCTGGACGAGAACGGGGTTATCGAGTTTGCGAATCAGGCGGCTGCGCTGATCGTGAACTGTCCCGTGGAAGAGCTCATCGGGAAAAACTTCTTTGATCTGCATTTCGCCACCGCGTCTGAAAGCGATATATGCCTCCCCGTTATGGGGACGTGTCGCCAGGGGGTGGCCGAGCATCAGCGGAATATTCAGTTGCAGCGTGTTGGTGGTGGGGCTTTCCCTGCAGAGTATCGAGCAACGCCCAAGCTGGATAATGATGAGTTGCACGGGGCGGTTGTCGTGTTTCGCGATATCACGGTCGAACTCAACAATGAGCAAGCACTGGAAGAAGCGCGGGCCCTTGTTCAGGAGCAGCGTGACCAGCTTGCCCATACTTCACGGCTGACCACCATGGGAGAGATGGCCGCTGGTTTCGCCCATGAGGTTAATCAGCCTTTGACGGCAATTGCCAATTACGCACGTGTTTCAGGCCGAGTGATGACGAAGGAAAAACCGGATCTTTCCTTGCTTCATGAAACCATGGAAAAGATTGAGGCTCAGTCTCACCGAGCCAGTGAAATCATTCGCCGTATTCGCCGGTTTATGAAAAAGCCGGCGACTGGAAAAGAGATACTGTCCGTACCCGCGTTGCTTGAGGATACTCGTCAATTTGCTGAAGTGGATATGCGCAACAACGAAGGCGGAATTGAAGTTCATGTCGAGGAAGGCTTGCCGGACGTGCTAGCGGATCCCGTGCAGGTTCAGCAGGTCGCCCTGAATTTTATTCGCAATGCCTTGGAGTCCACTAGAGCCGCGGGATCCTCGGAGCCCGTTGAAGTGACGGCTCGTCGCTGCGGGCAGCAGTGTGTTCGTGTGCAGGTTCGAGATCACGGCGTGGGAGTTTCTGAAGAGGCCGAAGATAAGCTGTTTCACCCGTTCTTTACCACCAAAGAAGATGGCATGGGTATTGGTTTGGCTACTTGCCGTTCCCTGATTCAGGCTCAGGGCGGAGAGATTGGCTACGAGCGCCCTGACGGTGAGGGGGCCTGTTTTTACTTCACGCTACCTTTGGCTGGTGCAGGCACCAATGCCTGCGCCGCTGAATAAATTCACTGCCTGATTTCTCAGGCAGTCTTCTTTCCTGAACTGGCTCGCTTAGAGCCAGTCTACACGCCCGTTTAAGTGCGGTGCCGTGCCTTTCGCGTTAAGTACTTGGTAATCCCAGCTGTCACGACCTTCTTGCCAGTTAAGCTGTGCCGTTCCTGGTAGTAGGAGCGGCGTTTTGAACTGGCAAGTGATGGTGAAGGCACCGTCTTTCCAATCATCCCGCTGCTGCAGCTTGGCCAGCGCATGCGCTTTACTCCACATGCCGTGAGCGATGGCTCTGGGGAATCCAAAGGCTTTCGCAGTCAGTGCGTAAAGGTGAATCGGATTTTGGTCGCCTGCCACCTTGGCGTACTGCCTGCCGATGTTTTCCGGCGCGCTGATCAAGTCGCTAAACGGAAGGGATTCCGGCTTCGTGCGCGCAGTTTTGGGCTTAGGCTCGCCTGAGCTTGGGCGCGACATGCGGAACAGGTTCGTGCTGGTCTCTTCCCAAATTAAAGTGCCCGCTGAGCGTGCTTCGGTCACCAGATCAAACTCAATGCCTTTGTCTGTCCGGTGCTGGTTTCCAAGCGTTACTCGAATGTCTAGGTTTTCTCCTGTCATGATCGGGCGGTGCTGGGTAATGCTGTTGCGAATATGCACCAGGCCTAACAGAGGGAGAGGGAAGTTCGGGTCGGTCAGTAGCTTCAGGTGTAGCGGAAAAGCCAGAATGTGTGGCCAAGTGGTCGGCAGCTCTGAACTCGCTTGGAAACCGCATACTTTGCGGTAACTAGACAGTGAGCCGGTTTCAGTGGCTATGCCCACCACCTCAGCTTGAAGCTCCGGTATGCGTGTGGTGTCGTTCGGTTTTTGCTGCTTGGGGAGCAATGCTCTGCCGAAGAGGGGCAGCAGGTTGGGGGTGGTGTTGCGATAAATGATCGGTGCTGGCATCAAGGCTGTCTCCGTTGCCGGCTTTGGAGCCGGGAAGTGGTATCGGCGTTCGTTGCACTGTTGAAGTTTTTTTCGGGTGCAAGTACAACTGTGCGACTGTGGCCTGATATGATACAAAGGTATGACTTCAGTCGCGGCTGCAAGAAGTCTGTCAAACCCAACTGCAACGGACATTGACCAAGTAATCTCCGGATGTCGTCCGGCGGGTCAAAGCGGTAGCTGTTAAATAAGAATACGGGATACAAGGGATACTATGCAGGAATTACGTGATGCTGGTGTGATGTTGCGTTTGATCTACGAAGCGATGAAAAAGAAAGGTGTTGATACCGATGCCGTCTTTAGTCGCTTGGGCGTTGATGAAAGTTACGTATACACCGAGCAGCTTCGAACACCCCATAGTGCGCAGCTTTATTTCTGGCAGGCGGTAGAGGACGCATCGGGCGACCCGGACATCGGTTTGCATCTGGGTGCCGCGCTGCCTCCGTATAAAGGGCAGGTGCTGGAGTATTTGTTTTTAAGTAGCCCTACCTTCGGTGAAGGCCTTCGCCGGGCTCAAAACTATCAGCGTTTGCTCAGTGATGCGGCAAATACCGCGTTTCTGGTTGAGGGCGATGAAGCCTGTATGGTGCTGGATGCGGCTTCGGACGAAGTGCGCAGGCTCAAGCATTTCAATGAATGTTTCGTGCAAGGTGTGATTACTTTTTTCAAGTCTATTACCGGCGACAAGTTTTTTCCTTCCCGTATCGAATTCGAGCACGAGCGCGACCGTGGCGTTGAGCATGTAAAAGAAGTTCTGGGTTGTGATGTGGTGTTTGGTGCTGAGGAAAATCGTCTGTATTTTCCTCTGGAGGTGCTGTCTTATTCGTCACCACACGCAGAGCCTGAGTTGTTGGCGTTGCACGAACGCTTTGCCAGTGAGCAGGTGGCAAGGCTTGAAAAGAAAGATATCGTTGGCTCTGTGGAGCGCATTGTTGCCGAGTTGCTGGATAGCGGAGAAGTCACTTTGGATTCGGTCGCTGAGCGATTGGATATCAAGCCACGCACCCTTCGAACCCGATTGACCGAGGCTGAGACGAGCTTCAACCAAGTGCTGGCGGATTTCCGCTACCGCTTGGCTCGGCAGCTGCTGGCCACAACCGATGAGTCAATCGATGAGATTGTGTATTTGACCGGGTTTTCGGAGCCCAGCACTTTTTATCGAGCATTTAAGCGTTGGTCAAACATGACGCCCATTGAGTATCGCAAGACGGCACAGAGCAAAGATGTTGCCGAAGTGGCTGATTAATCGCCGATTTAGAAAAAAATGAAAAAAGTTTTGAGAAAGCGTTGACATAAGAATGGGGGTCTATATAATTCGCCCTCGTTGTCAGCAAGCAATCTACAGCTTGATTAGACAGCCCGCGCGGAGCGGTAGTTCAGTTGGTTAGAATACCGGCCTGTCACGCCGGGGGTCGCGGGTTCGAGTCCCGTCCGCTCCGCCATTTTTCCTCTCTTTGTTTCTTCGTGATTTTCCTTTTTATTTTTCTAAGCTCTTTAGCTTTCGTTTCTCGCCCGGGCTGATTCCGTGCCAGCGCTGATAGGCCTTATGAAACGCCGGTGGGTTAGCAAAGCCTAGCAACCACGCAATTTCAGCCAAAGACGCGTTTGTTTCCTGAAGATAATCCTCGGCCAGTTGTTTCCTTGTCTCATCCAGTAATTGCCTAAATCCTGTGCCTTCAGCGCTGAGCTGCCGCTGCAACGTCCAGGGGGTTGTGCCGAGCTTGGTGGCTAATGTCTCCAGTGTTGGTGCTTCCCCTCGTAGCAAGGGGGTCATCAAACGCCGAACGCGATCGGCAACTCGCCAGCCTTGGCGCAATTCTGTCAGTTCTTCTTCACACCAGTTTGTCAGTTTGCTGTGCATGGCGGCGTGGGCTTGCGTGGGCGCGTGATGCCAAGCGCTGTCTTTCAGTTGAATGGAGTTTTCGGTGGCACTGAATTCGACCGGACAGCGAAACCAGCTTTCAAACATTTCTTCCTGTCCGATTGACGGGTATTCAATTCGAACCGATTCGAGAACGTCATAACGACCGGTTATGTGTCGGATCATTTGGGTCCAGGTGGCGAGCACAGAGTCCACAACAAAGTAGTTGTAAGAGTTGTAAGGCTGAATGGAATAAAACCGGGCCTGTCGCTTCTGCCCGATGATCGAAGGCTCTCCCCTGGAGTTTTGGCTGGTTAAAAGTGAATAGCGTATAAGTGTTGTCAGGGCTTGGCCGGCGGTGCTTGCTGTCTCGGCGGCAAGCCCGGCCAAGCCGGCATCGACAGGGCGTGTCAAAGCTCCCATTCGAAGCCCTAGCGCGGGGTTGCCCGTAGAGGTGATGGCAGCGTGCCCAAGGCGCATGAATCTAGGGATGCTGATTCGCGCTTCTGGAGACGCGAGCCCTGGATCGTTGAGGCGAAACTGCTTTTTAAGTGCGTTGCTGTCGCCACCTTCTGCTTCTACGGCGCGCATCAGTACGGAGACGTACAGCAAGCTGATGTCGCCAAGAGCGTTCTGGGGTGAGGTTGAGTTTTTAGTCATTAGGTTATTATCGGTGTTGTTTTAAGATAATCAAATGTTGTTTTTGGATATTGTTGTCTTGGGTGTGGCTGAGTAATGTTAGCGCTATAACAACGGGGGCTTAGTTTGCCCTGCTTGAATCTGATGAGGAGAATACCGATGACCGCAACGCCTGGCGCAAGCAAATATCCGCACCTGCTGGAACCTCTGGACCTTGGCTTTACGACACTGCGTAACCGCACGCTGATGGGCTCTATGCACACCGGTTTGGAAGAAGTGAAGCAAGGCTTCGAGCGCTTGGCTGCATTTTATGCGGAGCGTGCTCGTGGCGGTGCTGGTCTCATCGTGACTGGCGGGATCGGGCCCAACAGTGAAGGTTCGGTGTTTCAGCACGCCGCGAAGATGACTACCGAAGAAGAGTCGGATAAACACAAGGTGATCACGCAGGCCGTGCACGAGGCTGATGGGAAGATCTGCATGCAGATCCTGCATGCAGGACGTTATGCCTACTCGCCAGAGTTGGTTGCGCCATCCGCGATTCAAGCGCCTATCAACCCGTTCAAGCCCAAAGAACTTGATGAAGCGGGTATCCAGAAGCAGATCGATGACTACGTTAACTGTTCTGCGTTGGCTCAGCGTGCCGGCTATGACGGTGTCGAAATCATGGGCTCCGAAGGTTACTTCATCAACCAGTTTATTGTTTCTCATACCAATCACCGTACCGACCAGTGGGGTGGCAGTTATGAGAATCGCATTCGACTTCCTATCGAGATTGTGCGTCGCGTTCGTGAGCGGGTCGGTGAGAATTTCATCATTATTTACCGTTTGTCGATGTTGGATCTGATCGAGGACGGCAGCACTTGGGAGGAAGTGGTTCATCTGGCGAAAGAAATCGAAAAAGCCGGAGCCACCATCATCAATACCGGTATCGGCTGGCACGAAGCCCGTGTTCCTACGATTGCTACGTCAGTGCCTCGTGGTGCCTTCACGAAAGTCACCGCGCGCCTGAAGGGTGAGGTGAGTATTCCTCTGGTGACCACGAACCGGATTAATATGCCGGATGTGGCCGAAAAGGTGCTGGCGGAAGGCGATGCAGACATGGTGTCCATGGCTCGTCCTTTCTTGGCAGATGCCGATTTGGTGCTGAAGGCCGCAGAAGATCGTGCGGACGAGATCAATACCTGCATCGGATGTAACCAAGCCTGCCTGGATCATACTTTCAGTGGCAAGCTGACGACCTGTCTGGTTAACCCGCGTGCCTGTAATGAAACAGAATTGGCCTATGTTAAAACTATGAAACCGAAATCGATTGCAGTGGTCGGTGCCGGTCCTGCTGGGCTGGCTTTTGCCACGGTTGCAGCCGAGCGAGGCCATAAGGTGACGGTATTTGACGACGCAAGTGAAATTGGCGGCCAGTTCAACGTGGCCAAGCGGATACCGGGCAAGGAAGAATTCTACGAAACGCTGCGCTATTTCCGTGTCATGCTTGATAAGCATGGAGTTGATGTGCGTCTGAATACCCGTGTTTCAGAAGCTGATTTGAAAGCCGGGGGATTTGATGAGGTGGTTCTGGCGACCGGTGTTAAACCGCGTACACCTCAAATCGAAGGTATCGACCACCCGAAAGTGATTGGCTACCTGGATGCCATTCTGAAACGTAAGCCGGTTGGACAGAAAGTAGCCGTGATCGGTGCCGGTGGCATTGGCTTCGACGTATCCGAGTTTATTGTCCACGAAGGCGAATCGCCGTCCTTGAATACCGAGCACTTTATGAAAGAGTGGGGCGTGGATCTGAGCGTTGAGCATCGCGGCGGAATTAAAGGCGTGCAGGCTGAAGTTCCAGCGCCGGCCCGAGAGGTTTATCTGTTGCAGCGGAAAGTCTCCAAAGTAGGTAAAAATCTGGGTAAAACAACAGGCTGGATTCACCGTACCTCTCTGAAGAATCGGGATGTTCAGATGATTCCGGGTGTGAGCTACCGCAAGATCGACGACGAAGGTCTGCACATTACAGTGACCCCGAAGGGCGCTGAGCAAGGTGAAGACAAAGTGTTGCCGGTTGATACCGTGATCATCTGCGCAGGCCAAGACCCTCTGCGCGAGCTGCAGGCTGGGCTGGAAGCTGCGGGCTTGCCGGTACATTTGATCGGTGGTGCGGATGTGGCAGCGGAACTGGATGCCAAGCGTGCGATCGATCAAGGTAGCCGGTTGGCCGCTGAAATCTGATCACAAAACGTTGCAGTTTTTCTCTGTGTTTCGGTATAGGTCTAGCTAGACTGTATCAAGAGCGGCTCGATTTGGAGTCTTGGCGTGTCTGAAAGCGCCTTGTGATAGAGTTCCCGAAGCACGGAGAAGATGAATGGTTATTGCCAGCCAAACTGCCGAGGCCCACTCGGCAGTGTTTTTCATGGATGGAGTACGGGTTGCGCGTCAAATGCGTTTGTCGGAATTCGGCGCGTTTCTGGATGGTTATGTGGGCCTGTCAGATCTCGCCGAGACCGATGTGCGTGCGGTACTGGTCAATCTGAATCCGGACCTGACGGTTGCGGCGCTTGTCTTCTTTAAAATTTGGTTTGATGAGGAAGGTCAGGCCGATAGGACCTGGAACGTGCCGATTGAGGCATTGGCTGAACAGGGTTCAAAAGGCCCGGATTTGGGTGGTGGTGCGATTCGTTTGGTGTGCCGAAGCCAGACTCCTGATACCACCATTAAAGACTTCCTTTGGGACCCGGATATGACGCCGGGAAACAGCCATTTCCACGCCATTCGCAAGTCGGTACAGGACAACTCGCTTCGGTTTCAGAAAGTTGAAACACTGGAGCAAGAGATTCCGGTCCTGAACATGCCCTCCGAAGATCAAGGTGACGACGAGTCTCAAGAACGGGCCCGCATCGCCCAATTGCTTCGCGAACATCGTTTGCGTATTAAAACCCTTCAAAGTGTGCACCGGGATGTTTTAGGCGATCTTCAGCGTGAGCATCGTCTTGAAATGCAAACCCTTCGGTCAGAGTTTTCTGAACTTGAACAGCAGCATGAGCGCATGCGGCATACCAACGAGCAGCTGAAGCGACGGTTGTCGGAGCGCAACGAACAGTATCTTTCAATGCAGCAAAGTATGGCGGCGGCGGAATCAGAATCTGATGATAAGGCCAGCGCTGAATTGGTGTTGTTGCGTGAACAGTTGGAGCGTAAGGAACGAGAGTTACAGCTGCGCGATGAGGCCATCGATGCTCTGGAACATGAGAATGACGAGCTCAAGAACCGAAAGCCCCTAGAAGATTCGTTGCTGGAAAAATTGCATGATCATTCGGTGTTTTTGGTGGCCTATCATCACGGGGTTGGCCATATCACGTTGCCAACAGCCGACATTGGCGTTTACTTCAAGAATCCGGTGGCGTACGCCGCTGAACGTTGTGGCTTGGATGAGCCGGCGTATAAAGAATGGTTGGAGCACTATGAGAGCCCGCTTTGTGCCCACAAGAATGGGGCAGGGCAGAGCTGCGGTGAGCCTATCGTGCGTATAACGCAACCGTCGGAATTCAAGGCGGGTGTCGATGATCGCTGCGACGCCCATAAACCCTGATATCGAACTTTTTTTAGTATCTGCACGAGTTTCGTTAAACTGTCTCTGACTTAGTTAAAGATCAGGGCGGCGGATTGCTGCGCCTGTCTCATATAGGCACCACGGGATACTTCATGGATCAATTCAGGAATATCGGCATCATCGGCCGCATGGGCAGCGTAAAAGTGGTTGAATCGCTGCGTCAGCTCAAGCAATACCTGACGGCCAACAACTATCAGGTCATTATTGAAGAAGACACGGCGACCATGATTCCAGGCCACAGTCTTCAGGTGGCCAGTAAAAAACTGCTGGGGGAGATCTGTGACCTTGTCATCGTGGTCGGCGGTGATGGTAGCTTGTTAGGTGCGGCACGAGAGTTGGCGAAATCTAAAGTGCCTATTCTAGGCGTTAACCGCGGTCGACTAGGGTTTCTCACCGATATTTCCCCAGCGGATCTTGAGGAACGCTTGGCGCAGGTTTTGGCCGGCGACTATATGGAAGAATCACGCTTCCTACTGGATGGCCACGTTGAACGCAACGGTCAACCACTGGGTTTCGGTTCGGCGTTGAACGATGTCGTACTCCATCCTGGTAAATCGACCCGGATGATCGGCTTTGATTTGTATATTGATGGCCATTTTGTCTATAGCCAGCGTTCTGACGGGTTGATCGTTGCAACGCCAACGGGGTCCACGGCCTACTCGCTGTCTGCTGGCGGCCCAATCATGCACCCGAAACTGGATGCAGTCGTGCTGGTTCCCATGTTTCCGCATACCTTGAGCAGTCGCCCGATCGTGGTCGATGGCAAAAGCGAGATCAAGCTGGTGATCGGTGAAACGAATGAAACCTATCCGCAAGTCAGTTTTGATGGCCAGATGAACATTGCGTGTGCCCCTGGCGATATTATTCGAATCACCAAAAAGCCATTCAAGATCCGTCTTATTCACCCGACCGATCACAATTTCTACGCCACCTGCCGTGACAAGCTTGGGTGGGCAAGCGAGATAGCAGCGAGTTGATCATGGTGCGAGCAAACGAAGTTGCAAGTCGCGGTTACGACATAATTGGTGATGTGCACGGGTGTGCGAACACCCTTGAACAATTGCTGGAGCAAATGGGGTATCGCAAGCTGAACGGCGTTTACCAGCACTCGCGCCGGCAGGCTATTTTTATCGGTGACATCATCGACCGCGGCCCAAGAATTCGCGAATCGCTGCATTTGGTTCGGGATATGGTCGAGCGAGGCTCCGCCCGTATTGTTATGGGCAATCATGAATACAATGCCTTGGGTTATTGCACCCGTGCCCGCCCGGGCAGCGGCAAGCAGTTTCTGCGTGAGCACAACCCTCGCCATGATCGGTTGATCAAGGAAACCCTCGAGCAGTTTGATGCCTATCCCCATGAGTGGAATGAGTTTCTGGAGTGGTTTTACACCATTCCTCTGTTCATCGAGGAAGAGGGCTTTCGTGCCGTTCACGCTTGCTGGGATCAAGCCTTGATTGACCAGTTCCGCGAGAGTCAGGGCGGGGCGTGCATTGACGAAGATTTCCTTCATGCTTCTGCTGCGATTGAGTCGTTTGCCGGTCAGGTCATGGATACCCTCCTGAGGGGGACGGATCTTCGCTTACCCGAAGGGGTAAAAATTACCGGGCGCGACGGCTATACCCGAGAGTTCTTCCGAACCAAGTTCTGGGCCGATAGCCCTCAAACATACGCTGATGTCGTGTTTCAGCCTGATCCGTTGCCGCCGGAAGTGGCAAGGATGAAGTTGGCTCCGGAGGAACGGGCTCAGCTGATCACCTATCCCCAGGATGCGCCCCCGGTTTTCGTTGGCCATTACTGGATGGACAGTGAACCGGCGCCCCTGAAGCACAACGTGGCCTGTATTGATTACAGTGCCGTGAAGTATGGCAGGATGGTGGCGTACCGCATGGACGATGAAAAAGTCCTGTCTAAAGATAAGTTCGTTTGGGTGGACGTCAGTCGGCCGGATGAAACGGATTACCCCATCAGCGAAGACAGTGTCGCGAGATAATCCTCAGTGAGGTGAGTTTGGATAACCAAATTTCTTCCCCTGTGACCCCTGATGGCCGCTGGCAGCCGGGGCCCAGACATGCTCCGTTAGTTATTGCGGTGCTTGTGTTTGCGTTAATCATGGTTTGGCTGACGGGCATGGGCCAAAATGCTTTGGCGGTAAAAATGACCGCTGTAGATCCCCGAATGGTGCCTTGGCACGTTTTCGATACACTGCAAGGCCGACTGGACGCGTTGTTGGCAACCATGGCAGCAGGCGAAGTCTGGCGTTTGATCACGCCGGACTTTCTGCATTTCAGTTGGACTCATCTAATTTTTAATGCCGTGATGCTTTGGTTTCTCGGTAGCCAGATTGAATGGATAGACGGTAAAGCGCGCCTGATCGCTTTGTTTGTTACCACCAGTCTTGCATCCAATGTACTTCAGTACCTGGTGTCCGGCCCCTTATTTGGCGGCTTATCCGGGGTTGTCTATGGGATTATGGGGTATTGCTGGCTGAGTCAGCAAAGGCGCCCGCGATTTCAGTTTCCGCCAGCGTTGGTGACCTTCGCTCTAGTTTGGATGGTCATCGGTTTTACGCCGATCCCCGAATGGGTCGGGTTGGGGCGGATGGCGAACGAGGCGCATTTAGGCGGTTTTCTCGGGGGGCTGGCGATGGCGCTGGTGATGCCTCCCCAAAAAAAAAGCCCCACCGAAAGGTGAGGCTAAAAAGAGCTAATAGCTCCTGATGAGAGAGACCAAATGATACGACCAGTGTCACTTGGTTTGAAAATAATAATCGTTATCATTTGCGTCTGTCAAATGGATTTGCCGATTTTTTTACGAACCTATTTTCAAGAGGTGGGTCATGACCTACGACGAACTGATTGAGCGGCTGGATCCGACCATATACCGCAACCTCAAACAGGCCATTGAGTTGGGTAAGTGGCCAGACGGTCGAGCCATTTCTCGTGAGCAGCGCGCGATTTGTCTCGAAGCGGTCATTTACTATGAGAACAAGCACAACGTTCCTGAACAAGAGCGGGTGGGGTATTTGGACCGGGGCGAAAAGGCCGGTACGGCTTGCGACCCCTCAGTGCAGTTTCGGAAGGATCGCCAAGAGCAGAATAACGAAGTAGACCCGGATCAATTTGTTGAGGTTAAGGTTTGACTGACTCCATTGATGTGATCGGGCGTCTGCGAAAAATGCCTGCTGAGGCAGGTAATCTAGTGGCGTACACCTTGGCGGTGGGTGACACCCGAATTCCCATGAACGATCTGATCGGGAAAAAACTGCGGTTGGATTTTGAGGGTGTTATTCGTTGTATCAACTGTGATCGCACCACTAAGAAGAGTTTTAATCAGGGCTTTTGTTACCCCTGTTTCCGTAAGCTGGCCGCCTGCGACAGCTGCATCATGAGCCCAGAAAAGTGTCATTTTCATCTGGGCACCTGCCGTGAGCCAGAATGGGGCGAAGCCAACTGCATGGTTGAACATGTGGTTTATCTGGCCAATTCCAGCGGGCTGAAAGTCGGCATTACCCGAGGTACCCAAGTGCCCACGCGCTGGATTGATCAGGGTGCGGTCGATGCCATTCCCATGCTGCGAGTTTCAAGCCGGTATCTGGCAGGGTTGGCGGAAGTTGCCTGCAAGAGTCATGTTGCCGACCGCACTAACTGGCGAGCGATGTTGAAGGGTGACGTGCCGGAGCTGGACCTCGTCCAAGAGCGCGAGCGAATACTGGCTCTGGTAGAAGACGATCTCGCTGAGTTAAAGCGCCAACACGGTGAGGATAGCCTGCGAGTTGTGGACGAGGCCTCACTTGGGCTGGGGTATCCCGTTCAGGTTTGGCCGGCGAAAGTGAAAACTCATAATCTGGATAAAACGCCGGAAGTAGAAGGGCTGCTGGAAGGCATTAAAGGCCAGTACCTGATGCTCGATACTGGGGTGATTAATATTCGAAAATTTACCGGTTATGAAGTCCGGTTCCGGGTTCTCGACTGAGCCTGCCACGTATTTTGTTTGGAGAGTATGAATGCGAACCAACCAGCCGCAAACCATTTACCTGAACGAATACCAAGTTCCCGCGTATTTGGTTGATCATGTGGATTTGCGCTTCGAATTGTTTGAAGACGGCGCCCGGGTGCACAGCACGATGGCCGTGCGCCGGAATCCCGAGAGCGCTCAGGCGGAAGCGCCTCTGGAGCTGAATGGCGACAGCTTGAAGCTGGAGTCTGTGTCGTTGGATGGCTCCCAGCTGGCGGGCGATGCCTACGAGGAGCAGGGCGACAAGCTGGTTGTCCATACCGTGCCGGCTCAGTTCGAATTGAATGTGGTGACCTGGATAGAGCCTCAGAACAATACGCGTCTGGAAGGTTTGTACAAGTCATCCGGGATGTTCTGCACCCAATGCGAAGCCGAGGGTTTCCGTTGTATTACTTATTACCCGGACCGCCCGGACGTGATGGCGGTGTTCCGTACCCGAGTCGAGGCTGACAAGGCGGCTTACCCGATTCTGCTTTCTAACGGCAACCCGATCGAGCAAGGTGAGCTTGAAGGCGGTCGCCATTTTGTGACCTGGGAAGATCCATTCCCGAAACCGGCTTACTTGTTTGCTCTGGTTGCCGGTGATTTGGTTGAAAAGAAAGACACCTTTACGACCTGTTCTGGTCGGACCATCGATTTGCGCATGTATGTGGAACCCCGGAACGCGGCTAAGTGCGATTTCGCCATGGATGCTCTGAAGCGCTCCATGCGTTGGGATGAAGAGGTGTACGGGCGGGAATACGATCTGGATATTTTCATGATCGTGGCGGTTGACGACTTCAACATGGGCGCCATGGAGAACAAGGGACTGAATATCTTCAATTCGTCTTGCGTGTTGGCCAGTCAGGAAACGGCAACCGATGCGTCGTTCCAGCGGATTGAAGCGATCGTGGCTCACGAATACTTCCACAACTGGTCCGGTAACCGGGTCACCTGTCGAGACTGGTTCCAGTTGAGCCTGAAAGAAGGCTTTACGGTGTTCCGGGATGCGCAGTTCTCTGCGGACATGGGTTCACCAACGGTTAAGCGCATTGAGGATGCAACGCTGCTGCGTACAGCCCAGTTTGCTGAAGACGCCGGCCCTATGGCGCATCCGGTGCGGCCCGCCTCCTATATGGAAATTTCCAACTTCTACACCCTGACCATTTATGAGAAGGGTGCCGAAGTGGTGCGGATGATTCACAACCTGTTGGGTGATGAATTGTTCCGTAAAGGCAGCGACCTGTATTTCGAGCGGCACGACGGCCAGGCGGTCACCACTGATGACTTTGTACGCGCCATGGAAGATGCGTCCGGGCGTGATTTGGGTCAGTTCCGTTTGTGGTACGAGCAGGCTGGTACGCCAGTTGTCACGGTTTCTGATGATTATGATGAACAGCGTGGTATTTATCGCCTGAATATCCGCCAGAGTGTTCCTGATACGCCGGGTCAATCTGGCAAAAAGCCTCAGCACATACCGTTTTCCCTCGGGTTGCTCGATAAAGCGGGTGAGCCCGTGCCGTTGAATTTGAGTGCTGAGGAGCAAGGTGGGCCTGTGGAGCGTGTGCTTGAGCTGACCGAAACCGAGCACAGTTTTGAATTCCACGGCGTGCCGGAGCGCCCGGTGCCATCTCTGCTTCGAAACTTTTCAGCGCCGGTTCGTGTGCAGTACCCGTGGAGTCGTGAGCAGTTGCTGTTCTTGATGAGCCACGACCCCGATGGATTTAACCGTTGGGATGCCGGCCAGCGTCTGGCTGTTGATGTAATTCAGTCTTTGGTCGGGGCGGCAGATGATGCCGAGATTGAACCGCGATTGGTTGAGGCTTACCGCAGTCTGTTGAACGATGCCTCGTTGGATCAGGCGCTGGTGGCGAAAATGCTTCTGTTACCGTCAGAAGCCTATTTGGTGGAACTGGCCGACCAAGCTGATGTGCCTGCTATCCATGAGGCGCGACAGCGAGTGCTGACCCATCTGGCGGAGTCGCTTCGGGAAGAATTGGTTGCGTGTTATCAGCGAAGCAAGACCCAAGCCGATTATCAACTGACACCGGATGCCATTGCTCTTCGTAGTCTGCGAAACACCGCTCTGGCGTGGCTTCTGCATATAAAAGATGCTCAGGGCTTGGCCTTCGCGCTTGAACAATCTCGTGCGGCGGACAATATGACGGATCGCTTGGGTGCGTTACGCGCCTTGGTGAATTCGGATTTCGTCGACGAACGCGAGCAGGCACTGGCTGAGTTCTATGACCAGTTCAGCGATGATCCTCAGGTCGTTGAAATGTGGTTCTCGGTGCAGGCCGCTAGCCATCAGGCTGGGCAGTTGCCTCAGATTCAGGCGCTTCTTCAGCACACCGCGTTCGATTGGAAGAACCCGAACAAGGTTCGTTCCGTGGTCGGGGCGTTTGCCGGTCAGAATCTGGCGGCGTTCCACAAGGCGGATGGTAGCGGTTATCAGTTCCTGGCGGATCAGGTGTGCCGGTTGGATGATAGCAATCCACAGATTGCTGCGCGTTTGATCTCACCACTAACTCGGTGGAAGAAGTTTGCGCCTCAGTATGGGCGGCAGATGAAGGCTGCGTTAGAGCTTGTGCGCAATAAAAATGAGCTTTCTCGCGACGTTTATGAGGTCGTTCTGAAAAGTTTAGCTGATTGATGCAGAGGTAATGGAACCAAGATGCCGTTGGCTCCGTGTAGAGGATGGAGCCAACGGTGGCGGACAGCTGTAGATACAAAATCGCACTTTTGGTCGATAGACTTTGTTGCTCAATCGACTAACCTGAAAGAAAGTTTGAGTAGTATCAGACAATAACAAGATGGCCCGCTAGAGGCTTTCAGACGACTTTAAGGTTACACAATGAAATATAAGAAGAATATATGGCTCGGCGGGCTGTTGGCTTTGTCATTTGCTGCATCGCCGGTTTTTGCCGCCGTCTCTTCAAGCCAGGCTGCACGTCTTGGTAATGACCTCACACCGTTCGGATCCATAAAGGCTGGTAACGAAGCTGGAACGATTCCAGCTTGGACCGGAGGGCTGACAGAGCCACCTGCCGGTTATGAAGGCAGTGGGCAGCATCACATTGATCCATTCCCGGACGACAAAGTCCTGTTCGAGATTAATGCTTCCAATATGGAGCAATACAGCGAACATTTGTCCGATGGCGTTAAAGCCATGTTCAAGACCTACCCGACCACTTTCAGAATTCCGGTTTACCAGTCTCGCCGTACTCACGCCGTGCCAGACTGGGTTGAAAAGAACATCAAGAAGAATGCTACCAATGCCCGGATCGTGGGCGAAGCGGAAGGTCTGAAGGGCGCTTACGGCGGTTACCCCTTCCCGATTTTGCACGGATCGAATGAAGAAAAAGCCTGGCAGGTAATCTGGAATCACCTGGTGCGCTGGCGCGGTATTAATGTGACCCGCCGTAGCAGCGAAGTGGCTGTGCAAACCAATGGTGACTACAGTCTGGTTACGTCGCAGCAAGAAGCTTTCGTTAATTTCTACAATCCTGAAGGTAGTGAGAAAGATCTCGATAACGTGATTTTCTACTATCTGTCGTTCACGCAGTCTCCCCCTCGTTTGGCGGGTGGTGCGATTCTCGTTCATGAAACTCTCAACCAGATTGTAAGCCCGCGTAATGGTTGGGGCTATAACGCAGGACAGCGTCGTGTTCGCCGAGCCCCTAACCTCGGGTACGACTCACCGATTGCTGCGGCCGATAACCTGCGTACCGCCGATGACACCGACATTTTTAACGGTGCAATGGATCGGTATAACTGGAACTACGAGGGTTTGAAAGAGATTTACATTCCGTACAACAACTACCGGATTGGTGAAAAGGGTACGCCTTACTCGGAGATTCTGGGTATGACCCACCTGAACCCGGATCTTACACGTTGGGAGCTGCATCGTGTGCACGTTGTTGAGGCCACCTTGAAAGACGGTGAGCGTCACATTTACGGAAAACGCCGCTTCTACGTCGATGCGGATAGCTGGAATACGGCTCTGCTTGATCAATACGACGGCCGCGGCGAATTGTGGCGTGTCACTATGGGGATTCTGAAGAACTATTACGAGTTGCCCGGTGTATGGACGGTGCTCGACGCCTATCATGATCTTCAGGCTCGTCGATATCACGTTCTTGGCTTGGATACGGAAGAGCCGAATACCCGCGTATTTACTGACGATATACCGAACAAACGCTATTTCTCGCCGTCGTCCCTGCGTAGACGCAGTGTGCGATAAAGCGATCGCGCCAGGCATGAGCCTGTCGTTGTTTTAGGAAGTTTTAACAACACCGGCAGCACAGTGCTGCCGGTTTGCTTGCGGCATCTGCGGCAACCGTTTCATGATTCAATCAACGTAAAGGCAATCTGAATGGCTAATAGGTTCAAGTGCGCGACACTGGGTTCTGCCTGTCTGGGTTTCTCCATGGCATTGGCAACTCCCTCGGCGTCTGCGCTCCCAGATATCATTGATATTCCTGCACGGGATACAAAATTGGCCCCCGAGTCGTTGCTGAATGATGTGACCCGCGCTGGTGATCGTATTGTTGCGGTTGGTGAGCGTGGCCACATTATTTATTCCGACAACGAAGGTGAAAGCTGGACTCAGGCCGACGTGCCGGTTTCGGTAACACTGACGGCTCTGGATTTTGGCACCGAAAATCATGGCTGGGCCGTTGGGCATAGCGGTGTTTTGCTGCATTCGTCAGATGCGGGTGAGAATTGGACCTTGCAGTTTGATGGGCTCAAGGCTGCGGCTTTGACCATCGAAAGCAAGAAAGAGCAGATTGCGGAAATGGAAGAGGTCATCGAGCAGGCCCCCGAAGATCAGAAAGGCGATCTTGAGTGGGCGTTGGATGATTTGGTTTTCGCGCTCGAAAACGCAGAAGCCGATATGGATGTCGGGCCTGTTAACCCATTGCTCGATGTTTGGTTCGAGAATGACAAACACGGTTTTGCCGTTGGCGCTTACGGCATGATTTTGCGCACTCAGGATGGTGGCGAATCATGGCAGGACTGGTCACCGTTCATCGATAATGCGCAAAACTTTCACTACAACGGGATTGATCAGATCGCCGGTGGTGCGTTGGTGTTGGTAGGTGAGGCAGGGCAGATTCATGTCTCGGTCGATAACGGTGATACATGGGAGATGCGCGAAAGCCCATACCCCGGTTCTCTGTTTGGCGTGACCGGAACCGGCAGTGTTAATGAAATACTGGCGTTCGGACTGCGCGGAACCACAATTTTTTCAAGCGATTTGGGCCGCAGCTGGACCATCGTTCCGAACGAAGGCAATACAACCTTGAATAATGCGGTAGTGACAGAAGATGGTCGCATTACTCTGGTGGGTAACGGTGGTGCTGTTTTGATGAGTGCCAATGGTGGAGAAAGCTTCCGTGCATACTTCCGGAATGATCGTGGAAGTGTGATGGGTGCCGTTCCGCTGTCCGGGACCAATCTTTTGCTGGTCGGTGAGGGTGGTGTGAAATTCACCGATTCTCGCGGCAAGAACCTTAAATAACGCCCTGGTGTGGCATCAACGGATTAAAGGATAGAGGGCTTATTAATGTCTGACCCGATGCATGACAGGGGTGAACATTACCTGACAACGCCAAAAGCGGAACCGTTTCTTGAGCGTTTGTTGTTTAATAACCGGGCACTGATCCTAATCGGATTCTTCGTGCTCACGCTGTTCCTTGGCTACAACGCCGCCAAGATTCAGCCGGATGCCAGTTTTGAGCGGATGATTCCGCTAGAGCATCCGTACATCGTAAACATGCTCGACCACCGGAATGACCTGGAAAATCTGGGTAACTTTGTCCGTATCGCTGTGGCGGTTGAAGACGGTGATATTTTTAACCCCGAGTATATGGAAACCCTGAAACAGATCACGGATGAGATGTTTTATCTCAACGGTGTGGATCGTTCGGGGCTGAAGTCACTTTGGACCTCAAACGTTCGCTGGGTAGAAGTGACCGAGCAAGGCTTCCAGGGTGGCACGGTGATCCCGGACAACTACGACGGGTCGCGGGATAGCCTTGAGAAGTTGCGTCAAAACGTTCTGCGTTCGAACGAAGTGGGTCGCCTGATTTCGGACAACTTCCGCTCAACGGTGGTATATGCTCCGTTGTATGAGAAAAATCCTGAAACTGGCGAAGCACTGGATTACGCTGAGTTCTCTCGTCAGCTAGAAGAGAAAATTCGCAGCAAGTACGAGGGACAGAACCCTGAAATCAGCATTCACATTGTTGGCTTTGCCAAGAAAGTGGGTGACCTGATCGAAGGCATTGGCTCCATTGCCTGGTTTGCGGGTATTACGATTCTGCTGACCACGCTGCTACTGTTTTGGTACTCGCGCTGCATCGCTGGAACGCTGGTGCCAGTGTTCACTTCGATCATTGCCGTATTTTGGCAGTTGGGTGCGTTGAAGTTGCTTGGGTATGGCTTGGACCCGTACTCAGTATTGGTTCCCTTCCTGGTGTTTGCCATCGGTATCAGTCACGGCGTTCAAATTGTTAACGCGATGGCTGTTGAGTCGGCCAAAGGTTTTGATGCCGTTACATCTGCCCGCTTGGCTTTCCGCGCGCTTTATATTCCGGGCATGCTGGCTTTGATTTCCGATGCGATGGGCTTCCTGACATTGGTGTTCATCGAAATCGATGTCATTCGTGACTTGGCTGTGGCTGCAGGCTTGGGTGTTGCCTTTGTTATCGTGACTAACCTCGTGCTGCACGTCCTTATCATGTCTTACATCGGCATTTCGAAGGGTGGGGTGCGTCACGTTCAGAATCATGGTGAGAAAGAGGATCGCAAGTGGCGCATCATGTCTTATTTCTCTCACCCGGGTGTTGCGCCTATCTCTTTGCTGATTGCTGTGATCGGTCTTGGTCTGGGCATGTACTACAAGCAGGATTTGAAAGTAGGTGACCTTGATCAAGGTGCGCCAGAGCTGCGAGCCGACTCCCGTTACAACAAAGATAACGCCTTTATCATCGACAACTACTCCACCAGTGCGGATGTTTTGGTGGTCATGGTGAAGACGCCAGAAGAGCAATGTACTCAGTACAATGTGCTTCGGGCGATGGATAGCCTGCAGTGGGAGCTGCAGAACACGCCGGGCGTTCAGGGTTCTGTGTCCCTAGCGGACGTGTCTAAGTTGGTGACCAAGGCACTTAACGAAGGTAACTGGAAATGGTTCGAGATTTCTCGTAACCAGACCATTATCAATGCGTCTATTCGTGATGCCCCTTCAGGTCTAATTAACACAAGTTGCGACCTGACTCCGGTATTGGTGTTCCTGGAAGATCACAAAGCAGAAACCTTGCAGACCGTTATCGAAAGGACTGAAGCCTTCGCTCAGGCCAACAGCAACGAAGAACATACGTTCTTGCTGGCTGCGGGTAACGCAGGTATTGAGGCTGCCACGAACGAAGTTATTTCGGGTGCCAAAGACATCATGTTGTTGCTGGTCTACAGCGTGGTGAGCTTGCTTTGCTTCCTGACCTTCCGCTCGTTGCGTGCGGTAGCGTGTATCGTGATTCCGTTGGGGCTAACCTCGATTTTGTGCGAAGCCATCATGGCAATGTCCGGTATCGGTATTAAAGTGGCGACCTTGCCGGTGATTGCGCTGGGTGTTGGTATCGGTGTGGATTACGGTATCTATATCTACAGCAAGCTGGAGCACTTCCTGCTGGAAGGGAAAACCCTGCAAGAGGCGTACTATGAAACTCTTCGCTCAACGGGTAAGGCGGTTATCTTTACGGGCGTAACGCTGGGGCTTGGTGTGGTGACCTGGATATTCTCACCGATCAAGTTCCAGGCCGATATGGGCTTCCTGTTGTTCTTCATGTTCCTGTGGAACATGGTAGGTGCAATTTGGCTGTTGCCAGCGTTGGCGAGGTTCCTGTTGCGGCCTGATAAAATGCTGGCCAAGGCAAGAGCTGCTGCCAAGTCCAGATAACAACCAGAAACTATGAAAAAGCCCGCATTTGCGGGCTTTTTTGTTTTCCGTTCAGCTGTTTAGCGACACACTCGTTTCTTTCTTTATCGACATAAGTGTTCTATGTTTTAATTTGAGCGAAAGATTTGCCCATGGGATTGAATGGGCGAGTGACAATAATGACCTAGAAAGGGAAGAGCACACATGACACTGAAACTTAAAGCGTCCGCAATGGCCGTCGCAGCGGCCATTAGCTTTGGAGCGGCATCCACTTCTGTTTCAGCCCAGGACCAGCGTTTTGTGACGATCGGTACCGGTGGTGTAACAGGTGTTTATTATCCGGCAGGCGGCGCTATCTGCCGTCTGGTTAATATGGACCGTAAGGAGCACGGCATACGTTGTTCGGTCGAGAGTACCGGTGGTTCGGTATACAACCTGAACGCTATCCGCGCTGGTGAGCTGGATCTGGCGGTTGCCCAGTCTGACTGGCAATACCATGCATACAACGGAACAAGTCAGTTCGAGGATGCCGGCAAGAACGAGAAGTTGCGCGCGGTCTTCTCTCTGCACCCTGAGCCGTTTACCGTGATCGCCAGCAAGGGCTCCGGTATCAAAAACTTTGAAGACCTGAAAGGTAAGCGGGTCTCAGTAGGCAACCCGGGTTCAGGTCAGCGTGCAACAGCTGAAGTGCTGATGGATGCCATGGGTTGGGATATGGATAAGTTCTCCTTGGCCGCTGAGATCAAGGCAGCAGAGCAGTCTCAGGCTCTCTGTGATGGCAACATCGATGCTTTCTTCTACACGGTTGGTCACCCATCCGGTGCTATCAAAGAAGCGACCACCTCTTGTGACAGCGTTGTCGTAAACGTTGACAACAAGGCCAGCCAGAAGTTGATCGCAGACTACCCGTATTACCGTCAAGCGACCATCCCTGGCGGTATGTACCGTGGCACCGATCAGGACGTAACCACCTTTGGTGTGGCTGCAACCTTCGTATCCTCTGCGGATGTTCCTGACGACGTTGTTTACGCGGTCGTGAAGGCGGTGTTCGAGAACTTCGATAGCTTCAAGCGTCTTCACCCTGCGTTCGGCAACCTGAAGAAAGAAGAGATGGTTGCTGATGCCCTGAGTGCGCCTCTGCACCCGGGTGCGGCGAAGTACTATCGTGAAGCCGGTCTGATCGACTGATCGGTTATGCAAGTGTCAGGGCGAGCTTTGCTCGCCCTGACTTTCCCATCAAGTTATCTACACATCACAGGTACATTCCATGACAAAGAATGACTCCGGTACCGGCGCGGGTGTGGATGCTGCCAAGGTCGAACAGGTATTACAGACGGAAACCGGGGGCCGAGCGCTTGTCGGGCCTGCGGCTGCAATCCTCTTTATAATTCCAGTTTGCTGGTCTCTGTTTCAGCTCTGGATTGCATCACCTCTGCCGTTCATTTTGAATTTTGGTATTTTTAATTCTACAGAAGCGCGCTCTATCCACTTGGCGTTTGCCGTGTTTTTGGCTTTTTCTGCGTTTCCCATGTTCAAAGGTGTGCACTCGACAAAAGTGCCCATTTACGACTGGATTTTGGCGGCGGCTGCAGCGGCGGCGGCATCTTACCTATATGTCTTTTACGATCAGTTGGCTCAGCGCCCTGGTGCTCCCATTACCCAGGACTTATGGGTCGCGATGGGCGGTTTGTTGCTTTTGCTTGAAGCCACCCGCCGAGCGTTGGGGCTACCGTTAACCGTTGTGGCGGCGGTCTTTATCGGTTACTCACTGGCCGGCCCCTATATGCCGGACGTGATCTCTCACAAAGGTGTGAGCCTCAATAAACTTGCTTCCCACCAATGGCTGGGTACCGAAGGTGTGTTCGGTGTCGCCTTGGGGGTTTCCACCAGTTTCGTTTTCCTGTTTGTACTGTTTGGGGCGCTACTCGAACGGGCCGGCGCAGGTAACTATTTCATCAAGGTGGCCTACGCCATGCTCGGCCATATGAAAGGCGGGCCGGCTAAAGCAGCCGTGGTGTCCAGTGGTTTGAGTGGTGTTATTTCCGGTTCATCGATTGCTAACGTGGTGACGACTGGCACGTTTACTATCCCGTTGATGAAGCGTGTTGGATTTCCGGCCACTAAAGCCGGTGCTGTTGAGGTTGCAGCGTCAACCAATGGTCAGCTTACGCCGCCTATTATGGGGGCTGCGGCCTTCCTGATGGTCGAGTACGTTGGCATTTCCTATCTGGAAGTGATCAAGCACGCTATTCTGCCAGCGCTTATTTCTTATGTGGCGCTGGTCTACATCGTTCATCTTGAGGCCTGCAAGTTGAACATGCAGGGCATTGAGCGATTGAATCGCCCAACCCTGGCGCAGCGCATGTTGAACTGGGTAGTGATCATCATCGGGCTGTTTGCACTGACAGCCATTGTTTACTATGGCATCGGTTGGACAAAGGAATATTTGGGCTCCGCGGCGATATGGGTGCTCGGCAGTGCGCTGCTGCTTTCTTACATCGCCCTAGTGGGATACGCCACCAAATTTCCTGAGCTGGAAGTGGATGACCCTGAGAAGGAAATGGGTGAGCTTCCAGAGGTGGGGCCAACGGTCAAGACCGGCTTGTATTATCTGCTACCGGTTGTCGTTCTGGTTTGGTGTCTGACGGTTGAGCGTTTTTCACCGCAGCTATCCGCTTTTTGGGCAACTTTGTTTATGATTTTTATTGTCATAACGCAACGCCCGTTGAAAGCGTTCTTCCGCAAGCACGGAGGCCTGATGGGCGAGTGTGTAGGCGGTATTTCTGACCTTTTCCACTCCTTGGCCACCGGCGGCCGGAACATGGTCGGCATCGGTGTAGCAACGGCTACAGCAGGTATCGTGGTGGGTACGGTTACGCTAACGGGTATCGGGTTGGTAATGACCCAATTCGTAGAGTTCTTGTCCGGCGGCAACCTGTTGTTGATGCTCATCTTCACGGCAGTGATCAGTCTGGTGTTGGGCATGGGGCTGCCGACCACAGCAAACTACATTGTTGTATCTACGTTGATGGCGCCGGTCATTGTGACACTGGGGGCTGCAAACGGTCTGTTGGTTCCGCTGATTGCCGTGCATCTGTTCGTGTTTTACTTCGGGATACTGGCGGATGATACGCCGCCCGTGGGGTTGGCCGCCTATGCGGCGGCGGCCATCTCCGGAGCAGATCCCATACGAACGGGTATTCAGGGCTTTACCTACGATATCCGCACGGCCATTTTGCCGTTCATGTTCATCTTCAACACACAGTTGCTGTTGATTGGGCTTACGGGATGGATTGACCTGCTGGTCACCATCGCCAGCGCAGTCACGGCGATGCTGGTGTTCTCTGCGGCCACTCAGGGCTACTGGTTCACTCGTACTCGCTGGTGGGAAACTCTGGCGTTACTGTTGATTACCTTTGCTTTGTTCCGGCCGGGGTTCTTTTGGGACATGGTTTACCCTCCCCATGAAGAGCGGCAGGGTGCGGCGATCATGGAGTACGTTGAAACAGCGCCTAAAGATGAAGAGGTGGTGTTCAGAGTGTCCGGAATGTCTCTTGATGGCAGCGACGTAACGACCTACGTACAGCTTGATATGCCTGCAGGTGAAACCGGTGCGGAGCGCTTAGCCGCTGCGGGTCTTGAAGTGTCTGAGTTTGATGGTGCGTTGGCCGTCGACTTTGTGAACTTCGGTAGCCCTGCCGAGAAGGCGGGTATTCAGTTTGGTTGGACCATTGAAGCGGTTCAGGCAAAGCTGGACCGACCACCAAGGGAGTTGGTGTTCATTCCTGCCTTGCTGTTACTCGGGTTTGTGGCTTACGGCCAGCTTAAGCGTAAGGCCAAAGAAGAGGCGCAGCCACAGCCTGCTTAAATTCGAGAGCAGGTTGGTGTTAGTAGAAGCCCGGCATTGTTGCCGGGCTTTTTTCTGTTAAACTCGCCCTCAAATCGGCCCGCGGTTAGTGTCGCGGACGCGGATAACCATGTGATCTTTGGTATAGATCACCGCTGAGAAATCATCAGGAGAGCTTCATGCCCGTCATTACCCTGCCAGATGGCAGTCACCGCAGTTTTGCAGAACCCGTTACCGTTCACGACGTTGCCGCTGATATTGGCGCAGGCCTGGCAAAGGCAGCCCTGGCAGGTAAAGTGGATGGCCAGCTTGTAGATACCAGTCATCTGATTGAAAACGATGCTGAGTTGGCGATCGTAACGGAGCGTGATGAAGACGGCGTGGAGGTGGTTCGTCACTCTACCGCTCACCTGCTGGCGATGGCGGTGAAAGAATTGTTCCCGGAAGCGCAGGTGACCATCGGGCCTGTGGTAGATAATGGGTTCTACTACGATTTCAAATACGACCGTCCGTTTACCAACGAAGACTTGGCACGTATTGAAAAGCGCATGGAAGAGCTGGCCAAGCAGGACCTTCCCGTTTCCCGTTCAGTAATGTCTCGCGAAGATGCGATCAAACTGTTTGAAGACATGGGTGAGGAATATAAGGTCCAGATCATCCAGGATATCCCGGGTGAGGAAGACTTGTCATTCTACCGCCAGGGCGATTTTATCGACCTGTGTCGTGGCCCTCACGTGCCAAGCACTGGCAAGCTGAAAGCGTTTAAGTTGACCAAGGTGGCCGGTGCCTTCTGGCGTGGCGATCACAACAACGAGCAGCTGCAGCGCGTTTATGGCACGGCTTGGGGTAACAAGAAAGAACTCAAGGCGTACCTGAATCGTCTGGAAGAAGCTGAGAAGCGCGACCATCGTAAGATCGGAAAAAAACTAAAGCTATTCCACATGCAGGAAGAGTCTCCGGGTATGGTGTTCTGGCACCCGGATGGCTGGTCGCTGTACCAGGAAATCGAGCAGTACATGCGTGGCAAGCTGCGTAATCACGGTTATCAGGAAATTAAAACGCCACAGGTGGTTTCCCGCACGCTTTGGGAAAAATCCGGGCACTGGGACAAGTTCTCGGACGCCATGTTTACCACCGAATCCGAGAAGCACGATTACGCGATCAAGCCCATGAATTGCCCGTGCCACGTGCAGGTGTTCAACCAAGGCCTGAAGAGCTACAAGGATCTGCCGCTGCGATTGGCGGAGTTTGGCTCTTGTCACCGAAACGAAGCGTCTGGTGCACTGCATGGTTTGATGCGGGTTCGTGGCTTCACTCAGGACGATGCCCACATTTTCTGTGAAGAAGATGCGATTCAGGAAGAAGTGTCAGCGTTTATTCACCTGTTGCACGAAGTTTATGAAGATTTCGGCTTCTCTGAAATCCTGTATAAACTATCAACCCGCCCGGAAAAGCGTGTTGGTTCTGATGAAGTTTGGGATAAGTCCGAGGCCGCGTTGGAAGAAGCCTTGAACCGTGCCGGTGTTGACTGGGAGTTGTTGCCGGGTGAAGGTGCGTTTTATGGTCCCAAAATCGAGTTCTCCCTGAAAGACTGTATTGGCCGTGTATGGCAGTGCGGTACGATTCAGGTAGATTTCTCAATGCCGGGTCGTTTGGGCGCTCAGTACGTAGCCGATAATTCCGAACGGAAAACGCCGGTTATGCTGCATCGTGCCGTTCTCGGGTCTTTTGAGCGATTTATCGGTATACTGATCGAAGAATACGAAGGTGCATTCCCCACTTGGCTGGCTCCAACACAGATTGCGGTCCTGAATATCACCGACAATCAGCGTGATTACTGTCAGAATTTAGCCAAAAAATGGGATTCTTTGGGATATCGGGTAAATGCTGACTTGAGAAACGAGAAGATCGGCTTTAAAATCCGCGAGCATACTCTTAACAAGGTTCCCTATCTTGTCGTCGTAGGCGACAAAGAAATCGAAAACAATGCGGTTGCCGTGCGTACCCGTAAAGGTGAAGATTTAGGGACCCTATCGCTTGAAGCGTTTGAACAGCTGTTGGCTGATGACATTCAACGCAAAGGCAAAACTAAAACGGAGATCTAATTATTAAACAGCGAGCGAATCGGGGGCGTACTCCAAAAGCGCCTATCAATGAGAATATTGACGCAACTGAAGTCCGCCTGATCGATGCCGAAGGCAATCAGGTTGGGGTGGTTCCAATTGAGGAAGCTCTTCGCATGGCGGAGGAAGCGACTCTCGATCTGGTACAGGTTACGGATTCCGATCCGATCGTCTGTAAAATAATGGACTACGGTAAGAAAATCTTCGAAGAGAAGAAAGCGAAAGCAGCTGCCAAGAAAAAGCAGAAGCAGACGCAGGTCAAAGAGCTTAAGTTCCGTCCAGGAACTGAAGAAGGGGATTATCAGGTAAAACTACGCAACCTGGTACGTTTCCTTGAAGCCGGGGACCGCGGCAAGATCACTATCCGTTTCCGGGGCCGTGAGATGGCACACCAAGAAATTGGTATGAAACTCATGAACCGAATCGAAACAGATATTGAAGAGCTTGCAACGGTAGAGATGCGGCCGAAAATGGAAGGCCGGCAGATGACCATGATTGTGGCTCCCCGCAAAAAGAAGTGAACCTGATCCAATGATGGGTCCCCCGCAGTGGCGGGGGATTTGTCGTTCAGGGACACAGTTGTTTTTACTAAAATAGAATGCGGAGTTTTAAAAAATGCCTAAGATGAAAACTAAGAGTGGAGCTACCAAGCGGTTCAAGAAAACCGCCACTGGCTTCAAGCACAAGCAGTCCTTCACCAGTCACATTCTGACCAAGAAGAGCCCTAAGCGTAAGCGTCAGCTGCGTGGCACCAAGCTGATTGCCAAGTCCGATGTGGCTTCAATCAAGCGCATGACGGCGTGCTGATTCAGCCGCTAACTTCTTGATCAAGTATATTAAGGTAGAAGGATAAAAGTATGGCTCGTGTAAAACGTGGCGTGGTAGCACGTCGTCGTCATAAGAAAATTCTCAAGCAGGCCAAGGGTTACTACGGCGCTCGTAGTCGTGTATTCCGCGTTGCCAAGCAAGCGGTTATCAAAGCCGGTCAGTACGCGTACCGCGACCGTCGTAACCGTAAGCGCGCTTTCCGCGCTCTGTGGATCGCTCGTATCAATGCTGGTGCTCGTGCAAACGGTCTGTCTTACAGCCGTCTGATCGCTGGTCTGAAGAAAGCGAATGTTGAGATCGACCGTAAGGTTCTGGCTGACCTGGCCATGAACGAGCAGCAAACCTTTGCTGTTATCGTTGAGAAGGCCAAAGCATCCCTGTGATCGCTTAAGCTCTTTCATCGATTACTGATCGATCAGGGCGCCTCATGATTTCATGACGGCGCCTTCTGAATAGGGGAAGGGCACGCTCTTCCCCTATTTTTGTTTTAACCTACCTCATTTCAGGTTTGGAGCAGGGTCAATGGAAAACCTTGAACAGTTGGTTCAGGACGGATTGAGTGCAGTCGAAGCAGCAGACAACCTTCAGGCGCTTGATCAAATTCGCGTAGAGTACCTCGGTAAGAAAGGCTCGATTACTCAGCAAGCCAAAACTCTGGGTAAGCTTTCTGCAGAGGAGCGCCCTGCAGCCGGCCAGAAAATCAACGAAGCCAAGGGGCAGGTCGAGCAAGCGATTAATGCCCGCCGTGCCGATCTTGAAAAGGCTGCCATCGAGGCAAAGCTGGCCAGCGAATCCATTGATGTAACCTTGCCGGGCCGTGGGCAGGATCTGGGCGGTTTGCACCCGGTGACCCGCACACTGCAGCGCATTGAAGAAATTTTTGCTCGCGCCGGTTACAGCGTAGAGCAGGGGCCGGAAATCGAAGATGACTACCATAACTTCGAAGCCCTCAATATTCCGGGTCATCACCCGGCTCGTGCCATGCACGATACCTTCTATTTTAATCCGGGCACGCTGTTGCGTACTCATACTTCCCCCGTTCAGATCCGCACCATGGAAGCCGGTAAGCCGCCGTTCCGGATGATCTGCCCTGGTCGGGTATATCGCTGTGACTCGGATATGACGCACACGCCGATGTTTCATCAGGTCGAAGGCCTGCTGATTGAAAAGAATGTAAGCTTTGCTGACCTCAAGAGCACCGTGGAAGAGTTCCTGCGGGTGTTCTTCGAGCGCGACTTGAAGGTGCGATTCCGTCCATCCTACTTCCCGTTCACTGAGCCTTCTGCAGAAGTGGATATCGAGTGGGGCCGGGAAGCCGATGGCAGCATCAAGTGGTTGGAAGTGATGGGTTGCGGAATGGTGCACCCGAAAGTGTTCGAGCATTGCGGTATTGATGCCGAAGAATATCGTGGTTTCGCATTTGGACTGGGCGTTGAACGCTGTGCCATGCTCCGCTACGGCGTGAAAGACCTGCGCATGTTCTTCGAAAACGACCTGCGTTTCTTGCGCCAGTTCCGTTAAGCCTGAGGGCTGCACGGCGCAAGCAAGTCTCCGAATCAACCGCATAAATGGCATCAGGACAAGGCTAGAACGATGAAATTCAGTGAACAGTGGCTGCGAGAGTGGGTTAATCCGAGCATAGATTCTCAGGCATTGATGGACCAGATCACCATGGCAGGTCTGGAAGTAGATGGTTTTGAACCAGTAGCTGGTGAATTTTCCGGCGTAATCGTCGGAGAGGTTCTCTCTGTTGAAGCGCACCCGGATGCCGACAAGCTGCGCGTTTGTCAGGTTAGTAATGGTGAAGAAACCGTTCAGGTGGTTTGTGGTGCGCCGAATGTGCGCGAAGGCCTGAAGGTGCCATTTGCCGAGGTAGGCGCCTTGCTGCCTGGTAACTTTAAGATCAAGAAAGCCAAACTGCGCGGCCAGCCTTCTCAGGGCATGCTTTGTTCTGAATCTGAGCTGGCGCTTTCCGAAAGTCATGATGGTTTGATGGAATTGCCTGACGATGCTCCTGTCGGTCAGAGCGTGGTTGATTACCTCAAGCTGAACGACATCGCGATTGATGTTGATCTAACGCCAAACCGCAGCGATTGCCTGTCCATCAAAGGACTTGCGCGCGAAGTGGGTGTGTTGAACAGTTTGGTGGTAGATGCTCCGGAGATTGAACCGGTTGAGGCCGTTCACTCTGAGGTGCCTGCAATCCGTATCGAAGCGCCGGAAGCTTGCCCTCGTTATCTGGGCCGTATCCTGCGTAATGTGAATCTGAAGACGGAAACGCCTTTGTGGATGCAGGAGAAGCTGCGACGTTCAGGAATTCGTTCGATCGATGCCGCCGTTGATGTGACTAACTACGTAATGCTCGAGCTTGGTCAGCCTCTGCATGCTTTCGACCGGGAAGAGATTTCGGGTGGCATCGTGGTTCGTATGGCGAAAGCCGGCGAAAAGTTGGTGCTGCTCGACGGCCAAGAAGTGGAGCTGACGGCTGAAACCTTGGTGATCGCCGATCACGACAAGCCGATCGCCATTGCTGGTGTAATGGGTGGTGAGCACTCAGGCGTGAATGAAAAGACTCAAGATCTGGTCTTGGAGTCTGCCTATTTTGAGCCCATTTCTCTCGCTGGTAAGGCTCGCCATTACGGCCTGCATACCGATGCCTCTCACCGCTTCGAACGCGGCGTTGACTATGAGTTGGCCCGTGAGGCGATGGAGCGTGCAACCCGCCTGCTCATGGACATCGTTGGCGGTGAGCCTGGTGAGATTGTTGAGGTTGTAAGTTGGGAAGACTTGCCCAAAGCTAAAACCGTTGATCTTCGCGAGAAGCGCCTGGCTGACGTTCTGGGCTTGGCGATTGACCGCACCACCGTGGAAGAGATTCTGTCTCGACTCGGTCTGCGCGTAGAAAAGCTTCTTAAGGATGGATGGCGCATCAGCGTTCCCAGCTTCCGCCCAGATATTTCGATTGAAGAAGATTTGATCGAAGAAGTTGGCCGTATCTATGGCTACAACAACCTTCCGGTAACAGAGCCTACGGGTTCGTTGGGATTAAGTGTCCGTGAAGAAGCCGTTCGTCCGCTGTCAGCGGTTCGTAATTTCTTTGTGGCTCAGGGCTACCAGGAAGCCGTTACCTATAGCTTCGTGGACCCTAAAGTTCAGCAGTTGATTGATCCCGAGCGGGAAGGTATCGCGTTGGCGAACCCGATTTCCGCGGATCTCTCCGTCATGCGTACCACGCTGTGGAGTGGCTTACTGAAGACTGTGCAGCACAACCAGAACCGTCAACAGCCTCGGATCCGTTTATTCGAGACCGGCCTTCGCTTTGTGAAGGATGGCGAAAAAATCGACCAGCAACCAATGCTGGCTGGTGTTGTGGTAGGTAACCAGACTCCTGAAAACTGGACCAATGGCCGCCGGGCATCAGACTTCTTTGATGTGAAAGGCGAGCTGGAAAGCCTGTTCCAGGTGCTGGGCATTGAGGTTCAGTTCAGGGCGAGCCAGCACCCGGCATTGCACCCCGGGCAAACAGCAGAACTGTTGCGCGATGGCGAAAGTGTCGGTTGGTTGGGAACTTTGCACCCACAAGTGCAGAAAAACCTTGAACTTAATGGCACGATTCTGATGTTTGAGCTATTCTTGAATTCGATCGTTTCCGGATATGTGCCTAATTTCAAAGATGTTTCGAAATTCCCGGAAGTTCGCAGAGATTTGGCTATCATTATCGGAAACGATGTATCGTTCGCGCAGGTAGAAGAAATAGCTCGTAAACAAGCCGGCGAACACCTGACAGATATGCGTGTGTTTGATGTCTATGAAGGCGAAAGTCTGGGTGAGGGCAATCGCAGTTTGGCCCTGAGCCTGTTCTGGCAGCACCCTGAACGCACGTTGAATGAAGACGAAGTGCATACGCTCTTCAACGGGGTTATCGATTCCCTTAAAGAAGAGCTGGGGGCAACACTGAGGAGTTGACGGATGGCGGCTTTGACGAAAGCGGATATGGCGGAACGCTTGTACGAAGAGTTAGGTCTGAACAAGCGGGAAGCCAAGGAAATGGTAGAAGCTTTCTTCGATGAAATCAGAGGTGCTCTCAGTCATAACGAGCAGGTCAAGTTGTCGGGGTTCGGCAACTTTGACCTCCGTGACAAGAAGCAGCGGCCCGGACGTAACCCTAAAACGGGTGAAGAAATCCCGATCAGCGCGCGCCGTGTCGTTACCTTCAGGCCCGGCCAAAAACTGAAACAAAAAGTAGAAACGTATGCTGGAACCGAGTCATAACAACGAGCTTCCCGTTATTCCAGGGAAACGCTATTTCACCATTGGTGAGGTTGCGGAGCTATGTGCCGTTAAAGCACACGTTCTGAGGTATTGGGAGCAGGAGTTCCCACAGCTGTCGCCGGTTAAGCGCCGGGGTAACCGTCGTTATTACCAGCGTGCTGACGTTATTACTATCCGCCAGATTCGCAGTCTGCTTTACGATCAGGGCTACACCATCGGTGGTGCCAAGCAAAAGCTAAGCAGCTCAGAGGTGAAAGACGATACCTCACAGTACAAGCAGCTGATCCGACAGATGATTACCGAGCTTGAAGAAGTGTTAGATGTGTTGAACGCTCCAGCCCGATAATCGGTGACGGACCAAAACCGTTGATTACAAAAAAACCGAGACGCGAAAACGTCTCGGTTTTTTGCGTTCTGGTTCTGGCTAGTTAGCGTTTATGTAGAGCGTGGGTAAGCCGAGCAAGCTGCTCGGCGCATTGCTCCAAATTAGCTTCAGCTTGTGCGTAGGCACTCTGGAGTTCCATGGGCCCTCGGGTTATCGAGAAGGCGGCAGTAAGACCTTTCGTTTGAAGGGCTGAAAAGTCTTGCCCTAACATGCCGGCGAAGCCTACAACGGGTACGCCATATTTTTGGGCCATAAGTGCTACCCCGGCTGGGGTTTTGCCGTAGGCGCTTTGGTTGTCGATCGCACCTTCGGCGGTGATCACCAAATCCGCGGTTTTGATGTGACGCTCTAACTCAACGGTTTCCATCACCAGCTCAATACCCGGGCGCAGTTGCGCGCCCAGGATACCCGCGACGCTGCCTCCGATACCACCGGCTGCGCCGCTACCGGGAAAGCTGGATATATCCCAACCCTGCTTTTTAGCCAATCTAGCGAAGTGAGCGAGATTGGCGTCTAGTTGAGTCATCTGTTGAATGCTTGCGCCTTTCTGGGGGCCAAACACGGCGGCAGCGCCGTTGGGGCCTGTCAGTGGGTTGTTCACGTCGCAGGCAACCACCAGATGGGTGTCGCCAAGGGCCTCGATAGCCGGCTGTAAGTCCAGACTGGCGAGTTTGCCCAATCCGATTCCACCCCCTGGAATGGGGTTGCCTTCTTTGTCGAGCAGTTTTGCGCCCAGCGCTTGAAGAATTCCGGCTCCGCCGTCCGTCGTGGCGCTGCCGCCAAGCCCTATGATCAGCACTTTCGGTTTGTGTGCCAGAGCTTTCAACATTAACTCGCCAGTACCGTAACTCGACGCGGTTAAAGCGTTCCTCTCTTCATATGGCACGCAGTGCAGGCCACTCCCTTCGGCCACCTCAATAATGGCTGTGTCGGCATTGTTTGCGAGGCCGTAGCGTGCGATGACGGGGTCGCCCAGCGGTCCCGTTACTTTGACCGAATGCAATTCCCCCTGAAGGGCTTCCGTTAGTGCAACGGTGGTTCCTTCTCCGCCGTCGGCCAGAGGCACTTCTATGATCATGTCTGTGGGCGCTGCTTTTGCCCAGCCACGACCGAGTGCGCTGGCAACCTGGTCGGCGGCCAGACATTCCTTAAAAGAATCAGGGGCAATGACGATGCGCATATTACAGAGCCACCAACGAGGTCAGCCACACACAAGCGATGGTCACCAGTCCCATTATCAGGGTTGCGGTGGTGTGGGATTTGTAGGCGGTGGCAACGTTCATTTTGCTGAACTGAGACACCACCCAAAAGTAGCTGTCGTTGGCATGTGACACGGTCATCGCGCCGGCTCCAACGGCCATGACCGTCAGTACCCGCCCTAATTCGGAATCTAGACCAAGCTTCGGTAGCAGCGGAGCAACCAGTGCAGAGGCAGTCACCAACGCGACGGTTGAGGAGCCCTGAGCAGACTTCAGTGCTGCGGCGACAATGAACGGCATAATGACACCTAACCCAAGGGTAGAGAGCGTGTCGCCCAAGTAACTGCCCAGAGGTGTCGCGGCCAGAACCGCGCCGAATGCACCGCCGGCACCGGTAATGAGAATAATGGGTGCAGCTACTTCCAGGCCCTTGCTGGTATGGCGGCCAAACTCTTCAAATTTGTTTGTGCCTTGCAGCAGCGTGAGTGCAAAACCTAGGCCGATAAGAAGGGCGTTCAACGGCTTGCCGAGGAAGTTCAGGGTGTCATAGATCATTCCGTCACCCAGTGGCGCAGTCGGGTAGTTGGCAACGGAACCTGTACAAATCAACAAGATGGGCACGAAGATCGGTGCAAACGCTTTGGTGGCCGAAGGCAGCTCGCCGTAGTGTTGTTTGGCCTCCCCGAATGCCTCTTCAGCTTGTTCGAGTTCTGTGCTGGGCATGTCCTTACAGCGGGAGGCCCAGAACAGCCCTGCCAAGGCTGCGATGACGGCGAACACCAGCCCAACACCAATGACCAAGCCCAGATGGTTTTCCAGCCCAAGGTTACCTGCCGCAGCAATAGGGCCGGGTGTTGGTGGAACCAATGTGTGAGTGGCGAATAGGCCGGTAGACAATGCAACGGTCATGGCCACAGGGGATGCATTGAGTGTTCTGGCCATAGAGCGTTTCAGGCTGTTCAAAATGACATAGCCGGAATCACAGAACACAGGAATGGCGACGATAAAACCGACAATCGACATGGTGAGCGTCGGGAACCTCTGGCCGAGCCATTTGACCACGCTTTCGGCCATCACGATGGCCGCACCCGTGCGCTCAAGAATCACACCAATGATGGTGCCAAGAACGATCACCAAGCCAATATAGCCCAGAATGTTGCCAAAGCCGGCTCGAATGGTTTTTTCGATGTCAGCTAACGGCAGGCCAAAGGCAAAAGCTGCCAGAAACGAGGCGAGTAGTAGGGTAATAAAAGGGTTCAGTTTTAAACGGCTGGTGGCGAACATAATAAAAATTATGACCGCGACCAAGATCAGCACCAGATGCATTGGAAATCTCCAGAATCAACCCGATTGTGATACCGACTCTGTGGCCGGTTATGTGGTGCTAAGTGTAAGAGCAGATTGACAAGAATTCGTTATGCAGGTGAATAGAGGTGGTCTATTTTTGCTCGATAAACTTGTACGATCGCACTGATTGTTCGTTGGATTCCAACGCTAAATACAGGAACACGAGATCTTCCTGTCGGAATGGCGAACAGCCTGTTAAGGCTTCAATGCCTTTGAGGCGATATCGTACTGAGTTGCGGTGCAGGTGGAGTAGTTGGGCGCACCGTTGGATATCCCCGTCGCAACTAATAAACGTACGCAGGGTCTTAAGGTACTGATCGCTGCGGGCGTGGCTAAGGAGAGGACGAAGGGCTTGGTTAAGTTGGTCTTGTTGCCATGTGGGTTTCAGGCTTCGCCACAGTGTGGCCAGCGGAAAATGCTCGTAGTGCGCACTGACTGGCCCTTGGGAGCGTTGCTTGGCGGCTTCCAGGGTGGCTGTGGCGGACTCGTAGCAGGCCTTCAAGTTATTGCTGAACGCCGCGCCCGTGGCGGCAGATACGGAAGCGTTCAGGTTGTCCGGCAGCCGAGCCAGTGCGGCGCTCAATGCATCCTGAGGCGATTTTTCTACAAAAAAGAAAACGATTTTCTGATCCGGAATCTGAATGACCAGTGCTTCCGGCTCAATCCGCTCTAAATCTCGGGCCAACGGGGTTATATCGGTTAACCAAGGTTGGTGGGGCTCGCTGGCCTCGAGCACTGCGGCTATGCGTGGTTTGCTCAGATCAATCGACAGTTGTTTGAGCCAATGTTCCGAAACTGGGTCGCCATTTAGCAGGGCCAGCAATGTATTCTCGATTTGATGCCGGCGTTGACGGCTCACTTCTATTAGCGACGCTTGCTCTAAAATCAGCTCAGCGGTAACCCGAACGAGGTCTGCAAAGGGCAGCACCTTGTCTGGCGTCCCGGAGATGCCGACAACGGCCACGGTCTTGCCTCCCAACTCAACCGGTAAATTAACACCTGCCCGTGTTCCGGTGTATCGGCAGGCCTCTTGCTCTGTGATCACGACGGGCGCGGATGTTTCGGCCACTTGCCGGGCGGCTTGGTGTATGGCACCCACTCGCTGAGAATCGCCGGATGCGATGATGACACCGTCCGGAGTCATCACGTTTACTGAATGGCCGATCACAGGCATCGCACGGTCAACAATGCGCTGGGCGGTCGCTTGATCAAGCGTAGTCATCATAGACCCCGATCTTTGACGTTTTCCATGACAACGAAAGTGCTGGTTTGCAGAACATGGGGCAAGTTGGAGATTTGCTCCCCCAGAACGTGTCGATACTCGGCCATATTTCGTGTGCGGATCTTCAGTAGGTAATCAAAGTTAGCGGCCATCATGTGACATTGCTCCACGGCAGAAATCTTTTTGACCGCATCGTTGAACGCGGCCAATGCCTTGCTGGAAGTGTCACTCAGAGTCACTTGGGCAAAGGCTACATGAGAGTGCCCCAGTTTCGTCTGATTGACCATCGCAGAATAGCCGGTGATGTAGCCCTGTTCTTCGAGCCGCCGCATGCGTATTTGGCAGGGTGTTTTGGATAACCCCACTCGGGAAGCCAGATCGGTGACGGTGATGCGGCCGTTGCTCTGGAGCTCCCGAATGATGGCAAGGTCGATCCTGTCGAGATCCGACATGGCTGCTATCCTTGTTGTGTGTGATTGAAATAAGGGTTTGCGAGTCAGTTTTCCTAATTTTAAGAGATCTGCAGGTTTTTTGATAATTTTTGTCGGTCAATTAAAGGGAATAAGTCCCGATAAGGGCAGCGAATAGGAAAATAGAATATACCGCCTTCGTTACAATGCGGTCAGTATTCCAATAATCAGGAGGCATAACCATGAGTTTGCAGCAATCCGCGGTAAAAGAGCTCCACGAAATTCGTCAGGCGCTTCGCAATAACTATCTGGCGGACGAGTATGAGGTGATTCACCGACTGATTGAGCAGGCTCAGCTGTCTGATGAAACCCGCCACGCGATTTCTGCCCGAGCGGCGGAGCTGGTGCGCGATGTGCGTGATAACGCCAAGCCTACCATCATGGAAAAGTTCCTGGCTGAATACGGGCTCACCACCAAAGAAGGCGTGGCGCTGATGTGCCTGGCGGAGGCGCTACTTCGGGTTCCCGATAACTTCACCATTCAGGATCTGATCGAAGACAAAATCACCTCCGGTAACTGGGGTGCCCACGTTGGCAAAGCGAAATCCGGTTTGATTAACTCCGCCACGCTGGCTTTGTTGATGACCAGTAACCTGCTTAAGGATTCAGAGCGCCAGAGCGTCGGCGATACTTTGCGACACTTAGTAAAACGCCTCGGCGAGCCAGTGGTTCGTGTCGCAGCTGGGCAGGCCATGAAAGAAATGGGCCGTCAGTTTGTTCTGGGCAGAGACATCGAAGAAGCTCAGGAAAATGGTCAGGAAATGGAGGAGCAGGGCTACACCTACTCATACGATATGTTGGGTGAAGCCGCGCGTACCGACGCCGATGCCGAACGTTACTTCCGTGCTTACGCGACGGCCATCGATAGCATCAGCAAGCGCTGTGAAGGCGATGTCCGTACCAACCCGGGTATCTCCGTCAAGCTTTCGGCGCTGCTGGCTCGCTATGAGTACGGTCAGAAAGATCGGGTGATGAACGAATTGGTGCCGCGAGCACTTGAGCTGGCCAAAAAAGCCGCTGCCGCCAATATGGGTTTCAATATCGATGCGGAAGAGCAAGATCGTCTGGATCTTTCTCTGGATGTGATCGAAGCGATCTTCGCCGATCCGGCGCTAGACGGATGGGACGGCTTTGGTGTGGTCGTTCAGGCCTTTGCCAAGCGTGCCTCACAGACTCTGGATTGGTTGTATGCGCTGGCCGAGAAGCACAACCGCCGTATCATGGTGCGTCTGGTGAAAGGTGCCTACTGGGATGCGGAAATCAAGCGCGCTCAGGTAATGGGGCTTGAGGGCTTCCCAGTTTTTACCCGTAAAGCCTGCAGCGACGTGTCCTACTTGTCTTGTACGACTCAGCTGCTCGGCATGACCGATCGCATCTACCCGCAGTTCGCCACTCACAACGCGCATTCCGTATCCGCGGTTCTGGAGTTGGCCAAAGATTTGGGTCGTGACAAGTTTGAATTCCAGCGTCTGCATGGCATGGGTGAATCCCTGCACGATCAGGTTCTGAAAGAAAGCAAAGTACCTTGCCGGATTTACGCTCCAGTGGGGGCTCACAAAGACCTGCTGGCCTACCTGGTTCGCCGCTTGCTGGAAAACGGCGCGAACAGCTCCTTTGTGAACCAGATTGTCGATACCAGCATTACACCGGAAGAGATCGCCAAAGATCCTATCGATACCGTGAATGCGCTTGGACGCGCTGTTTCCAGCCAGATGATTGTCAAACCGGCAGACATCTTCGGCGAGCAGCGCCGCAACTCGAAGGGCTGGGATTTGACCGACCCCGTGACGGTGGCCGAGCTAAATGAAGGGCGCGGAAAGTACAAAGCGCACCAGTGGCAAGGCGGACCAGTGACGGTCTCAGCACCTAAGGGTGGTGAGGTAGTGGATGTTCGCAACCCGGCCGATCTGGACGATGTGGTTGGTCAGATTACCTATGCCTCTGAGGCAGACGTCGATGCGGCTGTGGAAGCTGCGCGTAACGGGTTCAAGGATTGGGCGGCCGTGCCTGCAGAAAAGCGTGCCGAACTGATTCGAAAGGTCGGTGATCTGTACGAAGAAAACGTCGACGAACTGTTTGCGCTGACCACTCGGGAGGCTGGCAAGTCTTTGTTCGATGCTGTGGCCGAGATTCGTGAAGCGGTAGACTTCGCCATGTTCTATGCCAACGAAGGTATTCGTTATAAGGATGCTGGGCAGGCCCGAGGCGTAATTTGCTGTATCTCGCCCTGGAACTTCCCGCTGGCCATCTTCACCGGCCAGATTCTGGCCAACCTAGCAGCCGGTAACACCGTGGTAGCCAAACCAGCTGAGCAGACCTCATTGCTGGCGGTGCGGGCGGTTGAGTTGATGCACGAGGCCGGAATACCGAAAGACGCGATCCAGTTGTTGCCGGGTGACGGTGGCACCGTGGGTGCCGCACTGACATCGGATTCGCGTATTGAAGGGGTTTGCTTCACTGGCGGTACCGATACGGCCAAACTGATCAACAAGGCGATGACCAAGAACATGGCTCCGGATGCACCACTGGTGGCTGAAACCGGTGGCATGAACGCCATGATCGTAGATTCCACCGCATTGCCGGAACAGGTGGTGCGCGACGTTCTGGCCTCCTCTTTCCAGAGTGCCGGTCAGCGTTGTTCAGCCCTGCGTATGCTCTACGTGCAAAAAGACATTGCCGAGGACTTGCTGGAGATGCTTTACGGTGCCATGGAAGAGCTGGGTATTGGCGATCCTTGGGAGCTGTCTACGGATGTGGGGCCGGTCATTGACGAAGAGTCCCGCAACAAGATCAACGATCACTGCAAGAAGTTCGAACAAAAAGGCAAGCTGCTCAAGAAGCTGCCGGTGCCGGAAAAAGGCATGTTCGTGTCGCCTGCGGTTCTGCAAGTTAGCGGAATCGAGGAAATGGAAGAAGAAATCTTTGGTCCGGTTCTGCATGTTGCGACCTTCGAAGCCAAAGATATCGACAAGGTGGTGGATGCGGTTAACGCCAAAGGCTACGGCCTGACTTTTGGTATCCATAGCCGGGTAGATCGTCGCATCGAGCACATTGCCAGCCGCATTAAGGTCGGCAACACCTACGTGAACCGGAACCAGATCGGTGCCATTGTGGGTTCTCAGCCCTTTGGCGGTGAAGGCTTGTCTGGAACCGGCCCGAAAGCGGGTGGCCCGCAGTACGTGCGTCGCTTTATCAAGGGAGATGTCGTTGAGAAACCAGCGGGAGAAGGAAAAGCCGTTGGCGCTCGTAAGGTGCAAAAGCTGATTGACCAGTTGGCCAAGCTGGATGTACCTGCGGCAGAAGGTCGCCAGCAGGCTCTGAGCCCCTTCTTTGGCCAGGTTCCGGCACCGTTGGATCTCGGCTATGAAGAAATGCCGGGGCCGACCGGTGAACAGAATCATCTGTCTTGCCACGCTCGGGGCGTTGTTTTGTGCCTGGGGCCAGATACTGATTCTGCAGTCGAACAGGCCGGGGTGGCTTTGTCGCAGGGTAACAAGGTCGTGGTTGTGGCGCCTGGTGCTGAAAAAGCGCTGGCACGAGCTATCCACGCAGGCCTTCCTGTTGTCGCCTGTGACGGTCTGTTGGAGCCAGAGGCGCTGACTCAGCTTGATGGCTATGAAGCCGTTGTTAGCGTGGCGGAAAAGCCGCTGCTGAAGCGGTATCGCGAAGCGCTTGCAGTGCGGGATGGTGCTTTGTTGCCGGTGATCACCGAGTACGCGCTTGACCAGCGTTACGTCATCGAACGTCACCTGTGTATCGACACCACGGCTGCCGGGGGTAACGCCAGCCTAATCGCCTCAGCGGAATAAGCAGGGGCAAGGTCCGGGACTCGAGCCCGGGCCAGAAACAACTAAGCCAGCTCCGTTTGGGGCTGGCTTAGTTGTTTCTGGGTAAGCCTGACTCTAGGTGCGTTTCCGTAGCGCCGATTCCAGGTTTTTGGTGTTGGTGATGTCGAACATCGTGATGACCACGCCGTCGATGACGTTATCCAACCGCCGGTAGGGCATAATTCGAACCGAGAACCAGCGGTCATCCATGGTTGCGATTTGTTTTTCACTGACCGCCAGCGTGTTCAGCGTTTGCCGGGCATCTTCCTGCAGTTCCGGATAACGGAGGCTGCTGGTTAAGTCGCTAAGAGGGCGGCCGATGTCGGTCTCGCGCAGGCTGATGATGGTTGACGCGCGCTCTGTATAACGCCGCACATTCAGGTCTTGGTCCAGGAACATAACCGCAATTTCAATGCTGTTCAGCACGTTCTGCATATCACTCTGGGCAAGAGCCAGGTCGTCCAGTTTGGTTTGCAGTTCGGTGTTGATGGTTTGCAGTTCCTCGTTCATCGACTGCATTTCTTCTTTTGAGGTGGTCATTTCCTCATTGGCCGACTGCAACTCTTCGTTGGTCGACTGAAGCTCTTCGTTGGAGGCTAACAGCTCCTCTCGCGACGTCTTTGCTTGTTGTTTCAGGCTTTCGATTTCTTGCTGATACCGCTGGATCTGCAGCGTGGAGTCCGGTTTGGCGTCAGAGGCAGATTTTCGGTGCGTTGAAGCAACGGCCTGCGTGGGTACATCGCGGAATACCACCATGGTCATGCCCTTAAGGGCATCCGGTTCGCGAAGAACCTGAATGGTCACATCTACGGCCTGGGTGCCTGCATCGGACAGCACCAGCAGCCCTTTGAGCTCGATAGGCTCCACCTCGTCACGGGCGCGCTTTAAAGCGTTATACAAAGGCTCGCGTAACCCTTCTCGCGCCATGGCGTGGATATTCCAGTTGGCCTTGCCGGCGGCGGGCTCCAGATATTTACCGGTACGCCCGCTGATATACACAATGTCTGCGTCTGCGTTGAGCACCACCGCGGCCGGAGAGTAGACCTGCAGTAGCACATGATCAGCAGCAGATTGCAGGGAGTTGATAGCTTCCGGTAAGTGAGTTTTTTTCGACGGCACGGAGTGCTCCTTTGACAGGGTAGACATCGGAGGAAACGAGTTTAGCAGCAAGTCAAAGTGGCGAGCTGACTCGTGGGGTTTGCTGCGGTACAGGCGCATTTTTGGTTGCAATGGGGCGAACAGATGATTCAGCCTGCCAACGGTTTCTGAGTTCCCCAGCATCAGCAACCCATCAGGTTTCAGGCTGTAGTGAAAGAGTGGCAGAATTCGTTGCTGTAGCTTTAGGTCAAAATAAATCAGCAAGTTACGGCAAACGATCAGGTCCAGCTTGGTGAAAGGTGGGTCCAGAATAATGTCGTGCTGGGCGAACAGTACCTTGTCCCGAATGACTGGCGCTATCTGGTAGTGGTTCTCGTGTTTTATGAAAAATTGCTTGAGCCGATCTTGCGATACATCGTTTTCAATATTGAGCGGGTATTGCCCCTGTCGGGCGACGGCAATGGCTTCCGGGCTGATGTCGGAGGCAAAAATTTGCAGTTTCAGATCTTGCTCTGGAGCGGCGTGTTCCAGCGCTTCGGTGAACGCCATGGCTAGGGAGTAGGCCTCTTCTCCGGTCGAACAACCCACTATCCAGGCTCGAAAGGTTTGGTCTGACGGGTGTTTGTCGAGCATGTCCGGCAGAGCCGTTTGGATCAGATGGTTCCAGACATCCGGGTCCCGGAAAAATTGGGTAACGCCAATTAAGAGTTCCCGGAACAACAGCTGTACCTCTTGGCTGTTGTCGGCTAGGAAGCGGGTGTAATCCTTCAGGCTCGTAAAGCCATGAATGGCCATGCGCCTTTCGATCCGGCGATTCAGCGTGGTGGGCTTGTACAGCGAAAAATCGTGCCGGGTATGTTGTTTCAGCAGTTTAAGAATCGGATCAAGTCCCGTCAGGGAGGCTTGGGTAGGGGGGCGTTGTTTCAGCTCCTTTTCCTGCTCGTCGTCTTTTTCAGGAGCGCGGCGAACGTACGCCAATATACGAGCGGGCAGCTCGTTTGCCGGTGCGACAATATCCGCGCAGCCAGCCGCGACGGCGCTTCTGGGCATGGCGTCGAACTCAGCCGAATCCGGACGCTGCACCACGGCTAACCCCCCAGTGGCTTTGATGGCTTGCAGGCCAAGCGTGCCATCAGCACCCATGCCGGAAAGAACGACGGCGATGGCGTGCTCGTTCTGAACGCTGGCGAGGGATGAGAACAACACATCGATGGGAAGTCGCAGCCCCCGGGGCTCTCCCGGATGGCTGAGCTTCAGGGTGTACTGGTGTACTCGAAGCTCCCGATTCGACGGGATCACATAAACCGAATCCGCCTGAATGGCCATGTCCTGTTGAGCTTCATGTACCGGCATGTCGGTATACAGTTGCAAAAGTTCTGGCAGGAGGGCTTTCTGGGTAGGGGCCAAGTGCTGCACCACCAAAAATGCCATACCGGTATCTGAAGGGGTGTTACGGAAAAAGTCTGCCAGTGCCGTTAGGCCCCCGGCTGAGGTGCCAATGCCGACAATGCGCATCATACTGTCGTAGAGTGGGTTGTGGTCTCGGTGAGGATGATCAGAGTACTGTCCCCTGTGGCCGCTCCGCTTGCTTGGACGGAAAGCAATCTGTGATCGGAAAGTTCAAGAGAACCAGTGGTCACGATGGGTTTTCGTGAAGTACTGGCTTTAGCATTTTTCAATAGCGTGTCCACCGCGTCTTTTTGGCCCGCTGCCAAAAAAGTCCAGAGTCCAATGCCGGTCAAAGCCATGGAGGGCTCTCCGAAGAGGGTCGCAGCCGCTACGTTGCCTTCAATAATTTCACCATCGTTGGCCAGAATCAGGTAGGCGGCGGGTGCCTGCTCATAGAGTGACCTGTAGTGCGCCAACTCCTCGTTGATTTCATATTCATTGGCTTGTAATTGCTCGTAAAGCAGGTCGAGTTCTACCTGATAGGTTTGAAGCTCATGAAGCAGTTTGAGGGCATCGCTAGCCGATTCGGGGTTGCTAGCACGTTCGTACAGCAGTTGCAGTGCATCCACGCTTAAATTACTGCCGTGATGGCGGGGCGCTACTCCATGTTGGATTAAATCTCTGGCACAGCGGCGCAGCCGATCATGGTGTTTGGCATAAGGGGATTCTTGCGTGTCGTTCATGCAACTTCCTTTTCGATCACTCTCTTGGTGGTTCTAAAGCGGTAACTGAATAACATTAACTGATACTACTCCACCTGCAGTGCCTGAAGTAGTGGGTGTGAGCTGTTTCCGTAACTGAAATCAGTTGTGTGCGGTAGCGTACGGACGACCCCCGTTCTGCGATCTAGCATTATAGATAAGGAGAGTTGTCAGACCAACGGGAATGACATTCGCCGGGTTCGCTATTGGGGCCTGTGTAGCTCCGTTATCGAGGGGCATTATATGAAGACCTACATGATCCGGCGGGTTACAGAACGCGTTGGCCTTTTTATCACTGTGATGTTCGCAGTATTGATGCTGGGGGCTTGCGCTGCTGCCCCGGTTCCCCCTACTGAATCACTGGCTGCTGCTAACGATGCCATTTACAGTGCAGAACAGGCCGAAGCCCGGCGCTATGCGGGTGCCGAGTTGGAAGAGGCTAACCGACAACTGAGAGACGCCAATAAAGCGGTTGCAGCGGAACAAATGACCGAAGCCGAGCGTCTGGCCAAGCAGGCCCGGGTTGCTGCTGAGCTGGCAATAGCCAGAACAGAAGCCGCGAAAGCTGCGGCGATCAACCGTGAAATGGGTCGTGGCACCGAGGCGTTGGATGAAGAAATGCGTCGTCAGGGAGGCCAGCAATGAATATTCAATCGCTTATCCGAACCGTACCCGGCAAAAAAACGGGCATTGCTCTCATGCTTTCTTCGGTGCTTCTGACCGGCTGCGCTATGTCGCCGACCAGTCCCGAGGGCTCTGAGAATGTGCGCGCTAAATTGACGGAGCTGCAACAGAACCCCGAGATGATGGCTCACGCCCGAGTGGAATTGCGTGACGCGGAAGCCGCCGTTCAGGTGGCCGAGCAGCCACTAGACAAGGACGAAGCCGCGCTTGCCGCGCATCGGGTATACATGGCCGATCGAATGGTTGAAATTGCCCGCGCTAAAGCTGAAACCCGAATGATGGAATCCAAGCGCGTGATGCTGGGCGAAGAGCGCGATGCAAAAAGACTGGCTGCACGAACTCAAGAGGCTGATAACGCAGGGCGTAAGGCAAAAGAATTGCAGCGGCAAATCGACATGCTTGAGGCTGAAACGACCGATCGAGGGTTGGTGTTGACCTTGGGCGATGTGTTGTTTGCCACGGGTAGTGCTGAGATTCAGGGTGGAACCAACCAGAATCTGGAGAGGCTGGTGAATTTTCTGAACCAGTATCCTAAGCGCCAGGTGTTAATTGAAGGCCACACCGATAACGTCGGTAGCGCCATGTTTAACCAGAACCTGTCACGTCAGCGAGCTGAGTCGGTTCGGGGGTACTTGGTTAGCCGTGGTATCTCAAGTCGCAGGTTGTCGGTGGCCGGATACGGTTTTGAGCGCCCCGTCGCCAGTAATAGCAGTGCTATGGGGCGACAGCAAAATCGTCGGGTTGAAGTTGTTATCGACGACAAAAGCTGAGGACATGCTGCGATCCATACGCCGGATTAGGGCTTGATAGGGTCAAGTGTAAGGCGGTCAGCCTCACGCTTGACCACGGCGTAACATTCGCAGCAAAGTCTTTCGAGTTTTGATCGGTTCAGTACGGTGATGTGACCGCGGTGGTATTCGATAACCTCTTGCTTTTGCAATTTACTAGCGGCTTCGGTGACCCCTTCGCGACGAACGCCCAACATATTGGCGATGAGCTCTTGGGTCATCGTCAGCTGATTTCCGGGAAGGCGATCAAGCGATAACAGCAGCCACCGGCACAGTTGTTGGTCAATGGTATGGTGGCGATTACACACGGCAGTCTGGGACATCTGGGTGATCAGTGCCTGAGTGTAACGTAGCAGTAGAACCCGTACTTCCGAATGATTGTTGAACTCGGTTTTGAGCGCCGTAGCCGGCATCCGGTAAGCGAAGCCTTTGCTTTGCACAACCGTCCGGCTCAGCGTGCTCTCGCCGCCCATGAACACGGCGATACCGGCCACGCCATCGTTGCCTACCACCGATATTTCGGCTGAAGCACCATTTAGCATGACATAAAGCAGCGAAATGATGCAGGTGGTCGGAAAGTAGACAAAATCGGTGGGCTGGCCGGATTCGTATATGACATCGCCAAGGTTTAACTCAACCAGCACAAGGTTGGGGAAGAGGCGCGCTTTGGCACTTTCCGGAAGGGCGGCCAGTAAATGGTTCTGCTCAGGCGAAGGCTGCCTATCTGACAAACTGGCCTCCTTGGCTGTGCGGTCTTTGAGGGGATTTTGGCGATTGGCGATTGCGCTGAAGTAACACGCCCGTTATCACATCAAGTTAGCACACCTTCAGTGATCCAGCGGCAAGATGTCGTGGGCGCTGATGCCCATGTTTGTTCAGAAAAATTGAATAGACCTTGCAGATTTCTTCGTTATCTTTATGTGGCTATGGCATTTATAGTGAGAACCCAAACTAAGATTTTGAAGTAAACAGGAAGGATGAATATGTCTCTCAAGCTACACACCATTATCTGTAGTACCCGCCCGGGCCGCGTCGGCTCTTCCGTTGCCGAGTGGTTCAACACGGCTGCTGCCGAGCAGGGTGGATTTGAAAGTGAGCTAGTGGACTTGGCGGACTTCAACCTGCCGGTTTATGACGAACCGAATCACCCGCGCATGCAGAAGTACGAGCACGATCATACAAAAGCTTGGTCAGAGAGCGTGTCAAAAGCTGATGCCTTTGTGTTCGTGATTCCCGAATACAACTTCTGCCCACCTCCGTCCTTCGTTAATGCGGTGAACTATCTGTTCAACGAGTGGAACTACAAGCCGTGTGCCTTTGTAAGTTACGGCGGCGTGTCTGGCGGTCTGCGCTCGGCTCAAACAGCCAAGCAACTGGTTACGACAGTGAAAATGATGCCAATGACCGAGGGCGTCATGGTTCAGATGCCGTGGGAAAAACTGGATGAGAATCGTCAGTTCCAAGCTGAAGATGTGCATACGCACTCTGCAACGGCGATGCTGGAAGAGCTGGCGAAGTGGGCGAAAGCCCTTAAGACCATGCGGTAAGAGAGAAAAAAGCACCGGGCACGTGCCCGGTGCAAAAGCTGATGACTGATCATCAGAACAGGAAATAGGTTGGTCAGTCGCTAACCGGACCTTCTTCAATTGCAGATCTCATGCGTCGTCTCAGGAGAGGGCCAACGATCACCGGCAGTGCCAGTCCCAAGCCTGCAACCACCCAAAGCCCCAACGCCAGCGGACTGCCCCAGAGCGTGCTCCAGTCACCGTCCGACAGAATCAGTGCATGGCCCAGGTTTTTCTCCATCTCCGGCCCCAATAGCAAACCGAGAATGATCGGTACCAGGGGGATCTCCAGCTTACGCAGGAAATATCCAGCAACCCCGAACGCCACCATAAAGTAGAGGTCAAAGGTGCTATTGCTGATGGAGTAAATGCCCACGAACGCGACCATGGTGACAATCGGGAGCAGGAACATAGGTGGTATCGACAACAGCTTTACGAACACGCCAATCATCGGAATGTTCAGCAACAGCAGCAGTACGTTACCGATCAACAGCGCGGCAATAACGCCCCAGACAATGTCCGCATTCTGCGTGAACATCAGCGGACCGGGGGTAATATTCAGCGAAATTAACATGGCCAGCAGCACGGCCGTGGTGCCGCTGCCAGGTACCCCCAACGTGAGCATGGGGACCAGCGCGCCGGAGGCCGCACCGTTGTTTCCTGCTTCCGGGGCAACCACGCCACGGATGTCGCCTTCACCAAAGGTGCCTTTTTTGCCAATGACCCGCTTTTCCAGCGTGTAACTGATAAAACTACCCAGCGATGCACCTGCACCTGGCAGCACACCTGCAATAAAGCCGAGAACGCCGCCGCGTAGTTGGGTAGGAATGGTGCTTATCAGCTCTTTGAAGGTCAGTGTTAACTTGCCGACGTTCACTTTTTTGTGGCCGCTACCAATGCGGGATTCCACGAAGAAAAGCAGCTCGGAAATGGCAAACAGACCCACAATCGCCAGAATGAAATCAATACCCTCATACAGTTCCAGAACCCCAAAGGTATAGCGCTGGGTGCCTGTCGAGATGTCAATGCCGACGGTCGAGATCATGATGCCGAGTGCAGCCGCAATGACGGTTTTCATCGGGTTTTTACCGGTGATGCCGCCCAACGTGGCAAATGCCAGAATGAACAGGGCAAAATACTCGGCAGGCCCGAAGGTAAGGGCAAACTTTGCCAGCACCGGGGCCAGCATGATCAAACCAATGGTTCCGATCAGCCCGCCTGCAAACGAAGCAATCGCTGAAATTGCCAAGGCATCGGCCGCACGGCCTTTTTGCGCCATGGGATAGCCATCAAGGCAGGTCATCATCGCCGGTTCATCGCCCGGAATGTTAAGCAAGATCGACGATATTCGGCCGCCGTACATCGCACCTGCGTACACGGAGGTGAGCAGGATCATGGAGGTTTCAGGCGGTAAGCCTAAGGTGAATGCCAATGGAATCAGAATCGCCACGCCGTTGGCAGGGCCAAGACCCGGCAAACAGCCAATGAGTGTGCCGATAAATGCGCCGAACAGGGCAAACATCAGGTTGTACGGGGTCAGCGCCACCGCAAAACCGTCCATCAAAAAGCCAAGTGTTTCCATCAGTTGATCTCCAGCAGGCCGGCCGGCAGGCTCAATGACAGGCCATAATTAAACAACCCGAATACCACCACCGCACTGATCAATCCGGTCAGAAACGCTTTGCCTGGTGAAGCGCCCATACGCCAGCTCAATGTGCCCACAACCAACGTGGTCGAAATCACAAAGCCCAGAGGCTCCAGTAGCAGGGCGTAGATCACCAGCACGATGACAGCAACCAAAAGCTCCAGGGCCGTTTTGCCCCAAGGCCATTGTGCGTCTGCGTCTGGCTTCACCATCAGATAGAGGCTGCCAATGACCAACACCACCGACAAAATGGTCGGGAAGGTCTCTGGCCCCAGGCCTTCTGAGCCCCCGAACGGCTCGGGCCACTGTTGCGCGACCCAGCCGTAGGCCACGGCCAGGACCAAAAGGCCCAGGCCGAGAATGCGGTCGTTTAATCCGCTCATTTCATCAAACCGATTTCACGGGACAGGTCAGTGATCTCCTGTACCTGCTGATGAACAAAGCTTTCAAACTGGTCTGCATCCGGATGGAACGGGATCAAGCCATTGCTCTTCATGACCTGCTTCCACTCATCGCTGGCGTACAGAGTGTCGACAGCCTGCACCCAGTATTCTTTGGCTTCGTCGCTGGCACCTTTAGGCATATAGAACCCACGCCAGTTGGGGCCCAAAGCATCAATGCCTTGCTCTCTTGCGGTAGGGATATTATTGAACTTGCCGGGTAGGCGTTCTTCAGAGAGTACGGCCAGCACGCGTAGGTCACCGGACTCCATAAAGCCTGTAGCCTCGGAGATGTCACCGGTAAAGGCATCTACTTGGCCGCCGACCACTTGGGTCATGGCTTCGCCACCATTGTTGTAAGACAGGTAGGGAATCGAGGGGAGTTTATCGACACCTGCGGCTTTGGCGGCGATCAGTACTTTTAAGTGATCCCAGCCCCCACGTGCGCTACCACCGGAGAATTTCACCGCTCTCGGGTTTGCCTTGCTGGCTTCAAACAGCTCGTTCAGGTTTTGATAAGGGGAGTTCTTGCCAACGGCAATGATGCCGTAGTCGGCACCCAGCGCTCCGACCCACTTCACCATATCGGCATCCAGACCGGGGAACTGTTTTTGCGCCAAACGGGTGGTTGTTGCTGTAGATGCGGCCACAAGCAGTTTGTCATCTTTATTACGTTTGCTCACGGTGTGGGCGTAGGCAACACCGCCACCGGCACCGGCCATGTTGACCGTTTGTACTGTGCCTTCGACCAGTTTCAGCGTTTGCATAACGTTGCCGACACTGCGACAGGTAAAGTCCCAGCCGCCGCCTGGATCTGCGGGTGCCAGACACTCGACCTTGCCGGAAGGCTGCCATGCCAAGGCGGACATGCTGAAAGCTGCTGCAGCTGCGAAACTCAGAGTTCGTTTGATAAACATGAATAGTTATCCTTCGATTGTTGTTGTACGCACTCCGGAGGAGCTCTGGATGTAGATTAAAAGGTGGTCATCTTGCTAAAAAGTTTGTGCGCGTATTGCCTTTAAAAAACCTAAAACGCATTAAGTTCATAAAGTTCACGGGCAAAAAGGCATCTTGTGCTTTAACCTCACTCCTAAATGACAACAAAATCTGATTAGAACGTGGCGAGAAAAACCAGACTCAAAACCCGAATGATCCTCACGCTGGTGCTTGTTAGCGCCTTGCAGACCGCATTGATTGGTGGGATCGCGGGCTATTACCTCAGTGAATCCCTATACAGTGAAATCGGTCAGCGCGCATTGATGGTGGCGAAAACGGTGGCTGCCACACCGTCTGTGATTTCGGGTATACAGCAGCGCGACACCGAGACATTGAACGAGCTCGCTTCAATGCTGGCGGCCACCAACGAAGCGCTCTTTATCGTGATTGGAGACCATCGGGCAATCCGGCTGGCGCACCCATCGCCGGATCGAATTGGTCTGTCGATGGCTGACGATGATGGCGATGACGGCCGGGAAGCCTTGGTTGAAGGCCGAGGCTACATTTCGCGGGCGCTGGGTAATCTGGGGGAGACCATGCGAGGCAAAGCACCTGTGGTGTTGCCTGAAAGCGGCGAGATCATCGGGATTGTTTCGGTGGGCTACAGTGTTGTGCAGGTCGGCAACACGATTCAGCGCTACAAGTTTATCTTCTATGGCATTGTCGGCTTGATGCTGTTGATCAGCATACTGGTCGCTGTTGTGATTGCGGGGCGCTTCAAGCGGGAGATTTTTGGCTTGGAGCCGGAAGAGATCGCCCGACTGTTCGAGGAACGTAATGCCACCTTGCAATCGGTACGCGAGGGCATCATTGCTATAAACCGCGATGGCATTATCACTACGGTTAACCGAGCCGCCCTTGAAACCCTGGGAATGGATGCGGACACGGCAGTTGCGGGACGGCCAATTCTCGAGGTTTTACCTGATAGTGACTTGCTCTCGGTGCTGGAGTCCGGCATTCCGGATTTTGACCGTGAAGTTTGGCTCAAAAACCGTCAGATGGTAGTGAACCGGCTACCAGTGAGGCAGGGCGATGAGACCATTGGCGTTGTTGCCAGTTTTCGTCGGCGAGACGAGTTAGACCATGTCAGCCAGCAACTGACGCGGATTCAGCAGTACGCTGACACGCTTCGTAGTCAAACTCATGAGTATTCCAACAAACTGCACACCATTGCCGGATTGATTCAAATTGGAGCTCATGCGGACGCCTTGAGCTTGATAGGCCGTGAAGCCAGCGACCACCAGACCTTGATTCATTTGTTGTTGGACGCGGTGCCGGACCCTGTAATCGCCGGGTGCTTGCTGGGTAAGTACAACCGGGCAAAAGAAATGGGCTTGCACCTCGATATCGACCCGGACAGCCGTATGAGTGATATTCCTGAGGCACTGCCGAGAGATCAATTGGTGAGCGTGCTGGGCAACCTGATCGACAATGCGCTGGAAGCAACGCGCCAACACACCGGTGAGGGTGGGCATGTTTTGCTGTCGATGACCGATCTCGGCCATGAGCTGATTTTTGAGGTGGATGATCAGGGGGGCGGTATACGTGAAGGTGAGCGGGATCGAATCTTTGAAAAAGGCGTGACCAGCAAAGAATCCTTGGGCAAGGAGCATGGGTATGGACTTTATCTGGTGCAACAGTTCCTGAACCGATGGGGTGGTTCCATCACCGTTGAAGACCTGCCTGACGCCGGCAGTCGCTTCACCTTATACTTGCCCAAGATTCCGGATGCCAGGAGTGCTCATTGACTAAGATTCGTTTGTTGATCGCTGAAGATGACCGCCAGATTGCGGAAATCCAGAGAAGGTTTGTTGAGCGGCTTGATCACGTTGAACTTTGCGGTATCGCTCATACCTTGGCCGATGCTCGCGATCTTGTGGAAGTCATGGCTCCGGATCTGATTCTGTTGGATGTGTATTTTCCGGATGGCAGTGGCCTGGACTTGCTGCGAGAACTCAGAGCGCAGGATAGCAGCAGTGATGTCATCCTGATCACCGCAGCCAAAGAAGTGGATACCTTGCGCAGCGCTCTGAGGGGCGGTGTCTTTGATTACATCCTGAAGCCGTTAGTGTTTGAGCGGCTGGAAGAGGCGGTCAACCGGTTCCGCACCCGGCTTGAGCACTTATCGGGGCTGAATCAGCTTGCCCAGAATGAAGTCGATGCGCTGATTCCCCGCACAGCCGAAGAAGACGCCCGCTCTGCAAACGACAGACTGCCTAAAGGCATAGATGCGCTGACACTTGAGAAAATACAGGACGTGACCGGCAATGGTGAGCCTTGGAGTGCGGAAGAAGTGGGCAAGGCCATTGGAGCATCCCGAACAACCGCAAGGCGCTATCTTGAATTCATGGTAGGAGCGGGCAAGCTCTCTGCAGAGGTGACTTATGGCAGTGTTGGCCGCCCAGAGCGGCGTTACCAGATTGTGGAGTAACCGCTAGAAACAACAAAGCCCGGATCTTTCGATCCAGGCTTTGAGTAGGGAATTCTGGTCGGGACGGTAGGATTTGAACCTACGACCCCTTGCACCCCATGCAAGTGCGCTACCAAGCTGCGCTACGCCCCGTAAACTGCTCGCCGCCAAGAAAAGAGGTTTATCTCAGTGGCTTAGCGGGAGCGAAGTATACGCCAGCCCCAAATAAAAATAAACAGGTGACCGGCGACTTTCTTCAGAACAATCAGCGTAATTTGGTTTCTCTGAGCTTAAGGATGAATTCCGGTGGCTCGAAGGTATTCGGCTGCGCGCACTTCCAGTATTTATCGAAAACAGTAAGACCGGTTTCGCCCTCCAGTAATATGCCAGGTTCCAGAAAGTGGAACAGATCCAGATAAGTGTGGACTTCGTTTTTCGAGACCCGGCGCACGATGTGTTCCGGGCCCAGCTCCGAGGGATGGTTCAGGCCGGAGGCTTCTAGCAGGTTCTGCAGAGCTTCCAGGGTCTTGCAGTGGAAGTTGTACACTCGCTCGCTTTTCAATGGTACATCCAGCTTATTGCCTCGGCGTGGGTCTTGGGTGGCTACGCCAGATGGGCAGCGCCCGGTATGACAATTGAGCGCCTGAATACAGCCAAGGGCAAACATGTAACCGCGGGCCGCGTTGCACCAATCGGCGCCCATGGCCAGCGTGCGGGCAATGTTAAAGGCTGAGGTTATCTTGCCGGCGGCGCCAATGGCGATGTCGTCGCGAAGGTTGGCGCCAACTAGGGAGTTGTGCACCAGCAGTAGGGCCTCGGTCAGAGGCATGCCGATTCGGTTGATGAACTCCAGAGGGGCTGCGCCCGTGCCGCCTTCACCACCATCCACTACGATGAAGTCCGGTTTTATCCCGGTTTTCAGCATGGCTTTGACAATGGCAAACCACTCCCACGGGTGTCCAATGGCCAGCTTGAATCCGACCGGTTTTCCGCCGGAAAGCTCTCGCAGTTGATCAATGAACTCAAGCAGTTCAATCGGCGTGGAAAATGCCGAGTGGCTGGAGGGCGAAACGCAGTCTTCGCCCATCGGAACGCCTCGAGCTTCGGAAATTTCTTGGGTAACTTTCTCCCCGGGTAATATGCCTCCGTGTCCCGGCTTTGCACCCTGAGATAGTTTGACCTCTATCATTTTTACTTGGTCTAAGCGGGCGTTCTCCTGAAACTTCTCAGGGCTGAAGGTGCCATCCGGATTGCGGCAACCGAAATAGCCCGAGCCAATCTCCCAGACCAGATCTCCTCCGGGCTCCTTGTGGTAGCGGGAGATGGAGCCTTCACCGGTGTCATGGTAGAACCCACCTTTCTTTGCGCCGGCGTTCAGGCTGAGTATGGCGTTGGCGGAGAGTGAGCCAAAGCTCATGGCCGAGATGTTAAACACGCTGGCGCTGTAGGGTTTTTTACAGTTTTTACCGATCACAACCCTGAAGTCGCTATTGGCCAGTTTGGTGGGGGTTAAGGAGTGGTTCATCCATTCAAAGCCTTCCTCATACATCGACAGCTGAGAGCCGAACGGGCGCTTGTCGAGAACACCTTTAGCCCGCTGGTAAACGATGGTGCGTTGCTCCCGGGAAAAGGGCTGCTCGTCTGTATCCGATTGGATAAAGTACTGGCGAATTTCAGGCCCTATGGATTCGAGCAGATACCGAAAGTTGGCCATGATTGGGTAGTTGCGGCTAACCGTTCGTTTTCGTTGCAAAAGATCTCGAGTGCCAATGCCGGTCAGCACCGCAAAAATGACTGGAAAAATGAACCCGGTGCCAGTCCACAGCGCAAGAGGGAGTGAAATGACCAGCCCGGCGATGCTGATGGCGTAGGCGGAATAACGAAAAGGGAAGGTGGTCGTTTTTACCATGAATACCTCTAGAGGCTGAAGAGTTAATGCTCCAAGTATATGCCAGAGCGCTCTAAGGTGGCCAAGCTGCTGAAAATATTTGGAATAGGGCTTCGTTCTTTTTTCTGTGGTCTATAATTCTGTGGATGGATGCGACACAAGGCGAACTTTGATGTTTTGAGGTCAAAGTAATAGGATAACGTGCTTGTAATCTTTTAGGACAGGTCGGAATGACTTGTTCGCCATGCACTTTTCAGACATCACACCAAAACCAGGAGGCTCCACGTGGGCGAGGTAGTGAAAGACGAATATCAGACGGACTACGTCGCAGGCCAGGATAATATCAATCCGTTTGGCCTGGACCTGCACAACTGGGTGTTCCCGGTAACTGCAGTGGTTGTAGTGCTGTTTGTCATAGGAACTCTGATGTTTCCGGCTTTGGCCAAGGAGACACTTGATGGAGCTAAGTGGGGAATCATCGCCAGTTTTGACTGGTTCTTCCTGCTGAGCGCCAACATCTTCGTGGTGGTGAGCCTTGCGCTTATCTTCATGCCAGTGGGTAAGATCCGTCTTGGTGGGCAGAATGCAAAGCCTGAGTTCACCCGGATCTCGTGGTTTGCCATGTTGTTCGCAGCAGGCATGGGTATCGGCCTTATGTTTTGGGCCGTTGCTGAACCAGTGGCGTATTACACCGGGTGGTACGAAACGCCGTTTAATGTTGAGGCGAATACTGAAGCCGCACGAGATTTGGCCATGGGTTCTACCATGTACCACTGGGGCCTGCACCCTTGGGCCATCTATGCAATTGTTGCTCTGTCGTTGGCATTCTTCGCGTTTAACAAGAACATGCCGCTGACCATTCGTTCTGCCTTCTTCCCGCTGTTGAAAGACAGAGTGTGGGGCTGGCCGGGTCATATTATTGATGTGTTGGCGGTTGTGGCGACCATTTTTGGTCTGGCGACTTCCTTGGGTTTTGGTGCGCAGCAGGCCGCTTCAGGCTTGAACTACCTGTTTGATGTGGGTGCGGGCACCAACGTTCAGATGGCCATTATTGTGGGCGTAACCGCTCTGGCATTGATGTCGGTTCTGCGTGGTCTGGATGGTGGTGTGAAGGTGTTGAGTAACATCAACATGATCACCGCTGGCGTGTTGTTGTTTTTTATCATTTTCGCCGGTCCGACTATGACCATTATGGAAACCATCTGGATTACGTCTACTTCCTACGTAACCAATGTGGTGCCTCTGAGCAACCCGTTTGGCCGTGAAGACTCCGCCTGGATGCAGGGTTGGACTGTCTTCTACTGGGCGTGGTGGATTTCTTGGTCACCGTTCGTAGGTATGTTTATTGCGCGTGTATCCAAAGGCCGTACCGTACGTGAGTTCGTCACTGCGGTTCTGATTATCCCGACGCTTATTACAACCGTTTGGATGAGTGGCTTTGGTGGTACTGCGCTGGAGCAGATTCAGAATGGCGTAGGTGTGCTTGCCGAGAAAGGCCTCACGGATGTGTCGCTGGCGACCTTCCAGATGTTTGAAGGCCTGCCGCTGACCGGCATCATCTCCTTCGTGGGTATCATTCTGGTGTTGGTGTTCTTTGTCACCTCATCGGATTCCGGTTCACTGGTTATCGACAGCATCACGGCTGGCGGTAAAACCGATGCGCCGACAGCTCAGCGTGTGTTCTGGGTTGTTATGGAGGGTGCCATTGCGGCCGCGCTGATCTTCGGTGGCGGTGATGATGCTCTCGGGGCTATTCAGGCGGTGGCGATCAGTGCTGGCCTGCCGTTTACCTTGATCTTGCTGATCATGACGTGGGGCTTGCTCAAGGGTCTTTCCCAAGAGCGAAAACTGCTGGTTCAGCGGGGCGAGCTGCTCTGATTTAATGAGCAAAACATAAAAAACCGGAGCCTAACAAGCTCCGGTTTTTTTATGTCCGTACTAAATTGTCACATCCGGCTGAAGGTCTTCATCGCAAACTGAGCCCTTTCACGCGGGCTGAAGTGAGGGCGTTTCAAACCCTCGATAGCTTTCAGGCGCGGCATTAAACCACAGCCGTTTGCCATTTGGATCGCCAAGCCGGGGCGGGCATTCAGTTCCAGCAGCAAGGGGCCTTGGTGGGCATCTACCACCAAATCCACACCCATATAGCCCAAACCTGTCGCTTCATAACAGCGTGCGGCCATTTCCAGCATGTTCTCCCAAGACTCAATCTGAATGTTCTCGAGAGCCAGCCCGGTGTCCGGGTGGAGCGTAATCGGGCGGTTAAACTGAACAGCGTTCAAGCTTCGGCCTGTGCCAAGATCCAAGCCAACACCGACTGCGCCTTGATGCAGGTTCGCCTTGCCGTCTGAAGCTTTGGTCGCCAGCCTCAGCATGGCCATAACCGGGTAACCCTGAAACACGATAATGCGAATGTCCGGCACACCTTGGAACGAGTACTTGGCGAGCTGGGGTGAGGATTCCACTAAGTCTTCCACGATCGCGACATCGGGGGTGCCGGCCAGAGAATAGAGTCCAGCCAGTATGTTGGTTAGGTGCCGTTCCAGCATGGCGACTGGGATTCGAGCGCCAGAGGCTTTGATGAAGTCGTCTCCATCGCGCCCGGTGATCACTGTGATGCCTTTCCCGCCAGAGCCTTTAGCCGGCTTGATGGCAAAGCCAGAGAGGTCTTCAGCCATCTCCCGAAAGTGGGATATTTCGTGTTGCTGGCGAACCACTTGGAGTAGCTTGGGGGTTTTTACGTCGTACTCACCAACGGCGAGCTTGGTCTTCAGTTTGTTGTCGACCAAGGGATACGACGAGCGGTCATTGTACCGGGCAATGTAATCCACATTGCGCCGGTTCATGTTCAGCATCCCGATTCGGTTTAGCCTGCGTGGGGAAATCCAGTCCATATCAATCGTAGGCCTTCATCGGGGTAAAGCGACGAAGTTCGCTGAGTTTGTAGCCGGTGTATTGGCCCATCAGCAAAATCAGCCCCAGAATCACCAGGTGCAGTTCAGGGAAGTTGAACGTCAAATGGCCTGCCAGAGGTCTGCTCATGGCCAAGTATGCGCAAATTGCGACAAACAGGCTGCCAGCCCCTTGCACGGCCACTTCGCGAGGGCCTTCTTCTTCCCAGAGGATCGACATACGTTCGATGGTCCAGGCAATGATTACCGTGGGGAAGAAGGTGACGGTCATGCCGGTATTAAAGCCCATCTGGTATCCGACGATGCTCAACCCGGCGGTGATGAAGATCACCAGAATGATCAGAGCAGATATTCGAGAGACAAGCAGAAGGTTAAGACTGGATAGGTAGCCCCTGAGCAGCAGCCCGATGGCAACAACCGACAGGAAGGCGATCAGCCCGGGTACCAGTGTGGTTTGTACAAAGGCGACGGCAATCAACACGGGCATGAAAGTGCCAGAGGTGCGCACGCCAATGACCATGCGCATGAATGCCACCATCAGTGCGCCAATAGGCAGAAGCAGCAGCATTCTGAACATACTCTGCTCTTCAATCGGAAGCTGGTAAAAACTCAGAGCGCTCAGGCCATTAGAGGCCGCTTCACGTGCGGCGAGCTGAAGAGCCGGAATGGTTTGTCGGAGCATGGAAAAGCTCACCTGGGAGTTGTCGCCTCCCACCACATCGAGCAGTGATTCAGACCCCTGACGCCAAAGCAGAAGGTTCTCCGGTACGCCTTGCTCAGCAGTGCGCGGATCAAATGTTAGCCAGCGTTCGCCGTTGTATATCTGGATGAAAGGAACAAGGTGCTGGCGTCTGCGAGCATCTTCAAGCTTCAGTGCATCCGCTGTGCGAGCGGCGATGCCCGCATGGTTAAGCATCCGAACCAAAACTTGAAGGTAATTTTCATCCGACACCAGCATGGTGGAATTCTGGGTCCGGTTGTCTGGCTGCATCAGCGTGATCAGTTCCCGGGTCAGGCTTTCCGGGGAGCTTGATCGTTCTGTCGCCTGGTTAAGCAGCTCTCGCACAGCGGTTGCCTGGGGTTCTTCCCAAAAGACCGTTTGGGGCCGCGGTGCGCGGGTTGGCGGCTGTTGAACGATGTTTTCATCAGGAACGAATTGAGATTTGAAGTAGAGAGTTTGTGGTCCCGTTACTTCTCGTTTGGTCCACTCGGCGCGGCGGCTACCGTTGTTCTCGAGAATAGAGAACCCGTATCCAGGCGATGCAGCCTGCTCGGTCAGAATGCGAAAGCCGGGAGGTTGCTGTGGTACGTGCAAGTTAACTTGTGCAGAGTCACCATACCCTTGGAAGTCTACCCGGGCTTCAACCATCCAGACGGGTTGCTGTTCGCCGGTCATCCATGGGATGCCCATCTCGAAATGTCGCCAGGTTGCCACGGAAAGCCCAGCGGTGATGAGCAGAAATACGGCAACATAAAATGGAATGCGGGACCTCACGGTCATGCGTCATCTCCCTTGGGGGCTTTGTTGAGGTAGCTTTTAGGGAGTTCAGTAGCGAACTCTTTGCCGACATCAATCAACATGACATCGCGCAATACGTTACGGCCGATTAATACTTCGTAGGTGAGATTGGTGCGGTCTGCAAGTGTGAATTCTGCAACTTGCTCGTGGTCGCCAATAGCAAATTGAAGTTCCACCACAACGCGTCGTTCAGCTTCATCCGCCGCTGACTGTATAATTTTTACGCGGCGGGAGACTTCTTTCTCCAGCGTGACCCACTCTTCACCGGATGTGCCGGGCACCGGGACTTCAAACCGTACCCAGTTGCCACCATCGCGTTCGAAACGCTTCACATTGCGGGTGTGAATTGAGGAGGTTTCTGCACCACTGTCGATTCGGGCGGTGTATACCGTGCCAGCTTCTGCCAAGTACAACTTCTCAACTTCCCCGACAACAACCTTGCCTTTCAGGCGGTCTGCCCGGCCGGTGTCTTTGGGGACAGGAGGGCAGCTTCGCTGAACAACCGGGGGGCAGCTAGGTTTTTTGACCTGAGTGGCGATGGCGTCCAGGATCGTTTGTGTGGACTGCTGCTGGTGGCCCAGTATTTGTTCCTGGCGTACACCGGCGTTGTTTTCCATCGTTACCAGTGTGGCTCGCTGCTTGTTTAGCGAGGCGCGAATGTCATCGACCCCTTCCTTGGAAACCATAAAATATTGGTCCGCAGTACACCCGGATAGCGTAAGAAGCGCGGTCATGCCGAAAGCAAGTCGTGGTCGAGGTTTGAAGAACCTGTCACCCATGAATATCCCCTGAATTGGCTGCTTGATAAACCGGTTTTGGAGTTTGTTCCGGTCAGCCTTCATTGTGTTGTCGGTCAGGAGCGTGAGTATACTACAAGCTGGATGTTCAGCGCCTTTACAGATGGTTAAGGCGCGGGCTTATTTGGCAAGAAAGGAGCCCGTTCCGAGGGTGGTTTCGGAACGCAAGTACTCTTGAATGACCGGCGAACAATTCAAGTAGAACAGGAGTAGTTCACGTTGTATGTCCTGATCTTGAATGCGGGAGGCATAGGTGATGACATCTTTGAGCGTTTGGTCGTCGGCGGCCGGGTTGTCAGGAGCAGCAAAGGTGTGCTCGTAACGGTCGCGCAATAACTGGGTAAGCCGTTCGAGATGAAACTCTCCAGTATGGGTGATGTGGGGCAACATCTTTGCACCACTTCGTCGCCGGCACGCTTGACCTTGCGCCAGATACGCTTCATCTGCAGTCGTATTCGATTGCAGAAAGTCGGATCCCAGTTTTCTCCAGAGTTCTTTTAACATGCTCTAGTCCTGCTGGTGAGCACTTAGCTGGCTTGCCATCAATAATAAATGAATAGCCGTTTCATTCTTTGTAGATGAATTTGCCTCGTGCGTCTAGAGGCTTCGGGGAGAATTGTCCTAAATGCCAAATAGTCGAGGCTGCTCTTGGGGTGTTAGTCCAATATGCCCCAAAAAACAGGCTGCTGGGTTAGACTGTCAAGGTTTGCCCATTGATAACCGCATTGATTAACCCGAACCGACGCATATTCAGGAGTTGCCGCCAGTGGTAGAGGGATTCGCTCAATTCAGTACAGCTAACCCGGAAATGTTTTTGGGAGGGCTTGTGGCGCTGCTGGCCGTTTGCTGCGGGCTGGTCGGACTTTTACTGCATAAGAGCTCGCGAACAAACGCGTTGCGCAGGGAGTTAGAACAGACAGAGCAGGCCGCACGCGAAGCCGATGAGCGCCTGAGGGCGGCTGAGCAGGCCCATGCCCTGCATGATCAAGAGGTGCGCTACTTGGAAAGCGCCCTGGCGGAGAAGGTGGATCGAGTGGAAAAGCTGGAGCGTGCCGTAGAAAGCTGGCGTGATCAGGTCTCCACGCTGAAGGCTGACCTGCGCGAACAAGAGGTGACGCTGGATAAGGAGCGACGTACAGCCAGCGAGAAGCTGGAGTTGCTGGAAAGAAACCGTGACAGCCTAAAACAGGAATTTGAGAATCTGGCGAACCGTATCTTCGATCAGAAGAGCGAGCGTTTCAGTCAGCAATCGAAAACCAGCCTGGATTCTTTGCTCAATCCGTTCCGGGATCAGTTGCAGGATTTCCGCAAGCGGGTAGAGGATGTCTACACCACCGAAACCCGAGACCGGCAGGCGCTGCGCAGTGAAATCAAATCGTTACAGGATCTGAATCGGCAGATTACTGAAGAAGCCGCCAACCTGACTAAAGCGCTGAAGGGTGACAAAAAAGTACAAGGTAACTGGGGCGAGCTGATACTCGAACGAGTGCTTGAGCGTTCGGGTTTACGCAAAGGCATTGAGTACGAAACTCAGGGTAGCTATCGGGATAGCGAGAACCACCTGCTGCGCCCGGATGTGATTGTTCACCTCCCAGACCAGCGCAATCTGGTGGTCGATTCGAAGGTGTCACTGGTGGCCTATCAACAGTGGGTGATCGCCGAGGATGACGAAGCTCGGGAGCAGGCCTTGAAGCAACACGTTGAAGCGGTGAGGAACCACATTCGCAGCCTTAGCGAGAAGGATTACAGCCAGCTTAATGGGCTGCATTCGCCGGACTTCGTGTTTTTGTTTATGCCCATCGAGCCGGCCTTTGTGGCCGCTTTTCAGCAAGATGATAACTTGTTCGCTGAAGCATTCGAGAGAAAGATTATTGTGGTGACGCCCACCACCCTGTTGGCGACCTTGCGCACCATCGAAAATATCTGGCGTTATGAGCGGCAAAGTCAGAACGCGCGCCGCATTGCTGAACGTGCGGGCGCTGTGTATGACAAGCTGCGAGTTTTCGTGGAGGCCATGGAACGGCTTGGTAGCCAACTCCATACGGCACAGGGTACGTATGATAATGCGATGAATACCCTGACCCGAGGCCGTGGTAATCTAATTTCTCAGGCTAACCGGTTTGTTGAGCTGGGTGTTCGGGTGAAAAAGGAACTGCCCAAGAGTATTGTCGAGCAAGCCGAAGTGGATGCCGATGATGTTGAGGGTACGGACGAGCAAGAGTTGCGCCGTGATTTGGAATCCGCGGACACGGTCACAAGCAGCACCGATAGCAATTAGGAGTAGCAGTATGTTGTTAATACGTAAGCGGCGTACGCCGGTGGCCCGTTCATGGCTCGCCGGATTGGTGTTGTCTTCCGCATTGATCGGAGCCGGACAGGCTCAAGCGCTGGAACCGGAACATGAAATCCGCCGGCTGATGCTGGCGACTGAAGAAGCGGTGAATGCCGAGCGCTGGAGCGAGGCGGGAGAGTATCTGAACCGTCTTCAGACTATGAAAGGCGAAAAGCCAGCCGAGTACCTGTATTACCGTGGCCGGGCTATGCTCCAAGCCAAGCATTTCAACGAAGCCCGGTCTGCTCTTGAGGGGTATGTCAGCCGTGTGGGGGCTGACGGCGCCCATTATCAGCAATCGTTGACTCTGATTACCGATATCGAAAAACAAAGCAAAGCCAACGCGCGCGCGTTGGTTGAAGGCAAAGTAAACTCCCGAGAGCCGGTGGCTGTGATCGAACCCGCCGGCGGAGAAAACCTGAACACCTTACGCAAATTGTATCTGGCCAAGACCGACCGAGAAGCGCTGACGATTCATTTGAATGCACTGTTGGATGCCAACGGTTGGCGTAAAGATAAAGCCGTTGTGCGATTGGACCGGCCGGCCGATATTCAATACCGGGTGACCATTAATGGCAGTGAACTGACGATTCAACAGGTTCATCGGGAAATTGACGGTACTCTGGTGCGTAAAACCAACTCGTTGCCCGTGTATGGCGTAAACCCTCAGCCTCGCTGGGATTGCCAGGCTGTTGTAGGTGCTTGTTGGATATACGATCCGAGGGATGGCTCGCGCTTATTCCAGCTGGCGCCAAATCAGGCAAAGGTGAGCGAAATTGCCCAAACGCTTGGGCGCCTCATTCGTAACCTGCAGCAAGGTAGTTCAGGCGCCTGAGCGGTTAGCTCATGGCCAGATTACCCCGTTCGCCATCACGCCAGGCGCCCGGGGTAACGCCGGTCCACTTCTTGAACGCACGGTGGAAGGTGGAAGGCTCGGTAAAGCCCACCCGCTCGGCAATGTCGTTGATCGGCAAATCTTGATGGCTCAGGTAATAGATGGCCATATCCCTTCGCAGTAAATCTTTAATCTCCTGAAACGACGTATTCTCCTGCTTCAACCGACGCCTTAAGGTTTGAGGGCTGGTATGCAGTTCTTGGGCTATCCAGTCAAAATCCGGCATGGGCTTGGAGAAGTCACGGCCAATCAAGCCTCGAATGCGGCCCGTCCAGGTGTTGCTTTCGTCTGGCCGAGATAACAAATCCGCTGGCGAGGTTTTCAGAAATTGTCGCATCTCGGGCTTGTCACGAATCACTGGTGCTGACAAAAAACGGGTGCTGAAGGTGAGGGCGGTGCAGTCCGATTCGAATGCCAGTGGGCAGCGGAAAATATGACGCAACTCATCGCCATGCTCTGGTCGTGGGTAGTGGAACTCGGCTTTCTCAAGCTCCACCGGCTGCCCGATCAGCCAGCTGGCGAGACGATGCCAGATTACAGGCAGGCTTTCCTGAAGGAAATGGTCAGGGTCGCGGTATGCGCCTTCAATCTTCGATACCAGCCGTGCGCTGTTTTCGTGAACCTCGAGTTTCATACCCGCCATCGGCTCGAACAGGCGTGAAAACTGGTACGTCTGGCGTAACACTTCTTCCAAAGTCTGGCAGCTAATCGCGAGCTCACACATGGTGGCAAAGGTGCCTGACCGGGCTCGCCTTGGCCCCATGCCCATAAACTCATCACCGGTTCTGGCCCAGATCACTTGCATCAGGCGGCTGAATTGGTCGCTGTTCACCCGGGCTTTTTCAATGCGCAACAGGTCGGGCGAAATGCCGGCTTCCAGCAACAACTCGCGAACATTCAGCCCCATGCGCTCGGCGCCGGTTAGGGATGCTTCAACAAAGTGCTTGGAAACCGTAAGGGCAGACATAAACGAACCTATAGTGAGATGCCAATCATCATAAGTGCCCGGAAAGACAATGCAACCACCTGAATGACTGCGAAGATGGAAGATTTTGCCAATGGGATTGGCCAAAGGGGTAGTTGGCCGAGGCATGAAAAACCGGCAGCATGAGTTCATCGACTAATAACGACAAACAAAACGACAGGAGATTGCCGTGACAGCCCCGCTCAAAGAACTGAAAGTCCTCGATTTCAGCACGTTATTACCTGGGCCCTACGCCACCATGATGTTGGCCGATATGGGTGCTGAAGTGCTTCGGGTAGAAGCGCCAGACAGAGTGGACTTGGTGAAAGTGATACCGCCGTTTGATGGCAAATTCAGCACGGCGTATTCCTATTTAGGCCGTGGCAAGCAAACCCTCCAGCTCAACCTGAAGCAGGAAGGCAGTGCCGATAAAATCAAAGAGTTGGTGCAAGACTACGACATCGTTGTGGAGCAATTTAGACCCGGTGTGATGGATCGCCTCGGTATCGGTTACGAGACCCTCAAAGCCATCAACCCCAAGCTGATTTATTGCGCCATCACCGGCTACGGCCAAACCGGCCCATACAAAGACCGCGCCGGCCACGACATTAACTACCTTGCCATTTCCGGTGTCGCCAGCCACTGCGGCCGAGCCGACAGTGGCCCACCACCGATGGGGATTCAGATAGCCGACGTAGCAGGCGGCTCCCACCACGCGGTGATGGGCATCCTAGCTGCCGTTATACGGCGCCAGCAGACCGGTGAGGGCGCTTTCGTGGACATCAGCATGACCGATGCCGCCTTCGCTATGAACGCTATGGCCGGCGCCGCAGCCATCGCGGGCGGCCAAACCCAGAAGCCGGAGTGTGGCATGCTCAATGGCGGCACCTTCTACGACTACTACCAGACCAGCGATGGCCGATGGTTATCTGTGGGAAGCCTGGAACCGCAATTCTCGGCGCGCTTGTGCGATGCGCTGGAAATTCCGGAGATGAAGAGCTTTGCGCTTAGCCAAAACCCGGAACAGCAGCAGGCGTTAAAGAGAGCCATAAAGCAAAAAGTAGCTGAAAAAACGTTTGCGGAATGGCGCGAGATTTTTGCAGAGGTGGATGCCTGTGTGGAGCCGGCATTAACGATTGAAGAGGCTGCGGAGCATCCTCAGATGAAGGCTAGGGGAATGGTTGTTGAGAGGGATCGGGGGGATGGTGTTGGGCAAAGGCAGTTGGGGTTGCCGATTCGATTTGGTTGAACCGTTTGCCTCTGTAATAAACAAAAAAACCGGCCCTCTAGGCCGGTTTTTTTGTTTAGACTGCTAGTGGTTTTACGGTGCTACCGTGCCAAGCAGGGTTAGCGTTTGTTGCACGAATGCCGAAAATCCAGCGTCCTGAGGGTCAACTGGGCCACCATGGGTGCCGGCTGGAATGGTCGTAACTGCTGTTCCGGTCAATGCTAGGGGCTGGGTGCCGGCTAGCGGAGCGTTGAAGCTGTCGATCATCACATTGGCACCGCTTTCGGTTGTGAAATTGCCTTTGAGTGGTGCTCCTCCCCAAATAGCGTCAGCCGAGTTAGGAATTACAGTATCGTTGGGCGCTTCTACAAGGGCCAGCGGTGTTGCCAAGCTGGCAAGGTTGTCAGCGAAGTTGATCGGATCAGCGGTATCAACTGCAGCCTGGAAAACATTGAAGTAGGTTTCCAAGCCAGAATCACCCTGTGTCAGACCTGCAGCTGCTTGAAGGCCAGGCAAAATGCGCGGGGCAAACGTAGGTGAGTTTTCCAGAGTGCGAACGACGCCGCCGCCCGGAGTCAACAAGGCCGCACCGGCAATGTTGTTGAATGCTGATGGCACTGTGCCTTCAGGAGTGCCGTTGCTGATCGTGGTCGCTAGCTGATCTCCGTTAACCGCGGCTACAAATGGTGCGCCGGTTATGGTGCCCAGGGAGTGGCCGACAAACAGTACCGGTGTCGTTGGCGCGATAGTGATGCTATTCGACTCGTCCACCGGGAGCGTGAGGCCGGCGAGACTTGCGCGCAAGTTCATTTGATCTACTGCGCTTTGACGAAGGTTATCGCGAGTGCCCAAGAAATTTGTCAAGTTGATGAACAGACTGCCTGAATCGCCTTTAGTTTCGGTCATCGGGCTGGGTACGCCGGGTTGAGCAGCGTAGAAGCCAAAGTGACGCTCGTTGCCTTCTTGTGCGGCAATGCCGGGAATGGTGCTGCCGTTGTTTTCAACGGTATTCTCCGCTGACGCGAGGAACTGTATTGCTGCGTCAAGGGATGCGTTGCCTGTTGTTCCTCCGCTTAACACATTCTCAATTACTGCCTGAGCTTCAGTCGGATTACTGGCCGCACCGGATTGGATTACAAACCCTATGTTAAGAGTACCAGCGATCAGAGCATTAACGCTGGTTTCATCATTGGTAAGTGGAACTCCTGCAGCGATACCTCCATCGATCAATTGGGAGGCAAGTGCTTTCTGTTCTTCGGAGTCTCCAGGCGCAATACCATGCAGCGGCTGGTCAATAGCAACCACAACATACCCGTTCGCAGCCATGGCACTGCCAATGGTCAGCGCTGTGCTCCGGTCAGTGGTGATGCCGTGTTGGAACAACACGATGCCTTTCACCGTAGTAGTAGCCGGGTAAAGCACCAGTGCCGGAGCTTTTACATCAGCTTGCTTTTTGGGGAATGGGAAAATGTGGTTCACCGCCGTGGATACGGCAGGGTCTGCTTGGGGAATAGATAACCCTGTACCTGTGAATGCGGCGTTCAGTGCTGCCGCTAGGTTGCTATCTGCAACCCAAGACTTGGTCACCAGGTCAGCACCTGAAGTTCCTAAGTAGTAGGGGAGGTTGACCGTGCCTTGTGCGGCCAAAACATCATTCGGTGCTAAATTTACTTGTTTGAGCGCTGCAAGAGTGCTCGAGGCTACGGCAGAAACAAGCCCAACCGGCACGGGCGCACCCAGTACAAAGTCGTTAGCACTTCGATTAAGTGGTGACGGTGTTGGAAGGGCTCCGGAGGCTGCAAAGTTAGAAGCGAGCGCTACTGCAGCACAATCGATAGCCGCCGAACCTCCAGCTTTGACTGTGCCTGAACATGGGGCGCTATTGCCATATAGCGAGGCCAGGGCTTCGACAGCTGTTTTACCACTGTCACCCAGCGGAATATTTGGGAAGGCTCCATAGGCGCCGTCTACGGTAGCTTTGACTGTAGCGTAATCACTTGCGCCTCCAGCGATCGCTTGTTTCGCTGCGGATACTTTAATGAATGACTCAAGCTGGTCTTCAAACCACGCAGCAGGCTCCGCAATGTACTGCAGCGCTTTCTCATCGTTAGACGTGGTGAAGCTGTAAGTCAAAGCTATCTGGTCTTCAGTAATTGGGCTGCCAGCTGCCTTGGCGTAGGCAAGGGCTAAAGGCTCCCAAAGCTTGTTGACCAGAGTTCTTACTGGAGCTAATGCATTGCTAAGCAGTCCGGCATTCGGGTCCTGCGCCGTACCTGAGGCAGTTATGTTGGCGTAAACGGGATCTTGAATAATAGAATCGCCGTTAATGTCTTTAACATCGGTGGTGATCAAGACTACATAACGCTTTTTGGGCTTTAAGGGCTCAAGCGGGAGGATGCGAATGGCCGAGGTGCCGTCTAAAGTTTCCACATCGGCTCTTGCGAGAACAGGTGAGCTGCCCACGGCAAGACCTAGAGTGGGGGGCTCACTGATAGAGAGAGCTCGAAGTGGATCTTCGCTGGCGTAAGCTAGCTCAATGAGGTGTACGGACTTGCCATACACAACAGTCTCGATATCTAGCTGACCGTTGGTTTGGATGACCGCGGGGGCTACCGTTGAAGCACCGGACAGCTCGTTGAGCGCAGTCGTGACTGGTGGCTTAGTATCTGCAACGCCAAAGGTTCCATCGCCTTGTTTGCTATCGAAAATCAAGTCGTTAGGAAGAGGTAGCTGACTGGTAGCCGGATTAAATACCGGCCAAGTCTTCCCATCAATAGAAGAATCTTTGTATTTCGGGCTCGGGTTAGCGTTCTTGTCATTGCTGCCGCTATCAAAGCAGCCCGTCAACCCTAGAGTAGAAGCCACGGCAAGACTTATTAGAGTTTTCTTGAACATGGGTGGAACCTTTTCCTGTTGTTGTATCGTTATATCCGGCTTAGACGGAACCGGTCGGCCCCTGAATTCCGTTCTTTTGCCTGTTGTGCTTATTTGTCTGAAATCGTAGCCAGCGCTTAAAGCCAATTTCTGTAGCATCGACTATAGCGACACCTTGGCAAGTGTTGATCAGCCAAAAGTGTGATTCTTCGTTGCAACCCCTCCTCGCACAGTTGGAGTAGCCTCCTTGAAAAATAGAGTGCATTTAGGGGTTTGTCGAGTTAAGGGCGGCTGCAGGGCCTGGATTTAACAATTTGTTTCGAAAATACCCAGAAAGCCCCATAAATTCTGGCTAGCAAGGTCATAGTCTGTTTCGCCTTCCGTTGCATCGCTCGCGTGTCGAAATTTCTGGTAAACTCTCGCTTCCTTTATAAGCAGGGCCACTTTGGCGGTTCTGCGCACTTCCATAATCAGAAAGCTGATGAGGCGACTATGACCACCGTAATCCGCCAGGACGACCTGATCGAAAGCGTAGCCGATGCGCTGCAGTTTATTTCCTATTACCACCCGAAGGATTTCATTCAGGGCGTGTACGAGGCCTATAAGAGGGAAGAGTCTCAGGCGGCGAAAGACGCCATGGCCCAGATTCTGATCAACTCACGCATGTGCGCCCAGGGCCACCGCCCGATTTGTCAGGACACCGGCATCGTGACCGTGTTCGTGAACATCGGTATGGATGTGAAGTTTGAGTGCGATATGGCGCTGGACGACGTGATCAACGAAGGTGTTCGCCGCGCCTACACCCATCCGGACAACGTGTTGCGTGCCTCCGTGCTGGCTGACCCGGACGGCAAGCGCCAGAACACCAAAGACAACACCCCCGCCATCATTCACTACAAGATGGTTCCGGGTAACACCGTTGAGGTGCACGTGGCAGCTAAAGGCGGCGGTTCTGAAGCCAAGTCCAAGTTTGCCATGCTGAACCCGTCCGACTCGGTTGTAGAGTGGGTTCTGAAAATGATTCCGCAGATGGGTGCTGGCTGGTGTCCGCCTGGCATGCTAGGTATCGGTATTGGTGGTACCGCTGAAAAGGCGATGGAGCTGGCGAAAGAGTCCCTGCTGGACCCAATCGACATTCACGACCTGCAAGAGCGCGGTGCTTCTAACCGTGCCGAAGAGCTGCGCCTAGAGCTGTTCGAGAAAGTGAACGACCTGGGTATTGGTGCTCAGGGTCTGGGTGGTTTGACCACGGTTCTGGACGTGAAGGTGAAAGATTACCCGACTCACGCAGCTAACAAGCCGGTAGCAATTATTCCGAACTGTGCGGCAACTCGTCACGCGCACTTCACGCTGGATGGCACTGGCCCGTCCCTGCAAACTCCTCCGAGCCTGGACGACTGGCCGGAAATCACTTGGGAAGTGGGTGAGAACGTTCGCCGCGTGAACCTGGATACCGTTACGCCGGAAGATGTAAAAGACTGGCAGCCGGGTGAAACGGTTCTGCTGTCTGGCAAAATGCTGACGGGCCGTGATGCCGCGCATAAGAAAATGGTAGACATGATCGAGCGCGGCGAAGAGCTGCCGGTGGATCTGAAAGGCCGCTTCATCTATTACGTAGGCCCGGTTGATCCTGTACGCGAAGAAGTGGTTGGCCCCGCAGGCCCCACCACGGCCACCCGTATGGACAAGTTCACCGATACGATGCTGGAGAAAACCGGCCTGACCGGCATGATCGGTAAAGCCGAGCGCGGCCAAGTTGCCATTGACGCTATTAAGAAGCACGGCGCGGTGTATCTGATGGCCGTTGGCGGTGCTGCTTACTTGGTGTCCAAGGCAATCAAAGGTGCAGAAGTGGTGGCCTTTGAAGAGCTGGGTATGGAAGCCATCTACGAGTTTGAAGTGGAAGACATGCCGGTAACGGTGGCGGTTGACTCTCGTGGTAGCTCTGTGCACCAGACCGGCCCGGTTGAGTGGCATGAAAAGATCATTGCAGCCAAGTCTGTGTGATCTGAGCCTTTCGTAATATCAGTGCGGCCCTGAGCGAGTGTTCAGGGCTGCCACTGAAAGCTTTTCATCGATACCCTTCCTTTGTTTACTTCTACCCCTTCCAATCGCAGATTTTCAGTTTGCAGTTGACGGGTTTCTGTACCTTCAGGAAAAGCAATCTGGCCGTTGCTCCTTAGAACCCGGTACCAGGGAATGCTGTGGCCGGCGGGCAACTTGCCCAAGGCCCGGCCAACAAAGCGGGCCTGGCGACCAAGACCCGCCATCGCGGCAACCTGACCGTAGCTGGCCACTTTCCCCGGAGGGATTGCGGCCACCACCTGCCAGATTTTCTGTTCTTTAGTGGGTTCGTTTTCAAACTCGTCCACGTAGAACTCCGCTATTGAGCCGATTAGAGGCGAAGCGCGCCGTCTACTTCGATCATACGACCGGAAACGTAGTCGTTCTCGAAAATGAACGCGGCTGCTGAAGCGATTTCTTCAGGCTTGCCCATGCGCTTGAGCGGGATGCCTGCGGTCATTTTCTCCAGAGCTTCAGGCTTCATGGAGGCCGTCATCTCGGTTTCGATGAAACCCGGGGCGATGCCCATGCAGCGGATGCCGTAACGAGCCAGTTCTTTGGCCCAAACCGGTACCAGTGCAGACACGCCGGCTTTGGCAGCGGAGTAGTTGCTCTGGCCCATGTTGCCGGCACGGGAGATCGAAGCGATGTTGATGATCGCGCCTTTGTCACCGTTTTCGATCATGCGGGTCGCGGCTTCACGGCCACACAGGAACACGCCGGTGAGGTTGACGTCGATCACGGACTGCCACTGGCTCAGCTCCATGCGCTTTTCGAGCTTGCCGTCTTTAACTTTTACCATCAGGCCATCACGCAGGATGCCAGCGTTGTTAATTAGGCCGTTGAGTTGGCCGAAGTCTTCAACGATGGCCTTGAAAGTGTTTTCAACGTCTTCCTCTTTTGCCACGTTGCAAACGTAGGCTTTGGCTTCAACGCCGGCTGCTTTGCAGGCTTCAACCGATTCGGCCAGCTTGTCTTCCATCAGGTCGATCAGCGCCAGTTTGGCACCTTTTGCCGCCAGATATTCGGCCATGGCACGGCCTAGGCCCTGGCCGCCGCCAGTAATTGCAATTACGGAGTCTTGAAGTTTCATAGTTTGCCCTTAGTTAGTTTCTCAGTGATGGTAAGAATTAACTGTGTGCCCGTGGCTTTGAGTCATTATTTGTATGGCGCGGAGTATACCAGACGTTGCCGAACACACATTCACGACCTCGAGGCCAATATGCCGGTTTTCCTTTTTCTGTTTATTGTCATGCCCGTTGCCGAACTGGTGGTGCTCATCAAGGTAGGGGGCGTGATCGGCGCGATCAACACGATTGCGTTGGTCTTCCTGACGGCCATCGTGGGGGCTTGGCTGCTGAGAAAGCAGGGGCTGGCTACGTTGTTGCGGGCCAATCAGCGCCTGAACAGCGGTGAGCTGCCAGCCAAAGAGGTGGCCGAAGGGCTGATTTTGGCTGTTGGTGGCGCGATGCTGCTAACTCCGGGCTTTATCACCGACGCCTTTGGGTTTTTCTGTTTGTTGCCGGGCACGCGGCACTGGCTGGCCGGGCAGGCGATGAAGCGGATGGTTGTCGCGGGGCAGAGCCGCAGCTTCCACTTCCATGCGGGCGGTGGCACTGGGCCGTTCGGGCCGCAGCGGCCGTTCGATCGTGATGCAGGCGGCGACATCATTGAAGGTGAGTATCAGGATCAGACCGAATCTGACCGGGACAGGCTGGAAAAAAAGTAAAAATTTTTCGTTGGGGGTGTTGAAAACGTATCAGGCAGCCCCATTTAAGTTGCACAGATTCGCCGCGGGTCGAAAAGCGCTGTCTATCAGATGTTTGGAGACCGGGCAGTTTGTCAGGTCGGGGCGTCCCGACCAGACATTTTTTAACAAGCAATTGTCATTGCCATATTAATCTGACTATTGGAGAAACCGAGCAATGAAGATTCGTCCGCTACACGACCGTGTTGTTGTGCGCCGTAAGGAAGAAGAAGAGAAAACTGCAGGTGGCATCGTGCTGCCGGGTAACGCTAAAGAGAAGCCGTCTCAAGGTGAAGTTATCGCTGTAGGTAACGGCCGCATTCTCGAGAACGGCGAAACTCGCTCACTGGCGGTTAAAGTTGGTGACACCGTTGTTTTCGGCCAGTACGCCGGCAATACCGTTAAGGTAGACGGTGAAGAGCTGCTCATCATGAGCGAGAACGATATCTACGGCGTGCTTGAGTAATCGCCTAAGCGATTCGCACGAACGCACATTTATCCGATCGATCAAATTTCAGTTTAACGAACAGGAATTAGAGACATGGCAGCAAAAGAAGTTCAGTTTGGTGATAGCGCCCGTAAGCGCATGGTAAAAGGTGTAAACATTCTGGCTGACGCCGTGAAGGTTACCCTGGGCCCTAAAGGCCGTAATGTGGTTCTGGAAAAGTCTTTCGGTGCTCCGACCGTAACCAAAGACGGTGTATCTGTCGCTAAAGAAATCGAGCTGAAAGACAAGTTCGAAAACATGGGCGCGCAGATGGTTAAGGAAGTTGCTTCCCAGGCCAACGAAACTGCCGGTGACGGCACCACCACCGCAACCGTTCTGGCTCAGGCGATTGTTAGCGAAGGCATCAAGGCCGTTACTGCTGGCATGAACCCGATGGACCTGAAACGCGGCATCGACAAGGCGACTGCTGAAGCCGTTAAAGCGATCCGTGAAATGGCCACTCCTTGCGACGACAGCCGCAACATCGCCCAGGTAGGTACCATCTCTGCCAACGGCGACGAAACGATCGGCCGTATCATTGCAGATGCAATGGAGCGCGTTGGTAAAGAAGGCGTGATCACCGTTGAAGAAGGCCGTGGTCTGGAAGACGAGCTGGACGTGGTTGAAGGTATGCAGTTCGACCGTGGTTTCCTGAGCCCGTACTTCATCAACAACCAGGACAACATGTCTGCAGAACTGGACGACCCGTTCATCCTGCTGGTAGACAAGAAGATCTCCAACATCCGCGAACTGCTGCCAGTACTGGAAGCCGTTGCTAAAGCTGGTAAGCCGCTGCAAATCATCGCAGAAGATATCGAAGGCGAAGCGTTGGCGACGCTGGTTGTGAACAACATGCGCGGCATCGTTAAAGTGAACGCGGTTAAAGCGCCGGGCTTTGGTGACCGTCGTAAGGAAATGCTGCAGGACATCGCTATTCTGACTGGCGGTACTGTCATTTCCGAAGAAGTAGGCCTGACTCTGGAGAACACTACTCTGGACGACTTGGGTACTGCCAAGCGCGTTAACGTAACCAAGGAAAACACCACCATCATCGATGGTGCTGGTGCCCAGGCTGATATCGAAGCCCGTGTTGAGCAGATCCGTAAGCAGATCGAAGACAGCTCTTCCGATTACGACAAAGAGAAGCTGCAAGAGCGCGTAGCCAAGCTGGCTGGCGGTGTTGCGGTTATCAAGATCGGTGCTGGCTCTGAAGTAGAAATGAAAGAGAAGAAGGCCCGTGTTGAAGACGCGCTGCACTCTACCCGCGCTGCCGTTGAAGAAGGCATCGTTGCAGGTGGTGGTGTAACCCTGATCCGCGCTATTGCAGCTCTGGACAAGGTTGACGCGATCAACGAAGAGCAGAAAGCCGGTGTAAACATTCTGCGTCGCGCCATGGAAGCGCCTCTGCGTCAGATCGTATTCAATGCAGGCGGTGAATCTTCTGTAGTGGTTGCAAAGGTTCGCGAGGGCGACAAGGCCTTCGGTTACAATGCAGCGACTGAAGAATACGGCGACATGCTGGAAATGGGTATTCTTGACCCAGCTAAAGTTACCCGTTCTTCCTTGCAAGCCGCGGCATCCGTAGCGTCTTTGATCATCACCACCGAGGCGATGGTTGCTGACGAGCCGGCTGAAGAAGGTGCTGGCGCTGGTATGCCAGACATGGGCGGCATGGGTGGAATGGGCGGTATGGGTGGCATGATGTAAATCATCATGTAGATGATTAGCCCGCGTTCATCGCGTCTAAAACCCCGAAAGTCCCTGACTTTCGGGGTTTTTTATTGGCTTCGTGGTTATGGATTCTTCACTTTTGGGTAGGCGTCAGGTTTAAGGGTTAAATTAACCAATCCATCATTCTATGTTACACTGATTGATGTATAGGTTGGTTGCCTCTGATGGGCTTGTGTTTTTTGAAGCACTGACATGCCTGTCCCCAAAAGCAACTCGGATTGCTAACTATTGGAGTTCTTATCAATGAAAAGTTTTCGAAATAAAGTGGCTGCTGTTACTGGAGCGGCTTCTGGTATTGGTCGTGCCCTTGCCATTGCCTTGGCGAAGGAAGGTTGCCATCTTGCGGTGAGTGATGTGGACACGGTTGGATTAAAGAAAACGGTATCTGAGTTGCAAAAGTACGATGTCAAAGTGTGTCACGACATCTTGGATGTATCCGATAACGTAGCGATGAATCAATGGGCCAACAAGGTTGTAGATTATCACGGAAAGGTAAACCTGATTTTTAATAATGCCGGTGTTGCGATGGGCGGTACGGTGGAAGAAACCCCATTGGAAGATTATGAGTGGATTATAAATATTAATCTGTGGGGTGTGATATATGGCACTAAAGCATTCTTGCCATATATAAAGTCCTCGGGTGAAGAGGGGCATGTTGTGAATATTTCTAGTGTGTTTGGCCTGTTCTCTCAGCCGACTCAGAGTGCCTATAATGCCTCGAAGTTTGCGGTCAGAGGATTTACCGAATCGCTCAGGCAGGAGTTGGATCTGGAGAGGGGAGGGGTTTCTGCCAGCTGCGTTCATCCTGGTGGCATTAAGACCAATATTGCCAAGAATGCTCGAATGAATAAGAGTGTTGAAAGTATTTCCAAGCAAGCAAATGCCGAGGAAATGCGCGATCAGTTTGAAAGCCTTTTCATGACGACGCCTGAGACAGCGGCGTCGGTAATTTTGAAAGGTGTGAAGAAAAATCAGCGCAGAATATTAATTGGGCCAGATGCGAAGGTGTTGGACTACATGACGAGAGCTTTGCCGGCGTCGTATCAATCTTTGGTGCAAAAATCGCTGGCTTTAACTGCGAAATAAACCAATTGAAAAAGGGTGCGGAATGTAGAGGCTACAGTCCGCGCCCTAGCAAGCATTAATTAAGCGGCTACGGCTTCTTGATCAGCAAGAAACCTATCTATTTGCTCTAGATACTCTCGGTTGTCGTGATCCCAAGGGTGAAAGCCCGGTCGGAAGTAATCCATATAATTGCCGATTTGTCGGCGTAGCAATCCAATATCGCCCATTGTGAATCTGAAAAATTTCTTCCAGCCGTCCCAATTGGTGATCTGGCCTTCGGAGCGCAATGCTGCAATAAATGCTGGAATCGTTAAACCCCAAAAGATGACGGTTGCAGTAACAAAACCGGCGCTTCGGCCTAGGTAGGCGCCCGTGCCCTTTCCCATCACTACATCCCAAACGTCATAAGCAACGGCTTTATGCTCAGTCTCTTCCAAGGCATGCCAGCGCCATAAGGCTGCGTACTGCGGATCTGCACCTTCGGTGACAAGAGGTTCAGAAAGCACTCCGTCAGCCAGCAGCGCAGTAAAGTGTTCGAGGGCAATCGTGGATGAAAGTCCGAAAGATTTCGGCGCATATTTTGTCATCGCCTTTAGGAGTTTGGTAACGCTCCATTCAAATTTTCTGGCAGCCGGATTTTTGGCTAAAAATGCAGAGTTATATTCCTCATGCTCACGTCCATGCATGGCCTCTTGACCAATGAAGGCCGTGACGGCTTTTTTTAACTCAGGGTCTTCGATTTTATCTCGATAGACTCTAACGCTATCGATAAAAAAGCGCTCACCGACCGGGAGGATGGTTGAAAACGTGTTTAGAAACGTAGTGACAATGGGGCCGCCAGAATGGTGCCATTCGCCAATAATCTTAGGATCTAGTTTGAACTTAATGTCGCGTCTAGTTGGCATTAGCATGGGCGTTTTCTTGTTCGGCTGACTCATATTAGCCTCCACATGGATTTGTTTTTTCACTTGCGCCAATTTGTTACCTAGACAATGTTACATTGGTCAGTGTAGCATTGTCCAGAGTTAAACTGTTCTGCTGGCTGAGTCCGTGGCAGGTGGAGGGTGGTTCCATGATGGGGCCAGTGAATTCGGAGGGGTTATGAATAAGCATGTTGATGTTTTGATCATAGGGGCAGGTTTGTCCGGGATAGGTGCAGCTGCTCACTTGAGAAGGAATTGTCCTGGAAAGACATTTGCAATCTTAGAGAGTCGATCTTCGATGGGCGGAACTTGGGACTTATTTCGCTACCCGGGTATACGGTCAGATTCTGACATGTTTACGTTGGGGTATAGCTTCAAACCGTGGACAAGCGAGAAGAGTATTGCTGATGGCGCTTCGATCTTGAATTACATAAAGGAGACGTCGCAGGAATATAACATCACTCAACACATTGCTTATGGGATGAAAGTTGTCCGTGTAGAGTGGAGTAGTGAAAAAGCTCAGTGGAAAGTCATTGCGACATTGGAAGGTAGCGAAGAAGAACAGATTTTTACCTGCTGCTTTTTGATGGGCTGTACTGGTTACTACAATTACGATGCGGGTTATACACCTGAGTTTCCAGGGCTTGAAAAGTTCAAGGGAGACGTTGTTCACCCTCAGAAATGGACAGACGATATTCAGTACAAAGACAAGAAGGTCGTGATTATAGGGAGTGGTGCCACCGCCGTCACATTGTTACCCGCCATGTGTGATCAAGCGGAACACGTGACTATGCTGCAGAGATCTCCAAGCTATGTTGCTGCAGTGCCAGAGAAAGATCATATTTCTATTGGTTTGCGTAAAGTTTTGCCAGAAAAACTGGTTTATAAAATGGCCCGGGCGAGAAATGTTGGTGTCCAGCTCGGTGTGTACCGTCTCTCGAGGCAGCGGCCTAAGGCGATTAGGCGACTTTTGCTTATGGCAGCCAAGCGGCAGCTAGGGAGCGATTTCGATATGAGGCATTTTTCACCCAGCTATAACCCTTGGGATGAAAGGTTGTGTGCAGTACCTAATGGTGATTTGTTCAAAGTATTGAAGGAAAAGCAAGCTTCAGTGGTTACGGATCATATTGAAAGCTTTACTGAGCAAGGTATTAGGTTGAAATCAGGCAAAGAGCTTCAAGCTGACGTTGTCGTTACAGCGACAGGGCTGGATATGAAGATATTTGGCGGAGTGACGCCTGTAGTCGATGGTAAGGAAGTTAAGGTCGGTGAATGTTTAACCTATAAAGGCTCCATGGTCAGTGGTATGCCGAATTTTTCTATGACCTTTGGTTACACCAACTCATCCTGGACGCTGAAAGCGGATCTGATAGCAGAGTTTTGCTGTCGTTTAATCAATTACATGGATAAGCAGGGGATTCCCTATTGTGTACCTGAAGCGCAGGACGATGATTTTTCTGATGAACCTTTCCTCGACCTGCAATCTGGTTATGTGTCGCGCGCCAGGCATCTTTTACCGAGACAAGGTAAAAGTGGCCCATGGAAAGTCATCCAGAGCTATTTACACGACACTTCAATGATTCGTTTTTCTAAGGTCAATGAGCCGGGTTTAAGATTCGCAAAACCAAGTTCAAGGAAGAAGAAGGTCGCAGCTTTCTTTGACCCGGCAAGCTATAGATTTTCCTGAATTTTTGGGGGATGAGAACACCCGCGTTGGATAACACCAGCGCGGGTTTTTTATTGCTTTAATCATGCACTTGGCAACGGCCTTTGTTAGACTCGGCAACCGGCTTATAAATGTGCGCGATGCAATGAGTGAAATCCCCCAAAAACCTTTCTTCCGCCCTAGCAAGTTCATCTTGCTGGTGTTGCTAGGCTTTCTTGTTTTCGCGGTGACGCTGGTGGTTCGGGTGCCGGTAGGTTGGGTGTGGCATCAGGTTTCGGATCAGATCGACCTTCCTCCTCAAGTCCAGATACGCCAACTGTCGGGTACCTTATGGAGCGGTGCGGCTAAAGTGCATTTGGCCGGGTTCCCGGCGCGGGTTCAGTGGCAGCTTGACTGGCCCTCTGTCGCGGAACTGAAATTGCCAATCGAATTTTCAGTGTCTTCGTCACAATCTCGTGTGGAAGGCATTGCCACGGGTGGTTGGCCGGGCAGTTTTGAAGTGGCGGCTAACGGTATTGTGACCGTTGCAGAGTTTAAGGACCTGATCCGTCAGAGTGGCGGGGCAATGATTGAAGGCAAGGTGAGCATCGACCGCCTTAACATGAGCTGGGCTGACGATCGTCTGCAACATGCCGATGGTTTGGGGCGATGGGACGGTGGCCTGGTTACTTGGCCGATGGGAAATCAGACGGGGCAGGCTCAGTTCCCGCCGATGCAAGCCAATCTGGATACCGTCGAAGGTGGTGTAGCATTGGATATTTCAGAGCAGGGCGGCGGTGGTCCTGCGGCCGATGCCAGCATTCTCTGGGACGGCATGATGGAAATTCGCGTCTACAAGCGCATGGTTGATTTGGCGCAGCAACCTTGGTCAGAGAATGCCAGCCCTAGTGATGTGGTGTTCCGGGTCAAGCAGCCGCTGCTGCCAGGAGGCTTGTAACGTGGCCCGAGTTTCTGTGCAAACACAGGAGTGGGTGTCCCGCACGCTGGCAAATGCAGTGCTGGTTGCTCTCGTTGTATATCTGGGGGTAGAGCTGGCCAGAGTCACCTGGCTGTTTGTTTGGCCGGACAGGCCGGTAGCCGAGATATACGGGCAGGCATCCGGTAGCGAAGAGGCTCTAAAAGGCAGCGGACTGGCGCCAATTGCCGGTTATGAATTGTTTGGCCGGTCTGAGACCCAGACCGGCGTAGCGGACGTGATTCGCAAATCAGCCCCCGAAACCGGCCTACGCTTGCGCTTGGAAGGTGTGTTGATAGGGCAGCGCCCGGAAGACTCTGGTGCTATAGTTGCCGGAAGCAATGGCGAAACTGAGTATTACCGCGTGGGTGACACTTTACCGGGTAATGCGGAGTTGGCCGAGGTTGAGCCAACACGAATTTTAATAAGACGAGGTGGGCGATACGAATCGCTGGCCTTTGAAGAGGTTCTCGGTGTTGAGGGTATTTTGGCGGAAACGCCGAAGGAGCAACCTCAACCGGCGGGATCTCCCGACGAATTTCTGGCCAGTGCCAGAGCTCAACTGGATGCTCAGGGGGCGGCTGCTCTTAGAGCTTACGGGTTGAGTCCAGCAGCTGATAATGGCCAATCTGGCTATGTGTACGATGGCTCGAATGCCATGCTGAATGCCGTTAATCTGCGCCCCGGTGATGTGATCACCGCATTGAATGGTCAGAGATTGGGCGACTTCGAGCAGGATAAAGCGTTGTTTGACGAATGGCGCAGCCAGCCTCGGCTGGATATTGAAATAGAACGTAACGGAAGTCTACTCACGGTCAGTTATGCCATTCCCGAGCAATGGCGTAACTGATCGGGTAATTCAATACAGGACGATACCGCCAGATGTATAACCATAAAACAAACATCCTCAGGGCTCTCTTATTTGTTCTTCTACTGCCGTTGATGGCCGTAGCGCAGGCCCAAGAAGAAACTTGGAGGCTAAATCTCAAGGAAGCCGATATACGAGCCTTCGTAACGCAAGTTGCGGACATCACCGGCTACAGTTTTGTGGTGGATCCGCGGGTCAAAGGTAAGGTGACGGTGCTTTCCAGTGCGCCGATGAACAAGGATGAAATTTACGATCTCTTCCTGGCGGTTCTGAACGTACACGGTTTTACCGCGATCCCCGGTGAAGAAGTGGTGAAAGTGGTGCAGCAGGTGGATGCCAAACAATCCGCTGAAGTGCTGGACCGTTTTAAAACCACGCCTTCCGAGCAACTGATCACCCGGGTGATCCAGATTGAAAACGCGAATGCCTTGGAGTTGGTGCCGATTCTCCGTCCTCTGGTGGCTAAATACGGGCACCTCGCGGGTGTAGCAGCGGCTAATGCACTGATCGTTAGTGATCATTCCTCTAATATTCAGCGAATCGAACAGATTGTTCGCGAACTCGATAGTCCTTCCCGCTCGGAAGTCGAAGTCATCCAGCTGCGTGAAGCCTGGGTTGGCGACATGGTTAAGCTGCTTCAGGAGCTGGCCCCCGGTGAACTAGGCCGCGGAGGCAATGATAATGCTTCCAAAAAGTACAATGTGACTGCCGACGAACGGAGCAACCGCTTAATCCTCCGCGGTGATGACAGCTTCCGCGAAAAAATGCGCGTGCTGATTCGTAAGCTGGACCAGCCCTCGGCAAGTGGCGGTACCACCAAGGTTCTTCGGCTGCGCCATGCCGATGCGAAAACCCTGACTGAAATCCTCAAAGGGGTGATGGGGGAAGCCGTTAAAGAAAGTGGCGGTTCCGGCGGAGCAGGCGGTAGCGCCGGTAACCCGAACAATAACTTTGCTGTGTTCGCGGATGAGGGTTTGAACGCTCTCGTCGTTCGCGGCGACCCTTCATTGATGCAGGAAGCGGAACAGATTGTTTCTCAATTGGACGTGCGCCGTGCTCAGGTGATGATTGAAGCGGCGATCGTTGAGATCAGTGATGAGATGGGTGACCAGTTGGGTGTGCAGCTGGCGGCCGGTGATGAATCAGCGTCCTCCTTGCCAGTGTTGGGTACGAACCTGACGAGTGGTTCCGGTATGGTTGGACTGAACTCGGTTATTGGCGCACTGGTAGGTGATATTGTTCCGCAACTGGGCGGGGGTGTTACCATTGGAGCGGGTAACCGTGACGAGAACGGGATCACTTGGGGTGTGCTGATTCAGGCGTTGTCCTCTGCATCAGCGGCAAACCTGCTGTCTACGCCGAGCATCATCACTCTGGATAACCAGGAGTCTGAGATTATTGTTGGTCAGAACGTCCCGTTCCGCACCGGCCAGTCTACAGTGACTGGCGATGGCACAACCAACCCGTTTACCACCATTGAACGCCGTGATGTTGGCTTGTCGCTTAAGGTGACGCCGACCATCAGTGCAGACGGCCTGGTGCGCCTAGTGGTTGAACAGACCACTGAGGACATCTCCACCACAACCGTAGATGGCGCTTCCGATTTGATCACCAACAAGCGTGAGATTAAAACCACCGTTCTGGCGGATGATGGCGAAACTGTCGTACTGGGTGGTTTGATCAAGGACGATTATCAGGTTAACAAGAGCAAAGTGCCGCTATTGGGCGACATTCCGTACCTCGGGCGCCTGTTCTCCTCTGAAAGTGAAAGTCGCGTAAAGCGTAATCTGCTGGTGTTCTTGCGCCCGACCATCATGCTTGGCAAGCAAGATGCGTCGGCGGCCACCCTGCAGAAGTTCAATCGATTGTGGGATGTGAATCTTGAGCTGCGTGAAAAGTTGGGATTGCCAGAGCCACAGGCAGAGCCTGCTGTAGAGATGCTGTTTGAAGGGCGTCGCTACTAAACATTGATCGGAAACGATAGGGGCCAGTTCCCGGCACACTTTAAGGCTTGAGGGCCGTGTCGTGACCTGGCCCTTTTTCGTGCCTGGGATTGATCCAACGATTTTTAGGGCTGCCGATAATGGTTTACAGTGGCGGCATGGGGCAATCCAATTGGTCGGCTACCAGTCTCATCAGTTCGTATTCCCGTACATCCACCTTACCATCGTGCAGGATACAGTGACCGCAGGCATCGATGATTCCGGGCTTTAGTAATGGAGAAAGCTGGCTCAGAGACTCTAAGGCGGCTTTTAGCTCCTTGATGGATACCGAGGTGGCAGGGCGCTGATCCGGGCCAGAGAAGAAGCCTGCCATGGCTTCTTGGTAGAGTTTGGCTGCGCCTTGCTCATAGTCTGTGCCTGCCCGTGCGAATAGCCCAACAACGCATTCAATCTCTGCTTTTACCGATCGGTAGCTTCTGTGCCTGACCGGTACTGCCTGCTCAGCCTTGGGTGAAAGGTGTCGATTTAAAAACGTGTTCAATGCCAATTCGAACAAGCTCAAACGTTTATCGGCAGCGACCAGCTTGCGGACGTTGATTAGTAAGGTGTGGCGCTCGCCGGCATCCAGTTTTCTAAGTGCTGGCATTGCCAGCTCTAATATCGGGAATCTGGCCGCTTCGCCCAACGTTGAGAGGGTGGGGAAGAGCTTTGCGAGTATATCCGGCTGTCCCCCCAACAAGCCGTGTTTGGGTATCAGCGTCAAACACTGCGCACGTTCTGAAGCGGGAAGATGGTAAGTCAGCAAACCGTAGCAAAGCTGTATGGCTCCGGCCCGGGTATAGAGCAGGTTTCGGAAGGTGGCTGGTAGTTGTTGCAGGAGATCGGCTGCAAAGGCTTCGCTCTGTGGTGTGACCGTGCCCACTCGAGTCGAAAGTTTGGCGGCGGGTTGCGGAGCGCTTTCGGTGAATGAGGACCGAAGCGGAGAGAGCCTGGCACCCGGAGTACCAACAACTTGATTGGCCAAATCTGAGATGCGTACGCCCGCTGGTGACTGGGCTTTTGTTTGCAACCTAGCGCTAGGTTCGGTATCTCTTAAGCGGCTTCGAAGCCGTGCCAGCAATCCGGGCTGTATGGCGTTAATACGTTCGTTGACGGGCGGGTGAGAAGCCAGCAGCGAGGAGAACTTCATGCGAGCGGACTCACCAAAGCACATGTGGTTCATATCGCTGGCGTGGCTGGTGGTGTCGAGATAACCGCTGGTCATTCCGATTTTGAACAGTGCGCCACCTATGCCTTCGGGATTGCGTGTGAACTGTACTGAAGACGCGTCGGCGAGCATTTCACGCTGGCGTGATACCGCGGCTTGAATAAGTCGGCCAAAAAACACCCCCACATACCCGATAATCATCAGGGCAAGCCCAAGAATGCCCATGGCTGCCTGTGCCCGGCCATCCCGGTTTCGGCTTCGCGTGGCGCTGCTGTAGAAGCCAGCTCGCAGCAAGAACTGGCCAATTTGGCCAATCATTAGAATCCCCGCGAGAATAGCGATTAGCCGAACGTTCAGCCGCATGTCCCCGTTCAGAATATGGCTGAATTCGTGCCCTACCACACCCTGTAGTTCGTCCCGGTTTAGTTGAGCCAGGGCACCCTTGGTAACCACCATCACGGCTTCGCCCGGAGTATAGCCTGCAACAAACGCATTGATACTGGTTTCGCCGTCCATCACGTAAAGTTCGGGAACGGATACGCCACTGGCAATGGCCATTTCCTCGACGATGTTGCGCAGCTTGCGTTCATCAGGATCCCGGGTGTCGGGCTCTATCAGGCGTGCCCCGACCATATTAGCAACGCGACTTCCGCCGCCGGCCAGATCGAGCCAGCGGACCAGCGAGCCAATCCCGATCAGTATGACGACAGCGGCAGCGGTGGTCATTCCGTGGGAAGACAGCAGCCAATGATGAAAGGGCAGGGGAGAGCTTTCGCTGCGGGTGACCAGATAGCCGACCAGACATACCGCCAGTGTGATTAGAACGACGGCAGTCAGGAATAGTACGACAAGAAGGCTGGTGTTGCGCCGGGCATGAGCCTGGCGCTGAAAAAAGCCGGGTGTTGCCATGAATCAGGCCTCAGAAACTGACTTTCGGGGCCTGACGGGCTTCAGGAGATTCCAGTTGAAGTTGAGCGGTTTCTTTAAACGCAAACATACCGGCGATGATGTTGTTCGGGAACTTCTCGCGGAAGATGTTATAGGTCATTACGCCATCGTTATAGGCTTGGCGAGCGAAAGCGACCCGGTTCTCGGTACTGGACAATTCTTCCATCAACTGCTGAATGGTTTCGTTGGCTTTCAGCTCCGGGTAGTTCTCGGAGACGGCGTAGAAGTTGGCCAGTGCCTTGGTGAGCAGGTTTTCTGCACTGCCCAAGCGCTGCATTTTGGTGTTGTCGCTGGGGTCTTTGGCGGCGTCCTTTTGGGCGCTTACGGCATTGTTGCGCGCTTCCATAACTTGCGTGAGCGTGGACTTCTCATGGTCGAGGTAGCCTTTAGCTGCTTCCACAAGGTTTGGGATGAGATCGTGCCGGCGTTGTAACTGGACGTCTATCTGAGCAAAACCATTTTTGAACTGATTGCGCAGTGATACCAGGTTGTTATAAATGAAAACCAGGTAAATCACGACAACCGCGATAACAACAAGGCCGATGACAGTTGTCATTCCCATGCTTAACCCTCGAGCTGTGTTTAGGCGTTATTTTCCACGATGTTGGCGTGAAAAGTCTGTACAAAATTCTCAAAATCTTCTGGCAACAGGGGCCTACTGAAGAAATACCCTTGTGCGAGTTTACAGCCGCGCTCGCTGAGGTAGTGCTCTTGTTCTGCTGTCTCTACACCTTCCGCAATCACGGTGAGGTTCAAACTACGGCCAAGATCGATAATGGTGTTCGCAATCCGTGTATCTTCTTCGTTGACCAGAAGGTCTTGAATAAACTGTTTATCGATTTTCAGGTGCTGGACCGGCATCTTTTTCAGGTATGTCAGCGATGAATAGCCGGTGCCGAAGTCGTCGACCGCTATGCTGATTCCGGCTCTGTGCAGTTTGTGGAGTTTGGCAACGGCGTCGGTCATATTGGTCATAAAACTGGTTTCAGTGACTTCCAGTTCCAGTCGGCCGGGTGGGATTTGATATTTGGCGATGCAGGCCAGAATGTCGTCCACGATGGAGTCCTGTCTCAACTGGACAGCTGATAGGTTCACGGCAATTCTGAGGTAAGAGCCAGCAGAGGCCCAGAGCGAAGCCTGTTTGCACGCTTGTTCCAGTACCCATTTGCCGATCTCGACAATTGAGCCGCTCGTTTCAGCAATAGGAATGAATCTGTCTGGCGCCACGAAACCGTGCTCGGGATGTTTCCAACGAAGCAGCGCTTCGGCACCAATAACCCGTTTGGTCTCCAGATTGATCTGGGGTTGGTAAACGATGTGGAATTCCTGATTCTGGATGGCCCGAGCCAAGTCTTTTTCCATCTGTTTTCGATCACGGATCTCCTGATCGATGCTGGCCACGAAAAACTGAAAGCGAGTTTGGCTGTTTTGTTTTGCAAGAGCCATGGTTTGTTCTGCGCTTTGCAGCAAACGGTCGGCTTCGCAGGCATCGTTCGGGAAGATGGAGATGCCGAGTGTCGACGTCATTGAAATCCGGTGGCTGCCGGCTTCGACGGGGACGCCCACGATCGACAGCGTCTTTTCCGCTGTTTCAGCGGCGTGAAAGTTATCGCGGACCTTTTTCTCAACGATGACGAATTGGTCGCTACCCAGGCGGGCAAGGGCGAACCTGTCTGCTGGAAAGTTAGCGCTTAGTCTGTTGGCGACCGTTTTCAGGATAAGATCGCCGGTTCGAAAGCCGCACTGTTCGTTCACCGATTTAAAATCATCAATGCCACACACCATGAGTGAGAACGAAGTGTGCTTGGCCTTAGATGTTTCGATGATCTGTTGCAGCTCCTCCATGAAGGCATCACGGCTGGGTAGGCTTGTCAGGGTATCAATCCGTGCAAGCTCATTAACCCGGTCTTCGGCTTCACGGTGCTTTTGTTGGCTTTCTGCGATGGCGACAAGCAGGTTGTTGGTGGCGTTAACCCAGAGACCGAGTTCGTTCGCCTCATGACCCTTCGGGACTGCGAGGAGGTATTCATCCGGATGATCCGGGTCAACTTTCTTGAGTGAGTTTACGATCCGTAGCAATGGGCTGGCCAAAAGCCAGTTGAATAGAAAGAAAAGTGCCAGTCCGAGTATAAGAGCGATGACGATACCCGATGCATAGGTTGTGAGGGCTCGCATCAGCCAAGTGTGGGCGTCGTGAGCGGTGTCCAGATGAATCTCAAGGTAACCGTACGGCACGTTAGGATTATCATCACGCTTCAGGGTTTCTCTATAGACCCACACTTTGCCGAAAATAAGGTCGGTGATTGGTCGAAACCCCAGTTGGCTAGGCGAGCGCTTTCGGCTGCTTAGCTCGTTACCATCGGGATGGGAAATGCGTGCAAGATTAATCGCTTCAAGGGCAAACAGGCCGTCAACTACCTGCTGGCCCAGTGTTTCGTCGATGCTGAAAATGGACTGAGTTGCTGCGTCGTACACCATGGCAATGGTCTGTTCCGCCTGGTATTTGAGGTCTGAGGACACCCTCTGTGCGTCCAGTACAACCTGCACGGTGCTCACGGCAAGCCCACTGATTAACGCTACGGCCAGCACCCATCGCAGGATCCGATGTCCCAGATGGTTTTCTGCTTCGAGCGTTTTTTGCATGAGGATCATTGCAACTCATTTGTCATGGGCATTTGGGGCATGGGCTGTTTTGTTGAACAACCCAGACAATAGTATGGTCTAAGCCGATTTCATCGCCACGGAGTATGCCTGAAATTTCTGTTATGTCTTGAAAGTGCGTGTATCGATTTGTTGCAGTTTGACCTATGTCATAAACAGAAACGCCCGCCTGGAAATGCCAAGCGGGCGTTTCTGTTTCTGGGCAGCGAGATTTTGTTCGCTGCCAGATTCAGTTGCCGAGTTAGGCCAGGTTTTCGTTCACGAAATCCCAGTTAACCAGCTTCCAGAAACCTTCCAGGTAGTTCGGACGGCTGTTCCGGTAGTCGATGTAGTAAGCGTGTTCCCATACGTCGACAGTCAGAACGGGCTTGTCTGTACCGGTCAGCGGAGTTTCGGCGTTGCTGGTGTTAACGATGGCAACGCTGCCGTCTGCCTTTTTAACCAGCCAAGTCCAGCCAGAACCGAAGTTGTTGGCGGCTTTGTCGTTGAATTCTTTCTTGAAGTTGTCGAAAGATCCGAAGGCTTTTTCGATAGCTTCTTTAGCAGCGCCAGTAGGCTCGCCGCCGCCGTTAGGCGTCAGGCAGTTCCAGAAGAATGTGTGGTTCCATACCTGAGCGGCGTTGTTGAACAGTGGGCCGCTAGCGCTCTTGATGATGTCTTCCAGAGACTTGTCAGCATTATCAGTGCCGTCAACCAGACCGTTCAGTTTGGTTACGTAAGTCTGGTGATGCTTGCCGTAATGAAACTCAAGAGTTTCCTGGGACATGTGCGGCTCTAGAGCGTTCTTTTCGTAAGGCAGTGCGGGAAGTTCAAATGCCATGAGGTCGTTCTCCCTGTCTCTCTTTGTTTATGAATGTGCGTACCAGCAATATAAGGGCGGATTATTTTAATTCAACCCTTTGCTGTAAGGCTGCACTTAAATTCGGGACTGCCCGGAAGGAACTGGGCGCAGTTTTTTACACGCCATACCAATTCCTCGTAGCTGTCAGCCAAAATGTTGATGTGTCCAAGCTTGCGCCCAGCACGCTCGCCTTTGTTATAAAGGTGAACGTGGGCGTAGGGCAGTTCGAGTATGCGCTCGATGTCTCCGTGTTCGCCAATGATATTGATCATGCAGCTCAGTCCGCGAGCTTCCACATTACCGAGTGCGTGGCCGCTGACAGCTCGGATATGGTTTTCGAACTGGCTGGTCATGGCGCCTTCAATGGTCCAGTGGCCGGAATTGTGAACTCTGGGTGCCATTTCGTTAGCAACCAAGCCGTTTTCCGTTTCGAACAGTTCCAGCGTGAGCACACCTACGTACTCTAATTCATTGAGCAGTGCTTTGATGTAGCGCTCAGCGTCTTGCTGAACGTGGGCTGGCAGTCCCGGCGCAGGCGCGATGGAGTAGCGCAGTATGCCTTCGTGGTGCGTGTTCTCGGCGATTGGGTAGAAAGCGACATCGCCATCTTCAGCGCGCACGGCAATGAGGGATACTTCACGGCTGAAGTTGACGAATTTCTCGACGATCACGCGTGGGTGCCCGATCGACGCCCAGGCTGCTTCTGCTTCTTCCGGGCTTTTCAGTACCGCCTGACCTTTGCCGTCATAGCCTTCGGTGATGGACTTGGCAACAACCGGGCAGCCTAGTGCTTCGGCCGCGGCTTTTAGCGATTCAGCACTGTCCGCCGTTTTCCACTCAGGTGTTGGAATGCCTAGTTGCCCGAACAGTGTTTTTTCGGCTTCGCGGTTCTGGCAAACCTTCAAGGCTCTTGGGCAGGGGTGTACCGGTTTGTGTTTAGCCAGTTCTTCGGCAACGTCAACGGGTAAGTGTTCGAATTCGTAGGTCACGCGGTCTACTTTCGATAGAAAGTTGTCCAGCTGTTTCCCTTCCCGGTCTACGATGGTTTCACCGAGGCCGGCACTGGGGCTTCCTGACATGTCATAAAAGACAAAATCTTTGGCCAGTGGGTATCCGGCTAGTGCCAGCATGCGACCTAGCTGGCCTGCTCCTAGTACACCGATTTTCATTCGAACTCTCCTGCCTTGAAGGTGTGGGAGTGGGCTTTACTGATCGCGCGGATCAGGGTTGTCCAGCACGGTCTGTGTTTGGGTTGCCCTGAATTCGTCAACGGCTTTACGAACGTTGTCGTCAAAAGTGCCGATAATTTGGGCTGCCAACAAGCCTGCGTTAGTAGCGCCGGCTTTGCCGATGGCCAGTGTGCCAACGGCGATGCCTCCTGGCATTTGTACGATTGAAAGTAGCGAGTCCAGGCCGTTCAAGGCTTTGGACTGAACGGGCACGCCAAGTACCGGCAGGGAGGTTTGTGAAGCCACCATTCCCGGAAGGTGTGCAGCGCCACCGGCACCTGCGATGATTGCCTTCAAGCCACGGTCCGCAGCCGTTTTGGCGTAGTCAAACAGAAGGTCGGGTGTGCGGTGGGCAGAGACGACTCGTGTTTCGTAGGGCACGCCAAGTTTGTCGAGCATGTCGGCGGCGTGTTCCATGGTGGGCCAGTCGGATTTCGAGCCCATGATGAGACCTACAAGCGGCTGCATAAGCAACAGTCCTGTGATAATTGGAAAGCCGGCCATTGTATGGATTGGCCACCCGCCATGCAAGATAGACGGTGCCGTCATACAAGGTACCTGTATGGTTCTTCATTTTAACGTTTTGTTTGGCGAGCGTATTATCTAATCTTCTTTTTAAACCCTCTGTATTCAGGAGTTGTAATGGAACCCATTCGTCCAGATGACGATGAGCTAAGAGCTGACGAACCTTTTGGTGGTGCCGAGCCGAGAGAGCTTGAAAAGCCAAAAATGAAACAAGAGAAGCCGTTAAAGAGCGCCAAGCCGCCAAAGCCCGCTAAAGATAGCGGAAGCGTTGGTGGCGGATCTGCTTTGGTTTGGGTGCTGTTAGTGATTGTTGCTGTAGCGACCGGAGCGGGTTGGTATCTGCAAGAGCAGCGTATTCAGGTGCTCGAAGGTCAGCTTCAGGATGCGGACTATTGGGCCCGGCAGAGCAATCTGGCGCTGGCGCGCTTTGAGGGTGAGCTTTCCGAAACGGGCGAGTCGTTACAGGAGCGGGGAGCGCGTTTAGAGCAGCAAATTTCGGGGAATGAAAAACGCCTGGATTCGGTGGATAGTGAGATTCGAAAGCTTTGGGTGATCGCGAACGAAAAAAACAAGCAGAGGCTGAATGAACAACAGCGGCAGATTACCTCTCTTGATGAGAGGGTGGCCGTTGCAGGGAAGGCTGCTGGAGACCTAGACTCCCGAATGGAGCAGATTCGCACCGGCATTGCGGGCGATGTGGCTCAGTTGAGCGAACGATTGAAGGGTGCGGTTATGGCTCTTGAACAGGCGGATCAGGCCGTGGAAAAGCAAGTGGCGTCGCTTGGGAAGAAGGTGGACGGAGTCGGGCCTCTGGTAGATGGCCGTATAAAGCGGTTTGAGCAGGAGCAGAAACTGGGTATTGATGGCTTGGAAGGCCGGATTGCCGCGCTGGAAAAACAGGTGGGCTCGCAAGCCGATGCTCGAGACGTTCGTGCGATGAAGGCGCAGCTTTCTGAGTTGAAGCAAGCGGTCGCGGCTATCGATGCTTCGAGAGCGCAGCTGACTTCCCGTTTGGTGCGCTTGTCCGAGGAAGTGAATCAACTTCGATCCGGAGCTGCTCGGCAGTAACCGGGGCGAGCAGGGGGAAGGGGTGAATGTAACGGTTTGTATTCATCCCTTGCGGTAGCTCTCATTTCTCTCGAGTAGCAGTTGATATGATCAGGCAACTCGAAAAGGGATGAAGAGTGAAAACAATGAGAATCCGAGTGCCTTTCGTTAAGAGCGCCGCCGTGCTTTGCTGTATGGTGGCGTTATCCGGTTGTACGGTGTACCAATCTATCGGTAAGAGTGTAGGTGGTTTCTTGCACCCGGTGTCGGGTCACAACTTCGTGCATATTGATACCGATGAGTGGGACCAAAATAACGCGCTGCTCTATTTCTACCGCACTGACTCTGAATGGGCGGGCGATGAAATTGAAGCGCCCAGTGTCTACATAGACGACCATCACTATTTCAATATCCGCAATAACAGCTTCACATGGCTTGAAGTCGCGCCCGGTGAACGGCACATCGCTATGCGTCGCCCTCTGCTGGGGCTTGAGGGGCTGGGTTCGTTCAGTCTTAGTTTGATTGCAGACGCCATGTTGAATGTTGAGTCAGGCAAGATTTATTACCTGCGCTACAACGAGCTCACCGAACCTAACGAGCTGCACCCCGAACTCGATCCTGATGATCCGCTGGCTTCCGGTGATTTGCAGTTAGTGACTCGAAGCTACGCGATGAAGTCCGGTGAGATTGTTTCCACGCTGTTTCTGAACAGTGACCTGTTGGCTCCGAATCACGCCGCCGCGTCTATCGTGGAGGACAATCAGGACGCCGATTATGAAAAACGAAAGGCGGTACTTGAAGAAGAGCGGGAGCTGGAGATCGAGCGTTTAAAGACGCAGGGGAAGTATGAGTCGGCTTCGTGGTACTGGCCGTTTGGGGGTGGTCCGACGGAGCCTCTGGAAAGCGACCGAAAGTTGCAAGAGCTTGATCACCAGTACGCTCAACTCGAACAAGAACGCGAGCGTCGTAAGGAAGCAGAATCTGGTGGAGGCTGGTGGATTTTTTGAGGGCTGAGTGACTACACTGAGGGTGGTTTTCAGTGAGCGAGGGAGCAATGTCATTCAAAAACAAATTGTTCACGCAGGTTGAGAGTGTTGCCTCAAGAATCACGCCTCATGTTGATAAGGCTTGGCAGGACGTGAAAGGCAAGCTGGATGCGTTGAATGGGGCTTTGGCGTCTCAGTCGGTCCCGGACGCGCGAAAGGCGAAGGTTAGTGATTTGTCTTTGCGAACAAAGGGGGAGCAGGCCGGGCAGAGGGGCAATAATGAGAGTGTGTCCGGTTCAAGTCGCTGATTTTGGTTAATAAGTGCGCGGTTTTGAGGGTGTTAAGAAAAACTTCAGAAATTTTCTGGAAAACGTTTGACACCGCGAAAGAAATGCTTAAAATGCGCATCTCACTTGAGTTGAGACAGCAACGCTGAATCAGCAAGCGCTAAGGGTGCACAAGTGACTGCTTAAGGCTTGAAGAACAGTAAAGCCTCGAAGTGGGTGGTTAGCTCAGCTGGGAGAGCATCGCCCTTACAAGGCGAGGGTCACTGGTTCGATCCCAGTACCACCCACCACTTTTAAGCAGTAAGCCAGACGAGTTTCTGGCACCCGATTTAGCCGAATAGGCTGAGTCATGCGGAGCGGTAGTTCAGTTGGTTAGAATACCGGCCTGTCACGCCGGGGGTCGCGGGTTCGAGTCCCGTCCGCTCCGCCACTTTTTCGGGTGGTTAGCTCAGCTGGGAGAGCATCGCCCTTACAAGGCGAGGGTCACTGGTTCGATCCCAGTACCACCCACCAGATTTGAAGAAAAGCAGATCCAATCGGATCTGCTTTTTTTTTGCCTTCAGGAAACTTTCGACGTGCCCACAAAAAAAGCCGGGGGACGTTCGTCGCCCGGCTTTGATTTGCCTATCGAGCTTTACTTGCCAATCAAAGACTGGCCACAAACCCGCACAACGTTACCGGTAACGCCAGCAGAGGCTGGGTTGCAGTACCACGCAATGGCTTCGGCTACATCGATGGGCTGGCCGCCCTGAGACAGGCTGTTCATGCGGCGACCGGCTTCACGGATGGTGAAGGGCATGGCGGCCGTCATTTGCGTTTCGATAAAGCCTGGTGCGATCGCGTTGATGGTGATGCCATCCTTGAGCTGCTTGGCCATGGCTTCAACGTATCCTATTACGCCGCTCTTGGCGCAGGAGTAGTTGGTCTGGCCAAAGTTGCCGGCAATGCCGCTGATGGAGGAGATGCATACAATACGGCCGTTCTCGTTCAGCAGGCTACGGTGCATCAACTCTTCGTCGATAAGCTCTTCAGCGGTCAAGTTGACGGCAATGGTCATGTCCCAGAAGTGCTCGGGCATATTGCCTAGGGTTTTGTCGCGGGTAATGCCGGCGTTGTGAACGACGTAGTCTACCCCGCCTGTTTCTTTGGCAATGAAATCTGCGATCAGCTTAGGCGCTTTTTCGTCAGTAATGTCGCATGCCAGAGCCTTGCCTTTGATGGCGTCGGTTACCTTTTTCAGCTCTTCCAGTGCTTGCGGGATATCCAGGCCAATGACGGTGGCGCCATCACGAGACAGGGTTTCCGCGATGGACGCGCCGATACCGCGAGAAGCGCCGGTTACCAGAGCAACCTTGCCGGCGAGTGGGGCTACCGGGTTGGTGGCTTTCGCAATGTCGGCTTTTCCGATGCGAACGAACTGGCCTGAAACGTAGGCCGAACGAGGCGACAGGAAGAAGCGCACGCTGGAGTCGAGCTGGTTTTCGGCGTTAGGAGCCATCCAGATCAAGTTAGCTGTGGCGCCTTTTTTGCCAATTTCTTTACCCATCGCTCGGACAAACCCTTCAAGCGATTGTTGGGCGGCGGCTTGCGGTGCTTTGCGGCAGGTATGTGGGTCTTGACCGATCACCAGAATGCGCCCGTTGGCGGCCAGCTTGCGGATGGTCGGGTGGAAGAAATCGTACAGCGCACGCAGTTCCTGTGGGGTTTTCAGGCCGGTTGCGTCGAAAACCAGAGCGGAAAATTTGCCGTTCAGTTCGCCGGTGATATCCAGGGCTTCCGCTTTATTGCCCACTTTTGAGGATTCATCAAGAGTGTCCAAGCCTGTTGCGTGGAACACATTGGCAGGGCTGGCACCCAGAATTGCACCCAAAGTGGAAATGGCTTTAGCACCGGAACCCGCTGCAACCAGCACATCGCCTTCGATATAAGGCTGGTCTACGCGCTTTAGTCGCTTCAGTGGGTTGGGTGATGGCAAGCCGAGAGACTGAGCTGCAGATTTACCGACCGGGGTATTAACGAGTTTAAGGTAGAGGTCTGACATAGGTGCTTCCTGTAATGAGTTTATTCAGAGAATGGCTTAAAGGGTAAGGATTCTTCAGTCTATTGGATTGACTGAACCCCGTGTTGGCGTTGTCAGACTTGCCAATGAGACAAGCCAGTTTATCGATAGACTTCATCCTAACGTCAAACTATCCGACTACTCATCGATATTAAGGACACTTTGTTATGGCACAGGCCAAGAAAAGCTCCAAGTCAAAAGCCGCTACTGCGAACACGGGCATCCGTCGCGTTGCAGTCATTGGTGGCAACCGTACGCCGTTCGCCCGATCCAACACGGCGTACAGCAAGATCAGCAATCAAGAAATGCTGACTTCTTGCTTGCGTGGCCTTGTTGATCGGTATGACTTGCAGGGTAAGCGCTTGGGTGAGGTGGTTGCCGGTGCGGTCATCAAGCACTCTCGCGATTTCAACCTGACCCGTGAAGCGGTTCTCAGTTCTGGTCTGGCACCTGAAACGTCGGCGTATGACATCCAGCAGGCGTGTGGAACGGGCCTTGAAGCCGCCATTCTAGTGGCCAACAAGATTGCCTTGGGTCAGATCGAGTGCGGTATTGCCGGTGGCACAGATACCACCTCTGACGCGCCCATCGGTGTAGGTGAAGGCCTGCGTGAAATTCTGCTCGACCTGAATCGTGCCAAGACTGCCAAAGAGCGCCTGAAAATCCTGACCCGTTTCCGCCCGAGTCATCTGGCTCCGGAAATTCCGACCAACGGTGAGCCGCGCACTGGTCTGTCCATGGGTGATCACTGCCAGATTACCGCGAAAGAGTGGAGCATTGCGCGCGAAGATCAAGACCAGCTGGCGTATGAGAGTCATCAAAAGCTGGCAAAAGCCTACGAAGAAGGTTTCTTTGAGGATTTGATCACGCCACTGGCGGGTCTGGATAAGGACAACATCCTGCGCCCAGATACTACGCTTGAAAAACTGGCCACACTGAAGCCGTGCTTTGATCGTGAAAACGGCACCATGACCGCAGCTAACAGTACCGCGTTGACGGATGGGGCGTCTTGCGTGTTGCTGGCCAGTGAAGAGTGGGCCAAAGAGAATGGTCTGGAAGTCCGGGCATGGCTGACCTTTTCTGAGGTTGCCGCTGTTGATTTCGTGGATAAGAAAGAAGGCCTGTTGATGGCTCCGGCCTATGCTGTACCGCGTATGCTGGAAAAGGCGGGTCTGACGCTTCAGGATTTCGATTTCTACGAAATTCACGAGGCCTTTGCCGCCCAGGTTCTATCAACTCTGAAGGCATGGGAAGATCCGGTTTTCTGTAAAGAGCGCCTTGGTCTGGATAAGCCGCTGGGCAGCATCGACCGTTCGAAGATGAACGTTAAAGGCTCCAGTCTGGCGACAGGGCACCCGTTTGCGGCCACTGGCGGACGCATCGTTTCTACTCTGGCGAAATTGCTGGAAGAGAAGGGAAGCGGCCGTGGTTTGATCTCCATCTGTGCCGCAGGTGGACAGGGTGTTACTGCCATTCTGGAGCGCTAAATTTAAGGAATGTTGTAATTCCCTTTGACATAGGGCGCTTCAGCTCGTATTATTCGCGCCACGTTGATCAGGGCGACTTGGTTAACAACCAGTTTGATGCGGGGTGGAGCAGTCTGGTAGCTCGTCGGGCTCATAACCCGAAGGTCGTTGGTTCGAATCCAGCCCCCGCTACCATATATAGAAAAGCCGGCTTATGCCGGCTTTTCTTGTTTCGAAAGGCAGACCAGTAACCTACTGGTCTGCCTTTTTGCGTTTGGGAGAAATGGGATGGGCGTGTACATACTGGCAGCAGCGTTCTCAGCGGTCTTCATGGGTACCATAGGCGCGATTGCTGTCTATGCGGGCGTTAGCGCAGAAACGGTGACCTTTTATCGCCTGCTCATTGGCGCGCTGCTAATGGCGGCTTTTCTGCTTGTCACGGGCCAGAAGAACAAAATAGTCACCTGGCCCGGCTTCAAGGTGCTGGTCACCGGCGGGTTTCTTGCGGGTTTTGTTGTCTTTTACGTGATGGCCATGGGCTACACCAGCATGGCGAATGCAATCATGTTGTTGTATTTGGCGCCCGTCTCCGCCTCTGTCATTGCTCATTTTTTTATGGGCGAGCGGCTCTCGGGGGTCAGTGCGGCCTTGATTGTGGTGGCTCTGTTTGGTTTCGCCATGATGTTGGAGTTCAATTTTAATGTGTCAGGGCGGGGCGAAGAGGTTCTTGGTCTTTTCTATGCGATGTGCGCGATGGTGTGCTATGCGGCCTTTATGCTGACCAATCGACTTATTCATGAACAAGTGCATGTGCTGACTCGAAGCGGTTATCAAATGCTGGCGGGGGCACTGTGTATGCTGCCTTTAATGCTCCAGCACAGTGAGAGCATCGGTGTGAATCAGTGGGGCTGGTTGGTTGCGGCTGGTGTGGTTCCCGGTTTCTTGGCGATTATGCTTGCTGTTGTGGCGCTGAGGGCGCTTCCGGCCGCGACCTTTGGCACTTTGGCGTACTTGGAACCTATTACCGTTGTCGGGTTGGGGTGGGTTCTGTTCGGGCAAAGTTTGAGCGCTTTGCAGTTGGCAGGGAGCGCTCTCATTATTTTTTCTGGCGTGGCTCAGGCAGTGGTGTCTCAGAGGAGAGCTGGGGCAGTAAAAGCCTTGAACCCGGTCCTGGAAGCATCGTAAACAGGCCCGCAACGCAGTTGCCCTATGGCAGGTTTTTTCGCCAATGCTTCACCCGCACCTGGCCTTTGATGGCATCGATGATTTCGTAAATCAGCGTGATCAGTGCCTCTTGGTTGCTGTCTTCTTCTTCGGTTGTATTTGGGTCGGGCAAGAGGACGTTCACGATATCTTCGATGAAGGCGTGATTGGTGGAAGAGGCCAGGTCGTTCAGAATCTGGTGAATCACGTTGGCCACGATATCGCCCACCGCATTCTCTAGGGTGTCCTGAATCGTAGGGCCGACAACAGGCAGGTACTTCAAGCGAGACAGTTCGAGATTCTGTTTTAACGCATTATCTACTCGATGCTCCAGGTACGCACGTAACGCGCCTCGGTTGGGCATGTAGCCCTGCTGTGCCGCTTGCGCGACGCGGTCTGATATCCAGTCCGAGAGCATTTCTCGCCTCGGATACAAAATGTCGTTCTGGATTCTGTCAAACAGCGGAGAGCCTTGCTCGATCTCATGCTGTACGCCTGTGAGCACCTTGATAACGATGCGGTCCGAAAGCTCCTCCATAAAAGCATCAAAATAGAACGCAAGGAATCTGTAGATCTTGGTGTTTGTGAAATCGATGATCTTGTATTGCTGGAGCCGGTATCCGATGGAAATAATCCGTAGCACGCGCAGAAAACGAAAGCTGCCAATCGGGATGCAGCCAACCAGATCGTACCAGTGAATAAAGGGATAGAAGTACCAGCGGTCATAAACCTTCGCTTTAACGGAGTACCCCCACCGAATGACGAATTCAGTCAGGAAAATACTCACGAAAATCATATCGTAGAAGATAAACCGCTCGTGAACAGGGTTGTAAGCTGTCTGTACCGCCGGCAGGTAGTCTTTCAGGAGGTTCTGTACGGCGATAAAGTTATAGATGGAGTCCCAAATAATAAAAGCGAGGTTGATGATCAGCAGGCCCAGCATCAGAAAATCGACGAGGAACCAGAACATTTGGTGGCTGGATTTCAGGTTTTCGCGGTTGATTCTGAGCATTCTCGTTACCTGTAGATGGGGCCGGAACCAATCTAAGTCTCTGACAGGGTAGCCTATTTAGGTTCAAGGGACGACCTTCCAAGTGGGCTTAGTGGGCCGTTAAACCAACGAAATACCCTTGGTATTTGGCATGCGAGGCATAGCACGCGTGTCGGGGGACCGGTAAACTCACGATTCTAGTCTCGAGTTTCATCAAACAATCTGGTTGGGATGCCGGTACACCGTATGCTGCCACCTTTTTTCCGAAAACAAGTCACCTGCATGGGCGTTGGGCTGTTGGCGTTCTGCTGTTCCTCGGTGGTGATGGCGAGCCAGGTTAAGGTGGAGGTGGAAGGCGATCACGATGCCTTGGAGGACAATGCTCGCATTTTTGTGGGCGAAGTAGAGGGCCGCACCGCTGACGGTTTGCGGCGTTATGCACCCACAGCAGTAGGGCAGGTGAAGGAAGCTGTTCGTGCGTTGGGCTATTACAGTCCGAAGGTCACCTGGAAGGTAAATGAAGTTGATGACGGCGCTGCCGAGCTGGAGTTAACGGTGATTCCCGGGGAGCCCGTTCGAGTTCGACAGCGTAATGTGAATATTGATGGCCCCGGGAAAGATGATCAGGAATTCGTGAGTCAGTTGCCCGAGCAGCCGAAGGTCGGCGATGTGCTCAATCATGGTCAATACGATAGTCTTCGCCAAAGCATACAGAACAGAGCCGGTCGGCTCGGATACTTTGATGGGGAGTTTGAGGCTCGTGAGTTAAAGGTTGACCCAGTTGAGAAAGCGGCTGACATCAACTTGAGTTTTCGTTCGGGAGACCGCTATCGCTTGGGGCCGGTTACCTTTCTGGAAGGGCATGGGTTTGATCAGGATCTGCTGGATCGCTTTGTGACGTTTGAGCCCGGCGACCCTTTTCACGCAGGAAAGGTCGCCAAGCTCAGCAGCGATCTTTCTAACAGTGGCTACTTTTCCGGGGTTGATGTCGATTCTTCGCCTAACAGCGCGGAGGATAGGGTCATACCGGTGACCATCGGCCTTACCCCTAGAGACCGTCGTTCTTTGGCCCTCGGTGTCGGTTTTTCCACCGATGTGGGGCCGCGTTTCCGAGGTAATTGGCGGGAGCACTATACCAATCCCATGGGGCATCGCCGTGGTTTCGACACGGAAGTTTCAGAGCTGCGCCAGAGTATCTCAGGCTGGTACGAACTGCCTCTCGACCCTCCAATGACAGACTCGATTCGGCTCAGCACTGGTTATCAGCGAGAGCAGATTGAGGACGTGGACTCCGAGCGTTTGACGGTGGGGCAGCAGTGGCGCCACCAGTTAGATAATGGCTGGATGCAGGTGTTGGGGATTCGCTGGGAAGGGGAACGGTACACCATTGGCAAGGAAGTTGAGGACACCTCAAGCCTGATGTTACCGAGCATCGGTTACTCCAAACTCCACTCTGACTCTCCCTTGGATCCGTCTCAAGGTTACCGCCTGCAAGTTGACGTGACCGGTGCGCACCGTGCGGTTGTGTCAGATGCCGATATTCTGCATGTTAATTTTTTGGCCCGCGGGCTCTATACCTTGGCCGACAATCACCGTTTTTTGGCCCGCTTTAATTTTGGTGGCGTTGCTACTAACAGGTTTTCAGATGTGCCACCGTCTTTACGGTTTTTTGCGGGTGGTGATCAAACCGTTCGCGGTTATGCCTACGAAACTTTATCCCCTAAAGGGGAGACGGGCGTCGCGGTTGGTGGCCGCTATCTGGTGGTAGGCAGTGCTGAATATCAGTATGAATTTACACAGAATTGGCGGGTGGCTGCATTTATTGATGAAGGCAACGCTGTGAACGATATATTTGATCCTTTGGCTACCGGCGTTGGTGTTGGTATTCGATGGGTAAGCCCGGTCGGGCCGTTAAGGCTCGACTTTGCCGAAGGTCTGAATGAATCTTTGGGCGGCGGCTGGCGAGTCCATTTTTCTATGGGGCCGGAGCTGTGACTGAGCATGCTGTGAACCCTGATCATCAAGATCCGCCAGAAGCGGCCAAAGTACCCCTGCGCCGGCGCTGGTGGTTTTGGGTGTTGATTGTTTTTGCGGTCATTCTGCTGTTGCCTATCGTGCTCATCGGCTTGGTTCTGGCCGCATTGAACACGGACAAGGGTACTGCGTGGACGTTGGAGAAGATTCCGGGCCTACAGACCGAGGCGGGTAAAGGTTCGTTACTGGGCCAGTGGCAGGCTGATCATCTGGAATGGCAAGGCTACGGTGTCGGCGTTTTGGTTCGGAAACCGGAGGTGGATTGGTCGCCAACTTGTCTGTTCGAACTGACGGTTTGCCTCGACACACTAAAGGCCGCCAGTATCGATGTCACGGTTCAGCCCTCTGAGAGTGAAGAAGCTAAGGGCGGCGACATCAACCTGCCAACGATCAATTTGCCGCTGGCTTTGAATGTGAGCGATGTTGATCTTGGAACTTTGACCGTTAATGGCAGCACAATCTGGGATCGTGTCGAGCTAAAGACGAGCGCTTCCGGTTCCAGCCTTCAAATTGACCATGCCTCCTATGTACTGGGCGACATTCGATTAAGTGCTAATGGTTGGGCGGAAATGCGCAGGGATTGGCCTGTCGATCTCAATCTAATGGCTGAGCTACCTCCGCCCTCGGGTGATTCCTGGCTCATCGAGTTGAATCTTGCCGGCAGTGTGAGGGAGTTGAGGCTTGCAGGGCGGAGTGATGGCTACCTTGACGCCAATGTGAAGGGCTTCGTGGAGCCGTTGGATACCAGGCTACCAGCACGGCTCACTGTTGAATCGCCGGCATTTTTGGCGCACGACAGTTTGCCTCCAACGCTTCGGTTAAAACAATGGGTTCTGGCCCTGAATGGCTCATTGGCCAACGGCTTTGTAACAAAGTCCCGGGCTGTATTGCCTGGAACGACCGGGGATATCCGGCTTGCTCTGGACGGGCGGGTTACCACCGAAGCTGCATCAGACCTGAATCTTTCTCTTTCCGGCCCAGCATCTAACAATCGTAAGGAGCCGGGCACCTTTGATGCGTCAGGTTATGTCTCTTGGATCGATGGCCTCAAAGCTAACGCTGATATTAATCTTGATGTTTTTCCCTGGTACGGCTTGCTGCCCGATATGCAGGCTCTGCCCGTCCTACTGGAAAAGCTTCAGGCGCAGGCAAGTTATCAAGGTGGCAAATACGAGGCTGACTTGGACGCGCGGGTTAGCGGGCCCCAGGGTGCTGCGGAGCTAGCGGCGAGTATGAATGGCGATTTGGAGTCCCTGTCCATTAGCCGGCTAGACATGACAACCGGCGCGGGCTCTCTGACCGGGCAAGCAAAGTTAGGGTTTTCTGGCCCCCTGTCGTGGCAGGCCGCATTGGTGCTGGACAAGTTTAATCCGGGGTATTGGTTGCCCGTCTTGGAGTCCAGTTTGAATGGGCAGGTTAATAGTCAGGGGCAGCTCCAGAGCAGCGGGTTGCCTCAGATGTCGGCCGACTGGGATTTGGCGGGTAAATGGCAACAGCAGCCTGCCAAAGCAAAAGGCAATTTAGTCGGCGATGGTGCCGACTGGAAGCTGACGGATCTTCTGGTTGCTGTCGGCGAAAACCGGGTAACTGGATATGGTCATTATGGGGCGGGTATAGGCGCTGATCTGGCGGTGTTGCTGCCTCAGCCAGAACTTTTTGTGCCCGGGCTTAGTGGGGCTTTGACTGCAAACTTGACGGCTGCAGGTACCGTGCAGAACCCGAAAGCGAAGCTCAGTCTTGAGGCGCAGAAGATAGCCTGGCAAGAGCTGCTGCAAATCAAAAGCCTGGGGGTGAAGGCTGACTTAGCGACCGGTGGCGCATTGGACGCCACTCTGGTGGCCAAACACATCTCGGCATCCGGCCAGACATTGGACGAGGTGACGTTTTCTGCCAAGGGAACACAGAGTAATCACTCCCTTTCTTTGGTGGCGAGCCATCCCGAAGTATCGTTGTTGCTGGATTTTGTCGGCAGTATGGGTGATGAGTTCGCCAGCTGGAACGGGGCTCTAACCCGCGGCGAAATTGATGTTCCTGGCCCCGGTCAGCTCTGGGTGTTGGATCAGCGTGCAGAGCTTGCATACAGCGCCGAGGGGCGGCTGAATTTGGGAACTCACTGTTGGCGTTGGGAGGACAGTTCGGTTTGCGCGGATGACCAGCGGCTTTGGCCAGACCCCCGCATTTCGTATCAAATAATCCGGTTCCCCACGCTTGCTTTGGAGCCGTTGTTCCCGGAAACCTTCCGTTGGACTGCGTTGTTGGATGCCAATATCGAAGTGTCCATGACAGATGCAGGTCCGGATGGTCGGATCAGTATTGATGCGGGTGGGGGCGCTTTTGAATTTCTGGTGCTTGATGACTGGGAAAAGCTCAGCCATCAAACGCTTACCTTGGAAGCACTGCTAAAGCCTGACCTTGCGGATCTTACGGTTGCGCTGAAAGGCCCGGAGTTAGGATCGTTTACGACTCATATGGCGATTGATCCGTTAGCGGACGAACGCACAGTTGACGGGACGTTTAAACTCAATGACCTGGATCTCGCATTTGTTTCTGCATTCTCAGGCCTTGAAGAGGTTGCAGGCCAGGTTAACGGCGAAGGGCAGCTGGCCGGGCCGCTGCTAAAACCTCGAGTCACCGGAGAGCTCTCGCTTTCCAAAGGGCGCATTTACGACCCTAAACTACCGATGCCCATGGACGACGTGGTGCTGGTACTTGAGTTTTTGGGGTATTCCGCAGACATCAGCGGCCACTGGCAGAGTAATGACCGTAGTAAAGGGCAGCTATCGGGGCGCATAGATTGGCAGCAAGAGCCGGAGCTGACGCTGAACATAAGCGGCAACCGGCTACCCATGAGCTTCGAGCCATACGCCTCAGTAGAAGTAGACCCTGATCTGAATATTCGTTTCCGGAGTGGTGAACTATCGGTATCGGGCCGTGTTGATGTGCCCAGAGGTCGTATTGAAGTGAAGGCGCTGCCCAAATCAGCCGTGTCGGTGTCAGCAGATGAAGTGATTGTCGGTGTTGAGCGCGAAGAGCCGGCGATTCGAACCATGCTGATGGACATTGTGGTGGTGGTCGGCGAAGACGAGGTGACGCTCGATGCTTTTGGTCTGACAGGGAATCTCGAGGGAACACTGAGAATCGGAAATAACATGGATACCCGGGGCGCATTGCGTTTGATGAATGGCCGTTACGAAGCCTATGGCCAGGATTTGGATCTTCGCAGGGCACGAGTGGTGTTTGTGGGCGCGCTGACAGAACCCTATCTGGACATCGAAGCGGTTCGAGAAGTGGATACGGTTGTGGCTGGGATCAGGCTGAGCGGACCCATAAGTGCCCCGGAAACGGAAGTGTTCTCTGAACCATCCATGCCTCAGAGCGATGCGCTCTCCTACGTAATACTTGGCAGGCCACCACGTGGAGGTAGCGACGATGGTCAGATGAGCGCTGCTGCCATTTCACTGGGCCTCACGCAAACCAGTGAGTTCACTCAGGGCATTGGTAACGAGCTGGGCATTAAAAATCTGCTTCTTGAAGCGGAAGGCTCGGGTGATCAGGCCTCCGTCGTTGCCAGCGGCTACATCACTGACGAGCTGAGCATTCGTTATGGTGTGGGCATCTTCGAACCCATCACCACAGTGGCTTTGCGGTACGATCTGGGTCGGTACTTCTATTTGGAAGCGGCCAGCGGATTGGCCGCTTCACTGGATATTTTCTACACGCGGGATTTCTAACGGGCTTTAGTCCAGCTCGAAGGTGGCGTTGACGTTCGCGCGGATTTCCTGGGGGCCAACGCTGGATACCGTGCCCTCGGCTGACCGCTCTGAAGACATCATCATTGGAACAGGGCGGTGACCACTGTTAACGTTGATGGTCACAACGTCACCACAGCTTTTGTCGAGTTGTTTTGCGACAAAGGCGCATTGGGCTTTGGCGTCTTCGATGGCGAGACCAAGTGCTTTCTGTTGCAGCTTCTGCTCATTGGAGTGAAAGAACTGGTTTCCGCCAAGTTGATACTGAAGCCCCAGCTTCTGGGCTTCTTCCAGCAGTGGGTTCAGCAGTTCAAGGTCGCTGATCGTGAAGCTCACGGTCTGGCTAGCGACCGCCATTTGCTCCGGCTTTTGCCCCCTCTCCTGAATAGGCAAGTTGCGGGTGTACAGGTTTACTTCCGCATCGGAGTAATCCTCAAGCTGGTTTTGGATATTGCGAATGCCTTTTCGCCACTGCACCATCTTCTCCCCAACTTGCTGTGAGGCTTTTTCGGGCCGACTATGTTCAGCGCTGGCGGTGAAGCGCAGACGAGCACTGTCGGGGATGTAGGTGACAATGCCTTCTCCACTCAGGCTCACTTCACCGGCGGATGCCGTCACTGGAGTGAGGGTGCAGGCGAACAATGCTGCTGCCAAGGCAATATTAGGTTTCTTCAGTGACATGAAAGGTCTCCTTCGTCAGTCCATTGGGCGCTCTCGTTTTCGAGGCGCTGAAGTTTTCGTTCACAGGCCGCGTCAACAAAGCGGCTAAAAATACGTCGGTGGCCGGGGTGATAAAGCAGGTATTCGGGGTGCCATTGAACGCCCATTAACCATTGCTTTCCCGTGCTCTCAACAGCCTGAACAAACAGATCGTTGTCTACGGCGGTCACTCTCAGCCCACGGCCAAGGCGTTTGATGGCCTGGCTGTGAATTCGGTTGGCGCCGATCTTCAAGCTGGGCATTAAGGCTGCAAGCCGACTACCGAGCACCAGTCTCACGGTTTGTAGTGGCAACAACAAAGGGCGGTGCCGTGTCTTCACTCGAAGGGGGGTTACGTTCTGGCACAGAGAGCCGCCGTGAAAAATATTGATGAATTGAGCACCCCGGCAAATACCGAGTACTGGAATGCCGATAGCCTCAGCTTGTTCTAATAAATGGTAATCGGTGTCATCCCTTTTCGTGTTGTATTTGGCGGTCACTTGCGGTTGTTGACCGTAACGCTCGGGGTGCACATGGGTGCCACCTGAGAGCACGAGCCCATCCAGCAAGGCTACGTTAATACGCGAGCCGGGGCGTATGTAGTGAGTGCGGGCTCCTGACAGCCTCAGGCCAAGGCTGATTAGCCTCTGCGCAAGGCTGCGTCGTGCAGGCCCACTAATGCCGATAGTCAGCCCCGGAATTTCCATTTCGGTTTCTCTATCAGACATAACCGCGTTCTTGGAGCCATTGATGAGTGGTTTCGGTCCAGGAATGGGTCAGATTGTGGAAGCTGAGTTCTTGAGAGTCTCGGAACTTTTTACGAAGGGCCGCCAAGTCGTTTGCGTTATTCGCTAATTGCTCCAACACCACCCAGTCGTTCCAAACACTGGAAAAATGCCAGTTTGGGTTGTCGATATCGCAGTCCGGTAACCGATAATGCAACGTTGGACGGCTCTTGATACGGGGGTCTCGAACATATTCTGCCAGTAAGTCCGCATCGAGATGGGCGAATAATGGGAGCAAGTCTAATGCTCGGTTACGGGTTGGGTTGCTGTCAAGATAGTCTCTCATCAAACCTTTTAGGTCCGGTGCGTAGTCATCCCGCATGAGCTTCTCGGTGTATTTGTTGCTCCAAGGCTCGATATACGTGGTGAATTTACGACTGATATCGATTTGATGTCGGGATTTGAGCCATTCATACAGTGCTGCGAATGCCTGCAAGTAGCGAACGATCGTGCCCGGCTCCAAATCCGGCAGTTCAGGGTTGAGCTGCAGGCCGAAGGCAAAATAGATCGCTTCCCGGCTACCCAACGCGCCCAAGTCGCGCAGTTCGTCCACCAGTGTTTCCATGATAGGCAGTTTGGACATTGGTAGAGGTGGACCAACGATTTCCAGAGGTACTATTTTCTCGGCGGCAAAATCGATGGCATCCATAGCGTGGGAGGCGAGCTCCCGAATGGAGGTTGGCAGGCCTTCATCGGCAAAGTTGAGGTCTTTGATTGGGTCTGAATCCAGCTCGATCGTATAATCTCCATCCTCTGTTTTGAGGCTGGTTACATAACGGGACTGGAGCTCGGGGTCGCCACCAAGCAACCGACTGGCATGCTCTATAAGTGCATCATAACTAAGCCCGGATAGCTCGATTTCTACACCAACCTTTCGTTCGCTTCCATCTGCAGTGTGGCTGTTAACGGGCATATTGCTGAGTTTTGAAGAGCTCATAGTATGTCGGAGTTCCTTTGAAGACTTTATGCATAACCATAACACAGGGGTATGTCGTTTCCCGTTACTGTCCATAAATGTTCGAACGCAGACTTTACACTGGATAAAACACTGTATATAGTCAAATCACTGTATAAACAACCAGTCATCATTATCTGGAGTGTCCCAACATGAAACTAACCGCCAGGCAGTCCCAAGTACTGGATATTATCCGGCGTTATCTTGATGAGACTGGCTATCCGCCAACCCGCGCCGAAATTGCGGCTGAACTGGGTTTTCGTTCGGCAAATGCTGCTGAGGAGCATTTGAGAGCTCTGGCGCGAAAGGGTGCGATAGAAATGGTGCCAGGGGCGAGTCGCGGAATACGTCTGCCAGAAGCCGAGCCTGATCTGGGTTTGCCGGTTATCGGTCAAGTGGCTGCCGGTAGCCCGATTCTGGCGCAGGAGCATGTCGAAGATCATTGTGCGCTCCAACCAAGCTTCTTTTCACCGAAAGCGGATTATTTGCTGCGTGTGCGAGGAATGAGTATGAAAGATATCGGCATCATGGATGGCGACTTGCTGGCGGTGCACCGGACTCAAGACGTTCAAAACGGTCAGATTGTTATCGCCCGTGTGGGCGATGAGGTCACCGTTAAACGGTTCCGTAAGGAAGGCAATAAAGTTTGGCTGATTGCCGAGAATGAAGAATTTAGCCCCATCGAAGTCGATCTGGCTGAGCAGGAACTCTTTATCGAAGGGTTGGGTGTTGGTGTCATTCGGCGCTCAGAGTTGCACTGATAGCTTGAAAGTCGACACGTGAATAACGCAGGTAGGTGAGTGATGGAACAGTTGAGCTTCAATCATAATATGGCGTTTCAACCCGCGGCAGTGGTCTCGGCGCATGCAGCTTCATCGCGTTACCGTCGACCTGAGCCTCGCCGCTCGGCATCGGGGCAGGCTGATTTTCGGGGTAACGTTACCGAGATCATATTGCCGGAAGGCCAGGTTGAGAACTTTCAGCTACTGTTGCCAATGTTGACCCAACTGAACCAGGAAAAACGTTGGTTGGCCTGGATAGATCCACCTCATTCATTGGTAGGGAAGTGGCAAAATATGCATGGCATCGTTACTGGTGAAATTCTGGTACTGCGCTCAACACCTGAAATTCCGGCCCAACAGCTGGCTGAGTTGGCGTTGGGTGCTGGCACCTGCCATGCGGTTGTGTTGTGGACCAACAAGCTGGCGCGCTCTGCCTTTGAATCGCTTCAAAAGGCATCCGCGAAGGGGAACAGTCACGGAGTTGTGCTGCGCCAGAGGTGAGTGTCGATTAGTGCAGTGTGTAGTGAGGTTGGGCGTCGCCAAGTTCGCCCTCCTCGTCTCCCCAGTCAACTTCTTCAGAAATCGTTCCAGTAGCCTCGATGCCTGCCGCTATCATGGCTTTTGCGATGCTCATGTCCCGGTCGGCCATCATTTCCTTCGCTTCGGGGGAGAAAGATATGCGGACCAGTGGTGCTGCATCGTCATCAACGCGACGTAAGGCGTAGTCGCCGTTAGGCAGTTCAACGATCTCAAAAAACGATGGTGACATTCTTTAGGCCTTTGCTTGGTGCAATTTGTTCGTGGGTTGTACTCAGTGGTTCTGGGCTGTGATTACCACTCGTTGTGTCTATCTTCTACGGCTCGGGCAAAATCCGTCATGGCTGTCAGGGTTTCTCTTAAACTCTTGGCTGAGCGATCTGCTACATCCTCTGTTGAAATAGCAATGATGTTGTCCGCGGATACCGTCTTTTTCGGCGCCGGCGGCTGCTTCAGTGCTTTTTCAAGTTGTGCAAGATGATTCCACCAGCTGGATGGTGTGTATTGCAGCGTTTCCAAATCCTCGAGATCTTGGGTCTCATAGGGGATTCTGGTTTTGAGCTCATCGAGTGATAGTGGTTCTGCATCTTTCTGCTGATGGTGCTGCGCAATCATGACCACCAAAGCGCTTCGCGCCCGAAGCATAAGCTCGATAATGCCTTGGGTTATAGCCTCTTTCAGGATTGCGCTTTGGGGGTTAACTTGAGCTTGCTCAATGGGTTGCTCCAGCTGTGAGAGTAATATCTTGGCCAGATACAGTTTTTGGGAAGTCATTGAATACCATTGAGACGCCATAGTTGCCCTGCGCAGGATTAAACCGATTCAACAAAATTAGCCGCTCAGTGTATCATTTTTAATCAGGCTTTTCCTCCTGATCTGTTTGGTACTTAGACACAAGAAGCTACAAAGAATCCCTTGAAACAAGCGTTTGAATTTGGCAAAAAGGGCCACTTGGAGCAATTCATGGATGCTCATAAGATCATTGTTGGAGATTAAGGGATGCGAAGCCGATTGTTAGCAGCGGTCACTGTTGCTGCGTTGAGTGTGTCTGGTTCCGCGTGGGCCAAGGTGGCTCTAGAGGAAGCGAAACGGTTAAAGAGCGAATTGACACCGGTTGGCGCGGTGAGGGCCGCCAACAACGCCGGTACTATTCCTGCTTGGCAGGGTGGTTTGGTAACACCTCCAGCGAATTGGAAAAAGGGAACGGTTGAAGAGAATCCCTTTCCTGACGATGAGCCGCTGTTCGTTGTAACCCGGGAAAATCTGGATCTGTACCGAGACAAGCTCACGGACGGGCATGTTCAAATGCTTGAGCAGTATGGCCCCAACTTTTTTATGCCGGTCTATAAAACTCGGCGCACGGCTGCATTTCCCGAAGAGGTTTACCAAAAATCTTACGAGAATGCCTTGAATGCCGAGTTACTGGATAATGGTAACGGGGTTCGCGATACCATTATGACCAGTCCTTTCCCGATTCCGAAAAACGGGTTGGAAGTGATCTGGAATCATATCCTTAGGTATCGGGGAGAAGAGGTCTCATTCCGAAGTGGCTCAGCAACGCCCCAGCGAGATGGTTCATTCAACCCGGTGGTTAATCAGTACGATTATTACTTTGCGTATAGCCGGCCGGGGGCAGATCTTGCCGACATCGATAACAAAATTTTCTTCCTTAAAACAGATACCTTAGCGCCCAGCACTCTGGCCGGTACCATCACCCTCGTGCATGAGACTCTGGATCAGGTGCGTTCACCTCGCTTGGCGTGGCGCTATGATTCCGGTTCCCGCCGCCTGCGTCGTTCGCCAAACCTGGCATATGAAACGGATCTGCCGAACTCTTCGTCGTTGCGGTCAGTGGATCAAAAAGATATGTACAACGGTGCCCCGAATCAGTATGACTGGGAGCTGAAGGGCAAGCGTGAACTGCTGGTGCCGTACAACGCCTACAAACTTCACGATGGCGATGTTCGCCCGGATGACGTGATTCGCGCTAACCACATTAACCAGGAGCTGGCCCGTTATGAGCTGCATCGGGTTTGGGTGGTAGAAGCGAAACGCCGGACGGGTATCCAGCACATTTACGCTCGCCGAGTGTTTTACATCGATGAGGACAGTTGGCAGATCCTGGCATCAGAGGAATACAACGACAAAGGCGAGCTATGGCGTGTTTCCGAAGCGCACAACATCAGCTATTACAGTCAACCCGTGTTCTGGACTACTATGGAAATGACGTACGATCTCAAGGCTCAGCGTTATTACATTGATGGTCTGGATGACGGCTACCCGGCTTACGATTTTGCACCAGGGTATCGTCGAAACGAATTTACAGCTTCTGCTGCCCGCCGGGCGGCCCGCCGGTAAATGACTACCCCAAGCCGCTACCCAGCCGGGCAGCGGCTGCATTGCTGGTTTCGCCAGATCGCGCTCGCATCAACTCTATAGGTGACCTAGTGGTGGCTAATCCAGATGTTCTCCTGGCAGATCTCGATTCATTACACGAACAGCTTGAAGCGGCACTCAATGCTGAAGATTGGGATGCACTCATAGTTCTCAATCAACAGGTTAAACCCGTTGTTGATCCTTTAATGGATGCAATGGAGCGAGGGGCGGTGTCACCTACGCAGGTCAAGCAGCGTTTGGAGGCTCTCAACCGGTTTGTTGAAGCTGCGGGGCAGGGCGCTGCGAAAGCTCGGGATGAAGCTCGAGAATCGCTGCAAGGTGTTAATCAAAACCGCAATGCAGCGGCGACATACGCCAACGTTTCCACCAACCGTTCTAAGTAATTTCTGGTTTTGTTTAGGTAAGAACCGGCAGAAGTGTCATAAAATTGACTCCGGGCCGAAGACAGTCTTAAATACGGCTCAAATCCTTCGACAGAGATCTTCGTGAATGCCTCAAAATAACAAAGTGCTGGTGCTCAGCGACGACGAAGCCAGACGACGTGATCTAATCACCATTCTGGAGTTTGTCGGTGAAGAGCAGATTGTTGCCGGTGACGAGGCTATGGCGCTTTTGCAGAGTGGCGAGGCGGACCAGATAGACAATGCATCCGTTGCGGTGGTTCATGGTGAAGATAGAAGTGCCAAGACCGTGATCGCTTCCGTTTGTGAAGCAACACGGGGGCTGCCTATTCTTCTCGTGGGTGAGCTCGATGCGACACAGTTGCCGGAAGAACATGCTTCGCGGTTGATTGCGCACATGGAATGGCCGCTGAACTACACCAAGTTCGTCGATTCGTTGTATCGCGCGCAGATATACCGTGATCAGTTTAGTCGTACTTTGGATCGCGGCATGCAACGGGGTGTTCAGCTGTTCCGCAGTTTGGTGGGGACCAGTCGGCGCGTGCAACAGGTTCGCCAGTTGATGGAGCAGGTGGCGGATAAAGACGTTAGCGTTTTAATCACGGGTGAATCAGGGACAGGTAAAGAGGTCGTCGCTCGCAACTTGCACTATCACTCCTCGCGCCGGGACAAGCCGTTCGTGCCGGTCAACTGTGGCGCGATTCCCGCAGAGCTGTTGGAGAGTGAGCTATTCGGCCATGAAAAGGGTGCCTTTACGGGAGCGATTACGGCTCGCGTCGGCCGCTTCGAGCTTGCCGAAGGTGGAACCCTGTTTCTGGATGAGATCGGCGACATGCCGCTCAATATGCAGGTCAAAATTTTGCGAGTGCTGCAGGAGCGCACCTTCGAGCGGGTAGGCAGTAACCGGACTCAGTCAGCTGATGTCCGCATTATTGCCGCTACCCACAAGAATCTCGAGGACATGATTGAGGCAGGGGAGTTTCGCGAAGATCTTTATTATCGCCTGAACGTATTCCCCATCGAAATGCCGGCTCTGAGAGAGCGCGTTGAAGACCTTCCGTTGTTGATCAACGAGCTGATCTCCAGAATGGAAAAGGAGAAGCGAGGCTCTCTCAGAATGAACTCGGCGGCGATCATGAGCTTGTGTCGGCACGACTGGCCAGGCAACGTCAGGGAGCTGGCGAACCTGGTTGAACGGCTTGCGATAATGCACCCTTACGGCGTGATCGGCGTGCAAGAGTTGCCGAAGAAGTTTCGCTACGTGGACGATTACGACGAGAATCGCCCGGTAGAGGATACCGGCATGCCGTCCGCCATCCCGGGTTTGGTGGGGCTCGACTCTCCGGCATTGCTTCCGGTGAACGGTATTGATCTTAAGGATTACCTGTCCAGCTTGGAGCGGCAGCTTATTCAGCAGGCCTTGGATGAAGCCTCCGGTGTGGTGGCAAGAGCGGCCGAGAAGCTTCGCATTCGCCGGACAACGTTGGTCGAAAAAGTACGTAAGTATGGCCTCCGGGACGACGCCGCAGAGTCCTGATTCCCTTCTTGGAATGGTGTCAAAGGATTGGATCCTTTGGCATCGCTCCGCTCAATAAGCGACGAAAAATCGTCACATCTTCTTTTTTAATAGCCTTTCTATTTGAAATATAAGAAAAAAATTAACCTGGCACAGTCCTGGCATAACTGACTCTAAATGAATCATCCGGGTGTTCTGGCCGATAGGCCGGTCTCAGGGGGAAGTTATGAGTCAGGTACAGTTTGTTGTCGAATCAGTTCAGTCCGAAACAGCTCCTAATGCTGCCGCGGATGTGAATGATAAGGTCACGTCGTTGTTTCCCAAGCAGGGCGACGAGGCGGTAGGTTCGGCTCTGGATCTGTTTAACCAAATGTCTCGCCAGATCACCGATTCCTATAGAACGCTTGAGTCTCGAGTGAACCAGCTGTCCGGTGAGCTCTCTCAGGAGTCTCGGCAGCGTCAACAAGAACTGGAAGAGAAAGAGCAGCTGGCGGACCGTCTATCTACCCTTCTGAAAGCCCTGCCTGCCGGTGTGGTGGTGTTGGACGAGCGCGGCGTGGTTAGCCAGTGCAATCCGGCGGCGCTCGCTCTTTTGGGCGAGCCATTGGATGGTGAGCGTTGGGTTGATGTGATCAGGCGGTGCTTTTCGCCTCGTAGTGACGATGGTCATGAGGTGTCATTGAAAGATGGTCGTCGGGTCAGTATTGAAATACGGACCATGGATAACCAGCCGGGTCAGCTGATTCTGCTCACGGATCTCACCGAAACCCGCCAGCTTCAGTCGCAGTTGGCACACGCTCAACGTTTGTCTGCCATGGGCAAAATGGTTGCTTCGCTGGCACACCAGATTCGAACACCACTGTCCGCTGCCATTCTGTACGGCGGCCACCTTGGGCAGCCTGATATTGATGAAGAGTTGCGCCAACGCTGCGCCTCTCGCCTCATGTCGCGCCTCAATCATCTCGAGCACCAGGTCAGGGACATGCTGATCTTCGCGAGAGGAGAAACCCGTCTGGCGGAAGAGCTTCCCGTCGATACATTGAGTGGCGCGCTAGAGGCGGCCGTTGATGGCTTAAAACTCGACGCGGGTATCTCGGTGTCGGTGACTAAGAGTATTGGTGAACCGTGCAGTTTGATGTGCAACCGTGATGCCTTGGTAGGTGCCTGCACGAATTTGGTTAATAACAGTCTGGAGGCGGGCGCGACGGACGTATCGTTGCATCTTGTAACCTCGGCGGAGGGTTTGGAAATTCGAGTGCAGGATAACGGGCCGGGCTTCGAGCCTGAGCTGGCGCACAAAATGATGGAAGCTTTTTACACCACCAAATCCCACGGTACGGGGTTGGGCTTGGCAGTGGTTCAGGCAGTGGTTAAGGCCCACCGTGGTGAGTTTTCGATCCAATCTGCGGGTCAGGGTGGGGCAGTTGCAATTGTTCGGCTACCAACGTTGGCCGGTCGGGCTTAAAGAATAGGTGGAGGCATCAATCATGGCAAAGGCTCATATTCTCATTGTGGAAGATGACCGGGATCTTAGAGAAGCGCTGGTAACCACGCTTGAGCTGGCCCGATATCGGGTTTGTGAGGCGGCTAATGCTGATGAGGCGCTCGCCAGTTTGGCACGCACGCCGGTTGATATGGTGATCAGCGACGTCAACATGCCGGGGCTGTCCGGCCACGAGTTGTTGGCTGAAGTGCAGCGCTTGTACCCAGGGTTGCCGATGATGCTGATTACGGCGTACGGTCAGATAAGTCATGCGGTTTCCGCCATGCAGTCTGGTGCAATCGATTACCTTGTGAAGCCGTTCGAGCCGCAGGTGTTGGTTGAGGCCGTCAGTAAGGTTGTAGGCGGAGCGCGCCAAGCGTCCGGTGACCAACCGATTGCGGAAGATCCAGTCAGTAAGCGCATGTTCCAGCTCGCCACCAAGGTGGCAGCCAGTGATTCCACCGTGATGATTTCGGGTGAAAGTGGCACCGGTAAAGAGGTGCTGGCGCGCTTTATTCACGAGCAATCCCCCCGCGCAGACAAGCCGTTTGTTGCTATTAACTGCGCGGCCATTCCAGAGAATATGCTGGAAGCCATCCTGTTCGGTCATGAAAAAGGTGCCTTCACTGGCGCTGTTGCGACTTCACCGGGCAAATTTGAGCAGGCGAACGGTGGCACTATACTGCTGGACGAAATTTCGGAAATGGAGCTCGGCTTGCAGTCCAAATTGCTGCGAGTCTTGCAGGAGCGGGAAGTAGAACGTGTTGGTGGGCGCAAGACCATTCCTTTAGATGTGCGGGTGCTGGCTACCACCAATCGCGATCTTGGTGACTATGTTCGCGAGGGTAAGTTCCGCGAAGACTTGTACTATCGTTTGACGGTGTTTCCTATGCGTTGGCAGCCATTGCGTGAACGGCCGCTAGACATCATGCCGTTGGCGAAATCGATCCTGAAGAAGCATTGCCGGAAGATGAAGCTTACCGGTATTAGCTTTGCCGATGATGCCCGCCAGGCACTGACCAGCTATAGCTGGCCGGGCAACGTGCGTGAATTGGATAATGCGCTCCAGCGTGCACTGGTTCTGCATCAAGGTAATGTGATTCACGCCGGCGACTTATGTTTGGAGATGGGTATTACCGGGGCTGCCGAGTTCTCGCAGCCGGTTGCAAACCAAGATGGACCGGTCCCCTCCGTTGAGTGTTCAGCGCAAAATGATGTGACACCGGAGGCCTTAGGTCAGGCCGGCGATACGCAAGGCTCTTTGGGTGGCGATCTGCGTCAGCAAGAGTTTCGTATGATTATCCAGGCCTTGAAAAATGAGGGCGGCCGCCGAAACCGTGCGGCCGAGCAATTAGGTATTAGTCCACGCACCCTGCGCTACAAGCTGGCCCAGATGCGTGATGCCGGTATTGATCTTGAGGCTGAGCTGGCCTTGGCCTGAGGCGCTTTTCTTTTCTTCGTGTTAACTCCTTCGGGCACCCTTTCTGGGTGCCGCTTTTTTGTCTGATGTAAGTTGTAAGCGGCGCTAGCAGTCAAAATCCCGTCAAAAGTTTGTCCTTGGCTGTTCCTTATTTGTTTATATTGTTGAAATTAAAGAGAAAGCATGTTTTGGCCTGCTGTTTGCTTTGTCTTGGCTATAGAGTGAATAACTGATGCCCCAACGGGGTGGCCGGGAGAGTAAAATGGTTCAACGTGCCGACATCAACAATGTTCTGTCCGAGATTCGGAATCTGCGATCGCAAATGATGCAGAATCAGCGTATCGATCAGGATCAGTCCGTGCGTGGCCGTGTGGATGGCCCACGATCGGTTCAGGAAACCAAAGAAGTGCCCAGTTTCAACGATATGCTGGGTAAAGCGGTTAACGGCGTGAACGAAGTGCAGAGTCAGGCCAATGAGCTGCGCACGGCCTATGAAATGGGCGACCCCAATGTCGATATTACCCGGGTGATGATTGCCGCCCAGAAATCGACTGTGTCTTTTGAGGCTCTGACCCAGGTGCGAAACCGGGTCGTCCGAGCGTACGAAGACATCATGAATATGCCGATCTGATAACGGAGCAGTAGCATGGCAAGCTTACCCGCAGAAACCAACGCCTCTGATCTGCCGGCCTCTCAGGATTCCGGCACATCCGAAACCCGCAGCGATATGCTGCTTGGGTTCAATCGCCTGAACCTGTTGCGACAGGTTGGTCTGATGGTAGGTCTGGCGGCCAGTGTGGCACTGGGCGTTGCCGTGGTGCTTTGGGCTCAGGAACCTAACTATCAGCCGGTTGTTGGAGATTTGTCGGCCTATAACCCGCAGGATGTCACCAGTATTCTCGATAGCAGTGGTATTGATTACAAAATGGATACGCGTACCGGCGCATTGCTGGTGCCTTCCGAGCAGGTTTATGACGCCCGGCTCAAGTTGGCTGCAGAAGGTGTCACCGATCGGAAAACCATTGGCTACGAACTTCTCGACCAAGAGCGCGGGCTCGGCACCTCCCAGTTTATGGAAACTATTAGCTACCGTCGCGGGCTGGAAGGCGAGCTGGCCCGCACGATCGCCAGCATGCGCGGCGTTCGAAATGCCCGAGTCCATCTGGCCATCCCCGAGCGTTCTGTGTTCATTCGCGATGCTCGTGAGCCAAGCGCGTCGATCTTTCTCGAAGTCTTTGCCGGTCGCCGCCCGGAGCAGGAGCAGATCCGCGCGATTGTAAATCTGGTTGCTGGAAGCATCCCGATGATGAACCGTGATCAAGTGACCGTGGTTGATCAGAACGGTAACTTGTTGACCGGAGAGGAATCCAAGCTCAAAGCCGATACTGACCGAATGAAAGATCAGTACGAGTACACCAGTCGCGTCGAGGAGCGTTTATCCCGTCGTGTGGCTTCTTTGATCTCGCCTATTGTGGGTGATGGCCGTTACCGCGCAGAAGTTTCTGCCGATCTGGATTTCTCTGCGGTTGAACGGGCGGAAGAGCTTTATAACCCGGAACAGCAGGCTATTCGCAGTGAGCGCGAGCTCACCGAACAGCGTGGTGCGGGTAATATGATGTCCGGCGTGCCGGGTGCGTTGTCCAATCAGCCGCCGGGAGCGGCGACGGTGCCTGAAGTGGTCGGAGCTACCGTTGATGAAAACGGCGATCCAATAGCGCCGCCAGTGAACGTGCGTAAAGAAGCGACTCGAAACTACGAAATTGACCGAACTGTCAGCTATACCCGCCAAGAGTTGGGTGCGGTGAAGCGTGTGACAGTCGCCTTGGCGGTTGACGATATGAAAGTCGTGAACCCTCAAACCGGCGAAGTGACCTATGAACCATGGCCGGAGGCCGAACTGCAACGTTTGGCTATGCTGGTGCGAGATGCGGTAGGTTACTCCGCTGAGCGAGGTGACAGTGTCACGGTAATGAACACGTCATTCGCGCCAGAAGAAACCGTGACATTTGAACAGCCGGGCTTCTGGGAACAACCCTGGTTCTGGGATTTGATGAAGCAGGTGTTGGCAGGCTTAGTTATTTTGATTCTGGTTTTGGGGTTGTTGCGTCCAACGTTGAAAGCGCTATCGGGCGGCGGCCAACGCGACCGTGGGCTGGGTTCTAACGGCGATGACTATGGTTCGCTTGACGGTATCGAGGGTGATAGAGCCCTGCAAAATGCCATGTCCTCGCAGGATGATCTGCTGTTGCCGGGCGCGACAGACAGCTATGATAGGCAGTTGAATGCACTCAAAGGCCTGATTGCAGAAGATCCTAGCCGGGTTGCACAGGTCATGCGCCAGTGGGTGAACGTCGATGACTGAACAAAATGCCGGGCAGGGGCAAGCCTCTGCTCAAGCTCCGCAACGTAAAATCTCCCGGGTCGAGCAGGCTGCGATCTTGCTGATGTCGCTGGGCGAAAGCGACGCTGCGGAAGTGCTGAAACACATGGGCCCGAAAGAGGTCCAGCGTGTGGGTGTGGCCATGGCCCAAATGAAGGATGTCACTAAAGACGAAGTTTCCTTCGTGTTGAACCAGTTTGTCGATGCTGTCGGCGGACAGACAGGGCTTGGCGTGGGTAATGACGACTACATTCGAGCCATGTTGACTCAGGCACTGGGCGACGACAAAGCGGCCAGTCTGATTGATCGGATTTTGGTGGGTGGTAATACTACAGGGCTGGATACACTAAAGTGGATGGAGCCCCGAGCCGTCGGTGACATTATCCGTTATGAGCACCCGCAGATTCAGGCTATCGTTATTTCCTACCTTGATCCGGACCAGTCCGCCGAAATTCTGGCGACTCTGGACCCCAAAGTGCGGCTGGATGTTGTGATGCGGGTGGCGTCGTTGGAAACGATTCAGCCCCAAGCGTTGCAAGAGCTCAACAATATTCTTGAGAAGCAGTTCTCTGGCGGTGCCGCCGGTCAGGCCAGTCGCATTGGTGGCGTGAAGCGTGCCGCTGATATCATGAACTTCATGGATCGCGCAATCGAGGGAAGTCTGCTGGATTCCATAAAGGATATGGATCCGGATTTGGCGACGACGATCGAAGATCTTATGTTCGTGTTTGATAACCTTAAAGATGTGGATGATCGGGGCATTCAGGCCCTGCTCAGAGAAGTTTCGTCCGAGGTGTTGGTGGTTGCGCTTAAGGGTTCCGATGAGGCCGTGAAAGACAAGATTTTCTCAAACATGTCCAAGCGGGCAGCGGAATTGCTTCAGGATGATCTCGAGGCCAAAGGTCCGGTCAAGGTCAGTGAAGTTGAGGCGGCACAAAAAGATATCATCACTGTCGCTCGGCGAATGGCCGAAGCCGGCGAGATATCGTTGGGTGGTGCCGGTGAAGAAATGATGTGATGAAAGATTCTGACCAGGACGACAAGCTTATCCCGAAAGAGAACCTGACCGCTTGGGAGCGGTGGGAATTGCCCTTGCTAGATGAGCAAGGTAATCAGATTGCCCGAGAGGAAGAGGTCAAACCGCTGACGGCGGCAAACCTGCAGGAGATTCGGGAAGCGGCCCGAGAGGACGGTTATCAGGAAGGCCGTGAGGTGGGCTATCAGGAAGGTTTCACGCAGGGGCGGTCTGAAGGTCATAAAGAGGGCCTGGCGGCCGGTGAAGCCGAAGGTCGGGAGCTTGGCCGCCAACAAGCCGCCGAGGCCATTCAGCAAGAAAACGCATCCCGTATGGCGCGCCTGGATCAGGTGCTGGGTGAGTTGTTGCTGCCGATAGAGCGCCATGAAGCAGAGCTGGAGTCAGCGCTCGTGAACCTTACTACTGTGCTGGCCAGGGCGGTCGTCTACCGGGAACTCAGCATCGACACATCCCAGATTCGCCAAGTTGTTCGAAAAGCGCTCAATGCACTGCCGTCAGCGGCAGACAACGTGCGGGTTTACATCCATCCAGACGATTTCGAGCCGGTCAGCGAAGTGGCAGAGCGCTTGGAAGCTAAGCCGTCGATCATTCAAGATGACAGCTTGATGCCCGGCGGTTGCAGAGTGGAAACCCGTAATAGCCTGGTGGACTACACGGTCGAGAAACGCTTTCAACGTGCGGTGCAAAGCATGCTGGAAGAGCAGTTGGCCAGCGCTGATGATACTGAAAACGACCAAGCCGATGCCGCGATGGGTGAATTGACCGATTTTCATCGAGATCTGCTCAGCGATTCTGATCATCCCTCCGACATAGAACCGGATCACGGCAAACAGGGTGAGGGTGATGACCTCCCGACTGGCTGATCGCCTTGAGCAGCTTCAGGCTGCGATCGGACGAGAGCCCGAGCCCGAGCTTTCAGGTCGCCTGACCCGAATGGTCGGTCTGACGCTCGAGTGCGTCGGCTGCCCGATGGTGGTTGGTGACCGTTGCCTGATCGAAGGCGAGGGCACTGGCAGTGTTGAAGCTGAGGTCGTGGGGTTCGAAGAAGATAAAGTCTACCTTATGCCCCTTGCCGCCATTGAAGGCCTGAAGCCCGGTGCCAGAGTGATTCCCCTCTCTTCTGCGAGTCGAGTGCCGGTAGGACCACAGATGTTAGGCCGGGTACTGAACGGTGCCGGAGAAGCATTGGACGGAAAAGGGCCGCTTCAGGCGGAAGCCCGCGTTCCACTGAGCGGAGATATTATTAACCCGCTACACCGAGCGCCCGTGCGCGAATCGATGGACGTGGGTATTCGTGCGATTAACTCACTGCTGACGGTCGGCCAAGGCCAGCGATTGGGGCTGTTTGCCGGTAGTGGTGTGGGTAAAAGTATGTTGCTGGGCATGATGACCCGGTTTACGGATGCGGATATTACGATTGTCGGCCTGATCGGTGAGCGGGGCCGCGAAGTTAAAGAATTTATTGAGGATATTCTCGGCGAGGAAGGTTTGGCGCGCTCCGTTGTGGTTGCGTCGCCGGCCGATGATTCGCCGTTGATGCGCTTGCGTGCGGCCATGTTGACCACCCGAATAGCCGAATACTATAGAGATCAAGGCAAGCGGGTTTTGCTTCTGATGGACTCGTTGACCCGGTACGCACAGGCCCAGCGAGAAATCGCCCTGGCAGTCGGAGAGCCTCCGGCGACCAAAGGGTACCCGCCATCAGTGTTCGCCAAATTGCCTCAATTGGTTGAACGTACCGGCAATGGTCGCCCGGGCGGTGGTTCGATCACGGCGTTTTATACCGTGCTCACCGAGGGAGATGACCAGCAAGACCCAATTGCCGATGCCGCCAGAGCGATACTGGATGGTCACATTGTGCTATCCCGCCGGCTGGCGGAAGAGGGGCACTATCCGGCGATTGATGTTGAGGCATCCATTAGCCGGGTTATGCCGCAAGTCACCCAGCCCGAACATTTCTCCAGAGCTCAGCGCTTCAAGCAGGTTTATTCCCGTTACCAGCAAGCCCGAGACCTCATCAGTGTGGGTGCCTACGTTAAAGGCTCTGATCCTGAAACCGATTTTGCCATCCAGCACATTGCCAACATGCGGCAGTTTCTCCAGCAGGAACTGAATGAAAGCGCGCCTTTGAGCGAAAGCATTGAACAGCTGCTGGCCGTGGTGCCTGAGCGGCGCTCCCCGGATCGTGTAAAGACCCCGGCCCCCGGCTCGGTGGCTGACCGGAGTAATGGTTGATGTTGCGGTCTAAGCGACTGGAAGTCGTGCTTACACTGGAAGAGCGAAAAGAGGGTGAGGCTCTGGAGCGCTTAGGCGAAGCCCGAAAACAGGTCGAAGCACATAAAGAGCAAGTAGAGAATCTGGAACGCTACCAGCAAGAGTATCGGGACCAGATTCGGGCGAGCCAGCAAGGCGTTGTTGCAGTGGCACGCTTGCAAGCGTGGCAGGCCTTTATTGGCCAGCTCGATCAGGTTATTGCCCAGCAGCAGCGTCAGCTCCTGCAAGCGGAGCAGGTGTTCGAGGCCCGGCGGCTGGAGTGGTTGCAGGCGTGGGAGCGAAAGCGGGGCATGGAACGGTATATCGAGACGTGTCGCCAGCAAGAGCATCAGGCTAAAGATGCAAAAGAACAAAAGCTGGCTGATGAAGCGGCCGGCCGAGCGTTTGCCCGGCGTCAACGTTGAAGCCTCTTTAATTTCCCTTCTGTATCAGCAGTACTCAGTGCATTTCCTCTAATCTTGTCTATTCTTAGTCTGATACAACAGCAGCAGAGCAAGGAGCGGCGATGATCCTTAAGCGAAAGGTCACAGAGGTAAGCGTATGTCAGTAAGTACGCGGCGAAGTGGTGATGGTCAGGCGCTGGTGATTCAGGTGCAGGGGCGGTTTGATTTTAGTACCCATCAAGCGTTCCGGGATGCGTATGAGCACTGTGATGCGCCGGTGAAAAACTATGTGGTCGATCTGACCCACACGACCTACCTTGATAGCTCTGCGCTGGGCATGTTGCTGTTATTGAGAGACCATGCCGGCGGTGACATTGCCAGTGTGGTCATCGAAAACTGCAATGCCGATGTTCGGCGTATCCTCTCCATCTCTAACTTCGAGCAGCTTTTTAGCATTCGCTGAGGCCTTCATCTTGAACCTACTGATCGCGGAAGACAGCGACAGCGACCGGATGATTCTCGCCACGCTGCTTCGTCGCTTGGGACATCAGGTGTACGAAGCTTCCGATGGGCTTGAAGCCGTGGCCGTTTTCGTAAAGTTCGAGCCGGATATCGTGTTTATGGATGCTTTGATGCCAAAAATGAGCGGCATGGAAGCCACACGAAAAATCAAAGGGTTGGCGGGTGCGCGCTTTATCCCTGTCATTTTCATTACGTCATTGGCCGGAGAAAGCGAACAAGCGAGCTGTCTGGAAGCCGGGGGCGATGATTTTCTTCTGAAGCCATACCGCCGCGTCATTCTCGAAGCCAAGATCAATGCCTACAGCCGGATGCTCGCTCTTCACCGTTCGGTGATGCAGCAGCGTGATCAAATTCGAAGGCAGAATGAGCAGATGCTGCACGAGCAGCGCACGGCGAGACGGGTTTTCGACAATGTCGCGCATACCGGATGCCTGGACGCTTCAAATATCCGCTATCACGCCTCCCCGCTATCGATTTTTAACGGCGATGTCTTGTTTGCCGCTGAGCGCCCTGGCGGCGGTACGCTGCTCTTTATGGGCGATTTTACCGGTCATGGCCTGCCTGCCGCGATCGGTGCCATGCCCATTGCTGAAGTGTTTTATGGCATGGCAGCCAAGGGATTTGGTGCGGCGGATATCCTCACGGAAATAAACCAAAAACTGTGCAGTATATTGCCGGTAGGCATGTTCTGCTGTGGAGTGCTAGTTGAGGCAGACGGTAAGCAAGGGGCTATACGCGTTTGGAATGGCGGTTTACCGGATGGTTGGTTGGTGCGCAAGAATGGGGAGCGTATTGCCATTCCCTCACGCCATCTTCCATTAGGTGTGCAGTCCCCGGATCGGTTTAATGCTTCTATGGACCTGCTGAACGCAGAGCCAGAAGATTACATTGTTCTGATGACGGACGGCTTTCCGGAATCTTGTGATGTCCGGGGTGAGAGCCTTGGAGAAGACGCCGTCCGTCAGGTGCTTGCGGAGCTTGGCTCCGATGATCACCCGTTTGAGGCCTTGATGGCCCAGTTGCAAGCGTTTACGGGGCACCCCGACCCAGCAGACGACATCACATTGTGTTGTCTTGAAGTGGTCGCGCGGGGGGCCCTTGCGGATGTCGCTGAATCTGCCCCTGAGTCGGCTTTGTCTGGCCCGGGCAGCTGGCATTGCGTATACGAAATTCGCGATAGATCGCTAGCGGATTTCAATCCATTGCCGTTGCTTCTGCATATTTGTATGGAAGTGCCGGGGCTGCGGCGACGAAGTGGTGAGGTCTTTACGCTTTTATCGGAGTTATACAGCAATGCTCTGGAACACGGTGTTTTAGAGTTGTCCTCCGAATGGAAAAAATCCGCAGAAGGTTTTAGCCTTTACTATGAGGAGCGAACGCGCCGGCTTTCTGACACGGAAGGGCACTATATACGTTTCACATTAGATCATGAACCCAGGCCTGGAGCGGGCAGGTTGAGGATTCGGTGTGAAGACAGTGGTCAAGGTTTTGATATGAACAAGGGCAACGCGAGCGCCCAAACGAGTGCCAGCAATGAGTATTCGGGGCGTGGGATGGAAATCTTGAGGCGTTTGGCTCGAGAGTTCAGCGTCTGTGGGTCGGGTAACTGTGTTGAAATAGTCTATGATTGGGAGTTCCCGGCGCAAGGAGCCACGAGCCATTGAAGAATGGCGCTGAACGCAACCGCGAGGACACGTGATGAACGACATACCCCGTTTAGATGAAGAAGCCTTGGCGGAGCTGCAGGATGTTATGGAAGATGAGTTTGGAGTGCTCATCGAAACGTATCTGGCTGATTCGCGTACACGAATTGTTGGGCTGAAAGAAGCGATTGAGGCCGGTGATTCGGACCGCCTCAGAAAAGCTGCCCACAGTCTGAAGGGCAGTTGTATCAATATCGGCGTACCCAAACTCGGTAGCTTATGCTTTGAATTGGAGATACTGGGCAGGGAAGAACGATTGGAAGGCGCTGAACCGGTGTTGGCAGCGATTGAGCAGGAATTTGAGGAAGTCGCACGGCAATTGGAAAACTTCAGCCAGTAAAACCGGATATGCATCTGCTTGGCATTGCTTTTGCTTCGTTACAGAGTGGCCCCCATTGGGGGAGCCCCTGAGACATAAAGCGGCAAGAGGTTGCCATGCAGCAGACAATTCTTTCCCAAGTGCCATCCTCCGGAGCGCAGCAAGACACCGCTGGGCCGAAGACTGTCGCAAGCAGTCGCCGTTCCGAAAAAGGTGACAGCCCTTTTGAACAGGTTTCGCGAGCCGAGCAAGATCGTCTTGAAAAGCGGCGCCTGGGGCAAAAGCGCGCTGACCGAAAAGAGTCTTCGAATGCCGTTAAAGATGACGCGCGAGCCCAAGACGCTTCTCCCAAAGACCGGGTAGCCAGCAGCAAAGCGTCGCCCGAAGCGGGCAAAAACGCAGCTGCCGACAAGACGCAGCCCAGTTCGCAATCCGCTGACGAGATGGACAGTGCGCCGCTGTTGGGTGAAACTCAAGATCTGGCAGAATATCCAACGCCCCTTACCTTCGCCAACCTGCAATCTTTAATGCCAGTTAACGGCGCAGCCCCAACTTCTGAGGGGGCGGTCCATGTCGGTCTTGTTAACGGTGGCTTGCCCGGAAAACCGCTTTTGGCGAACGGGCTGAATGGCCAGGGAACAAGTTCGGCTGGCTTGGCTTCTAATGGTCAGTTTTCAGATTTGCTGGCGGCCAATGTGACGGCCGAATCCGCAAGGCCGGTTGATTCCGCAAGCTTACTTTCATCACCACGATTCCAAAACTCACTGGATAGCGCAGCACAACAGGCTATACAGGGAAAGTTGGCAGCTGAGGCGAATATACCGTTGCGTGGTTATGCCACCACAGTCGATGTGCCGGTCGGGCAAGCCGAGTGGGGCGATAAGGTGATGGGCAAGCTCAGCTGGCTCACCGCCAAAAACCTGCAAGTGGCTGAAATTCATCTCACCCCGGCCGATATGGGGCCCATGGAAGTGAAGGTTCGGGTTCAGAATGATCAGGCAGCCGTCACCGTGCATGCGGCTAACCCAGTGGTTCGTGAGCAGTTGGAACTTCATTCGAACCGTTTGCGCGACATGCTGGCGGAGCAAGGAGTTTCCTTGAGTGAGTTCGATGTGTCTGATCGGCCGGGTAGCCAAACCGATGCGCAGGGAGAGGGTTCCGAGCAGGGCGATGGTTCCCGTCATGGGGCTGGAGGGTTGGCTTCAGGTGAATTCGAAGAGCAGGAAATGGCATCTGGCCATCTCGACCTGGCCTGGAAAGGAGAGGTCGACGTCTTCGCTTGAAGTCCTCTGGCGAGAGGCTGAATGCTCATCCCTTCAAAACGTTTTTGCCCATCACCCTTTGCAGCGCTAAACTGCTGGTTTAAATAGGGGTGGTGGCGCATTTGGCCCGTCCCTTGCATTACTCTTGATAAACGCGCTCTGAACACCTCAGAGTGACGATAATCTGACAAAGCGGACATCATGGCAGAAAATAACACCGCACAAACGCCCCCGAAAAAGGGCAAGTTGAAGCTTATTATCACGGTGGTGGTGATTACGCTGCTGGCTATAGGGCTGTCTGTTGCTGGCACACTCTGGTTCCTGAAAGACGATGGGGCCAGCGCGGTCGATGAAAGCTCTTCCGAGCCTGCTGCCCCAGAGTTTCAGCCCAGCATCTACAGCGATATCCAGAAGCCACTGAGAACAACGGTGAAGGCACAAGGGCGGCAACGTTATGCCCAGATCTATTTGTCCTTCGAGGCAAAAGATCCTGCCGCATTGGCGGGCGCTGAAAAGCACATGCCTCTGATCCTGAATCAGTTGAATATGCTGTTAGGCAGCACCGATTTTGTTGAGTTACAGGCGCCTGAAGGCCGGCTCGCACTGTCGAATAAAATGCTGGAAGCAGTGAACCAGATGCTGGAGCAAGAGGGCGAACCTGCTATTGCTCGGGTATTGTTCCGGAACTTTGTTGTGCAGTAGGCCATTGTCAGGGCAGGACCAGATATGCAGGATTTACTATCACAGGAAGAAATCGATGCGCTCCTCCACGGTGTGGATGATGGTGACATCGATACCTATGATGACAGCGATGACACTGGCGTAAAAAATTATGACCTCGCCAGTCAGGATCGTATCGTCCGTGGCCGAATGCCAACGCTCGAAATGATCAACGAGCGGTTTGCCCGATACACCCGAATCAGTCTGTTCAATTTGTTGCGTCGTAATGCGGATGTTTCAACCGGCGGCGTACAGATCATGAAGTTCGGTGAGTACGTTCATACACTGTACGTGCCGACCAGTCTCAACCTCTGCAAAGTGCGCCCTCTCCGTGGTACCTCGTTGTTTGTGCTAGATGCCAAACTGGTGTTCAAACTGGTTGATAACTTCTTCGGAGGAGAGGGGCGCCACGCGAAGATTGAAGGTCGGGAATTTACGCCGACTGAAAACCGGATTGTGCAGATGGTATTGAATCAGGTTTTCGCGGATATGAAGGAAGCCTGGCAAGCGGTCTTGAACATCGACTTCGATTACATGAGCTCTGAAGTCAATCCTGCCATGGCCAATATTGTTAGCCCGAGTGAGGTGGTGGTTGTTAGCACCTTCCACATTGAACTGGATGGCGGCGGGGGTGAACTTCATCTTGCGATGCCCTACGCCATGATCGAGCCGATCCGTGAGGTGCTGGACGCGGGTGTCCAGAGTGATATTGATGACGTTGATGAACGTTGGGTCAATGCCCTGCAGGAAGATATCAAGGACATCAGTGTGCCGATTAACACCACGATTTGTCGGCGCAGGATCTCACTTCGGGATATTGCCAAGCTGAAAGCGGGTGACGTGATTCCCGTCGAGCTTGCTGACCATCTGACCGTAACGGCCAATGGTGTTCCTGTATACAAAGCAACAATGGGAACTCGCGACGGTAAGCTGGCGCTACGAATTCATGAAAGGGCGACGTTGCCCAAGGTGAAGAAACAACTGAAGGTGGGACGCAATGGCTGACGACGACAAAAAAGACGAAAAGGAACTCACGGAAGACGAAAAGCTGGCGGCCGAGTGGGAAGCGGCTATGGGTGAATCCGGCGATGCGAACACCGAGGAGTCAACGGAAGATGCTTGGGCCGAGGCCATGGCTGAAGCGGAGGGTGGCAAAGCTGAAGAAGCGCCTGAGCAGCAAGTGCGTGCGGCTCCTATGGAAGAGTTTACGGAAGACGGCGGTTCGTCAGGAGGTGCAGGCTCTCCGGATATGGATGTTATTCTGGATATCCCGGTAACCATCTCGATGGAGGTGGGCAATACCCAAATACCGATTCGCAACTTGCTGCAGCTGAACCAGGGCTCTGTAATTGAGCTTGATCGTTTAGCCGGTGAACCTTTGGACGTTCTGGTCAACGGTACACTGATTGCGCACGGCGAAGTGGTTATGGTGAACGAAAAGTTCGGCATCCGGCTGACAGACGTCATCAGCCCGGGTGAACGCATTAAACGGCTGCAGAAGTAACGTGGTTTATTGGTTGCGTTGGCTGCCACCAGCCCTGTTAAGTATGCCGGCCATCGCTGAGCAGGCGGCCGAGCCTGTTCAGGAAGCCTCACGTAATGCGCCAGATACCGTAAGCATGATCGTCAGTCTCGGGCTTGGTCTTGTTGCTGTCATCGCCGTCATCTACGGGTGTGCCTGGTTGATTCGGCGCATGACCGGCATGGCGGGCATGAACAATAACGCGATTCGCGTGGTTTCCGTGCTCGCTATTGGCACGCGGGAGCGCATCGCGTTAGTGGAAGTCGGCGGACAACAGATCTTGCTGGGTATAACGCCGGGCAGCATCCGGACCCTGCAGGTCTTTGATGAGCCTGTGGTGGATTCCAGCAACACCGGAGCCAGTGACTTCGCCCGCAAACTTCAGGGCCTGATGGGTAAGTCATGGACAGCTCCCGAGCATAAAGAGTAACGCTATGGTGAATGCCGCTATTCGATCTTGCCTGCCTTATTTGGCCCTGATGGCCGGTTTGTTCTTGCCGGCTGTTGCCTCGGCCGATTTGCCGGGTATTCCAGCGTTTTCCGTTCAGCCCGGCGAAGGTGGCACCCAGGAATATTCGGTAACCCTGCAGATACTGGCGCTGATGACCGCGCTGACTTTCCTGCCGGCGATGCTGATGATGATGACATCGTTCACGCGAATCATTGTGGTGTTTGCTATTTTGCGGCAAGCCCTTGGTCTTCAGGCCACGCCATCGAACCAGATTTTGCTGGGGCTGGCGCTCTTTCTCAGTATTTTCATCATGAAGCCGGTGCTGGAAGAGGCCAACCGGGTCGGATTGCAGCCCTACATGCAGGAAGAGGTCACCTCGCTGGAAGCGGTGGAGCTGGCCAGTGAGCCGTTCCGGAATTTTATGCTCGAGCAGACCCGGGAATCCGATTTAGCGCTGTTTATGCGGCTGGCGGAAGTTGAGTACGAAACACCGGAAGACGTGTCTTTCTGGGTGCTGATGCCAGCGTTTGTGACCAGTGAGTTAAAAACGGCCTTTCAGATCGGTTTTATCCTGTTTATTCCGTTTTTGATTCTCGACATGGTGGTCGCCAGTGTTTTGATGGCCATGGGTATGATGATGCTTTCACCTATAATCATATCGTTGCCTTTCAAAATAATGCTCTTCGTACTAGTGGATGGCTGGGCTCTGATTATGGGTACCCTTGCCGCCAGCTACGGCATATAGGAGGCTAGACATGACGCCTGAAACTGCCATTGATATCGTTCGTGAAGCACTTTGGCTGATCGTTCTGTTCGCAGGCGTCATCATTGGTCCCGGCTTGGTGATCGGTTTGGTGGTCAGTACCTTTCAAGCCGCCACCCAAATCAACGAACAAACGTTGAGTTTCCTGCCACGGCTCATGGTGACGCTGATCGTTATCATTGCGGCGGGCCCCTGGATGCTCACCACGTTGCTGGACCACGCTCGTGGGCTCATTTCCAGTATTCCTTACCTGATCGGCTAGCGGATGTTTCCTGCGGAGTTCAGTGCAGACCTGCTGGGTCAGTGGGTAGGGCAGCATCTTTGGCCGCTGTTCCGTCTTGCCAGCTTCCTCATGGTCATTCCTATTTTCGGAACTCAGTTAGTGCCGGCGCGAGTGCGCCTGGGGCTGGCTTTGCTTATGACCATTCTGATCGTCCCGATGATTCCCGAAGTTCCTCAGGTTGAAGCGCTGAGCGCAGACGCTGTGGTGATCACGCTCCAGCAAATCCTCATTGGTGTGGGGTTGGGTTTTGCATTGACGGCTTTGTGGCAGCTGTTTGTTATCGCTGGGCAAATGATTGCTATGCAGATGGGTTTGGGGTTTGCATCTATGGTGGATCCGGCCAACGGCGTGAACGTACCGGTTCTGGCGCAGATTTATACGATTACCATCACTTTGCTGTTTTTGCTGATGAATGGCCACTTGGTGGCGTTTGAGATTTTCATTGAAAGCTTTCATACCATGCCGATAGGCTTGGAAGGATTGGGGCAAAGTGGGGTTTGGGCGCTGGCGCATCGCATCAGTTGGATGTTTGCCTCGGCTATGCTGCTGGCGTTGCCGGCCGTGACGGCGGTGCTGATTGTTAACATCTCGTTCGGGGTGATGACACGGGCGGCGCCTCAGATGAACATTTTTGCGTTGGGTTTTCCTATTGGTCTGATTTTTGGTTTGTTCGCCATCTGGGTGTTGCATGGAAACTTTCTGCCGCACTTTGATCAGTACACGCGTGAGACGTTCGATTTTATGCGTCAATTGCAGGGGCGTTGACGATGGCCGAAGAGAACGACAACAGTCAGGAAAAAACCGAAGAGCCTACCCCCCGAAGGCTTGAGAAAGCCAGGGAGGATGGCCAGGCTGCCCGATCGAAAGAGTTGGCCACGATGGCGGTGCTGCTCGCGGGTGCGGGCGGTTTGCTGATGTTTGGTACCTCACTGGCGGCAACGTTCGAGGGCATCATGCGTGATGCTTTTGTGATTGAGCGCGCAGCGATTTTCGATACCCGTCACATGAGTGTTCAGTTGATTGTCTCGGCCAAGGAGGCCGCACTGGCACTGTCTCCCATTCTGATTTTGCTCCTGATTGCCGCTATTGCCGGTTCGATTGGTATTGGTGGCTTGTTGTTCAGTGCTAAAGCCATTGCACCTAAAGCCAATCGGATGGATCCGATCAAGGGCCTGGGGCGGATGTTTTCCATGCGTTCGCTCATCGAGCTGGTGAAGGCCATTGCCAAGGTGGGCTTGGTATTGTCGATTGCGATCCTGATTCTTAACTTGCGCACGGATGATTTGTTGAGCATTGCGGAGGAGCCGGTGGTGCCGGCGATGGAGCATGTGCTGTGGACGCTGGGTTGGAGTTTTCTGGTGTTGTCTTGCGCCACGATCATTATCGCGATGATTGATGTGCCGTTTCAGATTTATGACCATCAGAAGAAGCTTCGGATGACGAAGCAAGAGGTGAAGGACGAGTACAAGGATTCTGAGGGTAAGCCGGAAGTTAAGGGTAAGATTCGTCAGCTGCAGCGAGAGATGGCCCAGCGCCGGATGATGCAGGATGTGCCAACGGCGGATGTGGTGATTACCAACCCGACGCATTATGCGGTGGCGTTGAAGTACGATCAGGATGCGATGGGGGCACCGGTTGTGGTGGCGAAGGGCGCTGATGAGGTGGCGTTCAAGATTATGGAGGTGGCTCGGGAGTATAAGGTGGAGGTGTTGCGTACGCCGCCTTTGACTCGGGCGGTTTATTATAATTCGGATATTGGTGAGGAGATTCCTGACGGGCTGTATATGGCGATCGCTCAGGTGTTGGCTTATGTGTTTCAGTTGCGGCAGTTCCGGAAAGGGCGTGGGCCTAAGCCTGGGATGCCGGACTTTCCTATTCCGCCGGAGATGCGGCGCGATCTTTGATTTTTCTTGGGGGAGTGGGGCAAAAGTAGCCTGAAAGTTTGGTGCTGTGTGGCACTAGACCTCCCTCCCAAAAACCGCTACTAGCCCCCGCAAGCGGGTCCGGCCAGCAATCGTAGATTGCTGTCGTTCGGCTGCGCATGAAGCTTCGCTTCATAAACGCTTGCCTCACCCATGCGCGCTTTTCTCAGGCCATCCTTGGCCTTCGATATTTTTGGGAGGGCGGCCCAGCGCCGCACTTCCTGGCTTGGCCAGTATAGGAATTACTGAGGGCGAGTTATTCTACGCTGCCCTCTTGAATTCGTTTGCCCCATGCTTCTTTCTCGCCGGGGAGTACCAAGTTCAATACAATCGCGACGACTGCGCACAGTGCAATGCCTTCCAGCGTTCCCAACACCATGTTGCCGATGCCGAAGACCAGTGTGACGCCCACGATAACGAGGTTACGGGACTGGGACAGGTCGACTTGGTGGCGGATCAGGGTGTTCAGGCCGACCACTGCGATGGAGCCGAACAGCAGGCACAGAATGCCGCCCATGACGGGGACCGGGATGGTTTGCAGGGCTGCGCCGAATTTTCCGACGAAGGCCAGTACGATGGCTGTGCCTGCGGCCCACCACATGACTTTCGGGTTGAAGTTGCGGGTCAGCATGACTGCGCCGGTGACTTCTGAGTAGGTGGTGTTGGGTGGTCCGCCGAGCATGGAAGCAGCGCTGGTGGCTAGGCCGTCGCCCAGCAACGTGCGGTGCAGGCCGGGTTTTTCTAGGTAGTTTTTGCGGGTGACGTTGCCAATGGCCAGTACGTCGCCGATGTGTTCGATGGCCGGGGCGATTGCGACCGGGATCATGAACAAGACGGCACCCCAGCTGAAGGCGGGTGCGACGAAGTTCGGGACGGCGAACCAGGCGGCTTCTTGGATGGCGGTGGTGTCGACGATGCCGGCGAAGGCGGAGAGGATGTAGCCAACGATGATGCCGATCATGATCGGGATCAGGCGGAAGATGCCTTTTGCCCAGACGGTCATGATGATGGTCACCAGCAGTGAGATCATCGCGATCACCAGTGCGGTGTCTTCTGGCACGAGTTGTGTGCCGCCATCACCGGTGCGGCCGGAGGCCATGTGCACGGCAACGGGGGCCAAGCCCAAGCCGATGGTCATGATCACCGGAGCAATCACCACCGGCGGCAGCAGGCGTGTGACGAAGCCGGTTCCGCGCAAGCGGATGACGCCGGAGAGGATGATGTAGAGGATACCCGCTGCCATTAGGCCGCCTAGGGTTTCTTGCAGACCGAACTGGCTTTTGGCGGCCATAATCGGGGCAATGAAGGCGAAGGAGGAGGCCAGGAAGATAGGGATCTGACCGCCAGTCACGACGTGGAAGATCAGTGTGCCGATACCGGCTGTGAACAGCGCAACGTTCGGATCAAGCCCGGTGATCAGTGGCATCAGTACCAGTGCGCCGAAGGCGACTAATAGCATTTGCGACCCGGCTATGGCCTGTTTCCAGGTTGAGTCAGTCGTGATGTCCTGCATTCTTAAACATCCTTCTGTTTGGTGCCGAAGATCTTGTCTCCCGCATCGCCGAGACCCGGCAGGATGTAGCCTTTTTCGTTCAGGCAATCATCGACGGAGGCTGTGTAGATGGAAACGTCCGGGTGTTTTTCCAGGACTTTTTCGACGCCTTCCGGTGCAGCAACCAAGACCAGAGCGCGGATTTCGGTGCTGCCGGCTTGTTTAAGCAAGTCGATGGTGGAAATCATGGAACCGCCAGTGGCAAGCATTGGGTCGATGATCAGCGCGGTACGTTGGTCCAGTTCACCTACCAGTTTTTCCAGATAGGTTTCCGCCTCGAGAGTGTCTTCGTTACGGATCTGACCGACAACGCTTACTCGTGCGACAGGGATCAGGCTGAGTACACCATCCAGCATGCCCAAGCCTGCTCTTAAGATGGGGACAATGGTGATCTTTTTACCGTGTATTTGTTCTACCGTTACCGGTCCGGCCCAGCCGTCAATCGTTTCTTCCTGCAGGGTGAAATCTTTAGTCGCTTCGTAGGTCAGCAGTGCGCCAACTTCTTGAGCCAGTTCACGAAAATTTTTGGTGCTGATGTCTGAGCGGCGCATTAGGCCGAGCTTGTGTTGGATCAGTGGGTGCTTCACTTCGTGGATAGGCATCGGGGTCACCTGTGGGTTCGGATTTTCTGGCTTGGATTTTGATCAGTCAAACGGCGAAAGGATACCGTATCCAGGCGCTCACGTCAGGCGATCTGTTGGCGAGAAATCATAAAATTTATAGGGGATGGTACAGATCTTGCGACACGGTATTCATGCAGGGGTGTCGCGTCAGATTTTCGACCCGGTGGTTACCCCAAATGGCCTCAAAGTACAGTGATCCGGAGAAGCAGGCAGTATGGACAGAGCGTTCGTTCTGAATAACGTCAAAACTCTGACGCGAGGGAATCTCGGTGTCCCGCTGATGCTGATGGGTTTGTTGGGCATGATGATCTTGCCCGTGCCCGCTTTTTTGTTGGACGTCTTTTTCACTTTCAACATCACTCTGTCGATTGTTATTTTGCTGGTGTGTGTTTATGCGCTTCGGCCTATGGAATTTGCTTCCTTCCCGACGGTGCTGTTGGTCGCAACGCTGCTTCGCCTTGGTTTGAACGTAGCGTCTACCCGGATTGTTCTTCTCAATGGTCATGAAGGTGGCGATGCCGCTGGTAAGGTGATTGAGTCCTTTGGTGCCGTGTTGATTGGTGGCAACTACGCTGTTGGTTTGGTGGTGTTCGCGATACTGATGATCATTAACTTCCTGGTGGTGACCAAGGGTGCCGGCCGGGTGTCCGAGGTGAGCGCGCGCTTCACGCTGGATGCCATGCCGGGTAAGCAAATGGCCATTGATGCGGACCTCAACGCGGGTTTGGTCAATCAGGAAGAGGCTAAAGCTCGTCGTTCAGAAATTGCTCAGGAAGCCGATTTCTACGGTTCCATGGACGGTGCATCGAAGTTTGTTAAAGGCGATGCGGTTGCCGGCTTGCTCATTCTGGCCATTAACATCATCGGTGGTGTGGCCATTGGTATGGTTCAGCACGGCCTGGACTTTACGCTCGCGATGGAGCGCTATGCGCTGCTGACCATTGGTGATGGTCTGGTTGCTCAGATTCCTTCGCTGCTGTTATCCACTGCCGCCGCCATTATGGTGACCCGAGTGACCTCCAGTCAGGATATGGGCGGGCAGATTCTCCAGCAGATGTTCAGCGCGCCTAAAGCGCTGGGTATCGCAGCGGGCATTTTGATTTTGTTGGGCCTGATTCCGGGAATGCCTCATGTGGCATTCCTTGGGCTGGGATTGCTGGCTGCTGTGGCCGCTTGGTTTGTTTGGAAAAAGCAGAGTCAAACGGTCGAGGAAGACGGTGTGTTTGCCGGGCGGGGTGGTATGCCCGGTGCGGTGCCTCGCCAGGGTGGCGAGGTTGTTCCTGATCGCGGTGGTGACGGGCAAGCCTTGCCGGCGCTGGGAGAAACCCGTGAGTTGGGTTGGGATGATGTCGCGACCGTCGACATTGTCGGGCTGGAGGTTGGCTACCGGTTGATTCCTTTGGTGGATAAGTCCCAGGGTGGCCAGTTGCTTAGTCGCATAAAGGGTGTGCGGAAAAAATTGTCCCAAGATATGGGCTTTCTGATGCCGTCCGTGCACATCCGGGACAACCTGGATCTGATGCCGAACGTGTATCGAATAACGCTGATGGGCGTCACCATTGCCGAGGCCGAGATTCATCCCGAGCGCGAACTGGCCATTGACCCGGGGCAGGTGTTCGGAAAAGTCGAGGGTATCGCTGGGAAAGACCCTGCGTTTGGTTTGGATGCCATCTGGATTGAGTCTGAGCAAAAAGATCAGGCCCAGACGCTTGGTTATACTGTAGTAGATGCCAGTACCGTGGTGGCCACGCACCTGAATCAGATTCTCCAGAAGCATGCGCACGAATTGATTGGCCACGACGAGGCGCAAAAGTGGCTGGATCAGCTTGAAAAAATCTCCCCAAAACTGGCGGAAGAGTTGGTGCCCACCACCATCTCCATCAGCATATTACTCAAAGTGCTGCAGAATTTACTGAAAGAAGAAGTGCCTGTTCGTGACATGCGTTCGATCGCCGAGGCTATCGTCAATGTTCATCCGAAGAGTCAGGATCCGAAACTGCTTACCACGTTAGCACGCCAGTCGCTGCGCCGAATGATCGTGCAAAGCATTTGTGGCAATGATGCCGAAATCCCGGTGATCACTCTGGATCCTGACTTGGAACAGATGTTGCTTAAGTCTGTTCAGCAGAGTCAACAATCCGGCGGACAGGATGATATTGGCATGGTGCTAGAGCCCAACATGGTGGAAAAGCTGCAACGTTCGCTGCAAGACAGCGTGCAGCGCCAGGAAATGTTAGGCAAGCCAGCCATTCTGTTGGTCTCCGGGCCGTTGCGGCCTGGCTTGGCGAAGTTTGCCAGCTACGGGGTAGAGCGCTTGCACGTGCTTTCGTACCAAGAGATTCCGGATAACAAACAGATCACGATCGTTGCTTCTGTCGGTCAGTAATGGCGGATAAAGCAACGCGGTCAGCTGAGTTCATCTCGGCGATAGAGGATGGAAGTTATGAAAGTTAAACGGTTTTTTGCTCAGTCCATGGCCGAGGCCCTGAAGCAGGTCAGTCACGAAATGGGGCCGGATGCCGTTATTTTGTCCAATCGCCGGGTGGATGGGGGCGTCGAAATTGTGACGGCTCTGGATTATGACGAAAACATGGCTCGCCAAAGTTTGGGTGAGAAAGCGGCGGAAGCCACTAACGGCTCCCGTTTGGCTGAAATGCAGGCAGACCAGCATCGCCGGCTTGAGGATGAGCTGAGCCGAACTCGCAGCCGGATTCAGGAAGTTCGGGAAAAGCGTGCAGCGTCAGGTGCCAGGTATCCTCAGGTGTCGCTGCACGAGGATGTTGAATACGAAGCGGATGTTTCGGCGAGTTTAGTAACTGGTCAGGGTTCTGGCGTGCGAGGCTCGCAACAGTCGCCGGGTTACTCTGACGAGTTGGCTGCGATGAAAGCCGAGATCAGCTCTTTGCGTGAGTTGATGGGCGCTCAAGCCGCACCGGCTGCAGATGCGCGCGCGCCCTCAGAGGGAGGGGGCAAAAACGCCGTGCAGCAGCTGTTAAGTGAACGGCTGCAAGAGTTTGGTTTGGGAACCGAGTTGGCCGGATCGGTTTCTCGGCAGCATCGAAATGGTCGACTGGAAGACGGTTGGAAAGCGTCATTGAAGATGGTCGCGACGGGGATTAGAACGGCGCGCGAGGATTGGTTGGAAGCTGGAGGCGTTTATGCCTTGGTGGGCCCGACCGGGTCGGGTAAAACAACGACAATTGGTAAACTGGCTGCGCGCTATGTATTGGAGCACGGAGCAGACTCCTTGGCGTTGGTTACGACCGATCGCTATCGGGTTGCCGCGCATGAGCAGTTGTTCGTGTTTGGGCGAATTTTGAATGTGCCGGTGCGAGTGGTTGATGAAAGCCACTCGTTGGATGACATTCTGGATGAGCTTTCAGACCGTCATCTCGTGCTTATTGATACCGCCGGACTAACCAGTGCCGACCGTGGGTATCAGGAGCAGCTGGCTGAACTGGTTCGCAGTGATCACAATATTCGTACACATTTGGTGGTGTCCGCCACCAGTCAGCCGCGTATTATGAAATCCGTTTGGCATTGCTATAAGATGGCAGACCTTGCCGGCTGCATCGTGACCAAGATTGACGAAGCGCTTACCCTAGGAGAATCTCTAGGGTTTGTGATGGAAACCGGTCTGCCGGTGGCTTGGTACACAGACGGTCAAAAAATACCGGAAGACCTGCATCGGGCAGAGGCGGCTCCATTGGTGCGTATGGGCGTCGAGCGTCTGAGAGCGATGCAGCATTCTCAGGACGCTGTTGAAGGCGCATTGGCGTAACCATCACAGCAACAGACACCGGCATAAAGCCCGTTAACGACGCAGTAAGAGACAATAAACAGTATGAGCAAACCACATCCGGTTCAGGTTATTGCGGTTTCCGGCGGCAAAGGCGGTGTCGGGAAGAGCAACGTGTCGGTCAATCTGGCGATAGCGTTGGCAGAAAAAGGCCGCCGTGTTGTTGTACTCGATGCCGACTTGGGGTTGGGTAATCTGGATGTGCTGCTAGGCGTAACAGCCAATAAAAATTTGCACGATGTGCTCAGTGGTGAGTGTGATCTGAAAGATGTGCTGGTGGATGGTCCTGGCGGTATCAAAATCGTGCCTGCCTCTTCCGGTACGCAGCGAATGACACAGCTTAGTCCCATGGAGCATGCAGGCTTGATCAATGCGTTCAGCGAGCTGGGTGACCAGATTGACGTTTTGATAGTGGACACCGCCGCCGGTATCTCCGAGTCTGTCGTTAGTTTCTTGCGCGCAGCGCAAGAGCTCTTGCTGGTTGTTTGCGATGAGCCGACCTCGATAACGGATGTGTATGCACTCATTAAGCTGATGAACCGTGATTACGGAACGGATCGCTTTAGGGTTCTTGCTAACCAGGTTCGAAGCGAAGAAGAAGGTAAGCACTTGTTCGAAAAGTTGACGCGAGTTACCGAGCGTTTTCTGGATGTGGCGTTACAATATGTCGGCATTGTGCCTTACGACGAAGCGGTCAAGAAAGCCGTTCAACGCCAGCGGGCTGTCCTGGATGCGTACCCTCGTGCGAAAGCGTCTATTGCGATACGCGCATTGGCAGACAAAGTAGATAGTTGGCCGCTGCCATCCTCTCCTCGAGGGCATCTGGAGTTTTTCGTGGAGCGGCTCGTCGAAGTCTGAGTTGAATTCATTCCAATAATAAAAGCCGGATACATGACATTGGCGAAGAATCTGGGGATATATCAACAGGCAGGTGCATGCAACGCTTCGAGCTTAGTCGAAGATCATGCCCCGCTTGTCAAAAAAATTGCCCTTCATTTGATGGCCCGTTTGCCAGCATCTGTGCAGCTTGATGACCTTATGCAGGCCGGAATGATCGGTTTGCTCGAGGCTGCCCAGCGTTATTCTTCGGGTAAGGGCGCGACCTTTGAGACCTATGCGGGTATTCGAATCCGTGGCGCGATGGTTGACGAAATTCGAAAAGGTGATTGGGTGCCTCGTTCGGTGCACCGCAATGCCCGCCGAATCTCTGCCGCAATTAAATCGGTTGAAGACCGAATTGGTCGAGAGGCGCAAGACGCTGAGGTGGCGGAAGAGTTGGGTATTGAATTGGCGGAATACCATTCGTCCCTTGCCGATGCCAACAGCGGTAGATTATTTAGTTTGGATGAACTCAATGAATCCGGTGAGCTGCCGATAGAAGAACAAGAGGCCAGTGATAATCCATTGGATGGCATTTCCGCAGGTGCCTTTCAGCGTAGCTTGGCCGAAGCGATTGAAGCACTTCCAGAGAAAGAAAAGTTAGTGCTGAGCTTGTATTATCAGGAAGAATTGAACCTAAAGGAAATTGGGGCGGTACTTGGGGTCAGTGAAAGCCGAGTCAGCCAGATTCACAGTCAAGCAGCCCTGCGCCTTCGCGGCCGGCTATCAGATTGGCGCGAACATGGTGACAGGTAACGCTCGAGCGTCCTGAACAGAATCTTACGCAGCCTGCCGGATATCAGCGGGCTGTCCTACATCCGGGTGTTATTTACTGGAGGTCCCTTTGGACAAGAACATGAAGATACTCATTGTGGATGATTTTTCCACAATGCGAAGAATTATCAAAAACCTGCTGCGTGACTTGGGGTTTACCAATACTGACGAAGCCGACGATGGCAACACGGCGTTGCCGATGCTCAAGAACGGACACTATGACTTTTTGGTGACCGATTGGAACATGCCGGGTATGTCAGGCTTTGATTTGTTGAAGGCCGTCCGAGCTGATGACAGCCTGAAGAACCTGCCCGTATTGATGGTCACCGCTGAAGCCAAGCGTGATCAGATTGTGGCGGCTGCACAAGCCGGGGTGAACGGATACGTCGTTAAGCCGTTTACGGCAGCTGTTCTTAAAGAAAAAATCGAGAAGATTTTTGAACGTATTCAGTAACCAAAGGTCGGGCAGCTCGCATGAGTGACAGCAAACACACCCAACGGGGTCTCGACCCAGAGGTCACAGAAAAACTGCAACAGCAGACCTCGCAATTGGTTGAGAGCGTCAACAGCGGCGACTTCGCACGGGCGATGACGGTCATTAATGAACTTAGCGAAGTACGTGACCAAAGCCTGTATCAGGAAGTGGGACGATTGACCCGGAGTCTTCACGAAGCAATTCGGAATTTCCAGATAGACCCTAGGAATGCGGAACAGAAAGAAGCGCTTTCGAAAATGTCTGATGCGTCGGATCGCTTGGCCTACGTAGTGCAAATGACTGGTCAGGCCGCTAACCGCACGATGGATCTGGTTGAGGAAAGCATGCCCGTGGCGCACGCAATCCGTGATGAAGCTTTGAGTCTGCGGGACGAGTGGCAGCGCTTGCGTCGTCGGGAGATGGAGCCAGCAGAGTTCCGGGAGCTGTACGCGCGAATCGATACCTTCTTCGGAACCTTGGGCGAGGACTCGGGCAACCTGTACAAGAACCTTTCAGAGATTCTGTTGGCCCAGGATTTTCAGGACCTTACGGGTCAGGTGATTCAAAAGGTCACTGCGCTTGTCAAAGAGGTGGAAGAAAACCTGTTGGGCTTGGTTGTTATGGCCAGCCACGTCGACCAGTTGACCGGCACGGTCCATCAGATTGAAGAAAAAGAAGAATCGGCCGAAAAGGGAGTAGGTCCACAAATAAAAGCTGCCGAGCGAGACGATGTTGTTTCGGGGCAGGACGGCGTTGACGACTTACTATCCAGTCTCGGTTTCTGAATTATAAAGAGGGTGACCCATGGCGTTTGATGCCGATGAAGAGATTCTTCAGGACTTCTTGATAGAAGCCGGTGAGATTCTCGAAAAGCTGTCGGAGCAGTTGGTTGATCTGGAGCAGCATCCAGACGACAGCGATCTGCTTAACGCCATATTTCGCGGCTTTCACACCGTCAAAGGTGGTGCCGGGTTCCTCCAGCTTGATGCTTTGGTGAACTGCTGTCATTCCGCAGAGAACGTGTTCGATATATTGCGCAACCACAAGCGTAAGGTCACCCCCGAGTTAATGGACGTTGTGCTTCAGGCCCTCGACAACGTCAATGCCATGTTTGAAGAAGTTCGCAATCGTGAAGAGCTGACGCCGGCCCCTGCCAATTTGATTGAAGCTCTGGATGCATTGGCGATCCCCGAGTCGGAAACGCCTGCGCCAGCAGCTGTAGATTCATCAAACCAGGTTGAGGCCTCCGGGTCGGATAATCAGGGCGATATTACTGACGAAGAGTTCGAGCAATTGCTCGATGCGCTGGCGGATGACAAAGCCGCTGCACCTGCGGAACCTAGCGCTTCTTCAAGTGCTGGGGAAACGGGCCCTGAAGCCAGTGGCAGCGGTGACGAGATCACCGATGATGAGTTTGAGGCCTTGCTTGATCAGCTCCACGGAAAAGGCAAGTTTGTGGCTCCTGAAGCGAGCGAAGCGGACAGCTCGGTGAAGAGCTCAGGCGCTCAGCAAGCGGTCGGAGAAAGTTCAGAGCTGATCACTGACGATGAGTTCGAACGCCTGCTGGATGAGCTTCACGGCAAAGGCGGAGGCCCCGTAGGGCAGACGGAGAGTAGTGCCGCCCCTCAACCGGAAGTCAGCGCCCAACCCGCGCGAACTCCGGAACCCGTAGCCAAACCTGACCCCGCTCCCGCTGCCAAAACAGTAGCCCCGGCCAGAGAAACTGCTCCAGTGGGGGAAACCACGGTCCGGGTCGATACCAAGCGCCTGGATGACATCATGAATATGGTGGGCGAGTTGGTGTTGGTCAGAAACCGGCTTCAGCGTTTGGGCTCGGAAAGCGAAGACGAGCACATGCATAAAGCGGTCGCTAACCTGGATGTGGTGACCACCGATCTTCAGGCTGCGGTCATGCAAACCCGCATGCAGCCCATTAAGAAGGTGTTTGGACGTTTTCCTCGGGTGGTGCGTGATCTTGCTCGCAGCCTGAAGAAAGAAGTCAACCTTGTCATGCATGGTGAAGACACGGATCTGGATAAAAATCTGGTGGAAGCGCTTGCTGATCCACTGGTGCATTTGGTCCGTAATTCAGTCGATCATGGTATTGAGGGGCCGGATGTCCGAGAAGATGCCGGCAAACCCCGGGCGGGAACCGTTACCTTGTCTGCGCAGCAGGAAGGCGACCACATCTTGCTCTCGATCACAGATGATGGCGGCGGAATGGATCCTGACGTTCTGCGCCGAAAGGCTGTCGAAAAGGGGCTGTATGATCAGGATGCCGCGGACAGGCTGACCGACAACGAATGCTTTAACCTTATTTTTGCTGCCGGTTTTTCGACCAAAGAGCAGATCTCTGACGTGTCTGGCCGTGGTGTCGGCATGGACGTGGTCAAGAACCGGATTGCACAGCTGAATGGGCAGATATCCATTGAGTCCGAGCTGGGTAAAGGCACCAAAATCATCATCAAGGTGCCGCTCACGCTGGCCATTATGCCAACGCTGATGATCATGCTGGGCGAACAATCGTTCGCGCTGCCGTTGGTAAACGTCGTGGAAATTTTCCACCTCGACCTCACCAAAACCAATAGGGTCGATGGGCGTGAGTGCATTGTGGTTCGCGATAAAGTGTTTCCCCTGTTTCACATCAAGCGGTGGCTGGTGCACGGAGCAGCGGCTCAGAAAGAGGCTGCCAATGCCCATGTCGTGATCGTTGCGATGGGGACCAAGCAGGTCGGTTTCGTGGTTGACCAATTGGTCGGGCAGGAAGAGGTGGTGATCAAACCCTTGGGGCGCGCGCTTCAGGGAACGCCGGGTATGGCGGGAGCAACCATTACAGGTGACGGCCGCATTGCCTTGATAATTGACGTGCCCAGTTTGCTTCAGCACTACGGGTGATTCCGGGCGTTTAGGAGAAAGGGATGACAGTTTCTGTCCTGGTCGTTGATGATTCAGGTTTCTTTAGAAAAAGGCTGACGGAAATCCTGACGGCCTCGGGCCAGATCACCGTAGTTGGAGCCGCCACCAATGGCCGGGAAGGCGTAGAGCTGGCGGAAAAGCTACGCCCGGATGTAATCACCATGGACTATGAAATGCCCATTATGGATGGCATTTCTGCGGTTCGTGAAATCATGGCAAAGCAGCCCACGCCGGTATTGATGTTCTCCTCGCTCACTTATGAAGGTGCCAGAGTCACGCTTGATGCACTGGAAGCCGGTGCTGTCGATTTCTTGCCAAAGAATTTCGAGGAAATAGCCCGAGATACCAGCCAACTACAGAATATTCTGATCAACAGAGTGCTGGATCTCGCCAAAAGCCAGCCGCGAGCCCGAGCAGCGGTTTCGCAACCTAAGGCTGCGACTGTTGCGCCGCCACTACGTAGGGCAGTCGCGCAGCGTGCCGAGCGGCCTTCAGTGCGGCCGGCGACGAAAGAAGTGCACCATGAAACTGCTTCTACGGGTACGCCCCGGCGGTCCGTCAAAAAAACGCCAGCACGGCAATACAGTGTGGTTGGTATTGGCACCTCTACGGGAGGGCCGGTTGCTCTGCAAAAAGTATTAAGCGTATTGCCCGCCAGTTTTCCTGCACCGATTGTACTTGTTCAGCATATGCCTGCGAGCTTTACCCCAGCGTTTGCCGAACGCTTGAATAAACTTTGTCACATTGAAGTGCGTCAGGCGGAAGATGGGGATGTGCTGCAACCGGGCGTTGCGTTACTTGCGCCTGGCGGCAAGCAGATGATGATTGAAAATCGCGGGGGAAGGGGTAGGGTCCGGATCTTGCCCGGCGACGACCGCCTGAACTACAAGCCTTGTGTGGATGTCACTTTTGGTTCACTGGCTCGCAGTTTTCCCGGTAAAACCCTGGGCGTTATTCTTACTGGCATGGGGGCTGACGGCCGTGAAGGCTGCCGCATGATGAAGCAGGCTGGGTCCGTGATTTGGTCTCAAGATGAAGAAACCTCCGTGATCTATGGTATGCCTATGGCCGTCGCGACCGCAGGACTGTCTGATGAGGTGTTGCCGCTTAATGATGTCGGTTTACGATTGATTGAAGGCGTAAGCTAATGGATATCTTGAGCCTGCTGGGGATCATTCTTGCCTTTGTGGCCATTTTGGGTGGTAACTTGCTGGAAGGGGGCGCGGTCAGTTCGCTCTTCAATACGCCGGCGGCGCTGATTGTCATTGGCGGGACACTGGCGGCAACGATTCTCCAGACTTCTTGGCCCACTCTGAAAAGAGCCTTCGTTCAGGTGCGCTGGGTGTTTATGCCTCCGTACGTTTCCCTGGAAGATGGCATTGGTAAAGTCGTTGACTGGAGTGTGAAAGCCCGCAAACAAGGTTTGTTAGGGTTGGAAGGTCTGGCTGAACGCGAGCCGGAGAAGTTCGCCCGGAAAGGGCTCCAGTTGTTGGTTGACGGTGCCGAGCCGTCAACCATTCGAAATACCCTTGAAGTCGATCTGGAGTGCCGCGAAGAGCGGGATACCGAGTCCGCTAAAGTCTACGAAGCCATGGGGGGGTACTCCCCGACCATCGGCATTATTGGTGCGGTAATGGGCTTGATACAGGTTATGACCAACCTCGAAGACCCTCAATCTCTCGGGAATGGCATCGCAACGGCTTTTGTCGCCACCATATACGGTGTGGCGCTGGCCAACTTGTTGTTTTTCCCTATCGCGCACAAACTCCGAGGTATTGTGAGAGAGCGTACTCGCTACGAAGACATGATGATCGATGGCATTATCGCTATTGCCGAAGGTGAGAATCCCAAAACCATCGAACTGCGGCTTCGGGGTTTTCTCTAACCCGCAGTGATCAGGAGCCGGGTTACCTATGCGCCGCCGTAGATACCAGCAAGAAGAGACACATAATAAAGAGCGTTGGTTAATCTCTTACGCCGACTTTATCACCTTGTTGTTTGCGTTTTTCGTGGTGATGTACTCGGTGTCTTCCGTGAATGAAGGCAAATACAAAGTTTTGTCTGAAACCTTTACCGGTGTATTCAATGCCCCACAGAGATCGATAAAGCCGATTGAAGTGGGCGAACATGTTGCTGCGGTACCTGAGCAGCAACATGAAAATGTCATACCTCCGGTTGTTACCGAAGCGCCCGGCAACCCTGACGTCAGCGAACAAGGCAAGATTGAAGCTTTGAGAGCCATGGCGGATCAGTTGGCCATGGAATTTGATGATCTGATCAATCAGGGTGTCGTCAGTCTCGAAACCAGTGATCACTGGATAGAGCTGAGTTTGCCAAACAGCATGTTGTTCAATAGTGGCGATGCCGAGCCGCACTACGATTCTTTTGCTGTCATTGAAAAGGTGGCACGGGTGCTGCGAGACAGGGACAACGCAGTGAAGGTAGAGGGCTTTACCGATAATCAGCCTATCCGTACCGGTCGCTACCCCTCCAACTGGGAACTCTCAACGGCGCGGGCCTCGGCGGTTTCAAGAATGCTGGTGATGAAAGGTATTGAGCCTGAACGGCTAGCGGCTATTGGTTATGGCGAACATCAACCGGTAGCGCGAAATGATACAGAGGAAGGACGGCGCCGTAACCGTCGAGTCATCTTGTTGATTTCAAAAGAGTCGAGCATTCGAGGCGTTGTTCGTTAGTGCCATACGTTGGTCATGCGTATAGCTGATCTGGCACGCTTTCTGTATTAACTCACCCTTATAATCAGAATCGGCAAAAGCTTGCCGCTTGTAGAGCATTCGTTCTTCAAGTTGTCCATGTTTTCGCCGATAAAACTATTGAGCCGTTATGAAACGTTTTGGCTTGTGGCTGGAGTAACAAGTGTGCGTATTTGGGCAGTAGCCAATCAAAAGGGTGGTGTGGGTAAAACCACCTCTGTTGTTTCGCTGAGTGGATTGTTGGCTCAGCGGGGCAAGCGTGTGCTTGTGGTCGATCTGGATCCACATGGTTCGCTGACCTCTTGGTTTGGCTACGACCCGGACACCATTGCCCACAGTGTATTTGATCTTTTTCAGCACCAAGGCACAGTGCCCGAAGGGTTGCCCGCGCAATTAATTGTCGATACCAGTCACCCAGGTGTGTTCTTGTTGCCTGCAAGCACAGCCCTGGCCACGCTTGAGCGGAAAATGGTTGGCGTCGGCGGTATGGGTTTGATCATGTCGCGGGCTTTGGCGCAGCTCTGGGATGACTTTGATTACGTGCTTTTGGACAACACGCCGTCACTGGGTGTGCTGATGGTCAATGCGCTCGCGGCTGCGCAGCATTTGGTTATTCCAGTGCAAACAGAGTTTTTGGCGATCAAAGGGCTTGAGCGCATGCTGCACACGCTGCAGATGGTGATGCGTTCACAGAAAAACGAGTTGCCGTATACCATTGTGCCGACCATGTACGACCGGAGAACACAGGCTTCTGTTAAAAGCCTTAACCTGTTGCGCAAGACCTACCCGGATAACCTTTGGCGGTTTGCGGTGCCTGTGGATACCAAGTTTCGTGATGCCAGTGAGAAGGGGGTGTTTCCATCAGTCCTCGATGCAAATACTCACGGCGTGAGAGCCTACAGCCATTTGCTGGACGACTTGCTGGCTCAGGCAGGCGCAGTGAAAGGGCGGCAGCATGGCTGACAAAAAAATGACACAGCTGACGGCATCCGATGCTGCCATTGCCAGTTATTTGGATGAGTTGCTGCACACCGCAACGACATCCGCTGAGCAAGAAGAGTCTTTAGCCGCAGCACCCGAAAAGATTGAGGCCGAGCCTGTCCAGCTGCCTGTGGTTGAGCCGCCACAGCCAGTGGTGCGAGAGCCGGAAGTGCTCGCGCCAACGCCTGCCCCCAAAGTTGAAGAGGTGGAGCCGGTCACAAATGAGCCACAAGTACGCCCTGACTGGTCACAACAGCCCTTTGAGTGCCTGATCTTCACCGTGGCGGGCCTTCAGCTGGCGGTTCCATTGGTGCTACTGGGTGCTATACATAAGATTGAAGAGGAAATCCGCGCATTGCCGGGTAGCCCGGACTGGTACATGGGCATTCGCCCAGGGAGCGACTATAACCTGCGGGTGGTTGATAGTGCGCAATGGATCATGGCTGGCCGTGTGCCGGAAAATGCCAGAGATAACTATCGGTTTATTATTCGTCTGGATGACAGTCGTTGGGGGTTGGCGTGTGACAGTGTAGGCCAATCGTTCACGCTCGACCCGGAGCAGGTACGATGGCGTACAACCAGAAGCCAGCGGCCTTGGTTGGCCGGTACGGTGACTGATCATATGTGTGCGTTGATTGATGTGCGTGCGATGTCTCAGTTGCTCATGCGCGCAGAACGAGAGCAGCGCTTGGATCTGAGTTAATTACGCAGTTACTGAATGAAACCGTGCAATGCTGGCACGGATTATGCCCATAACTATAGTATTGGGCGCTGATGATGATTTTTTGACGATCAGGCTGCCCACCGGGCAGCCGAGCAGGAGAACGAGTTATGGCAGCCCCGAGCGGACAGCATAATCAGACCCAGGAAGATCAGGTACTCCAGTACGTGACCTTTCACCTGGATGACGAGACATACGGCATCAACGTGATGCAAATCCAGGAAGTGCTCCGGTACACCGAGATTGCTCCGGTGCCGGGTGCTCCGGATTACGTGCTAGGGATCATCAACCTTCGGGGCAACGTTGTGACGGTTATTGATACCCGTCGCCGGTTCGGGTTGATGGATGCCGATGTCACCGAAGCAACGCGCATCGTGGTGATGGAATCTGAAAACCAAGTGATGGGTGTGCTGGTGGATTCAGTGGCTGAGGTTATTTACCTCAAGGCCAGCGAAATTGAAACTGCGCCCAACGTGGGGAACGAGGAGAGTGCCAAGTTCATCCAGGGCGTGTGTAACAAGAACGGCGAGCTGATCATTCTCGTCGAATTCGAAAAGATGCTGACAGACAACGAATGGGCTGAAATCGCAGCGCTGTAAACGGCTAAGCCAACAGCGTTTCTGATGGACGTCCACCGTGGTAACCAATAACGGAGACGTCCATTATGAGCTTTAACATTCCTTCCTGGCTTCCTTGGTGCTTGACCACCGTGGCGATTGTTCTGGTTCTTGTGCAGGGTGTTATCCATGGTCGCAAGATTCAGGCACTTCAGGCATCCCTCAAGAACCGGTGCGATACCCTCGGGCGAGAACTGCACGCGACCACCAGTGGCAGCATGGGCGTGGGCCAGCGGTTGGTAGCCTGTGAGCGTCAACTGTTCGAGTTGCGCAACGCGATGGACGAAATGCGCCAGAATGATCCCCTCAGAATTTCTTACGACGAAGCTGCCCGGTTGGTTGATCTTGGCGCCGATATCGATGATCTGATGAACACCTGTGGCATATCGCGCCCAGAAGCGGAGCTGGTGTCAGCGCTTAAGAAACGTCAAGCCGCTTAATATTGCGGCTCATCGGCCGGCGTATCGGTCTCGGGGTGGGCGTCGTTTGGCGTTTTGCCCCGAATATGAAAGGCAAACGCCAAAATCTCGGCAATGACCCGATAGAGCTCTTCCGGGATCTCTTCGTTCAGTGACAAGCGCGCCAGAATTTCAGCCAGCTCAGCATTCTCATACAGCGGAATATTGTTTTCTCGAGCAATACGGATAATTTCCTCCGCCAATTCCCAAGTGCCGGTGGCTGAAATGATGGGCGCGCGCTCACCATCGTATTTCAGCGCAACCGCGGCGGGTACTGTGGTGTCATCCTGGCTGTGAAATTCGTGCTCTCTTGTCATGCTTTGGTGTCCACCAGTCTGTGCTCTAATCGGGTTTCGACTAGCCGGGGGCTGCCTCGCCGGCACTCGAGATCGGTTACCTCAAGGCCTAGGTCGGCCAAGCTGTGCCGCAACAATGGTAGTTCTTCATTGACCTGACGCAGTGTCGATTGTTTTTCTGCCCAGATCTGCGCGCTCACGCTTGGGTGGCGATAAGCCACCTCGAAATGCAGCGGGCCCGCGTGATCCAGGTCCATGGCCAGATTCAGGCGCCACTCGCTGACTGATGCGCGCCCCGGGTGGTTTTGGGCATCGCCTTCTTGTTTGTATTGTTCCATTCGTAACTGCGCCATTCTTGGCTCTTGTTGTGGGGTCAGCCACGGGATTTCTAACAGCAGGGTGCTGGCGGGTGTGCCGGGCTCAGCTCCGGCCCTCGCGGTCAGGGTTTGACTGTGCAGTTGATTGACGGTGATGCGGTTCAGCATACCTGCCAGCATGCGCAGCGTCTGGGCGACACTGGCGGGTTCGTTGCTTTGTGTCGGGGTTGCCGAAGCCAGTCTCGGAAATTGGAGTGGCGCATTCATCAAATCCGGGCTGGCCAAAGGCGTTAAGCGGTTAAAGGCTTCCGGCGTTTGTCCTTGATTGGCGAGTAGGGCGGTTATGATTCTCGCCAGCGCCAGTTTGAAATCGGTGGGTGCATTCTGTTGGCCGCCGGTCTGCAACAGGCGGGATTCCGCAAACGCGCCGCTTTCAGCCAGCCATTGCTTCACTTGTGTTGCGCTACCCTCCGTCTTGCCCGCACCCGGCTGCAGGGAGTTAGCCTTTGCCATATTGGCGAAAAGACCTTCGAGAGCCTGCTTTGCTGCCGCTGGAAGTGGCTGGGTGGGGTTGGTCGAAGGTAATTGGCCGGGTTGTGGGGCACCTGTCAGTCCGGCATTCATGCTGTTGAGCAGTTGAGCTAATCCGCTTTGCAGGTTTTGCTGCCACGGCAGGCGTTGTGCCAGAGCTTTCGCTATGCCGGCTTCCTGGCTGGTTGCTAACTTACCGATGAGCCTAAGCTCATTGCCTGCCCGCATGACCTTGATCAGGTCGCCAGCTTTCAAATCCGGGGCCTGGTCACCGGTGGCGACCGCAAGGGAGCGGCCTTTCACTTCTAAAATGAGCTCATTGCCCCCGCCTTTGCGTTGCAGTACTTCAGCCACTTTGGCGAGCGTAGATTCCCGGTGGCCCAGTTTCAACTGCGCCAACTGCTGCTGGGCAGACTGCGTACGATCGATTCCAACCGAAGGCAAGCCAGTGTTGGTTTGGCCGCCTCCCGACAGTTTGTTCACCGGGGTTGCGGGCGTTGGCCCGCCGTTCAGTTTCATTGGCATTGTTTTGATATCGGGCAAGAGTAATCTGTGATCGCTTTCGCTATAATGCGCGACGTTGACTATGAATGCCCGAATTTTATGTTGGTCGCTGTTTGGTCTTCATTCATACACCTGATGCCGTATTCGCATCCTTCGCTTTAAAACGGAACCCAGATGCCCGAGCCGTTACTACAGGCCGTTGGTCTTGAGTGTGAGCGCGACGAGCGCCTTCTGTTCCAGAACCTGTCATTTTCCATACTGCCCGGTACGGTTACCCGTGTCGAGGGCCCCAATGGCTCCGGTAAAACAACCCTGCTCAGAATTCTGGCGGGCTTGAACGATGCCTGGACGGGGGATCTCAATTGGTGCGGTAAGCCCAGAGATCAGCACCGGGAATCCTATCTGCGTAATATGCTTTACCTTGGGCATCGCCCCGGCATCAAACCGTTGTTAACACCGCTGGAGAACTTGCGGGCATTGATGGCAGGTCGCCGTCCACTTGGCGACGATGCGCTGCTTCAGGCATTGGCTGGAACCGGCCTTTCGGGCTTTGAACATGTGCCCTGTCGAAATTTGTCGGCGGGACAGCAGCGCCGGGTGGCATTGGCCCGTTTGCTGATTGCTGATGAGCCTTTATGGCTGCTTGATGAAGTGTTTACCGCCATTGATGCATCTGGCGTAGAAGCCATTGAATCCTTGCTGCTTCAGCGGGCACAGGAGGGTGGTGCTGTGATTGTCACGACCCATCACGATCTTAATTTGCCGGGTATGGGACGCATTATCCTGGGAGTGGGGCAGAGCGATGAATGCTAATGCGCCAATCAAAGTGAAAGCAGTGAGCACTTCAGTGGGCGTGACTCAGGCTATGGTGTCGGTCTTTTCACGTGATGTCCGTGTCGCGTTTCGGCAAAAGCAAGACCTGTTAAATCCGCTGTTGTTTTTTACCATGGTGGTAACTCTATTCCCCCTTGGGGTCAGCCCGGAAGTGGCATTCCTGAAACAGTCTGGAGCCGGTATCCTTTGGGTGGCGGCTTTGTTGTCGGTGCTTTTATCGCTGGACCACCTGTTTCGACACGATTTTGACGATGGCACGTTGGAACAACTGATGTTGCAGCCGCAGCCGCTGTTTCTGCTGGTGCTGGCGAAAACGATGGCTCACTGGATGCTGACCGGGCTGCCATTGGTGCTGTTAACGCCGGTTTTAGGGTTAATGTTGCATCTGGACGGGAACTCCGTGGCAACTTTGTGTCTAACGCTGCTGATTGGCACTCCGGTTTTGAGTTTGATCGGCTCTATAGGCGCGGCATTGACGCTAGGACTGCGTTCAGCCGGAGTGCTCTTGTCACTGCTGATTATTCCGCTGTACATTCCTGTGCTTATTTTTGGCACCGGAACAGTGGCCGCAGCTGCAGAGGGGGCGCAAGTGTCCGGTTATCTGGCGCTGATGGGCGCGTTTTTGGTCTTGGCGCTGACATTGGCGCCCTTTGCATCGGCGGCAGCATTGCGAATCAGCCTGTCCAATAGCTGAATGATTGTCAGCCGGGCAGAAATGAACAGTGAACAGTAAGACGGTGACTAACTGATGTGGCAATTCTTTCACAAGCTGGGTTCTCCGAAGTGGTTCTTCGGAATTGCGAACCGCTTTATGCCTTGGCTGTTGGCGGGAGGCTTGATCCTTCTGGTTGCGGGGTTAGTCTGGGGGCTGGCGTTTGCCCCGAAAGATTATCTGCAGGGCAATAGCTACCGGATCATTTTTATTCACGTGCCTTCGGCATTTTTGGCGCAATCCATATACATCATGATGGCTTCGGCGGCGGTGGTGACACTGGTTTGGCGGATGAAACTGGCTGATGTGTTTGTGAAATCAGTCGCGCCGGTTGGTTTAATGTTTACCTTTTTAGCGCTCTTCACGGGCGCGGTTTGGGGTAAGCCGACTTGGGGTACCTGGTGGGTCTGGGATGCGCGGCTGACGTCTATGCTGATTCTTTTGTTCCTCTATGGGGGTGTGATCGCGCTTGATCGGTCCATCAATGATGAGAAGTCTGCGGCCCGGGCGGTCGCGGTGCTGGTCTTGGTTGGCGTGGTGAATATTCCCATCATCAAATATTCAGTGAATTGGTGGAACACGCTGCATCAGCCTGCCACCTTTAAATTAACTGAAAAGCCTGCCATGGCGATGGAGATGTGGGTGCCGCTGTTGCTGTCGGTACTGGGGCTCTATTTACTGTTCGGCTGGCTGGCTTGCCTGAGAATGAAAACCGAGATTCTGGTGCGGGAACGTCGTACCCGGTGGGTAAAAGAACTCGTTCTGGCGGGAAGGAAATAACCAATGGCATTTGAATCATTTTCTGCATTTCTCGCCATGGAAGGCCATGGTCCCTACGTGTGGACCTGTTATGCCGTGTTCGTCATTCTGGTTGCGGGCACGGTGTTTTGGTCGGCGAAACGCCATCAAGCTACGTATCACATGTGTAAGCGCAGCTATGAGCAGGAGAACCCGAAAGGGCAAAACGTGCCAAAAGCCGCAGCCACGTTTACACGTGTTGAAATCTCTCAGGATTGATCATTAGGTAACCCATGCATCCGATTCGTAAGAAAAGACTGACCATATTGATTTTTCTTGTTGCTGGTTTGGCCGTTGCGGTTGGTCTGACCACCTACGCACTGCGCCAGAACATCAATCTATTCTATGACCCCACTGAAATCGCCGCCGGTAATGCGCCGGTTGATGTGCGGATTCGCGCCGGCGGTATGGTCGAAGAGGGTAGCGTGGTACGCGATACCGAAAGCCTCTCTGTTCGTTTCCGGGTGACGAATTTTACCGACTCGGTCCCGGTTGAGTATGTCGGCATCCTGCCGGACCTCTTTGCCGAAGGGCAGGGCGTGGTTGCCATGGGCCGCTTGAACAACGACGGTCTTTTTGTGGCGGATCAGGTTCTGGCCAAGCACGACGAAAATTACATGCCACCCGAAGTGGCCGATGCCTTGGAAAAGTCATCGAAAGGACAGCACAAATCGCCATACGCAGACAAAGCTGCTGAATCCCAGGCTTACTGAGCCCCCATTTATTGTTGATGTTGGAGAGTCCTGATGTATCCGGAACTCGGGCAAGTTTCACTGATACTCGCGCTGTTGTTGGCGTTACTTCTGTCTGTTGTGCCGTTAGCGGGGGCCCTCACCGGGCGTGATAGCCTGCAGGCCTTTGCCCGACCCTTAGCGTCGGGCATGTTTGTGTTTACCGCGCTGGCCTTTGCCATCCTAACCCACGCTTTTGTGGTTGATGACTTTTCCGTTGCCTACGTGGCCAACAACAGCAACAGCATGCTGCCTTGGTTCTATAAGTTCAGTGCCGTTTGGGGCGGCCACGAGGGCTCGTTGCTGTTGTGGATTCTTATGCTAACGGGCTGGACGCTGGCGGTGGCTGTATTCAGCCGTAAGCTGCCATCTACCATGGTCTCGCAGGTTCTGTCTGTGATGGGTATGGTGTGTGTTGGCTTCTTCTTGTTCATTATTCTGACGTCCAACCCCTTTGATCGCCTGCTGCCGAACATCCCGGCAGACGGCCAAGACCTCAACCCTCTACTGCAAGACATTGGCCTGATCGTACACCCACCCATGCTGTACATGGGCTATGTAGGTTTCTCCGTTGCTTTCGCCTTTGCGTTGGCGGCGTTGATCAATGGCCGCCTGGATGCCGCTTGGGCCCGCTGGTCCAGGCCCTGGACAACCGTTGCTTGGTCGTTCCTGACCATTGGTATTGCCTTGGGAAGCTGGTGGGCCTACTACGAGCTTGGCTGGGGAGGCTGGTGGTTCTGGGACCCGGTCGAAAATGCGTCCTTGCTGCCTTGGTTGTCGGGCACGGCGTTGATGCACTCTCTGGCGGTGACTGAAAAACGCGGCGTGTTCAAAAGCTGGACTGTATTGCTGGCCATCGTGACGTTTGCGCTGAGTCTGCTGGGTACCTTCCTGGTTCGCTCCGGCGTACTGACCTCTGTTCACGCCTTCGCGTCTGACCCTGAACGGGGCACCTTCCTGCTCATGCTGCTGGGCATTACAGTTATTGGAAGCCTGGCACTTTACGCATTCCGGGCGCCGGTGGTGCATGTTCGTTCCCGCTACGGTTCCATGTCCCGGGAAATCTTTCTGCTGTTGAATAACGTTCTTCTGGTAACGGCAACGCTGTTGGTCGCCATCGGCACGCTTTACCCGCTGGTTCTCGATTATCTGGATATGGGTAAGCTGTCGATTGGTGAACCTTTCTTTAACACCACCTTTAGCCCGTTGGCCGTCGCTGCGGGGCTGTTGCTGGGTGTTGGCGTTTTCTCCCGTTGGAAGAAAACGGACGGTGGTTGGCTAGGCCGCAAACTGCTTTGGCCGCTGGCCTTGAGCCTGACCGCTAGTGCGGCCGTGATTCTGCTATACGGCAGTTTTAAACCTTGGGCGTTTGCCGGCGTGTTCACCTCGATTTGGGTGGCAGTGGCGACCCTTTGGGATCTGTGGGACAAATCTGCATCTCGCCATGGACGATTGCACGGGCTGAAACGTCAGTCTCGGAGCTACTGGGGCATGGTACTCGGCCATCTGGGGGTTGCTATGGTGATGGCAGGTGCCACGGTGGTGTCGAACTATGGCATCGAACGTGACGTGCGCATGGTTCCGGGCGACTCGGCCATGGTTGGGGGTTACGAAATTGTCTTCAAGGAAATCGGAAATCGTCGCGGTGCTAACTTTACGGCGCAATATGGCAGTTTTGACGTGTTCCTGGACGGCGAGAAAGTGTCCGAGCTGCACCCCGAAAAGCGTAATTACCCGGTGGGCATGAGCGTAATGACCGAGGCCGACATTGACGGCGGTCTGTTCCGCGACATCTTTGTGGCCATTGGTGAGCGTATTTCTGATGACGCCTGGGCCATCCGCTTGCAATACAAGCCGTTGATTCGCTGGCTTTGGTTGGGAGCGTTGGTGATGGCTATCGGTGGTTTCCTGGCAATTGCGGATAAACGCTACCGTATTAAGGTCAAAAACCAGGCAGAAGACCCGCAGGCTGATGCCCGGCCTTCGGTTGCCAAGGCTGCGGGGGCAACGTCATGAGGCGCATACTGTTGTTCTTGCCGTTGGTCATTGCTCTCAGCGTCGGCATTTTTCTGGCAGCCGGTATTGGTAAAGACCCCACCAAATTGGAGTCTGCACGGATTGGTAAGCCTGTTCCGGCTTTTAGCCTGCAAAGCCTTAACAACCCAACCCAGTTGCTCGATGAGTCGGTCCTGACGGGTGAAGTGTCACTGTTAAACGTATGGGCGGAGTGGTGCCCGTCGTGCTGGGACGAACACGAGTACCTGATGTGGTTGGCGAAGGAGAAAGGCGTTCGAATTGTAGGGCTCAACTACAAAGACCAACGGGAAACCGCGTTTAGTTTTCTCGGGCGTTTAGGCAACCCGTACCAAGAGATTATTTTTGACCCCAAAGGGACGCTGGGTTTTGATCTCGGGGTTTACGGCGCGCCGGAAACCTTTGTGATCGACGCTGAAGGCGTAGTTCGGTACCGTCATGTCGGCGTTGTGAATCAGCGGGTATGGGAAGACGTTTTGCTGCCTGTCATCCAGAAAGCGAAGGGGAACAGCTAATGCGCAACATAACAGCCACGATGCTGCTGTTGATCCTGTGCGCCTTTGCAGCGCAGGCTGAGGTGAGAGAAGTCTACGATTTTGACACTCAGGCCGAAGAGCAGCGATATCGCAACTTGATAGCAGAACTGCGCTGCCCGAAATGCCAGAATCAGAATATTGCCGATTCCAACGCGCCGATCTCGAAAGACATGCGCGATCAGGTCTACCGATTGATGAAGAACGGCGCCACCAACGATGAGATCGTGGGGGATCTGGTCGGTCGCTTCGGTGAGTTTGTGCAATACAAACCACCCGTGGACAAACGCACCATCCTGCTTTGGGCGTTTCCAGCCATCGCGGTTATCGGTGGGGTTTTGATCGTTGCTGGCGTAGCGATGCGCTCCAGTAAACGAGACCAGGATGAACCGACCCTAAGCCCTGAGGAATTGGCCCGCGTAGAAAAGATGCTGGCCGACAAAGATCAGCAATCCTGACGCTGATCTGCGCAACACATTTCTAACTGTGACGATGACTCCATCATGACTCAAGAAACCTTCTGGATTGCCGCAGCGGTACTCATATTGTTTGCCCTGGCTTTCGTGTTGTATCCGGTGTTTTTTCACCGGACGAAATCAAGAATTGAGGCCGATCTGAGAAATCAGAACCTGCTCGCTTATAAGTCGCGGCTGAGGGAATTGGACGTTGAATACGAGGCAGGCATTCTGGATCAGGAGACCTACGAGCAGCTGAAAGATGAACTGGCGGGCTCGATGTTGGATGACGTGCCTGCGAACGCGCAGCCCGAGAAGCGAATCCCCGGCCGCCGCAGTGCCATGGCCGTCGCGTTGTTGGCGATCCTGTGTATTCCGGTGGGTGCCTATTACGCCTATCAGCAGTGGGGCTCGATGGGGCAGGTGGAACAATACCTCACCATGCAGGAGATGAACGCCTCCGGAGCCGATCAGGTGGCCCGTATGTCTCAACTGGCCGACCAGTTGCGGGAACGTCTGGAAGAAGAGCCGGAGAACATAGATGGCTGGGCCATGCTCGCCCAGACTTATATGCGGATCGAGCGTTATAAGGATGCGGCAACTGCTTATCAGCAGTTGGCAGAGCTGGTTTCGGAAGACCCTGCCTCGAGCGCGGTGGCTTACGGATTGTCCGCGCAGGCCCTGTTTTTCAAAACAGAAGGGCAGCTGACCCCGCCCGTTCAGCAGGCTATCGACAGCGCCTTGGCGCTGGATGCGACGGAAGTGAATTCGCTTGGCCTGTTGGGTATTCATGCTTTCAGTCAGCAGAATTACCGTAAGGCGATTGGGTACTGGGAAACCATTACCGAAGCCGCGCCGAATCATCCGCAAATAGCGTCGATTCGCGGTGGTATCGCCGAAGCCTATGGCCGTTTGGGCGAAACACCTCCAGGTCAAGCCGAGAGTGAGACTCCGCTGGCTTCGGCGGGTGTCGATCTTCGGGTATCTATTGATGCCGCATTTAAGGAACAGGTGCCAGCTGATACAACGTTGTTTATTTTTGCCCGGCCGGCGGGAGCGACTGGCGGGGCGCCGGTTGCGGTGACGCGTTTAACGGCGGGTGCTTTGCCTGTCGATGTGCGTCTGGATGACAGCTATGCGATGTCGCCAGAAGCGACGATTTCGGCTGTCGACGAGGTTGTTATTGTCGCGCGCTTGACTCGCAGCGGTTCGATCAGCGCTCAGCCAGGCGACTGGCAGGGGCAGGTGACCGCAAGTGTCGTTGCACCTGATGTCGCTGGCCAGCCGGTGGAACTGGTGATCAACCAGCAGTTGACCAACTGATTTCATGTTCTGTTGCCCGGCCGGTTAGCTAGACAGTCCGGCCGGGTAAAGCGGAGCCAGTCCCCCTTGTTCTTCCTCCCGAATCTCTCCCTGCCTTAGCCGGGTAACCGCCTTGGCCAGATTGTCCCGCACAGCTTTATCAGAACCAGACGAGTCCGTAGATTTGGCTGAATAGAGGCTAGCCTGAAACTCCCGCAATGCTGCATCAAGTTCACGGCTGTTGATGTAGCGTACGACATCTCTGGTGTCGATAAAGCGTTTTTCAGGGAATCTGTTCCGAGCCCAGCGAACCAAAAGGGTCGAGGTTTGGGGGGCACCCTTTTGAATGGCCGTTATAAGCTGCACAAAACACTCTTTTTCGTTGTTATTACTGGCGTCTGTGTCGTTAACCTTTGAGATGCTCTGTTTTCTACGAGAGAGCCACCAAAGCGCAAGTGTCATCAGCCAAAGGCTACCCAGCAACAGGGTGGTCCAGAGCCAAGGTGAGCTGCTGTCAGCTCCTGAATGGTTGTTTGTTTCAGTAGGCTGATCTGTTGTTGGCTCGGGCGGTGAAGGCTCATTAATGGCTGGCGTTGCAGTACCCCCTTCAATTCGGTAGCTCCGGGCTGGCAGTACCGCTTCTTCCAATTGATCGGTTTTGGTGTTCCACCAAGGTACTCGAACTTCCGGAATAATAATGTCCCCGGAGTTTACAGGCACCAGTGCCGCCTCTAACTGCAAGGTTGATTCAAGGCCCTCTCGAGTGGATTCGGTGTTTCTCCGAGGTTGCTCTGGGTAGTGCCGCAGGGCGCTTGGATATTCCACCGAGAGTGGTGGCAGAGCTTCAGAGGGCAGGCCCGAAGCCTGGAGCACAATATTTCGGGTCAGGTTGCTACCCGCCGTTAATACCTCGGTGTTTGGTAAGCCGTCCTCCGCCAAGGCGAGAGTATCTGCGGGTAGCCAAGGTTGGTCGTCGGGGTAATCGGCAGGCACGGGTTTTACCTGAACGGGATAGAGTTGCTGGCTGTCCCTCAGAAATCTGAGTGCGCCGTTAACATCTCTAACCTGACCTTCGAATCGAATGGCGGGCAGGTTCAGCTCACCGGGTGTCTGGGGGAAAATCGCATAACGCCGCTCCACAACTCGGTAACGTTTGCCGTCGCGGTTCGTCGTGAACTCACGCTGTTTCCCCAATCCTTCTATGATCGCATCGGGATGTTGTGGGTCGGACAGCTCACCTCGAATCAGGTTGCCTGAGAAATACAGTTGCACGGTGAGCACTAATTGCTCTTGGACGTAGACGTCGGCTTTGTCTGCAGACAGCTCGACAAAGCTGTCACGGTTGATGGCCGGTTGATCGGGGGGAGTCCCTGAGATCACTTCGATGCTGACGGGGTTGGAGGTAGCCTCCTGAAATTTGAGTGGGGGAATGGTCAGGGTTCCGGTCCGTGTAGGGGCCAATTGGTAGGTCCAGGTAATTTCGCCCACCATGTCGCCATTCACCGTTTGCACGCTGTAGCGCTGGTTGCGAGCAAGGATTTCAAAATCCGGTTCCACCTGTTCAATATTCGGAGACGGCAGATGTGACAAATCAAAGTTAAAAAGATTGCTCAGGTTGAGCTCAATATTCATTGACCCTGTTACGGTCAAAGTCAGTACTTCGCCCTCGTAGAGCTGATCCCTATCCGGCTCAGCCGTCAGCTCATTGGCGGATAAGGGCCCGCTAAACAGGAATAGAAGGCCCAAGAGGGAAGACAGAAGGTTTTTTACCATGGTGTATCGCCCTCGTCGCGTTGGGTCTGGCGTTGTTGATATTGTTGCAGGAACTTGCGTTGCAGCAATCCTCCGGGATTGTCCGGCACTCGCCTCAGCATTTGTTCTTGCCCTTGGCTCAAGGGTTGTTCATTCACGGGTGCTGGGGCTTCGGCTTGCGATGCCTGCTCGGAATTTTGGTCAGCGGGCTGGGCGTCTTGGTCACCTTTGGCTTGCTCTGGTTCCTGCTGCTCTTGGGATTGTTGTTCATCCAGATTCTGGTTTTCAGAAGATTGCTGATCCTGCTGGTCCTGTTGGTTTTGCTGGTCACCGTCCTGGCTTTCGCTGTCGTCCCCGGATTGCGGGTTATCGCCTGGCTCTGAGTCGTTGTTCTGGCTGCTGGAGTTGTCTTGTTGGGAGTCCTGGTTTTGGTTCTGATTCTCGTTGCTGTTCTGGTCATCGTTTTGTTGTTGCTGCTCCAACAGCTTTTTAACCAAGTCCCGGTTGAATTGCGCGTCAGCATGTTCCGGGTTTTCTGCCAAGACCTGCTGGTAGGCCTCGATCGCTTCCTCCAGTTTTCCCGCACGGGCCAAAGCGTTGCCGCGATTATAGTGACCGTTGATATCTGGGGTACCGGAAAAAGCTTTGATGGCGTCTTCGTAGTTGCCTGAACGATAAAGCGCCGAGCCGCGCCAACCGGGCTGCTTCAGAAGCTCTGCAGCTTCGCGTGGGTTTTGCTCGATCAGTTCGGGCCCTCGTTGGTCGTCCCTTTGCCAAAGCCCACCCCAATCCAGCGCCATAGCGGGCCTCGGGCCTATGGTTAATGGCAACAAAGCCAGCGTTAGCACGGCGAAAGCACCTCGGCGCCAGCTTAGCAACAAGAAAGGCAGTGCTAACCATAACAGCCAATAACCGTCATCTTGCCAGCGATTGATGGTGAGGCCTTCCTCGCTTTCATTCCAGTCGTCGGTCACCTCTGGCTCAACTTTCAAGGCCTGAATGTCAGCGTCATTCAGAGTCATTTTGCGGCTTTCCCCACCAGATTGTTGAGCCAGTTTTGCGAGAGCATCTGGGTTGGCCTTGGTGATGACGATGGTGTTGCCGTCTCGAATGAAGCCATGACGGGGCAGGGGAATGGGACCGCCTTCCTCCGTACCAACGGTCAGGGTGCTGAGTGTATAGGGTGTGGTGCTCAGTTGGTCGCTAACGCTGCTTTGATAGTTCTCTGATACATCATCGGCAATCAGAAGAATGCGGCCACGGCCGGGCGCGCCGTTGTTCAGCAGGTTGATGGCTTCTTTGATGCCAAGATCGGCCCGGTTGCCTTGTGCGGGCATAATGGTCGGCTCAAGCACGCTGAGCATGGCCTCAATGGTCCGATGATCTTCCGTCAGGGGGGTTACGGCGTGGGCATCGCCGGCATACACCAGCAGCGCCGTGAGGCCGCCTTGGCGTTGCTCAAGAATGTCCCGGATTTTGCGTTTGGCGAGGGTCAACCGGTCTGGGTCTACATCTGTGGCCAGCATAGACAGTGACAGGTCCAGCGCAATGACCAGGCTGTCTTGCGGTTGTTTAAGCGGCGTGGGTGCCTGCCTCCAGCTAGGGCCGGCGAGCGCGATGGCCAATACCACAATAGTAAGGTTAAGGGGCCATAGTGGCGATAACGCTGCACGATCAGAGGCGCTACCGCGCCGGCGAATCAATGGTTTGAGAAGCGAAGGGGTGATATAGCGCCCCCAGCCAGCATCGCCTTGTTTCAGTCGGTTCTGGATGAAGTACAGCAACGGAATGGCGAGGATCAAGCCAAGCCACACAGGCCGTAACAAATGTAATTCAGTCACGGTCAGCCTCCGTTTCAGTTATAACGCGAGAGCGGGTATGGGCGAATCGGACGGTCATTAACATCAGCCAGATTACGATGGCAAACCCGGCGGGCCAGACGTAAAGTTCGGTCACAGGGCGAAAGAACTGGCCTTCTTGCTCAATCGGCTCCAGTTGGTTGATGCTGTCGTAGATCATTTCGAGTTCCGGCAGGCTGCGAGCACGGAAGTAGCGGCCACCGGTCTGCTCAGCCATACGGTTAAGCAAATCTTCGTCCAAGTCCCGTGACGGGTTCACCCTGCGGGTGCCCAGTAACCCGCGCTCGATGACCGAGTCCGCGCCGATACCGATGGTATAAAGTCTCACGCCGGCTGAAGCTGCGATGTCTGTGGCTTTGTCCGGGCTGATTTCGCCGGCGGTATTGGCGCCGTCGGTCAGCATGATGGCCACACGCTGCTCTTGGGGCCGGTCACGCAATCGTTTCACAGCAAGGCCGACGGCATCGCCGATTGCCGTGGCGCGGCCTGCCATGCCCAGTCCGGATTCAAGCAATAACGTCCGGACGGTCTCCCGATCGAAAGTGAGGGGAGCCTGCACGTAAGGCTCCGTGCCGAAGAGAATCAATCCGAGCCGGTCTCCTTCACGTTGATCGATGAAGTCGTTCAGCACACGCTTTACCGCTTGAAGGCGGTTAATGCTGCGCCCATGCAGCACCATATCTTTTTCTTCCATGCTGGGTGAAATGTCGACCACCAGCATCAGATCGCGGCCCGTGATGGGCATTTGTACTTGTTCGCCGACATGCTGCGGGCGCGCGAGTGCGACCACTAAACAAATCCAGGCGGCCAGAACCAGTAACTTTCGCCACCACGGGGTCGGCTTACCGTGAGTGCTGACCCCGGGCATGCCGGACAGCCAATGCCCCACAGGAATAACCGGAGCGTCTACTGGCTCGCTCTTTTGCCTCCGCGAGATGAGCAGCAGGGGCAGCAGTGCAAGCAATAAGACCCAAGGGTAAGCCAGGCTGATCATAGCTGTGCCTCCAGCCAGAGTGAGGCAAATGCCAGCGCGTTACGGGGCTCAAGAGCAGACTTAGGCTGCCATGCAGCGGCGACCAGTGCTTCAGCCGTGGGCCGGGAAGCAATGCGGTCTTTGGGTAAGGTTTCCAGTAGAAAATCGACCCATTGGGCTCCGGTCATGGATTCCGGGTGCCTGTCGGCGTGCCTTTGGCGCGCAACACGCTTGAGTAGCCGATTGAGCTCGCCATACCACTTTGGCTCGTTACACGCTCGTTGCCTTAATCTTTCTAGCTCGGCTTTGGCCTGACGCTTCCATAGCGTGCGCTTGCGATGGCGCTTTCCAAACCAAACCAAGGCGATGAGTGCAATTAAGCACAAGGCCGCAAGCAACCACCATCCAGGGGCGGGGGGCCACCAGCCCCCGGTTTCAGGCAAATGAATGTCTTTAAGTTGGGCGAGCGGGTCTTGGTTGTTCATCAGATCCGTCCTCCCGGTCCGAGTTGCAATCGCAGAGCTTCCGCCGGGTTGTCGTGCGTCATGATGGTTGAGGCGTGTACGCCGGAGGTGCGAAAGCATTCAGCCAGCTGCTGTTCGTGGCTGGATATTTTAGCTTGCCAGGCCCGCTGAAAGTTCGGATTGGATGCATCAAACCAGACGGGGCCTTCGGGGCCGGCAACAGCGAACTGGCCACTTCTGGGTAATTCTTTTTCAAGCGGGTCCATGATCCGCAGCGCACTGACGCTGTTGTGCCTCGCCAGCGCCCCTAAAAGGCTGGTTGTTTCCGGAGAGACGTTCATGAAGTCGCTGATGATAAAAATGCGGCTGCCGGTGTGAGCCACGCGGCGTGCTTCAGCCAGCGCTTTGTTCAGGTCTGGCCCTTCCGGGACCGAGGGGCTCGGAGGAACACTTGGCAGATGCTGCTGTTTGGCAACCGTATCCAACAATCGTAACAGAGATTTCTTGCGCCGAGCCGGTCGCAACACTTCAAGATCCTGATGATTGAAAACCAGGCCACCCACTTGATCGCCAGCCATAAGGGCAAGCCAGGCTAGCAGCGCAGTGATTTGCGCACAGCGTGCCTGTTTATAGGCACCGGTGCTGGCAAAGAACAGTGTTGCCCCCAGGTCAGCAATTAGCAGGACCGGACGCTCCCGCTCTTCCTCATAGAGTTTGGTGTGGGGCGATTGGCGCCGAGCCGTCACGCGCCAATCGATGCTGCGAATGTCGTCACCGGGCTGATATTGCCTCACCTCGGCGAACGTCATGCCTCGTCCGCGCTGCCGTGACTGTTTTAAGCCTGCTTGTCGGCCACGTACCTGTCGAACCGAGGGCAGTTTCAAAGCCCTGGCATCGGCCTGTAGTCGAACCAAATCTTGCAAGGTTGCGTGGGTGACTGCTGTGTTGCCCATGGGTAATTCTCTTGTCGCCGCGGCGGGTTTTACGAGCACGTCAGGCGGTTACCGGAACCCGGTCGATCAGTCGCTGGAGTACCGCATCAGCGGTCATGCCTTCGGCTTCAGCCTCGAAGGTCAGAAGAATCCGGTGCCGCAGGACATCAAACGCCATGGTGCGAATGTCATCAGGCGTCACGTAATCCCGGCCGTCCAGCCAAGCCAATGCGCGGGCGCAACGGTCCAAAGCAATCGTGCCCCGGGGACTGGCGCCAAAGGCTGTCCAACGAGCCAGTTCCGGGTCAAGTGCGGCTGCATCACGAGTGGCCAGAATCAGCGCCAGCAAATACTGCTCAACCGGTTCAGCCATGTAAATATTGGAAATCTCGTGCCGTGCTTCCATCACCTGATCCTCCGTTAGACGAATGTCTACGTTCGGGATTCCCTGACGGTAGTCGCTGCGAGCTAGGTGCAGAATCTCCCTCTCGGCATCGGCACTTGGGTAATCAATCACCACATGCATAAGAAAACGGTCGAGCTGGGCTTCGGGCAGCGGGTAGGTGCCTTCTTGCTCGATAGGGTTCTGGGTGGCCATCACCATGAACAGCTTCGGCAGCGGGAAGGTCTGCATACCCACACTGATCTGGCGTTCGCCCATGGCTTCCAAAAGCGCGGATTGAACCTTTGCTGGCGCGCGGTTGATTTCGTCAGCCAGTACCAGATTGTGGAATATCGGCCCACGCTGGAATTCGAACAGGCCGGTTTCGGCGCGGTAGATTTCGCTGCCGGTAACGTCTGAAGGGAGCAGGTCAGGTGTGAACTGAATCCGGTGGAAATCGCCTTCGATATGGTCGGCAAGGGCTTTCACTGCGGTGGTTTTGGCCAGCCCGGGTGCACCCTCGACCAGTAAGTGGCCATCGGCCAAGAGGGCAATCAAAAGGCGGTCTACTAGCTTGTCCTGGCCAATGATGCGTTTTGCCAGTTGTGCTCTAAGGGCACCGAAAGTTTGCTGTAACGACATGAGGTTTACTGCTCTTGGTGTTGAAGGTCCGTTGGCGCCACAGAAATTGCGCCTAAGTAGTTGCCGAAGTTTTGAGGGCGGGCCGGCAAAAATCAAGGGTTTGACTATGCTTATGTGACGATAAGCGGATTACGTTTCTTTCACACAAAAACATTTGAGGTCGGATATGAACGCGCTGACAATCGCCAGCAAAGAGCAGTTTTTTGATCAATTGTCAGAAGCATTCTCACTAAAGATTGCGAAGAGTGAAGCGAAGAAGATTGCCGAGTTCGCCCGGCTGCATTATGCCCACATCCCATTGGAAGAACTTGTAAGCCGACGTTTCTCAGATACCTATGGTGCGGTATTGGCTGCCTGGCAGTTTTTGCAGAAGCGTTCAGCCGATGAAACACCGGTGTCGGTATTTAATCCGGACCTCGAGAGTGATGGTTGGCAGTCCACGCACACCGTTATTTTTATTTTGCATCCGAATATCCCGTTCCTGATCGACTCGCTGCGTATGGCAGTTAATCAGCGGGAAATTGGTACTCATTCTATCCAGCATTCAGTGCTACAAATCGAGCGTGAGAAATCCGGCAAGCTCAAAAAAATTCATGGGGCCAAAAAGTCCGCGTCGGCCAGTTTTGAAGCGTTTATCGTGCTGGAAATCGACCGCCACACGTCGCCGAAAGACCTCAGCAGTTTGGAGAAAAACCTTCAAAGCGTATTGCACGAAGTTCGCATCGCGGTAGATGACTTCCCGGTCGTGCAGGAAAAAGTTGCTGGCATCATTAAAGAACTGGATGGCACCACAGCGGGTATTAGTGCTGAAGACAAGAAAGAGGCCAAAGCGTTTATGAGCTGGCTGGCCGATGACCACTTCACCTTTCTGGGTTACGACGAATACGATTTCGTAAAAGATAAAACAGGCATGGTGGTGCAGCGTGTTGCCAATTCAGAACGGGGAATTTTCCGCGTCAACAATGAACGCCCCGAAAAGGTAGGGTTAAACGAGCTGCCTCAGCGCACCCGCCATGCGATGACCCGTACCGATGACATCTTTATCTTTGCCAAGTCGGCCCAACGCTCCAGAGTGCACCGCCCGGCTTATCCGGATTATATCGCCGTCAAGAAGTTCAACAGCAAAGGCGAAGTGGTAGGCGAGCGCCGCTTCCTTGGTCTGTATACCTCCCGCGTTTACAACGAACGCCCGGATGAAATTCCGCTATTACGCCGCAAGTTTGATGCGGTTATGGAGCGATCGGGCTTCATGCCCAGCGATTATGCCGGCAAAGAGCTAGTGCAAATTTTGACGTTGTATCCTCGCGACGAATTGTTCCAGATCGAAACGGATGAGCTGCTGACAGTGGCTAAAAACATCCTTTATATTCAGGAGCGTCGGCGCATCGAACTGTTTATGCGTGAAGACGTATACGGGCAGTTCGTGACGTGTCTGGCCTTTTTCCCTCGGGACATTTACAACACTGAGCTGCGTATAAAAGTCGAGCAGGTGTTGCTGGATCGGCTTGATGCCCACGACATTGAATTTGTGACCCACTTTTCGGAGTCCCCGCTGGCCCGAGTGCAATTCACTATCCGGGTGCCACAGGTTGAGAACCGTGACCTGCCGTTGGCCGAAATTCGTGATCAGGTGATTGACCTCGCCCAGTCTTGGCGTGATGGGCTCGACGTAGCGCTGACCGAAGCCTTCGGGGAGGAGTCGGGCAACGAGCTCTTCCGGTTGTGGGCGAGTGGTTTTCCGGCCAGCTATGTAGAAAAGTTCTCGCCCCGGCGGGCTGCAGTCGATCTTGAGCACATCACGGCGGCTGTCCGCAAAAACGATCTGGCCATGAGTTTTTACCGTGCGTTGGAAGAAGACGAAAATACGCTGCATTTCAAACTCTTCTATCCGACAGAGCCTTTGCCTTTGTCTGATGTGATGCCGATTTTCGAGAATCTGGGCTTCCGGGTTATCGGTGAGCACCCGTTCGAGGTGACCGAACGCTCAGGACAATCGGTGTGGATTCATGACTTCACCTTGCAGGCCTACACCGGAGAGTCGCTGGATATCCATCGTATCCGCCCGATTTTCGAAGAGTTGTTCCGTCGGGTTTGGCATGGCGAGGCAGAAAACGATGCGTTCAACCGTTTGATGCTGACTTCGTACATGGGGTGGCGTGAAATTGCCTTGTTGCGCACTTACGCCCGCTATATGCGCCAGATCCGTTTTTCGAACAGTCAGACGTTTATCTCCAATACCTTGGTGAATCACGTCAATCTAACCAACGCCTTGCTCGAGTTCTTTGATGTCCGATTTAACCCGGCCCGCTACAAGAGTGCCGCAAAGTGTGAGGCGGCTCAGCAGAAGCTGGAAATCGAGTTCCATGCCGGATTGGATAACGTCGATAATCTGAGTGAAGACCGGGTTCTGAGGCTCTACCTTGAGTTGATGCAAGCAACCTTGCGCACCAACTATTTCCAGCCGGACGGGGACGGTAACCCGAAGCCGTACATCAGCGTGAAGTTCGACCCGACCCGTATCCCGGATGTACCGCTGCCACTGCCGATGTTTGAAATATTTGTGTATTCGCCGCGGGTGGAAGGTGTGCATTTGCGGGGCGGCAAGGTGGCCCGAGGCGGCTTGCGCTGGTCAGACCGTTACGAGGATTACCGCACCGAAGTGCTGGGGCTGGTAAAGGCGCAGCAAGTGAAGAACGCGGTGATCGTTCCGGTCGGCGCTAAAGGCGGCTTCGTGGCCAAGCAGTTGCCGTCGCCTTCTGACCGGGAAGCCTTCCAGGCAGAAGGCGTAGAGGCTTATAAAACCTTTATCCGCGGCTTGCTGGATATTACGGACAATCTGGTGGATGCAGGCATTCAGCCACCCGAGCAGGTTGTTCGGCACGATGAAGACGATCACTACTTGGTTGTGGCCGCGGACAAGGGTACTGCAACCTTCTCTGATATCGCCAATGGCCTGGCTGCGGAATACGGTTTCTGGATGGGCGACGCCTTTGCTTCGGGCGGTAGTAATGGCTATGACCACAAGAAAATGGGCATTACCGCTCGTGGTGCTTGGGTCTCCGTGGAGCGTCATTTCCGCGAAATGGGTATTAACCCGGCTGAGGATGAATTCACCGCCATCGGTATTGGTGACATGGCGGGCGACGTTTTTGGTAACGGTCTGCTGTGTTCCGAGAAAACCCGGTTGGTGGCTGCATTCAACCATATGCATATCTTTATTGATCCCAATCCGGATGCTGCAAAAACGTATAAAGAGCGAAAGCGCCTCTTCGAAATGCCGCGCTCTGCCTGGACAGATTTCGATACCAAGTTGATATCCAAAGGCGGTGGTGTGTTCAGTCGTAGCGCGAAATCCATCCCCGTTACACCTGAGATCAAGAAACTGTTGGGTATCAAGGCAGACAGCGTTCCGCCCAACATGTTGATCGGCCATATCTTAAAGGCTGAAGTGGATCTACTTTGGGTCGGAGGCATTGGCACCTATGTCAAAGGTGCTTCAGAGAGCCATGCTGACGTCGGTGATAAAGCCAACGACGGTGTGCGGATCAATGGCGGCGAATTGCGCTGCAAAGTGGTCGGGGAAGGCGGCAACCTTGGTTTTACTCAGCTTGGCCGGATTGACTACGCCATTAAAGGTGGGCGACTGAATACGGACTTCATCGATAACGCGGGCGGTGTGGATTGCTCTGACCATGAGGTCAACATGAAGATCCTGCTTAACAGTGCTGTGGCCATGGGAGACCTGACCGAAAAGCAGCGTAACAAGATGCTGGAAGACATGACAGATGACGTGTCTGCACTGGTGCTTAAAAACAACTATCGCCAGACACAAGCGATCAGTATCGCCAACGAAGATACCTTCATTCGCCTGGAAGAGTATCGTCGGTTGATGAATTCCTTCGAAAGCGAAGACAAACTCAACCGGAGTCTGGAATTCTTGCCGGACGACGAGGCGCTGTCTGAGCGGAAGTTGTCGTCTAAAGGGTTAACCCGTCCTGAGCTATCGGTGCTGATTTCCTATGTGAAGGGTGATCTCAAGCAATCCTTGATGGCCAGTAGCTTGCCAGACAACCCGTTGCTTGAAGGCGAAATGTACAAAGTGTTCCCGAAGGGGCTCACCACCAAGTTCAAAAAAGAGCTGGGTGAGCACCAGTTGCGGCGGGAAATCATCGCCACACAGATTGCGAACGACATGGTAAATCACATGGGGATTACCTTTGTTGAGCGCTTGCAGCAGTCAACCGGTGCGGACCCCGCGACCATTGCACTTGCGTGGATTATTGCCCGGGATGTGTTCCGCATCGATAACTGGTGGGACAAGATTGAAGCCTTGGACTACCACGTATCAGCGGAACTCCAGTTGGAACTGATGCAGGATTTGATGCGCTTGATGCGACGTTCAGTGCGCTGGTTGCTACGCAATCGCCGTGCGGAGCTCAGCATTCAGAGCCACATGGAGCGTTTTGCCGACAGCGTGTGGGCCATTACGTCGAATCTGCCGGAATACTTGGGAGCACAAGCCAAGGCGGATTGGGAGAAGCGCAATGCGGAACTGATGGCTGCCGGTATTCCAAAGGATCTGGCATCGGTGTTGTCCGGAACGGGCTATCTGTACTCGTCACTGGGTGTTATTGAAGCCAAAGAGGCATCAAAAATGCCGCTCAAGGTCGTGGCAAACCTGTATTACGACTTGGGTGACCGGCTCGACTTGAATTGGTTTGCAGACGCCATTGCGGCTCTGACACCGAACTCTCATTGGCAAGCCTTGGCGCGGGAAAGCTTCCGTGAGGATCTCGACTGGCAGCAACGGGCACTGACGACGGGTGTGCTGCAACTCGCCGGCAAGGCTGAGAAGGTGCCGGAGTGTGTGCAAGCATGGGAAGAGAAGAACCAGCATATGATTGAGCGCTGGAACAACATGCTTACCGAGTTGAAGGGCGTAAGGGAGCCTGAATACGCCATGTTCTCCGTAGCGCTTCGGGAATTGCTGGATCTGGCTCAGAGCACCTTGCGTCAGCAGCCTGACGAGTAAGAGAAGAAGCGAAACCGCTGGGAAAAGCCCTGATGATGCTGTGAAGGCAGACTCAGGGCTTTTTTCCGGTTAGCATACGGTGTTTTCAGCAGCACCTGCAGGCCAGCTCTTCATGTCTTCATTACCGAATACTCACGAAGTTCTCCTTCGAAACGCTCACCTTTTGGATGGTCGTGTGGCCATATTGGGTCTTTCTGATCCGAGTTTGCTGTCGCAGTGCCCCTCTGCAGGATTGGCCATGACCGAGCACGCGGGTGTGTTCAAATCGATGTCACCCTACACGGACTGGCAGCAGTGCTTTGGTTACGACACTGAAGGTTTGCAATCGGGCGCGTTCGACACCGTGATCGTGTTTTTGCCGAAGGCCCGCGCAGAGCTCACCCTACGCCTGGCCATGGCGCAATTTCTTGGTCGTCAGGGTGCAAACCTTGTGATGATTGGTGAAAAGAAAGAAGGCATCGCCGGCGGCTCCAAGCAATTCCTGCACGCAGTGCCCGAAGGTATGAAAGTCGATAGTGCCCGGCACTGCCAGGTTTGGTGTGGTACCAACAGCCAGCCCAAAGACGTGTTCGCTCTGGAGGATTATCTGGAATGGACGCCTGTGACCTGTGCGGGCATCGAGATTTCGGTTGCCGGTTTGCCCGGCGTGTTTAGTGAAGGTGAGCTGGATGACGGCACCCGGCTGTTGCTGGAGAATCTCGCTGAGAAGCCACTGACGGGCGAAAAGGTTCTGGATTTTGCCTGTGGCGCTGGCGTTATTGGCTCGTGGCTCCAAGCTTATCGGCGCTCAGCTGGTGGTGAGCCAGGCGTGGTCGATGGTCTGGACGTGCAAGCTCAAGCCGTAGCCTGTGCCAGAGCAACCTATGAACGGGCTGGGGCTCAGGGTGAGATATACGCGGAAGATGGGCTGGCGGGCTTGAAAGGGCGCTGGCAGGCCGTCGTTACGAATCCGCCGTTCCACTCCGGAGTGAAAACCGATACCTCAATGACCGAACAGTTTATTCGGCAAGTGGCGCAGCACTTGGTGCCCGGTGGGGAGTTGCGGTTGGTGGCGAATAGTTTCTTGCCCTACGAAGCACTGTTGCAGCAGTTTATCGGCCCGGTGCAAACGCTCGCTCAAGATAAACGCTTTACGGTGTATCGGGCATTTCAGAGGTTGCCGCGCTGAATTTCAGGCAAAAAAAAACCCCTGGGGAGGGGTAAAAAAAAGCATGTGCAGAAAACTAATGGTCAATCGGCAAGGCGCCGAACGTCTGACCGAAAAGGGTTTTCGGCGTGAACAGGGCTAATTTAGGTTTTTTTTCTAGAGTAAACAGCCTAAAAGCGTTTTTAATTAAGAATTCGTGATCGGAAGCCTTAGATGACAACTGACGTACTCGAAATCGCTGGCCAGAGCTTGGCGTTGAAAAGGCCGGGTATTGAGGCCTCGAAGTTGAGGGCATGGGATGCCGCTGATGAACTGCTTTTAGATGAAGCGGTGAAACGCTTGGATCCGGAAAACCGTGTTCTTGTAATAGATGATGCCTTTGGCGCATTGACGCTCGGCTTGGCCGATTGTTTTCCGGTTTCGGTTGTTGATAGCGCGACATTGAATCACTCACTCAAGGTCAATGCGCGCCTGAATTCGGCTTTGCCGACCCCATCGGAACCAAACAGCTGGCTCAATCCTCCAGTAGGGCCCTTTGATCTCATTGTGATGCGAATCCCGAGGCAGGCAGAGTATCTGGCTTGGTTGCTGCGTTGGGTAAATGGCCAATTGGCGGAAAATGGCTGTTTGCTGGCGGGGGGCATGATCAAGCACTTGCCAGAACGCAGTGTGGATGTGTTTTCTGCAGCCGTATCTACGGAGGCGGTGCTCCCGGCCAGAAAAAAAGCCCGGGTTGTAGTGTGTCGCCGTGGCAGTGAGACTCTGGAAAACTGGCCATCCACGTGGAAGGGTTATGAGCAGGAAGGGCTGCCCGCCCGGGTGGAGGCTATGCCGGCGGTGTTTTCGAGGGATCGGCTGGATATTGGCACCCGGGAATTGCTGCCATTGGTTAGGCCAGCGGTGCGCGCGTTAGAGCCTGATGCGCGAGTACTTGATCTCGCCTGTGGCAACGGCGTTCTGGGGCTAACCGCGTTGGCCGGCAGGGCGGATATTGCCGTGGAGTTCAGTGATGTCTCCAGTCAGGCGATTGCCAGCGTCCGGCACAACCTTAAACGCAGTGGTTATCTGGAACGAGCTCACCTGCATCACAGTGACGGTCTTCCAAGTGATTGTGGCGAGTATCAATTGATCTTACTGAACCCGCCTTTTCACGAGGGTGGTGTCGTGGGGGACCATATTGCATTAAGGCTTTTCAAAGATGCCGCAGGGCACCTTGCTGAAGGCGGGCGGGTCTTGATGGTAGGCAATCGGCACCTGGGCTATCACCGCACGCTGAAACGTTACTTCCGGACGGTGGAGCAGCGGGCTGCAAGCCCGCGCTTTGTGGTGTTCGAAGCGTCTTTGTAGCCGTGTAAGTTAAGCGGTCGGCGCAGGGCGGTCGTAACCCATGCGGGCCAACGTATCGACGATGGTTTGGGTTTGGCTGTCCACTTCGAGGTTGACCGTTTGGCCTTGCTCGATGGTGCCGAACGTTGTGGCCCGCAGTGTTTCAGGAATCAAATGCACGTTGAAGCGGTTAGCTTCGACTTCACCGATGGTCAGGCTGGCGCCATTGATGGCAATGAATCCTTTCGGAAACACGTATTTCATCCAGTTTTCTGGCACTTCAAACCACAGCGTGACGTTGTTTTCGGTTCGAACAATTTCCGCCAGTTGAGCGGTCGTATGTACATGCCCGCTCAGCAAGTGTCCGCCAATTTCATCGCCAATCCGGGCAGCCCTCTCGAAATTCACCGCGTCTCCGATCTTGAGAGCCCCCAGCGTTGTTAAGCGCAGGGTTTCTTGCATCGCATCGAAATAGAGCTGCTGGTCTTCCTGTCTGGTTACCGTCATGCAGGTACCGTTAATGGCAACGGAAGCACCGATCGTTACACCGTGTACTTTGTCTTCAGGAAGCTCGATAACAAGGGTGTTCAGGCCCGGTGCTGTATGGATCTCGACTACTTTGGCAATGCCCTGAACGATACCGGTAAACATAAACCGTCTCCTGAAGTGCGATGAATGTTGGAAGGATACCGGTGGCGATGGCTGTTGCCAAGAAGCTGCGCCTGCCCGTGACTTCGGCCTTTACTCAAGTTGTACTGCCCGAGGCCGATAACCTGATTAACCAAAGCATATAAGAGTGGGAATCCCATGGCTGAAAATGCCGTAACAGCAAAGGTTGGTGACGTAGAGGCACCGCCTGCCCAGCTCCGACCCGGCAGAGCTGCGGACCCTATCGCTAATGTGCAGCAGGAAATGTCTGCTGCCATGGATGAAGCAGCGCCTGATGCCGATGTAGAAAAGGCTGAGGAACAGTCAGTCAATCCAGAGGCGACGGAAGACGGTGGGCTCGGCGAGCAGAATGTCGAACAAAGCGAAGTTTATTCTGAACTGCGTAACCTCAGATTAATGCTGCGTCAGTGTGATCGGGTTTTGTTGATGGACTTCGAGTTGCTGTCGATGTCCGATTGGCCTGATAACTACTCACTGGCTCAGGCTCGCCGGAGTCGCGATTTGTGGTTGCTGTCTGCGATGGTTGCGGCGGCTGTTTTTCTAAGCGGACTGACCGGGGTTGTTCCAGCGTGGGTTGCAGGTGGGGGCTTCGGGGTGAGTGTGATTATCCTTTTGTTAGGGGTCCCGTTTATTAGGCGGATTTATACCAACAAACCCTCCTATCTGGATTTGATACTCCAGCGCCAGCGTATGCTGAGTGATGCACGAAAGCATGTGGCACACTTAGAGGGAGACGACGGGTTGGTTTGGCAGTGCGCCAGAATGGCTCGGTACAACGCAAGTTTGCGCCACGGCCGTTTCAGCGACATGATTCGGTTGTCGGAGCAGCGGATTCTGCCCAGATATCTGACCAGGCGGGACCACCTGAGGCTCTATCTAATCTTTATGTTGGAAGCCGAGAAGGCATACAACAAAATCCAGCAAGCTTTTTTCGATGGCAACCAAGCGGCTATAGATAAGGGCTGGCAAGAGGTGGCGGCAGTTCCTGAGCCTCGAGCTTGACATTATTAGTGCTCAAACGTATGTTTCAAACAGACGTTTGTTAGAGGCGCTGATACTAAAATGGCACAGTCAGATACCGTAGATCGCATTCTCGATGCAGCTGAAGAGCTGTTTGCGGAGCGTGGTTTCGCAGAAACTTCGCTTCGCATGATTACCAGTAAGGCTAACGTAAATCTGGCTGCAGTCAATTACCACTTTGGTTCAAAGAACGCGCTCATACACGCCGTGTTTGCACGATTCCTGTCGCCTTTTTCGGCCACACTTGAGTCCGCCTTCGACGAACTGGAACAAAAGTGTCAGGGCAACCCGCCAACCCTGAATCAAACCCTCTGGGCTCTGACCGAAAGCGCGGTGCGTATGCCCCAGCGTAATGAAAAGGGTATTTCCATCTTTATGCGTTTGCTCGGGCTGGCGTATACCCAGTCCCAAGGGCACCTTCGCAAGTTCCTGGAGCAGGAATATGGTCAGCCCTTCGGCCGCTTTATGCGTCTTCTTAAAGAGGCAACACCCGAGTTGTCAGCCGTTGATCGGTATTGGCGCATTCAGTTCATGCTAGGCGCAACCGCGTTTACCATGTCCAGTAGTGATGCCTTGATTGAAATCCTCGACAACAAGCTGGGTGTCCAAGCTTCAGTTCAAGAAATTGCTGCCCGCTTGGTGCCGTTCCTCGCGGAAGGTATGAAGGCACCCGACAAGCTGCAGATGCCCACGACCGCTACGGTTGCCTGAGCTCCCCGCCCTCAGGTAGGCTTCCCTCTGGTTTTTGCCCGAGGGAGCTTGCTCTTTGAACACTCCATGGCCCCAAGGGGCATATATCGAGATTTCTCTCACTGATCAGGCGCTTAACGTCCGTGCTGACGATGGTGCTTTGCTGGCCAGTTACTCGGTCTCTACGGCGCTTAATGGTCCGGGGGAGCAGGATGGTAGTGGTTGTACGCCCCGTGGGAAGCATTACATTCGAGCTCGTATTGGGGCCGGCCAGCCGTTGAATACCGTGTTTCGGGGCCGCCGCCCAACGGGTGAAATATATACGCCCGAGCTTGCGGGCGCTTATCCCGAGCGGGACTGGATTCTAACCCGTATACTTTGGCTGTGTGGCCGGGAATGGGGGCTAAACCGCGGCCCGGGTGTCGATACCTTTCGGCGTTTCATATACATTCACGGAACTCCCGATACCGAACCCATGGGTGTGCCTATGTCCCATGGATGTGTCCGGATGCGTAATCATGATTTGGTAGAATTGTTCGAGCGTGCGCCGGTAGGTATGCGCGTGGATATAGAGTGAATTAACGAGCCCAGAGGGACAGGATGATTGGAAATATCTTGCAAGTGATGAACGACTGGTTCGAGCAGTTCGGGATGCTTACGGAAGGGTGGCGTGCAGGTATCCTGATTTTTATGGTGGTTTTAGCCACTGCGGTTGTGGCCTTCATCGCGAGCCGTGTTGTTCTGTATCTCGAGAATAAATTCAGTCACACCAAAAACCTTTGGGATGATGCGGTATTGCATGCCTGCCGGCGCCCTCTTGTAGCGTTTATCTGGTTGCAAGGGGTGTACTGGGCCGCAGAAATTGCCCATCACTTCTCAGAGGCTGAGGTGTTCACTGCCAACGAGACCGTAATGAAGATTGGCTTCATGTGGGTCATCGTCTGGGCCCTGTTCGGGCTGGTTAAAGAGGTCGAGAAGGTTCTGGTCTCGCCGGTCAAGATGCGCAAACCCATGGACTTCACCACGGTGAATGCCATCAGCAAGTTGCTTCGCGCGGTCATCGTTATTACCGCCGTATTGACTGCGTTGCAGACTCTGGGCTTCAGCATTTCCGGTGTTCTGGCGTTTGGTGGTGTGGGTGGTATCGCGGTAGGTTTTGCAGCAAAAGATCTACTGGCTAACTTTTTTGGCGGTTTCATTATTCATTTGGACCGCCCGTTCAAAGTGGGGGACTGGATTCGTTCTCCAGACCGGAATATTGAAGGCACGGTGGAGCACATTGGCTGGCGCTTAACGACCATTCGCACCTTTGATAAGCGTCCGCTTTACGTTCCGAACGCCGCCTTTACCGTCATTGCGGTGGAAAACCCTTCGCGCATGACCAATCGCCGGATTTCGGAAACCATCGGTATCCGCTACGCCGATGTAACTTCAATGAAAAGCATTGTTGACGACATTCGCGACATGCTGAAAAACCACGATGAGATCGATTCGAATCAAACGTTGATTGTGAATTTCCTGGCCTTCAACGCCTCAACGCTCGACATCATGATCTACACCTTCACCAAAACAACGGATTGGGTTCGGTTTCATGGTATTAAAGAAGATGTGTTGCTGAAGATCAGTGACATCATTGAAGGTCACGGTGCAGAAGTGGCGTTCCCGACACGAACACTGCATTTGCCGGAGGCTGTAGCCGTAAGCAATCAAGACGCGCAAGACAAAGACGGCAAGCGTCGCAAAAAAGCGGGGCGCGAAGGCTCAGATTACGAAGAAAATAAGGGTGAGGCGCATGCGCGTGACCAAAATGCAGAGTCCGGTGATGGAGGCGGTGCAGATGGGGATTAATCGTCCCGTTGGGATTATTGGTGGTACGGGACTGACAAAGCTGAGTGAGCTCCAGATCCTGGGTAAAGAAGCAGAAACCAACCGCTGGGGTGAGCCCTCCGATGTCTTGGTGAAAGGCGTTCTGGGGGAGCAGCCCGTGGTGTTTTTGGCTCGTCATGGCAATCCACACCGGATACCGCCGCACCGGGTGAACTACCGGGCCAACCTGCAGGCGCTTTACGATGCAGGTGTTCGAATCGTGGTAGGGGTTAATGCGGTAGGTGGCATTCATTCGGCGATGGGGCCTGCCCATGTGGTGATTCCGCATCAATTGATTGATTACACCTGGGGGCGCGCCAGTACCTTCTTTGAAGATGATTTGGAGGAGGTAACCCACATTGACTTTACCCATCCCTACGACCACGATGGCCGGACTTTGCTGATTGAATCAGCAGAAGCGTTGGGGCTCGAGTTCTCCGACTTCGGGGTTTATGGCGCCACACAGGGGCCACGACTGGAAACGGCTGCGGAAATTCGCCGCCTCGAACAAGACGGTTGTGATTTGGTGGGAATGACCGGCATGCCAGAAGCTGTTTTGGCCGCAGAGCTGGGCATGCGCTATGTGTGCTTGGGCTTGGTGGTGAATTGGGCAGCCGGGAAGTCTGACCACATTATCACCATGGATGAGATTGAAGCGGCCATCGAGCAGGGCATGACGGGCGTCAAGCGTATTCTGGAGCGCTCAATGGCCAAGTTAGGCGAGTTGGAACCTTTGCCTACAGCTTCCTGAAAAACACCAATACGCCGATAGTGGGGGAATCGATAAAATGGATTTCCTCACTGCGCATGCGGCGGGTTTCCTTGATCCAGGTAACCAACTCGGCAGGTACAGGCTCTGCCATGACGGGCTGGGTGTTCTCAGCCATGTCGGCAATGGATCCTGCTCCCTCTGCTTTGGGTGCTTCTACCGTGCTGCCTGCTTCAATAGCGGGCGCGCTGGCTTCAGGTGCGGAACCATCTTGCCAGTGGTTCAGATGAACGCCCACGTGCAGATAGCGCTTCCGGTCAATTTCGATATGCCCTTCTACTGCCTTCTGCTGTGCACCGGTTAGCCAGTCCCCAATGGCCACTCTCATGGGTGAACCATCGTAGTTCGGGGGGAAGCTTTGATACCAGCCGGCTGCCGCCAAAACACGGTAGTTGCCGCTGTTTTCCAAACGACTGGCGGCCCGGCCCAGGTGCAGTTCATTTCTGCCAGCGAGCTTGAGATCTGAAGAGCGGCGCCCGTTGGCATCTTCGACCCAAAGCGATTTCTCGATATTGCGAGAGGGTTCTATTTGCTTGCCTGCCATCTGTTCTTCGACAGAGGCTGGGTCAACCAGACGCTGAAGAATCACGATTTCCGCCCGATAGAAGTCTTTTTGACCGTCCTGTGCCTGAGCGCCTGTCGCCGGCAGGAGGGTGAATGCAAGGGCCAGTGCGGCGCCTATCAGCGTTGGTTTTGAACAGCGATTCGTGGCTTGCAAGTGTCTCACTCCGGCTCAATCAGGTTGGTTCAAGAAGCCTTGGCTTTTGTTTCTTGAGGGCCAAGCTCGGTCAGCATGGCTGCGATGGCGTCGAGTTTACCACTGGTTGAGTCATCATTCAGCCGGAAGCGGAAGCTGTTGGCGCCTTCAAGCCGGAAAGCGTCGGGTGCGGATTGCACTTTTTTAACCAGAATCAGCGGGTCTACCGGCGTGCTGGCTCCGAACTCTAAACGCACCCATTCCTTGCCAGCGTCCACTTTATCAATGCCCAAGGCTTCCGCCATCAGGCGAAGCTGGGTTTGGCGCACCAGGTTTTTGGCGGGTTCCGGTAATAATCCGAAGCGGTCAATCATTTCTACCTGAAGTTCTTTTAATTCGGCTTCGTCTTTTACGCTGGCGATGCGTTTATACAGCATCAGGCGGTTGTGAACGTCCGGCAGGTAGTCCTCTGGAATAATTGCCGGAATACGAAGGTTCATTTCCGTACCATGGCTCAGAGGCAGTTCCGCATTGGGCGTGCGGCCTTCGCGAATGGCCTTCACGGCTTCGTCCAGCAATTGCATATAGAGGGTGAAACCGATGCTTTCAATCTGTCCGCTTTGCTCCTCGCCCAGCAGCTCACCGGCACCACGAATTTCTAGGTCGTGGGTGGCTAGCATGAAGCCAGCGCCAAGATCCTGAGCTTCTGAAATCGCATCCAGTCGCTTTTTGGCATCCGCCGAGATGCTCTTTGGTGGCGGTGTCAGCAGGTAGGCGTAAGCCTGGTGGTGCGAACGGCCAACCCGACCACGTAGTTGGTGCAGCTGGGCGAGGCCGAATTTGTCCGCTCGTTCAATGATGATCGTGTTGGCACTGGGTACGTCGATACCGGTCTCAACAATGGTGGTGCACACCAGAACGTTGAAGCGCTTGTGGTAGAAGTCTGACATGACTTGCTCAAGCTGGCGCTCCCGCATTTGGCCGTGGCCAACGCCGACTCGGGCTTCCGGAATGAGCCGGCGGAGGTCTTCGGCGGTTTTCTCAATGGTGGATACGTCGTTATGCAGGAAGTACACCTGGCCGCCCCGGAGAATTTCTCGAAGAATGGCTTCTTTGACCATGGCTTCGTCACGTTGGCGCACGAAGGTTTTGACCGAGAGCCGGCGCGCGGGTGGGGTGGCAATAATGGACAGGTCCCGCAGGTGGCCCATGGCCATGTTCAGTGTTCTCGGAATCGGCGTGGCGGTGAGGTTGAGCATATCGACCTCGGCCCGGAGTGCTTTTAGTTTCTCCTTTTGTTGAACGCCGAACCGGTGTTCTTCATCAATAATGACCAAACCCAGATTTTTGAACTTCACGTCACCTTGCAGCAATTTGTGGGTGCCGATCACGATGTCTGCCTTACCTTCCTCTATGGCGGTCATCGCTTTGCTGGTTTGAGTGCTGCTTCGGAAGCGGCTCAGTAGCTCGATGGAAACGGGAGTATCCGAAAAACGGTCTCGGAATGACTCATAGTGCTGTTGGGCCAGCAGTGTGGTGGGTACCAGCACGGCGACTTGTTTGCCCGACCAGGTGGCCAGAAAGGCCGCGCGCATGGCGACTTCGGTTTTACCAAAGCCGACATCACCGCATACCAGTCGGTCCATGGGCTGTTCACTGGTCATATCTTCGAATACCGCTTGAATCGCAACCTGCTGGTCGGGGGTTTCTTCAAACGGAAAGCCAGCGGCAAATGCGCGGTAGGCTTCTTTCGGGTCTTCGAACTGAAAGCCTTTTCTGGCCTCGCGGCGAGCGTACACATCCAGCAATTCAGCTGCGGTGTCGCGAATTTTCTCCAGTGCTTTCTGCTTGGCGTTGCTCCAGCGGTCGGTGCCGAGCTTATGCAGCGGGGCGTGTTCTTCATCCGTGCCTGCGTAGCGCGAAATCAGATGTAGGCTTGAAACGGGCACATACAGTTTTGAACCGCCGGCGTATTCGAGTGTCAGGAATTCTTTGGATTCGCCGCCGGCACTGATGGTCTCCAGCCCTTTATACCGGCCAACACCGTGGTCGATGTGAACGACCGGTGAGCCAATTCTGAGTTCAGACAGGTCGCGGTAACCGGCGTCATCCACCTCCGTTGGTTTTTCTCGGCGTCGGCGTTGCAGCACCCGCTCCCCGAATAGAGCGGTTTCGGTGATCAGGGCGAGGTTTTGCTCCGGTAACACCATGCCTTGTTCCATTGGGGCAATGGTGATGGCGAGACTGATGTCCGATTGGCCGAGGAATTCCCGCCAGCTGGCAACTGTGCTCAGTTTGAGTTTTTGGCTTTCAAGATTTTCGATCAATGCTTCGCGGCGCCCTGAGGATTCTGCGCAGATCAATACACGGCCGGGGAAGTCATTGAGGAAGCGTTTCAGTCGCCCTGCCGGGTCTGCGGCACGTCCGTCCATAGCAATGTCGGGTAGCGCGTCTGCGCCACAGTTCGCCGTGCCCGCACCAGTCGTTGGTTCGGGGCTGCACGTAACCCTGGGGTAGCGCTTTAGCTGGCCAAACACTTCGTCCTGAAGCAGGAAGAGTTCGGCGGGGGACAGGATAGGGCGCAGGCGATCGTGCCGGCGATCTTCATGACGAGCGCGGGTTTCGCTATCAAACGCCTGAACGGCGTCGTTCAACCCGTCCGCAGTGAATACCAAGGTCGAGGCCGGCAGGTAATCAAAAAGTGTCGCGGTTTCGTCAAAGAAAAGCGGTAGATAATATTCAATGCCGGGTGGGGTGATGCCGTTACTGACATCTTGGTAGACCGGTGAGTCTTTGTCCGAATGAGGGAAGTATTCAAACCACCGGTTTCGAAAGCCTGATCGCGCTTCTTTATGCCATGGGAATTCGTGAGCGGGCAACAGCTCGACTTGCTCGATGCGGTCGATCGAGCGCTGGGTTTCCGGGTCGAAGGTTCTTAGAGTCTCAATCTCGTCGTCGAACAGATCGATCCGGTAAGGCAAGTTGGAACCCATGGGGTAAATGTCGAGAATGGCACCCCGAACCGCGTATTCACCGTGCTCGTAGACGTTCTCCGCGTGGTGGTAGCCCGCAGCTTCTAACTGCATGCGCCAGTTATCTATATTCAGAGTCTGGCCGGTTTTCAGAAGCAAGGTGTTGCCTTGCAAATAGCTGGGTGGTGCCAGCCGATGCATCAGGGTGCGTGCCGGGACAATCAAAATGCCGTGATCGGTCGATGGTAGGCGGTGCAGAGTGCGAATGCGCCGCGACGTGATGTCCTGATGCGGAGAGAAAAGGTCGTACGGAAGGGTTTCCCAGTCGGGCAATGATAACAATTCAAGCCCGTCGTCAGTAATTGTTGCGCCGTCTTCCTCCGGGGGAAGGCTAAGAAAAAACCGAACCGCTTGCTCCAGACGGATAGCGTCGTCCGTACTGCGGGTGACGATCAAGGTCAGGCCTTTGTGGCTTTTTGCGCTCTCGCAGATTGCGAGGGCGTCGCTGCAGCCCTGAAGTTGCCCCCATTTCCGGTGATCGGCTGCCTGTGATGGCGCTGCTGGCGCAATCAGCGTGGTGTTTGCAAGGGTGTTGGTTGAACCTTGAGCCATGGGCTGGAGCATCTCCTGAATTGACGCGTCTGGGAACCGGAAGCGCATCATTCTATCGCTCAGGGATTTCAGTGTCATGGTTACCGCTTGCAAATGGGTTACACAAAGCAATTTGCCGTCAGGCTCGTTAAGTTGGATAATGTGCGCCTCAAAAATACTCCCCTGTGCTAAACGAGGTTTCAACCGTGAGTCACGACAAGATCAATGAGCATCTGTCCAACTGGACTGAGCGAGAGTCCACCGCGGAAGCTATGATTCCGCTGATCGGCCGTCTTTACCGTAAAAACAATGTAGTAACATCTGTTTACGGTCGTTCGATCATCAATCAGTCTGTGATCGATATCCTGCGGGCTCACCGTTTCGTTCGCCAGGTTGAAGATAGCGAGCTGTCTGTGCACGACACCATGCCGATTCTGCAAGAGATGGATAAGCTGAATCTGGGTCGCGCTCACGTTGATATCGGTAAGCTTGCGGTCAAGTTCAAAGAAGAAGGCGGTGATCTTGTTGAGTTCTTGAAGCGTGAGATCGGCTCGATTGTTGGCGAGTACGAGGCTCAGTCCGAGCAAGACGCCAACAACGACACCAAAGACGTGGTTCTTTATGGTTTCGGTCGTATCGGTCGTCTTCTGGCCCGCATTCTGATCGAAAAAGCAGGTGGCGGTAACAATCTGCGTCTGCGCGCTATTGTAGTGCGTCAGGGTGGTGCCGAGAACGACCTTGAAAAGCGCGCCAGCTTGCTGCGTCGTGACTCTGTGCATGGGCCTTTCAATGGTTCAATCACCGTTGACGAAGAAAACTCTGCTTTGATCGCTAACGGCAACTTCATCAAAGTAATCTACTCTAGTGGTCCGGATCAGGTGGATTACACCGAATACGGTATCGACAACGCCATCGTTGTGGATAACACCGGTATCTGGCGTGATGAAGCCGGCCTTGGTCTGCACCTGAAGTCCAAAGGTGTGAGTCGGGTAATTCTGACTGCACCGGGTAAGGGTGATATCAAGAACATCGTTTACGGTATCAACAACGATTGGATCACCGAAGAAGACAAGATTCTGTCTGCCGCTTCTTGTACTACTAACGCCATCACCCCTGTGTTGAAGGCGATCAACGACGAATTCGGTATTGAAGACGGTCACGTAGAAACTGTTCACTCTTACACCAACGACCAGAACCTGATCGACAACTACCACAAGGGTAGTCGTCGTGGTCGCAGTGCTGCATTGAACATGGTTATCACCGAGACCGGTGCTGCTAAAGCTGTTGCGAAGGCGCTGCCTGAGTTGAAGGGTAAATTGAGCGGTAATGCGATCCGTGTTCCGACCCCGAACGTATCAATGGCTATTCTTAATCTGAACCTGAAAACCGATGTAGACGTGGAAAAGGTTAACGAATACCTGCGGGAAATGGCGCTGCACTCCGAGCTGCAAAAGCAGATCGACTTTGTGAACTCGCCGGAAGTGGTTTCTACCGACTTCGTAGGCTCACGCCACGCGGGTGTGGTCGATGCTCAAGCGACCATCGCGAACGGCAAGCGCCTGATTCTGTATGTGTGGTACGACAACGAATTTGGCTACAGTGCGCAGGTTATCCGTTGCGTTAACCAGATGGCTGGCGTTGATTATCCGATCTTCCCGAAGCGCACACGCGACTAATGTCGTAGGCGCTCTCGGTTGAGACGGAAAGATACAGCCCCGGTAGCGAGAGTTGCCGGGGTTTTTCGTGTTTTATGGCACCAAAAGCATTTGGGTTACCGGTGGAAATAGGTTTCCTTAATCTCTATAATTGGCGCGATTTTGGGTGTGTCTTGCTCCGCGGTACGTTGAACGGGAGTGGGACGTTTAAGAATCCACAGAATAGTTTCTGATGACTGGATGAGGCTAATGATCAAGATCAAAAAAGGCCTGGATCTTCCCATCAGCGGCGCTCCCGAACAGACCATTACCGATGGCAAGCCGATTCGCCACGTGGCGCTCGTTGGCTTTGACTATCACGGCATGAAGCCGACAATGGCTGTGAAAGAAGGGGACCGTGTTAAGCGCGGTACGCTGCTGTTCACGGATAAGAAGACCGAAGGCGTTCGTTACACTTCACCGGCTGCCGGTGTCGTGAAAGAAGTTAATCGCGGTGAGCGTCGAGTATTTCAGTCTGTTGTCATCGAAATCGATGGTGACGAGGCAGAAAGCTACGCCCGCTACAACGACTCGGATCTCGCCGGCCTGGAACGCCAGCAAGTAGTCGACAACCTTGTTGAATCCGGCCTGTGGACAGCGTTCCGCACTCGCCCCTACAGCAAAGTTCCTACTATCGACTCTACTCCGAACTCGATCTTTGTGTCGGTGATGGACACTAATCCGCTAGCGGCGGACCCTGCAGTGATCATCGGTGAGAACAGTCAGGCTTTTGAGAAAGGGCTGACCATTATCTCCCGTCTCACTAACGGCAAGGTGTTTGTTGCTGGTAAGCCGGGGGCTAACGTCTCTGTGCCCAGAGCTGACAACATTGAAGTGCATCAGTTTGACGGTGTGCATCCTGCCGGTAATGTGGGTACCCACATCCACTACCTAGACCCTGTTTCGGCCAACAAGACCGTATGGTCGATCAACTATCAAGACGTGATCGACATCGCCAAGTTGTTCGAAACCGGTGAAGTGCCGGTTGAGCGCATTGTGGCTATCGGTGGCCCGAAAGCACTGAAACCTCGCCTTGTTCGTACCCGTTTGGGTGCCAGCTTGACCGAGCTTTTGGATGGCGAAGTGGCAACTGACTGTGAGATTCGTGCCATTTCCGGTTCCGTATTTGGCGGTCGCCGTGGTGATGGCCCATGTGCCTACCTGGGCCGATTTGCTAATCAGGTGTCTGTCCTGGAAGAAGGTTTCAAGCGCCACTTCATGGGCTGGCTGACGCCAGGTGCCAATAAGTTCTCCGTACTGAATATCTATGTGTCCAAGTTGATGGGCGGCAAACGTTTCGACTTCACCACCACTACTAATGGTAGTGAGCGGGCGATGGTGCCAGTCGGTGCCTACGAGAAGGTTATGCCTTTGGATATTTTGCCAACCCAGCTGCTGCGTTCGCTGATTGTTGGTGATACCGAAGTGGCTCAGAAACTGGGCGCTCTGGAACTGGATGAAGAAGATCTCGCGCTGTGCACCTTCGTGTGCCCGGGTAAATATGAATACGGTCCGATTCTCCGTGAGAACCTGACCCGAATCGAGATCGAGGGCTAACAAGATGTCTATCAGACAGTATCTCGATGGTATCGAGCATCACTTTGAAAAAGGTGGCAAGTGGGAGCGCTGGTATGCGCTGTACGAAGCCGCTGATACTATTTTTTACACGCCCGGATCGGTAACCAAGACAACTTCACACGTTCGTGACGGCGTTGATCTTAAGCGCATCATGATCACTGTGTGGTTGTGTGCGTTCCCGGCGATGTTCTTCGGTATGTGGAATATTGGCTACCAAGCCAACAATTTCCTGGCCGCTAACCCGGACGCCCTAGTGGGTGACGGTGGTCTGCGTACCGCATTTATTCAAGCTCTCGCTGTTACAGGCGCTGGAGCTGGCCTGTGGGACAACTTCGTATACGGCATGGCTTACTTCATTCCGGTATACGCGGTGACCTTCGTTGTGGGTGGTTTCTGGGAAGTTCTGTTTGCAACCGTGCGTCGTCACGAAGTAAACGAAGGCTTCTTCGTAACCTCTATCCTGTTTGCATTGATTTGCCCGCCATCTATCCCTCTTTGGCAGGTGGCTCTGGGTATCACCTTCGGTGTTGTGATTGGTAAAGAAGTGTTTGGCGGTACTGGCAAAAACTTCCTGAACCCCGCGCTGACGGGTCGTGCGTTCCTGTACTTTGCTTATCCGGCCCAGATCTCTGGCGACACCGTATGGACGGCTGTTGACGGGTTCAGTGGTGCGACTGCTCTGAGCGTTGCTGCCAGTGAAGGTGTGGAAGTGTTGAATCAGCAGATCGGGTGGATGAACGCTTTCCTGGGAACCATTCAAGGTTCGATGGGTGAGACTTCTACAATTGCTGTGATGATTGGTGGTCTTGCTCTGATTGCCATGCGCATCGCCAGCTACCGTATTGTTGGTGGCGTGCTGATCGGCATGATCGCTATGTCTCTGCTGCTGAACCTGGTTGGTTCTGAAACCAATAACATGTTTGCCGTACCGCCGCACTGGCACCTAGTTATGGGTGGCTTTGCCTTCGGCATGATGTTCATGGCAACCGATCCGGTTTCGGCTTCTATGACCAATACTGGCCGCTGGTGCTTCGGCATTTTGGTGGGTGTAATGACTGTCCTCATCCGCGTAGTTAACCCTGCGTTCCCGGAAGGCATCATGTTGGCGATTCTGTTTGCTAACCTGTTTGCTCCGTTGATGGATCATTACGTGGTTCAAGCTAACATCAAACGGAGGCTCGCTCGTGGCTAAAGCTAAAGAAACTGTCTCCAGAACCCTCATCGTTGCTGCGGTCCTGAGTATCGTGTTCTCCGTTGTGGTTTCCACCGCTGCGGTATCGCTCCGTCCTGCACAGATCAAGAACCAGAACTTGGATATTAAGTCCAACATTCTGGCCGCCGCAGGCATGCTGGAAACCGGCGCAAGTGCTGACCAGATTGAGGAACGCTTTGAACTGTTCGACGTTCGCCTAGTCGATCTTGATACCGGTGATTTTGTAGAGCCTTCTGCCGTTGGTGTAGAAGACCCTATGAAGTACGACATGTACAAGGCCGCCTCTGACCCGAAACAGAGCACCAACATTCCATCCTCCGAAGACAAGGCTGGCATCAAGCGCCGCCCGAACGTTGCTAAGGTATATACCTTGAGCGAAAACGGAGAGCTGGTTCGAGTGGTGTTGCCGGTACACGGTTACGGCCTTTGGTCGACGTTGTACGGCTTCGTGTCTCTGGAAGGTGACTTGAACACTATTGAAGGTCTTGGCTTTTACGCCCACGCTGAAACCCCAGGTCTGGGTGGTGAAGTGGACAACCCTCGCTGGAAGCAGCAGTGGGTGGGCAAGGAACTGTACGGCGAAGATGTTTCTGAGCCTCAGATCCAGCTGGTCAAAGGCGGTGTAAGTGCTGACGCCAAGAACAAAGAGCACAAGATCGACGCTCTTTCTGGTGCAACACTGACCAGCCGTGGTGTAGAGCAACTGGTTAACTACTGGATGGGCGACCGTGGCTACGCGCCGTTCCTCAAGAAACTTCGTGAAGGGGAGGTCTGATCATGGCTGAAGTAAACGCCAAACAGGTTCTTTTCGAACCGATATTCAGTAACAACCCGATCGGGCTGCAGATCCTTGGTATTTGTTCAGCGCTCGCAGTAACCACGAGCATGAGCGTCACCATCGTTATGTGCTTGTCGGTTATCGCGGTTACCGCGTTTTCAAACCTGGCTGTATCTCTGGTGCGTACTCAGATTCCGGGAAGCATCCGGATCATCGTACAGATGACCATCATTGCCTCGCTGGTAATCGTGGTAGACCAGATCCTTAAGGCCTATGCCTACGAGATCAGTAAACAGCTATCCGTATTCGTTGGTCTGATCATTACCAACTGTATCGTTATGGGCCGTGCTGAAGGTTTTGCCATGAAGAATGGCCCTTGGTTGAGCTTCGTAGACGGTATCGGTAACGGTCTTGGCTACTCGGTCATGCTGTTGTTCGTAGCCTTCTTCCGTGAGTTGCTGGGCGCCGGTTCTTTGTTCGGTGTGACTCTGCTGACTCCGGTGAACGAAGGCGGCTGGTACATCACAAACGGTCTGCTGCTGTTGCCACCGAGTGCGTTCTTCATCATCGGTCTGGCGATCTGGGGTCTGCGTACCTGGATGCCAGCGCAGGTTGAAGAGCCGGACTACAAGATGTCCCGTCACACCCATAAGGAGGCGTTCTGATGGAGCACTATATCAGCCTGCTTCTCAAGGCGATTTTCATTGAGAACATGGCGCTCGCGTTCTTCTTGGGTATGTGTACATTCCTGGCCATCTCCAAGAAAGTTGAGGCCGCGACCGGCCTAGGTATCGCTGTTGTTGTGGTACTAACTCTGACCGTTCCGGTTAACAACCTGATCTACAACAACATCCTTCGTGAAGGAGCCTTGGCGTGGGCAGGCTTGCCAGAAGTGGATCTGAGCTTTCTGGGCTTGATCACCTACATTGGTGTTATCGCTGCCATCGTTCAGATCATGGAAATGATTCTGGACAAGTACATCCCGGCACTTTACTCCGCACTGGGTGTGTTTCTGCCTCTGATCACGGTGAACTGCGCCATCATGGGTGCGGCACTGTTCATGGTAGAGCGTGACTACACCTTCAGTGAAAGTGTGGTTTATGGCTTTGGTGCTGGTGTTGGCTGGGCTTTGGCGATCATTGCTCTGGCTGGTATCCGTGAAAAGCTCAAGTACAGCGATGTTCCGGAAGGCCTGCGTGGCTTGGGAATCACCTTCATTACTGTTGGTTTGATGTCCCTTGGCTTCATGTCCTTTTCAGGGATTTCCCTGTAATTCACCCGGTGATTCGGTTTAACGAAAAGGCGAGACCATGTATACAGAAATAATACTCGGCGTGGTCATGTTCACCGTTATCGTTCTGGCGCTCGTTGCGGTCATCCTCGCGGCGAGATCCAAACTGGTAAGCACCGGTGATGTGACCATCGAAATCAATGACGACCCGGACCATACCGTGAAAACGGAAGCCGGCGGAAAGCTTCTGGGCACCTTGGCCAACAGCGGTATTTTCCTGTCTTCTGCTTGTGGCGGCGGCGGTACCTGCGCCCAGTGTAAGTGTAAAGTTCTGGACGGCGGTGGCGCGATGCTGCCGACTGAAAAGACACACTTCACTAACCGTGAAGAGAAAGAAGGCTGGCGTTTGTCGTGTCAGGTTCCTGTGAAGCAGGACATGAAGATTGAAGTGCCAGAAGAATTCTTTGGCGTGAAGAAGTGGGAATGCGAAGTCATTTCTAACCACAACGTGGCCACTTTCATCAAAGAACTGGTCCTGAAGCTTCCAGAAGGCGAGGAAGTCGACTTCCGTGCCGGTGGTTATGTTCAGTTGGAGTGTGATCCTTACGAAATCGATTTCAAGGATTTCGATATCGAAGAAGAGTTCCACGAAGACTGGGACAAGCACGACATCTGGCGCTACAAGGCGATCAACAAAGAAGAAACCATCCGGGCCTATTCCATGGCGAACTACCCGGAAGAAAAGGGTCTTCTTAAGTTCAACATCCGTATCGCTACTCCGCCTCCGGGCAGCGACCATCCGCCAGGCATCATGTCGAGCTACGTGTTCAACCTGAAGCCGGGTGATAAGGTCACTGTGATGGGGCCGTTCGGTGAGTTCTTCGCCAAGAAGACCGACGCTGAAATGGTATTCGTCGGTGGTGGTGCAGGTATGGCGCCTATGCGTTCCCATATCTTTGACCAGCTCAAGCGCCTGAACTCGAAGCGTAAGATCAGCTTCTGGTACGGTGCACGAAGTGTTCGCGAGATGTTCTACGTTGAAGACTTTGACGGCCTGGCCGAAGAGAACGAAAACTTCGAGTGGCACGTTGCACTGTCTGACGCACTGCCAACAGACAATTGGGATGGCCCGACCGGCTTTATCCATAACGTGTTGTACGAGAACTATCTGAAGGACCATCCGGCGCCTGAAGATTGTGAGTTCTACATGTGTGGACCCCCAATCATGAACGCGTCTGTCATCAAGATGTTGAAAGACCTTGGTGTAGAAGACGAAAACATCATGCTGGATGACTTTGGAGGTTAATTAGCTCAAATGACATCCCGCATGTATGGACCCGTCAGGGTGGTTATGACCAGCGTCATTATGGCGCTGGTTGTGGCCGCCCTGGCGGGTTGCTCGTTTCAGGAAGAAGAAAAAGTTTGGGAGATCTCCGGTGGGATCTTCGGGACGACCTATCACATTAATGTCGTATTGCCGGAGGACGAAGCAAAGCTGAAGATGCTGGCGCAAGGTATCCAAGCTGAGCTGGAACAAGTCGATAACGCAATGTCGACGTGGAAACAGAGTTCTGAACTCTCCAGGCTGAACCGTCAACAGGATCAGACCGGCTGGACGACGCTGTCGGCTCCGCTGTTCGAAGTGATTCATCGCGCTCAGGAAATCTCCGCACAGACTAGTGGGGCTTTTGATATCACCATTGGGCCGGTGGTCAATCTATGGGGGTTCGGTCCGGATGCACGGCCTGAGCGTAGCCCCTCTGACGAGGAGCTGGCGAGCCTGTTGAAAGTAACCGGATGGGAGTTTTTGGAGCTAGACCCAAATACTTTGGCCATTCGTAGCGAGCAACCCCAGTACATAGACTTGTCCGGTATTGCCAAAGGTTATGGGGTGGATGTGGTCGCCCGTTACCTCGACAGCCAAAATGTTCAGGCGTACCTTGTGGAGATAGGCGGAGAGGTTCGTACCCGTGGCCACAAGCCGGATGGCGATGTATGGCGGCTGGCTATCGAAACCCCTTCAGAGCAGTCCCGACAGGTAAACAAAGTGGTCGCACTCGATGAGATGTCCATGGCCACCTCTGGTGACTATCGGAACTACTACGAATCGGAAGGTCAGCGATATTCCCATACAATTGATCCAGATACCGGAAGGCCGATTGAACATCGGTTAGCATCGGTGACGGTCATCTCGGATGACTGTATGACGGCTGATGCACTGGCAACTGCGTTTACGGTCATGGGGTTTGAGCGGGCAATGACTCTGGCTACCCGAGAAAATATTCCAGCGTATTTTATTGTAAGGGGTGAGGCTGGATTTAACGTGCATAGCACGCCGGCGTTTTCGTCTTACGTTGTCCAGTAAAGGGGGCAGGTATGAGTACCTTTTTGTTAGTTTTGGCGATTGTGGTTTTGCTGATGGTGGGGATGTCCGTTGGCGTTATTTTCGGACGTAAGCCGATCAGTGGCACTTGCGGTGGCATTGGTGCGCTAGGCATCAGTTCATCCTGTGATATTTGTGGTGGTAACACCCAGAAGTGCGAAGAGAGTCGCTCTGACTCTGCAGAACCGGCGAAAGCAGAAGATCTGGCTTACGATGCCAGTAAGATCGAAAAGTAACTGCAAGTGATCACACACACTCAATAATTAAAGCTACGCTCACGAGACGTAGATAAGGAGATACTGCGCGCATGGCAGAACATCATTACGACGTTGTTGTTATCGGCGCCGGCCCGTCAGGTGAGGGGGCGGCAATGAACGCAGCGAAGCACAATAAGCGCGTTGCGATCATTGAAGATAAGGCCACGGTAGGGGGTAACTGTACCCACTGGGGAACCATTCCCTCCAAGGCGCTGCGTCATTCTGTTAAGCAGATCATTACCTTCAACACGAACCAGATGTTCCGGGACATCGGTGAACCTCGCTGGTTCTCGTTCCCGCGTGTTCTGCAAAGTGCACAGAAGGTCATTGGTAAGCAGGTCAAGTTACGCACGCAGTTTTACTCCCGAAACCGGGTTGACCTGATTAACGGTCGTGCTGCGTTTCTGGATAAGAATCGTCTGGAAATTCGTGGCCACAAATCGGTAGAGATCATCCACTTCAAACAGGCGATTATTGCGACCGGTTCGCGCCCTTATCTGCCGCCCGATGTGGATTTCCGTCACCACCGGATTTACAACTCCGACTCGATTCTGAATCTGTCTCATACCCCGCGCACCTTGATCATCTACGGCGCAGGCGTGATCGGATCTGAATACGCGTCAATCTTTGCCGGTCTAGGGGTGAAGGTAGACCTGATCAACCCGGGCAGTCGGCTGCTGTCGTTCCTGGATGACGAGATCTCAGACGCGCTCAGCTACCACCTGAGAAACAACGGTGTGCTGGTGCGCCACAATGAGCAGTATGAAACCGTCAAAGGGGATGATCACGGCGTGGTAGTCACGCTTCAGTCCGGTAAGAAAATCCGGGCCGATGCCTTCCTGTGGTGTAATGGCCGCAGTGGCAATACCGATAACCTGGGGCTCGACAAAGTGGGTCTTGAGCCGAATAGTCGTGGCCAGTTGTCGGTAGACGATCATTACCGCACGGAAGTAGAGCATATCTACGCGGTGGGTGATGTGATTGGCTGGCCAAGCCTCGCGAGTGCGGCCTACGATCAGGGGCGTTCAGCGTCTTCTGACGTTGTGCAGGATGAGTACTTCCGCTTCGTGGATGATGTGCCGACCGGCATTTACACCATCCCCGAAATCAGCTCTGTTGGTAAAACCGAGCGCGAGTTGACCGAAGCGAAAGTGCCGTACGATGTGGGGCAGGCATTTTTCAAGGACCTGGCTCGTGCACAGATTACCGGCGAAGCCGTGGGCATGCTAAAGCTGTTGTTCCACAGGGAAACGCGGGAAATTTTGGGTATCCACTGCTTTGGTGACCAAGCGGCTGAGATCGTACACATCGGCCAGGCCATCATGAATCAGGAAGGGGAGGCGAACTCCCTGAACTACTTCATTAACACCACCTTTAACTACCCAACCATGGCGGAAGCCTACCGGGTAGCTGCACTGAACGGCCTGAACCGGATCTTCTGATTCAGGCCAGGCACCGGGCGGTCAGCTATGAGTCTGACTGCTCGGTTTCTTTGACAGGCAAGGTCACTAACGATTTAGCACGATTGTCGAAGTACATTCGGGTGCTGGTCGGGTAGTCTGTGATGATGCTGTCCATGCCCATCTCTTCCATTCTGAGCATGTCGTGAATGCGGTTTACCGTCCAGGCGGAAACATGCATGTTGCGCTTATGTGCCACTTCAATCAGATCCTTGCTGAGGATTTTCCAGTTCGCGCAGAAGTATTCGCAGCCCAGTGACGTTGCGAGGCGCAGCGGGTTTGGAAACTTTCTCTCGGCTACAAGTCCAAGGCGAATATTCTTGTCACGGCGGCGGATTTCGCGCAGAAACCAAGGGTCCGTGGAAGTGATCGCAGCGGTTTGATAAAGGTTTCGACGCTGGATAATTTCGGTCAGCCGGTTGCACAGGATATTAAGCCGGTAGCGATTGTCTTTCTTTACCTCCAGCTGCAAGTGCTCAAGGTCGGGAAAGGTGTCCAGCAACGTTTCAAGGGCTGGGATACCGGTTGGTCGTGGCCATGAGCTGGCGTTGCGCCTGGCATCCATCTGGTTGAGCTGTTCGGCTGTGTATTTGCTGATGCTGCCTTTTTCACCCGTGGTTCGGTCAACGGTCAGATCATGTACCAATACCGGTGTGCCATCTTTAGATAGCACCAAATCAAGCTCGAAATGGCGCACTCCATGCCGGTAGGCATGAACAAACCCGGGAAGGGTATTCTCAGGGGCCTCACCTTTGGCCCCGCGGTGACCATAAATGATCATTCTGTAGCGTTATCCTTTAATCGTTTGTATATGGCCTGGCGCTTTTTCCAGGTGTCGTGACATAACTGGATATCTTCCAGGTAAGCCGGCAATTCGTTCATGAGAAGGGCCTGAGGGCCGTCTACCAAGGCTTTCTCAGGTTTCGGGTGGAAGTCTACCAGTACCATGTTGGCGCCGGCGATAACGCCTTGAGCGGTGGCGTGCATCACGTCGAGAATGCCATCCGGTGAATGTTGTCGGGTGCCTACGGAATGGGACGGGTCAACGCATACCGGCATGCGGGTCAGGCGTTTTACCGCAGGTACATGGGCAAAGTCGACCATATTACGGTGCGGCTGGCCGGCTTCGGTTTTCATTCCGCGCAGACAGAAGATCACGTTTGCGTTGCCTTCGCTGGCCAAGTATTCGGCCGCATTCAACGATTCATTCAGAGTTATGCCGAAGCCCCGTTTCAGTAACACCGGGTAAGTGCTCTGGCGACCAATGGCTTTCAGCAATTCAAAGTTCTGGGTGTTGCGGGTGCCCACCTGCAGCATGACGCCCGTTGGCCGGCCCAGTTTTTCCAGGCAGGTATCAATTTCTTCAATGTGGCTTTCATGGGTGATCTCCATCGCCACCACTTTGATGCCATGCTTGCCGGCTTTCTCGAACACCCAGGGCAAACAACCTTGTCCGTGCCCTTGAAACGAGTAGGGGTTGGTTCGGGGTTTGTAAGCCCCCATGCGCGTGCAAATCTGACCGTTCTCTTCCAGCGCCTTCATCATGATCTCAACGTGTTCAGGCACATCCACCGCGCACAAACCAGCAAAGACGTTCAGATTGTTCTGGGTAAAGTCGACACCGTTGTAGCGGAACCCGCTTTGGCGGTTGTCGTCTTTGTGACGCCCCAGAATTCGGTAGTCTTCGGAAATACGGATGGCTCTCTCAACGGCAGGTAAAGCCTCAATCTCGTCTTTATCCAGAGGTTTGGTGTCGCCCAGCAGGTAGATTTCGGTCAGCCGCTGACTCGCACCTTGAACTTCGTGTACCCGCAGACTCACTCCGGGTAAGTTTTCCAGGTAGTGCATTGTCTGGCGGTAGGCTTCGCTATTCAGTTCAGTATTGGGGTGAAGAATGGCTAACATGCTGAAGATCCTCGATCTAACGGGCGATCACTGCCGCTGCATGGCCGTGCTGCACATTACGCAGCGTTGGCCTGCTGGCGAACCTGGTTTTCCAATTCAATCTGGTCGGCTGAGAATCGGCGAATACCGTCGGCAAGTTTCTCGGTTGCCATGGCATCTTCGTTGGATTCCCAGCGGAAGAGTTTTTCATCAATCGGGCCGATAACGTCGCTGCTGGTAGCCGATTCAGCGATCAGCTTGCGTGTTAACTGCCCGTTGTCGTCCTGAAGCTGCTGCAGCAGGGCGGGGCTGATCGTCAGGCGATCACAGCCAGCCAGCATTTCGATCTCTCCGGTGTTTCGGAAGCTTGCGCCCATCACCACGGTGTTGAAGCCGTGGGCTTTGTAGTAATTATAGATCCGTGCAACGGATTGTACGCCGGGATCTTCCGCGGGCGGGTAGCTATCGCGGCCAGAATTGGCCAGATGCCAGTCAAGAATTCGGCCCACAAACGGGGAAATCAGGTGCGCACCGGCTTGAGCACAGGCCACGGCCTGAACAAAAGAGAAAAGCAGCGTCAGGTTGCAGCGAATGCCTTCTTTCTCAAGCTGCTCGGCCGCCAGAATGCCTTCCCAGGTAGCGGCGATCTTGATCAGAACGCGGCTGGTATCGACACCTTGCTGATCGTAAAGCTCGATGATCCGGCGTGCGCGTTTGAGGGTGGCCGAGGTATCAAAGGATAGGCGAGCATCCACTTCGGTGGAGACCACGCCCGGGATAAGGTTCAGGATTTCTTTGCCTGCCAGCACCGCCAACATATCGGTTGCCAGCGTCAGTTGATCGGCAGAAGAGCCACCTTGCCGACTGGCCATCATGATGGCGCTGTCCAGCATTGGGCGATACGCTTCTGAAGTCGCTGCCTTCAGCAGTAAAGACGGATTGGTGGTTGCGTCTTCCGGCCGCCATTGGGCAATGGCGTCCAAGTCGCCGGTGTCTGCAACCACCGTTGTCATGGTTTTCAGTTGGTCTAGCTTGTTTGTCATTCGTGCTGTCGTCCAGATTGATAGTTGTTATTGAGGTGTTCTGCTCCGGAACACCTTCGTAACGTCTACAATAACGGCAGCTTACAACAGGAACAAGACAACTAATGGCTGGTGGGCCGTCAGTTTTCCATTACGGCTTCTGGCTCGCGCACTTTTGCGAGCGCCTGCTCAATCACTTCCAGGCCGGAGCCTGGCTTGTTGGCATTCTCGCTCAGATGGCGCCGGAATTGCCGACCGCCCGGCATACCTAAAAATAGCCCCATGATGTGGCGGGTAATGTGGGTGAGGTAAACGCCCCGATCCAGCTCTTTCTGAATGAACGGGAACATCGCCCGAAGTGCCTCGTGGCGGCTGCCGACTGGTGCAGCCTCGCCGAAGAATTCGGGGTCTACTTCGGTTAGCAACCACGGGTTGTGGTAAGCCTCTCGGCCCAACATGACGCCATCGGTGTGGCGAAGGTGATCGTGGCATTCTTCAATGGTTTTGATGCCACCGTTAATGATGATTTCCAAATCGGGATATGTCTGCTTCAGACGGTAGACCCAGTCATACTTCAGCGGCGGGATGTCGCGGTTTTCCTTCGGGCTAAGCCCCTCGAGAATGGCTATCCGGGCGTGTGCAATGAACGTGTTGCAGCCGGCGGCTGAAACCTTCTCGATAAATTCGCACAGCTCTTCCCACGACTCCCGGCCATTGATGCCAATTCGATGCTTTACGGTCACCGGCAGGTCGGTGGCCTCTTTCATCGCGGCCACACCTTCGGCCACTTTATCGGGGTGACCCATCAGGCAAGCGCCTATCATGTTGTTCTGAACCCGATCGCTCGGGCAGCCCACGTTCAGATTGACTTCGCTAAAGCCAAACTCCTGAGCGAGCTTCGCACACTGAGCCAGTTCACCGGGATTGCTGCCGCCCAGCTGCAGGGCCAGGGGATATTCGGATGGGTCATGCCGAAGAAAACGCTGGGTATCGCCATGAATCAAGGCACCAGTCGTCACCATTTCCGTATAGAGCAGGGCACGACGACTGAGAATACGCGCCAAATAGCGGAAATGAGGCGTGGTCCAATCCATCATCGGTGCAATGGAGAAGCGTCGGGATGGCTCAAGCCCAGTGTTTTCGGGAGATGTTTGATCGATCATTAATTGCTCAGGTTTGCCCGTTTGAGGCGCCAATTCTATCAGGAAAACGGATCGATTGATTGAGGGGATGTCCTTAGCCGTAGTGCTTCCGAAGATGCTTCAATTTTATTGAACATTACGGTCAAAACGTTCCGTTTTCATTGCGCAGACCCAGTAATTATAGTGAATCCATCGAACAGCGCAGTTGAAACGAATCAAGAGGAGGTCCTGCAATGATTGAACTTAGACCCCACAAAGAACTGGGCGGCGCGCACCACGGTTGGCTCGACACTCGTCACCACTTTTCGTTTGCCGAGTATTACGACCCGAACCGCATGAACTGGGGAAATCTGAGAGTGTGGAATGACGACACCATCGCTCCGCATTCAGGATTCCCGCGCCATCCGCACCGCGACATGGAAATTATTACCTATGTTCGTAAGGGCGCGATTACGCACCAGGACAGCCTGGGCAATCGAGGCCGTACCGTGGCCGGCGATGTGCAGGTGATGAGCGCAGGCACAGGCATTGCGCACAGTGAGATGAACGAGGAAGACGAGACTACTCAGATCTTCCAGATCTGGATCATGCCGAATGAAACCGGTTTGCCGCCAGCGTGGGGCACGAAGCCGTTTCCTAAGGGTGAGCGCAGTGGTTCATTCGTGACTCTCGCCAGCGGTTTGCCAGAAGACACTGAAGCGTTGCCGATTCGTACGGACGCTCGAATGGTGGCTGCAACCCTGGAGGCCGGCCAGAGCACTGACTATAAAGTGGCTCCGGGCCGAAAGGTCTATCTGGTCCCCGCGACCGGTCAGATCGAGGTCAATGGCGTTGTAGCCAATGCCGGTGACGGCGTTGCCATTCGCGATGAAGAGTTGCTGACGGTCAAGGCTAACGAAGACAGTGAAATTGTGCTAGTGGACGCGGCTTAAGCGCGACAAAATCAAACGACACGAAAAGGGGATTCAAATGACTAAGGTTCTGGTTCTTTACTATTCCATGTACGGCCATATGGAAACCATGGCCCACGCAGTGGCTGAAGGCGCTCGTGCTGTTGCCGGTGTAGAGGTAACAGTCAAGCGTGTGCCGGAAACCATGAATGCCGAAGCCTTTGCTGCTGCAGGTGGCAAGGTCGATCAACAAGCGCCTGAGGCTACGCCTGCAGAGCTGGCCGAGTACGATGCGATCATCGTGGGCACGCCCACTCGCTTCGGCAACATGGCGGGTCAGGTGCGTACGTTTTTTGATCAGACTGGAGGCCTCTGGGCGAAAGGCGCTTTGGCAGGCAAGGTAGCGAGCGTGTTCACCTCTACAGGTACCGGCGGCGGTCAAGAGATGACGATCACCTCCACCTGGACCACGTTGGCGCACCACGGCATGATCATTGTGCCCATTGGTTACACGGCACCGGCGTTGTTTGATATTTCTAAAGTAAGCGGTGGCACACCTTATGGTGCGGCAACCATTGCCGGTGGTGACGGTTCACGTCAGCCGGATGAGCGTGAGCTGGGTATTGCTCGCCATCAGGGTGAGCACGTTGCTCAAATTACCGCTAAGCTGAAAGGGTAACTGGCCCTCACGGTGCCTTTTGGAGTGGCGGGACTTCTCTCGGCGCCATGGCTCTATGTGAGTCATCAAGTGCTAGTGATGTCACGGCCAACTGCTTCACAATGTGGGCAGTTGGTCGGCTATCGAACTGGCTAAATACTGTGGATTGTTCTATATCGATTAAGGGGGTTTTATCCAAGTATCGCCGTAAGTTATGGCTAGATCGGGCGATGATGTACTTAGACTTTTCGCGATCTGGGGTGGCCGCTGCTTAGCTGGTAATCTCCTAGGATCAAAGGTAGTCTCAAGTCATAATGCTTCTCCTTAAGGGATAAGAATGAATCGCATCCTTGCCGAATTGGCGGATCAACAAAAAATTCAAGACATGATCGCCAACCATGAGCCCTTCATGGATATATTGGCGGAGGTTACCCGAATGGTGGGGCGGCAAATGCCGGGTGCCATCGTGACCTTTATGTTGTATGACTCAGTCGATGATACTCTAAGGCTGGTGGCCGGAGACGGGCTCTCTGAAGCTTATAAGTCGGCTATACAGCGCAAGAAAATTGGGCCTGAAGTAGGCACTTGCGGCAGGGCAGCGTTCCTGCGGGAAGTTGTTGTTACCCATAGCATTGCCGATGATCCTAACTGGGATGCCTATCGGGAAGCCGCGCTGAAAGAAAACCTGAAATCTTGCTGGTCCGTCCCGGTGATGATGACCAACGACGAGCTTTTAGGCACCTTCGCAACCTACCACCCCAAGCCCAGTTCGCCCAATGACGACCAGCTTGTATTGATCACGCGTGCTGCCGGGCTTCTCGCTTTTGCCCTAGCGCGACAGCAGGACCAGCGTGCACTTCGCATTCAACGCCAACGCTACCAATCCCTCTTTACGTATCACCCGGATGCCGTTTTCGAGCTCGACCTGAATGGCTGCTTTGTGGCGGCTAACCGGGGCTGTGAACTTATCGCCGGGTTTTCTGAGGAGAATATTCTTGGGCTTCACTACGAAACGTTCGTAAAAGAAGAGCATCGTGAGGTTGCCGAGCAAGCGTTTAAGCTGGCCTGCGACGGAATACCACAACATTACGAAGTCATCGCCTATCACGCCGCTGGTGACGAGTATCTGCTTGAGGTTACAAACCTGCCGATCGTGGTGGATGAAGAAGTTGTGGGTGTGTACGGCATTGGCAAAGACATAACGCGTGAAAGAGAAAGCGAACTGAAGTTGCACTTTCAGCGCACCCACGACCTTCTCACGGGCCTGGCCAATCGAGCTGGTTTCGAAGTCCGGTTGGCTGAGGATTACCGTTTGTCGAAAGGGCGTGTAGCCGTTCTTCTGATCAATTTGGACGGTTTTGCCTCGATTAACGATGGCCTTGGGCATACGGTGGGTGACCATTTACTGCAGGCGGTGGCGAACCGGCTGGCCGACGGGCTTGAGCCCGGGGACTTTCTTGCCCGGTTTGCCGGGGATGAATTTGGTGTGCTGTTGACTGATCGGGGGCGAGTTCAAAACACCCTCCCGGTCGTTGAAGCTTTGCTCAGCTTGCTCGCCCGCCCGTTTGTTATCGATGAACATGTTCTTCATATCAGCGCCAGCATCGGCGTAGCGTTGGGGCAGGTCTCGTCGCGCGACGGCGGAGCATTGATTCAGCACGCCCACATGGCGGTCCGGGAAGCCAAAGCCCAAGGCCGGAATACCTGGGAGTGGTATGCCGGCGAAACGGATTCATCGATACGTGAGCACATTGCACTCAGGCGCGAGTTGTTAGACGCGGTCATTCACAATCAACTGGTGCTTTACTATCAACCTTTGGTGGATGCCCGCACGGGCAAAATGACGGCTTTGGAAGCGCTGGTGCGTTGGCAGCATCCGGAACGTGGAATGGTGCCGCCGGGAGACTTTATTCCTTTGGCAGAGCGCACAGGCCAGATCATTGATCTCGACCGCTGGGTGTTGCGGCAAGCCTGCAAAGACCTGCACATCATCAATGCGGGTCGTGATGAGCCTCTAACGGTTGCGGTCAATATCTCGCCGGTGCACTTCCGTCGAAATGGGTTCTTTGATGAAGTGAGCCAGACCCTTGAAGAAAGTGGTCTTAGCCCCGAGAAATTGGAGCTGGAAGTGACCGAAGGGTTGATGATGGCGGGCTCGGAAAAAGCCATTGAACTGCTTCAGAATATCCGGAATCTCGGCGTTAAAGTGGCCATCGATGATTTCGGAACAGGCTTTTCAAGTTTGAGTTATTTGCGCCAGTTGCCCATCAACAAAGTAAAGATAGATCGAAGTTTTATCCAGGATATCGCGGGCGGCAGAGAGAATGCGGCGATTGTGGAAGGCATCATCACCATGGCTCACCATCTTGGCTTGGAAGTGGTGGCAGAGGGTATTGAAACTCCCGCGCAACGAAACGACCTTGTTCAGCGCCGCTGCGATCTTTTACAAGGTTTCTACTTCTCCAGACCGGTGCCGTTGGCCGAACTTCTTAAACTGCCTCATCAACTGCCGGTCGCGTAAATGCGGTCGCGCAGGTCCAGCGTGCGTGGCACGCCATTCTGCGTGCCAAGGGTTCGCTGGCCTTCTCTTGTCGTTTTGACGGCCGCATTGTTGTTGCCGCTGCGAGCCGACGCCTTCGACTGGTCGTTTATTGTAGAGCGGGGGACGATTGGCCTGGATTTGCCGGACACCCAGTCGGGGGCTTGGCAATTGACGGGGATTCGCGCCGATTTGTCTGGTGTTTCCCTTGCCGTAAACTTTTCGGGAACCGGTTCACTGGCGGAGCGAAGCACCGTTTCCGGACATGTCAGCGTGCGTGTGGCGGAGCTCAAGCACCCGCAATTTAAGCCACAGGCTTGGCAATTCGAGGGTAGGGCGCAGGGCACCTTGGCAGACCTGAACCTTAAAGGCCAAGTGCGCGCGGACTCTGGTTTGGTTGCGAATGTGGTTATCAGAAACGTCACCGGAGAATTTTTTGCCGGCCGGTTCGCACTGAATCTGAGGGGGGAGCAGATCCAAAAGGTACTGGCCGCAACGTTGGCCGATTGGCCGGAACCTCTGGAAATCTCCAGCGGCGAAGTCAACGCCTTTACCACCGTGCGCATTGAGCCCGATGCCCCGCTGGCCTTAGAAAGCAGCTTTGAGTTTGAGCGTGTTAATGGGCTGGTTGGCACCACTGCCGTTACCGACCTGAGTGGGCAGCTTCGGGTAAGCTTGGAAGACAGTGAACTAACGGCCAGCACCAGCGATCTGACCATCACCAAGATCAACTCCGGTATCGGCATTGGGCCGCTTCGTTTGCTCGCCGACTATCGGGCGCCGCTGGTCGATCTGTTCGCGGGCGTGCTCAACATCCAGCAGGCAAACGCCGACTTTCTGGATGGACGCTTGCGAGTGGCTCCCCGTTCCATCGACTTATCCGCCGACCCCTGGCAATTGCCCATTGATGCGTATGACGTGTCACTGGCCAAATTGCTGCAGGTGTACCCGGCTGAAGGGCTTTCCGGTACGGGCCACCTTACAGGGCGCATACCGGTGTCGGTTGGCTCCGCAGGAATTGAAGTGGCTGAGGGCCGAATGGCTGCCGAATCGCCTGGCGGCATAATACGCCTACCCGCCGAGCGCCTGAAAGCGATGCTGGGTAGCAGCCAGGGGATGGAGCAGGTGGTGGAAGCTTTGCAAAACTTTCACTATAAGGTGCTCAACAGCACGATAGACTACGATAGTAAGGGGAGATTGGTATTGGGCTTAAGGCTTGAGGGCCAAAAAGCCAGCGATCGCAGGGAGCAGCCCATCGTGCTCAATCTCAATCTTGAAGAAGATATCCCGGCCCTGTTAACCAGCCTGCAGTTGAGTGGCAGGGTCAACGAAGCCGTAACGGAACGCGTTCGGGAGCGACTGAAGCAAACCGGACAGGAGACAGCACCATGATCAATGTATCGCGGCTGCGCCGGCCGCTTGCGATCACCACCTTATGGTTGGCGATTTTGCCCATAGGGATAATCGCCTGCACGCCAACGGTGCAAATGGCCGCACCCAAAGAACCGATTACCGTAAACCTGAACGTAAAGATCCAGCACGAAATCTACGTAAAAGTGGATAAAGACGTGGATGAACTGTTCAGCGAAAAAGGCCTGTTCTGAAACCAAGCAGGCAATCTCAAGAGCTGAGCAAGGAGGTTAACGATGAAACAACTGACACAACTGAGCGCCTTTCTGTTGGCCATGGTTCTCGCTATTCCAGCGCTCGCCATGGGTTTAGATGAGGCCAAAGACAAGTTGGAGTCTGTAAAACAGCAAGGCCTGGTGGGCGAAACCCCAACCGGTTATCTGGACGTTGTTCGCGCAACAGGCGATGCCCGCGAGGTGGTCGAAGCCATTAACCAAGCCCGCCGCAATGAATACACGCGCATTGCCGAAAAACACGCCATCCCGGTCACCCAGGTGGAAACCGTCGCCGGTAAGAAAGCAATCGAAATAACCCCCAGCGGCCAGTTCGTGCTGATTGAGGGGCAGTGGGTGAAGAAATAGAATCTCCTTTTTCGGGACATCGGGTTTGAAAGGGGAGTTTCATGCACAGCGATTGGCTGATTGGAATCGACTTGGGTGGCACCAAAACCGAAGTCATCCTGATGGACCGGCAAAGCAACGAACACTTCCGGCAGCGCGTGCCGACACCGGCCGGAGATTACCGCGCTACCCTTGAAACCATTCAGACGCTGGTGCTGGCGGCCGAGTTAAAGGCCGGGGTAGGCGGTTTGCCCGTGGGCATTGGCATTCCCGGAAGCATTTCCGGTATCACGGGTAAGGTGAAAAACGGCAACTCCACCTGGCTCAACGGCCAGCCGATGAAAGACGATTTGAGCACCCTGTTGGAACGGCCGGTAACCGTCACCAACGATGCCAACTGCCTGGCACTATCCGAGGCGACAGACGGGGCCGGCAAAAACCACAACGTGGTATTCGCCGCCATACTGGGTACCGGATGCGGTGCCGGTGTTAGCGTGAATGGCCGAATACTCACCGGCCCTAACGGAGTAGCGGGTGAGTGGGGCCACAACCCCTTAGCCTGGACCCCACAAACCGAACTGGACCAGCGCCCCTGCTTCTGCGGCCGCTATGGCTGCAACGAAACCTTCCTATCTGGCACCGGGCTATCACTGACCCATCAATTCCTGCACGGCCAGAACCTACCCGCCAAAACCATCACCGAAAACGCCCTCCAAGGCGATAAAGCTGCGAGCGAAACACTGAACCACTACCTAGACCATCTAGCCTGCGGCCTGGCGGCTGTCATCAACGTGCTAGACCCAGACATCATCGTGCTGGGCGGGGGTATGAGTAATGCCGAGCAAATCTACCAAGAGTTGCCGGAAAGGCTGTCTCGATATGTATTCGGTGGGGAGTGTGGTACTCCGATCGTTCGAGCTGAGCATGGGGACTCTAGTGGGGTGCGTGGGGCGGCTTGGTTGGGGAGGCATAATGGTTCAACATAACTTGCATAAAAAGTTTACTGGATCCATGTGGCAGTGGTCGCTAATTGTCCCTTGTAAGGAAAATAACTTCGGTGATTTTCGAAATTCGAATAGACGGTAGAGGTGAAATTGATCCCTGAAATCCTCTGAAAATGAAACCTCGTTACGGGAAGCATAAAAAGGTGTTTCTTTGGCGAATGCGGTTGTTTTCACCTCAATGAATCTTTCCTCCCCAGACGTTTCAAAGGACAAAATGTCGTATCCAAGACCATCACCCTGAGATTTCGAAACGTGTTCGATGCGGTTAGCTAACTGCTTTTTACCTGACGACCTTAATCGGTATTCTTCGTACTCCATAGCCAACAACTCTCCTGCGTATCCCAGTGCAGAGTTTCGGGCTTCTTGAGCAAGGTAATCTCTTTTCGAGGCAACGCGATTGGGGGCATATGTGGGGCGTGCTTCTTGAATTTTTGATGCAGGTTCGGGAGCCTGAACCAAAAGATTAGCAAACTGAACACCGCTAGGAACAAAGGCTGGCTGCTGGACTGCAGCTTGAGATGCATGGTCGAAATCAGAGTGTGAATTGATCCAGTCTTCGACATATACCGCTAGGGCTTGCTGGTAATTACCTCGAGGTTTGTAGCCTGGTATCCAGAAACAGTTCAGGTCACGCAGAACTGCACTGATATTCTGGTGTTTAAGCTCAACAGCACCGTTGCTTCGCCCATTTAGTTTTTGTAGCAACTCCCTTCGGTGAGAGGTTTTGTTGTACCGCTGGCCAGCAAGCTCAAGGGTCAACATCTTCATGTAGTCGGCAACTGTTAGCGCTATTTCTTTTTCGCTCCAATGACTTGCCTTGGGCATGGTAAATTCTCCATTGCTACAACTAATCGAAGGCGGTGACATATTGTCTTAGTGATAAGGATATAACAAATAACGTTTTCTTAAACTCTTTCTAGGCCCCGTTAGATGACGGGGTGAGGCAAAAGTTACCTATGCCGGTGACCGTTGGGATGGCGGGGTGCGTGAGTTTTCCGGTTGTGTTGTTGCGACATATAGCTACGGTGATGTGCTCCTGAACGGTAGTCGCAGGTAGTCGATCTTCTCATGGGAGAGACGCCGACCAGTGAAAGCTGGGAGGGCTAGAAGAGTTAAGAGTCGGGGTCACTGGAGGATAACAGAGCCATAATAGTCGAATGACGATTCTATTGACGCGTTTGAGTTGTGAGTTGGTGAACGCTGTGTGGCGAGGCTACGCTCTATGACTCGTATAGAGTTATGACGACTGCAGTAATGTAGATTTTCTCCACTTTAATTAATGGTATTGGTTAGCAGGCGTGTTCCGAATCGAGCCCGCACCCCACTCCTCCTGCCTCTGCCGAAAACTATCCAAAATCTGTTTCTTAGTGCCGTCTTCCTCAATCTTCCTTAGTACTTCAGGCAAGGCTCTGGCCAATTCCCCATGGCGCCGGTTTAGATAGTGGTAGAGCTCAAAGGTCGCCAGTGGCTCCTCAATAAGGTGCAGGCCTGTCAGATCTTTTTGTGCTATTGGGTCAAACTGTTCAATAAAGGTAAACAAAGCGACATCGACGCGTTTGGATTCAAGCAAACTAAGCGCTTGTTTGTTGCTGTTGGCGTACACGGGTGTCATCCCCATATTTTTGGCCGTTAACCCGGAAATGATGTTGCCTCGGCGCACAGCAACGGCACGTGTCTGTTCCGGAGGAAGGTCAAGTAGGTGTTCTTCGTTTTTGCGAACAACGGCCTGCAAGGTGCCGTGAAATAGAGCGTACTCAACGCGAAGGAGGTTCGGGTATAGCTGCGCTGCGTGATCAATGCGGAACAGGTCGCCGTCTAGTAGCCCCGTATCCGCCATCATCAAGGCTCTGAGTGAAGGTGTGATGAGTGTAGAGGCCTCCACGCCTAGCCGCTGATAGGCAAGTTTAAGTATTGCCGAGGCTGCAGCCGTGGTGGGGTCGTCAAAAATCGCTGCAATTTGAACGCGGTCAGGCAGTTCGGCACTAGAGCCGGCGGGGATAATTAAAAACGCTGCCAGTACCCAGGCGTAATAGCGTTTGTTGGTGAGCATGACTGCATCACTCATTTTACGGGATCGGCTGTCTCGAAGAGGCAGGCCTCTCTTTGGGCTTGGCAAGCCAGTGGGAGCTACAGAAAGTATAGCAGGCGCATTAGCCGTGATTTTGATTCATTTGGCGCGGGTACTTTGCCGGCGGCACCTTCCGGTTTATTGAAAGGGCGCCGCACGAGGTTTTCAGGCCAGAGCTTGTGTTAAATCAGCGATCAGGTCTGAAGCGTCTTCCAGCCCTACCGACAGGCGCAGCATGCCATCCCCGATGCCCCGTTTCAGGCGTTCTTCCCGGCGGAGACCGTGGTGGCTTGTAGCGCTGGGCTGGCTCACGAGGCTTTCTACACCGCCCAGGCTGGTGGCGAGCAGAAATACGTTAAGGCAATCAGCAACCTTCGCCGCTGCCTCTTGGCCGCCTTCTACTTCGATGCTGAGCATGCCGCCGAAACCGGTCATCTGGTTGCGAGCCAAATCGTAGCCTTCAAACGAGGGCAGGCCGGGGTAGTGCACTTTGGTGACTTTCGGGTGAGCTTCCATGGCCTGAGCAACCGCCATTGCATTCTCGTTGTGCTGGCGGATTCTGACCGGCAGGGTACGAAGGCTGCGAGACAGCAGGGCGGCTGTTTCCGGGGCAATAAGTTGACCCAGATTTTTTCGCCAAGTGGCGACGGGCTTGGCAAGTTTGGCCGAGCTCATCAGCGCGCCTGCGGTGATGTCGCTGTGGCCGCCCAGGTATTTGCTGGCGCTGTGCAGTACCAAGTCAGCGCCTAGTTCTAAGGGTGTCTGGTTGATGGGGCTGGCAAAGGTGTTGTCTACCGCAACCAATGCGCCGTGCTGATGAGCGGTGGCGGCGATGGCGCGTATATCCAGAATGGCCATGTTGGGGTTGGCGGGCGTTTCAAAGTACACCAGCTTGCCGGGGGTGTTCAGGTGTTCTGCCAATTGAGTTTGTTCTTCACGAAACAGGAAGGTCACCGGAATGCCTAAAGCCTGACATTGCTCGATTAAAAAGGCTTGAGTGCCACCGTAGAGGTCGCCCACGCACACAATACCGTTGCGCCCGTGGGTGAGCAGGGTCGCGGATATGGCAGCCATGCCGGAGGCAAACGCGAGTGCCGATTCAGCCTTCTCCAATCCGGCCAGCCCTTGTTCCAGCTCCTGAATGCTGGGGTTGGTGCCCCATCGAGTGTACAGGTAGCCTTCGCTGCGACCTTCGATCATATCCAGCAGGGCGGCGGTGTTCTCGAACCGGTAGGTGGTGGTGTTGTAAATCGGTGAGTAGGGGCTGCCGAACGCGTCTTTATGGCGTCGATTGTGAATGATGCGTGTGGCGGGGCCTTGATCTTCTGGCTTGCTGTCTGGATTGCTCATTGACGTTCCTGTTGGCTGGCTGCAGAGTGTGCTGAGCTGTAAACTGATTTGTACTGGGTATACTACCAAAAACCCAAGCTCACTCCGTAACGTATAGAAGGAAGAAACCTTGTCTATCAAATTGACCGAGTTCAGCCATGGTGCTGGCTGTGGCTGCAAGATTGCTCCAGACGTTCTTGATCGAATTCTGCACACGGATATGCCGGACTTTCATGACCCCAAGTTGTTGGTAGGTAACGACAGCCGGGACGATGCAGCGGTAGCGGATATCGGCAACGGTGTGGGTGTCATCAGTACGACAGACTTCTTTATGCCGGTGGTGGACGATCCTTATGATTTCGGCCGAATTGCCGCTGCGAATGCGATTAGTGATGTATACGCCATGGGCGGTAAGCCGGTGATGGCGATTGCGATTCTGGGCTGGCCTGTGAACGAGCTGGCGCCAGAAATTGCGGCCAAAGTGATTGATGGCGGCCGTGCGGTGTGTGCTGAAGCGGGCATAGCGTTGGCCGGTGGCCACAGTATTGATTCCCCTGAGCCGATCTTTGGTCTGGCCGTTACTGGGACGGTGAACGTAGACCGCATTATCCGTAACGACACGGCAAAGGCGGGTGATCTTCTGTATCTGACCAAGCCGCTAGGTGTGGGTATTCTGACCAGTGCCTCCAAGAAGGGTAAGGTGGCGCCTGAAGACTTGGCTGTCGCGGTTGAGAATATGTCTACCCTGAACAAAGTGGGTGAGGTTTTCTCTCAGATCGAAGGCGTGAGTGCGATGACGGACGTCACAGGCTTCGGTCTGGCCGGTCACCTGCTGGAAATCTGCCGTGGTAGTGGCGTGAAAGCGACTCTCAGTCGTAAAGCCATTCCCACTCTGCCGAATCTCCAGCCATACATTGATGCTGATTGTATTCCGGGCGGTACGCACCGCAATGCGGCGGCCTTCGGTAAAGCGATTGCCGGCATGTCCGATGCCGACAAACTGTTGTTCTGCGATCCGCAAACCAGTGGTGGCTTGATGGTGAGCGTGGCCGAAAGTAGCCGGGAAGCGTTTGAAGCCGCTGCCCGTGAGCAGGGGCTGGATCTTCAGCCAATGGGGCGTTTGGAAGCAGCAGGTTCTGAAGAGGCTTTGGTGATTATCGAAGACTGAGGCGGGCATTAAAAAAGCCGCGCTGGGTTTAACCCTGGCGCGGCTTTTTTGATTATGCGTTCCGGGTAACGCTGACCACCTTCAGGTGAATCGGCTTGCGGCCCTTCATCGGCCATTCGATGCTGTCACCAATGCTCAAGCCGAGCATGGCAGCACCTGCCGGTGCCAGGATGGATACGTTGTGGTCGCTGTCGCCCACTTCGTGCGGGTAGACCAGCATCATCTCGTGTTCTTTTTTTGCGTCTTCGTCCACAAAGCGGATAATCGAGTTCATGGTCACGACGCCTTCTGGCATTTCGCTCAGAGGTTTCAGGTCTGCGCGGCTGAGCTCGTCTTCCAGGCCGTCTACCACAACGGATTGTCCAGCCATGCGCTCAATCAGAGTGCTCAAGCGGTTGTAATCTTCTTCTGCAACTACGATTGAAGGTAATTCAGCCATAGGAATCTCCTGAAAATTCTCGAAAAAATACAGTGTGGTTTAAGCGCTGAATCCGGATGGGGGGTGGAGTGGATTCAGCGAAATCAGAGGCGTATAACAGCCCTGCCGGTGTTCTCGAAAGAAGACCGCAGTGCGATGATTGGTGTATGAATGCCGTAAATCGGGGTGTTCACGTTGTTCACATTACGCCGTTTTGGAAAGCAATATCCTGAATCTAACTCTCGGGGAACAAAATGGCAACGGTTATAAGGTCTATGACATGCAGGTAGTCGTTCAAGCGCTGGTTCCGGTGTTTGTTTTGATCATGTTGGGGCATGTGCTCAGGCGGATTGATTTCCCCGGTGGCGATTTCTGGCCGCAGGCAGAGCGCTTCACTTACTACATACTTTTCCCCGCCATGCTGGTGTTCAAGCTGGGGCAGGCGCGGCTTCCGGTGTCGGCCTACGCTGATACTGCTTTGCTGATTGTTTCTATGCTGGTGGCCATGACGTTGGCCTTGGTGGCCGTTCAATTGGTTTGGCGTTGGAGCGGGCCGGTGTTTTCTTCGGTCTACCAAGGGGCGATTCGGTTTAACTCCTACGTCGGGTTAGCGGCTGGCGGTATGCTGCTTGGCGACGACGGCTTGTCGTTAACGGCCATCGCCGTAGCCATCATGGTGCCCATGTTGAATCTGTTGTGCATTCTGATGTTTTCGCTGGTGGCAGGCCAAGACAAGATCAGTATTAGGCAGGTATTGCGTGCAATTGTGACGAACCCGCTGATTGTCGGCTCGGTGCTAGGGGTTATCTGGAGCTATTTCGAGATCGGGTTTCATCCGCTGTTGGCGGGCACGCTTGAGCCTTTGAGTAACCTGGCGTTGCCTATGGGCTTGATGACGGTGGGTGCTGGCCTGCAGTTGAGTGCATTGCGTGGGGCTTCTGCACCGTTTTTGGTGTCTTCAGTACTCAAGCTTCTGGCGTTTCCGTTGATGGCGGTCGGCCTGGCCTGGATGCTGGGGTTAAGCGGGTTGTTGGTGCAAGTGGCGGTGTTGCTTGCGACTCTGCCAACCGCCACCTCAGCGTATATTCTGGCGCGCCAGTTGGGCGGCGACGCGCCGCTGATGGCGGGCATTATCAGCGGGCAGACCCTGTTGGCAATGGTGTCTATCCCGCTGATGCTCAGCTTACTTTGGTAAGCATTCGAGGACAGCATCTGCAATGGATTGCTGGAACTCGATGTAACCGTTAGCGGTCGATTCAATATCGGTCGCCAGCGGATCCCAAGTGCTGAACGTGACATTGAGCCCCTCAGTGATTGAGCGCCACCACTGGCGGTTAAACTGGGGCTCGGTGAGCAAGCAGGGTTGATTGGCCTCGCGCAGTTTATTTTGCACCTCCGCGATGTGCCTGGCTCCTGGCGACAGTTCGGGGTTGAGGGTCAGTACGCCGGCCAAATCGAGTTCGTAGTGTTCGGCAAATCGTTCTAGCGCGCTGTGGTATGCGAACAGGCTGGTGCCCTCGAGTTGGTTCAGGCTTTCTTTAATGCGCTGTTCTGCTGTGTGCAGGTTCTGCTCAAAGTCTTTCAGGTTGGTGTCTAGCTCAGAAGTGTTGATGCCTTCGAGCGTGCTCAGCTTGGCATGGATGGCTTTTGCCATTTCCAGTGCCATGTGTGGGTCAACCCAAACGTGCGGGTCGTCGCCGTTACCGTGATCGTGGCCATGATGCTCGTGGCCATGTTCGTGGTGCTCATCTTTATCGTCTGAGGTGGATTCTGTAAACGCTAGCACTTTGCCTGCGAATTCCTTTCCACCCAGCAGGCGGCTGAGGAAGGTTTCCATGTTTGGCCCCACCCAGAAGATCGCATCGGCTTGTTCCAGTGCGCGGCGTTGCGATGGCTTCATACTGTAATTGTGTGGGCTGGAGCCGGGGGGCACGATGGTCGACACGTTCATGTTGTCGCCCGCAACCGCTTTAACGACGAGTTCGATCGGTTTTATGGATGCGACGATGTTGGTCGCGGATACCGGCGTGGTGGCAGCTAAGGCGGCCAAGCCAAGGGCGAGGGTGGTTTTGGTGAAGCTCATGGTGGGGTCCTGCAGTTCGTTTGATACGTTATAATATAACAATGTTTGGGCTGCTGGCAAAACCTGATCATGCGAAACCGAGTTAGGCTCGCTATAATGCGTAACTTATTTATCGGCCACTTATTTTCAGGATGGTTTCATGACAGTACGTACTCGAATTGCCCCGTCGCCCACGGGCGACCCTCACGTTGGTACCGCCTACGTGGCCTTGTTTAATTTGTGCTTTGCACGCCAGCACGGTGGCCAGTTTATTCTGCGGATTGAAGATACCGATCAGGTACGCAGTACGGCCGAGTCTGAGCAGGATATCCTCAAAGCGTTGCGTTGGTTGGGCCTAAACTGGGACGAGGGTCCCGATGTGGGCGGCCCCCACGGCCCGTATCGCCAGTCTGAGCGTAAGCACATGTACGCCCAATACGCCGAAGACCTGGTAACGGCTGGCCATGCTTTTTATTGTTTCCGTACCCCGGAAGAGCTCGATGCGATTCGGGAAGAGCGCAAAGCCAACGGTCAGAACCCGGGTATCAAGGGGGATCTTGAGCTGTCGCAGGAAGAAGTGAAGCGCCGCCTGGATGCGGGGGATTCCTATGTGATTCGTATGAAGGTGCCCGATGAAGGCGTGTGCGAGATTCAGGACATGCTGCGTGGCACCATCGAGATTGATTGGGCTCAGGTAGATTGCCAGATTCTGTTGAAGTCAGACGGTATGCCTACGTACCACCTGGCCAACGTGGTAGATGACCACTTGATGGAAATCACCCACGTGCTGCGTGGTGAGGAGTGGATCAACTCCGCGCCCAAGCATAAGTTGCTTTACGAGTACTTTGGCTGGGATATGCCTGAGCTGTGCCACTTGCCGCTGTTGCGTAACCCGGACAAGAGCAAGCTCTCTAAGCGTAAGAACCCTACCAGCATCAATTTCTATGAGCGCATGGGCTTTTTGCCGGAAGCGGTGACCAACTACTTGGGCCGTATGGGCTGGTCTATGCCGGACGAGCGCGAGAAGTTTTCACTGGACGAGATGATTGAAAACTTCGATATCCAGCGTGTGTCGCTGGGTGGCCCGGTCTTTGACGTTGAGAAGCTGCGTTGGTTGAACGGCCAGTGGGTTCGTGACGACCTGAGCGACGAGCAGTTTATGGCTCGCTTGCGTGACTGGTGGTTCAACGAGGATGCTTTGAAGGCTCTGGTTCCGCACATTAAGGGCAGGGCAGAGGTGTTTTCAGATGTGGCCCCTATGGCGCAGTTCATGTTCAGCGGAATGCTGGACCTGAAGCCGGAAGACTTCGAGCATAAGAAGTTGGAGGAAGCACAGGTTAAGCGGGTGCTGCAGTTTACTCTGTGGCGGCTGGAAGCTCAGCGCCACTGGAGCAAGGACACCATCTTTGCCGATATCAAAGCGCTGGCGAAGGCGATGGATTTGAAGATGGGTGATTTCATGTTCTCGATCTTCGTCGCGATCGCCGGAACGCCGAATTCTTGGTCGGTGATGGATTCGATGGCGCTCTTGGGTCCGGACATGACTCGCGCTCGTTTGCGCAGTGCGTTGGATGTTTTGGGCGGTTTTTCCAAGAAAGAAACCAAGAAAGTAGAGAAAGAATACGCCGCTTTGGATGTTTGATGAGCGGTTTGTTTGTTAATTGAACGATGGCGACAGGGAAGTCGAAAAAACTTTAAAAAAAGCAGTGTTGGGTGTTGACGGCCTAGGGGCGGATCCTTAATATACGCATCCGTTGAGGGGCCATAGCTCAGCTGGGAGAGCGCAACACTGGCAGTGTTGAGGTCGGCGGTTCGATCCCGCCTGGCTCCACCAATTTCTAGTCCCCTTCGTCTAGTGGCCTAGGACTCCGCCCTTTCACGGCGGCAACAGGGGTTCGAACCCCCTAGGGGACGCCAATACGGCTTCACGGTTTAGTCCACCGGGAAGCCATCAAAAAAACCGCCTTCGGGCGGTTTTTTTGTGTCTAAAAGAAAGTAATCGACTGGGGCCAGACCCCACGGGTCTGACCCCCAAATCTGAAGAGTCTAAGCCATCACCGAACCGCAATAGCACCCTTACCAACACCCTCATAAGCCTTCACGCGAATCTTGTCTTCAGGGAACTCAGCCTTCAGCACGTCGGCCATATGCGCGGCGATCAACTCTACGGTCGTGTCCGTCTCCAGCATGTATACACGGCTCTCGGGCAGGGTCAGGGCAAACTCACCCTGGTTGGCTTCGTATTCAAAGCTGATGTAGTGCTGCCCGTCGTCGCCCACAAAGCGGCGGGTAACGTCTTCTTCCGTGCCTACGTAGATGTCTTCCCACAGTTTGGCCCAGCGCTTTTCCAGCTCGGTGTCGCGCTGACCGTTACGGTCAATACGAATGGGGGAGCGGTGGCCGTGCGCAATGCGCTGGCAGTTGCCTAAGTGCTTTTTCAGGCCGTGGACGTAGTGGTAATAAGCGCCCTCGATCACGTCTTCGCGCAGGTTGATTTCTACGGTTGTAACGTTGCCGGGCAGTACGGCTTTCAATTCTTTTTCCAGCAGGGCGGCCACGGCAGGCTTCGCCACTCGGTCGGCTGACAACCACACGACTGCTTCGTCCGGTGAGGTATGGGTTATATGGCTGCCGTCTGTCAGATCCCAGCGGAAGGTGTGGGGTTGGTCTTCGTTCCAGTGCAGGCCTTCGTAGCCTCTCGGAATCACCAGTCGATGGTCTACACGCTCATCAATAACCCGTTTGATGGTGCGTTTGACGTTACTGAAATCAAAGACCATGCCTTGGTCGTCCAGCTCGCCGCCGAGGACCACGTCGGCAATCCAGCTTTCGCCTACAAGGCCCCGAGTCGGGTCTAGGTAAGCGAAGTCAATCACAGTGAGGTTGTCGACGAAAAGATGGTTCATGAAGGGCCTGGCTATATTGGTTGCATGGTGGCGTGATTCTAGCAAAAATCGTGATCTTCAGCAGTTTGCAAATGAGAACGTCTAACAGGAGGCTGCATCATAGCCACGAACAGCTCTCAGCTCGATCAGCAGTTTCCGGCATTGGTGCTGGCGGCAGGTCGCAGTGCACGCATGGGGCGTGCGAAACAAACCTTGGAAGTACCTGGGCAAGGTACTTTGCTTAGCTACGCCGTTCAGCAAGCCAGGCAGTTGTCCTGTTGTGTCTCGGTGGTTGTAGGGGCGGGCTATCCTTTAGTGCGGTTCCGGTGCGCTCATTCGCCTTCACGTTGGCTTTATTGTCCGGACTGGAAGCAGGGCATGTCTGCATCTTTGGCATCGGGTATACAAGCGCTGGGCCCATCAGCGAGAGGTGTTTACGTGCTGCTTGGAGATCAGCCTTTGCTGGCTGACGAAGGGCTGTTAGAGCTTGGTCGCTGCGTTCGCAATTCGCCTGACCAAGCTTGGGCTGCGGATTACGGCAAGCGAGCGGGGGTGCCGGCGTGGATCCCCCGGCGGCTGTGGCCTGAAGTGCTCAGATTGCAAGGCGATGTAGGGGCGGGGGCCGTATTGAATCAGGCGGAGGTGAATCGAGTGAAGATTGCGGGAGTGGAGCTGGATGTCGACACTCCCGCACGCTGGCAACAAATAAAGCAGATGTTAGCCGAACAAACCTGACAGCCAAGCAATGCCGACACTGAAAATACCCAAACTCACGGCCAGCCCCAAAGTGTAGATGCGAGAGTGAGCGGCCTTTTGTTGTGCAACGTAAAGGTCGATGGTGCGTTGGGCGATGTCTTCCGCGGTTTCGCGGGAGATTTCGTGGGCTTGCTGTACGGCTTCGGACTGCAGTGTTTGCCAGAACTCGGTATCAATCGTTTGCACGCTGGTGATGTGGTCTTTCAGTTCCGCCATGTGCTCGGCGGTGAAGCCCGAGTTTTTCGCCATTTCCTTGCGCGAGATAGCCAGCTCTCGGCTCAGGTTCATATTGATCTCGGCAGCTACCTCGTCGCGAAGGTTCCGGGTGCGCTGGTCAACCAGCTCCGTCAGCAATTTCAGGTGCTCTTCGATGCGGGCTTCTTGTTTTTTCTCGGTGTCTTCGAGGGCTCGTTTGACGTGGACGTATTGTTCGTCGAACAGGTCGTTGAGCAGTTCGTGCACGCGATTGTTTACGTGAGTCTTAACGGCAGAGCGGGAGATCTGCTCTATCAGATCAGCGGTTAAGGGGACGGCGTGCGACTCTGCCGTTCCGGTCAGAGTGTTGTTGATATTCTCGGCTGGGCTGTTGGTCGGCAGAATGATGGAGTCTTCTTCGTCAGTTGCGGGCGAAGTGAGGCTTTCAGGCCGAGGCAGCGTGCCTTGCTCTACATCTGTTGCCAGCTGCTCAAGCATGAGGGAAAGCCCTTCGCTTTGAGGCGGCTTGCTGAGGATACTGTAGATGCCGAAGTTCTTCGCTTCATCCGTGAACGAAGATGATTTCTTCGAAGTGCACATAATAATGGGGATGCCGGCAGTGTCCGGATTGCTCTTGATGGCCTTCGCAGCTTCAACGCCGTTCATGCCCGGCATCAAATGATCCATGAAGATCACATCGGGTAGCGTGTTTTTGCTCAGAAAATCCAGAGCTTCCTCGGCAGAGCTTGCCATATTCACTTCCATGTCCCGATGCTCAAGAATCTTGCTCAGGGCGAACCTGGCGACCTTGGAGTCGTCAACCAGCAAAGCATTTTTGATTGCCATCTCACTACCTCAACCTGTTACTGCAAACTCGTGGGTGTGGCGACCGGGGGTTAATCACCAGCCTTCCAGTTGCGGGCATTGCGTTGCCCTATAGCTCTTATCCCGATAGCACACACCGGGCTCTGTTGTACGGGCGGTAAAGACTTCGCCGGCCGCTGTCGTCAGGCGTACTTGTCCGTAGGGTTCGCCGTGTCGGAAAGTGGCTTCGATAGAGCTACCATTCGGGTTGCGTAGCAGCCCTGCGCCATGGAATTTACCTTCCATATACTGGCCATCGTATTTCTTGCCGTCAGCAAATATTTCAGAGCCCTGGCCGTGGAAGGTGCCATTGGAGAATTCGCCTTCGTAGGAACGCCCATCCGGGTAGGTGAGCGTTCCCTTGCCATGAAACTCGCCATTCCTGAAGTTGCCCACGTACAAGAGGCCGTCCGCGGTAGTCAGTGAGCCACGCCCCTGCATTCGGCCTTGCAGCCAGTTGCCGGTGAGTATGTCTCCGTTTGCCTTGGTCAGTGTGCCTTGTCCATGGAACTGGTTGCGTTCAAAGCGGCCGGTGTATTTCGCGTTGTCGGCCCCTCGCCACTGGCCTTCGCCCTGTTGCTCGCCTTTTTCCCAATCACCTTCGTACCGACTGCCGTCCGGATACCAAGCGGTGCCTGTACCGTTGAATAGGCCGTTAACGAAGTGACCCTCATAGCGTAGCCCAGTTTGGTCAACCCAGCTGCCGTCTCCGGTTTTAACGCCACCAATCCACTGACCGTTTGAATAATTCACGGTGGTTTGCTGTTCGAGCTGCCCGACCAGCGTGAGTTCTTGGCCAGCTTTCAGAGCGACGGAGTTCGTCCAGGGTTTGTAGCCAGGCTTTTCAATGGTGACCTGGTAGCGGCCGGGATCTAACTCGAGGTCAAGCCGGGTAGCGCCGTACGACTTGCCATTGATGCTGACTTGATCGCCGATGACGTTGGAGCGAAGGACTAGTCTTCCTGTTGTTGCGGGTTCTGGCCTTTTTGCTGGAGTGGCGATTTGTTCTGAAAGTGGCTCAACTTCGAACACCTCTGCGGTGATGGTTGGTGCCGGGGTGTGGGTGACAGGTGCGGGTTGTTTCGTTATTTCGGGTTCTGGAACGAAGGTTTCTGTGCGTTCCGGCAGAGGTTCTTTGTGTTCTGGAGCGGCTGTCGGCTCGGGAGTATCGTTCGCGATGAACGAGGTAATGGCAGGCTCTCCGCTACTGTCCAGCATCTGGGTGTGCTGCACTGAGGCAAAGCCTGCGGTCACAAGTAACATCAGAGCAAGCGCGTTGACGAACATCAGCGGTCTGAAATCGACCATGGTAAAACCTCTTATCCCAACTTACTGGATACTTTTTATTATTGATTCATCTTAACCACTGTCTGCAACGTTATGTAACAGAAAGTGGCTGAAGTTGGTCAGAATGCAGGCCAAATCACATTTTGTCCGGAAGCTGGTCATGATTGAGTTGTTCCCACGACTTCATGTATACATCCGCTTCATATTGATAAGGCGACCGGAACGGCGTTAACACGAAATCGAACACCAGGAAGAAGGTGCCAATCGAGAACCAGGCAATCAGCAGGGTGCTGATGGTGGTGGCTTGTTCTTCGGGGTTGGAGTCGATAAAGCCTTGCAGGACCGGGATCATGTCTGTGGCAAGCACAACGGGGTTAAAGCTCGCCATTACGAACGGAATCCAGAAAGCGATAAATATCGGGAAGAAACCGTAAGACCAGAGCAGACGCCGCAGAAGGTAAACGCTGATCTCGCGCCAGAATTTATGGCGAATCTCGGGAACTTTATGGATGCGTTCTAAATATTGGCGACGTTCAGCCCACCAAGCGGCTACTTCGGGGGCGTCTATAGCTTTTGTTGTATTGGTTTTGTCTGTCATTGATCGGCAGGCTACCTAGTTGGGTTTGTACGATGCATCATATCCGATAGTACGTGTTACCCTGTAATTCTCCAATTGTTCAATGCATAGGATCGTTTTAATGGCTGCAGTGACAGACAACGTAATCCATCCGGCTTTCGAGAAACTTCGTAGTCACCGGATTAGCACCCTTAACCTGGATGTTGAGGAGTATCGCCACAAGAAGACCGGTGCGCGTCACCTTCATCTGGCGGCGGATAACGATGAGAACGTGTTTTTTGTAGCCCTTCGAACCTTCCCGATGGATTCCACCGGGGTGGCTCACGTTCTGGAACACACAGCGTTGTGTGGCAGTGAGCGTTTTCCTGTGCGCGATCCGTTCTTCATGATGATTCGCCGTTCGTTGAACACTTTCATGAACGCGTTTACCAGCAGCGACTGGACGGCCTACCCCTTTGCCAGCATGAACCGGAAGGATTTCGATAACCTGTTGACGGTTTATCTGGATTCGGTGTTTTTCTCAACGCTTGATCCGTTGGATTTTGCCCAAGAAGGGCACCGTCTGGAATTTGATAAGCCGGATGATCCAAGCAGCGAACTGGTTTATCGGGGGGTCGTTTACAACGAGATGAAGGGTGCCATGAGTGCGCCTACCTCGCAGTTGTGGCAAAACCTGTCCAGCCACTTGTTCCAAACCACCACTTACCACTACAACAGTGGCGGTGAGCCAGATCATATTGTCGATCTGAGCTATGACGATCTGGTGAAGTTTTATCGTCATCATTACCACCCGAGCAACGCTATTTTTGCGACTTACGGGAACATTCCCGCCTATGAGCATCACGAAAAGTTTGAAGAGCTGGCGCTGAAGCGTTTTGATCGGCAGGAGGTCAAACTGCCGGTGCACGATGAGAAGCGCATGTTCTCCCCGATGCGGGTAGAGCAGGGCTATGCGGTCAGTGAAGGTGAAGACACCGAGGCGAAAACCCACATCGTGATGGGGTGGCTGCTGGGTCACAGTTTTGACCTGCAAGAGAATCTTGAGGGGCAGTTACTGTCTTCGGTTCTGTTTGAAAACAGCGCGTCACCCATGATGCGTGCGCTGGAAACCACGGACATCGGCCATGCGCCTTCGCCTATGTGCGGCTTGGAAGATTCCAACCGTGAGATGACCTTCGTTTGCGGCATAGAGGGCAGTGAGCCGGGCCGTCGTGACGACTTGGAAGCTTTGGTGGAGCAAACTCTGGCCAAGGTGGTTGAGGAAGGCGTAAGCGCGGAACGGCTTGAAGCTATTTTGCATCAGTTGGAATTGCACCAGCGCGAGATTGCCGGCGATGGCTTCCCGTATGGCTTGCAGCTGATTATGCAGTCGATATCGCCGATGGTTCACGGTGGCGATCCGGTTGAACTGCTGGATCTTGAGCCGGTGCTGGCGACGCTTCGTGAAAAAATCAAAGATCCGGAGTATGTGCCGAATCTCATTCGCCGCAAACTGCTTGAGAACCCGCACCGAGTTACTTTGACTTTGCGCCCGGACGAAAAGCTGGAAGGTGCTCACCAAGTCGCACTGAAAGAATCCCTGGCTAAGCGTAAGGCCAGTCTCACGGAAGAAGAAATCAGCGAGATTGTTGAGCGCGCGAAAGCGCTGGAAGAACGGCAGCTTCGTAAAGACGATGACTCCATTCTTCCCAAGGTAGGCTTGTCTGACGTTCCGTTGCAGATGCCGGAGCCGGAAGGCAAGTATGATGCTGAGACCGGCGCAACCATGTACTCCCGTGGAACCAATGGGTTGGTTTACCAGCAGATAGTCTTGCCTGTTCCTGCGTTGAATGAAGAAGAGTTGTTGCTGCTGCCGTACTACACCACGCTGATCTCGGAAGTTGGTTGCGGTGAGCTGGACTATCTGCAGATGCAGGACCGAATTTCGGCGGAATCTGGTGGCATCGGAGCCTCGTTCATCGCCAAAGGGCAGATAGATGACGTGCAAGCCATGTCGGGCTATCTGATTTTTAGTGGCAAGGCGTTGGCACGTAACAGCGGTGCGTTGACCCAACTGCTTAAAGATGTGTACACCGGCGCGCGATTTGATGAAAAAGAACGCATCCGTGAAATTATTGCGCAAGTTCGGGCGCGCCGTGAACAGGCGGTCACCGGCAGCGGGCACGGCTTGGCGATGGGCGCAGCGGCTCAAGGTTTGAGCCCGGGTTCCTGGTTGAGCTTCCGTTTGGGTGGTCTTGCGGGTATTCGCGGTACCAAAGAGCTGGATAAGTCTCTGAACGATGAAGCGGCACTGGAAGCGTTCTGTGCCAGCCTTGCGGCGCTGCATGACAGGATTCGCAAGCAGGGTCGTCAGTTCCTGTTAATTGGCGAAGAGGCTCAGTTAGCCCCGATGCTGGATAACGTGAAGACCTGCTGGCAGGGCGCTTCAAGTCAGCCTGACGGTGCTTGGTCTATCGAGCCGGTGAGCTACAAAACTCAGGAAGCCTGGTTGACCTCTACTCAGGTGAACTTCTGTGCGAAGGCTTATGCAACGGTAGCGGTAGATCATCCGGATGCTGCCGCGCTGACGGTATTGGGTGGCTTCCTGCGCAATGGCTATTTGCACCGTGCGATTCGTGAAAAAGGCGGCGCGTACGGCGGTGGTGCGGGGCAGGACAGTGTGAACGGTGTATTCCGTTTCTTCTCCTACCGTGATCCGCGCTTTGCTGAAACGCTGGACGATTTCGATGCGGCACTGAACTGGTTGCGTACTGAAGAGCACGAGGAGCAGTCGCTGGAAGAAGCCATTCTGGGTGTAATTGGCCAGCTGGACCGGCCGCACTCTCCAGCAGGTGCTGCGCGCCATGCCTTCCACAACAATTTGTTCGGACGCACACCGGAGCAGCGCGCGCGATTCCGTGAGCGAGTGTTGAAGGTGACACTGGATGAGATGCGCCGCGTGGCGGATATCTGGTTGAAGCCGGAAGATGCCAGTGTGGCTGTAGTGACAAGCCCTGAGAACCGCAAGGTGGCTGAGCAGTTAGGCCTGAGTATTCAGGAGCTGTAAGGCAAGGCCTTCAGGAATAAAAAAGGGTGGGGGACGCGAGTCTCCCACCCTTTTTTACGTGGCTCAGCTTACCGGTGGCGCTTGAGCCCGGTCGAAACCATGATCCGCGTGGAAATTTCTTCAACGGAGTAGGCCGTGGTGTTCAGGTAGGGAATGCGCTCCCGCTTATACATCAGCTCGATTTCTTCCACTTCGTGCATGCATTGTTGCATGGAAGAATAACGGGAGTTGGGGCGGCGCTCGTTGCGGATGGTGGCCAGGCGCTCTGGCTCGATGGTCAGCCCAAACAGCTTTTCCTTGTGAGGCCGCAATGCGCCCGGCATTTTCTGATCATCCAGATCTTCTTCGGTAATCGGGTAGTTAGCCGCTTTGATACCGTACTGCAGAGCCAGGTAGAGGCAGGTTGGGGTTTTGCCGCTTCGGGAAGCGCCGATGAGAATCAGGTCGGCTTCATCGTAGTGCCGTGTTCGGGCTCCGTCGTCGTTATCCAGTGCAAAATTCACCGCATGAATTCGGCGCTCATAGCTGCCGGCATTGTTGATGGCATGGGATTTCCCGACCGAGTAGGACGATGAAGAATTCAGTTCCCGCTCCAATGGGTTCAGGAAGGTGCCAAATATGTCGACCATGAAACCTTGGGCGTCACTGACGATCTCCCGGATGGTGCTGTTGACGATGGTATCAAACACCAGAGGGCGCTCGCCGTCTATTTCAGCGGCGGTGTTGATGCGCTTGACCATTTCCCGTGCCTTTTCTTCATCATCGATATACGGCACTGTGATACGCTCAAACTCGATCTTTTCAAATTGGGCTAACAGCGCGTGGCCCAATGCTTCTGCGGTTAGGCCAGTGCCGTCCGAGATAAAAAAAGCGGTTCTTTTCATGTTTTCTTCCACTCAGGTTTTGAGGCGGTTCCCTAGGTAATTTCCGCAGCTTACAGTATTATACTCGCCAGTTTCGAGACTCCGCGCCACTCAAGATACAAAGGGAGACCACGCTTTGGAAGATTACATTATCTGGTTTGACCACCTAGGAATGTCCGATGTTGACCGTGTTGGGGGTAAAAACGCGTCCCTCGGTGAAATGATCAGTAATCTGGCCAATGCAGGTGTTACCGTCCCTGGCGGTTTTGCCACTACTGCACATGCCTACCGGGAATTTCTGGCAACTGACGGGCTGAAAGATCGTATCGATCAGGCTTTGGATGTGCTGGATGTAAACGACGTGAACGAGTTGGCCCGGGTTGGCTCACAGATTCGCCAGTGGGTTATTGATACCGATTTCCCTGAGGCCTTGGATAACGCCCTCAAAGAAGCCTACGAAAACCTGCGAGCGGGCAACGATGCCATGGCCGTAGCTGTGCGTTCCTCGGCTACCGCTGAAGATCTGCCAGACGCCTCCTTTGCAGGCCAGCAGGAAACCTTCCTGAACGTGGTTGGCCTTGAACAGGTGCGCACCTCTGTAAAAGAAGTGTTTGCCTCCCTGTTTAACGATCGCGCGATTTCATACCGGGTTCATCACGGCTTTGACCACAAGCTGGTTGCTCTGTCTGCCGGTATTCAGAAAATGGTTCGTAGTGAAACGGCATCCAGTGGTGTTATGTTTACGCTGGATACGGAATCCGGCTTCCGTGACGTTGTATTTATCACATCTTCCTACGGCTTGGGTGAAACCGTGGTTCAGGGCGCTGTTAACCCTGACGAGTTTTACGTCCACAAGCCCACTTTGGCTGCCGGCCGTCCTTCAGTGCTGCGCCGAAATCTGGGCAGCAAAGCCATTAAGATGGTTTATCACACAGACCCAAGTGAGGGTAAGTTTGTTGAAACCGTGAAAGTGGATATGGACGAGCGTACGCGTTTCTCCATTACCGATGCGGAAGTAGAAGAACTGGCCAAGCAGGCCATGATTATCGAGAAGCACTACCAGCGCCCGATGGACATCGAATGGGCGAAAGACGGTGACGACGGCAAGATTTACATTGTTCAGGCCCGTCCTGAAACCGTTAAGAGCCGTGCTTCTGCCAACGTCATGGAGCGTTACCTGTTGAAAGAAACCGGCAAGGTTCTGATTGAAGGCCGCAGTATCGGCCACAAAATCGGCAGTGGCCCGGTAAAAATTATTACCAGCATCAACGAAATGGACCGCGTTCAGCCCGGTGATGTTCTGGTGACCGATATGACAGACCCGGACTGGGAACCTGTCATGAAGCGTGCTTCCGCTATTGTTACTGACCGTGGTGGGCGTACCTGCCACGCAGCAATCATTGCCCGTGAACTGGGTATTCCTGCGGTAGTAGGCTGTGGCGATGCCACCGAAGAATTGAAAGATGGCCAGAACGTGACCGTCTCTTGCGCGGAAGGGGATACCGGCTTCATTTACGAAGGCGCTCTGGATTTTGAACTGCGTGAGAACACCGTTGATTCCATGCCCAATATTCCGTTCAAGATTATGATGAACGTGGGTAACCCGGACCGTGCTTTTGATTTCCAGGCGTTGCCAAACGAAGGTGTTGGCTTGGCCCGTTTGGAATTCATCATCAACCGCATGATCGGTGTGCATCCGAAGGCGCTGTTGAACTATGACGGTCTTCCGAGTGACATCAAGCAGACGGTGGACAAGCGTATCTCCGGTTACGATTCACCGGTTGATTTCTATGTCGACAAGCTGGTTGAAGGCATCTCCACTCTGGCGGCGGCTTTTGCTCCGAAGAAAGTGATTGTGCGCTTGTCGGACTTCAAATCGAACGAGTACGCCAACCTGATTGGCGGCACCTTGTACGAGCCGGATGAAGAAAACCCGATGCTGGGCTTCCGTGGTGCGTCTCGCTACATCTCTGAAACCTTCCGCGATTGTTTCGAGCTGGAATGCCGCGCACTCAAGAAAGTACGCGACGTGATGGGTCTCACCAACGTTGAAGTAATGGTGCCGTTTGTGCGTACCGTTGGTGAAGCGGAGCAAGTGGTGAAGTTGCTGGCTGAGAACGGCCTGAAGCGCGGTGAGAATGGTCTTCGTGTGATCATGATGTGTGAGCTGCCTGCGAACGCTATCCTGGCTGAACAGTTCCTGGAGCATTTTGACGGCTTCTCTATCGGATCGAACGATTTGACGCAGCTAACCTTGGGGCTAGATCGGGACTCCGGCATCATTGCTCACCTGTTTGACGAGCGTAACGATGCGGTTAAGGCACTGCTGTCTAATGCCATTCAAGCCTGTCGGAAGGCCGGCAAGTACATTGGCATCTGCGGTCAGGGCCCGTCGGATCACCCGGATCTCGCCAAGTGGCTAATGGATGAAGGTATCGACACGGTATCTCTGAACCCGGATTCCGTTCTGGATACCTGGTTCTTCCTGGCTGACGAAAAAATCGACTGAACTGTAAAGCGGGAAAGGAGAACGAGAACGTGAGCGACATTATTACTCCGGATCTGTGTGATGAGTTTCCGGAAGTGCAGGTGGTTGAGCCTGGCTTCAATAACTACGGTGGCATCCGTCAGTTCGGTGGCGAAATCGTGACGGTGAAGTGCTTTGAAGACAACTCCGTGGTTAAAGAGCAGGTAGGCCTGCCTGGCAATGGCCGTGTGATGGTTGTCGATGGTGGTGCTTCAAAGCGCAATGCGTTGTTGGGTGACATGCTGGCGGAAAAAGCGGCCGAGAATGGCTGGGCCGGTTTGATCATCTATGGCTGCATTCGTGATGTTGACGAAATCGGCCAAACCAAACTGGGCGTTCAGGCGCTGGGCACAGTGCCGCGTAAAACGGAGAAGCGCAATATTGGTGACCTGAACATTCCGGTAACCTTCCACGGCGTGACCTTCCGTCCGGGCCAGTATGTTTATGCCGACAATAACGGCATTATCGTATCCGAGAAGCCTCTGGTGTAAGCCAGAGTTTTCTCGAGGCATACAAAAACGGCGACCTATCAGGTCGCCGTTTTTTTTGCTTGAGGTTTCTATCGGACTTCGAGGATGTTGATGCCCAAAATGTACCCCGTGTCGTCGGGTGCGCAGCGCAAAACTTCCCCGACGGTTTCAAGGGGAGGGAATTGATCCCCTGCAGCTTCCATAACGGTTTTCAATTCTGCGCCAACCGGAAAAGGGCGATCTACATGCAGTTGCATGCCGGCTGCGCTGAGGTCTTGGCAGATTCCAGTGAGGCTTTCACCGTTGCTGTCGGTGATCTGGATTGTGCTGTTGACCTGCATCCGGTAAAAATCCCGCTTTTCCGAATAGTCTTTCATCGTTAGGCCCAGTTGTCGGTTTTCCGTGTTGGCTTGAGCATAGGGATGATCAAGGCCAGTAGCACGCCGCCGAGTACGAGTCCGGCTCCCAGGAGCATGAAATCAGACTCGCGGCCCGCTTCCAAACGTTCGTTTTCTGCCGTTAGTATTTCCAGCTCGTTCCGCAGTTTCTGGTTTTCTTCGCGCAGTTCGCGGCTGCGACGTTCCAAGTTAATGGAATCTGCTGCAATGCTTTTGATTTTGCTAAGTTCATCTTGCAGATTTTCAGCCTTGTTGGCCAGATTGTTTTCTGCGTTTTGTAGATTGTCTCGCTCTTGTGTTACCGAAGACAGTTGTTCGCTCAGGTTGGCGACGTCTTGTTTGGCTTTTTCCAGTTCACGAGTAGCGCGAGCGAGTAGATCTTTAGCGACCGGGGTTTTGCTGATGTATTGGGAGGAAACCCAGCCAACAGTGCCCTTCGGCGTGCGAACTTTTGAGTAACCTTCTTGAGTTTCTATCAATTCAAGAGGGGTGCCGGTGGGGACGGCGTTCTCAATAATGCGAAACTGAGTACCGGCACCTGAACGAACAGGAAGGTAGAGTTGGTCGTCAACCCATACGGTTCGCGCCTGAGCTACGGAAATGGAGCTGATAATAATGAGGAGGCTTAGAGCAAGGCGGAGCGGTGTCACTGGTTGCATTCCCTGAGTTTGACGATAGTTAGATTATATAAGGCAGCAATTTTGTCACAGCTTGACCGGTATTCAAGCAGTCGCGCGTTACAATCCGCTCATACTGTGTGCTGCCGCTTATATTGAGCTGCCTTGAAGTGGTTAAGGTAGTACGACTTTGTACGGTTTGACGGTTACCGATTGGTAAACGCCGGCCTCAATGTACGGGTCTGCATCCGCCCATGCTTGTGCGGATTCCAGAGAGTCGAATTCGGCAATGACCAGGCTGCCGGTAAAGCCGGATTCGCCGGGGTCCTCGGTATCAATCGCGGGGTGAGGGCCGGCCACCAGTAAGCGGCCTTCTGCTTTTAACGCTTCCAAGCGAGCGAGATGGGCTGGGCGGGCCTGTTTGCGAAGTGCCAGGCTGTTGGAAATGTCTTCGCTCATAATGGCGTAGTACATAGAGTGCTCCAATGTTGATGAGGCCAGTGTTAGGGCGTGCAGCGCTAGGCTGATACACTGTTAGCCACATTATTATCAGGAATGTTTGTGACTATACCTCAAGACCCAAAGCCATGCATTGATCTGCATTGCCATAGCACCGCCTCTGATGGGGCTCTCGCACCGGCAGAGCTGGTTGCCCGCGCAGTTGAAAAGGGTGTAAGCCATCTTGCTCTGACCGACCACGATACGATCGCTGGGCTGCCTGAAGCGAAAGAGGCTGCCATCGCGGGTGGACTGACGATGATTAACGGGGTGGAGTTGTCGTGTGTATGGCGAACTTACACTATTCACGTGGTTGGGCTCGATTTTGACGAAACCAGTCCGGCATTCCTGAAAGCATTGTCGATCCAGAACGAAAACCGTTGGCAGCGTGCTCGGATTATTGCGGACAAGCTTTCCCGCCTTAAAGTCGATTCGCTGCTGGAGAAAGCGACGGAGTTGGCGGGTGGAGATGTTCCTGGGCGTCCGCATTTTGCTCAGGCTTTGGTGGATGCTGAAGTGGTTCCCAAGGTCGCTCATGCGTTCAAGCGTCATCTCGGAGCGGGCAAGCCGGGCGATGTGAAGGCCTGCTGGCCGGAGCTGGGTGAGGTGGTTCAGTGGATTCGGGATGCGGGAGGCATTGCGGTTTTGGCGCACCCTCGCAAGTACAAGCTGTCAGCAACCCGGTTGCGGGAATTGGTGAGCGATTTTGGTAAAGCGGGTGGGCGTGCTATTGAGGTCTCTATTTCTGGCCAATCGAGTGGCGACTTGGGGTTTGTAGCAGAGCTTACTAGGCGTGAAGGCTTGCTGGCCTCTCAAGGCAGTGATTTTCATTTCCCGGGAGCTGCGTGGTGTGAGCTTGGCCGAATAACAAAAATGCCAGAGGGGCTGGAGCCCGTCTGGCATCATTTTCGTGAACCTGTTCGCGGATAATTTACTCCGGCGCGTGGAACAACAGGTACAAGTCAGTCAGTGAGTCTGGAATGGCTTCTGCCATTCGACCTGCAACCTGTTCATCTTCACGGGCGCGCTGGAAGTCTTCGTCTTCAAACAGGCCCGAGAGTGTCAGGATCGGCACCATCAGGTCTGCAACTTCCTCTTCAGCGGCTTCTTCCATCCACTTGTCTTCATTTTCGAGGAAGGTTTCGACGAAGCCCGCGCACCAGTTTTCCAGTGCGTTCATTGGGTCGCCGTCTTCTGGCTCCGGTAGTTCCAATGCATGGCCCATATCCAGAGACTGGGCCATGTCACGGGTAAGACTGCTAACGCACTGAGCGAAGACTTCTGGCACCTTACCATCAGGCAGGGTGTCGGAGCCTGTAGCCAGGCGGAAGATGTCTTCCACCTGCAGGTTGACCGGCCCGATCACACTGGCACAGACGGCTCCGTGCAGGCCGAAGAAGTCCAGGGCTTCATCGCCCCAGGGCTCTGCAAAAAGAATGTCTTCCAATGCTTCGATGTCGGAATTGGTCAGCATAATCAATTATCCTCGGCCTTTTTGGCTTGTTCGGCCGCACGCTGGCGCTTGCGGACTTCTCTTGGATCGTTGTAAGCACGACCTGGTGTTACCGGTATATCGATAGCGCTGGGAGCTTCCTCCTTGGCTGGCTCAGCCTTAGGCTCGGCTTCTGCTTTCGCTTCGGGCTTCGGGTCGGCCTTAACGGTTGCCTTTGGCTTGTCCGCCGCTTCGGCTGGCTTCTCAGCTTTCTCAGCTTTCTCAGCTTTCTCAGCTTTCTCAGCTTTCTCAGCTTTCTCAGCTTTCGGCGCTTCGGCCTTAGGCGTTTCAGTTTTATCAGCTTTAGGAGCAGCTTCTGCTTTCGCTTCCGGGGCAGGGCTTTCCTCTACTTTTGGAGCTTCTACCGGGTTGCTGGCTTCTTTTGCTTTGCTCTCAGCTACTGGCTCGCTTGACTTGGCAGGCTCGATGACTGGCTCGGCTTTAGCTTCCTTGGCAGCCTGAGGCTTGCGCTGGCGAGGTGCTGGCTTGCGCTTCTCTGGCTTGCTTTCGTCGGCTTTAGCATCGGCTTTGCTCTCAGAGTCGGCCTTGTCTGCTTCGTTTGCCTTAGGTGCCTTAGCGTCTTCTTTTGGCGTAGCCTCTTGATCGTTAGTCGCAGGCTTTGTTTCAGCCTTCGACTCCTCAGCAGGCTTGCGCTCTTCGGCTTTCGGAGCTTGCTCGGCAGGCTGTTTGGCCTGTGCCTGTGCCTGTGCCTGTGCCTGTGCGGGAGCTTCCTTCGCTTGCGCAACGTTTTCTACGGCAGCCTGTGGTGCAGATGATGGCTTCTCTTCAACGGCTTTTTCTGGCTGCGTGTCTTTTTGATGCTTATCGCTACGCTCTGCTTTACGGGCGGCTGGTGTCGATGCCGGTGCTTCAGCAGGTGAGCCGTCACGGTTACGCTGACGACGGGGCTTGCGGCGCTTGTCGTCACCGGCTTTATCGTTCGCAGGGCCTTTCTGGCTGGGCTGATTGTCGCGGTTGTCCTTTTGCTCCTTCAGATCCTTCTGGTCTTTCGGATCGCGCTGCGGGCGGTTGCGACCCTGGCTACGGTTCTGACCTTCTTTGCGACCATCACGACGGTTGTCATTGCCCTTGTTATCAGAAGGCTTTTCTTGCGGGTTCTGGCGTCCCTGAGCACCGCGGTTCTGATCGTCATTCCGGTTAGGGCGATTGCGATTGTTTTGGCGACGCTCGTTGTTGTTGCGGTTGCCCCCGCGCTGGTCATCGCGGGCTACCCGTGATTTCCGGCGGTCCTGACGATCAGGGCGGGCCTGTGGGCGGCGGTTGTCGCCAGTATTCTTCTTGGCTTGGTTGTTGCCAGAAGTCGTGTCAGCCTCGCCGCTAAAGAAGCTGGCGATTTTCTTGCACAGCTTGCGGAAAGAGCCTTCGTCGGCTTCCGTTGGTTCGGCTTTGGCCACCGTTTGGGCAGCTGGGGCTGGGGCTGGGCGAATGGCTTTTACTGCCGCTTGCTCGCGGGCCGGTTTTTCGGTGCTGGTTACTTCAACAACGGACTCTTCTTCACGTTCGTTGTATTCGTGGGCCACCTGATGGCTGGAAATGTGCTCAGGCGCGGTTTCGTCCTGGCGCATACGAATGATTTCGAAATGCGGGGTTTCCATGTTGGGCACAGGTGCGACAACAATGGATACGCCTTGGCCTGCTTCGATGTCTGCCAGCTGCTTACGCTTTTCGTTCAGCAGGAAGGTTGCGACAGAGACCGGTACGATGGCACGGACTTCTGCAGTTTTTTCCTTGGACGATTCTTCGTAGATCAGGCGCATGATGCTCAGCGCCAGAGATTCGATGCCTCGAATGGTGCCTTGGCCTTCGCAGCGTGGGCAAACTTCGCTACGTGTTTCGCCAAGAGAAGGGCGCAGGCGCTGGCGAGACATTTCGAGCAAGCCGAAACGGGAAATCTTGCCGACTTGAACGCGGGCGCGGTCAATTTCCAGCGCTTCACGCATCTTCTGCTCAACTTCACGCTGGTGCTTGGCCGGTGTCATGTCGATGAAGTCGATGACAATCAGGCCTCCCATGTCACGCAGGCGCAGCTGGCGAGCGATTTCTTCAGCCGCTTCGAGGTTGGTCTGTAGGGCTGTTTCTTCGATGTCGTGGCCTTTGGTGGCACGAGACGAGTTGATGTCAATTGAAACCAGCGCTTCGGTCGGGTCGATAACAATGGAGCCACCGGAAGGTAGTTTTACTTCGCGCTGGAAAGCGGTCTCGATCTGGCCTTCGATCTGGTAACGGCTGAACAAAGGGATTTCATCTTTGTACAGTTTGATCTTGTTTTCGAAAGTCGGCATTACAGCGCGCACGAAGCTGAGTACGTCTTCGTATACGCTTTCTGAGTCAATCAATACTTCGCCGATATCCTGGCGGAGATAATCGCGAACGGCGCGGATGATCAGGTTGCTTTCCTGGTGGATCAGGAAGGGTGCCTTGCGCTCATCGGCTGCCTGGGTGATGGCTTCCCAGAATTGAACCAGATAATCGAGGTCCCACTGAAGTTCTTCTGTGGTGCGGCCGATGCCGGCGGTGCGAACGATGATGCCCATGGACTTGGGTACTTGTACGCCGTTCATGGCTTCTTTTAGCTGGGCGCGATCTTCACCTTCGATGCGACGAGAGATGCCGCCTGCACGAGGGTTGTTGGGCATAAGCACCAAATAGCGGCCTGCCAGAGAGATAAAGGTGGTCAGGGCAGCGCCCTTGTTGCCACGCTCTTCTTTGTCGACCTGAACGATGACTTCCTGACCTTCAGAAAGCACATCTTTAATGTTGATTTTGCCTTCGATCTGGCCGGGAGACTTCTTGAAGTATTCTTTGGAAATTTCTTTCAGGGGCAGGAAGCCGTGGCGATCTGCGCCGAAGTCGATGAAGGCTGCTTCAAGGCTGGGCTCGACCCGAGTGATTCTGCCTTTGTAAATGTTGGCTTTTTTCTGTTCGCGGGTGCTGGATTCGATGTCCAGATCAAACAGTCTTTGGCCGTCTACCAGTGCTACGCGCAACTCTTCAGGATGAGTTGCATTGATAAGCATTCTTTTCATGGGAAAAGTGAGTTCCTGTCGTTTGTTAAGACAGGAAACCGGAGACGTTCGCATCAGCGAAGCGGGATTTGCGTGCCGCGGGCCCTGAATTAGCAGGGCAGGCCGGCGGCCAGACGAGTCATACCTTTGCGGGTTTTGACCCTGTATGTCTGAGACCACCGCTGATTCTTCGCCTGCCTGACGGCAGGGTAAGATCGAATAGGGTGAGTGTCTGTTGACGCATAATATCCGTTTTCAGGTTCACACAAACTCCTAGGTCTCACGTCGTGTTGGTAAGCTGACGGCCCGGTTTTGCGTGGCAGTGATTCTTCGTGATGTTCCCGTCCGACGGTTTCCCGGTCGGTTTTTCTTCTCCCGAGGAGGTAACAGCCACTCTATGGTCTGTCCTGTGCGTCGGGAGTTTGTCTCACGCCGGGCCCGGTAATGATTGGGTGTTCGGCGTTCAATCTATTAATCAGTGTCGGTATACTGCTGCCGCTCCGGCTTCTGAACGAAATTCTTCAGGCCGTAGACAAACGGCAGAGCACGTCGGAATATAACAGTAAACCAGTAGCTGTACAATCCTGTATCCAAGCGCCCGGCGCAAGCCGGTATAAGGTATTTCATGTCTCAGAAACCGGCTCCCCGGAAGCATCCCCAAAAAGCTCGCCCAGCGCACCGTGCGGCTGAAGGCCATGGCGCCAAGTCCGGCTCGGCCTCACAGCCAGTTGGTCAGGTGCAAAAAGGCGTTCAGTTTGTTGAGGTTGATGCGGACATGGCTGGTCAGCGAGTTGATAATTTTCTTCTGGCCCGGCTTCGCGGTGTACCCAAAAGTATTGTTTACCGCATTGTCCGAAAAGGTGAGGTTCGGGTTAATAAGGGGCGCGTGAAGCCGGACACCCGAGTCAAAGAAGGGGATGTCGTTCGTATTCCTCCTATTGTTCAGCAGGCTAAGCCTGAACAGCCTAAACCTGGAGACCGGGTTCAGAGTGTTGTTGAAGCTGCAGTGGTTTTCGAGAATAGCGATATGCTGGTGGTCAATAAGCCGTCCGGTATTGCGGTTCACGGTGGCAGCGGCCTTAGTTTTGGGTTGATCGAGGTGCTGCGTTCTTCTCGCCCTCAGGCAAAATTTCTGGAATTGGTGCACCGGCTGGATCGCGACACCTCCGGTTTGGTGATGGTGGCAAAAAAGCGTTCGGCGCTTCGTTTTTTGCAGGATGAGCTGCGCCACAAACGCATGCGTAAGCGGTATCACGCGCTCGTTATTGGTTCTTGGCCGAAAAAACTAACGCGTGTTGCCGAGCCGTTGTTACGCTACGAGATGCCAAACGGCGAGCGCCGGGTGAAAGTGAGTCCGGAGGGTAAAGAATCGCTGACCTTATATAAGAGTTTAGCGGACTACGATGGCTATAGCCTGGTAGAAGCTTCGCCAGTAACCGGTAGAACTCACCAGATCAGGGTGCATAGCGCATGGGGTGGGCATCCGATTGCTGGTGATGATAAGTACATGGATGATGCAAGTCTGAAGGCTTTTAGAAAGATAGGCGGTGAGCGTTTGATGTTGCATGCCCGGTCACTGGAGTTCCGCTTGCCCGGTACCGAAGAGTCCATGTTTCTGGAGGCACCGTATGATAGGGCTTTTGGGACGCTTATTGATCAACTAACTCGACGCAGTAAAGGTTTGCAGAGATGAATGTAAAAGCAGTGATATTTGATTGGGATGGAACGCTGATCGATTCTGTTGATCATATCGCCGAAAGCTTGCAGCAGGCGGCTATAGAGCTGGGTTACCCGAATCTGGAGCTTGAAGCCTACCGGGATATTGTCGGGCTGGGCATGATCGAGGCGCTTCGAAAGCTGTATCCCGGTGTGAGCGACGAAGAGATTGTTCGCATTCGCGAAGGTTATTCGGGTTACTTCTTCAAGAAAGTGACGACTCCGCAGAATGTGTTTGAAGGCATGGCAGATGTGGTTTCCGATATTCGCGCGTCTGGCCGAGGCTGTTCGGTAGCTACCGGGAAGAGTCGGCGGGGGCTGGCTCAGGCATTGACGACCAGCGGTTTGGGGCATCATTTCGATACCTCTCGTTGTGCCGACGAAACACGTTCGAAGCCTGACCCCTTGATGCTTGAAGAGATTCTCGAGTTTTACGGCTTTCAACCTGAAGACGCTGTCATGATTGGTGATACCCATTATGACCTGGAGATGGCGCAGCGGATTGGAATGCCGTCTATCGGGGTTGAGTGGGGCGCTCATTCGAGAGACGTGCTGCAAGATTGTAAGCCGCACGCGGTGGTGAGTTCGGTCGACGAGCTGCGGCGCGTGCTTGGGCTTTGAGGTGTTTTTGGTAAGAGTTTGCAAGTTAAGGGATAGCTGATGAGTGATTCGGAATCGGGCAAGCGTGGTATTTTTGGTGCGAAAAAACCAGCAATGCCGCCTGAGTCAAACCGTGATTGGAAGTTGATAGAAAAGCTGGTGATGTCGCTTCAGGCGGAGCAAAAGCGGAGCCGCCGTTGGGGTATCTTTTTCAAGCTACTGACGTTTGTCTATTTATTTGCGCTGATTGTGGTGATTCGGTCGCCCATTGGCGAAGGTATGGGTGTGGCTGCTGGGCAGCATACCGCACTGGTTGAACTGAGTGGCCCGATAGCCGCCGATGAGCTTGCGAGTGCCGATAATCTGGTGGGCTCGTTGCGTGCAGCGTTTGAGGCGGAAACCTCCAAAGCGGTCATTCTAAGGGTGAACAGTCCAGGCGGCAGCCCTGTGCAGTCCGGTTATGTATACGACGAAATTAAGCGTCTGCGCCAGGAGTATCCCGAGAAGAAGGTGTATGCCGTTATTTCGGACATTGGCGCATCTGGCGCCTACTACATTGCAGCCGCTGCTGATGAAATTTACGCCAATCGCGCCAGTCTGGTGGGGTCTATCGGTGTTGTTGCGGGTGGCTTCGGGTTCAACACGCTGATGGAGAAGTTGGGTGTGGAGCGCCGTTTGTACACGGCTGGTGAGAATAAGGCGTTTCTTGATCCGTTTACACCGGAGCGTGACGAAGATGTGGAGTTCTGGCAGAGCGTTCTGGAGAGCACGCACAAACAGTTTATTTCAGCGGTCAAAGAAGGTCGTGGTGATCGCTTGGTCGATGACGAAAAGTTATTCAGTGGCCTGGTCTGGAGTGGTGAGCAGGCCCTGGAGCTGGGCTTGATTGATGGTTTGGGTAGCAGTTCCTGGGTGGCCCGTGAACTCGTGGGTGCCGAGGAATTGGTGGATTACAGCCGGGGGCCTTCGCCGTTCCAGCAATTTGTCGATCAGCTGGGCGTTTCATTTGGCGAAGGCGTGGCTGCGCATTTGCTGGAATCCCGGCTTGAGCTGCGCTAATTGGCTGTTTGATGGTTGCTTAGTGGTTGAGTAGAGGGTTTGCGCCGAGCTCTCGTAGCATGTCGCAGAGGGCGATCAGCGGTAGGCCGATAAGGCTGTTTGGGTCTCTTCCCTCTAGGCTGCTGAAAAGCGTGATGCCCAAGCCTTCCATTTTGAAGCTGCCGGCACAGTCGTACGGCTGCTCTTTGTTCAGGTAGCCGGTTATCTCGCCTTTCGAAAGGTTACGGAAGTGCACGGTAAACGGCTCGCAGTGTGTTTTTAGTGTACCGGTTTGGGTGTCCAGTACGGCCAGACCGGTGAGAAACTGAACGCTCTGACCGCTGCTTCGGGTCAGCTGAATGGCCGCTTGTTCATGCGATCCGGGTTTGTTGAGTAGACTGCCATCGGGTAAGGCGGCCACTTGGTCTGAGCCGATAATCAAGGTGTTCGGGTTCTGTTCAGCCAGAGCTTCTGCTTTTTGCGTGGCGAGGCGCACGGCAAGAGCTTCGGCGGTCTCTCCCGGTAGGGGGTTTTCGTCAATATCCGGGCTGGCGCAGTTAAAGGGTAGGTCGAGACGTTCCAGCAGTTGTTTGCGGTAACGCGATGAAGATGCAAGCAGAATGGTTCGTTTCATGGCGACCTAATATCAGGGGTTTGTTGAGAGATTCGGTTGGATTATCGTAGAATACCCCTACTTAAACGGGAAGGCATGCCATAAAAGCGATTAAGTCTTTGACAGCAGGCGGTCTCCTCCCTAAAATTGCGCGCCTATGACTAAAGCGCCGAACGCCAAACTTCCAAAATCTGTTGATCCCATACGGTTGGCGGAACAAAAAGCGACACTTGAGGGGGTAATACCGCTCGAGGGTCTTGCTCGTTTTGGAGAAGCGGTAGGTGGCTCGCAGCAAGGCAGCGAATGCAGTGCGAAACTGTCCTTTTATCAGGATAGTGAGCGCCGAAGAGTTGTATCGGGTGAGTTATCTGCTCCGGTCACTCTGGTGTGTCAGCGTTGTATGAATGACATGCAGGTTACGCTGACGTCCAGCTTTGATTTGGGTCTGGTCAGCAGTGATGAGCAGGCTCAACGGTTACCCAAAACGTTGGAGCCGTTCCTTTTTGAGGACTTCACGGCGGACTTGTGGGCAATGGTAGAAGACGAGCTTCTTCTGGTGTTGCCGCCGTTCCCGCTTCATGAAAGGGACGAATGCCCGGCGAAAGAAGACCTTGAGGCACTGGAGCCGTCAAACGCCCCTGTCGAGCCTGAGGCAAAGAAAAGAGATGATAATCCGTTCAGCGTGCTGGCGGGTTTCAAGACGACTAAGCATTAACGTTTTCATAAATAGGTCAGGAGTTTAACCATGGCTGTACAGAAGAGTCGCAAGACCCGTTCCAAGCGCGGCATGCGCCGTTCACACGACGCGCTGCCAACTTCCGCGCTGTCCACTGATGCAACAACTGGTGAAGTTCATCGTCGCCACCACGTATCTCCGGATGGTTTCTACCGCGGCAAGCAGGTTGTTGAAGCGCGCGACGAGTAATACTCGTCGCGACATCTTCTGACCTGTGTCGTATGGACGAGCGGTGAGTAATTCAATCACCATTGCCGTCGATGCCATGAGCGGTGATCGTGGTGCCGAGGTAGTCGTCCATGCAGCGCTGGAAGCAGTGCGTGAAAATGAGGCCTTGAGTCTTGTTCTGGTAGGTATCCGGAGCGAGCTCGAGGCCTTGTTGCATGGTGGGCATCCCAGAATCCGTATTGTTGAAGCGGCAGATGTGGTGCGCATGAATGAGCGGCCCTCTCATGCTTTGCGTCATAAGCGAAATTCCTCCATGGCCATCGCTCTTGGTCTGGTTCGCGATGGTGAAGCTCAAGGCTGTGTGAGTGCCGGGAACACCGGTGCGCTGATGGCTTTCGGGCGGTCTTTGATCCGTATGTATCCAGGGATCGAGCGGCCTGCTATCGCCAAACTTATTCCCTCTCTTCGTGGCCGTTGTCTGGTTCTGGATCTCGGTGCCAATGTCGATTCCAGTGCCGAAAACCTTTATCAATATGCTTTGATGGGTTCTTTGATGGCGTCTGCTGTCTCTGAGCTCGCGGAGCCTCGTGTTGCCCTGTTGAACGTGGGCGAAGAAGAGATAAAGGGTAATGAACAGGTTCGCCTTGCGTCTCACATGCTCGCCCAGTCCGAGACTTTGAACTATATAGGGTATGTCGAGGGTAGCGACCTGTTTCGGAACGTCGCTGATGTTGTAGTCTGTGACGGGTTCGTTGGCAATATCGCGCTCAAGACGGGTGAGGGTGTTGCCGGGTTGCTGATCGAGTTGCTGGAGCAGGCTTTTACCCGCTCTATGTATGGTCGCATCGTAGGTTTATTGGCACGGCCGGTTATGGGGCGTTTATTGCAGCTGATGGATCCCTCCCGGCATAACGGCGCCAGCCTTTTGGGGCTTCAAGGCGTGGTTATCAAAAGTCATGGTAATGCCAATGAGCGAGCGATGCTTGCAGCCATACGGCAAGCGGTGTGCGAAGTGACTCACGAAGTTCCCCGCAGGATTAATGATCGGCTTGATGATTTGTTGTTTTAAGTCGCTTGAGACTAAAGTCGGCCCACATTAACTTACTTTATCGCGGATAATTGGCCTAGCTTGTACTATTGGCTAATCTCCACCAATCCCCAATAACGATAAGATCGCTCCTATGAAATCAGCGTTTATTTTTCCCGGACAAGGTTCTCAGTCGGTTGGCATGTTATCAGGTGCTGCTGAAGCATGGCCGATGATCGCTGAAACCTTTAGTGATGCTTCTAACGTTCTTGGCTATGACCTTTGGCACGTATGTCAGAATGGTCCAGCCGAGGAACTCAACCAAACAATGGTTACTCAGCCAGTCCTGTTAACGGCTAGTGTCGCTCTGTGGCGCCAGTGGTTGGTGTCGGGCGGGCCTCAGCCGAGTTTTGTGGCGGGCCACAGTTTGGGTGAATACAGTGCTTTGGTGGCTGCCGAAAGTCTTGATTTTGTTGAGGCTGTTAAGCTGGTGCAGCTGCGTGGCGAGCTTATGCAAGAGGCTGTGCCCGCTGGCGAAGGCAAAATGGCCGCTATACTTGGACTGGAAGACTCCGAAGTGATTGCGGCCTGCGAAGAGTCTGCGCAAGGCGATGTGGTTGCGGCTGTTAATTTTAACGCGCCGGGGCAGGTGGTTATTGCCGGCTCTTTGGCTGCCGTAGAGCGAGCTATTGAAGCGTGTAAGGCCCGGGGCGCCCGGAAGGCGATGCCGCTGCCGGTCAGTGTGCCGTCTCATTGTGCCTTGATGAAAGGTGCAGCCGAAGAGTTGGCGGATGCGTTGGACGATGTGCGTTTTAACGATGCTGTCATCCCGGTTGTTCAGAATGTTCATGCAGGTGTTGCTACAGACGCGGATACCCTTAAATCTAATTTGTTGAAGCAGCTTTATTCTCCTGTGCTGTGGACGGATTCGATCCGCAAGCTGACCAGCGAGGGTGTTGGTGTGGCAGTTGAATGTGGCTCAGGCAAGGTTCTGGCCGGGTTGGTCAAGCGCATTGAGCGCGGCTTGCCGGTACATGGTATTGAAGACCCTGATTCTATGGCGGGTGCAATAGAAGCACTTGGTCAATCCTGATAGACGGAGTAGGTTATGTCGTTGGAAGGCAAAGTAGCGCTGGTTACCGGGGCGACCCGGGGCATTGGTAAAGCCATTGCTCATGAATTGGCGCGTTTGGGTGCCGAAGTGGTTGGTACCGCAACGAGTGCCGAAGGCGCTGACTCTATCTCGGAAGGGCTGAAAGCCGCCGGTTACAACGGCTACGGCCTTGTGATGGATGTGGCCAACCCGGAAAGCATCGATGCCGGATTGAAACAGATCGCTGAGAAATCAGGTGCACCGCTGATTTTGGTCAATAACGCGGGTATTACTCGTGATAACTTATTGATGCGTTTGAAGGACGACGACTGGGCAGCGGTTCTGGAAACCAATTTGTCCAGCGTTTATCGCACCAGCAAGGCTGTGCTGCGTGGCATGGCCAAGGCTCGCTGGGGCCGGGTGATTAACGTAAGCTCGGTGGTTGCCAGCATGGGGAATCCAGGGCAAGGCAACTACTGTGCTGCCAAAGCAGGGGTTGAAGGTTTCACTCGTAGCTTGGCGAAAGAGATGTCAAACCGGGGTATTACCGCGAACTGCGTTGCGCCGGGCTTTATTGATACCGATATGACTAAAAAACTGGACGAAAAGCAGCGTAACGCTATGCTGGAAATTATACCGGCAGGGCGTTTGGGCGAGCCGGAGGAAATTGCTTCCGTTGTGGCTTTCCTGGCATCTGATGGTGCTGCTTACGTGACGGGAGAAACGATTCATGTGAATGGCGGCATGTACATGGGCTAAGCCCATCATAGGGCGGTAATGCAACCCCTTGTCGTACAACATGTTTAACTGATCCCCCTGCTTGTCTGCAGGTAGGGTTTAAACTAAACTGGCAATTATCGAGTTGCTTGGTTGACACTAAAGTGAGGACATTATGAGTACAGTTGAAGAGCGCGTTAAGAAGATCGTCTGTGAACAGTTGGGCGTTAAAGAGTCCGAAGTTCAGAACACATCTTCTTTTGTAGAGGATCTTGGCGCTGACTCACTGGACACTGTTGAGCTGGTTATGGCCCTTGAAGAGGAATTCGAAACCGAAATTCCTGACGAAGAAGCCGAAAAGCTGGGCACGGTTCAGAACGCGATCGACTACATCGTCGCGCACACCTGATACTCTGCTGATCAGATTGCCAGGCGAAAGCCGTCCTTTTTGTAAATTGAAGGACGGCTTTTTTATTGGCTGAACATCAGTAACGTTGATGGATATTTTTATAGAACAATCAGGTGAATGAGGATATGAGTAAACGACGGGTTGTTATCACGGGCATGGGGATGCTTTCACCAGTGGGGAACGATGTAGCGTCTTCATGGGCTTCAGTGTGTGCTGGACGAAGCGGTATTGGAGCTATAGATCGCTTTGACGCAACCGATTACAACACGCGCATTGGTGGTGCCGTCAAAAATCTCGATATGGAACCCTGGTTGTCCAGCAAGGAAGCACGCAAACTTGATGCTTTTATCCACTATGGCTTGATTGCAGCTCAGCAGGCGGTGGACGACAGCGGTCTGGAGCAGTATGACAAACTCGACCGTGAACGTGTGGGAATTGCTATTGGCTCCGGTATTGGCGGTTTGGAGTACATAGAGAAGAATATCATTCAGATGGAGAAGTCGGGGCCTCGCAAGGTGTCTCCATTCTTCGTGCCTGCATCGGTCATCAACATGATTTCGGGCAATGCCGCCATTCGCTTTGGGTACAAAGGGCCTAACATTGCGATTGTTACTGCCTGTACCACCGGTACCCACAACATTGGTTACGCAGCGCGAACCATTGCCTACGGTGATGCGGATGTTATGTTGGCGGGCGGTTCCGAGATGGCTACCACTCGTTCAGCGGTAGCTGCCTTCTCGTCTGCACGTGCCTTGTCGACCCGCAATGACGAACCTGAAAAAGCCAGTCGCCCCTGGGATAAAGAGCGTGACGGATTTGTATTGAGTGATGGAGCAGGCGTGCTCGTGCTGGAAGCGTTGGAGCACGCTCAGGCCCGTGGCGCTACTATTTATGGCGAGGTTGTCGGGTTTGGTATGAGTGACGATGCTCACCATATTACGTCGCCTCCCGAGGGTGGTGAGGGTGCGGCTCGGTCGATGGCCAATGCGGTTCGGGACGCTGGGTTGTCCGTTGATCAGGTGGACTATATTAACGCCCACGGCACCTCCACCCAGGCTGGTGATATCGCCGAAGTAGCGGCGGTTAAATCGGTTTTTGGTAAACACGCTGAAAGCCTTGCAGTCAGCAGTACGAAATCCATGACTGGCCATCTGTTAGGTGCTGCGGGCGCAGTGGAGGCGATATTCTCGGTTCTGGCTGTTCGAGATGGTATTTTGCCGCCAACCATCAATCTGGATAACCCTGATGAAGGGTGTGACCTGGATTTCGTGCCACACACCAGTCGAAAGGCGGATGTTAAAGTGGCCTTGTCCAACTCGTTCGGCTTTGGCGGTACCAATGGTACGCTGATTTTCAGCCGATTTGAGGGCTGAGCCCGCTGTGGTAACGCTATATTGGGCGGAAGACGGTGGTTTTCCGCCCGATGATCGGGGGCTGGCCTATGGCGACGGGCTGTTCGAGACCATTAGGGTCGACGGTGGCTGCGCACCTATGCAAGCCTATCATCTGGACAGGATGACCCGAGATGCCGCACGCTTGCGGATTCCTGTCGCTCGTGTAGAGCTGGAACGCGCGCTTCATCAAGCACTACAGCGTTATTCCAGTTGCCATCCTGAAAGCTCTTGGGTGCTCAAGTTGACGCTCACCCGGGGGTCAGGAGGGCGTGGCTACCGTCCAACGCCTGACTTGCAGCCAAACCTTCTGATTTCTCATGCAGCTATGCCGCCATTGGCTCCGGCTAGTGGGGTGGCGGTTGATTTCTCTCGTGTTCCACTCACGGTAAATCCTCTTTTTTCTGGTATTAAATCCTTGAATCGGATAGAGCAGGTGATGGCGGCGTCGGAGCTTCAAGACGGTGTGTTCGAAGTGCTGATGGCGAATGCTGCCGGCCAGATCGTTGAGGGTACCCGAACCAATCTCTTCATTGACACTGAAGACGGCTGGCGCACACCTCCGCCTGATTCCGTGGCAGTGATGGGGGTCATGCGCAGAGTTGCTTTAGAGCGCCTTCGTGCGAACGGTGAGGTGGTTCATGAGGCCCCGATTTTGCCAGACGATTTGCTTGCATCGAACTGCCGGGGAGTTTATTTAACCAACAGTGTGCTGGGTGTGGTTTCAGTACGTACTTTGGCCGGGCAGGATTTGCCTGTGACGGGCCGGCTTGCGACAATCTGCGGCTCCACTCCAATAACGGAATAATGCGTGTGTTCAGGAAGTTAATAGTTTCGGTTTTTGCTCTGGGCGTGATTGCCGTAGCGGCTGCAGCTCTGTGGGCCTGGCAGGGGTTAGAGACGCTGAAAAAACCAGTGGCGCTTAAAGAGCCTGTGCTGTTCAGTGTTGAGCACGGTACCTCATTCAATGGTCTTGCCCAAGAGCTAGCCCGTAAGGGATTGGTGTCGGACTCGCTGTGGTTGCGCTTGCACGGTCGACTGAACCCAGAGCACACACGCATCAAGGCGGGAGACTACGAGATTACGCCGGGTATGACACCTGTTGATATCGTGCAGTCCATGGTTGAAGGCAAGGTCAAGCTGTGGGCTGTGCAGTTCATCGAAGGTTGGACCTTTTCAGATCTTCGTGGCGCTTTGGCTAATTCAGAGAACTTAAAGAAAGTAACAACCGAGTGGTCTGACAAGCAGGTTATGGATGCTGTAGGGGCGAGTGATCAACATCCTGAAGGTTGGTTCTTCCCAGACACTTACATGTTTAGCAGCAGCGAGACTGATCTGGATATTCTGAAGCGCGCCTACAGTCGAATGACGAGTGTGCTCGAGCAAGAATGGGAGGGGCGCGCTAAAGACTTGCCCTACAAGACATCCTACGAAGCGCTGATTATGGCGTCGATCGTAGAGCGCGAAACGGGTGCTCCCTATGAGCGCCAACAGGTAGCCGGGGTGTTTGTCCGCCGCCTTCAGAAGGGGATGCGCCTTCAGACCGATCCGACGGTCATTTATGGAATGGGTGACAAATATGACGGGCGAATTCGCAGGCGCGATTTGCGCACGCACACACCTTACAACACCTATCGAATTGATGGTTTACCGCCCACGCCGATTGCACTTCCTGGGCGGGATTCTATTCATGCAGCCTTGCACCCGGATGATGGTGATGCGTTGTACTTTGTTGCCAGGGGCGACGGCAGTCACAAATTTTCAAGAACTCTGGCCGAGCATCAGAAGGCGGTCAGAGCTTTCCAGCTGAATCGTAAAGAAGGGTACCGGTCCTATCCGGTTCCGGACGCTCAGACCAACAACGGCGGAGACAATTGATGGCAACTCGAGGCCGTTTTATTACCTTTGAAGGAACCGAAGGCGTGGGTAAGTCTACCCAAATGAAAAATGCCGCGGCGACTCTGGAATCTTTGGGTATCGATTGTCTTGTGACTCGGGAGCCTGGCGGTACGCCGATGGCCGAAAACATTCGTGAACTTCTGCTGGCACCCCGGGAAGAGTCTGTTCACGAAATGACCGAGCTACTTCTGATGTTCGCAGCTCGGGCTCAACACCTGCATACCCATATACTGCCCGCATTAGATGCCGGTAAGTGGGTGCTGTGCGACCGGTTTACCGATGCTACCTTCGCGTATCAAGGTGGTGGGCGTGGTGTTTCGAAGGAACGCATTGCGGTGCTTGAAACCTTGGTTCAGGGCGATGTGCGCCCTGACCACGTTATTTTGTTGGATGCGCCTGTAGAAACCGGAATGGCGCGGGCCAAAAAACGCGGTGAGCTGGACCGTTTCGAGCAGGAAGACGTCGATTTTTTCCAGCGTATTCGCGAAAGCTATCTTGAGCGCGCTACGGCCGCCCCGGGGCAATACCATATTGTGAATGCCGCGTTGCCGCTGGAACAGGTTTCCGAAAGCGTGGCGGCTTTGCTTACCGCCCTGGCCAAAGCGCCTCAGTTGGTGGGTTAGAGCAATGCTTGATGCAAGGATCGTAAAACTCCCCGCGAATGCCCAGCAACATCATCACGAGCACCACCAAGTTGTTGTCGGGGTTCGAGGCGCTGCCGAGTTGTGTGTGGATGGACTAGGGGCGTATCTCGATACTTGGAAAGCGTGTTTGGTGCCTACAGAGATTGAGCACGATTACTGCGGCGATCAGAAAAACCATGTGTTGGTGATCAACCTCGATCCTCAGAGCCCGGCGCTTGCATCTTCTGCTCATCGAGAATACGAGTTGTTGGCTCGAATGTTTGATAAACCTTGCACGGTTCAGATGGATCACCGGTTGCAGGGCTTGGTTCAGTTTGCGGCGGGTGAATTTGACCGCGCGCCGGATAACGAGCCCCTGCACCGTCATTTGGCTGCGAGCATTCTGTATAGCATGGCGGATCGGGTTATTGATGGGGCTTCGGTCAAACCTGCCCGTCACAGTGTTAGTCCGGAAGCAACCCGCCGTTTTATTCTTGAGAACCTGCACCGGAAAATCACCGTCAAGGATCTTGCGGGTGAAGCCTGTTTAAGCGTTAGCCGGTTCCACGAAATTTTCCGGGAAGTGGCCGGTATTACCCCTCATCAGTTTTTGTTACAAACCCGTCTAGAGCAGGCCGCCAGTTTGCTCGCCAGTAGCCAGCTTTCGGTCTCTGAAATCAGTTACCGAACAGGCTTCTCCTCCCAGAGCGCTCTCACCAATGCGTTGCGCAAATACAAAGGAACAACGCCCTCTCGACTCCAAATTGGCGAATATGTCGCATAATTCCGGCAAAAATCAGTAGTACCGGAGGATTGTGTAAAAGAATCGTAGGATTTCGTAAGCCGTGAGTGGGTAGTAATACTAACTTGTGTCGCCTGAAGTCCCGTATTGCCGACTTGTTGTTGATTTCAGTCGCAAAATGCTGAAGTTTAACTATATTGAAGGAGTATCCGTGCGAGGTGCGCTTCGCTCCAACGAGGATGGAATTCGGCTAAACAAGAATAACAGCGCAGTGGGCTGGCCTGAGCGCCACAGCTGCGCTTAGAGAGCGGATCTAATCCGACTCATTAAACCGGAGGAGCCTTATGGCTATTGGTGTTTGGATCAGTCTTTTTGCTTACTTTGCGCTCATGATTGCCATCGGCATTTATGCAATGCGCACGTCTACGTCTTCGTCGGAAGACTACATGTTGGGCGGGCGAGCTCTTAGCCCGAAAGTAGCGGCCCTGTCGGCCGGTGCGTCTGATATGAGTGGATGGTTGCTGCTGGGGCTGCCGGGTGCGTTGTACGTGTCTGGTTTGGCGTCAGCGTGGATCGGTATCGGTCTGTTTGTAGGTGCATTTTTTAACTGGGTGCTTGTCGCGCCTCGCTTACGAGAGCAAACGGTACATTATGGTAACGCCATTACGATTCCTTCCTTCCTTGCCAACCGATTCCCAACGCAGGCTTTGTCGCTAAGAACCGTGTCGGCGATTGTTATCGTTGTGTTCTTTGCTGTGTACACCGCGTCTGGCTTGGTGGCCGGTGGTAAATTGTTCGAAAGTGCCTTTGCCGGCATCTTCAACTTCGGTGGTCTGAGCGATTATGCAGTGGGTATCGTGATCACCTTGGGTGTGGTTTTGGCCTACACCGTTGTGGGTGGCTTCCTGGCGGTGAGCATGACCGACTTCGTGCAGGGCTGCATCATGATGCTGGCTTTGGTCATCATGCCGGCGGTTGTGCTGTTCGGTGAAGGGGGCGGCGGTTACGCCCAAGCAGCACAGACTCTTAACGAGGTCGACCCCACGCTGTTGTCGTGGACTGAAGGGCTGACGTTCGTTGGCTGGTTGTCAGCAGTGACTTGGGGTCTTGGCTACTTCGGCCAGCCGCACATCATTGTTCGCTTCATGGCGATTCGCTCTCTGAAAGACGTACCGACCGCCCGGAACATTGGTATGGGTTGGATGGGTATTTCCCTGATCGGTGCGGTTTCTCTGGGTGTCTTCGGTCGTGCTTACGCAGTTCGTAACGGCTTGGAGATTGCCGACCCGGAAACCATCTTCATCATCCTTTCTGACTTGCTGTTCCATCCGCTGATCACTGGATTCTTGTACGCAGCGCTGTTGGCTGCTGTTATGAGTACCATCTCCAGTCAGTTGTTGGTGTCTTCTTCCTCACTAACTGAAGACTTCTACCGCTTGTTCCTGCGCAAAGAAGCGACTGATCGTGAGTGCGTGAACGTAGGTCGTGCCTGTGTTGTGGCTGTTGGTCTGGTTGCCGCGGTGATCGCGTCGGACCCTGACTCACAGGTTCTGGCTCTGGTCAGTAACGCTTGGGCAGGCTTTGGTGCAGCATTTGGTCCTCTGATCCTGCTGTCACTGATGTGGTCCCGTACTAATGGCGCTGGCGCGATTGCAGGCATGGTAATCGGTGCTGTAACGGTCATGGTATGGATTTCACTGGGCTGGAACGGCAGCTTCATGGGTGGTCCAGGTGTATACGAGATCATCCCTGGCTTCGTCGCTGCCTTCATCGCCATCATTGTGGTGAGTCTGGCTACGTCCGATGCTGGAGAGTACCAGCACATCAGCCGGTAAAGGGTATCGGTAGAGCGTGCTAAACGATGAAAGGGCTCCTTCGGGAGCCCTTTTTTTGTGCCTGAATTAGCTAATCGTTGTTCGTGTTCGTGTTCGTGTTCCTATTTGAGTAGTGAGGCTTCGGTGTGGGGTAGCTTTTCTGCAGGGAAAAAGATGTCTGAGCAAAGCGAGTTATTTTTCCCGAAAGAAAAGCTACCCCGCGGCGGGGCCGGGACATACGCACCGAGGAACTATTTAGCAGGCACAAAAAAACGCCAGCCCGAAGGCTGGCGTTTTCATGGAGCTAAACCGAAAAGGTTAGTGCTTAAGCGACAGTCGCTTCAGACGCCTTCTTGGTGTAGTTCTCCATCTGGTCAAAGTTGAGATACTTGTAGATCTCAGCTGACATGCTGTCCAGATCTTTAGCGTACTCCATGTACTCCGCAGGAGTTGGAAGCTTGCCAAGGATCGCACCAACAGAAGCCAGTTCCGCAGAGGTCAGGTACACGTTGGCACCATCGCCCAGACGGTTCGGGAAGTTACGGGTAGAGGTAGACAGAACGGTGGACTTTGCAGCCACACGTGCCTGGTTACCCATACACAGTGAACAGCCCGGCATTTCGGTGCGAACACCGGCAGTGCCGTAGATGTTGAAGTAACCTTCTTCCATCAGCTGAGCCTGGTCCATCTTGGTCGGTGGGGACATCCACAGACGGGTGTTCAGAGAGCCTTTGTGCTGCTCAAGCAACTTACCAGCGGCACGGAAGTGACCGATGTTGGTCATGCAAGAACCGATGAATACTTCGTCTACCTTGTCGCCAGCCACTTCAGACAGGAACTTGGCGTCGTCTGGGTCGTTCGGGCAGCAAACGATCGGCTCTTTGATGTCAGCAAGATCGATTTCAACAACGTGAGCGTACTCAGCGTCTTTGTCAGCACGCATCAGCTTAGGATCAGCCAACCAGGCTTCCATTTGCTGAGCACGACGCTCCAGAGTACGTGGGTCGCCGTAACCTTCAGCGATCATCCAGCGCAGCATGGTGATGTTAGAGCGCAGGTACTCGGCAACAGACTCTTCAGACAGGTTGATGGTACAACCGGCTGCAGAGCGCTCGGCAGAGGCGTCTGACAGTTCGAACGCCTGCTCAACAGTCAGGTGCTCCAGACCTTCGATTTCCAGGATACGACCAGAGAATTCGTTGATCTTGCCTTTCTTCTCAACGGTCAGCATGCCTTGCTTGATACCGTACAGCGGGATCGCGTGTACTAGGTCACGCAGGGTGATGCCTGGCTGCATTTTGCCTTTGAAGCGAACCAGAACGGATTCTGGCATGTCCAGAGGCATAACACCGGTCGCCGCAGCAAATGCAACCAGACCAGAACCGGCCGGGAAGGAAATGCCCATCGGGAAACGGGTGTGGGAGTCACCACCAGTACCAACGGTGTCTGGCAGAAGCATGCGGTTCAACCAAGAGTGGATGATGCCGTCGCCCGGACGCAGGGAAACACCGCCACGGTTACGGATGAAGTCCGGCATGGTGTGCTGCATTTCAACGTCAACCGGCTTTGGATAAGCCGCGGTGTGACAGAAAGACTGCATAACCAGGTCAGCCTGGAAGCCCAAGCACGCCAGATCTTTCAGTTCGTCACGGGTCATAGGACCAGTGGTGTCCTGAGAGCCCACAGTAGTCATGTGAGGCTCGCAGTAGGTGCCTGGACGAACGCCTTGGCCTTCTTCCAGTCCACACGCCTTACCAACCATCTTCTGACCCAGGGTGAAGCCCTTGGTGCCAGCTTCAGGGTCATTCGGCAGACGGAACAGATCCGTTGCGCCCATGCCCAGAGCAGTACGTGCCTTGGCAGTCAAGCCACGACCGATGATCAGCGGGATACGGCCGCCAGCCTGAACTTCGTCCAGGATAACGTCAGATTTGAACTCGAACTCGGAGATAACGTCACCGGCTTCGTTCAGGATCTTGCCTTCGTACGGACGGATTTCGATCACGTCGCCCATGTTCATGTTGTCTACAGGTGCTTCGAATACCAAAGCGCCGGCATCTTCCATAGTGTTGAAGAAGATCGGGGCAACCTTGTTACCGATACACACACCGCCAGCACGCTTGTTTGGCACGCCTGGGATGTCGTCACCGAAGAACCACAGAACAGAGTTAGTGGCAGACTTACGGGAAGAACCAGTACCTACAACGTCGCCAACGAAAGCAACAGGCAGGCCTTTGGATTTGATTTCTTCGATCTGGCTCATTGGGCCAGTTACGCCTGGCTCTTCCGGCTTCAGGCCATCGCGTTCCATTTTATAGGCGGCGCGAGCGTGCAGCGGGATGTCAGGGCGGGACCATGCGTCCGGAGCCGGAGACAGGTCGTCAGTGTTAGTTTCGCCAGTAACCTTGAAAACAACCATCTTGGTGCTTTCAGGAACCTTGTTTTTATTGGTGAACCACTCAGCGTTGGCCCAGGATTCAATAACAGACTTGGCGACAGCGTTGCCAGCGTCCATTTTTTCTTTAACGTCGTTAAACGCGTCGAACATCAGCAGAGTGTGCTTCAGCTCTTCACCAGCCAGCTCGGCCAGTTCAGGGTTGTCCAGCAGGTCAACCAAGGTTTCAATGTTGTAGCCACCTTGCATCATACCCAGTAGCTGAACGGCTTTCTTGCTATCGATCAGCGGAGAGGCCGCTTCACCTTTAACAATAGCGGTCAGGAATGCCGCTTTAACGTAAGCCGCTTCGTCTACTCCTGGTGGTACACGGTTTTCCAGAAGATCAACCAGAGTTGCTTCTTCACCGGCCGGTGGGTTTTTCAGCAGATCTACCAGAGCGGCAGTCTGTTCGGGGTTCAGCGGCTTGGGTGGAATGCCCAGAGCAGCACGTTCAGCAACGTGTTCACGATAAGCTTCTAACACGATATGGACCCTCATCAGTTGGAATTTCCCTCGCCGGTGGCATGCCGCCTGGCGGGTGTTTTTTGGCGAAAAGGCCTCAGGAGCCTCTGAATAACGCCTAAATTGGCCGGCGGGGCATTCAGATTTTATTCAGAGACACCTTGATCCGGCGCTGTATTCTATAGGAAAGCACTTATAAAGTTAAGTTGGACAGAGGTCGGACCTGTCTGATACGTGCGGTATACTCCGGTGCTTTCAGAACCTGACCAGATTCAATGATATGAATGACGCCTTGAAGGAAATACACGAATTTTTGCCGTGCCCAACGCCAACACAATGGATTGAGAATGCGTTGGCGAACCAGAATTTGCTGCTGATCGACCACGCTCATTGCGAGAAAAAGGCGGCTTCTACCGCGTTAAGTCTGATGTATCGGTATGTCGAGAACACCGAACTGCTGAATAAAATGTCTCGCTTGGCCCGGGAAGAGTTACGGCACTTCGAGCAGGTGCTGGCGATCATGAAAAAGCGGGGGGTGACCTACGCCCATCTCACGCCAGCACGGTACGCAGGTGGCATGAGGGATCTGGTTCGTAAGGACGACCCGGGCCGTTTGGTGGATGTGTTGATTGTGGGCGCGATTATTGAGGCGCGTTCCTGTGAGCGTTTTGCCGCCCTGGCACCGCATCTGGATGAGAAGTTGGCTGAATTTTACACCGGATTGTTGAAGTCTGAGGCGCGCCACTATCAGGATTACCTGAAATTGGCTGTCCAGGCTAACGGCGGTGCGGTCGATGAGCGTGTCGCAGAGTTTATGGCGGTTGAAAAAACTCTGATTGAAACGCCGGATTCGGAATTCCGTTTTCACAGTGGGCCAATACCGGCCTGACCTTACTACCCGAATCTCATATAACGATGAGATTCGGGTAGTTGCTCAAAGCTGCCTGCACAGCTCCATCCATTGAGCAATGCCGGCACTGCGGTACTTCTGTTTGTGCAGGATGAAGTAAAACTGCCGATTGAAAGAACGGTGTTCCGGCATTGAAAGAGGGACCAGACTGCCGCGCTTGAAAGCGTCTGCCAGCACGACCCAGGATAAGCAGCCGACGCCAAGGTTGGCTTCCACTGCGCGTTTGATGGCCTCCGTGTGCTCCAATTCCAGAAGGACGTTCAGGTCCGGTAACAGGCCTTGCATGCCGCGTTCGAAGCTCTGGCGGGTGCCGGAGCCTTGCTCTCGCATGATCCAGACCGCCTCACGCAGATCGTCATCGGTCAATTGCTTTCTATTAGCCAGTGGGTGGGCCGGAGAACAAAATGCGACTAGTTGGTCTTCACGCCATGGAATGACCTCAAGTTCCGAGGCCTGCAGTTCTCCTTCGATCAAACCGATATCTATTTCAAAATCCTTGACCCGGCGAGCAATGGTGCTGGTATTGGCTACCTCCAGCGAGACTTTCGGCCGGGTAGGGGTGTTCATGTATTGGGCCATAACACCAACGGCGAGATAGTTCCCGATCGTCAGGGTTGCGCCAACCTTCAGTGCGCCGATTTCAGAGTGTTTGCTGAACGCTTGTTCCAATTCAGTCGCTTGGGCGAGAAGTGCTTCGGCTTTCGGGCGGTAAAGTCTGCCCAATTCATTAAGCTGCAAGCGTTTGCCAACCCGGTCGAAAAGCCGGATGTCGAACTGGCTTTCAAGTTCTTTTAGAGCGCTGCTGGCCGCAGATTGGGACATGGACAACGACTCCGCTGCCCGAGTGATGTTCTGGAAATGGGCTGCAGCGAGGAAAACTTCTAGTTGGCGAAAGCTGTATTTCATGGTTTGGCTACCAGAGTAAAAGCTGTTTATTCAAAAAATCGAATAGCATTATGAGAGCATCCCATTTTGTCGATTTCAAGAAAAAGCTTACACTGGGCACATCTTAAATTCTTAACGATTGCTAGCTTGCGAGGGCACCATGAGTAAGTTGATGAAAGAAACGGTGACCAGTGTACATCACTGGAACGATACCTTGTTCAGCTTCAAGACAAGCCGGGACCCGGGATTCCGTTTCAAGAACGGGCACTTTGTCATGATCGGCCTGGAAGCTGAAGGTAAGCCTCTGATGCGTGCGTACAGCATCGCGAGCGCCAACTATGAAGAAGAGCTGGAATTCTTCTCAATCAAGGTGCCTGATGGTCCACTGACCTCTCGCCTGCAGAAGATCAACGTTGGCGATGAAATTCTGGTTAGCCGCAAACCGACCGGCACGTTGATTCTGGACAACCTTTTGCCCGGCCGTAACTTGTGGCTGATTAGCACTGGCACCGGATTGGCTCCGTTCATGAGCATCATCAAGGACCCGGAAGTCTATGAGGCTTATGACCGAGTCATTCTGACTCATGGTGTGCGCTATGTGTCGGAGTTGGCGTACCAGAGTGAAATTGAAGGTCTGCCGGATAATGAATTCTTCGGTGAGATGGTTGAAGGAAAGCTGTTGTATTACCCGACGGTGACTCGTGAGGCGTTTCGAAACCAGGGTCGACTTACAGATGCGATGGAAAGCGGAAAGATCACCCGTGATCTGGGCCTCCCGGAGTTCGATATCGAGCAGGACCGTTTCATGATCTGCGGCAGCCCAAGCATGCTTAAGGATACTTGTGCGATCCTGGATAATAAGGGCTTCAAAGAAGCGCGCGGCGGCGACCTTGGGCACTACGTTATCGAGCGTGCCTTCGTAGAGCAGTAACGGCTGTTTGCTTAATATTGAGTGTTAATAAGAAGCCTCCTCGACGACCGTCGAGGAGGCTTCTTTCGTTTTGGCGGCATCAAAGGATTTCTACCTTTACCATGTGTTAATAGCTTTGTGACCCCGGTTGTCTAATGTCTATACTCACCGGTGATCTCATAAAAGGAGGGGTGAAATGGGCGTCACGGAGTGGTTTGGCGCTAATGCGCAGTGGATCTCGCCGGTCACCAGTATCGGCACGATGATGATCTGGATTTTCTATGCGCAACTTTTGTATAGCAGCTACGCTCGGCAAACCCGAGCGCGTATCTTGATCAACCGCGCGGTGGGCGACGAGGGAATGGATTCGCCCTGTCTGGTGTGCAATATGAGTAGTGAATCCGTTTACGTCTATTTCGTGATGGTGCGGGTGGAGACGACGGATGGAGATTTTTTTGTGCCGGCAACCGACTGCGGGCATGCCTCGGCTGAACGCGATCACGCTGATCTAAAGACTCGAACTCACCAGGGGCCACTGGAATCCGGAAGTTGTATGCAGTTGTGTTCATTTAAGGAAACGCTGGATCGAGCGGCGTGGTTGGCGAGTGCGCCCATTAAAGATGGGCGACCGACAACCCCGGAAGTTGACCTGACCGCGATGGAGTATCATGTGGTCTGCATCTACGGTTCTGATAAGCGACCGTTTGGGGCAATTCGGCGGTTCGAAATTAAACGTGATGACAGCGATCAGTACAGTCTGGTGGCCACCACCACGGATACCCAGAAACGCTCATCGTTACGGTATCAGAAGCAAATATCCCAATGGCTCCAGAAACATGGCTGACTACAGCGTACCTGTTGGCCGTCCACACGAACTGTGCGTTGGCTGCTTTTAAGCATCTCAGGTATCGGGTGCAGCCAATCGGTTGGCGTTCTCTATCAGCGCTAGCCGCTCTTCAAGTGTTAGAAAGGGCTCTTCGTCCGTTTTGGCCAAGGTGCCAAAAACTTTTTTTGGATCGAATGCCCAAGTCGCGCAGCGCGTCATTAGTTCTGTGCAGACCAGTAACTTTCCCTGATTGCGTAGAAAATACTTCATTCCGGTATAGGTATCAGCCAACAGAAGGTCGCGGGTTGGCGCTGAGTTCATGGCCAGCAAGCTGGTGCCAATCATGCCGCCGGCGGTAGAGCCATGACCGCTGGCATCCAGAATCGAAATTGCTACGTCCAGCTGTGATATCAATGCAGTATCGGGCGCGTAGTACGAGAGGTTGTCCTGCGCAGGGGGCTTCACCGCAAGCATGCCAACGTTGTTGTTCAATGGAAGCGTTTCATGGTCTTCGCGAATAAATCCGCCGGACTCGTCGGAGGTGACGATCACCAGGGTGTTTTCCAGGATGCCTTGCTGCTCCAGTTGGCGGAGGAAATTGTCGAGGGTTTCGGCCATGACCTTCATCGCGTTTATTCGGGCGGTTTGCGGTGACGGTATCGGGAGAATGGTTTCATTGTCGTCTTCGGCCTTTTGGGCGGCGAGCCATTGCTCGGTTTTGTCACCGATGTTGAACGGGTGGTGCGTGCCAACGTTGAGCGTGGTCACGAACCACGGCTTGTGTTGGCGATTAAGCGACCGGAGTCGCGTTGCAATATCGGTAAAGAAGACCGGGTCAGGTGGCCCCCAGCCTTCGGCTTCGTTCTCTGCGGTAAACATTTCGGCGCCGGTGACGTCCATGTAACCGGCCTGCGGCATAAACTCATCTTTGTTCATGTAATCGATGGGGGCAGCCTGCCAATAGGCTGTGTGGTAGCCCTGGGCTTTCAGTTTTTCGGGGAGACAGTCCGGCGCAGCTTGTTGGCTGGCAACCAGGTTGACCTTTTCCGAGGAGCGTCTCAGGTCCGGGTAGCGGCCGCAGGTAAGGGTAAAGGTTCCGCGATCAGTTTGCCGCTCTATGCTCAGAACATTCTTGTAAACGCGAAAGCCGAGATCGTTAAAGGTCTGTTCCAAGTTTCCCAGAGAGACCACTGGCGAAAGCCCGTGAAAATTGCTGACTGACGGTAGATATCCACCTGACATGCCTTCGATCATGATGACGAGTACGTTGGGCGGTGGCGAAATGTTTCGGCCGCTTACCTGTTGGTGAAAAAAATGGGTCCGGTTTTTTAGATCCTGACGAAGCTCGACCTTTTGGTTGCCAAGAGCGGTACCGACCGGGTTGATCAGTGCGCCCGGAATCTGCGCCAAAGTGCTCGCCACCAGATTGTTGGCAGGGGTAGTCAGGCTTGGAAACGATAGGGTGTAGATGACCAGTGTGGCAGCCGCAGCACCTGAGAGTGGCAGGAGTCGAGCGTGAGAAAACGGTACCCAGCGACGGTGCAACTGGTGCAAAAGCCAAGCCAGTGCCAAGTATACTGGCAAGGTGATCAAGTAAACATTTAGCAGGCTGCCGCTGATGAACGTGCTGTCCATACTTTTGCCTGCGAATGCCAGTTGGAACAGCGTGCCATGGGCTGTCAGATGCATGCCTGCAACGTAAAGGGCGCAGCCAAGAGCGATGACGATCAGCCCTCGCAAGATACCGCGGCTTCCTTGTAGCATCAGTGTCAGAAGAATTGCGCCCGCGATATCGCTGCCCAGCGTGCCAGGCATGCTGGGGATCACGCCACTTTGTAATATCAGCAAGCCTCGGACAGATAGCAGCCAGCCGAAAGATAGCAGGAAGGTTCGAGTTAGGCCGTGGTCGGCCAGCTGGCGCAGTTTCATCATATGTAATGTCTGTTTTAGGGAGTCATCGGTACAGTATGGGCGTCAGGTAAAATGCTTCAACCCTGCCAGGCTGCTTGGAGCTTGAGAGGTGATTAGCTGGGAATCTTTGTATGTATCTGTTTTAGTTGGATTTTCGTGTTTTTGGATGAGGGGTTGCGTGTTTAAACAAAGTGTCCATATCGTAATCGGTCGTTGCGTGCGTTTTTTTCTCGAACGTTCGTTCACAATTCTGTCGATGATTTTGCTGGTGTCTCCTATGAGCGCTGGAAATGCGATGGAACGAGCGGGGCTGGGATTAAGTTCTTCAGAGTTGTCGTGGGTTGGCGATCGAATATTTCAAAACGAGTGTGCGGGTCGCCGGGAATGTTTGGTTCACTGGAATCAGGGAGAAGCTTTCCCTTCACTAGGTATTGGGCATTTCATCTGGTATCCCGAGGGAGTGACGGGGCGGTTTACTGAGAGTTTCCCGGCTTTGTTGGCTTTTATGAAAAGAGAAGGTGCGGACATTCCGGTTTGGCTGACTGAAGCCAAGGGCGCACCTTGGTTGGACCGGAACCTGTTTAATGAAGCGGCATCCCAGTCCGACCGAGTTCAAGCTCTCAGGACTTTTTTGTACGAAACCCGTGGTTTGCAAGTCCGTTATATACAACAACGAGCCAGAGCCTCTCTGGCGAAAGTGGTCGCAGCGGCTCCGGATGATAAAAAGCCGTTGATCCGGCAGAAGCTCGATGCGCTCATGCAGACACCCGGAGGCGTTTACGCGGTGATGGATTATGTGAATTTCAAGGGCGAGGGGCTGTCTGAAACAGAGCGGTATCAGGGACAAGGTTGGGGCTTGCTGCAGGTTTTACTCGCGATGCCCGATGAGTCCGGCCGCCCGTTGGTGGAATTTCGGGAGGCCGCTGCCGACGTACTAAAACGCCGTGCCCAAAATGCTGCCAACCCCATTGAGCAGGAGCGCTGGTTGCGGGGTTGGCTTAAGCGGCTGCAGACCTACACTGAGCCGGCCAGTGTGGACGCTGGTCAGGACGGCTCTTCTTGAGGGGGCGCCCCAGGGTCTGCTTTCGCCGAAGTCTCCGGTAAGGAGTGGATGCGGATATCCCGTTGGGGGAAGGGGATAGTGATTCCTGCATCGTCCAAAGCGCGGGTGATTGCCGCATGTATTTCGTGGTACAGCGGCATCCTATCGGGCAAATCTTTCACAAATGCCCACACTTCGAAATTAATGCTGCTGTCGCCAAGCTCGACACAGAATACTGCAGGTGGCGGGTCATCCACCACGCGCTCGTTGTTATGAACCACTTCTGACAGTATTGCTTGCACCTGATCTATATCCGAGCCGTAAGCAACACCCACACGGATGATGAGGCGGGTGGTGGCATCCGACAGCGTCCAGTTGGTCAAATCTTGTGTGACGAAGGTTTTGTTCGGAATAACCTGTTCTTTTCGGTCCCAGTCGACCAAGGTGGTGGCACGAATTCGGATTCGCGATACTTTGCCGGTGATGCCGCCAATGGTTACGGTGTCTCCTACCCGGATTGGGCGTTCAAACAGGAGAATGATGCCGGACACGAAGTTTGCCACGATTTCCTGTAAACCGAAGCCCAGTCCAACGCCAAGAGCGGCAATCAACCACTGCAGTTTGGACCATTGCACGCCGATCACGCCCAGACAGACCACCACTCCGAGGAGTACCAGAATGTAGGTGGTGATTGTAGTGATGGCGTAGCCGGAGCCGGGTTGCAGATTCATTCGGCTCAGGAGGGTGACCTCCAGGGTTCCCGGAAGGTTTTTGATCGCCAGAACCGTACCTGTAGCAACCAATGCGGAGAGCAGGACATCGGCGAGCGTTATAGGTAGCGGGTCGCTCCCTTGAAGATCGGTGGCGATGGTCCAAAGGGTGATGTTATTGAATAGTTGGAGCGCCGGGATGACGTCTGTCCAAAGCAGGAGTAAGCCCGCTATCGCCACCGATGAAACGATGATGCGTAGCAGGGCAGAGCTCTGTTCGCTGATCTCTTTGAGGTTCATTTCTGGCATTTCCGGGCTGAGAAGAACACCTTCGCCAGAAGTGTCTGAGGCTTCTTTGGCTTCCGCTATTTTACGTTCAGCGGCGCGCTGCTCAATTAAGCGTTCCAGCGTGAGGCGACGCTCACGCACAGAAAGAGCTCTTAAGCCCATAAAATAAAGTAGTGATGTGAAGGCCAGCCAGCAAATCGAAATAAACAGATTGCGCTCAAGCTGCAGCGCTGTGTAGTGGTAACCAATTATCGATGCTGCGGCCAGTAAAATGGGAGTGGCAACGGCGATGAAGTGCAGGAAAAGTAGAAAGCGGCCCTGAGGTTTTTTGCGGCGAACGGCGGTCATGATGCGTTGAGCGAATATCGCGAGCACGATAGAGACCAGAATAAACAGGAATCGGCCAAGGCTGTCTTCGAACTTTGCGCCTTCCGGGGTCGAGCTGATGGAGGTTGTGATTACCGTGACGGGAATGATACAGGCCATCAACAGCAGCAACTCACGCCGTATGACCCGCAAAGATTCTGGGTTCCAGTGAAAGTGCTTTTCTCCCAGTCCTTGTTTGCTAGCGACGCTGCGAATCGACGCGAGTAAAAACATAATAAAGGCTGCAGCTGTGAGCCCTTTGGCGAGCGCTTCAAAAAAGGCATTGCCCTCCATCAGTAGCAGCGATGCCAGCGAGAATGCCAGAACGCCCGGGAGGGCCAAGAGAATGCTGTTCACCAGTGCGAGCAGTGTAAATGCGCTTCGATCCTGCCCCACGTTGCCAATGTAGCGACTGTTGGCCTCGAGGTTGCGTTTGATTGTTTTGCGCTTAATCAGAAGTATGATTAGTAGGGTAGCGACCAATGCGGCGCTGCCGCCACGCTCCCTGGCAGAGCGGGCAACTGCATCCCGAAAAGCGTCAATGCGGAGCTGCGACAAAAGCCAATGGGAGGATTCAACAAGCTCTTCGGCAGTGTAGGCGTTAATAATTTCGGCGCTCGGAAGCCAAAATAGCCGCTGCTGTAATAGTGTCTGGTATTTCTGCACTTGGTCTTGTAAGGCGTTGACCGTGTTGAAGTATTCGTTAAGCACGTTGATGTGCTCAGTTACGGCTTTGTGTAGCTCTCGTAACAGGGTCGCGCGGTGCCTGCGCAGCTGACTCCGGGTATCTTCTCCCGGGTCTGTGATGGCTTCAAACTCTTCCAGTCGCAGTTGTTCTTCGCGTGCTTTCGCAAGCTTGTCTTCAATGCCTTTAATGAAATCGCTGGCAATGCTCTGTTCCTGAAGACGCTCTAGCCGTTGTTTCAAAAGCTCTGCGTAATCAGCGGTCAAGTTAAGGCCGGCGTTTTCCAGTCTCAATTCAAAGCTTTGGTATTCACCCTGCAAACGGGACAGGATCGATTCGGCATAGCTCAAGCGTTCCTGGCTTTCCGAGAGAGCAGATCGTCGTTGCTCAAGCGACTCCTGAAGCGTTTGAATCTGTTTTCGAATATCCGAGTGAATGGATTCCGGGAGCTCGATTTGGGGCGGTGAATCCGTGCTTTGTTGCAGTTCTGGTTGAACGGCCGGGAGAGCTTCTTCGGGCGGGGGCGCATCCTGAGCCGAGGTTGTTCCTATTGCAAGGCAGAACATGAGTAAGCCGATTAGCCGTGTTATCGAAATTGTTCGGGGTAACGGGGGCTTTCTCATAGTTCTGCTCACAAGGGGAAGGGTTACGCGCTATCGAGCGGGGTCTTCTTGAGCTCGAGCGTTGCTCCGGGCCGAGCGACAAGCCACCAGACGTTTTTGTCCCAGTCACCCAGCACGATACGGCGGGCGGGATTTCCGTTGGCTTCCAGCTCATGGATAGCCGGGCGGTGCGTGTGGCCATGGATCATCAGTTGAACATCGTGGCGCTCGAACTCGTTAACCACTTCTTCAAGGTTCACATCCATGATGGATTCTGCTTTGCCCTGATTCTTCGCCATGGAAATTTCCCGCAGTTGGCGGGCCATCAGTTGGCGATCTTTCAGTGGGCGTGCCAGCAGCATCGCCACGGTTTTTGGATTGCGCATGTTGGTGCGGAATTTCTGGTATTCCACGTCATCGGTGCACAGACTGTCGCCGTGCATCAGCAGGGTAGGGGTGCCGTATAGATCGATTACGGTTGGGTCATCCAGCAGGGTTGCGCCGACGCGTTCGCAGAAATCTTCACCAATCAGAAAGTCCCGGTTGCCGTGCATCAGGTAGGTGTCGGTACCTGAGTCGCTGACTTCTCTCAGGGCTGTTGCTACCTGTTCCTGCAGCGGTGTTCGTTCATCGTCGCCAATCCAGGCTTCGAAGAAATCGCCGAGAATATAGAGGCGTTCAACGCCCATCGCTTCGTTTTTGAGGAAGTTCAGAAACGCGCCCGTAATGTCCGGGCGCGATTCTTCAAGGTGTAAATCCGAGATGAACAGTGTGCTCACGCGGCCTCCACGACCTCAGCCTTGATAATCACAATGTCTTCAGCGGGAACGTCCTGATGGCCTGCACGCATGGTGGTGCGGGTGGCGCGGATTTTGTTCACGGTTTCCATGCCTTCAGTAACCTTGCCGAATACACAGTAGCCCCAGCCTTCAGCGTTCTTTCCAGTGTGGTCCAGGAAGCCGTTGTTCTCAACGTTGATGAAGAACTGGGCGGTTGCTGAGTGAGGGTCCATGGTGCGAGCCATGGCGACAGTGCCAATCATGTTGCTCAGACCGTTGTCCGCTTCGTTCTGAATGGGATCGCGGGTTTGGCGCGGCTTCATGCCGGGTTCGAATCCGCCACCTTGAACCATAAAGTTGCTGATTACCCGGTGAAAAATGAGGCCGTCGTAGAAACCGTCGCGAACGTACTGTTCGAAGTTTTTGGCCGTTTCGGGAGCATTTTCGTAATCGAGTTCCAGTTTGATCTCACCGAGATTGGTTTGCAGCAGAATCATCAGGGCTTCCTGTAATGGGTGTGTAAAGGTTCAAAGTAAGCATTGTACTGAAGAGTTTCGTCCTGTGCATGAGTACTGCAAGGATTTGTGAGTATAATAGGCGGTTTAACGGAGCCTCTGAATAGCTCCCACAATTCATTCCCTGTTGACAGAGATTGTATGAGCGCCGAGTCGAAGAAAGCCCACAACTTTATTCAGAGCCTGATCGAAGATGCCGTCGCCAAGGGCGAGCACACGGGCAAAGTCGTTACCCGGTTTCCGCCTGAGCCCAATGGTTATCTGCATGTTGGTCATGCCAAATCTATCTGCCTGAACTTCGGCATTGCTGAGACGTTTGACGGCGAATGCAACCTCCGCTTCGATGATACCAACCCGGAGAAGGAAAGCCTGGAATACATCAACGCCATCAAGCGTGATGTCGAATGGCTTGGCTTCGAATGGGCCGACGAAGTGCGTTATGCCTCAGATTACTTCGATCAACTTTATGGCTTTGCTGAAGAGTTGATCGAAAAGGGCAAGGCCTATGTCTGTGCGCTGACGGCTGATGAGATGGCCGAATACCGTGGCTCCCTGAAAGAGCCTGGTAGGAACAGCCCGTACCGTGATCGTCCGACTGAAGAGAGCTTGCAGTTGTTCCGCGATATGCGTGACGGGAAATTTCAAAACGGTGAGTTGGTGTTGCGTGCCAAGATTGATATGGCGTCTCCAAACATCAACCTGCGCGATCCGATTCTGTACCGCATTCGTTATGCGGATCATCACCAGACAGGCGATAAGTGGTGCATTTACCCGATGTACGACTTCACGCACCCGATTTCGGATGCGCTGGAAGGCATTACTCACTCGCTGTGTACCCTTGAGTTCGAGGATCATCGCCCGCTGTACGACTGGGTGTTGGACAACATCACCATTCCTTGTCATCCGAGGCAGATTGAGTTCGCTCGCCTGAACCTTAACTACACGGTCACCAGTAAGCGTAAGCTCAAGCGGTTGGTTGACGACAATGTGGTTGATGGCTGGGACGATCCCCGCATGCCGACCATTTCCGGTATGCGCCGCCGTGGTTTCACGCCAGAATCTATTCGCACCTTCTGTGACATGATCGGTGTGAATAAGGCTGGCGGAACCGTTGATGTGGGCATGCTTGAGCATGCGATCCGCGAAGATTTGAACACCCGTGCGCCGAGAGCTATGTGTGTGATGCGCCCGATCAAGGTGACGCTGACCAACTACCCCGAGGGGCAGACGGAAACCCTGACCTTGCCGGTTCATCCGCAGAACCCGGAAATGGGCGAGCGTGAAGTAACCTGGAGTCAGGTTCTGTACATCGATCGTGAAGATTTTGCCGTTGAGCCTCCGCGTAAGTGGAAGCGTTTGGCTCCGGATCAGGCGGTTCGCCTGCGCGGTGGTTACGTGATGACGTGCAAAGAAGTGATTCGCGATGACAGTGGTGAAATCGTTGAGCTCAAGTGCGAATACGATCCGAAGACTCTGGGTGTAAACCCAGAGGGCTATAAGCCGAACGGTGTTATTCACTGGGTGTCGGCTGCGGACAGCGTTGAAGTGCGCATCAACCAGTATGATCGTCTGTTTAATCACGAGTCGCCAGACAGTGATAAGGACGGCGATATGATGGATCACATCAATCCAGAGTCCTTGGTTGTTCTTGAGGGGGCGCGTGTCGAAAAAAGCTTGGCTTCGCCACGTACCGATTTGCCGTACCAGTTCGAGCGTGAAGGCTACTTTTTCTGCGACCAGACATTGACCGACAGAGCTGGTATGCCTGTCTTTAATCGCACAGTGACCTTGCGGGATTCATGGGGCAAGGGGGGGAAGTAATGCGCATTTACAATACGCTCACGCAGAAAAAAGAAGACTTTAAGCCGATCGAGCCGGGCAAGGTACGTATGTATGTGTGCGGCATGACCGTCTACGACTACTGCCACCTTGGGCATGGTCGGGTGCTGGTAGCCTTCGATGTGATCAGTCGCTACCTGCGTCACCGCGGTTATGACGTGCACTACGTGCGCAACGTCACCGACATTGATGACAAGATTCTGCGTCGGGCTGAGGAAAATGGTGAGGTGTATACCGACCTGACCGAGCGCATGATTGATGCCATGCACGAAGACGAGGCGCGTTTGGGGGTGCAATCCCCGAACGAAGAGCCGCGAGCAACGGCGTTTATCGGCGAAATTATCTCCATGATTGAAACGCTGATTACCAGTGGTCACGCCTACGCGGCCGATAACGGTGATGTGTATTTCGCGGTGGATTCATTTCCGGATTACGGCAAGCTCAGCAAGAAAAAGCTGGAAGACCTAGTGGCTGGCGCGCGAGTGGGCGTGCAGGAAGCCAAGCGCAGTCCAGCGGACTTTGCCCTTTGGAAGGCTGCTAAGCCCGGTGAAGTGAGCTGGCCTTCGCCTTGGGGTGACGGTCGCCCCGGTTGGCACATTGAGTGCTCGGCCATGTCCACCAAATGCTTGGGTGATACCTTTGATATTCACGGAGGTGGCCCGGACTTGCTATTCCCGCACCACGAAAACGAAATTGCTCAGTCTGAATGTGCGACGGGCCATAAGTTCGTTCATACCTGGATGCACGCCGGTGCCATACGCGTGAATAAAGAGAAGATGTCCAAGTCTTTGGGCAACTTCTTCACCATTCGCGAGATTTTGGAAACCTATCCGGCAGAGGTTGTCCGCTATTTCCTGGTCTCCAGTCATTACCGCAGTCAGGTGGATTACTCGGCAGACAGTTTGGCAGAAGCTAGCCGCACGCTGACCAAGCTCTATCACGCCTTGCGCGGCGTTACGCCGGCTTCGAGCGACGATGTTCCGGAAACCGAACACGACCGTCGATTTGCGGAAGTGATGGACGACGACTTTAACACCGCGGGCGCTATCGCTGTGCTGCATGCGGTGGCAAATGACATAAATCAACATCGTCGTGAAGGCGATGAACAAAAGGCGGCGTATAGTGCTGCTGTTCTTGTACGCTTGGGTAGCGTGCTAGGACTGCTTCAGCAAGATCCGGAAGCGTTCTTCCAAGCTGATACCGGCAGTGAGCTGAGTGCGGATGATATCGAGGCCATGATTCAGGCCCGTGCCGAGGCTCGTAAAGCCAAGGACTTTGCAGAAAGTGATCGAATTCGGGATGAGTTGCTTGAGAAGGGTATCGTTCTGGACGACAGTCGCGAAGGGACAACTTGGCGCCGAGCTTGATGCTCGGAGTTTCGACAAAAGCCGTATTGTGATTTTCGGGAATGACGTTGTAGGGAATTTCACGTACAATGCGGCGCTCAAATATTCATGCCCCTGAGAGCTCAAGGCAATCGGGGAGTCGGGAAATACAACCCATTGAGGCAGGTAACGATGACAGAACGCGTTCAAGTTGGCGGCATTCAGGTCGCAAAGAATCTGTATGACTTCGTGAACAACGAAGCCATCCCGGGCACCGGTATTGATGCCGACAAATTCTGGGCCGAGTTCGACAAGGTTGTGAACGAGCTGGCGCCGCGTAACCGTGAATTGCTCGCTAAGCGTGATGCCATTCAAGAGAAGCTGGACACTTGGAACCGTGACCACAAGGGTCAGAAACTGGACATGGCTGAGTACAAGTCATTCCTGAAAGAAATCGGTTACCTGGTTGATGAGCCAGAAGATTTCAAAATCTCTACTTCTAACGTAGATCCTGAAGTTGCCACCATGGCTGGCCCGCAGCTGGTTGTGCCGGTGATGAACGCTCGTTTCGCCCTGAACGCGGCTAACGCTCGTTGGGGTAGCTTGTACGATGCGCTTTACGGCACCGATGCTCTGTCAGAAGAAGATGGCGCTGAGAAAGGTCGTGGCTACAACCCAGTACGTGGCGCCAAGGTAATTGAGTGGGCTCGTAACCTGTTGGACAGCTCTGCACCTCTGGCTGCTGGCAGCCATAAAGATGCGGCCAAATATTACGTTGATGGCGGCAAGCTGGCGGTCAAGCTGCAAAATGGCGAAGTGACTGGTCTGAAAGACGAGTCTGGTTTTGTTGGTTTCACCGGTGCGGCTGATGAGCCGACTGGCCTGTTGCTGGTTAAGAACGGCATGCACTTTGAAATCCAGATCGATGCTAGCCATCCGATCGGAAAAGACGACGGTGCTAACGTTAAAGATGTTCTGATGGAGTCTGCTCTGACCACCATCATGGACTGTGAAGACTCGGTTGCCGCGGTAGATGCCGAAGATAAGGTTCTGGCCTATAAAAACTGGTTGGGCCTGATGAAGGGCAACCTGGAAGAGTCGTTCGAGAAAGGCGGCAAGCAGGTTACTCGTCGCATGAACCCGGACCGCGCCTATACTGCGGCGGATGGCAGCGACCTTACCTTGAAAGGCCGCAGCATGATGTTCGTGCGTAACGTTGGTCACCTGATGACTAACCCTGCCATTCTGCTGGCTGACGGCAGCGAAGTTCCTGAAGGTCTGATGGATGGCTTTGTCACTTCTTTGATCGCTATCCACGATCTGAAAGGTGCTGGCCAGTTCCAGAACAGCACCAAGGGTTCTGTATACATTGTTAAGCCGAAGATGCACGGTCCTGAAGAAGTTGCGTTCACCAACGAATTCTTTGGTCGCGTAGAAGATGCTCTTGGCCTGCCGCGCTTCACTCTAAAAGTGGGCATCATGGACGAAGAGCGTCGCACCACAGTTAACCTGAAAGCCTGTATCCACGCAGCTAAAGAGCGGACGGTCTTCATTAACACTGGCTTCCTGGATCGTACCGGTGATGAGATGCACACCTCCATGGAGTTGGGTCCATTCATCCGCAAAGGCCAGATGAAGCAGGCTGCCTGGATCAGCGCTTACGAGCAGTGGAACGTTGATATCGGTCTGGAAGCGGGCCTCTCAGGTGTTGCTCAGATTGGTAAAGGTATGTGGGCCATGCCAGACCTGATGGCTGGCATGCTGGAGCAGAAGATCGGTCATCCGAAGTCTGGCGCGAACACTGCGTGGGTTCCGTCCCCAACTGCGGCGACTCTGCACGCAACTCACTACCATCAGGTAAGTGTGTTCGATATCCAGAAAGAGCTGGCTAGCCGTCAGCGCGCTGCTCTTGAAGACATCCTGACTGTGCCGGTTATGGAAGATCCGTCTTCGCTGACCGCTGAAGACATTCAGCAGGAGCTGGACAACAATGCTCAGGGTATCCTGGGTTACGTTGTTCGTTGGATCGACAGTGGTGTTGGTTGTTCTAAAGTGCCAGACATCAATGATGTTGGCCTGATGGAAGACCGTGCGACTCTGCGTATCTCTTCTCAGCTGCTGACTAACTGGTTGTACCACGGCATCTGCACTGAAGAGCAGATTCTGGAAACCATGAAGCGCATGGCCGCTGTTGTTGACCGTCAGAACGCCAACGACCCGTCTTACCGCAACATGGCGCCAGGCTTCGATGGCATTGCCTTCCAAGCTGCTTTGGATCTGGTTCTGAAGGGCCGTGAGCAGCCGAACGGCTACACTGAGCCTCTGCTGCACGCTTACCGCCTGAAGGCGAAAGCTAGCCAGTAATAAGGCTTCAGAAATGAAAAACCCCGCTTTTGCGGGGTTTTTTTATGGCTGCCGGTTGGTGACAGCGAGGTTTGCCATGATGTTTTGGTAGCGTGTCAGTCTGCGTGCAATACGTCAGCGGCGTACAGGGTGTTCTCTAACAGCTTGGCGATGGTCATGGGGCCTACGCCGCCAGGGACTGGGGTGATGTATGCTGCACGCTCTGAGGCGGCTTCAAAGTCGACATCGCCGCACAATGAGCCGTTCTCCAGTCGGTTGATGCCTACGTCAATGACGGTGGCCCCGGGCTTGACCCATTCCCCTTTGATAATTCCCGGTTTGCCAACCGCTGCAATCAAGATGTCGGCTTCGCCAACAAATTTTTCAAGATTATCTGTAAAGCGGTGGCAGACTGTCGTCGTTGCGCCTTTAAGCAGTAGTTCCATGCTCATCGGGCGTCCAACGATGTTAGATGCGCCCACAATGACCGCGTGCTGGCCTTTGTAGGGGGTGCCGATGGAGTCCAGGAGGGTGATGACGCCAGCCGGTGTGCAGGGGCGTAGAGTGGGTTTGCGCTGCATCAGGCGGCCGATGTTAAAGGGATGGAAGCCATCGACGTCTTTGTCTGGGCGGATCTTTACCAAAATTGGGTCAGCATCCAGATGTGAGGGTAGGGGTAGCTGCACAAGAATCCCGTCGATAGCCGGATTCTCATTCAGTTCATCCACCAGGGCTTCCAGAGCATCTTGTGAGGTGTCTTCGGGCAGGTCGTAAGACAGTGACATGATGCCCGCTTGCTCGCAGGCTTTGCGTTTGTTGCCTACGTATACCTGTGAGGCAGGGTCGCTGCCGACCAGAATGACCGCCAGACCTGGGGCTCTGAGCCCTTTCTGTTTGCGGGCTTCGACGCCGACAGCAACCTGCTGTCGAACCTGTGCAGCAATTTCTTTACCTTTAATTAGTGTGGCGCTCATGTTTCCATCTTGTAGGTTGGGCATGAATAATGGTGTAATAGTGAAGGTCAGGCATTGTCTCATGGTTCAGCATTCACGCCAACGTAAGTAGGCAGCTGAAATAACCTTCATCGGAAGGTCTATGAGAAGGCGATTTCATAATTATCTGAATGAATTTCAAATTCTTTGTTGACGGATGCGAAACTCGAAGGTAATATGCGCGCCAACTTTGCTGAAGCACTTGTTGTTCAGTCTTATCGGGGTATAGCGCAGTCTGGTAGCGCGCCTGCTTTGGGAGCAGGATGTCGGGAGTTCGAATCTCTCTACCCCGACCATTTTTCTGAATATTCAGGTGGGCGAAAGGTCAAGCGCCCGTAGCTCAGCTGGATAGAGCATCCGCCTTCTAAGCGGATGGTCGCAGGTTCGAGTCCTGCCGGGCGCGCCATTAGGCTTAAGGTTCGGTCTGCACCGGGCTCGTCAAACCAGCAAAGTTTAAGCTAGACAGATTAAAGTGCCGCAGGGCACTTTTTTAATGTGGTGGACGTAGCTCAGTTGGTAGAGCTCAGGATTGTGACTCCTGCGGTCGAGGGTTCGAACCCCTTCGTCCACCCCACTTTATCTTTTTAGTGATTTCCGATGGTCTGAGTTCTTCAGGTCGTATTCGGGCATGCGAGAGTGGCGGAATTGGTAGACGCACTGGATTTAGGTTCCAGCGGGGAAACCTGTGAGAGTTCGAGTCTCTCCTCTCGCACCATCCTTCTTTGTATTTCTGTTTTTTATCCCCATATATTACGTTTCTCGCTGCAATCATGCTGTTAAACCTATATTCAGGTTTGCGCAATGATTCTCTCGGCAGGGTAAACCGTGATAAACTACCGGCTTTTAATTTTGCGTCCCGCTAGAGTGTTTCGCTTCCGCTGGGATTTTGTTTTAATTTTCATTCACATACAGAATCTGTAATTCGAGGATCTTCCATGCAAGTGTCTGTTGAAACGACCTCTAACATCGAACGTCGCATGACGATTGGTGTGCCCGCCCAGGAAATTGATCAGGCGGTTCAGAAACGCCTACAGGAAACTGCTCGCACTGTTCGCTTGAACGGTTTCCGTCCAGGCAAGGTGCCCATGAGCGTGGTTAAGCGTCGTTTCGGTGACAGCATCCGTCAAGAAATCGTTGGCGAAGTTATGCGCGACAACTACATCAAGGCGTTGCAGGAGCAGGATATTAATCCGGCGGGCTGGCCTCAGTTTGAGCCAAAGACCATGGAAGAGGGCAAAGACCTCGAGTTCGTGGCTGTGTTCGAAGTGTTGCCGGAAATTGAACTGGGTGACCTGAGCAAGGTTAACGTTGAGAAGCCCGTTGCCGAAGTAACTGACAAAGATATCGATACCATGATCGATAACCTGCGTCGCCAGCAGGCTCCCATGAAAGAAGTTAAGCGCAAGTCCAAGAATAAGGACGTTGTGACGATTGACTTCAAGGGCACGATCGATGGTGAAGAGTTTGAAGGTGGTGCAGCTGAAGGTCATCGTCTGACTCTGGGTTCTGGTCAGATGATTCCTGGCTTCGAAAAAGGCATCGTTGGCGGCAAGACAGGTGAAGAGCTTGAAATCGAAGTGACCTTCCCTGAGGACTACCACAACGAAGATTTGGCTGGTAAGCCTGCCAAGTTCGAAATCAAGATTCATAAAGTAGAAGAAGCTCAGTTGCCAGAACTGAATGCTGAATTCTTCCAGAAGTTCGGTATTGAAGCCGAAGACGAAGCTGGGTTCCGTGAAGAAGTTAAGAAAAACATGGAGCGTGAGCTGAAGCAGGCTGTTGCCAACAAGGTTAAGAACGACGTTGTTGAAGGTCTGCTGGAAACGACTGAGCTGGACGTTCCGTCTTCCTTGGTTGATCAGGAAATCGATCGTCTGCGTCAAGAAGCCGTTCAGCGCTTTGGTGGTCAGGTGGACTTCCAGCAGCTGCCGAAGGAAATCTTCGAAGATCAGGCTAAGCGTCGCGTTAAGACCGGTTTGTTGTTCCAGGAAGTGGTTAAGGCTAACGATTTGAAGGCTGACGCCGCTAAAGTAGATGAAAAGATTCAGGAAATCGCTTCTACTTACGAGCAGCCAGAAGAAGTTGTAGCTCACTTCAACAGCAGCCAAGAACAGAAGACTCAGGTTGAGTCCGTTGTTCTGGAAGAAGCAGTAGTTGAATTGGTGCTGGCTCAGGCCAAAGTGAAAGAAAAGAAGATGAAGTACGAGGAAGCAGTCAAAGCTGGCCAAGCTCAGCGTTGATAGCTCGGGCATAGCCCTGAGTCGCTTTCTGGAAACAGCCGGTGTATCCGGCTGTTTTCATCTGGGCTCACTGCTGGCAAAGTATAAGGGTATCTTGGCTTTATATTCCGGATATCCTGCTGCAGGAGTCCATGCCCAATGTCTTTAAGGAGTTCAGGCACACATGACGCAAAAACCGTTTGATGGCCCAACAATGATAACGAACGCCGGTCTGGTGCCGATGGTAATCGAGCAGACGGCACGTGGAGAGCGGTCCTTCGACATTTATTCTCGCCTTCTGAAAGAGCGGGTAATTTTTCTTGTCGGTCAGGTTGAAGATCACATGGCCAACCTGGTCGTTGCTCAGTTGTTGTTCCTGGAATCCGAAAACCCGGATAAGGACATTCACCTGTACATCAACAGCCCGGGTGGTTCGGTCACTGCGGGTATGTCGATCTACGACACCATGCAGTTCATCAAGCCGGATGTGGCTACGTTGTGTATTGGTCAGGCGGCTAGCATGGGAGCGTTCCTCCTCGCCGGTGGCGCAGAAGGCAAGCGTGCATGCCTACCTAATTCCCGCGTCATGATCCACCAACCATTGGGTGGTTATCAGGGGCAGGCGACGGACATCGAAATCCATACCCGTGAGATTCTGAAGATCCGTAATACCCTGAATACAATTCTGGCGCAGCATACTGGACAGGATCTGGAAACCATTGCTCGTGATACCGATCGCGACAACTTTATGGATCCACACCAGGCGAAAGAGTACGGGCTAATTGATACAGTACTTGATAAGCGCGTACCGAATAACTAATACTGAAAGTCATCGCATCACCCTTGGCCTGCGTATTTAAAGTTCTGGCAGGCTAACGAAGAACAGAGGTATTTCAATGGCAGATGAAAGAAACGGCAGAGGCGACGATAACGGCAAGTTGCTGTACTGCTCGTTTTGCGGAAAGAGCCAGCATGAAGTCCGTAAGCTCATCGCAGGGCCCTCGGTTTTCATCTGCGACGAGTGTGTTGATCTGTGCAACGACATCATTCGGGAAGAGATTCAGGAGAATGCCCAGGAAGAAGCGAGTGATCGCCTTCCGGTTCCGGCAGAGATCCGTGACACTCTGAACGAGTATGTGATTGGCCAGGATCGCGCCAAGATTGTGCTGGCTGTAGCCGTCTACAACCACTACAAGCGCTTGCGTTACGGTGAAGGCAAGAGCGACGTTGAGCTTGGCAAGAGTAACATTCTGCTGATTGGTCCTACCGGTAGCGGTAAAACTTTGTTGGCCGAAACCTTGGCGCGTACCTTGAATGTGCCTTTTACCATTGCGGACGCAACCACTCTGACCGAAGCCGGTTACGTTGGTGAAGATGTTGAAAACATCATTCAAAAGCTGCTTCAGAAGTGCGACTATGACGTAGAGAAGGCCCAGCGCGGCATTGTCTACATTGACGAAATCGACAAGATTTCTCGTAAGTCCGACAATCCGTCTATCACTCGAGATGTGTCTGGTGAAGGCGTGCAGCAGGCGTTGCTGAAGCTGATCGAAGGTACGGTTGCTTCTGTTCCTCCCCAGGGCGGACGAAAGCATCCCCAGCAGGAATTTCTGCAGGTGGATACAGGGAACATTCTGTTTATCTGTGGCGGTGCCTTCGCCGGGTTGGAAAAAGTTATCCAGGAGCGCTCAGAGCGCAGCTCGATCGGTTTCTCTGCAACCGTGAAGAGTCCGGACGATAGCAAGAGTGCTGGCGACATCATTCAAGATGTGGAAACCGAAGATCTGGTCAAGTTCGGCCTGATTCCGGAGTTTGTGGGGCGTTTGCCAGTAGTGGCCACGCTAACTGAGCTGGATGAAGACGCGTTGGTTCAGATTCTGACGGAGCCAAAGAACGCTTTGACCAAGCAGTACCAAAAGCTGTTTGATCTTGAAGGTGTGGAGCTGGACTTCCGTGAAGACGCACTGCGAGCCGTTGCTCGTCAAGCTATGACCCGTAAAACCGGTGCTCGAGGCCTGCGTTCCATCATGGAAGCGACCTTATTGGATACTATGTATCAGATTCCGTCTGAAACGGATGTGTCCAAAGTGGTGGTTGATGAAAGTGTGATCAACGGTGAATCAGAGCCGTTCAAGATCTATGCGAATAGCGATCACGTAAAGGCTGCATCAGAAGACTGACTTTGTCGATTGACGAAAGATCGGTGAACTGAAAAGGGGCGTTACGCGCCCCTTTTTCATGGCTGTTTATAAAGTGCCCGCCACGAATTTTACCCCGTAAAAAGATTGCAATTTGTGTCTGCGCCCCAATGATGGGTGATATGCTGAATAAAATGCTTTCAGAGGATTCTCTATGACCCTTATATCCGAAGAAACCGTGCAAGAATATCCGCTGCTTCCGCTTCGCGATGTGGTGGTGTTTCCGCACATGGTGGTGCCACTGTTTGTAGGACGCGAAAAGTCCATTCAGGCACTTGAAGCCGCGATGGAGGGTAGCAAAGAGATTTTGTTGGTTGCACAGAAGGATGCAGCCACAGACGAACCAGGCGCTGCCGACGTGTTTGAGATGGGCACATTGGCTACTGTGTTGCAGATGCTGAGATTGCCGGACGGCACCGTTAAAGTGCTGGTAGAAGGTAATGCCCGTGCCAGTATTTCCGGTATTGAAGAAGGTGACTACCTGACTGCCGGTGCCGTGTTGATGGACGAAGACCAGTTGCCTGAGCGAGAGCAGGGAGTGTTGATCAAAACCCTGCTGGATGAGTTCGAAAAGTACGTGAAGCTCTCCAAAAAGGTTCCGTCCGAGGTCTCTAATTCCCTGACTGGTATAAACGAGATCGATCGCTTGGTTGATACCATGGCGGCGCATCTCGATATGCAGATTCCTGAAAAACAGGAGCTTCTGGAAGCCCTGGATATCCGTAAGAGGGTAGACCTGCTGCTGGGCAAGCTAGACAGCGAAACGGATCTGATTGAAGTTGAAAAGCGTATCCGTGGCCGCGTTAAGAAGCAGATGGAACGTAGCCAGCGAGAGTATTACCTAAACGAGCAAATGAAGGCGATCCAGAAAGAGATGGGTCAGCTCGGTGAGGGGAATAACGACTTTGAAGAGCTGGAGCAGAAGCTGGAAGAAGCCGGCTTGCCGGAAGAGGCTCGCAAAAAGACCGAGGCCGAGCTCAATAAGTTGAAGATGATGTCGCCGATGTCTGCCGAGGCAACGGTGGTGCGTGGCTATATTGACTGGATGTTGGCGGTGCCCTGGAAAAAACGTAGCCGGGTGCGCCACGACCTCGAGAAGGCCCGTGAGATTCTGGACAAGGATCATTACGGTCTGGACGAAGTGAAGAAGCGTATTCTCGAGTATCTCGCCGTTCAGAGCCGGGTGAAAAAGGTGAAAGGCCCTGTGCTTTGCCTGGTAGGGCCTCCGGGTGTGGGTAAGACCTCCCTCGGCCAATCGATTGCTAAGGCAACCAACCGTAAGTACACCCGTATGGCTTTGGGTGGCGTTCGCGATGAAGCCGAAATTCGCGGTCACCGTAAAACCTATATAGGGGCCCTGCCGGGCAAGTTGCTTCAGAAGCTGTCGAAAGTTGGCGTCAAAAACCCGCTGTTCTTGTTTGATGAAATCGACAAGATGGGTATGGATCACCGTGGTGACCCCGCCTCTGCGTTGCTGGAAGTGCTGGACCCGGAGCAGAATCACACCTTTAACGATCATTACCTTGAGGTGGATTATGACCTCTCCGACGTGATGTTCGTGTGTACCTCCAACTCCATGGACATACCTCCAGCTCTGCTGGATCGGATGGAAATTATCCGCATCCCGGGTTACACCGAAGATGAGAAGGTCAACATTGCGCTGAGATACCTGTTGCCAAAGCAGATTGTGGCGAATGGTTTGCGTAAGAACGAATTGGAAATGCCGGAAGAAACGCTGCGGGACTTAATTCGTTATTACACTCGTGAAGCGGGTGTTCGTGGGCTGGAGCGTGAAATCGCCAAGATCTGCCGGAAGGTCGTGCGGGAGCACGTGGAGAGCAGCGACAAGGCTTCGGTAACGATTACGCCAGAGATGTTGGAAGACTATTCGGGTGTGAAGAAGTTCAAGTATGGCCTTGCCGAAGAGAACAACCAGATCGGTCAGGTGACCGGTTTGGCCTGGACTCAGGTTGGCGGGGAATTGCTAACGATTGAGTGTGCATTAACGCCGGGTAAAGGTCGGGTTGTGAAGACCGGCTCACTCGGTGATGTCATGCAGGAGTCGATTCAAACGGCTCTCACTGTGGTCAGAAGTCGTGCAACCGGGCTTGGCGTAGCCGACGATTTCCATGAAAAGCACGACTTACACGTGCACGTTCCGGAAGGTGCAACGCCAAAAGATGGTCCGAGTGCGGGTATCGGGATGTGCACAGCTCTCGTTTCTTCACTCACGAAAATACCGGTCCGCGCTGACGTTGCGATGACGGGTGAGATCACTCTTAGAGGCCGCGTATTGCCGATTGGTGGCCTTAAAGAGAAGCTCCTTGCAGCCCACCGTGGCGGCATAAAGACCGTCTTGATTCCGGACGAAAATGTTCGTGATCTCAAAGAGATACCGGAGAATATAAAGGAATCGCTCGAGATCAAGCCGGTTAAGTGGATTGACGAAGTTCTCGATATTGCTTTGGCTTATCCGCCGGAGCCGAGAGTGGCAGAAGGTGAAGAAAAAACGGCTTCTTCCAAAGGAAATGACGATTCCAATGATGCTGTGGAGCGCATAAATACACATTAAACACTGGATGAGTTGTTGACATGCCGGAGAGCCCATTGGTATAACTGTTTCGCCGTGAAGCAGCCAATACCAAGGGCTCCCGCGCAGTATGTGCCTATTCCAAACACCGGTTAATCGCCGAAAGGAATAATAAAAGCGAAGAATGGAATTCTCCGACCGCTTATGCGATAGTCGTGAGCGTCCGCGAAAAAACAAACCAACCTATAACATCTTCAACCTGATATCGAAGGGGTTTAGTGTGAACAAGTCCGAACTGATTGATGCAATTGCAGAATCCGCAGATATTTCTAAAGCTGCAGCTGGCCGTGCGCTGGATGCTATGACGAACACCATCACTGGTGCTCTGAAGAATGACGATCAGGTTACTCTGATCGGCTTCGGTACCTTTTCTGTGAAGGAGCGTGCCGCTCGTACTGGCCGTAACCCGCAGACTGGCGCTGAGATCAAGATTCCGGCCTCTAAAGTGCCTGGATTCAAGGCAGGCAAGGCCCTGAAAGACGCTGTTAAGTAATAGCTCTTTCTCTGGCAGCTTCCGCTGGCGGAAGTTGCCATAAGAATTCAAGGCGCATTCCGAACAGGGTGCGCCTTTTTACGTTAAAGGCAGCCGGGGCTACAGCTCACACAATAATCACCAGCACGACCTTGAACAGGGATTCAGAACTAACATGCTTCAAGATATTCGGGATAACGCCCAGAGTACCATCGCCAAGGTAATCGTTGGCCTTTTGATTGTTTCCCTTTCCATCTGGGGAATGGATGCCATTATTGGCGGTTTTACCGGTGAGCCCGAAGTGGCTACGGTGAATGGAACTGACATCACCGAACGGGAATTTCTCCGAACCGTTCAGCTGGAAACTCAACAGCGTTTGATGCAGATGGAAACCCCAGACCCATCGCTGGTGGACGAAGACCAGCTGCGCATGGATGTACTGGAAGCCCTTATTCAAGAGGCCGTGCTGACCCAAGATGCTCAAAGCCAAGGGCTTGAGCTGTCTGATGCGGATATTGATGCCTTGATTATGCAGATGCCCCAGTTCCAGGTGGACGGCAAGTACAGCCCGGAAAGATTCGCTGCTACCGTTCGTAATTTGGGAATGGGTGTTGCCGAGTTTCGGGCCAGCTTGCATAAGAGCTATGTGACTAACCAAATTCGTGCGGCGATTGCTCAAACCGCATTGGCGGCGCCGGAAAATGCCGCTCAGCTGCTGGCGATTCAAAACCAGACCCGCGATTTCCGTGTGCTGTCGCTGTCCAAGGACGAAGTCGTTGATCAGGTGGCTGTGTCGGATGACGAGGTTGCCGCTTATTACGAAGAGAACAAGGCTCAGTTCCAGGAGCCGGAAAATGTCGATGCTGTTTATTTGACTCTGTCTCAGGCGACGTTGGCTGAAGCTGTTAAAGTGAGTGAAGACGAAGTTCGGGCTGAGTACGAATCACGGGCCGAGCAGTTCGCTCGAGAAGAGCGTAAAGCGGCCCACATTCTGGTTGAGGCGGGTGCTGAAGCGGATGAAACCCTTGCCACTATCCAGTCGCGGTTGGATGCCGGGGAATCGTTCGCCGAGCTTGCTGAAGAGTTTTCGGTAGACACCGTGTCTGGACGAGAGGGCGGTGATCTGGGATATGCCGGTCGAGGTGTGTACGACGAAGCGTTTGAAGAGGCGCTGTTCGCATTGGAAAAGGGTGAAATTTCCGAGCCGGTAGAAACCAGCTTTGGTATTCACTTGATTCGCTTGGACGATGTTCGTCGCTCGGATGTACCAGCGTTTGAGGAGCTGGAAGGGCAACTGCGCAAAGAGCTGGCTCGTGCCAAAGCCGAAGAGCGTTACGTCGAAGTTCGTGCTGATTTGGCTGACGCCGCCTACGCAGCTGATGATCTGGCGGGTCCTGCCGGTGAATTGGGCCTTGACTTGCGGGAAGTGAAGGGTGTTACCCGTGATGGCGGTTCAGCACCGTTTGATCATGCCGGACTGGTGCGCCAGTTGTTCTCTGCCGATGTGCTGGAAGATGGCTACAACACTGAGCTGATCGACGTGGGCGACAACGTCTCTGTCGTGGCGCGTGTGAAAACGCATCGTGAAGCTCGGCAGCTTGAGCTGGCTGATGTTCGTGATGACATCAAAGCCACACTTGAAGTCATGGCCATACGTGAAGCGTTGCAAGCGAAGGCCAATGCGCTGGTGTCTGACATTGAGTCAGGTGCTAACGTTGAGCAGGGCAACTGGCAGCAATTTGAAGCCCAAGGCCGCGGTGCCGCCGGTGATCTCAGCCAGCTGGTTCTTCGGAAGGCCTTCACTATGCCGCGCCCTGACGGCGAGCAGCCTTCAGTCGACGCAGTTGTTGGCTTGGCGGAAGCGCATGTTATCGTGCTTGAAGCGGTCAACGAAGGTGAGGTTGATCGTGAACACGCCGAGTTCCAGCAGGTTCAGAGGTTCCTGACCCAGCTGGAAGGTCAGCGTGAGTATGCGGTATATCAGCAATACCTGAGAGAAACAGCCGAGGTGGAGCGTAACTAATCTAACGCTCCAGGAAAAAAGGGTGCTTCGGCACCCTTTTTTTATGCCTTGGGATCAAGAGGGAAGCGCGTGGCCTTCAGGCTTTCTTTCACCTTTTTGAGGTGGTTCAGGAAGTCGGGCCCCCGTTTCAGCGTAACGCCGGTAGCCAGTATGTCGATAACCGTCAGGTGGATAATGCGCGAAGACATTGGCATATAAACTTCGGTGTCTTCCGGGGACGTTACCCCTAGAACGGTGGTGCACACTGCAGCCAGCGGAGAATCCGGATTGGTAATGCCAATAACGGTAGCACCATTACTCCGGGCCAGCTCGGCTGACTCGACGGATTCCCGAGTACGGCCGGTATAGGAAATCACGACAATGGTATCGCCGACACCGGCGCCGGCTGCGACCATTCTCTGCATGAGCGCGTCATCGTAGGCTGACACCGGCGTGTTAAATCGAAAAAATTTGTGCTGAGCGTCCATTGCGACCGATGCGGATCCGCCCATGCCGAAAAAAATGATTTGTTTCGCCTGAATCAGATAATCCACCACCGTGGCGATGGACTCAGGGTTAAGCGCCTGTCGGGCTTTATCCAGGCTGGCGATGGTACTGAGCATGATCTTGTCGGCATATTCAGTAGCACTGTCATCGGGTTTGATGTTCTCCCCGACATAGGGCGTGCCAGTGGCAATGCTTTGTGCCAGACGTATCTTGAAATCGGGGAAGCCCGTGGCCGAAAAACCACGGCAAAAGCGGTTAACGGTCGGTTCACTGACATCTGCAGCCCTGGCCAGTGCGGCAATGCTGTAGCGGGTTGCAGCACTGGGGTCGCGGAGAATGGCACCGGCAACTTTACGCTCGGATTTGTTAAGGGTTTCCAGGCGGTTCTGGATTTCTTCCAGTAAATTCTCTTCTCTACGGACCGCACTGACTGCCATACGGATTACTCCCTGTCTGCAAGCAATATGAGTAATGAGGCCCCATTATACCTGCCTCGAATTAAAATCTGAGTAGTAAAAACGTCATAATTGGCGAGGCTCCTTGGATTCCATGATAGGCGGTGTCATTATTTAGCTAAAGTTACGACAAGAATGCGCCACTGGGATGGGGGATTGAATGTCAGAGCCACTGCCAGCCTCTTGTGATCTTATGCTTTTCGGTGGGTTGGGGAACCTCGCCCGAAAGAAGCTTTTTCCCGCGCTCTATCAATTGGATCGGGCAGGTTTGCTTGCAGAAAACAGTCGTATTCTGGCCATTGCCCGGCGTGACTTGGGCCTCGAGGAGATGAGAGCGGGGTTGATCTCGAATCTGGAGGCTGTGGTTGCGGACGATGAGTTTGATCCGGAGTTGGCAGCCAGTTTTGCCGCGAGGGTGGATTACCAGCTTCTTGATTTCACCGAGACCGCCGCATTCTCTGAACTGAACAGTTGGCGCAACCCTGATAATAACCTGATCGTTTACATGGCCACACCACCCGCCATGTATGGGGAAATTGCGCGCAATCTTAAAGACCAGAGTTGTTGCACGGCACGTACCCGGGTCGTCGTGGAGAAACCGATAGGACATGACTTGGCGTCATCCATGGTGATCAATGATGCGTTGGCCGAGGTTTACGACGAAAGCCAACTCTTCCGTATTGATCACTACTTGGGTAAAGAAACGGTCCAGAACCTGATCGCCCTTCGTTTTGCCAACAACCTGTTTGCTTCCCAGTGGGACCAGAATCATATCTCTCACGTAGAGATTACCGTGGCTGAGAGCACTGGCATTGATGGTCGCTGGGGGTATTTTGATAAGGCCGGGCAGGTTCGGGATATGATCCAGAACCATTTACTGCAATTGCTCTGCCTGATTGCAATGGACCCGCCTGCTGATTTGTCAGCGGACAGTATTCGTGATGAAAAGGTCAAAATACTGAAAGCGCTCAAGCGGATCACGCCGGATATGATGGAGCAGTACGTGGTGCGAGGCCAGTACGCGGCCGGCGCTAGCAATGGCAAGGTGGTGCCGGGGTATCTGGAGGAAGAGGGCGCCGATAAGGCCAGCCTCACGGAAACCTTTGTCGCCTTAAAAGTGGAGATCGATAATTGGCGCTGGTCGGGCGTGCCGTTTTACATCCGTACCGGCAAACGCATGCCCGAAAAAATGGCCCAGATCATTATCCATTTCAAACCGGCTCCACATTACATTTTTGACCCTGATCAGAAGCACTTGGCTAATAATAAGCTGATCATTCGGCTCCAGCCCGACGAAGGCATGGCTCTGAAAATTCTCACCAAAGAGCACGGTTTGGATAAGGGCATGCGGTTACGCCAAGGGCCGCTCGAGCTGACGTTTTCTGAAACCTTTGGTGCTGAGCGTATTCCGGATGCGTACGAGCGTTTGCTGTGGGAAGTGATGCGAGGCAGCCAGTATTTGTTCGTGCGGCGTGATGAAGTTGAACATGCTTGGCGTTGGGTGGATCAGATTATTCAAAACTGGCGTGATTTGGGCGAGCCACCGAAACGATACGCCGCTGGCACATGGGGGCCGGTTGCGTCCATAGCGCTGATTACCAGAGACGGCAGGAGTTGGTATGAAGATGCCTGATTTGCAGCTGCCGAAGGGCGTTGCTTCACATTTGGCTGAGACGCAGGAGGCCGTTGCTCAAACACTGGCAGATCATGTCGCGGAATGTTTAAGGCTCCAACTTGCTGAAAAGCCGGAGGCAACGCTGGTGGTCTCTGGTGGATCAACGCCGCTGCCGTTTTTCCGGGCATTGCGGGAAAAGCCATTGGAGTGGGCTAGAGTTAAAGTAGCACTGGCAGACGAACGCTGGGTGCCGGAAAGTGATCCGGCCAGTAACGTGGCTTTGGTAAAATCGGAGCTGTTGCAAGGCGCGGCGGCTGATGCCCGGTTCGTGCTGTTTCATTATGAAAACAAAGACCCGCTGGATGCGTTGTCTGAGCTTGAGGCTGCAGCAGCCGAGTTAACCTTGCCGATCGATGTGTTGGTGTTAGGTATGGGTAATGACGGGCATACCGCGTCGCTGTTCCCTGATGCGCCGGAGTTGGCCAGCGCAATGAATCCGAAAGGGGAGCGGCGCGTTATGGTGATGACTCCGCCGTCTCAGGAGCACCAGCGGGTGACCTTAACTTTGCCGGTTTTGGCACAAGCTCGCTTCAAAGCGCTACACCTGAAAGGGGAAGACAAAATCGCCACCTTGGCTCGAGCCGCAGATGTCCCGGCTGATTGGTCGGCTATGCCGATTCGGGCCTTCCTACAAGCCGGGTTGAATGTTTACTGGAGCCCCTGATGCCACAACTCTCAAACGACCATAAGCTGCAAGTTGAAAAAGTATTGACCCGATCGCCGGTCATACCGGTGATTACCGTCCATCGTTTGGCTGATGCTGTGCCCTTGTGTAAGGCTCTGTATGAAGGGGGTATTGGTGTTCTGGAGATTACCCTGCGCACAGAGTTCGGCTTGGCGGCGATCGGTGAGGTCCGAAAGGCGCTGCCGAATGCCTTGGTTGGGGCCGGTTCCGTAACCAGCATTGCCCAATACCGTGACGTTGAGTTGGCTGGGGCTCAATTTGTGATCACCCCCGGAGTCACCGAAGCGGTTCTTGAATTTGGTGTTACGTCTGAAGCGCCTTTGTTGCCGGGCATCTCCACCGCATCGGAATTGATGATGGGCCACATTCACGGTTACCGGCATTTCAAATTCTTTCCGGCTGAAGTGGCTGGTGGTGTTGCTGCGCTTAAAGCGTTGGCAGGCCCGTTTCCTGATGTGACGTTTTGTCCCACAGGTGGTATTCGCCAGGATACGGCGGCTGACTACCTGAAACTCGATAATGTTGCTGCGGTGGGCGGCAGCTGGTTAACGCCTGCCGATAAAATCAAAGCGAAGGACTGGGCGGCGATTTCCGATATCGCACGCGCCAGCCTTGTTGATGCCAGAGGGCAAAGATAGCGCTTTGGTTAGTTGATGTCGCTGCCTACCTGGACGATTTTCATGGTATTTGTACCACCTTGAGCGTTCACGAAATCGCCGTTGGTAATCACCACGAGATCGCCCTGTTTCACGTATTCGCGCTTAACCAACTCGTCTAGTGCTAGGTTCTTGACCTGCTCTTTTTTGTGATTGGCGGAGTCGAACGGCACGGTTTGTACACCGCGATACAGGCTAACCTTGTGCTGAGTCGAGTGGTGCCGGGAGAACGCGAAGATTGGCAAGGCCGATTTGATACGCGACATCAGTCGGGGCGTTGAACCGGTTTCTGTCAGGCAGATAATGGCGGATACGCCTTGCAGGTGGTTTGCTGCGTACATGGCGGATAGCGCAATGGCTTCGTCGACGGCTTCCATGCTTTCGTTAATGCGATGCTTCGATTGGCGCATTGATGGATGGCGCTCGGCACCCATACAGATTCTCACCATGGCCTCGACGGCCTCGATCGGGTAGTCGCCCACTGCAGTTTCGGCCGACAACATGACCGCATCGGTATAGTCCATAACCGCGTTGGCCACGTCGGATACTTCAGCTCGGGTAGGCATTGGGTTGGTGATCATGGATTCCATCATCTGGGTGGCGGTAATAACCACTCGGTCGAGCACTCGGGCTCGGGCAATGATGTGCTTCTGAACGGCGACTAATTCTGCATCGCCAATCTCGACAGCCAAGTCGCCCCGCGCAACCATCACCGCATCAGAGGCTCTGATAACGGCATCCAGTGCTTCGGTATCGTGTGCCAGCTCGGCGCGTTCGATTTTCGCCACCAAACCGGCATCAGAGCCGGCTTCTTTTAACAGTTTTCTAGCAACGTGCATGTCTTCTGCAGTCCGCACGAAAGAGACAGCAACGTAGTCTGCTCCCAGATTTGCGGCAGTAACGATGTCTTGCTTGTCTTTTTCGGTCAGAGCGTCAGCAGATAGCCCGCCACCGCGCTTGTTCAGGCCCTTGTTGTTGGACAGAGGGCCGCCAATGAGCACAGTGGAGGTGATGCTGTGATCATCTACGGCCGTCACTTCCATTTCGATACGGCCATCGTCCAGAACCAGAATGTCGCCTGGGGTGACGTCGTTAATCAGCTCTTCGTAATCGATGCCGACAGCGGCTTCGGTGCCGGCTGCTTTATCCATGGCGGCATCCAGTACAAAAGTCTGGCCGCGCTCCAGCGTAACTTTGTTGTTTGTGAAGCGAGCGATTCTTAGCTTGGGGCCTTGAAGGTCTGCTAACAGCGCAACGAAACGACCTTGTGCTGCCGCTGTTTCGCGCACGTTCTTAGCCCGCTCGATATGCTCCTGCGCACTGCCGTGGGAAAAGTTCAGGCGGGTGACATCCACACCGGCAGCAATAATGCCGGCTAGAGCTTCCTTACTGTCAGTGGCGGGGCCGAGGGTGGCTACAATTTTGGTGCGCCGTAGCATAGAGGGTGTCCTTTTGATGTGTCGTAAACGAAGATTATATTGAGTATGGTTAATTGAATCTGAACGTGAGTCTTTAAGGAAGTACACTTACGTCGTGTGTTTATCGATTTAGGAGTAGTGCCATGCATCCTGTCGTTTCTAGGGTTACTGACCGAATTATCGAGCGAAGCCGGGCTACGCGGCAGGCGTATTTGGCCAGAATGCGTGCGCTGAGGGAGCAGGGGCCGCAGCGAGGGACTTTGTCTTGCAGCAATCTGGCCCACGGGTTTGCTGCGTGCCAGCCGGGTGACAAAGACCATCTTAAACTGATGAATCGAGCCAACGTAGCCATCGTCTCGGCGTACAACGATATGCTGTCTGCGCATCAACCCTATCATCGTTTTCCGGATATTATTCGCGAAGCGGCTCATGGTATGGGCTCCGTGGCTCAGTTTGCTGGCGGTACCCCTGCTATGTGCGATGGTGTCACCCAAGGACAGCCCGGCATGGATTTGAGCCTCTTTTCCCGCGATACCATTGCCATGAGTACTGCCGTGGCGCTGAGCCACAATATGTACGATGCCGTCACCTTACTCGGTATATGTGACAAAATTGTTCCAGGCTTGCTGATTGGTGCGCTGAGCTTTGGTCATTTGCCTGCTGTATTAGTACCTGCGGGCCCCATGCCGTCCGGGCTGCCAAACAAGGAAAAGCAGCGAGTTCGTCAGTTATACGCTGAAGGGAAAATTGGCCGAGAGGAACTGCTTGAGGCCGAGAGCAAGTCATACCACAGCCCCGGAACCTGTACTTTTTACGGCACTGCCAACAGCAATCAATTATTGGTAGAGGTGATGGGGCTGCATTTACCCGGTGCGGCGTTTATCCACCCGAACACACCCTTACGGGATGAGTTGACCCGCGCCGCCACAGAACAGGTTATCCGCTTGTCGCAACCCCAAGGTGGCAAGCTTGGGCTGGCGGATATGGTCGATGAAAAGGCCATTGTGAATGCGTTGGTGGCTTTATTGGTGACGGGTGGATCTACTAATCACACCATTCATTGGGTCGCTATAGCCCGAGCCGCAGGCATCATCGTCGATTGGAACGATTACGCAGAGCTGTCTTCAGCCGTGCCATCCATGACCCGCATTTACCCCAACGGACAAGAAGACATCAATGCCTTCCACGAGGCTGGAGGAACACCCTACCTGATTCGAGAACTTCTGGACGCAGGTTGTCTCCATGAAGATGTGAACACCGTCATGGGGCCGGGTCTTGCTCAATATGCCTGTATGCCTGAGTTGACTGAGCAAGGCTTGCAGTGGCACCCAGCGGTGCAGGAAAGCTTACAGCCTGACGTGCTCAGTTCTGTTGCCCGGCCGTTCGCGCCGGATGGTGGTTTGAAGGTGCTTGAGGGTAATCTAGGTCGAGGGGTCATCAAAGTCTCGGCGGTGGCGCCCGAGCACCATTGTGTAGAAGCAGCTGCGGTCGTGTTCGAAGATCAAAACGACCTTAAAGCTGCTTTTGATGCGGGCGAGTTGGACCGCGATTGTGTGGTTGTTGTTCGCTTTCAGGGGCCAAGAGCGAATGGTATGCCGGAGTTGCACAAGTTGACCCCGTATTTGGGGGTTCTGCAGGATCGAGGCTTTAAGGTGGGTTTGGTGACGGATGGACGCATGTCAGGGGCCTCGGGCAAGGTCCCTGCAGCCATTCACGTTTATCCCGAAGCCTTGGTTGGCGGCCCGTTGGCAAAGATCGAAAATGGTGATGTCATCCGTTTGGATGCCGTCAACGGGCAACTATCCGTGTTGTTGGATGATGCCACCCTGAATGCTCGGTCCGCGGCCGGTCGTGATCTTACTAGCCAGCACCAAGGCTATGGTCGTGAATTGTATGGTTGGATGCGGCGCGGGGTCGCTAATCCGGAGCAGGGTGCCAGTGTTTTTTGGGAAGTAGAAGAATAAATATGGCGCGTTCAGCTTGGGATAACTTGTCGTGGAGCCGGTGAATCTTGAACTTGCTAACCTCAGTTTCGAGCAACTGGTGTTGCGGGTCCGTGCGTGTACCTTATGCCGCTACAAGTTGCCCCATGAGCCTAGGCCAGTGGTTCAGCTTTCGGAGTCATCCCGTATTTTAATTGTGGGGCAGGCGCCGGGCAGGAAAGTGCATGAAACGGGCATACCGTTTAACGACCCCAGTGGTGACCGGCTTCGCCAGTGGATGGGGATAGAACGGGAGACTTTTTACGATGACACTCGAGTGGCCATTCTTCCCATGGGATTTTGTTTTCCGGGTACGGGAAAATCCGGGGATCTGCCACCCATTCCGGAATGCGCGGATACATGGCGCGAAGCGTTGCTGGATCGGCTTAAGCACGTTGAATTAACGCTGGTGATTGGTCAGTACGCTCAGGCTTGGCATTTGCCCGATAGCCGGCGCACGGTCACGGATAACGTGAAAGCGTGGCAACAGTATTGGCCGCGACAGCTTCCCATGCCCCATCCAAGCCCCAGAAACAACTTATGGCTTCGCAGAAATCCTTGGTTCGAGGAGGATGTTTTGCCGGTGTTGCGCGAGAGGGTTAACCATTTGCTTTAAATTGGTGCTCCTGATACATACATTTGCTCAGCTGCCTCAGCGGCTTTGACTTTAACGTAACTACCGGGTGCGTCCTCAATAACGTTTAGTTCGCCATCCCCGGCAATATGGCCGGAACCTGAAAGCATAAACCGAACATCTCCGCCATAAACCTTCGCGCCCTGATAAGTACTTTTCCATTTAGCGATGTGGTCCTGACGTGCCGAAAGGAAGAACGATGGAACCTTAATCTCGCTCAGGTTGAGTCAAGAAGCGTTCCACCGATGCAGTAGCCGATTGCATTCATCTTGTTTTCTCCGGATTCGACCAAACGCATAACGGGCAAGGCCTGCTTTTCAGAGCCAGCGGCAGATGCCGCGGTTGTGATATGCATAGACTAAACGGGACTGTTCAGATTCTAGTCTGTAAGTTCTTGGTCGATGACGTGTGAGGGTTAGTAGGCTCGCCCTTGAACCAGTTCTCACTCCCGCCCGGACTGGCCTCAGCTGCAGCGATAGATTTGAGGCACAGTTATCTTTAAGCCCTTTCCGATTTCGGTATCTTACCGTTACAAGATGTAACCACTAAGTTGCATGTCTAATAAAAACAGGGACTTTCCATAATGCTGCTGGTGTTGGCCGGGTCTATCCTAACGTTCGCAATGGTGCAGGAAGCTACCGAAGTTGAACCGTTTGAGCGGGGTACTATCGTGCTTGAGCACAAAGTGGACTCCAGCCCCGTAGAGCATCGCACAGATGTTCGCGTTGAGCCTTTGGTGGAACAGAACTTCCGAAATATCGTCCGGCAAGCCTACGACTACAGCTGCGGTAGTGCAGCGCTGACAACCGTTTTGAACAACTATCTGGGGCGAACCCTTTCAGAACGTCAGGTGATGGAAGGTTTACTGCATTATGGGGAAAGTGAACGGATTGTTGAGCGCCGGGCATTCTCCATGCTGGACATGAAAAAGCTCGTGACTGCACTGGGTTATCCCTCGGGTGGATTCCGCGCCGGAATTGATGACCTTATGGAGCTTGATCACCCAGCCATTGTACCTATTCAGCACGCAGGCTTTAAACACTTTGTCGTTCTTCGCACGATTCGCGATGGCCGTGTCTATTTGGCCGACCCAGCCGTGGGCAACATCTCGTTTACCTTGGCTCAGTTTGAAGAAAAGTGGGATGACAATGTGTTGTTCATTGTCTTTCCGGGGAGTGATAAGCCTCTGGACAATCTGGAGTTGAAAGAGGAAGACCTCCGGTTTGTCGATGATCAGACCATGACCCTGCTGGCGCAACATGAAATTCCGGCTTTTCACGAGGCTACAGAGCGGCGGCTGCAGAACCTGCTGGAACGACAGAAGAACAATCCCGACGGTAGTGTGGAAAACACACGAAAACAACTTCACTACCGTCGTAACTAATTTTCGGGTTAATGCCCGAGACAGGAATAAAATCAATAAGAGTAGGGAGTCAGGATGAATCGTTGGTTAGTGCGAGGCTTTTTCCTTGTTTCCACGGCGGGTCTGCTTCCGGGTATGGCGCTGGCACAAGATGGAAGTGTGGATCAGGCGCGGGAAGCGCTTTCGCGTCAGGATGGGGATGAGGATTCCAGTCGTCAGCTGGAAGAGGTGTTTCAGGCGGCGGAAAAAAACTACTCATTGCAGAAGAAGGGTACCCATTCCCTTAACTACTCTTTTGATTACTCTTATACCGGCGATCAGCGCCTTGATCTGGCCATTTCCAACGGTTCGGTTCGTAATTTGGATGTGGTGCCCTCGGCCACTCACAGTTTCACGAATTCCTTCTCTTACGATTATGGTCTTTGGGATAACCTGACTGTCGGCGCTCGGCTTCCCCTGGTGGTCAAGTACGACACCGAAGACGAATTGAATGTGTACGACATGGGGGACGTTTCCTTTACTGGCCGATGGCAGCCGTTTGCTTACGTGCCGGGAAAAATGTCGACCACCTTTTTTGGCACCTTAAGCACGAAAACCGGTGTTAGCCCCTACGAAATCGACATTAAGGAACAGTTGTCGACGGGCAGCGGGTACTACTCGGTTGGTGGTGGCTTGAGTATGTCCAAGGTCTTAGACCCGGTGGTTGTTTTTGGCTCTATTAGCGCAACGTACAACGTGACCGCGGACGATTTGGAGCAAGTGCGTGGTGGTCGCCTGCTGACCAAAGTGGAACCGGGTTTCGGGCTTTCTGGATCGGCCGGTTTTGCTTACTCGCTGTCCTACGATATCTCGTTGAGCATGTCCGCCCAGGTCAGCTACAGCGATGAAACGATTTTGACCTTCTCGAATGGCGATCAAGCCGCAGCACAAGACCAGATGACCGGGTTCCTGAGCATGTCTCTCGGTACCCGCGTCAGTGATATGACGATCGTGAATACCAGTCTGGGAATTGGTCTGACGGAAGACGCTCCAGACTTCTCCCTGGGTGTATCCCTGCCCATTAATTTCTCCGGCCTCAAAGAGTGATTGGTGCCGAAGATATTCTAAGGGAAGGGGATGTATTTCATGGGACAACCTAACTACAAACATCACATTGTGGCGACTCTGATTGCTGCCGGTCTTTCGTGTGGTGCTCAGGCGCAGATGACGCAAAACCTGACGATCCACCCTAAAGCGCTGGCACTGGGCAACGCCGTGACCGCTGATCCCCCGGGGATCATGTCGATTCACTACAACCCTGCCGGTCTGACGAAGTTGGATGGTCGCCAACTGGAAGTGAATATCCTCAGTATCTATCTGGATATTGATGCGGACTTCATTGCTGATGAAGAATACGAGATTTTTGGGATTAAGGGGCTGGAGATAGATCCTGCTACCGGCAAGCAGCGCGATCCCGTCGCCAATAGCCACAGTCACACCAACAATGTGGCGCTTTACGTGCCGGGATACGGTGTTCTCCGACTGCCGCCGGGTCCTGCGGTGGCGCCGTCGGCAGGGATCAGTATCAAGTCACCGGGTTCGAAGCTCACGTTTGCCAACGCTTTTTTTATGCCGATGGCCGCCGGCTTTTACAGAGACAAAGAAGATCCAGGTCGTTATCAGCCACAAGCGACGGCGCTCCAAAGAACCACTTATCTGTCGCCGACAGTGGGCTACGAAATCAATGACGAGTGGTCTGTGGGTGCTGGCATTCACTTGTCGCACTTCGGCTTAGCCGCGGATCAGTATATGCGAGCTCCAAACATGCTGCTGGGCGTTGCTGAAGTGCTGCAGGATGCGTTCAACTGCGAAAGTGGTGACGAGCCACTGCAGCCATGGCTGGCGCTGTGTGGCGGTAACATTGGTCCGTTTGATGATATAGGTGCGTTAAGCCTGAACATGCAGGAGAGTGTCTCCCCGACCTATGCGCTGGGTGTCATGTGGGAACCTACAGACTGGTTCCGGTGGGGGGCAAGCTATACCTCTGAAGCGGACATGAATCTGAAGGGCCAGTTCGAGATTCAATACACGGACGATTGGGCTGGCTTTTGGCAGGGGCTTAATGGGTCAGTGCTTGGGGCCATCACCTCCGCCATACTGAGTCTGCCATCCGGCGCGCCCCGCGAAGCGGGTAACGTGTCTATGGACCTTGTTTACCCGCAGCACTTTCAAACCGGCATTAGCGTGGATGTTCATCCCAAGCTGACGCTGAATGCAGATATCGGTTGGACAGATTTTGCCCAGTGGGATGCATTCAATTTGCGGTTCGACCGTGATCTCGAATTCCTGAATGCGGCTAGGATTCTATCGCCTGATAACGCGACACCGAATACGTTGAAACTCCCACTTGGATTCAAAAGCCAATGGAACTGGGCGTTCGGGATGGAGTTCCATGCATCGTCACGACTGGACCTGCGAGCGGGCGTGGAAATTCGGGACTCTGTAATTCCGGATGACCAGAGATCAATTATGGCGCCTTTCGGCGGCGCGAATCTATACAGCATTGGCATGGGGTATCGTTGGGATAAAGACACCGAGATCGACATGAACCTTTCGTATTTGCAGTCGATAGAGACCATTCCGGCGGATTCCAGCTGTAACGTAAACTGTGACAATATAACGAATATTATCTATAACCCTTATGCCGGCATGGACATTAAAACCTCGTTGCGTGTGGTCATGGCCGGCCTGAGTTTCAGGACGAAGTTCTGATTTAACTGCGGAGTTTGCCCATGAGACTGGCCCGATTGAGTGGCCTATCGCTGTTGTTCGCTGCTGTAACCTTGTTGGCGGGTTGCCAGATAGGGGCTGGTAGCGCGGGCATCGCAGAGCGAGAAGGTTATTTTACTTGGGTGGATGAGCAGGGCAGGGTACGTTATACCCGTATTCCTGATTCAGAAAAGTCTGCAGAGAAACCTAAGGCAGAAGAAACTGATGACGGGCCAGCCAAAGATCCCTTCTTAGCCAATACCCCTCCGAGTGATGAGGATTTTACTGCCGAAAATTATCCGGATGGGGAAGCGCTGGCTGACAAAGGTTTTGTTCGTGATGGCCAACGGCAGCCGTATTTCACATGGCTTGATGCACAAGGCAATGTGCGGGTCAGCTATTACACCCCCGATGTTGCTGGCCGGAACACAAGCTCGCGCACCAGTCCGGTTAACCTAACCCCAGCCTCAGTGCATCTACCGTCGCAAGTTGTGGGCGAGATGGAGCCCGTGGAGGGGTATGACCCGAATGCGTTTGCAATACTCGGTATCGAACAAAAGCATGCCAGCGAGTTTGACGAGTTCTCGGAGTATTGCTGTAAAGAGCTTGCAAACAAAGACTACCAAAACTGGGTAGAGGGAAGTGAGTTTGGCGTTCAGATGGGTGATGAAACACCTCGCCACCCGTTCAGTTCCGGTGAATCACCCTTCCAGTTGGTTGCTCTTCCACTGGGCGCAGCGAAATCCGGGTTCGTCATGCGCCTTCGTGCTTACGATCACCATGGCGTTTTTGTTCCTAGCCTAGCGTTCCTTGACCGGGAGTTTGGCGTAGTCAGAATCGTCACCGATCTGGTGATGGATTACACCCCTGAGAACTGGCATCGCCGAGGGTATTTTGAAGCATGGGTGCCCGCATTCCCGGGCCAAGGGGAGCGGTGGTTGGTGCTCTATACCCGGTGGCAAGATCTAGAGGCACAGACGGTTATCGATACCGACTCTGGGCCTAAGGCCATCCCGCATAACGAAAAAGGCGAGCTGGGGATTGTCATCTTTGAGCCATGAAGGCCGGCTAGTCTTCAGGGGCGTCCAGATTCAGCCATTGTTGAGATAACCAGTAAAAGCTACCGTCGCCCGCAGGGTGCGTGCAATTGTAGCGAAAACGGCGTGCGTCCAGAGCTTTTGGCGCCTGCACGGTCACGGTTTCCCCCTTGACGCTGAAATCAATTCTTCCCAAACCCGACGCAAAACAGGTGAGGCGCGCTGTGGACAACGGAGCCTGCAGCGTCAACGTCAAAGAAGGTGGATTGTTGGATATAACGCCATCCGGCAGGCTGCCAGCATCAATAGGGAAGGCTTTGCTGTTGAGTTTGTCTTTCAGACTGCTAAGTTGTCCGTAGGCATTGGCCATCGGGAAACGGGGCAGTCGAGTAGGGTGTGAGTGGTGTCCAATGGCCCCCGATTGTTGCCCAAAGCCCAGCCAACCTTTGTCGTTCAACTTCTGTTCGAGTGCTTCGTCGTATTCACCGTAGGGATAGGCGAACAAACCCTCAGCGGCTCCCAACTGCTGCTCAAGTGTACGTTGGGCTTGATCTAAGCTGTTGTTGGTGCGCTCGTGCCAATCTTCTTCAGACTCTCCCGGTCTTCGGGCCAGATGTGCATGGTCCACGCTGTGATTGGCAATCGTGACCCATTCTTTGCGGCCCAGTTCTTTTAACTCTGCCCAGTCCATATAGCCGTGACCACCAACGGCGTTGGTGTTGACGAAGATGGTATAGGGGATCTTTTGTTGGTCAAGAATCGGGGCCGCAACGCTGTAAACTGATTCATAGGCGTCATCAAAAGTAATGGCGACCTGGTTCGTTTGCTGAGCCTCATCGGACAGCGCCTGACGCGTACCCGGGCCCAATGGAACCACCTCCAGTCCCAGGTCGGAGATCATGTTCAGCTGCGCCTTGAACAGGGAGCGTGACGTGCTGGTAGCCGAGGGCGTGTTGTCGTCAACGTGATGATATTGCAAGACCACCAAGTCGGCCTTGGCTGTGTAAGGAAGGGCCATCATCAAGGACAGAGCGGGCAAGGTAATCAGTTTTCTGAAGTTGATCATGAGCAGGAAATTCCAATTGGCGCCGGGCTGATAGCTACGAATAGTGCGCTTTGAGTATCGCGAAAGCCTCGTTCAGGTGCTGCACTTCTTCAGTGCTGCCGCCGCGATCAGGGTGTGCTGTCATAACGAGCTTTCTGAACCGGCGCTTTACCGGTGCGAACGTTGGCGGTATCGCATCGAAGCCAAGTAGTTCAGCCGCTGAGGCGGTGGATTCGCTATCTGGTTTCTGTTGTATTGTACCTGCCCAAAAACGATCCATCATGTCGCTGATTTCGGTGTTAGACAGGTAGTATTGCTCCAGATCCAGATAGAACTCTCTGAGCGCATCTGTTGGGCCCGGCAGGGACTCACGGCCGGGTGAAGAGGTGGAGAACAGGCGGATTCGCATGGGAGACAAATGAATGCTTTCGCCGTTGGATAAAAGATCATCGCTGAGGCGGTAAAGCGTGTGAAAAAGCAGGAAGTGTACAGGGTAGAGTTGCTCTGGGCGGGCAAAGTCTACTGGCCCAAGTAACTGCCAGCGGTCACTTTGCAGCGCTTTGATCAAAGCCAGCTCGCTAAGGCCTAGCGGGCCTGCCATTCTCAGTTCGTGTTCAACGGCCAGGATAAGGTGCTCGACCTGTTGAGTTAACCAGTTCAACTCATTGCTAGCGGTTCTGCCGGACGGGTGGGTCTTGTGGTCGGTTGTCATGGCCGCATGGTATGCCAGTCAGGATTGGCTTGGAAGAGTGCCCAACGCAGGTAGTCCGCCAAGAAACAGATCGGTTGAAAATTTGGCGGCACGTTCTGCTTCACCCTGAATGCCATTTGGACAGGTTCGTGCCTTCCGGGCGACCAGCAGGCTCATGTCATAGGCAACACCAAAGAACGTGGCGCACAGGTATTCCGGGTCGGTTTGGGGCAGGAGTCCTCGCTCCATTGCGCTGCGCACATCCTGTTCCAGCGACAGGAGTGTCAGGCCGAGTATGTCAGAGCCAAAAAGATTTCTCAGCGCACGTTGGTTTTGATGAGCCAGTTCGTAAATAGCGGGATCTTTTGCCGTTGCACAATAAAGCGCATGGTAAGTTGAGTAGATTAACTCTTTGGTTGAAGTCGCTGAATTTCGGCGGGCTGTCATATCGTCGTTCAGCGAGGTTAGGAAATCGGTCAACAGCGCGGCAAAGATATCCTGTTTGTCCGAAAAGTAATTGTAGAAGGTGCCGGATGCCAGATTCGTTCTACGCACGATGTCGCGAATTGAGCTGTTGTCGTATCCATTTTCCTGAAAACAATCTCTGGCGGCTACCAGGATAGCTCGCCGGTTACGCAGTCTGTTGAGTGCGCGTTTACCCGTAGTTTCCGGCTTCAAATTCAACATATCCATGTTGGTGTCCTGTCCCTGAATGTTTGTCGTGCGTATAATTCCGGGCTCACTTACCTCGTGAGCGTAAAACCGATGTTTGAAGCAATGTCTGTAAACTCTGAATCCCAACCCGTTTCTGAGCAAGAACGCCTCCGTAAAGTGGAGCTGAATAAACTCCAGAAGCGTCTGCGCCGAGAGGTCGGGCAGGCAATTGCTGAGTACTCGATGATTGAGGCGGGTGACAAGGTTATGTGCTGCTTGTCTGGCGGCAAAGACTCCTACGCGATGCTGGACATATTGCTCAATCTTCAGAAGAGCGCACCGGTCGACTTCGAGATCATTGCCGTTAACCTCGATCAAAAACAGCCAGGTTTTCCGGAAGACGTGCTCCCGGCCTATCTGGCGGCGCTCGGGGTCGAGTACCACATCATTGAGAAAGACACCTATAGCATTGTTAAGGAAAAAGTCCCGGAAGGGAAGACCACTTGCGGCTTGTGCTCGCGCCTGCGACGCGGAATCCTCTATAACTTCGCGGAAGAGCAGGGTGTAACCAAAATCGCGCTAGGTCACCATCGGGACGATATGCTGGAAACCTTGTTTCTGAATATGTTCTACGGTGGCAAGCTAAAGTCCATGCCGCCCGTTCTGCATAGTGATGATGGCCGTAACACGGTGATCAGGCCTTTGGCCTTTAGTCGGGAAAAAGACATTGCCCGGTATGCGGAGCTTCGTGAATACCCCATTATTCCCTGCAACCTGTGTGGTTCTCAGGAAAACCTGCAACGTCAGGTTATTAAGGATATGTTCCAGACCTGGGATAAGCAGCATCCTGGCCGGCTGGAAACCATGTTCCGCGCGATGTGCAACGTTGAACCCTCTCACCTGGCAGATCCTAACCTGTATGACTTCAAGGAAGGTAAGCGCTTGGGAGGTAAGCGACAGGCGGTGGTGCAGAATGCGGAACCTGAGCGAGACTTTGGCCGTTTGGATGTATTGAATCTCTAGCGATTAAAGCTTCAATACCGCCTGAATCGGTAGCGTCCATAGTCCGAGCAGGATCAATAGAATCCCACTGAATTTTCGAACGCCCTGATGGCTCTTTATGCCACGAATCCATTGGGCTGCGTACCCTGTTGCTAGCATTGAGGGCAGGGTACCCAAACCGAAAAAGAACATGGTCAGTGCGGCGCTAGGTACCGTGGGCTGAAGGGCCGCCCAGCCAAGCGTACTGTACACCAGCCCGCAGGGAAGCCAGCCCCACAAAGACCCCAGTGCCAGCGCTTGCCCGGCATTATTGACGGGAAGAAAGCGTTTGGTGAGCGGTGATAAGGTTCGCCACACCGGCGCCCCCGCACGTTCGATGTAGCGAATACCCTGCCACCATTGCCCCATCGACAGCCCCATGAATATCAGCAGTAGACCGGCGAGCGTCATGAGCAGAAGCCCCGCCCAGGCCCATTGGCCAGCAGCTTGAGTGCTGAGTAAGGCAATGCCGGCTGCAATCAGCGAATAACTACCGATTCTGCCAAAGTTGAAGGCCAACAGGAGCAGGGTCTGGCGAAACCGAAAACCACGGCCAACGGGCAGTGCCATCGAGAGAGAGGCGCTGATACCCCCGCACATGCCCAGGCAGTGGGTGCTGCCAAGAAGGCCTATGGCAAAAGCGCTGGAATAGCTGAGGTAGAGTTCCGGTTGCATGAACGCGATCAGTGCGGGTTGTCGGGGGGATTTTCCGAACGGCTTCTGACTTGATTATCTTTTGAGGCGCGTTTTGGAAGGCGAGCCTCCGTGGGAATCAGGTCTTTGTCGTCGTCGTGCAGTATACGGTGTGCAGGCCCATCCAGGTCATCGTATTGGCCGCTTTTCACCGCCCAAGAGAACAGAAGGATGCCGAGCGCAACCAGCATCAACATCAGGGGAATAAGAAGCATGACAATGTTCATTGTTAACTCCTATGGGTTGGGTCGAGCTCTGCTCAGGCGCAGGGCGTTAAGGACGACGATCAGTGAGCTCACGGACATGCCAATCGCGGCAAGCCATGGAGGCACAAGACCTGCGGCTGCGAGAGGCAATGCAGACACGTTGTAGCCGAACGCCCAGATCATATTTTGGCGAATGATGTGGCGAGTTTTCTGGCTTGTATGTATTGCCTCAACGAGCTGGTAAAGCTGGCCGTTCAACAAAACCGCATCGGCTTTCAGCTGAGTCAGGTCGGCGGCAGTACCCATGGCCACGGAAATACCTGCACCAGCCATTGAGGGTAGATCATTCAAACCATCGCCCACCATCATAACACGATGGCCTTCTTGACCGAGCTTATCCAGGACTTCCAGTTTTTGTTCAGGCGACGCTTCGCCGATGGCGCGCGAAATCCCAAGCTCTGAAGCGACTTGCTGTACATGGCCTGATCGGTCACCGCTGAGCAGGATAGTCTGGATGCTCATGTCTTGCAGCGTGCTAATTGCTTTGGCTGCGTCGTCACGGATCTGATCATCTAGCTGGAAACAGGCCAGCCAGCGTGTGGCTGTCGCCAGCCATATCTCCATGCCTCCGGCGCATACCGTCTCGGGTTCCGGTACCTCGGTGTGGCTGGCAACAAAGGCTTTATGGCCGATGAATACGGGTTCGCCGTTAAACTCCCCCGATAAGCCGCCACCCAAATGGTTGGTCACGTTGTTCACCGCCACTGACGGCATGTTATGAAAGACTTTCGCGATCGGGTGTTCGGACTGCTTCTCGAGACCTGCGGCAATTCTTAGGCAGGTCGCTTCGTCACGCGAGCCGAAAGCGGTATGGCCCGTCAAAGTCAGTTCACCGCGAGTGAGGGTTCCGGTCTTGTCGAACACCACGGTATCGATGGTATTCATGGATTCCAATGTGTGCCCCCGAGTGGGCAGGAAGCCAAGCTTTCGCAGCCGCACGGTGGCTGAAGTGATAGCGGTGGGTGTAGCTAGTGAAAGAGCGCAGGGGCAGGTGGCAACCAAGACCGACAGGGTAATATCAAAGGCATTGTCCGCGCCGGCAAGCCACCATCCAATCCAGACGACAGGCGCGAGAATCAGTACGCGGCCAACAAACTTTCCGGCAATCCGGTCCGCCATACGTGCAACCGGGGGCTTCTCGGATTGAACCCGGTCGAGCACGCGAAGAATCCCGGACAGGCGAGTTTGCGCGCCGGCACGAGTCACCCGGATATCCAGAGGGTTTTCACCGTTGACTGTACCGGCGTGAACGGTATCCCCGGGTGAGCGGGTTTCTGGCAAATACTCGCCGGTAAGCGCAGCTTCATTCAGCGTGGACTGGCCGGAAAGGATGATGCCGTCTGCCGGCAGTGTTTCACCAGGGCGCACTCGAATAACGTTATCAGGCTTGATCTGGTGGGCAGGAACGATCTCTGCTTCGCCGTTGGTGACCAACGCCGCAACCGCAGGTTGGAAGCCTGCAATGGCGTTACCGCTCAGTCCGGCTCGATAGCGAGCTTGTACCTCGATGTATCGGCCGAGGAGCAGGAAGAAAGCAAACATGCAGACCGATTCAAAATAGACCTCTTGTCCACCGAATACCGTTACCCAGGCGCTTGCCGCGTAGGCAAGGCCGATTGCGATTGCGACGGGTACGTCCATTGTCAGGTGTCGTGAGGCGAGATCCCGCCGGGCGTTTCTGAAGAAAGGCCGAGCACTGTAGAACACCACCGGTGTTGCCACAAGTAAGCCGAACCATCTGAACATATTGATGAATTCGGGGGAAAGCTCGCTGATGATTTCAAAGTACAGCGGGAACGCCAGCATCATGCTTTGCATCGTGGCGATGCCGGCAACGGCGAGCCGAATCAGCATGGAGCGGTTTTCAGCTTTGAGCGCTTGTTCGGCTGCATCAGCTTGGTAGGGGCGAGCGGTGTAGCCTAACTCGTAGATCGTGATGAGCAGGTCGCTCAGACGCGTTTGATCCGGAGACCAAACCAGCCTTGCCCGTTGGGTGGTGTGATTCACTGTAAAGCTCTGGACGCCCGCTTGATGCTTCATGTGGTTCTCAAGCAACCAGATACAAGCCGCGCAGGTGATCTCTCCAATCAGCAGCTGGGCTTCTTGCCCGGCCTTAACGGGGGCAACAAACGATTGCTGAACCAGCGGATGGTCAAGCTCACGCAGCCGCAGAAGCTCGGATTCGTTGAGCTCTCTCGGGGTGCTGGCAGGTTGGGTGCGTATGTCGTAAAAATTTGTCAGTCCTTCCTGATGGATGGTCTGACACACCGCTTTGCAGCCCTGACAACAGAAATGCTGCTCTTGATCGTCCAGTTGAAGGGTAATCGCGGGATTACCCTCGGCAGCTTCGCCACAATGGAAGCAGAGGGTGGGGGTCACTCTTTAGCACTAGCCTTTGCTTGAATGGTGATGGGGTGCTCGGCTGGTAACCAGAGTTCACCTTTGACCCGCCAATCGTTGTCGGGGCCTTGCACGTCGTAATACCGACGACCTTCCAGGTCTTCCAGAATTCGTCCGGAATATTCACCGTCAGCCAAGCGATTGAACTGAATCACGCTATCCTTGCCTTCCAGGGTAGGGTGATAAAGGTGAAGAACGAGATAAGGGAAATCGGCAGGACCGTCTTTCGTCGCCAACGTTAGCGTTGCCTTGCGGTTCGCTAGTTGCAATGTTCCCGATATCTCCATTTCGGAAGCTTTCTGATCTCTGGCGATGGCCATGTTGATGCCGCGGCCTTCTTTAGAATAGTCGTCTGTGACCATGGCAGTGTCCAGATTTACAGAGACCACCAGCATCGTTAATCCCCAAATAATAGACGTAAGAGGGAAAATGGTCAGAAACCAGAACCAAGGCTGGCGGTACCAAGGGGCTACGGGAGTATTGTCAGTCATAACGTAGATCGTCTCATATCAATTGTTTGTGCGGCTTGCGGAGCCGTTAACGAGGTCTTGGACCCACAAATCGGCTTTCAGTTTCAAGTTGCAGCGAAGGATCGGTTTGCGACACTGCACGGAAGCTGATGGTGTTGTTGGTTTGCTCAATAGACTCGGGAATCACGTCAACCACGGTTGGCAATGACAGGTTTTCACCGCTTTTAATCTTTACGCTGGTTTGAGTCAGAATGCGGATGCCTTCCATGCCATCTACGGACAGCACGAACGTTTGTGGAACTTCTGTCATATTCTGAAGTTTTAGGGTGAAGGAGTTCTCTACGCGGCCTTCGCCATTAAACTTGAAAAGCGCGCCGCGATCTCTTATGACCTCGAGCTTGGCGGGCACGCGAGTGGCGATGATGTATCCTACCGCGCCAATCATGACCGCCAACAAAAGGCCGTAGCCAAACGTACGGGGGCGAAGCAATTTCGAGGTTTTTCCTTCGAGTTCGTTTTCCGTGGTGTAGCGGATCAAGCCTTTCGGGTAATCCATTTTCTCCATGATTTCGTCACAGGCATCGATGCAAAGAGCGCAGCCAATGCATTCGTACTGAAGGCCGTCTCGGATATCGATACCGGTAGGGCAGACTTGTACGCACTGTTCGCAGTCGATGCAGTCACCCAAGCCCGCTTCTGCCGGGTCTATTCCTTTTTTGCGTTTTCCGCGGGGTTCGCCCCGGTTAGGGTCGTAGGATACGATGCGGGTGTTGGCATCGAACATGACCGACTGGAATCGCGCGTATGGGCACATATACAGGCACACCTGCTCGCGCATCCAGCCGGCGTTCAAGTAAGTGGCGACAGTAAAGAAGGCCACCCAGAAATACGCCCAGCCGTTGGCTTGCAGCGTGAGCATATCCACGATCAACTCGCGGATGGGGTAAAAGTAACCAATAAAGGTAATGCCGGTAGCTAGTGCGATCAGAAGCCAAAGCGTGTGCTTGATCGTTTTCTTTGTGATCTTCTCGGCAGAGTTAGGGCTTTTGTCCAGTTTGATCCGTTTGTTCCGGTTGCCTTCAACCTTTTCCTCAATCCACATGAAGATAAAGGTCCAAACGGTTTGTGGGCAGGTATAGCCACACCAAACGCGCCCGAACAGGGTGGTTATAAAGAACAGACCAAACGCCGAGATGATTAGCATGGCAGACAGCAAAAAGAAATCCTTCGGATAGAAGGTCATGCCGTAAAGGTGGAATTCACGGGCCGGCAGATCGAAATGAATCAACGGCTGGCCATCCAGAGTCAGCCAGGCAAAAACAAAGTACATGCCCATGAGCGCGACTAGGCTGACGTTGCGAATTCTCTGGAACAGTCCTTTGACTTCTTTTACGTAGATCTTTTCACGGCTTTCGTAAAGATCGTACGTTCCGGGGTTTTTGTTGTTGTCGGAAGGGTTGGGGTCTACCTGCGTAACAGGAATCTGCTTACTCATGGATACCTCCCGGTAAATAAACGTGCTGGGAGCGGGCCTCGGAGGGTCTGCGGATCTTTTCAAGCCTGTACCCGCAAGGCAGATACAGGGTTGAAAAGACCTGGCCGGGGGTTACCCGGCCGGGTCCGATTCAGTTTGACAGGCTATAGACGTAAGCTGCCAAAATATGAATCTGGTCATCAGTCAGACGACCTTTCTGAGCGGGCATCTGGTTTTGGCGACCGTTGACAACCGTCTCTTTGATCCACTCATAGGTGGAGCCGTAAAGCCAAATGTTGTCGGTCAGGTTCGGTGCACCTACTGCGTGCATACCCTTGCCGTCAGCGCCGTGACACGCTGTACAAGCCTGTGCGAATACAGCGGCACCTGCTTCAGCAGCTTCTGCGTCTTTTTCACGACCGCTGAAGCTCAGAACGTAGTTAACCACCTGGTCGACCTGCTCGTTGGTCATGTTAGGCATCACGCCCTTGGGGGTCATGTTGCCTTGGCGACCGTTAACGAGGGTGTGCAGAATCTGCTCGGGCTCTCCGCCCCACAGCCAGTCATCGTCGGTCAGGTTAGGGAAACCAACCTGGCCGCGTGCTGCCGTGCCGTGGCAAACCGAACAGTTGTTCGCAAACAGGCGCTGGCCAATTTTCATGGCGTCTTCGTTCTGTGCGAGTTCGGGAATCGCTGTTTCTCCAAACTGCGCGTAGATCGGGCCATATTTTTCATCTGCTTCTTGGACTTCAGCTTCCCACTGGTTAACGGAAGTCCACCCCAGCAGACCCTCGTAGTTGCCAAGTCCTGGATAGAGAGCCAGGTATCCCAAAGCAAATACACAGGTGCCGAGGTACAGGTAAAACCACCACTTGGGTAGCGGGTTGTCATACTCTTCGATGCCATCGTAAGAGTGGCCCGTGGTGTTTTCGGTTTCGGTATCGTTTGTCTGCCCTTTGCGGGTGGCCAACAGCAGCCAAGCGCAGCCGAATATGGTACCGAGCACGATCACGATGACCCAGACGCTCCAAAAGGTACTCATTGTTTTTTCTCCGTTTTTTCCTGTTCGAGCGTACGCTTATCCACGTCGTCATCATCGAAGGGCAGATGTGCCGCCTCTTCATTGGCTTTCTTGCGGTGGGCGCTGTACGCCCACCAGATGATGCCGAAGAACGCTGCCATTACCAATAGAGAGTGAATTCCGCGTAACTCATTGATATCCATGGGATCACCGTTTCTCTGAAAGCACGGTGCCTAACTGCTGCAGGTACGCGACCAATGCTTCGATTTCAAATTTGCCTTTCAGCTCATCGGCTGCACCGGCAACTTGCTCGTCGGTATATGGGACGCCAAGAGTCTGCAAGGTTTTCATACGGGCCTCGATTGAACCGTGGTCAGCGCGATTCTCGAAGAGCCACGGAAACGCTGGCATGTTGGACTCGGGGACAACGCTGCGTGGGTCAAACAGGTGCTGGCGCTGCCAAGCATCTGAATAACGGCCACCTACACGAGCCAAGTCAGGCCCTGTGCGCTTGGAGCCCCACAGGAACGGACGGTCGTATACGAACTCGCCCGCTACGGAGTAGTGGCCATAGCGTTCAGTTTCCGCACGGAAAGGACGGATTTGCTGCGTATGACACACGTGACAGCCTTCCCTGATGTAGATGTCCCGGCCTTCCAGTTCCAGCGCAGATAGAGGCTCAAGACCTTCTATCGGCTGGTTGACTTCTTTGTGGAAGAAGAGAGGAACAACTTCAGCCAGAAAGCCGCCGCTGATTGTGATGATGATCAACACAATCATCAGGCCAAGGTTTTTCTCGATAGTTTCGTGTTTCATCTGATGAATCTCCCCTTAGGCCGCCTGAGTTGCTGCGTTGTTTTCAGCAACCGACTCTTTCTGACGCACTGTCATGTAAACGTTGTACGCCATGATCAGCATACCGGTCAGGAAGGTGGCGCCACCGATGAAGCGAACCAGATAGCCCGGGTAAGAAGCCTCTAGAGCTTCTACGAAGCTGTAAGTCAGAGTGCCGTCTTCGTTGACTGCACGCCACATCAGGCCTTGCATGATGCCGTTAACCCACATAGCCGCGATGTAAAGTACCGTGCCAACAGTAGCCAGCCAGAAATGCACGTTGATCAAAGAGGTGCTGTACATTTCTTTGAGACCCCACAGTTTCGGGATCAAGTGGTAGATCGAACCGATACTGATCATGGCAACCCAGCCCAGAGCGCCGGCGTGGACATGGCCGATGGTCCAGTCAGTGTTGTGTGACAGGGCATTTACGGTCTTGATAGCCATCATCGGGCCTTCAAAGGTAGACATACCGTAGAAGGACAGCGAAACGACCAGGAAGCGCAGGATTGGGTCGGTGCGCAGTTTGTGCCATGCACCTGACAGGGTCATCATGCCGTTGATCATGCCGCCCCAGGATGGAGCCAGAAGAATCAGAGACATGACCATACCTGCAGTCTGCGCCCAGTCTGGAAGTGCAGAGTAGTGCAAGTGGTGACCACCAGCCCATACATATGTGGCGATCAGTGCCCAGAAGTGGACGATGGACAGGCGGTATGAGTAAACCGGGCGGTCAGCTTGCTTCGGAACAAAGTAGTACATCATGCCCAGGAAGCCAGCTGTCAGGTAGAAGCCTACAGCGTTGTGGCCGTACCACCACTGCATCATTGCGTCAGTAACACCCGCGTATGCAGAGTAGGATTTGAAAGCGGTCGCAGGCAGCGCCAGGTTGTTGAAGATGTGCAGCATGGCAACGGTCAGGATGAAGCCGCCGTAGAACCAGTTGGCCACGTAAATGTGCGGCGTGCTGCGCTTAGTGATTGTGCCGAAGAATACCAGTGCGTAAGTTACCCAAACAATCGTGATGGCGATATCGATCGGCCATTCCAGCTCGGCGTATTCTTTGGTGGAAGTCAGCCCCATCGGCAAAGTGATAACGGCTGAAATAAGAATGGCTTGCCAGCCCCAGAATGTGAAGGCAGCGAGACCATCGGAAATCAAACGTGCCTGACAAGTTCGCTGAACAACGTAGTACGATGTTGCGAACAGGGCACTACCACCAAAACCGAAGATGACGGCGTTGGTGTGCAACGGCCGCAAACGGCCAAAATGCGTGAAGGGTAGGTCGAGGTTGAGAGATGGCCAAACCAGCTGTGCTGCAATTAGCACACCCAGAGCCATGCCAACAATACCCCACACTACTGTCATGATGGCGAACTGTCTCACCACCTTGTAGTTGTATGTCAGGTTTGCGTTTACTGTGCTCATAGCCTTACCAATGGGTTCAGGATGGGGAAATTATGCGGTCGCAAGTATGGAGAAACCATGACCCCTTTGCAATGACTCAAGTCAACTACTGACATCCGTCAAATTTGCCAGAATCGGCAACGTTGCCAGTGGGTTGGCGTAGATTCCTGTTTCTTAAAAGGGTCTTGCAGGTTTTTCTCAAGGCGCTAATGATACCGCCAGATAACATTAAGGTGAAAGTTGTGGTCAGAATTACCAGTAAAAGCTACCCGTACGGTGCAAAAGAGGTCTTGATTCTTGCTCACGGAGCGGGGGCACCCGCGGATTCTCCGTTTATGGAGCAATTGGCGCGGGAGCTTGAGGGGCAGGGGGTAGCCTGTGTCCGTTTTGAATTCCCATACATGCAAAAAAGGCGTGATGACGGGAAAAAGCGACCTCCTGACAGACAGCCGGCGTTGCTGGAGGCTTTCAGGGAGCAGATTCGCCAGGTTCGATCAGAGGTTGGCCCCGGTTGTCTGCTGGCCATTGGTGGTAAATCAATGGGAGGGCGGATGGCTTCCGTAGTCGCGAGCGAAGGCGCAGACGATGTGGGTGCGGTGATTTGTTTTGGTTATCCCTTTCACCTGCCGGGTAAGCTTGATCGCTGGCGTATCGATCATCTGTCCAGCGTGACCTGCCCACTATTGGTGTTGCAGGGTACGCGAGATCCTTTTGGTAAGCCTGAGGAAGTGAAAGCGCAGGGAACTATAGAAGGCATAACCCGGCTTCGCTGGCTGGATGGTGGCAACCACGATTTTTCCACCCCGGTAAGGCACCCGTTAGAGCAGTCTGATCTGATCCGTGAGGCGGCTCAGGTCACCCGTGAGTTTCTGGTCGATCACGCTGGGGTTTGAGGAGCACCTTTCGCACAAGTGAGAGTGTCTCGACCTTGGCGTTTTGACGCATAAAGCGCTTCATCTGCGCGTTGAAACAGCTCTTGAGCATTCTTGTGGCCGGCTAGTTCAGCGAGCCCTGCGCTTATCGTGATTGTTACGGCTTCTCCGTTAGGTGCGCTAACACTTGTGTGGCGGATTTTCTCGAGGATGGCGTTGCATAGACGGACTGCACCCTCTGTGTCGGTATCGGGCAGGAGCAGGGCAAATTCTTCGCCACCAAATCGGACGGCTACATCACGGGGGCGCTTAACGTGATCAGTCAAAGTGTTGGCAATCATTCGAAGGCAGGTGTCGCCAAAATCGTGTCCCCAAGTGTCATTGATGCGCTTGAAGTGATCGGCGTCAAGCAATGCAATGGTTAATGGTTTGCCGGTTCTCTGAGCCTCCAAGCACAGTTCTGGCAGTAAATTGTCCATGTGCCTTCTATTATATAGACCGGTTAGCGAGTCATTAAGGCTAAGGGCTTCAAGCTTGCGGTTAGCTTGTTCGAGTCGATACATGGTGGTGCGTAACTGGGATGTTCGCTCGTGCACTTTTAATTCGAGTTCGTTGCGGGCCTGATGCTCGACATCCAGCAACTTTTCATTCAATAGTCGCCAACGTTGAACCAGCGCGTAGTTTATAAGTACGACTTGAGCGCCAACCACAGCCTGCATCATCACTTCTCTGGCTTGGTAATCTCCCAAGTACCCGAAAGCAGCAGATGCATAGATCAGGGCACCAACCACCATCACCATCCAAGCGGCTAAATACCAAAACGCAGGTTGGTAGCCTTGGCGCCAGCGAACGGTTGCGATAATGGTCAGTAGCGCGATAACTGTTAGCAAAAAAATCGTATTGATCAGAATGGACTTGGTGTAGGGCATCACCAGAGTTAGGGCCAGTAGCCCCCCTCCACACCACGCCAGTGCGCGCAGTGTTTTTCCGGACAGCGTGCATTGCGGTACCTCCAAAAAAGACCAGCCGAAAAGGGTCATGGCCAGCGCGATGAGTGCTAATAGGAGTGGAATCGACAGGTTGGCCAGCTGAGAACTGCCCGACCAGAAATATTGGTTCGCAAATCCGCCCATGGCGAACAGAAACATGGCCATAGAGGCGGTGTAAAACGCGTTAAGAAGGTAATAGCGGGTACCGGAGCTGGCATACAAAAGCAGGTTGAATACCGCGAGTATGACCAATGCGCCGTAAAACAGTCCATGGATCAGCGTGAGATGATTGCTTTTCTCAATAGCCTCCTCCGGGGTGACCAGGCTTAAAGGCACATTGAGAGCGCCGCTGCTGTGAACTCGTATATAGACAGTTGTTGTTTCTTCTTCTGCCAGTGTGACGGGAAGCAGGTAATACCGGTAATTTATGCCTCGGCTTTCAAAAGGACGGTGATCCCCGGTTTTCAAGGGCGTGAGTGCACTATGTAGGGTTTGCGCGCTGCGTTTCTGCCAAAAAGTGACTTCATCAAGCAGTGGGTAATTCAGCTGCAGGTACCAGAGCGCTTGTTCGGTACCCACATTTTTCAGGCTGAGTTTAATCCAGTAGGTTGCTTGGGTATGGCTAAATATCAGATCGTGTCCGGCTGCAGACCGCCATTCGAGAGACTCGGGCAGATCACCCGGGTATGTGGCAGAGTGAGCTGGCTGGCCCGGGTTTGTAACGGCATAGCAGAGATAGTGGTTAATCGTGTGACGCGCGCTCGGATCGTTCGCCGCCAATGTCGGGCATTGGGGTTGAGCCATGGTGTCGGAGACCGCGAATAAATTGGCCCATATAAGGAAGCTTGTGAGAATCCAAAACCGTGTGCCGAGCATCGAAGGCATTATCTGTTTAAAATGAAGCATAACTGTAGCGAGAGTAATCAAGTATCGCTGTTAAGCAGGTTGAATTTCACCCCTGTCGGTGTGTCAGAATTCCGGCATAAATTTGATATGTAGGTAAGTAATGCAGCAGGTTATGTTAATTTGCCGGCCGGGTTTTGAATCGGAAGCCGGGCAGGAGCTGATGGATCAGGCCTCAGAAAAGGGCGTTTTTGGTTACTTCCAGCCCGAGCGAAATTCCGGGCAGGTGCGTTTTACGGTCTCAGGCACCGAAACGGCTGAGGTCCTGATGAGCCGGCTCGCGTTGCACGGCTTGGTGTTTACCCGTGATTGGTTTGTTGTTGTTGGCGAGTGCGAGCTACCTGCTAAGGATCGCGTAGGGGCGGTCGTGAGTTTTCTAAGGGAGATTGATTGGCAGGGCGATCGCTGCGCGCGCGTGGAAGTGCGCTTGCCCGAGAATAACGATGACAAGGATCTTGGTAATTTTGCACGAAAGTGGGTTGCGCCTTTGTCCAGAGGGTTGCGCGAAGCTGGCCTGCTAATGGCCGATGCGAAAGCGCCAGCCAGTGCCCGATTGGAAGTGCTGCTGGGTGACTTTGGAGCTGCCATTGTGGGTTATAGCTTGGAGGGCAATCGTTCGCCTTTTCCCGATGGTATTCTTCGATTGCGCTTGCCGGCCTCCGCTCCGAGCCGTTCAGCACTGAAGCTGGAAGAGGCCTGGAAGGTGTTTCTTCCGAGCGAGCGCTGGCTGGAGTATCTCGGGGGAGGCAAAAAAGCCGTAGATCTCGGGGCAGCGCCAGGGGGATGGACCTGGCAATTGGTGCAGCAGGGCATGCTGGTGTCGGCTGTTGATAACGGGCCGATGAATCCGGAACTGATGGCGACCGGGCACGTTGAGCACGTGGTCGCCGATGGCTATAGTTGGCAACCTAAGCGCGCCGTAGACTGGATGGTGTGTGACATCATCGATAAACCCCAACGCACGGCTAAATTGGCCGTAGAGTGGCTTGGTAGCAGGCGTTGCCGCTATGCCGTGTTTAACCTCAAGCTTCCGATGAAGAAGCGTTACGAGGAATGGCTTGTTTGCCGGGATATTATCGTCCGCGGGTTAGAGGAGGCGGGCCTCAATTACACCTTGAAAGCCCGGCACCTGTATCATGATCGAGAAGAGATCACTTGCTTTATTGAACGGTTGGAATAGGGTATTCAGGGCATAGGGCTCTGTTGCAGGATCGTGATGGTTTCATCCTGATCCATCATGGGTACCAACTCAGACATCAGTTCTTTACGTTCTTTGGAGTGGTACCAGCGATCCCAATCAAGTTCGGACCGCCAGTTAGCCAGAGTAATGCGATGGTTGGGGTCCTTGCTGTCGACCAGAGTTTCGCCAGAGATAAAGCCGGGCGTGCTAACCGCCTGCTGGAGCACCTTTCGAGCGCGATCTTCATAAGCGGATTCAAGTGTCTCGGCAATGTGGCGTTCGATTAAAACCCGAATCATGTAAGTCTCCCGTTTTTTTCGTTGCTATAAACAATAATTTAGCACCGAATTCTTAAAATCACGAGAACTAGAGGAAGTCACTCTTGGTGGACCAGAATTTTCACGCAGAATTGGATACGCGAGGGTTGTTCTGCCCGGAGCCGGTGATGATGTTGCACACTCGCATCACCGATGTTGAGGTTGGGCAAGTATTGAAAGTGATTGCGACCGATCCCTCGACCACCCGAGATATCCCGCGTTTTTGTCAGTTTTTGGGGCACGAATTGCTGGAGCATGCTGAGCAGGGTGGCGAGTTTGTTTATCTGATCAAGCGTTGTGATGCCTGATCAGATAAACGGTATTTACCCTTGAGGTGAGGGCAGCTTGTTGAGGTGGGCAAGGAATTGCCGCTTGTTCATTTCACCCAGAATACGTGCTTGGGTTAACTCTTGGCCTGAGCTGCCATAGAACAGGATAGATGGTGGGCCGAAGAGGCCGAGTTCATCCAGAAAAGCCTGTTGGTCTGGTGTGTTATCGGTCATGTCGATCTGTATCAAGGTATAGTTTTTCAGAGCCTGCGTAACTTCTGGCTGATTGAATACGTTGCGCTCCATAACTTTGCAGGAAATGCACCAGTCAGCGTAGAAATCCAGCATCACGGCCTGACCGGATTTCGCCGCCTTGGCTAGCAGGGTACGAATTTCCTCAGGGTTTTCGGTTTGTTGAAAGTTGGCGTGGGCTTGTGTGCTGGCCTGAATCGCCCCTGTTGAGGCCGTAAAGGGAGCCAGCGGGCGAAGTGGATCAGTGGCACCACTGACGGCACCGGCCAGTAACGCCAAACCGTAAGCAAACATGACCAGACCAAGCCCTTTGCGGGTGCGGCCCCAGCCCGCCTTTGCTGCATCGAAAGCACCCAGTTGAACAGCGGTGATGGTGATTAGTAACCCCCATAACGTTAATCCGGCCCAAGCGGGAATGAGTCTTTCGACCAGCCAGATCGCCACTGCCAGCAGCATCACGCCGTAGAAGTGTTTCACTGTCGTCATCCAGCGGCCAGAGGTCGGCAGCAGCTTACGCCCCCCTACGGCGACAAGAATCAATGGCACGCCCATGCCTAATCCGAGGGATAGCAAGGCAACCCCGCCAATGACAGCGTCCTGAGTGGTGGAGATGTACAGCAGACTGCCAGCCAGTGGTGCGGATACGCAGGGTGAAACAACCAGCGCTGAGAGAGCTCCAATGCCGAAAATGCCTAGTACGCGACCGCCAGTCAGTCGGTGGCTGGCATCATTAAGAGGCTCGCGAATAAACCGGGGCAGTTGGATTTCGAACAGGTCGAACATCGAAAGTGCAAACACGACAAACAAGGTGGCAAAAACCCCGAGAACCCAAGGAGATTGAAGTTGCGCCTGAAGATTGAAACTTGCGCCCAATAGGCCTGTGATAACCCCTGCGGCAGCGTAGGTGATGGCCATGCCGAGGACATAGCTTCCAGACAGCAAAAGCGCGTGCGCGGTGGTACGTGTATTCTGCCCCGATACCATACTGGAAATGATTGGCACCATAGGGAGAACGCAAGGGGTAAAGGTCAGCCCCAGGCCGAGTAAAAAGAACAGGCCGGCAATCATCCAGATGGATTTACTGGAAAGAAAGCCAGCGAGCCCACTGGCACTGTTGGTGTCTGTCGTAGCCTTTAGTGCTGCACTATTTGTGGATGATGGTGTGCTGGCTGCAGATTGAGAGTTACCCGAGCCTGGATAATAAAGAACGTCGTGGTTCTGAGGCGGGTAGCATAAGCCGGCTTCAGCGCAGCCTTGAAACGATACTTGCACGTTCGCTTCGGTGGCGCCTTCTGGCAGAGTTATCGGGTAGCGAGCCTCGACGGGGTCAAAGAATACCGTCATTTCACCAAAGAATTCGTCATTTGTCAGAGTGCCGGGCAACGAGAATTGTGGCTTTCCAATGGTGACCCCCTCGGTTAGCGCGGTAACCTTGATCCGGCTTTTATACAAATAGTGTTCAGGGGCGATGTCCCACGACAACACAAGAGCGTTCGCGTCAGAGGTATAGTTAAACGGAAGTGCTTGCTCTACAGGCAGAAAGTCGCTGTTTGAGGTGTTAAAAAAAGAGCTTCCTGCAGCTTGCGCTGTGGCAGTAATAAATAGGCTAAGTAGGGTGAAAACGGTAACAGCGGTCAGCACCTTTAATTGAAGAAGGTGCCGAAATCTTGGGGACACTGTCATGGCTATTTTAATATCCTGTGTCGTCAATGCGTGTAGAGGTTACGTCGGGGGGATTGACCGAGTGCACTGTCAGAAGTTCCCGCTGGCATTGGCTGCTTTAAAGTCGCACAATAGCGAACCAATGAATCACAATCCAGACGATCTTATCATGCTGTTTAATGACCTGTTCCGGGAGAAGTACCGGACTATTCTGGTCAAAGGCAGTGACGAACCAGAATATCTGCCAGCCAGTGAACCTGACGGGTTCGCTCGGGTTGTTTTTGCTCACGGTTTTTTTGCCAGCGCGTTGCACGAAATTTCGCATTGGTGCCTGGCCGGAGAGCACCGCCGTACATTACACGACTATGGTTACTGGTATTGCCCCGATGGGCGTACGCCCGAACAACAGCAAGCGTTCGAGAGCGTCGAGATCAAGCCGCAAGCGATTGAATGGCTGTTTTCTCTGGCCGCCGGATCACGTTTTCACATCAGCGTAGATAACTTGGCAGGTAATGGGGCAGCCAACGAACAGGCTTTTCGTTTCAACGTGCATAAACAGGCGACCCATTATCTTGAACATGGTTTGCCTGAACGAGCGCAAGCATTCTTTGAAACACTCAGACATTTCTACAAGACTTCAGCCCGTTTTGCGGAGAGCTGGAACCTCGATCGGGTTCGCATCGCACCAGCGGGTATGGAATACGATCAAACAAGGACAACTGAGATTTTATGACCACTGATACAAAAGACACCAGTAAATTGCGCTTTAGTGATTTAAACCTAGATCAGCGATTGCTCGATGCCATCAGTAAAATCGGCTTCGAATATTGCACTCCGATCCAGGCAGAAACGCTGCCATGGACTCTGGCATGTGAAGACCTGATCGGTCAGGCTCAAACGGGTACCGGTAAAACTGCAGCATTTTTGATTACGGCCATTCAGACGCTTCTGGAAACACCGGTAAAAGAAGGGGACCGATTCGCCTCTGAGCCACGGGTTCTGGCGCTGGCGCCTACCCGCGAATTGGCTATGCAGATTGCCAAAGATGCTGAGCACCTTTGCCAGTACACCGGCCATAATGTGGTCACCGTAGTGGGCGGCATGAATTACGACAAGCAGCGGGAGCAGCTGCAAAATGAGGTGGTTGATATTCTGGTGGCGACACCGGGCCGCTTGATCGATTTTCTCGGCTCTCAGGACGTATTCCTTGATCAGCTGGATATCCTGATTCTGGATGAAGCTGATCGTATGTTGGATATGGGCTTCATCCCGGATGTGAAACGTATCATCCGCAAGTGTACGCCCAAGGAAGAACGCCAAACCTTGTTGTTCAGCGCCACCTTTAATCAGGATGTCTTAAATCTGGCGTCCATGTGGACTCAGAACGCTGAATTCGTTGAGATTGAGCCTGAGCAGAAAACCGCTGAACGGGTAGAGCAGACCGTTTACCTGATTTCGGATGAAGACAAGCTTCCTGTACTGGTGAACTATCTCAAACGACCGGAAGTGGAAAAGGCCATTGTTTTTGCCAACCGTCGTGATCAGTGCCGGGATCTTGAAGAGGATCTCAAGAATCAGGGCGTTAAAGTGTCGCTGATGTCGGGTGAAATTGCGCAGAACAAGCGCCTGAAAACCCTTGACCAGTTCAAGAAAGGTGAAATTCAGGTACTGGTTGCAACCGACGTGGCTGGCCGTGGTATTCACGTCAATGGCGTAACCCACGTATTTAACTACAACCTGCCAGAAAATGCTGAAGACTATGTCCACCGGATCGGGCGTACGGGCCGTGCTGGTAAGACAGGCGTTTCCATCAGTTTTGCCGGTGAAGACGATTCCTATGCATTGCCGTCAATCGAAACCTACATCAGCCAGAAACTGAAAACAGCCGTGCCCGAAGAGGATCTGATGGTTGCGATGGAGAATCCTCCAATCACCCGTAAGCGCGGTGGACGCAGGCCTCAGGGTAACCGCAGTGGTGGTGCTCGTAATACCGGTGGGCGCAGTCCTCAACGTTCGCGCCGCAACTGATTGGCGTTTTAAGGAGCTGGTTATGTTGATCGTTGCTGATGAGAATATTCCGTTACTGGATTCGTTTTTCGGAGATATTGGCGAGATCCGCCGGGTAAAGGGCCGCGGTTTGACGCGTCATGAGGTGGAAGACGCGGATGTCCTGCTGGTTCGTTCGGTTACTCGGGTGAATCGGGAGCTGCTGGAAGGAACTCGCGTCCGGTTTGTGGGCACGGCAACGATTGGTACCGATCACGTGGATGTTGAGTGGCTCAAGGAGCAAGGTATCGGTTTTTCGGCTGCTCCGGGCTGCAATGCGAGAAGCGTGGCAGAGTATGTTCTGGCTGTTATCTCACTGTTTGCTGATCAACGAGACTTGTGCGATTGGTCAGATCTGAGTGTCGGCATTGTTGGGGCCGGCAATGTTGGTAGTGAACTTGCCCGAATGTTGGAGCGTCTGGATTTCGAGGTCAAACTATGCGATCCGCCTCGGCAGGATGCCGAACCAGAGAACGCCGAAACGTTTGTGAGCTTGTCGGAAGTGCTTGCCTGTGATGTGGTTACCTTTCACACGCCTTTGACTCGTAGCGGCGATCATCCAACTCATCATATGGTGTCCGGCCAACAGCTTGCGGAACTGAGCTCTGAACAGCTGCTAATTAACGCAGGGCGAGGCGAGGTTGTTGATGGTGCGGCTCTGTTGCGCCGGCTCGATCAGCCTGATGCCCCCGTTGTTGCGCTGGATGTTTGGGAACAGGAACCCGCAATCGACCCAGGCCTGGTCGATAAAGTGTGGCTGGCTACGCCGCACATTGCCGGTTATAGCCTGGAAGGAAAGATGCAAGGTACAGAGATGGTCTATCAGGTTCTTTGCCGTTATCTCGGGCTGCCAATACGTAAAAAAGCTGGGCAGTTTTTGCCTGAGCCTGCGCTCAGCAAAATGTCGTTTACCCGCAATGCTGTTGAAGATGAAGCGCTGCGTCTGGCACTCAGTGCCTGTTATGACCCAAGGAAAGATGACCTTCGCTTGAGGCGGGTGATGAAACGGGCAGAGGGCGAACGTGCCGAGGCCTTTGATCGCTTGCGCCGGGACTATCCGGTACGCCGGGAATGCTCCAGCCTGAAAATTCAGCTCAAAGGCAGTAGCAAGTCTCTTCAGGATCGATTCAGAGCGATTGGTTTCAAGCTCAAAATCTGACCGGGAATCTCATCTACAAACAAAAAGGGGCGCTGATGCGCCCCTTTTTGTTTGTCTGCTCTGTGCCCGTTAAAGGCCGGATTTTTGAAGTGCAGCAATCCGGTCTTCCAGCGGTGGGTGGGTCATGAACAGCGCGGCCAGGCCCGAGCGGGAGCCACGGTTGATCCCGAAGGCTTGTAGAGTATCTGGCATTTGATCTGGCACTTCGCTTTCCTGTTTCAGACGCGCCAGGGCGTTGATCATGGCGCCGCGACCTGCCAACTGCGCACCCGCGATATCGGCTCGGAACTCCCGGCGGCGAGAGAACCAGAACACGATGGTGCTGGCCAGAATGCCCAGAACAATCTCGGCGACGATGCTCACCACGAAAAAGCCGATGCCGTGGCCGTTTTCATTTTTGAAGACAACTCGGTCAACAAGCGACCCGATTACCCGGGAGGCGAAAATCACAAAGGTGTTCACAACGCCTTGAATCAAAGACAGTGTCACCATGTCCCCGTTTGCCACATGGCCAATCTCATGGCCCAGTACGGCGCGTATCTCATCTTGGTTAAACCGGTGAAGCAGGCCTTCGCTCACTGCAACCAGCGCGTTGTTCTTGTTCCACCCAGTGGCAAAAGCATTGGATTGGGAGGCAGGGAAAATCGCCACTTCCGGCATACCTATGCCCGCCTTCTGTGCAAGCACCGCTACCGTTTCCACCAACCAGCGTTCTGCGGGTGTGCGGGGCGATTCAATAACTCGGGCTTTGGTGCTCCACTTAGCCATGGGCTTGGAAATAAGCAGGGAGATAAAGGAACCCGCAAAGCCAAACACTGCAGCGAAGATCAACAGAGAGCTGTAGTTAATGCCTTGATGGGCAAGATAGCTATCTACCCCAAGGAGGCGCAGAGTAAAGCTGGCTACCAGTATGACGGCCAGGTTAGTGGCCAGAAACAACAAAATGCGCATAGATTTTTCCTGTTTAAGAGTACGCCAAACGTCGTTTTCTATCTGACTGTTATATGTGGTTTGGGTTCACGTCTTCAAGCGTTGGCTTGCTATTTAATGAACCGTCTCAAGGTCGCGATCCAGGAAGAAGGTGGATTGCACGATCAGACTTATCTGACTGGAGCTACCACTCTTAAGAGCGGTGCGCAGAAGGTGTATGTAAGTCGATCTGTCTCGTTTGACGGACGTTGGCAGGACGGGCTGGGTGGCGCTGGAGTCAAACCTGTTGGTTAACGCTTGGGGGGCGGGCGCGCTCAGGCGAGTGAAGGCGCTCCGTGATAAAACCGCTTGATCGAGAGCTTCCTGCCGGATGGTGTCAACGTAGCGCAAGAAACCTTCTTCAGACAACCAGAGCAAAGCGCCGAAGCAGGCCATGTGTCGTTTGCTGTGCAGCCCGAAATCATCAGGGTCGTCTGGCCCGGCAATATCTTCTACGAACAGGCTAATGCGCCGTGGAAATGCGGCGTACAGCTGGACCAACGCAATGGCAACGTCCTTATAAAACTCTTCCACATGAATGTCGGCCATGCTCGCTCCGATTACTGGCGGTAGTGTTCCAGAAAATTGCCCAACCGGCCCATGGCATCTTCCAGCGCTTCTTTACGAGGCAGAAATACCACCCTTAAATGCTGGTGGTCGTCGATGTTGAACGCCGAGCCTTGTACCAAAAGAATCTTTTCCTGCAGTAGCAGGTCCAGAACGAGTTTTTCATCGTTGTGGATCGGGAAATGTTTCGGGTCCAGCTTCGGGAACAGGTACAGCGCGCCCTGAGGCTTAACGCAGCTGACGCCAGGAATATCGTTCAGCATGCGCCATGCAGTATCCCGCTGTTCGAACAAACGACCGCCAGGGGCGACTAGGTCGTTGATCGACTGATAGCCTCCTAAAGCGGTTTGAATGCCGAGCTGTGCTGGCACGTTTGCGCATAAGCGCATATTGGAAAGCATCTCTATGCCTTCGATCAGGTCTTTGGCGCGATGTTTGGCACCGCTGATGATCATCCAGCCAGCCCGGTAGCCAGCGGCCCGGTAGTTTTTGGACAAACCGTTGTAGGTGAAGAATAGAACGTCTTCAGCTAAGGACGCGGTGGATGTATGCACGGTTCCGTCATAGAGAATCTTGTCGTAGATCTCGTCGGACAGCACGATCAGGTTGTGCTTTCTGGCCAACTCGATCACTTGGTGTAACAGCTCGACGGAGTAGACGGCGCCAGTCGGGTTGTTCGGATTGATCAATACAATCGCTTTAGTTCGCGGGGTGATCTTCTTTTTAATGTCGTCGATGTCCGGGAACCAGTTCTGCTGTTCATCGCAGCGATAATGCACGGGTTTGCCGCTTGAGAGGGTGACAGCGGCTGTCCATAGTGGATAGTCTGGGGCAGGGATGAGAACCTCGTCACCGGTATTGAGTAGGGCCTGCATGGACATGACGATCAGCTCGCTGACGCCATTGCCCAGATAAATGTCGTCAATGTCCACTTTGGCAATGCCGCGCTGCTGGCAGTAATGCATAACCGCTTTGCGGGCCGAGAACAGGCCTTTCGACTCCACGTAGCCCTGTGCTTGCGGCATGTTGTAAATCACGTCTTGCTGAATCTCTTCCGGGACATCCAGTTCAAATGTTGCCGGGTTTCCGATGTTCAGCTTAAGTACCCGATGGCCTTCTTCTTCCAGTCTGCGCGCCTCCCGTAGAACTACGCCGCGGATTTCGTAACATACATTGTCGAGCTTGGCGGATTTGGAGTAGTTATGCATGGCGTGCAAAGGTCCTTAACAAACGGTCTGGAAGAGTTATCCGAGATAACACAAGCCCACTATTCTAGCGGAGTGAGGGGCTCAGGTAACAGGGGCAAATGTGTTGAATTGTGGCGAATCGAGGCGAGTTTGCGATCGGATATTGAAGTGAATGCTGGAAAGTGTGATTTCCGTTCTCGCCGCTGTTGTGGTTTTTTGCAATTAAATTGTGCACAATCTAATTTCGATTGCATAGTGATTAAGGAGCGAAGGATATGGCGAACGAATCTATTTATGATTTCAGTGCCAAGGATGTGAAAGGCAACGACGTTGCGATGGCAGATTACAAAGGCAAAGTGCTTTTGATCGTGAATACGGCATCCAAATGCGGTTTTACGCCCCAATTTGAAGGGCTTCAGGCGCTGCACAGCGAATTGGGCGCCAAAGGCTTTGAGGTACTGGGTTTCCCTTGTAACCAGTTTATGAATCAGGACCCGGGCAGCGATGAGTCAATTACCGAGTTCTGCTCGTTGAATTATGGCGTGGATTTTCCCATGTTCGCGAAAATTGAAGTGAATGGCGACACTGCGCACCCGCTCTATCGTTTCCTGAAAAAAGAAGCGAAAGGTTTGATGGGCAGTGAGAAAGTGAAATGGAATTTCACCAAATTTTTGGTCGATAAAAACGGTCAGGTGGTGCGCCGCTATGCGCCAACGGTAAAGCCTGCGGATATTCGGAATGACATCGAAAAGTTGCTCTGATCAGCCTTGTTCTGATCAGTTGCTGGCGCTGGATAATCAGCTGTGTTTTGCGCTTTACGCCGCAAATCGGGCGGTTACAGCCCGTTACCGTCCGTTGTTGAAAGAGCTGGGCCTGACCTATCCCCAGTATCTGGTGATGTTGGTTCTTTGGCAGCAGGATCAAAGTGACCAGTCGCCTAAAGTGTCGGAACTTGGGCAGCGTTTGCGGCTTGATTCCGGTACTTTGACGCCCCTGTTGAAGAGGCTGGAAGAGCGCTCGCTGATAAACCGTACTCGAGGTACGAAAGATGAGCGTGTGGTCCGAGTCGGCCTGACACACGCAGGGCGTCGCTTGCGCGTTAAGGCGGTGTCAGTGCCGGAACGACTAATGTGTGATCTCAATGTTGATCCGGCACGAATAGCTTCGTTGCGAGGAGAGCTCAGGAATCTTCTTGGGATTCTGGAGAGGGTGGGGCCCAGCGACCAATAGCGGTTTTAAGCTCTTCGCGATTATAGGGTTTGGTAATGTAGTCATCCATGCCGGAGGCAAAGCACTCTTCTTTGTCTCCCTGCATCACGTTGGCGGTCACCGCAATCACTGGCAGGTTTTTCCAGAGAGGGTTACGCCGGATTGCGCGAGTAGCTTCGTAGCCATCCATTACCGGCATCTGGCAATCCATGAGCACCAAGTCATAGCTCTCGCGATTGAGTGCTTCTAGGGCTCGTTGGCCGTTTTCCGCATTATCCACCTTGTGCCCCAGTCGCCTGAGAATTGCGCTCGCCACGAGCTGGTTTACGTGATTGTCCTCCACCAAAAGAATTTTCATCAATGGCATCGGATCGGTAGATACGTCCTCTGCAAGCGCGATTTCCTGAACCGGTTCATTGTGAATCGGTAGCGGCAGCGTAACCGTAAAGTGCGTGCCTTTCCCGGGAGTGGAATCCACCTCGATTCTGCCGTTCATGCGGTCAACCAACTGTCGGCACAGCGTCAAGCCGAGCCCGGTGCCGCCGTAGAGGCGGGTTGTATCCGAATCGGCTTGTGAGAAAGGTGAAAAAATCTTGTGCAGGCCTTCTCGCGACATCCCAATGCCAGTATCGATGACTTCGATGCGAAGCTGCCCGGACGAATAACTGGCCCGGACCGTGACCTTGCCGTGATCCGTGAATTTGATGGCGTTACTCAACAAGTTGTTGAGGATTTGGCGGCTTCGCGTTGGATCGCCCAGAAAGTATTCCGGCAAGTCGACATCGATCTCGTTGAGCAGGGCAATGCGTTTACGCCGGGCCTGTTGTCCGTGCAGAGCAATGCATTCGCTGATCAAGTCTCTTGCGGAAAAGGGGATAATTTCTAGGCTCAGCTTTCCCGCTTCGACTTTGGATATATCAAGGATGTCATTAAGGAGATCGAGCAGGTTTTCACCTGCTTTTGACGCAATTTCTATGCGGCTTTTTTGCCGAGGATCGTTTTCGTCTTCCACGGCGAGCCCAAGCATACCGAGCATTCCGTTTAGCGGGGTGCGTATTTCGTGGCTCATGCTGGCCAGGAAATTAGCCCGGGCACGGGCCCTTCGCACGGCGTCTTCTTTCGCTTTAACAAGAGCTCGGTTGCCGCGCTGCAGTGCGCTGTTCTTCTCGGAAATCTCACGGGTTCGTGCTTCGACTTCATGCTCCAGCTGAGTCGAATAGTTCTTCATGGTGCGCTCTGCGGATCGGAGCTTTGCAACACTGATCTCCATGTTTTGTAGGTGATCGTTGATGATCCCAACCATCGCGCCGATCTCGTCGTTTTTATGGTTCTCAGGGATGGGGAGGCGTACTTTCTCCGGAGAACTGTCGTTGGCCTGCCCCAAGGCATTGATCAGGCCGATCATGGGACGGGTTAACACGACGTAAAAAATAGCTAGAAGCGCCAGCGTTAAAACCAGGCTTTTCAGCAGGCCAATCAGTAGCGTATTGCTCGCACGTTTCAGAAATTGTAGGCCGTAATGATAAGTGTCGATGGTCAGCACCAGGCGGCCGAGTGATAGCTCTCTGAGCTGAGGCACCTGCAAGGTTTCGGCAAACGTGCGGCTTTGCCCGAATAGCGAATCGCTGATCCACCGGTAGGGTGAGCTTGCGCTGGGTGTGCTGGAGGCTGCCATAGTTTTATGGTCGCTATCAATGATTCGGGCGTCGATAGTGGCGGGGTGAAGTAACAATCCGTCCAGCAATTCTTCGGCTAGGCGAACATCTATGTTGTAGGCGATCTGTGAAGCAGGGCTGCGGCTAATTTCGAGTAACGCGTGGACTTCCTGATCCATCGCCTCTTGGGCGTTAAAATAGTCCAAGGTTATTTGAATCAGGTTCAGTAGCAGCCCTAATGTCATGGCTGCCAGAACGGTGTCCCGGGTTAAGCGATACGAAAGCCGTTGCTTGGACCTGTCAAACACGGTGAGAGGTGATCCTTATTTTGCGTTCTAGGCTTCGGGTTAATCGTCGAAGTCTTTCCGTTTTTTCCAGGACTCTTCATCCTGCAACATGTGGTCCCATTCCTGATCGAGTTTTGTGCCGTGCTCAGCGACGGGGTTATCGTCGTGCAGGCTTGCCTCGAGCTCTTTGATGCGCGTTCTGAAACTTTTGACCGCCTTCAGTGCCAGCGGATTGTCCTTCGATTTGACCATTTCCATACTGGCAGAGTGGTAGGCGTGAATGGCTTTGCGAATTTCATTCTGGCGGATGTAGTCCCGAGCTTGGAATACGTGCAGGTCGGCGTGGGTTTTGTGGATCAAAAACAGGACATATTTAAGGTTTTGTTTAGCCGTGGGGGAATCAATCCGCCCACTTTTATGCATGCTTTCAATCAGCTTGAAGAGGTTGTTCAAGTGTTCTTTGACTTGCTCGGATTTCTCAGGCGAATCGATTTTAACCGGTGGATGATTGTCCGTTTTAGCAACCACTTGTTGTCGCGTTTGTTTGACGGCGTTAAGCCATTGATCAACCGGTTTGTCGGATTTCAGCGTGACCAGGTTTTTGCACGCGTCTTCCATCTGTTTAAGCAGAATAAGTTTGAGCCCGGAATTCAGGTATTGTCCCGGAATTTCTGTGAGAAGCCGGGAGGCTCGGTTGTAGCTATCTTGTTGACCCCGGATTTTGCGCATGCGCTCAATGCGAGCCTTCTCTCGCATCTGGCTAATCACGATGATCACCAGAGATAGGGCAACGATGGCCGCAAGGATGATTACGATAGTGGTTGCGTCCATGTTTTGCGTGTGGCTCCAAATAAAGTTTGGCGGCAGCGGCAGTGCGTGGGGATGCCAACGAATATTGCGATATAACAGTCTGAAAGACTAGCAGAAATCTTTTGATTCGTCCGCCCGATGATGAGACTGTTGATTGATGTATAGATTTAATGAATTTTGATAACGCGGTATATTGTTTGAATGAATGATCGTCGTTTTCGCATTCTGGCTTCCTGATCTCGAGGTGTCTTGATGGATATTTCCCGTGTGGATCTTAATTTGTTGGTGTACCTCGATGTATTGCTGCGGGAGCGGAATGTGACCAAAGCAGCAAACCATCTGGGAATCACTCAGCCGGCCATGAGTAATGGCTTGCGGCGGCTTCGGGATCTTTTTGGTGATCCGATTCTGGTGCGCACCAGCGAGGGGATGACAGCCACCGAACGAGCGCAAGAGTTGCAGCCATTGGTGCGATCGATTCTTTCTAACATCGAGCAAGCTGTTCAGGAGAAAACGCCGTTCGCTGCGGAGAATAGTCAGCGGGTGTTTAGGATCATGGCCAGTGACTATGCGGAATCCTGTCTCATGCCCCGGGTGTTGCGACGCATTCGACAAGAAGCACCGCACGTCACGTTGGACGTTCTGACTCCGAGCGATGTCAGCTTCCTGGACGTGGAGCAAGGCCGTTTGGATATGGCCATCAACCGCTTTGACAAGATTCCGCAATCGTTCCACCAGAAAACGCTCTGGACGGAATACTTCGCGTGCTTAATGAATGCTCATAACCCGATTTTAGTAGAGCCGTTCACTTTGGACACCTATTTGGATGCCAGCCATATTTGGGTGAGTAAAACGGGCTTTGGAGTGGGGGTAGGGGTTAACCCAAAGGATGTGCAGCGTTTGGGTTGGGTTGATGAAGCTTTGGGGTTGATGGGCCGCAAACGCCAGATTTCGGTGTTCACTCGGCACTACCAGGTAGCCATGTTGTTGGCCGAACAGCACGACTTGATAGCCACCTTGCCTTCACGAGCGGCTTGGCTTCAGAAGGATAACCCGAATCTTGTGGTGAAGGTTCCACCGTTTGAAATCCCGCCGTTTGAACTCAAAATGGCGTGGAGCCCTTTGCTGCAGCACAACTCGGATCATCAGTGGCTGAGAAAGCTGATTGCGGAAGTGGCCGAAGAGGTGGATGACGAATTTGCACCTTTCGGGGCTCAGTTTGAATCGCCGCAGGCGTCGGGGTCAGATCGGTAGTTCTCGTAATTCCAGTGAGGGTTGGGCCGTTTCCCACATGCGCTGAAAGACTTCTTCTTTAAGCTTTAACCGCCGACCGGCAGTAAAGTTGGCAAACCCTTCTGGTTTGTTGAAGTCGTGTCGGCAGAGTAGCCCGTCGCGATCGACCACGATGAATGGTTGGTCTTCCTGCGGATAATCTTCGTTGATAATCCGGAGTTCGATACGGCTGGGTAAACGGCGCATCAGTTCGATCAGGCGGTGGCGTTTTTGCACCAAGGGCTTGTCGTCGTGAATCAGAAGGCGGACTTCACTGAGCCGATGCTGGCGGGCGACGGCAGAGATTAGCTCACGCAGCTGATGGCGATCATATCGATTGTGATCCAGCATGCGATCATAAACCCAAAGACGCTGTCTTGCCTGACCCGCTAAAGAGTCCATCAATTCCAGAAGGCTACGCTCTTGATCGAACAGCCAGCTCTCGGTGTCTGCCCCGAGGATCAGAGGCTGTGCGCGATGACCAAGTGCACCGTGAGCGAGTGCAGGGGCCAGGCATCGCATATCCAGATGGGGGATGCCTGCGTCTTCGTAGAGCGATGAGCAGACATGAAAGCCGCAGCGCTGGTAAAAGCCTATTGCGTGTTGTTGGGCCGAGAGCTTGAGCTCCTGATAACGGCCCGCAGACTCTTTTAGCAGGTGATGTATGAGTGCTTCGCCAATGCCGCGTCCGCGAAATTCCGGGAGCACAGCCATGCGCCCGATGTAGCCGGTTTCTTCCAACGCTGAAAAGAGTCGAGCGGTGGCAATGGGTTGGTTGTTTTCGTCGACGGCTAAGTAGTGATCGGCGATCTCATCCGTGTCATCCCACTCCAGCTCCGGCGGCACATTTTGTTCATCGATAAACACCCGCTGGCGTATATCTCGAATGGAGCTCGGTGCCAGTTGCCAGCTGTACTTGCGGAATCTTGGAGTCATTGCTTACTCGAAGTAAACGGAGCCTTGGTTGTAAAGCGTTGTTAGCAGTCCAACTAGGGCTTCATCGTCGGCATAGGCCGCCAACTTTGTTTGATCGATTAGGGCGCCTGCACACAGGAGTGGTGCGATCGGCTGCGCATCCCCTTTGAGCAGATATTGTTCCCCATCAACGAACAGGGCGGTTTCGCCTTCTAGTTCGTGGTACGCAAAACGAGACCCTTCGTTCCAGCGCAGTTGTTCGCCAGCCTGAATGGCTGCAGCCAAGTCTTCGGGCGTCGCGGGCTCTTCTGCCGGCACGACGATGTCGAGGCTTTTCGGTGCGGTGGTGTACTGGCCAAACCACAGGGCAAGTTTGCGCCGGTCACTGATCTGTTCGCGAATCACTTGGTCCAAGCGGTCAATCACTTCCGGTGCAATGGTGCCGGGGTTGTCCTGAATCTTTAGGTCAGGATCGCCCAAATGCTCAGCCGCTTTTTCCTGATTGCACAGGAAGTCAGTGAAGCCCGTCAGCAAGTCGTCAATGGTGGGCGCACGGAAGCCGATCGACAGGGTGATGCAGTCATCTTCTGCAACACCGTGATGGCCGACTCCGGGCGGCAGGTACAGCATGTCGCCCGGTGCTAGTGTGACGGTTTCTTCGCCGTCCCAGCTGCTGAGTATCCGCAGTGGGGTGCCATCCACTCTGGGTGAAGTGTGGTCGCAGTGGCCACCAAAGGTCCAGCGCCGATGGCCTTCTGCCTGCAGCAGGAAAACATCGTACTGGTCGTAGTGAGGCCCTACGCTGCCGCCCTTGGGGGCGTAGCTGGCCATGATGTCATCCAGTCGCCAGTTCGGGACGAAGCGGAACGCTTCCAATAGATCGGACATTTCCGGAACCCAGTGGTCCAAACCTTGAATCAACAGGGTCCAGTCATGCTCGGGCAAGGTGCTGAAACGTTCCGGTGTGAACGGGCCGTTGTGGAGCTGCCAAGGCTTGCCCGCGTCATTTTCAATAACGATACGGGACTCTACTGTTTCTTCGCAGGCTAAACCGGCCAGCTCATCCGGGCTGACCGGGCACTGGAAACCGGGGAAAGCCTGACGGATGACAAGCGGTTTCTTCTGCCAGTAATCGCGCAGAAATTCAGAGGCTGTCAGTCCGCCAAGCATATCCATGGTACTGCTCCAGATTTAGATGTTGCCGGCTTGTTCGACGGCGTTACCAATGTAGGATTCCGGTGTCAGGGCGCGCAGCTCTGCTTTGGCTTCCTCCGGAATCTCTAATGTTTCCACGAAATTCTGGATCACTTCCGCCGACATGGTTTTGCCGCGGGTCAGATCCTTGAGCTTTTCGTAGGGCTTTTCAATGTTGTAACGACGCATGACGGTCTGGATAGGTTCAGCCAGAACTTCCCACGCGTTGTCAAGGTCTTCGCCCAATCGAACCGGGTTGATTTCCAGCTTGCCCAAACCTTTCAGTGTGGCTTCATATGCGATCAAGCTGTGCGCAAAACCAACGCCCAGGTTTCGCAGCACGGTCGAGTCGGTCAGGTCGCGCTGCCAGCGGGAAATCGGCAGTTTGGCGGACAAGTGACCGAAGATCGCGTTCGCGATGCCCAAGTTGCCTTCGGAGTTTTCGAAGTCGATCGGGTTGACCTTGTGGGGCATGGTGGATGAACCGATCTCGCCCGCTACGGTTTTCTGCTTGAAGTAACCCAGTGAGATGTAACCCCAGATATCACGATCCAGATCGATCAGGATGGTGTTGAAGCGAGCGATGGCATCGTAAAGTTCTGCGATATAATCGTGGGGTTCAATCTGCGTGGTGTACGGGTTCCAGTCGAGGCCGAGGCGTTCGATGAATTCTTTGGCGTTGGTTGCCCAGTCTACTTGTGGGTAGGCTGACAAGTGCGCGTTGTAGTTGCCGACGGCACCGTTGATCTTGCCCAGCAATTCCACAGACTTGATCTGCTTAAGCTGGCGGCGCAGGCGGTAAACCACGTTGGCCAGTTCTTTACCGACCGTAGTAGGGGAGGCGGTTTGGCCATGAGTACGGGACAGCATGGGCTGTTCGGCATGTTCTTTCGACAGCTCGGCCAGTTTGTTTACGACTTTTTCCATACCCGGCAGCAAGCCGTGATCCAGACCTTCGCGCAGCATCAGCGCGTGAGACAGGTTGTTGATGTCTTCAGATGTACAGGCGAAGTGCACAAACTCGGTGACTGCGTGCAGCTCGGGAACCCCGGCAATCTTTTCTTTGATGAGGTATTCAACCGCTTTCACGTCGTGGTTGGTCGTGCGTTCGATTTCTTTGATGCGTTCAGCATCAGCCAGGCTGAATTCGCTGACCATCTTGTCCAGAAACGCATTGGCTTCTGCTGAGAAAGCCGGTACTTCGGTAATGGCCGGGTGCTCGGCCAGTTTCTGCAACCAGCGGATCTCGACGGTTACCCGGTTACGGATCAGGCCGTATTCACTGAAGATGCTGCGAAATACGCTGACTTTGCTGCCGTAGCGTCCATCGACCGGAGATATGGCGGTCAGGGCGGTGAGTTCCATCGAAAACCTCTCAGTTCATCAAAGAATCGGATAATAAAATTAGGGCGTCTATGATACACCAGCGCGCGCTGTGAATCAGCGCAACAACTCACGGGCGTGGTTGATCACTTTTTTGCGGGCAAAAATGAGCTGCCAGCGGCGGCCGCCGCATTGTCTCCAGAGCACCGCGGAGCGAATGCCAGCAAGGAGGAGGGCACGAACTTTTGCGGCGTTCTCGTCTTGCTGCAGGACTTGCGGATTGCCACTCACCTGAATGCGCAACCGGAAGGTACTGATGGTGTCGGTATAGATCGAGGCCAGATTGCTGATCAGATTGCTATGGTTGTAACCGAAGTGGCTGGCCGTGTGACGGGCTTGTTCTATCCGGTTGCCGATCACATCCAGTATGTCTGGGCTGTTTTTTAGCTTGGATTCCAGTTGAACCAGATTCAGTACATAGCGCAGTGTCTCGACATCCTGAGAGCGGCTTTGTTGAGCCAAAGATGTTGAAAGAGCTTTCAGGCCTTCCTGTATATCGGATACCTCGCCACCATAAACATCGAGTGTTGACGCCGGGTCGGTGGCGAACAGTGAGCGGAGCGAGGTTTCCAGGCTTTCTTCGTCGCAAGTTCCTTTGTGAGCCACTTGCTGTACTAAAGAGGCAGCTTGGAAAAGTCCTGCCAGTGCCAGTGTCTGGTCGTGCAGTGTCCGGCTCATGAGCGCGCCTCGGCAGTATCATCAGCCAGGCGTGCAGGCAGAACTTCGTTGTCGCGCCAGGTCTCTTCGATTACGCCGCCGCCCAGACACACGTCGTCGATGTAGAACACTACAGACTGGCCCGGTGTCACCGCCCGCTGGGCATCGTCGAAGACTACTTTTACGCCGCCGTTGATGACGGTGACCTCGCAATCCTGATCCGGCTGACGATAACGGGTTTTGGCTTTGCAGCGGAATTGCCCGGCAGGCGCTTCGCCGGCAATCCAGTCAATCGGGCCGGACACCAGGCCGCGAGAAAACAGCAGCGGGTGGTGCTTTCCCTGTACCGCAATCAATACGTTCCGGTTCAGGTCTTTTTCAGCCACATACCACGGCTCATCCCCGTATTTGGCCAGTCCGCCGATTCCCAAACCTTGGCGCTGGCCAATGGTGTGGTACATCAAGCCCTGATGTTTCCCGATGATTTTGCCATCCGGGGTTTCAATGTTGCCCGGTTGTGCTGGCAGGTATTGCTTCAGGAAATCGGTGAACTTGCGTTCGCCGATGAAGCAGATTCCGGTGGAGTCTTTTTTGTCGTGGGTGATAAACCCTTGTTCTTCCGCAATGCGGCGTACCTCGGGTTTTTCCAGTTCACCCACCGGAAAGAGGGTGCGGGCAATGCGGTCACCAGAGACCGCGTGCAAGAAGTAGCTTTGGTCTTTGTTCGGGTCTAACCCTTTAAGCAGTTCGGCTTTGCCGCTGCCATCGTTTAGCGGGCGCTGGCGGGTATAGTGCCCCGTCGCAATGTAATCGGCACCCAAGGTAACGGCATAATCCAGAAAGGCCCGGAACTTTACTTCCTTGTTGCACAGGATGTCGGGGTTGGGCGTGCGGCCAGCACTGTATTCGGATAAAAAGTGCTCGAACACTCGATCCCAGTACTCGGCGGCAAAGCTGGCGGTGTGCAATTTAATGTCAATGGCATCGGCCACCGCTTGCGCGTCGGCAAGGTCGGTCATGGCGGTGCAGTATTCCGTTCCGTCATCTTCGTCCCAGTTCTTCATGAACAGGCCTTCCACTTGGTAACCCTGGTCTTTCAATAACCAAGCGGCAACCGAAGAGTCTACACCGCCGGACATGCCAACGATGACGCGGGTGTTTTCTGGGGCTTTGGAATCAGGATTTGGAGTCATGAGCCTACTGGTGACCGGTTAGAAAGCGGCGATTTTACCACCTTGTGAGAGTTACGTCTGTCCGTCGATGACGACTTCAAGGGGGAATTGACGACCGTTTCGGTAATCCTCGATGCATTGCAGCACCAGAGGACTGCGTAATTTGCTCCCGAGTTCTCTAATTTCGTCCAGACTCAGCCAGTGTGGGGCGATGATGCCGGTATCCAGTTCATTGGTGACCTTTCGAACCGGCTTTGCTGCGTAGCAGAACCGGTGGTAAGTCACGCCATTAGCGGGTGTCTTATAGGTGTAAATGCCCAGAAAATAGGTGGGCTCAACTTCCCATCCAGTTTCTTCCAGTGTCTCGCGGCAGGCGGCCTCGAGAATCAGCTCGTCTTCTTCAATGTGGCCGGCCGGTTGGTTGAAGACCACCTGACCGTTACTGACTTCTTCCACCAGTAAGAAACGGCCTTGATCATCTTCGGCGATAACGGCCACTGTCGCGTGAGGTTTCCAGGTCATTTGGGTGCTGATCTCCTGTTGGGTCGGCGCGCTTTAGGTGAGCGAGAGTGCGTGCGACGGGTCTGTGTCGAATTTGCGCTTGGAGCATCGGGGAGGTGCACCTGTTCAATTCGGAACTCGCCAGGCAGAAGCTTGTCGAGCGTCCAGTCGCCAATTTTGTAACGTATCAGCCTCAGGGTAGGGTAACCAACGGCCGCTGTCATTCTGCGCACCTGTCGGTTACGGCCTTCGCTGATGGTTAGTTCGATCCAACTGGTGGGAATGGTTTCCCGGTGTCGAACGGGCGGGGTTCGAGGCCAAAGGCTTGGTGGTTCAATTCTTTGTGCCTTTGCAGGCCGGGTGGGGCCGTCTTTTAGATTGACTCCCTTAGACAGTTGATCGATGGCTTCAGCCGAAATCTCGCCTTCCACCTGTACCCAATAGGTTTTGGGCATTTTAGTCTGCGGAGACGCAATGCGATGCTGTAAGGGCCCGTGGTTGGTCAGAAGGAGAAGCCCTTCTGAATCGTAGTCCAGTCGACCTGCGGGGTAAAAATCGGGTTTCTTGATCCACTCTGCCAGAGTTGAGCGAGGATTGTTGGCGCGCTCGTCAGTGAACTGGCTGAGAACCTGAAAAGGTTTGTTAAACAGGATGATGTCCGCCATTCACAGATTCCTGTCAGTCGCGGGTGGGCCGAGCTGACAAGCGTACTGGAATGGGGGCAGCGAAAAAAGTATGGGAGTTTGGCACCCACCGGCAAAGACCGGCAGGGAAGCGGGTTTGGCTTGGCCGGAATTTACGATCAGGCGTTGGCGGCTCTTGGTGGATACCCGTTGTTATTGGGGTCGGATTGAGCGTCATGCTTTGTAGGCATGCCATTCTCAGACGCGGCATCCGGCACAATATTCACTGCATGGACGCCTTTGTCGCTCGGCTTCTTGTCGAACGTAACGGCTTGGCCTGCTTTGAGGGTTTTGTAGCCTTCAATCTGAATCGAAGAAAAGTGCGCGAACAGATCGTCGCTGCAGCCATCTTCAATGATGAAGCCGTATCCCTTGGCGTTGTTGAACCACTTAACCTTGCCCCTTGGCATGATGAACTCCCCCGTCCCTTTGCTGTCACTTTTATTATTGGAGCGTTTTCTGTGGTCAGCAGCAGATGCTCATTGCCGATTGGGGTGCAACCCAATCTCTCCGGCTTGGTGCCGATACACTTTTGCTGCAAACCGTTACATTAAATTACATGTGATCTTAACTGTCGACCAATCACGTTTCTGAGTCAAGGATCACAGCTGATTGAATAAGTGTTTCTTCAGGGTATGGAATCGGTATCATGTCCACAGGATTAGATAACCCGCGCTTGAACTGGCGCCTGCCTTGAAAATGTCTGGCCGGGTAACCACATTAAGTTAGCCATCCGAATAATCGGTACATAGAACCATGCGGACAATTGAGAATTCTCTACTAATATTTAATCAGGGGGAGGACGACCAGCCCGGGCGTCAAGATGGGGTGAGTGTTGCGCCCGAAAAGCCGGCCCTGAAGCGTCCCGCCCGTTTTAGGGTGCTGCTCCTGAATGATGACTACACCCCGATGGATTTTGTGGTGGAAGTGTTGATGACGTTCTTCGGTATGAACGAAGAGAAGGCGACGCAGGTAATGCTGCTCGTCCATACGCAAGGAAAGGCCGTATGTGGGGTATATACCCGCGACATCGCAGAAACGAAGGCAGCTCAGGTGAATCAGTATTCTTCAGAATGCGAACACCCGTTGCTTTGCGAGATAGAACGCGCGGACTGACAGACCTAGGGGTAGCCCATGCTGAGCAAAGATCTTGAACTTACGCTGAATACAGCCTTCAAAAATGCCCGTGACAAGCGCCATGAATTCATGACCGTGGAGCATTTGATGTTGGCTCTTCTGGACAATGAATCGGCAGTGGGAGTGCTGAAAGCTTGCGGTGCAGACCTCAAACAGCTTGAGGATGAATTGATAGAGTTTGTGGATTCCACAACGCCCCTGATCCCGTCCACCGACGGTGACCGGGAAACACAGCCTACACTCGGTTTTCAGCGAGTGCTGCAGCGGGCGGTGTTCCATGTTCAGTCCTCGGGAAAGAAAGAAGTGACGGGTGCGAATGTGCTGGTTGCGATTTTCAGTGAACAGGAAAGTCAGGCGGTTTATGTTCTCAAGAAGCAGAACGTTGCCCGCATCGACGTGGTGAACTTTGTTTCTCACGGGATTTCGCGTGTGCAGGGTGCTGAGGATCAGGAAGGGGCCGATCACGCCGCTCAAGAGGATGCGGGAGAAGAAAATGGTCACGCACGTCCTTTGGAAAATTACGCCGCAAACTTGAACGAACAAGCCCGTCAAGGGCGCATTGACCCCCTGATTGGTCGTGAGACTGAGGTGGAGCGGGTGGTGCAGATTCTGGCTCGTCGTCGGAAGAATAACCCATTGCTGGTTGGTGAGGCCGGCGTGGGTAAAACGGCGATTGCGGAAGGTTTGGCACGGCGCATTGTTGACGGCGAAGTGCCCGATATTATTTCGGACGCTGTGGTTTACTCCCTGGATATGGGAGCTTTGCTCGCCGGTACGAAATACCGCGGTGATTTCGAAAAACGCCTGAAGGGGCTTCTCAGTGATTTGAAGAAGCAAGAGCATGCGATTCTTTTTATTGACGAAATCCACACCATTATTGGTGCGGGATCGGCATCGGGCGGGGTAATGGATGCGTCCAACCTGCTCAAGCCAATGCTGAGTTCCGGAGAGTTGCGTTGCATTGGTTCAACCACCTATCAGGAATTCCGTGGCATCTTTGAAAAAGACAGTGCGTTGGCGCGTCGTTTCCAGAAGATTGATGTCAACGAACCTAGCGTTGAAGATACGTATCAGATTCTCAAGGGCCTCAAACCAAGCTTCGAGAAGCACCATGACCTGACCTATACCGATCAGGCGCTTCGGGTGGCAGCAGAGCTGGCGGACCGTTACATCACGGACCGGCACATGCCGGATAAGGCCATCGATGTAATCGATGAAGCCGGTGCTCGCCAGCGCCTGCAGCCGGAGGACAAGCGCAAGAAGTCGGTTGAAGTGGTTGATATCGAGGATGTGGTGGCCAGCATTGCGCGCATTCCGCCGAAGAATGTGTCCACTAGCGATAAAGATCTTCTGCGCAATCTCGAACGCAACCTGAAAATGGTGGTGTTCGGCCAAGACCCGGCTATCGAATCCTTGTCGACCGCCATCAAGCTGGCCCGTGCAGGGCTGAAGGCACCAGAGAAGCCTGAAGGTGCCTTCCTGTTTGCGGGCCCAACGGGTGTTGGTAAAACCGAGGTGACCAAGCAGTTGGCCAAGGTTCTGGGTATCGAACTGGTACGTTTCGATATGTCGGAATACATGGAGCGTCACACTGTGTCTCGCTTGATTGGTGCGCCTCCGGGATATGTCGGTTATGACCAGGGTGGTCTGCTGACGGAAGCCGTTAACAAGCACCCACACTGTGTTTTGTTGCTGGATGAGATCGAGAAGGCGCACCCGGAAGTGTTTAACCTGCTGCTACAGGTTATGGATCACGGTACGCTGACGGACAACAACGGTCGCAAAGCGGATTTCCGGCATGTGATCTTGGTGATGACAACCAACGCTGGTGCAGAAAACATGGCTCGTCGCTCGATTGGCTTCAGCGAGCAGGACCACAGTACTGACGGCATGGAAGTGATCAGCAAAACCTTTACGCCTGAGTTCCGTAACCGGCTGGATGGCATTATTCAGTTCGGCGATCTGCAAAAGGCTACGATCACCCACGTCGTGGACAAGTTCCTGACCGAACTGCAGGCGCAGCTGGACGAGAAACACGTGGTCTTGCATGTGAATGAGGCTGCTAAGTCCTGGTTGGCAGAAAAAGGCTACGATGTGACCATGGGTGCGAGACCAATGGCCCGTTTGATTCAGGATAAGATCAAGCGACCTCTGGCTGAGCAGATTCTGTTCGGGAAGCTGTCTGAGAAGGGCGGGGATGTGTTCATCCAGCTCGAAAACGACGAGCTTGTCTTTGAGTACGAAGACGAACCGGCAGAAGCCATCTGAAGTAACAAAAAAGCCCCGCATTAGCGGGGCTTTTCAGATGTCACTGGAGCATTAACGGGCGCGGTAAACGATGCGGCCTTTGCTCAGGTCATAGGGAGTCAGCTCTACCTTGACCTTGTCGCCAGTCAGGATGCGGATGTAGTTCTTGCGCATCTTTCCTGAGATGTGTGCGGTCACAACGTGGCCGTTTGACAGCTCAACGCGGAACATGGTGTTAGGAAGCGTGTCTAGAATAACGCCTTCCATTTCAATGACATCTGATTTCGCCATTCAGTAAAAACCTCGTTCGGAATACTTTCGGTGATTTTAAATTGCGCAATTCTGCCTGAATTCTTGCCGTTTGGCAAAAATCAGGTGCTTCTCATTTCATGCCACTGACCATCTTGTAGTGCCTCGATGGGTCTGTAACGGGTTTTGTAACTCATTTTTTTACAGTCTTTAATCCAATAGCCTAGATAAAGGTGGGGCAGCTCTCGTGCTCGGGCCTCTTCAATTTGCCAGAGCACAGCAAAAGTGCCGAGACTTCGAGATTCGTATTCCGGTGCAAAGACCGTGTATATGGCAGACAGGCCATCGTCGAGTAAGTCGATGGCGGCTAGCCCTATAAGTTCATCGTTCAGAGTGATTTCCAGAAACCAGGAGTCGGTGGAGCCTTCGACTAAAAACGAGGTGAACTGTTCTCGAGTGGGAGGGTACATGTCGCCATCTTGATGGCGCTCTTCGATGTAATGGGCATATAGGCGGTAATAGCGTTCGTTGTATGCGGCTGGCACGAGCCGGCATGCAAGGTCAGCGTTCATCTTGAGTACTCTGCGTTGGCTGCGGTCTGGCTGGAACTTATCAACCTTCAGGCGCACAGGGACGCAGGCAGAGCACGATTCGCAGTGAGGGCGGTAATAGTGTGAACCGCTGCGACGAAAACCGAGGGCGGTCAATTGGCTGTAGAGTTTTTTATCAATTTTCGCTCTAGGGTCAACAAACATGGTGGTGGCTTCACGATCAGGAAGGTAGCTGCAATCGTGGGCGGGGGTTGCAAAGAAAACGAGCGTTCGGAGATTACTCATGCACTTCTCCTAACGAGGCCACTGCCATGTGAAGTTCCACTCTGATTCTTCTGGTTTGGCGTCAACACATGCCTTGAGTATAGATAAAAATTCGGAGCGTGAAACTGTTGTCGCACCCATGGAAAGTAGGTGGCTGCTCTCAACCTGGCAATCCATGATCTCATAGCCCCACGCTTGCAGTTGGTGGGCCAGGTGGACCATGAGGACTTTTGATGCATTCGTTTCAAGGGAGAACATGGACTCCCCGAAGAAACACCGCCCTATAGCGACACCGTACATTCCTCCGGCAAGCTCGCCGTTCTGATTCCACACTTCGATAGAGTGAGCAGTGCCTAAGCGATGAAGTTCGCTGTAGGCATCGATCATCTCGTCAGTGATCCACGTGCCTTCGGCGCGAATAGACGCGCAAAGCCGGATGACTCGGCTAAAGCATTGGTCTGCCGTTATCCGGAATCGTTGCTGATTGAGGGTGCGGCGCAGACTGCGAGAGACGTGAATATTTCCGGGTATTAAGACGCACCTCGGGTCAGGAGACCACCACAGAATGGGTTGGTCATCACTGAACCAAGGGAAAATACCGTTCCGGTAGGCCAGCTGGAGTCTGTCCGGAGACAGGTCTCCACCAACGGCCAGCAGGCCGTCAGGGTCGTCTAGCGCTTCTTCAGCGGGAGGGAACCAGAGTTCGTCTGGTTCGATCCATGGTAACGACGTCATGTTGACGAGTTCGCCTTAGTCCTGCTGATCCAGAAACTTCTCTGCGTCCAGAGCTGCCATGCAGCCGAAGCCCGCAGACGTGACCGCCTGACGGTAAACGTGGTCTGCCACATCACCCGCAGCGAAGACACCTGGAATGCTGGTTTGGGTGGCCATGCCTTCCAATCCGGATTTGATTTTCAGGTAGCCGTTTTCCATGTCCAGTTGGCCGGCAAACAGGTCGGTATTGGGTTTGTGGCCGATGGCAATGAAGACACCCGCCAGATCCATTTCCTGTGTGCTGCCGTCTTCTGTACTTTTGATGCGCATGCCGGTAACACCGGTACCATCGCCTAGCACTTCATCCAGTGTGTGGTTCCAGACGATGTTCACATTGCCGTTTTCAGCTTTTTCGAACAGTTTGTCCTGAAGAATCTTTTCTGAGCGCAGTTTGTCGCGACGGTGTACAAGAGTCACTTCGTCAGCAATGTTGGACAGATACAGCGCTTCTTCAACTGCGGTGTTGCCGCCGCCAATGACCGCGACTTTCTGTTTGCGGTAGAAGAAACCGTCACAGGTAGCGCAGGCCGATACGCCTTGGCCTTTGAATTTTTCTTCAGACTCCATGCCCAGGTACATGGCCGATGCGCCGGTGGCAATGATCAAGGCGTCACAAGTGTACTCGCCGCTGTCACCCTTCAAGCGGAACGGGCGGTTTTGCAGATCGGCTTCATTGATGGTGTCATAAACAATGGATGTTTCAAAACGCTCGGCATGCTTCTGCATGCGCTGCATCAGTTCCGGGCCTTGAACGCCGTCGTTGTCGCCTGGCCAGTTGTCGACGTCAGTGGTGGTGGTGAGCTGCCCGCCCACTTCAATGCCGGTAATCAGTGTCGGGTTCAGGTTAGCGCGGGCTGCATAGACCGCAGCGGTGTAACCGGCCGGGCCGGAGCCAAGAATGATCAGGCGGGAGTGTTGGGTTGTGCTCATCGAAATCTCGCTAATAGTTTGGTCTGGTTTGAGCTCATTGGGGGAGCTCAGGGTTCGAATCGTGGTAAAAGGCTAACACGAATTTGATTGGCTTCCATTTGTTTCCAAATATACCGTTCATTGATGCAGGCTATATGGACAGCGGGTATTACAGGACCGATACCGTGCTCAGAAGTTGACGGACCCGTTCATGGCTCTTGCCGGTTTCCCCTTGCTCCAGGCGATGTTCGGCCACGGAAGGGAATACAGCTTGTAGGTCGTCTGGCAGCACGTGATCTCGACCAGCCATTAATGCCCAGGCTTTGGCTGCGCGCAGTAAACCTAGACCGGCTCGTGGTGATAGCCCGTACATTAAGCCCGGCATCCGTCGGCTTTGTTCGAGCAAGCGTTGCAGGTAGTCGAGCAGGGCAGGGCTTGCGGAGACTTTTTCTGCCGCTGTCTGTGCTTGTTCAAGCTCTGCCTGTGGCAGGATCGCCTCTAGGCGTGCCGTCAATGCTCTTCGGTCTTCTCCCTCCAGCAGTTCTCGCTCTGCCTTGGGATCTGGGTAGCCCAGTTTCAGGCGCATCAGAAAGCGGTCGAGTTGAGATTCGGGTAGAGGGAAGGTGCCACCCTGTTCGATCGGATTTTGCGTGGCGATCACAAAGAACGGAGAGGGTAGCGGGCGAGTTTCGCCTTCTATAGAAACTTGCCGTTCTTCCATGGCTTCCAGTAGCGCACTTTGGGTGCGCGGGGATGCCCGGTTGATTTCGTCGGCCAGCACGACTTGCGCGAAAATAGGGCCCGGGTGAAACACCAGGTTGTTGGCCTGCTTGTCGTACATGGAGTAACCCAGCACGTCAGCAGGCAACAGATCGTTGGTGAACTGAATTCGTTGATAGCTGAGGCCCATGATACTGGCCAGAGCGTGGGACAGCGTTGTTTTGCCCATGCCGGGGATGTCTTCGATTAGCAGGTGGCCTCGAGCGAGCAAACCGCACAGAGCAAGGCGCACTTGAGGTTCTTTGCCCAACAATATGGTGTTGAGTACGCTAACAACGTTATCCAGCTTTTGCTTCATGCCGCAATTAATCCCTGACCCGCTTTACAATGTCCCCGTAAGCATCGATCCGTCTGTCTCTCAGGTACGGCCAAATTCTGCGAACGGATTCCGAACGGTTTCGGTCCAGTGTGGTGATCAGAATGCTCTCTTGCTGGTCGTCAGCGCGAGCAAGGAATTCACCCTGCGGGCCGCAGATGAAGCTGTTGCCCCAAAAACGAATGCCATCGGTTTGTCCTGATGGGTCCGGTTCTGTGCCGACCCGGTTAGGGGCGATCACAGGTAGGTTGTTGGCCACTGCATGACCACGTTGTACGGTAACCCAGGCATCAAGCTGGCGCGCTTGCTCGTCCTGGTCATCGGTGATGTCCCAGCCAATGGCGGTTGGGTAGATCAGGATTTCAGCGCCCGCCAAAGCCATCAATCGCGCGGCTTCCGGGTACCATTGATCCCAGCACACCAAAACACCCAGTTTACCGACAGAGGTCTGGATGGGCGTAAACCCGCTGCTACCGTTGTTAAAGTTCGCGTCGCCAGGGGTGAAGTAGAACTTTTCGTAAAAGCCCGGGTCGTCGGGGATGTGCATTTTCCGGTAAATACCGGCAAGGCTACCGTCCGTTTCAAAAACAACGGAGGTGTTGTGGTACACGCCATTCATACGGCGCTCGAAGATCGAGCCTACCAGTACTATGCCAAGCTCTTTCGCCAGATTTGCCAAGCGGTCGCTCGTGGGGCCTGGGATAGGTTCTGCAAGTTCGAACACGGCTGTGTCTTCGGTTTGGCAGAAATACAGAGTGGCGTGCAGTTCTTGCAGAACCACCAGTTGGGCGCCGCCTTTTACGGCTTCCCGGATCAATCGTTCTGATGTCGCCAAACTGACTTCTTTGTCGTCACTGCAGCTCTGCTGAATGGCGGCTACAGTGAGTTCGTTGTGGCTGTTTGCCTGGCTCATAGTTCTACGACTCCTGCCGGAATCTGCATGGTGACGCAGTGTAAGCTGCCATGCTGGTAAATCAGAGGGCGGCAGTTGATAGGAATGATCTCCCGGTCGGGGAAAATGTCAGCCATAACGCCTATGGCTTCTTGATCTTGCGGCACGCCGTAAGTCGGCAGTAACACGGCATCGTTGATGATCAGGAAGTTGGCATAGGTTGCCGGCAGTCGCTCGCCGTCTTCGTCGAAAATGGCATCGGGCCAAGGTAAAGCGGTCAGCTTGTAGGGGGTCCCATCCTTCTGGGAGAAACCCTGCAGCTCTTCTTCCATAGCGGCGAGCGCGCTGTAGTGCTCATCAGCTACGTCTGGGCAGGCGACATAGCAGATATGGTCAGGCGCGCAGAAGCGAGCCAGAGTGTCGATATGGCTATCAGTGTCGTCGCCGGCCAAATACCCATGGTTCAGCCAAAGAATTCGCTCCGCGCCCAGCATCTCGGTAAGAAGCTGTTCGATGCTTGTGCGGTCCATCGTCGGGTTTCGGGAGGGTGTGAGCAGGCATTCGCTGGTAGTCAGTAGCGTCCCTTCGCCATCGGACTCGATCGAGCCGCCTTCAAGTACGAAGTCGACTGTTTGCATAGGGTGTGCGCCAAACACGCGAGCACCGGCCAAGTGCAGGTTTAGAGCGTTGTCTTTTTCCCAGTTAAACTTTTCGCCCCAAGCATTGAACTTGAAGTCGATCAGGGTCGGGCCGCTATTAGTCTGAACGGTAATAGGGCCGTGATCTCTCGCCCAAGTATCGTTGGCGGGTGCCGGAACTGTGATAACTCTGCCGGGCATTTGGCTATCTTCTGCCCATTTATTCAGTTCGTCGCCGAGTTCCTGCAATCGGGCAACGTATTCGCAGCTGATGATCAGATGTTCGAAACGAAGTACAGCCTTGGCGATGGCCAGAAAGACAGGTTCTACGTCTGACATAATCCGGGCCCAGTCGGTCCCGGGATGAGGCCAGGTCAGCATGACGGCACTCTGGGGCGCCCACTCGGCAGGCAAAACTCGCTTGGATCTCACTGTAATAAGCCACCTTGGTTCGCAGAAACTGCCATTCTATCTGACCGTTATCCTAACGTCAGGCTGGGAGTGGAGAAACTTTCAAGCAAAACCTTTGAAATCAGTTTTTTTGGCGTTTGACCACGGCGTGCATGACGAGGTCGCGCTCGAAATAGACCACAAAGTCGGCGTAGTGCCATTGACTGATGGGCGGCTGGCCAACGGGCCCGCGAATATCTTTGGGGTTACCCCAGCGCTGGCGGACGGATGCCTGGCTCATGCCGTTGCTCGGCAGGCTGATTGTATTGCGATCGGCTTGGCTGCCCACTGGAATCGTTAAGTCTTCGGCATGAAGTGCCGGTGCCATTCCGGTGGTTAGCAGGGCTGCCAGGCCGAGTGCTGTGCGCAAGTTTGATTTCTTTTTCATCAGGTTCTCCATTAATGCTTGGGTTGCCGCGGCCTTCTTTGGCACATGGATAAAGCGTAATATGGTGAAAAGCTTGCTAAAAGCCAACACTTTATTGTGAGTCTACTCTTTTCGTTTCTGCCTTATCTGCCACCGCATCACATGGCGCGCAATTTGTTGGCGGTCGCTTTCCTCAAGTTCAGTAAAGGCAGCTTGAACCCATGCGCCCCCGGAGGTGTCGCGTTCGAGATCGATCACGCGGGCAATGGCCTGCGGTTGGTAAAGTTCTGGAGGAAGCGTCATGCGGACCGCCATTCGGTCCCCCGCTTGCCAAGTAACTGACGGGCTGAAAAAGACCAAGCCGCCCTCGCTCATTGTCACATCTTGCCAGTCATCAGGTTGCAACGGATTTTGCTCAAAGGCGATAATGCGTGCCAACGCGTCCATCTTACTGTTTAGGGTTGTTATCAAACCCGTGAGCAAGCGGTCGCGTTCGGCAATGTTGGCCAGATGCGTTTTTATGTCCTGGTCGAGCCGGCGGTATTCGGCTTTCAGTGAGTCTAGAGGCGTGTCGTTGAAGAGGTTGGGATCCGCCGGATCATTCTCCTCGAGTCTTCGGATTTCCAGACCAATACGGTCCTGGATCCGGAAAAACTCCCGACGATCTTGTGGCGACCGGGTTGTTGAGCCCGTAGTATCTTGGCTTGGCATCCTTTCTCCAGATAGCTAAGAAATGTTGTTAGTACAGAGTAGTTTAGCAGTTTCTTAAACCACGACAGACCCGAAGGTAGCGACAGGCACCTCCCCATGTTCAGACCCTTATCGTTTTACATTGGTTTGCGGTACACCGCAGCCAAGCGTCGTAATCACTTTATTTCGTTTATCTCTCTCACATCCATGATCGGCCTCATGTTGGGGGTAGCGGTACTGATCATTGTGCTGTCTGTGATGAACGGTTTTGATCAGGAGCTCAAGCAACGCATTTTGGGTATGGTTCCTCATGCCACCATTCAAGGTGCGTCCGGGCCTTTAAATGATTGGGAAGAGCTTGATCGCCGTGTGGAGCAGAACCCTGACGTTCTGGCCGCTGCGCCGTTTATTCAGGGCCAGGGGATGGTTACGGGGGGTGGTAATGTTCGCGGTGTGATGCTGAGCGGTATATTGCCGGAGCAAGAAGCCTCAGTTTCGATCATTGAAAACCATTTTGTAGAAGGTGGGCTGGACGATCTCAAGTCCGGTGAATTCGGCATTATTATCGGCCGGTTGATGGCCAACAGTCTTCGGTTGGGCATAGGCGACAAGTTAACGGTGGTGTTGCCTGAGGCTTCAGTGACTCCAGCGGGTGTTTTGCCACGGCTGAAACGCTTCACCGTAAAAGGCATTTTTAGTGTCGGCGCCGAGTTGGACGGTAATTACGCACTGATTCACATGGATGATGCGTCTCGACTGATGCGCACGGGTGGCAAAGCTGAAGGGCTTCGCCTGCTGATGGATGACTTGTTCTCGGCTCCGCGGGTGGTTAACGACGTAGCCTCTGGTTTAGGCGGCCGTTATTACGTATCGGATTGGACTCGCACTCATGGCAATTTGTTCAATGCCATCCGCATGGAAAAGACCATGATCGGGCTGTTGTTGATGTTTATCGTTGCCGTTGCGGCGTTCAACATTGTCTCTACGCTGGTGATGGTGGTGACTGATAAAACCGCCGATATCGCCATTCTGCGGACTATGGGGGCTACCCCGGGCCGAATTATGCGCATCTTTATTATTCAGGGCGCCGTCATCGGTGTGTTCGGTACATTAATTGGCACGGCGTTGGGCGTGCTGGGAGCCTTGAATATCAGCGCTTTTATCGCTTGGCTCGAGGCTGCCATGGGGCACCAGTTCCTGAGTGCCGATGTGTACTTTATCAGCTACCTGCCTTCTCAGTTGCAATGGCAGGATGTGGCAGTGATTAGTGGTGCTGGCTTGGCGATGAGCCTGCTGGCAACGATTTACCCGGCTTGGCGGGCGTCGCGAGTCGAACCGGCGGAGGCTTTGCGCTATGAGTGATGTATCGATGACAAACACAGCCACGCCTTTGGTGATTGATTGCCGGAAAGTCACGCGCACCTACAGCGAAGGTCCGGAAAAGCTGACGATATTTTCCGATATTTCGTTGGAAGTGTCGGCTGGTGAAACGGTTGCGATTGTGGGTAGTAGCGGCGCGGGTAAAACCACTCTATTGAACCTACTGGGTGGTTTGGATAAGCCGTCATCCGGCCAGATAGAAATCTGTGGTCAGAATATTCACGGGATGTCGGAGGCGGGGCGCGCGCGATTCCGTAATGGGCATCTGGGGTTTGTATACCAGTTTCACCATCTGCTGCCTGAATTCACGGCACTTGAAAATGTCATGATGCCCTTGGCGTTAGGTGGGCAGTCTCCGAGACAGGCGAAGCCCAAAGCTGAGGCGTTACTGGAGCGAGTGGGTCTGGCGCAGCGCCTTCGCCACAAGCCGGGTGAGTTATCGGGGGGCGAGCGCCAGCGTGTCGCCATCGCCAGAGCTCTGGTTAACGAGCCCAACTGCGTGTTGATGGATGAGCCTACGGGTAACCTGGACCAGCACACGGGTGAAGGTATAAGGGCGCTGATTCAGGATTTACGGGATAACTCGGGCACTGCCTTCATCATGGTGACCCATGACATGGGGATGGCCAAAAGTTTGGGGCGAGTGCTGCGATTGGAGCAGGGAACGCTGGTTCAGGAGTCCTGAGGATTGGAGCGCTGCTGTCTGATTCTCAGGCGGCGGCGCAGTTGCCAGTCAGAGCGTACTTTTCGGCGCCACAGGTATTGTACGGCCAAATAGGCAATACACGCGCTTATCGTGGCAAGCAGCAGTGACCCAAGGTAGAGCGGGATTCCGATTTCAAACAGGCGGTCGCTGACCCAGTGCCAGTTTGCGTGGAACTCGAAAGGCAGTACCGGACGATCCAGTATCCAGGCACCGATTTTATAATTGAAGTAGAAGATCGGTGGCATGGTCAGCGGGTTGCTAATCCAAACCAGTGCGACGGATAGCGGCAGATTTGCATTAAACCAAATGGCGAAAAATGCCGCGGCAACCATTTGGAAGGGCATCGGAATAAAACAAAACCAGATACCGATCAGAAAGGCTCGAGCCACACAGTGGCGATTGATGTGCCACAAGTTGGGCTCGTGAAGGATATCGCCTAGAAAGTGCAGGCTCTTCATAGACTGCACTTTTTCTGGAGTCGGCAGATACCGTTTCATAAACCTCTTCGGCATTGGACGTTCGGCCTGTTCTCTCGGTATGGATGGTAACCGGCGCATGGGGAGCGTCGATTTTGATCGGAGGACAAGGATTGTCCAGAAACACCCAGTTCAGCACTAAAGCTGAAAGATCTCTACTTAGCCCTATGGGCCTGTTCGCATTTAGTTGCGGCGTTATCTTACTGTATCGGTTCTCGGTATTGCCACCTTATCCGTGGCTGTTTTTATCCCTAATTGTACTACCGCTGCTTTTGCTTGCGAAAGCCTCCCGCTTTCGTGCCGTTTTTCTTTGGTTGATTTGGGCGTTTGTCGGGCTGGGATGGGCTGCCTGGAATGCAGACTCGCGCATACAGCAACGGCTTCCGTCAGTGGAAGAGGGGGTTTCGTTGATCGTGTCCGGGTATGTTTGTGATCTGCCGCAACCCGGAAGCTTTAACAGTCTTCGTTTTAGCTTTTGCGTGGACAGCTGGCCAAGCGCGCTCGATTCCGTGGAAAACGGCGAGCTCCCCGATAAGATTCGGCTTGCCTGGTACGGTTCGGGCGATAAGGTGCTGCCTTTACGGCCAATAACGCTTCAGGTGGTACTCAAACGGCCACATGGAAACCTCAATGACGAAGGTTTTCGCTACGAGGATTGGCTGTTCAGGCAGGGTGTGCGTGCAACGGGTAGTGTGCGGAGCGTGGAAGGGTTGCCTGAATCGGCCTGTGGCTTGGCGTGCTCCTATCGCGCTTGGCATCGGGAAACGGCCTCAGCGGTTGAACGTTATTTTGGAGCGGCAAAGCACTATTCTTTAGTGGCCTCCTTACTGATTGGGAATCGAGCTCACCTTTCTGCAGAGCAGTGGCAAACGCTAAAGGCGACCGGCACCATTCATTTGGTCGCTATTTCCGGGTTGCATTTAGGGTTAGTGGCATTGGTCGCGGGGCTGATCAGCCGGCGCCTCTTATTGTTAGTAGCTGTGGGGCGCGTTTCGGAAAACTATATCCGCAATACGGTTTATGGAGTGGTGTTGCTCGCTTGCCTGTTGTATGCCTTGTTGGCCGGAATGACCGTACCTACACGTCGCGCGCTGGTGATGGTGGTTGTTGGCGGGTGGCTTCTTGTTAAAGCTCGAGAGGTGAGTCCTTGGCGGCCTTTTGTTGTTGCATTGGCGAGCGTGCTGCTGCTTGATCCTTTCGCGCCGCTCGATCAGGGGTTCTGGCTTTCTTTTTTGGCTGTGGCTCTGCTCATTTTGGTGTTCTCAAGCCGTTTAGGGAAGCTGGGTTGGCTGGCAGGTTTGATGCTCGCCCAGTGCGCGGTGTTTGCCGGTCTTTGGCCTGTTCTCCATGCATTTGACCAAGTACAGCCCGTAGCGGGAGTGTTGGCCAATCTGGTCGCGATTCCTTGGGTGTCGTTCGTGGTGATGCCGGTGTTGTTTGTTGGAACGTTGTTGGTCGTAGTGAGTGGTGGCTCGTTGGCCGGTTATGTGATCGATGGCTTTGATGCGGTGCTCGGGGTCTTATGGTACCTGCTTAAAGGGGTGGAGGTTATACCGGTATACCCGCTGCCAAATGCATCGCAACCTGTGTTGGTCGTTCTGGCCGTGGTGACCTTGCTGGCGTTGCGCTTTCCGGACTGGCGGTTTCGCGTCCTCAGCGCAGTGGCTGTCGTGGGGTGGTTAGGCTCCGGTTGGTTGAGTAATGCAAAGCCGGTTAATCCCTCAGTGGCGGTACCCGAGGTTCGTATCTGGGATGTCGGGCAGGGTTTGTCAGTATTGGTGCGCACCGGGAGCCAAGTCTTGTTGTATGACACGGGGCCGGAAGTCACAGGTGTGTACTCTGCGGTAGAGTCGGTGTTGCTGCCAAATCTTAAGGCGCTTGGCGTGAACCATGTTGACCATCTTGTGGTGAGTCACGGCGATAGTGATCACTCGGGCGGGCTATCTGTTTTGCTGGATGAGTTATCCATAGGGATGATCTCAACCGGAGAGCCAGAGGTGGTGCGACAGAAATTGGATCGCCATCCAGCTGCGGTGATTCAGGGCTGCCCACGATTGCCTCGGGTGATGGGAGAGTTTGAGCTGAGTTTCTGGCGCAGCCGCGCGGAGCCATCCGGAAACGATGCCTCCTGTGTCCTGCGTGTATTTCATCCCGAGACCGGGGTGGATGTGGTCCTCACCGGCGACATCAGTCGCAAGGTGGAAGCGGAAATGCTAGCTGATCCCGGGTTGGATTGGTTGCCGGCGTTTTCGGGGCGCCGCATTGTGGTGGCTCCGCATCATGGTAGTAAAACGTCATCTTCGATGCGGTGGGTCTCGGCTGCGGAGCCGAATTGGGTGATTTACACCGCCGGGTATCGGCATCGTTATGGGCACCCGCACCGGGATGTTGTGGATCGATATCAACAGGTTGGTGCGGTGCCCTTGAGTACGGCGTGTTCAGGACAGCTATCGGTTAGCTTTGAGCCGGATAACCCGAAGATCGTTGAAGCAAAGCGACAGGGGCCGTTCTGGATTGCTGGTCCGGGCCTGACCCGTGATCAATGTAAAATGCCGTGACATTGCAGGTGTGGCCTGTACCGGCAGCTATGCTAAAGTAGCGCGGCTTGTCATTAATCAGGGAGATCAAGCGTGTTTGAGCTGTTGAAAGCTGGTGGCATCCTGATGGTGCCTATTGTTGCCTGTTCCATTTTAGCGCTTGCGATTATTTTGGAGCGTTTCTGGTCGTTGCGTGCTTCCCGTGTGGCGCCGACCCAATCGCTTAACGAGCTTTGGCGCTGGATCAAAAAGAAAGAGCTGAACGGTCGAAAGTTAAAAGCGCTACAGGGCTCATCCCCTATGGGCCGAGTACTTGCGAGCGGTCTTATGAATGCAAAGCATGGTCGCGAGATCATGAAAGAAAGCATAGAACATGAGGCCAGTCAGGTCATTCACGAACTGGAACGTTTTCTCAATCCGCTCGGGACCATTGCAACTATCACACCGTTGCTCGGCCTCTTGGGCACGGTCATTGGTATGATCAAGGTGTTTGCCGAAATCCAGTTGGCGGGAGTTGGCAACGCCGGCAACCTGGCAGGTGGTATCTCGGAAGCGCTGATTACCACTGCGTCTGGTTTGAGTGTGGCCATTCCCGCGTTGATCTGTCACCGATATTTTATTCGCCGGGTAGATGAATTAGTGGTCAACATGGAGCAAGAAGCCATTAAGTTGGTTGAAGTGGTTCATGGTGATCGCGAAATCGACGTGGAAGGAGCCTGAACACCGTGAAGTTCAAGCGCCAGAGAAGCCAGGAGGTCGGGGTAGACCTGACGCCACTGATCGACGTGGTGTTCCTGTTGCTGATTTTCTTTATGGTCTCCACGACGTTCACTCGAGAAAGTCATCTTGAGGTCGAGCTGCCTGAGGCGAGTGGCGACCCTGCACAGCCCGCAGAGCTGCGTCAGATCGACGTAGTCATTAATGCCGAGGGCCAATACATCCTGAACGATAAGACGCTGGTCAATAATCGTCGGGAAACCCTCGAGCGTGGTGTCAGTGAGTTGGCCGAAGGGGATAACAGCTTGCCGTTTGTCATTACTGCAGATGCCCGGACCCCTCATGAATTCGTGGTTCGTGCAATGGATGTGGCGGGCCGGTTGGGGTTTGCCAAACTAAGCATCACCACCGAGCGGGAGGCTGAGTCCCAGTGAGTAGCTCAATCCCCGAGCCCCTTAAAACGCCGCCCACGGGCAGCTGGACAACCTACAAGCGCCTGCTGACTTATGTGAAGCCCTTCTGGTTGGCTTTTTCATTAGCCGTTGTGGGTAACGTGCTTTACGCCGCAGCGTCCACGGGCATGGCGGCTGCCATGGAGTACGTCATCACCGCGATCGAGAACCCGACTTCGCAGAATCGTGTGATGTTGACCGCCTTGATTGTTGGGGTGTTTGCGCTGCGAGGATTGGGCACTTTCTTCAGTCAGTATTTCATAAGCTATGTTGGGCGTAATGTGATTAACGCGCTGCGCAACGATGTGTTTGATCGAATGATGACGCTGCCGTCTCGTTATTTTGACGAAAATGCCGCTGGCCGGTTGGTGTCGAAATTAACGTTCAACGTCGAGCAAGTGGCCGAAGCTGCTACCAACGCGATCACCATCACCCTGCGAGAAGGCCTGACCATCGTCGGCTTACTTGGTTTCATGATCTACACCAATTGGAAGCTCACATTGGTGTTCCTGACTGTTGGGCCTGTTATTGGCTTTGTTGTCAGCTACGCCAGCAAGCGGTTTCGTAAGATCAGTAAGCGAATCCAGGGCTCTATGGGCGATATCACCCATGTGGCGACGGAATCGATTTCCGGGTATCGCGTGGTTCGTACCTTCGGTGGTGCCGACTACGAGAGGGACCGCTTTCGACAGGTCAGTGCACGCAACCTGAAACAAAGTTTGAAAATGGCCTCGACTCAGGCCATCAGTGTGCCGGTGATTCAGGTGTTGGTTGCCATTGCGATCGCAGCGCTGGTCTGGACCATGCTGGCCCCGGAAATCCGCGGTGAAATGACCACCGGGCAGCTGATAGCGTTCATTACGGCGGCTACCACCATGGCGAAGCCGATTCGTCAGGTGACTTCCATTCATTCCAAGATCCAAAAGGGTGTTGCTGCGGCCTACGATGTGTTCGAAACCATGGACGAGCAGCCGGAAAAAGATGGCGGCACCCATGCGCCCGAACGTGTTGAGGGGCATATTGAGTTTGATCAGGTGTCGTTTCGCTATCGCGACCAGTTGGATAACGTACTGGACGAGATTTCGATCGATTTGCCAGCGGGCCAAAGTGTTGCGCTGGTCGGCCGTTCAGGCAGTGGTAAATCCACTCTGGTAAGCCTGCTGCCACGCTTTTACGACTTTACCGGTGGTGATATCCGGGTTGATGGGCATTCGCTGATGGAGTTCTCTCTGGAAGCACTCCGTGCCCAGATAGCCTTGGTTACTCAGAACGTGGTGTTGTTCAACGACACGATTGCCGCAAACATCGCCTATGGCGCGTTGCGGGACTGTAGCCGGGAAGAGATTCGCGAAGCCGCTGCCAAGGCGCACGCGCTTGAGTTTATTGACCGCATGCCCGAAGGCTTGGATACCATGATCGGTGATAATGGTGTGATGCTTTCTGGCGGTCAAAGGCAGCGATTGGCGATTGCCAGAGCTCTGCTTAAGAACGCGCCCATTTTGATACTGGATGAAGCGACATCAGCGCTGGATACCGAATCAGAGCGGCATATCCAGAAGGCTCTTGAGACGGTTATGCAGGGGCGGACCACTCTGGTGATTGCCCACCGGCTTTCGACCATCGAGAAGGCCGATCGTATTCTGGTGATGGATAATGGTCGAATCATCGAGTCGGGAACCCACAGCGAACTGCTGGCGGCTCGGGGAGCCTACGCGCAACTGCATCAGGTTCAGTTCAGTGAGCATTCATGAGCAATGTGATTGACCGTTTATGGTATGGCCAGACTCGGCCCTTGGGTGTGTTGGCGCCGCTAGCTTGGCTTTACCGCACCATATCTGAATCCAAACGCCGAAAGGCGTGGCAGGCTCAAGCCGAGAGTTTGCCGGTACCTGTGGTTGTGGTAGGTAACATAACCGTAGGCGGCACTGGTAAATCGCCGTTAACGGCTCGGCTGGTGGATTGTATGCGCCAGCAGGGATGGCGGCCCGTCATCCTGAGTCGGGGCTATGGCGGTAAGAGTGATAATTATCCGCTGCTGGTGAAAGAGGGTACACCCGCCGGTGTTTGTGGCGATGAGCCGCTCATGCTATCGCTGGCCACGGGTTGCCCGGTCGTGGTTGACCCTCAGCGTCTCCGGGGCGCTCGTTGGGCGCTGGAGCAAGATCTGGGTAACGTTCTGATCTGCGATGACGGCCTTCAGCACTACCGTTTACCTCGCGATATCGAATTGGCCGTGTTTGATGCTCAAAGAGGCATCGGAAACGGGGCCATTCTACCGGTGGGCCCGTTAAGAGAGCCCATTGATCGCCTTAACTCGGTTGATTTCGTGATACTGAATGGGGGTGAGTTCCCGTCGGCCGGCCAGAGTATCGATGAGTTCGCCGGTGCCGAACACGCGAATATCCATGCCATGGCGTTGCAGCCTGCCTCCCTCGTCAACATTAATTCGGGTGAAATCAGAGCCCCGGAAGCCCTTAACGGAAAACCCGTGCGTGGGGTTGCCGGTATTGGTAACCCGGGCCGTTTCTTTGACACCCTGAGGAACTTACGGGCACATGTGCAGGAAGTGGCTTTTCCGGATCACCATCGATTCCGGCCGGAAGATCTGGCCTCTGGCGCGGGTGAATGGCTGGTGATGACGGCCAAAGATGCTGTGAAGTGCCGCGGTTTTGCACCGGATAACGCCTGGGTGTTGACTGTCGATGCCTGCTTGTCTGAACCTTTTGAACAACGCTTTCTGGAACGGCTCAACACATGCTCTGAGCAGTTGCAGTCTAAAATGACCGAGAGAAAAAAACATGGATAAGAAACTTCTGTCTATGCTGGCTTGCCCAGTGTGCAAGGGTGAGCTGAAACTGAACGACGATCGCACGGAGCTCGTGTGTTATCAGGACGCCATGGCTTTTCCGATTCGGGAGGGTATTCCCGTTATGATCGCGGTTGAAGCCCGTACCCTGAGCACAGACGAGCGTCTGGACAAGCACTGAGTTAACCGTAAGCAGGATTGTCTGTATGTCTTTTACTGTCGTGATTCCCGCCCGCTATGCGTCCAGCCGATTGCCGGGCAAACCGTTGGCGATGATTGCTGGCAAGCCTATGATCCAGCACGTGCATGAGCGTGCTCAGGAAAGCCGGGCAGGTCGTGTTGTGGTTGCGACTGACGATGCACGCATCGACGAAGCGTGCCGGGCGTTTGGGGCTGAAGTGGTTATGACCTCACCGAATCACGCCAGTGGTACTGACCGGCTCGAAGAAGTTGCGCGAAAGCTCGAGCTCGAACCGGAGCACCGGGTCGTGAATGTTCAAGGTGATGAGCCATTGTTGCCGCCGGCTTTGATTAATCAGGTAGCCGACAATCTGGAGCGGTATCCCGAAGTGGCGATATCGACTTTATGCGAGCGCATTCATGACGCTCATCAGGTGTTGAACCCAAACGTGGTTAAAGTGGTGTTTGATGCTCGTGGCATTGCCCATTATTTTAGCCGGGCACCGATTCCCTGGGCTCGCGATACATGGCCTCAAAATGCCGCGTCTGCAGAGATCGATCTGCCGGATGGAATCGGGTACTTCCGCCACATTGGAATCTACGGTTACCGGGCCAGTGTGTTGAGTGATTTTGTCAGCTGGGCGCCTGCGCCAACCGAGCAAGTAGAAGCTTTGGAGCAGCTACGGGCGCTGTATAACGGAGCCAGTATTCATGTGGATGTTGCAGAGCGGCCTCCTGCGCCTGGTGTGGATACGGAAGAAGATCTAGTGCGAATCAGAAAGTTGATGGAAGTCGGAGGACGTCATGTCTGAATCCGTTCGGGTGCTTTTTGTCTGTTTGGGAAATATTTGTCGTTCGCCCAGTGCGGAAGGGGTATTTCGTCAGCTCGTAACAGAGCAGGGTATGGCTGATAGGGTGTTTATCGACTCTTGCGGCACCGCGGACTGGCACACCGGAAAATCTCCGGACACTCGGTCCGTCGAGGCGGCAGGGCGCCGAGGAATTGATCTCTCTGATCTCAAAGCGCGGCAGATCACGTCAAATGACCTCGATACCTTCGATTATGTGCTGGTAATGGACCGCTCAAACCTAGCGGATGTGCTGGATATCTGGCGTCAGAACGGTGGCACGGAACCGGGGCTGTTTCTTGAGTTCGGCCGCTCTAGTGAAGTTGAAGTGCCGGATCCGTATTACGGCGGTGATCAGGGCTTTGAACAGGTTCTCGATCTGATCCAGGAAGCCAGTGAAGGGTTGCTTGAAGAAATTCGGGGGCGGCTGGCTTGAGCTACGGGCTGCACATCCGCGAACAGGTTGATTTAAAAGACCTGAACACGATGGCGATAGCCGTCAAAGCCAAACAGTTTGCGGATATAGCGAGTGCTGACCAGCTGGTGCGGGCTCTCGACATTGCTGGTGAGCGGCAGTTGGAAACGTTGGTACTGGGCGGTGGTAGCAATCTCGTCTTTGCCGGTGACTTTGACGGGCTCGTCCTGCACATAGCGATACGTGGCAGACGCTGGGAAAAGATAGAAGGTGATTCGGCAGTGCTGGCGTTATCTGCAGGGGAAAACTGGCACGATGCGGTGCTTTACGCAGCTCGCTCCGGTTATCGCGGAATTGAAAATCTCGCGTTAATTCCCGGAACGGCGGGGGCTGCGCCGGTTCAGAACATTGGCGCCTACGGCGTGGAGCTGTGCGATACCCTTGAGAGCGTGACCGCGTTGGATTGTGTTTCCCGGAAGGTGGTTGCGTTGAGCGCTGAAGAGTGTCAGTTCGCCTATCGCGACAGTTTTTTCAAGCGCAATCCAGGGCGTTATATCATTCTGGAGATTCGCCTGCGCTTGTCTCGTTCAGCTCCCCTTAAGCTCGGTTATCGTGACCTTCAGGATTATCTGGGAGATACCGGCAACATAGAGCTTACGCCTCTGGAAGTGGCTGAGGCGGTCATGGCAGTACGCCGAAGAAAATTGCCCGATCCTGATACCCTACCCAATACAGGAAGCTTTTTTAAGAACCCGGTTATCGATCAAGCACAGTTCGAGCGTTTGCATAAGTGCTTCCCAGACGTGGTGTTTTACCCACTTGCCGATGGCGTGAAGTTGGCTGCGGCTTGGTTGATTGATCAGGCCGGCTGGAAAGGCTTTCGCAACGCCCGAGTGGGCATCCATAATCGACAGGCACTGGTACTGATCAACCACTCGCATGGCAATGGCGCGGATGTTTTGGCGTTAGCCGAGGAGGTGCGAGAGTCGGTGCAGAAAAAATTCGGGGTAGGGCTGGAAGTAGAGCCGGGTATCGTTGGGGCTCGCTAAACGGCCGTAGAACATTCCGGGCAGCCACTCGGGACTGCCCGGAACCGTTTGCTTCTTACAGGCCGGCTTTTGGCGAGGCCTTCATCAGCACAGGCAGTGCGTTTTCTACCGCAATATCCTGTTTATCTTCATCGCGGCGACCCTTGTACTCCAGAGTGCCGGCATTCAGCCCGCGCTCGGAGATAACGAAGCGGTGCGGGATACCCATCAGCTCCATATCCGCGAACTTTACACCCGGGCGCATGTTGCGATCATCCAGCAGAACGTCATAGCCCGCTTCGCGAAGTTCGTTGTAAAGTTTTTCACCGGCTTCGGCAACAGCCGGCGCTTTGTGCCCGTTCAGCAGCACAATCGCAACCTGGAACGGCGCAATCGCGTCGGGCCAGATGATGCCTTTGTCGTCATGGTTTTGCTCAATGGATGAGGCCACGATGCGGGAAACGCCAATGCCGTAGCAGCCCATTTCCATGACAACCGATTTGCCGTTTTCGTCCAGTACCGTGGCGTTCAGGGCCGAGCTGTATTTGTTGCCCAGCTTGAAGATGTGCCCAACTTCGATGCCGCGACGAATCTCCAGCGTGCCGTTGCCGTCCGGGCTTGGGTCGCCTTCAACAACGTTCCGGAGATCTTCAACGCGGCCAACCGCAACATCGCGCTCCCAGTTGACGCCGGTCAGGTGGTAGTCGTCTTTGTTCGCGCCGCACACGAAGTCAGCCAGATGAGCCGCACTGCGATCAACGATGGTCGGGATCGGCAAGTTGACTGGGCCAATGGAACCGGCTTTGCAGCCAATGGCCTTCTCGATCTCTTCGTCGGTTGCCATGGTCAGTGGTTCGGCCACGCCTTGCAGGTTTTCGGCTTTGATTTCGTTTAGGGTGTGGTCGCCACGCAGAATGAGAGCAACCAGACCGGACTCGCCATTCTCGTCAGCTTCGGCTTTCACGATCAGCGTTTTTACGCTGCGCTCAGCCGGCAGGCCCAAAAATTCAGAGACGGCATCAATCGTCTTCTGATCCGGCGTGTGCACTTCTTTCATGTCTTCGGTGGCCGCAGGACGATCACCAGCCGGGGCCACCGCTTCTGCTTTCTCGATGTTGGCGGCGTAGTCACCGCCGGTGCTGAAGACGATGGCATCTTCACCGGAGGAAGCAAGTACATGGAATTCGTGAGAGCTGCTGCCGCCGATGGAGCCTGAGTCCGCCTGCACCGGGCGATAATCCAGCCCCAAACGGTCAAAGATATTGCAGTAGGTCCGATGCATGAGCTGGTAGGTGTCGTCGAGCGATGCTGCATTAATGTGGAAGGAGTAAGCGTCCTTCATGATGAATTCGCGGGCACGCATCACGCCAAAGCGCGGGCGGCGCTCGTCGCGGAACTTGGTTTGAATCTGATAGAAGTTGGCAGGCAATTCTTTGTAGCTTTTCAGCTCATTGCGAACCAGATCGGTAATGACTTCTTCGTGAGTAGGGCCAACGCAAAAATCACGGCCGTGTCGGTCGTGGAGGCGCAGCAATTCGCCGCCGTATTGTTCCCAGCGGCCGGACTCTTGCCACAGCTCAGCCGGTTGGACTGCGGGCATCAGGACTTCCTGGGCTCCACTTTTGTCCATTTCTTCACGTACAATTCGTTCTACTTTACGCAAAGTTCGCAAACCCAGTGGCAGCCAGGAGTATAGGCCAGCGGCCAATTTACGGATCATACCTGCGCGTAACATCAGCTGATGGCTGATAATTTCCGCGTCAGCAGGGGTCTCTTTTTGAGTGGCAATCAGATAACGGCTAGCTCGCATCGTGTCTTCCGCTTCATTGAAAAGTGGGGATTGGACTATTTGGCAGTGGTACTGGCCCGAAACTGCCTTTCATTGTCTTAAAGTGAGCGTTATTGTACGGAGCCTGCCCCATAAGGTACAGATGATGACAGACGAATCTATAAATGTAACACCGCGCCGTAAACCGGTGCAGGCGCGCAGTCGGGAGCGTGTCGATAGTATTCTCCGCCATGCGGCCGAGATCTTTCACGAGAACGGCGTGGATGGTACCAGCATGTCGGCCATCGCCCGGCAGTCTGGCATGTCTTTGGCTTCGCTATATCGCTATTTTCCGAACAAAGCAGCCATTGTTCACGCCCTCGCCGAGGGGCATGTCGAGAAAATGGAAAGCGCGTTGCGGGAACGATTGCTGGAAGTCAGTTTGTCCGAAGCGGTTGATGTGTTGATCGACTTGTTTTACGAATTTTATCGGACAGAACCAGCTTATACGGCAATCTGGAGTGGCGTCGAATCAATGCCGGAATTGCGAGACTTGGATTTGCGCGAACTCTACAGCAACGCCCGGGATTTTGACGCACGTCTCAAGCAGGAATGTCCAAGCATACCTGAAGAGCGGCGTTGGACTGCAAGCCTGTTGTTGCCTCGGTCCGCTGGCTCAATTCTCAGACTGGCAGCTACCTTGCCGGAGTCTCAGGGAGCATTGCTGGTAACCGAGCTTAAATGTATGGCGCGAGCCTACTTGATGGAGTTGATTCGTCAGGATAAGTAACCCAGGGGTAGGGCGGTGCTGTCGATGACTCTTCGTAAAACAAAGCTTGAGTGAACACCGCTGACCCCGGGAATGCGGGTGATGCGGTTTAGCAAGAACTGGTGGTAATGGTCCATATCCGGCACCACAACCTTCAGCATGTAATCTGCGCTTTGTCCGGTAATCAGGTAGCACTCCTGCACTTCGGGGTAGTTCGCAATCTGTTCTTCGAAATCCGCGAATCGCTCCGGGGTGTGACGATCCATGCCGATCAGTATCACCGCTGTCAGGGCTAACCCCAGTTTCTTGTGGTCAAGAATCGTGGCGGTTCTGACAATAATGCCCGCTTCTTCCAGAGACCGTACTCGCCGCAGGCAGGGTGAGGGCGATAAGCCGACCTTTTCGGCGAGCTGCTGATTGGTCAGCGAGCCATCTCTCTGCAATTGTTCCAGAATTTTCCGGTCAGTTTTGTCTATTTTAACTAACGCTTTGTCATTGTTGAGCACAATATTTCACCAATTGTCTTGAGTTGGCAATAGTTTGCCCTAAAGGTAGCGGTTTGAGCTAAAGTTCGCAATCGTATGGCGCATTAAACCGGTTAAACTGGCGTTATCTCTTCGATCAGTGAAAGGAATTATCAGACATGGCTTTTGATCATCGGAAATACGCACCCTTCAAGCCCGTTGCCAAGAAAGATCGACGCTGGCCGGATCGGGTGATTGAAACGGCGCCAACATGGTGTGCAGTAGATCTCCGGGATGGCAACCAGTCACTGATCAAGCCGATGTCTGTAGCGCAAAAACAGCGATTGTTTGATTTGTTGGTGAAGCTGGGGTTCAAGGAAATTGAAATTGGCTTCCCTGCCGCTAGTCAGCCGGATTTCGATTTTTGCCGGAAGCTTATTGAAGAGAATCGTATTCCGGACGATGTCACCATCCAGGTACTTACGCAGGCCCGTGCTGAATTAATTGAGCGTACCTACGAGGCGCTTGATGGTGCAAAGAAAGCGATTGTGCATGTCTACAACTCGACCTCTACGGTGCAGCGTGAGCAAGTCTTCGGGCTTGATCGTGAGGGTATTTGCGATATTGCCCGGAATGGTGCAACTCTGGTGAAAGATATTGCGAGCCGTTATCCGGACACTGAGTGGACGTTCCAGTATTCCCCAGAGAGCTTCACCGGTACCGAATTGGACTTCGCAGCGGATGTTATTGATGCCGTCACGGGTGTTTGGCGGCCAGATCAGGGTCAGCCTGTGATTATTAATTTGCCTGCAACCGTGGAAATGTCGACGCCGAACGTTTTTGCGGATCAGGTGGAATGGATTTGTGAAAAGATCCAATACCGGGATTCTTTGAGTATCAGCGTTCACACCCATAACGATCGCGGGTGTGGTGTGGCGGCGGCCGAATTGGCTGTCATGGCCGGAGCTGATCGAGTTGAAGGCACCTTGATGGGTAACGGTGAGCGCACGGGCAATATGGATTTGGTCACAATGGCCATGAACTTGTACTCTCAAGGTGTTGATCCTGAATTGGATTTATCCGGCATGGCTGAAATCACCGAGGTGGTGGAAGCCTGCACAGAGATCTCGACTCATCCTCGTCATCCGTATGCCGGGGAGTTGGTCTTTACCGCGTTTTCCGGTAGCCACCAGGACGCGATCCGCAAGTGTCTGGCACGTCGAAAGGATGGGGATGTTTGGAATGTTGCCTACTTGCCGATCGATCCCTCGGATCTTGGTCGACGCTATGAAGAAGTGGTGCGAATTAACAGCCAATCTGGCAAGGGTGGCGTAGCGTACGTGCTCGAACGGGATTACGACATCAGCCTGCCTCGTTGGCTGCAGATCGAGTTCAGTAAGGTGGTGCAATCGGAAGCCGAAACCAACGGTGGTGAGATCGACTCACACACCATTCACCATCTCTTTGAAGAGCGGTACCTGAAGGTGGCACGGGATTGGGCATTGCGATCCTATAACTTGCACCGTGATGACGAAGGTGTCAGAGCTGACGTTGTGGTGGGGCCGGATGAAACACCCGTCACCTTGGAAGGTCGCGGTTTAGGTGCTGTTGAGGCTGTGTCGGATGCGCTGACCCGCCGTTTCGGCGTCACCATTGCAGTAGAAGCCTACGATGAATTCGCTTTGGGAGAGGGGACCAAGGCTAATGCTTTGGCGTGTATTCGGCTGAATGCTAACGGTAAGATCTGCAGTGCTGCTGCGTTGGCGGAAGATACGACGTCGGCTACCTTGCAGGCCTTGTTCTCGGCCGTTGCACAGGAAGTTGGGGTGCAGATGCCGGATGTGGCTGGAAGCTCGGAGCCTGTTTCAGCTTAGTGTTATTCCCGTTAGCTTGAATCGAAACCAAAACAGCCGGCACGAATGCCGGCTGTTTTGTTCCGTCTGCCCGTGAGGGGCATCAGGCAATCAACATAAGCCCTTTATAGCGGCGTTACGTTCTCTGCCTGCGGGCCTTTCGGGCCCTGAGTAACGGTGAACTGCACCTGCTGGCCTTCAGCCAGAGTGCGGAAGCCACCTGAGTTGATTGCACTGTAGTGAACGAAAACGTCACTGCCGCCTTCCTGCTCAATAAAGCCAAAGCCTTTAGCTTCGTTAAACCATTTGACCTGGCCAGTTTTTGTATCAGACATTGATCTTTCCTGTACTTACTAAAAGGTTTGCCCTCACGGGACCATGCTTGCTGAATAATTCGGGGCGTTCTGATGAAAGGGGCAACGAAAAGCCGGGGCAGGACGTTGGAGCACATTCGCCAAATACCGCTGCAGAATCACACAGCAATTTCAGTATAGACCGCCTTCGCGGCTCGTCAATTTTTTTATGCTCCCGTTTTTTCATTTTTTTTACAGAAAAAACAGTCGCTTGTAATTTGAAGGCGAGTGAGGGCCAGCCCCGGAACGAGGCGGCCCGAAATCATTGTTGTAAAGGCGTGCTTGCAGGTCAGCGCCCGAGTGCTTCGCTGATTTCTTCGAGAATGGCCGGGTCGTCGATGGTGCTTGGAACGCTGTACTCTTCGTGATCGGCGATCTGACGGATTATGCGTCGAAGAATCTTGCCGGACCGAGTTTTTGGTAGGCGCTCAACCACGATTGCCCGCCGGAAACAGGCAATAGCGCCGATTTTTTCCCGCACCATCTCGATCAGCTCTTCTTCAAGTTCGTCCGGGTCGATGGTTGCGCCATCCTTGATGAGGACCAATCCAATAGGTAGCTGACCTTTCAGATCGTCGTGCGCTCCCACAACGCAACATTCCGCGATAGCGGGGTGAGAGGCGACCACTTCTTCCATTTCGCCGGTCGAAAGTCGGTGGCCGGCCACGTTAATGACGTCATCGGTTCTGCCCATGATGAATACGTAGCCGTCGTCATCGACGTATCCGCCATCTCCCGAGCTATAGAAGCCTGGTATCGGTCGCAGATAACTACTCAGAAAGCGCTCGTCGTCGCCCCAGACCGTCATCAGGCAACCGGGTGGTAACGGCAGCTTGACGGCGATCTGACCTTGTTCGCCAGTTGGAACGGGTGAGCCGTCCATATTCACGACCTGCACATCAAACCCCGGTGACGGTACCGTGGAAGAGCCGGGTTTGGTTGTCATCATCTCGATTCCGGCTGGGTTACAACAAATGGCCCAGCCGGTTTCCGTCTGCCACCAGTGGTCAAGAATCGGAAGGTTGGTGTTCTCCTTCAGCCATTCATAGGTGGGTGGGTCCAAGCGTTCACCGGCCAGATAAATTCGCTTTAGCGAAGAGATATCGTAACGGCTGAGTTGAGTGGCCTCAGGGTCTTCCTTGCGAATGGCGCGGAAAGCGGTGGGGGCTGTGAACAGGATGTCGACCTTATGGTCTTGAATTACACGCCAGAAGGCACCAGCGTCGGGAGTTTTGATGGGTTTGCCTTCATACAGCACGGTGGTGCAGCCGGCGAACAGCGGGCCGTAAACAATGTAGCTGTGGCCAACCACCCAACCGACATCCGAGGCTGCCCAGTAAACGTCGCCGGGTTTCGCGTTATAAACCAGCCCCATGCTGTACTTGAGTGCAACGGCGTGGCCGCCATTGTCTCTGACCACCCCTTTGGGCTTGCCAGTGGTGCCGGAGGTGTAAAGGATGTAAAGCGGATCGGTTGCCTTGACAGGTACGGGGTCTGCGGGTTTGGCGTTTGCGCAGAGATCGTTCCAGTCCCGGTCGCGGTCGGCCTGCATGGACGCTTTTGCTTGAGGGCGTTGGTAAACCACGCAAACGTGCGGTTTGTGGCCCGATTGTTCGATGGCTTTGTCGACCAGTGGTTTGTATTCGATAACCGTGTTGATTTCGATCCCGCAAGAGGCGGTGATCAGCGCTTTGGGCGTGGCGTCATCGATTCGCACGGCCAGTTCGTGGGCGGCGAAGCCACCAAATACCACTGAATGGACGGCACCAAGGCGAGCGCAAGCCAGCATGGCAATGGCGGCTTGCGGGATCATAGGCATATAAATAATAACCCGATCGCCTTTTTGTATGCCTTGATTTTGAAGTGCGCCCGCAAACAGAGCGACTTCGTCTCTTAGTTGGTTGTAAGTGAACGTTTGTTGGGTGTTGGTGACTGGTGAGTCGTAAATAAGAGCCGCCTGATCGCCGCGGCCGGCCCTTATATTGGCGTCCAGTGCAACGTCGCTGGTATTCAGGGTGCCGTCAGGGAACCATTCACCGTGACCGTTTTCGAGTGGCTGCCAGATGGTGTTGGGCGCCGAACTCCAGTCAATGCTCTGCGCTTGTTCGCGCCAGAATTCATCACGCTGATCAATAGAACGGCGAAATGCGGAGTTGTAGCTCATATGCTCCACCTCAGTTGAGTGGTTTTTATTTTGTGTTTGGTTCCGTCAACTGTAGGAGTTTTAGAGAGCTGAGCTAGTAGACAATAGGCGTAGTGAGTGGGGGTTGAGGGATTGATTTACTGTGGTTCTACATCAATAACGGTCGCGGAAATATGCCCTTGGCCAAGCTGTGCTTGAATGGTTTGGCCTTTTGATAGCTGACTGGCGTCTCGCACTATGTCGCCTGCCTCATTTTTAACGATCGCGTAGCCGCGGCCGAGCGTGGCGAGGGGGCTAACAACATTGAGGGTCTGCGCCTGAAGTTGAAGCTTGTCCTGCTGCTTTCTGAGGTTGTGTTGAATGGCGGCTTGCATACGCTCATTCAGTCTTGCTAATTGTTCTGAGGTGCTGGTGATCAGTTTTCGGGGAGACTGGGTTTCCAGTCTCAGGGCAAAGTGGCTGGTCGCAAGTGACTGTTGTTCCAGCTTTTGTCGCATGGCTTTGTTCAGGCGCATGTCGAGTTCGTCCATGCGTTGCGCTTTATCCTGTAATTCCCGGCGCGGGTCTCGAAGTCGCGCGCTGAGATGTCCAAGCTGATTTTCCAGTCGCTTGAATAGGCGTTGGGCTGAGTGCCCGAGGCGAACCTGCTGGTCGTTCAAGCGGCGAAGCCAGTCTTGCTGGTCTGGAGAAATCTTCTCCGCGGCCGCTGAAGGGGTGGGAGCGCGCAAGTCTGCAACGAAGTCTGCGATGGTGACATCCACTTCGTGACCAACGGCGCTGACGGTAGGAATCGGGCAGTTAGCAATCGCTCGGGCGACCGCCTCCTCATTGAAACACCACAAGTCCTCCAGAGAGCCGCCGCCCCGACCGATGATCAAAACATCTGCCACGTTGTGCTGTTGCGCTCGCGCAATGGCGTTCACGATTTCGCTTGTGGCTGCCTTGCCCTGAACGGCGGTCGGGTAAAGAGTGACAGGAATCGCGGGGCAACGCCGGGCGAGCACGGTCAGGATGTCGTGAATCGCAGCGCCGGTGGGCGAGGTGACTACGCCAATGTGTCTGGGAGTGGCAGGAAGCGTCTTTTTGCGCGTTGGCTCGAACAAGCCTTCGGCCTGAAGCTTCGCTTTAAGTGCTTCGAACGCTTGCTGCAGAGCACCGAGGCCTGCGGGTTCCAGGTGCTCAACAATGATCTGAAAGTCGCCGCGGTTCTCGTACAGGGTGACCTTGCCCCGAATGCGTATCTGATCGCCTTCTCGGGGTAGGGTGCGAATGCGTTGGTTGGCACCTCGAAACATGGCGCACCGGATCTGGCAATTTTGATCTTTCAGTGAGAAATACCAGTGTCCTGATGACGGTCTGGATAGTCCCGAGATTTCACCTTCCACCCATGCCTGCATAAAGCTGGTTTCCAGCAGGCGGCGAACTTGGCGGTTGAGTTCGCTAACGCTCAGAGCGTGTGGTCGGGTGTCCGGATAAGCGAGGGTCAAAGTCGGGCTCCGTGGATTTTATACGCAATAGCCGAGAAGGTGACGGGTAAAAATAACGTAAATTCAGAAAGATGCAACCTGATGGTAAGAACCCCGTGGTTTACTGTGTTCTATCACCACTTTATAATAGATCGATTAAGGATTTTACTCTGTTACACCGCGATGGGTGTGGCTTAGGAACTCCCAACTTAGCATGATCAAAAGGCGGACCCAAATGCTGCGTATTGCCGAAGAAGCCCTCACGTTTGACGACGTTCTGCTTGTGCCCGGATATTCCGAAGTGCTTCCACACCAGGTTGACCTGAAAACTCAGTTGACCAAGGGAATCACTCTGAATATTCCGTTGATATCTGCCGCTATGGATACGGTCACCGACGCCGAGCTGGCGGTCGCGATGGCCCAGGAAGGCGGTATCGGTATCATGCACAAGAATATGACGGTGGAGCAGCAGGCCGCTGAAGTGCGCAGAGTTAAAAAGCACGAAAGTGGTGTGGTTAAAGATCCCATTACTGTGACGCCGGATACCACCGTTCGCGAGTTGGTTGATATCACCATGGCTAACAACATTTCCGGATTGCCGGTTGTTGATGGCGACGAATTGGTAGGTATCGTTACGGGTCGTGATATCCGTTTTGAAAGCCGGATGGAAACCCCGGTTCGAGATATTATGACCGGAAAAGAAAATTTGGTGACGGTCAAAGAAGGCGCCAACCTCGATGAGGTTAAAGAGCTGCTTCACAAGCACCGTATCGAGAAAATTCTGGTTGTTAACGACAGTTTCGAGCTGCGCGGTCTGATTACTGTTAAAGATATCCAGAAAGCCAAAGATTACCCGATGGCCTGTAAAGACGATCAAGGTCGTTTGCGGGTAGGTGCTGCTGTGGGTACCGGTGGTGACACGGAGGCACGTGTTCAAGCATTGGTCGAAGCCGGCGTTGATGTGATCGTAGTGGATACCGCACACGGCCATTCCAAGGGCGTGATTGAGCGTGTTCGTTGGGTTAAGGAAAGTTATCCGCAGGTGCAGGTGATTGGCGGTAACATCGCGACTTCAGACGCAGCCCTTGCGTTGGCCGACGCCGGCGCAGACGCGGTCAAAGTAGGTATTGGCCCCGGTTCGATCTGTACAACACGTATTGTGGCCGGCATCGGTGTACCTCAAATTTCAGCTGTATCGAACGTTGCTGAGGCTCTGAAGGACCGTGGTGTACCTGTAATCGCTGACGGCGGCGTCCGTTTCTCTGGCGATATTGCCAAAGCGGTTGCAGCGGGCGCTAACTGCGTCATGATCGGTAGCCTGTTGGCGGGTACTGATGAAGCTCCGGGCGAGATTGAATTGTTCCAGGGTCGTAGCTACAAAGCGTACCGCGGCATGGGCTCCCTTGGTGCCATGGGGCAGGGCTCCAGCGATCGTTATTTCCAGGATGCCAGTAAAGGTATTGAGAAGTTGGTACCAGAAGGAATTGAAGGCCGCGTTGCCTGCAAAGGCCCGATGCGCAACATTATTCATCAGTTGATTGGTGGCTTGCGTGCCTCTATGGGGTATACCGGCAGCGCGAACATCGACGAAATGCGTACCAAACCGGAATTTGTCCGTATTACCAATGCGGGTATGCGTGAGAGCCACGTTCATGACGTGACCATCACCAAAGAAGCACCAAACTACCGCGTCGGTTAATTATTGCTCGATCTGACACGGCCCGGTTTCCGGGCTGTGTTGTTTCTCTTCAGCCCGAGGACTCCATGGCTCAGAACATTCACGATCACCGTATCCTGATTCTCGATTTCGGTTCCCAGTACACTCAACTAATTGCTCGCCGCGTGCGGGAAATTGGCGTGTATTGCGAAGTTAAAGCCTTTGATATCACCGAAGATGAACTCAACGACTTCAACCCCAAAGGCATCATTCTCGCCGGTGGGCCTGAATCGGTTACCGAATTGGGCGGGCCACGTGCGCCTGAGAGCCTGTTCGGTAAAGGTATTCCAGTACTGGGTATTTGCTATGGCATGCAGACCATGGCAGAGCAACTGGGCGGCCGTGTAGCCAGCTCGGAGAAGCGCGAGTTCGGTTATGCGCAGGTTAAAGTGCGCGCCAAGGGGCCTTTGCTCAACGATATTACCGATCACCTGACGCCAGCGGGTGAATCCTTGCTGGATGTATGGATGAGTCATGGCGATAAGGTCGTGGCCATGCCTGAAGGGTTCGAGCTGCTGGCTTCGACCGAAAGCGCTCCAATTGCCGCTATGCAGGACTTGTCGCGCAACCTGTTCGGTGTGCAGTTCCACCCGGAGGTAACCCACACCTTGCAGGGCAAGCGGATTCTTGAGCACTTTGTTCTGAATATCTGTGAATGTGAAGCCTTGTGGACCCCTGCTAAAATCGTTGATGACGCCGTACGCCAGATTCGTGAGCAAGTGGGCACTGATAAAGTACTGCTTGGCCTGTCAGGTGGTGTGGATTCTTCGGTAACCGCGGCACTGTTGCACAAAGCCATCGGTGATCAGCTGACCTGTGTTTTCGTGGATAACGGTTTGCTCCGTCTGAACGAAGGCGATCAGGTTATGGATATGTTTGGCAGCAGCATGGGTGTGAAAGTCATCCGCGCTGATGCAGAAGATCTGTTCCTGTCGAAGCTAAAGGGTGTTAGTGATCCTGAGCAAAAGCGGAAAGTGATCGGCAACACTTTTATTGAAGTGTTCGATGAAGAGGCTGCCAAGATCAAAGATGTGAACTGGCTGGCCCAGGGCACAATCTACCCGGACGTGATTGAATCTGCCGCGTCGAAGACGGGTAAAGCGCACGTGATTAAGTCCCATCACAACGTGGGCGGTTTGCCAGAAACCATGAAGATGAAATTGGTTGAGCCACTGCGTGAGCTGTTTAAAGACGAAGTGCGGAGAATCGGGCTCGAGCTGGGCTTGCCCTACGACATGGTGTACCGCCATCCGTTCCCGGGGCCAGGTTTGGGTGTTCGTATTCTGGGTGAAGTGAAAAAAGAATACGCCGATATTCTGCGCCATGCCGATGCCATCTTCCTGGAAGAGCTGCATCGCGCTGACCTGTATCACAAGACCAGTCAGGCGTTTGCCGTCTTCCTGCCGGTGAAGTCTGTCGGTGTTGTAGGTGATGCTCGTCGCTACGAGTGGGTTGTGGCATTGCGTGCGGTTGAAACCATCGACTTCATGACCGCTCGTTGGGCGCATCTGCCGTATGATCTGTTGGAAACCGTTTCCAACCGGATCATCAATGAAATCAGTGGCATTTCACGGGTGACCTACGATGTGTCGTCCAAGCCACCTGCGACGATTGAGTGGGAATGATTTTGCCGCTGGCAATGCCGCTCGATTGCTACAGTTAAGTTTTGCTAAAGCCCACTTCGTTGTGGGCTTTTTTGTTTTCATTATTAGCGCAGAAAAAGATTGGTGATTTCTCCGGTTTTTCCTAAGCTTAGCTCAAGGGTTCGCATTCATTGCATGAAGAGGCTTGTGTCGAACCGCTGCATCCGTGGGGTGCTAAAAGGAAGCGGGACAGAAAAAACATTGAGCTCATGTATTTTTGTCAGGTGATCAAAGAAAAAGAGTGGGATATGGAAAATCATCACGCGGATACAAGGGAGTCTGTACGTCAACTGTTTGATACCGTAGACGCTATTTCTGTTCAAGGGTATGACCAAGAGAGAAGGGTTGTTTACTGGAATATAGGCAGTGAAAAGATATACGGCTACACCGCCGAGGAAGCGTTAGGTAAAAAACTGGAAGATTTGATTATCCCCGAATCTATGCGATCAAATGTTGTATCGTCGCATAAGAATTGGGTGAATAAAGGTATTGAAATACCCGCCTCTGAACTTACCTTGCGCAGCAAGAGCGGCCGAGATGTAAGCGTCTATTCAAGTCACGTCATGTTTTGTAATTCACGCGGTGAATATGAAATGTATTGCATTGACGTGGATATGGGTGACGTTAAAAAAGCGCAGTCTCAGGCTGTCTCGAAAGAAGAGTTGCTTAAAGGTGTATTTGAGTCTATCCCCGATTTGTTTTTTTTGTTGTCAGAAGATGGAAATATCATTGACTACCACGCTGGCGATAGTCGAAAGCTTTATGTTCAGCATGAGAACATAATCGGCAAAAATATGGCCGATTTTTTGCCTGAAGAAGTGTCGGCTAAATTCAACGCTTCCATAGCAAAAGCGATGGTCGATGGCGGAGTTCTTAGCTTCGAATATTATTTGGATCTTCCGATTGGCAAGGCTTATTTTGAAGCAAGGGTTAGCCACCTGCGCGGGCAGCAACAATTAATGGTTATCGTTCGAGATATCACAGAAGCGCATGAGACCGCTGAACTGATCCGAAAGCAGGCTTATTTTGACTCCTTAACTTCGATACCAAACCGTTTCTTGTCGCTTGATCGTTTGTCGCAAATGATTAAAGAGATGGATCGAAACGGCGAAAAAGGGGCTGTGGTATTTCTGGATGTTGACGACTTTAAAAAGGTAAATGATTCGTTAGGTCACGACGCAGGAGACAAAGTTCTCATTGAGGCGGCTAATAGGCTGAGCTCGACCGTACGGGAATCAGACACCGTTGGGCGTTTAGGGGGTGATGAGTTTATCGTGTTGCTGGGATCGTTAACCGAATGTTTTGATGCGGTTGATGTTGTCGAGAAGTTGCTCGACGTTTTTAGAGAGCCTTTTAATATCGATGGCAGAGAGTTGAACCTAACCACCAGTATTGGTGTTGCTGTTTTTCCCGACAATGGCGAAAGCGCTACCGATTTGCTGCGGAATGCAGACGCTGCAATGTATCAGTCAAAAGAGCTGGGGCGAAACACCTATTCGTTTTTCACAAAGCAAATGAACGCTATGATTTTGCGCCGCCTGGAGATCGAAGCGCAATTAATTGGCGCGTTAGAGCGTAACGAATTTGAGGTCTATTATCAGCCGAAGATTAATCTGAATGACCGGAGAATTGTGGGCGTTGAAGCTCTGCTTCGATGGCATAATCCTGTGATGGGGCAGGTCGCGCCTGACGAGTTTATACCCATTGCAGAGCACACAGGGTTGATTGTGCCAATTGGGAAATACGTGCTTGCCCATGCGTTGGATTTTTTGAGGGAGTGGGGGCAAACTCAGCGCCAAGAATACACCGTGGCGGTCAACCTTTCTCCGCGACAGTTTAGAGATCAGGGCTTTGTCGATTTCGTGAAAGAGTCGCTTAGAGCCTCCGGTGTCGCCCCTGATCGGTTGGAATTTGAAATTACCGAAGGTGTGTTGATGATCGGGCAATCCTGTGTCGATGAGGTTTTATCGACTTTGCACACCTTAGGTGTCAAGTTGTCAATGGATGACTTCGGAACCGGGTATTCATCTTTGAGCTATCTCCGGCAGTACGATTTTGATCTTCTGAAAATCGACCGCAGTTTCGTTAGTGGTATCACCACCAACAGAGAGGATCGTGACCTTGTGACGGCTACCATAGCCATGGCTCATAGTTTGAACTTGCATGTTGTTGCTGAGGGCGTGGAGACGGCCGAACAGCTTACGTTGTTGCAGGAGTTGGGGTGCGATATAGCGCAGGGTTATCATTTCAGCAAGCCAATCCCGGCGCTGGAGATGATGGGTTATAAGTTGGCGGAAAGGTCCATGGCGAAAAACTGAAATAATGCGTTGTCTTTTGTGCTGGTTGATTCTCGCCGCTTTTTCGCTGCGTAAGTTCTTATGCTTGCGCCACCTGCGCAGCGCTAACTAGGTCTGTTGGTTGGTTAAGATCCTGAACGGTGGTATTTTTGTCGTACTTCCTGATTGCTCGCTAGCTCGATTCTTTAAGTCCCTAAATAACGAACCTTGTTTATGTCAGATTTCCAAGCCAATGACGAATACTGGATGGCTCGTGCATTATCTCTGGCCGCACAAGCTGCTGAGATAGGTGAAGTGCCTGTGGGCGCCGTTGTTGTTCGTGATGGTCTGGAGTTGGGCGTAGGCTATAATGCGCCTATTACCGGGTGTGACCCGACGGCCCACGCCGAAGTGCGCGCCTTGCGCGATGCAGCAGCTCGGGCAGGGAACTATCGACTGAGTGGCGCTACGCTTTACGTCACTCTCGAGCCTTGTACCATGTGTGTCGGGGCGATCGTGCACAGTCGCATTAGCCGCATCGTCTATGGGGCGAACGAGCCTAAAGCTGGCGCGGTGGAGTCTGCGCGGCGCACGTTAGACGAGCCCTTTCTTAACTGGCAAGTTGAAACCGTTGGTGGGGTTTTGGCGGACGACTGCGGTCAGATTATCAGCAAATTTTTCAGCCGCCGACGGGACGAAATCCGCCGGCAGCGCAATCAATATTCAGGGAAGGAGTAATTCCACGTGAAAGTACTTGTGACCGGCGGTGCCGGCTATATCGGCAGCCACGTTGTTCGTCAGTTGGCCGAAGCAGGCCACGACATTGTGGTGTTTGACAACCTGTCGACAGGCTATCGCTGGGCGGTTACCGCCGGTGAGTTGGTGGTAGGTGATCTTGGCGATGAGGATGCCATCGAGCAGGTGTTTGCCGCTCACGATTTTGAAGCCGTTCTCCATTTTGCCGCGAATATCGTGGTGCCGGAGTCCGTCAGCAATCCTCTGAAGTACTACGGCAATAATACTCGCAATACCCTGAATCTTCTCAAGGCTATTGAGCGCCATAATATTCCATACATGGTGTTCTCTTCCACAGCCGCTGTTTACGGAATGCCCGAGCAGACGGTGTTAACGGAAGACCTACCTTTGGCCCCCATTAATCCTTACGGCGCTTCGAAAATGATGAGCGAGCGTATGATTATGGATCTGGCGGCGGCCTCAAGTCTCAATTACGTGGTGCTGCGTTATTTCAATGTGGCAGGTGCGAACCCTGACGGGCTGCTGGGGCAGGCAACGCCCGAAGCCACTCATTTGATTAAGGTGGCAAGTGAGTGCGTGACCGGACAGCGCGAGGGAATGAGTGTTTTCGGTACCGACTATGAAACCCGCGATGGTACCTGTGTTCGGGACTACATTCATGTTGAAGATCTGGCGAAAGCCCACGTGATGGCGCTGGATTATATGGCTCGCGGTGGCGAGTCCCAGGTACTCAACTGCGGCTATGGCCGTGGGTTTACCGTCAACGAAGTGATTGATGTGGTTAAAGAAGAGTCCGGCGTCGACTTTTCGGTTGAGAAAACCGGCCGTAGAGCCGGGGACCCCGCTGCATTGATGGCGGACAACGCCCGAATCAAACAGGTTTTGGGGTGGCAGCCTGATTACGATGACCTTGATATCATCGTCCGTACAGCGCTGGCTTGGGAAAAGATCTGGCTTCAGAAAAAAAGTTGCGAAGTAACGGTTTAATTCATTGTTTTCGAGAAAGAATTCATGAAAATTACGATTTTTGGAACAGGTTATGTCGGCCTCGTGACCGGCGCTTGTCTGGCTGATGTGGGGCACGACGTGCTGTGTATGGATGTCGACGAAGGCAAAATCAACAAGCTCAAAAATGGTCAGATTCCCATTTACGAGCCGGGCCTCGATTCGATCGTCAAGCACACGTTTGAATCTGGTCGGTTGTCTTTTACCACCGATGTCGAAGAAGCCGTTAAACACGGATCCCTGCAGTTCATCGCAGTTGGCACACCACCGGATGAAGACGGCTCCGCCGATTTGCAGTATGTGTTGGCGGTGGCTAAATCCATCGGCCAGTATATGGACGATTACAAAGTGGTGGTCGATAAGTCCACGGTTCCCGTGGGCACCGGTGATAAGGTGAAGGCTGCGGTGCGCGCGCAGCTGGACAAGCGTGGTCTGGAGCTCGAATTCGACGTGGTTTCAAACCCGGAATTCCTGAAAGAAGGCGCGGCCATTAACGACTTTATGAAGCCGGACCGCATCGTGATCGGCACCGATAGTGAGCAAGCGGCGGATATGCTTCGTGAAGTGTATTACCCGTTTAACCGGAATCGTGATCGCATGATCTTTATGGATATCCGGTCGGCGGAATTGACCAAGTATGCCGCTAACTCGATGTTGGCCACAAAAATCAGCTTCATGAACGAGATGTCGAACCTGGCTGAACGTTTGGGTGCGGATATTGAAGCGGTGCGCCGCGGGATCGGTTCTGATCCGCGCATCGGTTACCACTTCATTTACCCCGGCTGTGGCTATGGTGGTTCCTGTTTCCCGAAAGACGTTCAAGCGCTGGCGCGCACCGCCCGTGATTGCGATTACGACGCCAAGCTGTTGAATGCGGTTGAAGCGGTTAACTACGCGCAAAAGCACGTGCTGTTCGATAAGATCAGTCACTACTTCCAGGGAGATCTGGAAGGCAAAGTAGTCGCCCTCTGGGGTTTGGCGTTCAAGCCGAACACCGACGACATGCGTGAGGCGTCATCCAGAACATTGATGGAAAGCTTGTGGAGGGCCGGGGCTAAGATTCAGGCTTTTGATCCAGAAGCGATGAATGAAACCCAGCGCATTTATGGCGACCATGACGGCCTTACCTTGTGTGGCACCAAAGAACAGGCGTTGAAAGGGGCGGATGTGTTGGTCATCTGCACAGAATGGAAAGAGTTCCGCTCTCCAGACTTCGATGCCATCGCCGGCACGTTGAAAGAGCCTGCGGTGTTCGATGGCCGTAACTTGTACGAACCTGAAATGTTGGAACGCTATGGCCTGACCTATTACGCAATCGGCCGCGGTCAAAACCAGTTCCATTCGGCGGGCTGATCAAGGGCAATGTATGTTTGAGCTCCACGAAAGACTTGAAGTCGACACGCACAGCCTGGGGCGCTCTGGACTGTGCGAAATTCGTTTGATGAATGACTGCACTTGGCCGTGGATTATTCTGGTGCCGGCGCTGCCCGGCATTCGGGAAATCTATCAGCTTACGCCGGAGCAGCAGGTAAAGCTGTTGCAGGAGTCGTCAGCCCTGAGCCAAGGCATGATGGAGCTCTTTGATGGTGACAAGATGAACGTGGCGGCCTTGGGCAACATGGTGCCTCAACTGCATCTTCATCACATTGTCCGGTTTGAAGGCGATCCGGCTTGGCCGGGCCCCGTCTGGGGCAAGCAGGCGGCTGTGCCGTATGGCGAAGAAGAGCTGGAGCGTGTTAAGGCTAAGCTTCAGCCGGTGCTGAAGCTGTTGGCTTAAGCCAGCTCCTGATTACTCCCGGCCTTGTTGCCATTGGGCCAAGGTCTGGGAGCCTACCAGAATCATCCTCAATTCGATTTTCAGCTTCGCTTTGAGCTCTTCTCGCTCTTTCGGTGTGGCATCCAAAGCTTCTGCGCCTTGATTGAACACCAGTGTGACCATCGCTTCGGCCACAACACGTGCGTCTGAAATGGGCTTGTTCTGCTCTTCCGCGAAGCGTCGCAGGTCAGCGGCTAGCTCAGTCACGAAATGCTCGATTTCGGCTTTCACGGCCGTACGGAATGGTTTGGACACACCGGTCCGTTCCCGCAACATCAAGCGGAACAGGTTGGCGTTGTTGCCCAGGTATTCCATAAAGGTATCAACTGAGGTCGAAATGGCGCTGCCATCCCGAACAATGCGCTTTCGAGCTTGTCGCATCAGTTGTCGTAGGGCGACGCCACCCTCATCCACCAGCGCAAGGCCCAATTCGTCCAGTTCAGCAAAGTGTCGGTAAAAAGAGGTGGGGGCAATGCCGGCTTCGCGAGCCACTTCGCGCAAACTCAAACTGCCAAAGCCCCGGTCTGCACTCAATTGCGCTAGGGCGGCATCCATCAGTGCCCGTCGGGTTTTCAGTTTTTGCTCTGCTCTGGTGGCCAAAATGGCTGCTCCAATTGCGGCTAAAGACCGTCATTCTAGCTGCCTGTTTCCATAGAGTCATCAGAGTGTCTTAAATGCGTTCTTGTACGCCTGATTTTCAGCGTCATTGTGTTTATAATGGGCGGCTTTTCCAGTAAGGTCGCAAAAAAATCCAGCGGCCAAGATTTTGCTGCAAGCAAGCAGGTGGAGATGGCTTTCCGAAACACGCTGTGAATACGTCCGTGTACGCTCGGCTCCGCCCTCCATGGCTCCGCACGGTTTCGGAAAGCCATCTCCACCTGCTTGCCCAGACATTACGAATTAACGCACACATTCAGAAACTACGGGAACCGGTATGCGCAGTCATTATTGCGGTGGGATCAACGAATCTCACATTGATCAGGAAGTTACACTCTGTGGATGGGTACATCGCCGCCGTGACCACGGTGGAGTTATATTCCTGGATCTGCGGGACCGGGATGGTATTTCTCAGGTCGTCGTTGACCCGGATACCGAGGAAAGTTTTGCGCTGGCTGAGAGAGTCCGGAGTGAATACGTTGTCAAAGTGACCGGCCTCGTGCGTCGCCGCCCTGCTGGCACTGAAAACGACAACATGCCTACCGGTCAGGTAGAGCTGCTGGGTAAAGAACTGGTTATCCTGAATGCTGCAGCCACGCCTCCGTTCCCGCTGGACGAGCATATAGACGTAGGTGAAGACGTACGTCTTCGCTATCGTTTTATTGACCTGCGTCGCCCGGAAATGATCAACCGCTTGCGTTTCCGTTCCCGCGTAACCAGCTATATCCGTAACTTCCTGGACAGCCGCGGTTTTATGGATGTGGAAACCCCCATCCTGACCCGTGCCACCCCTGAAGGTGCCCGTGACTATCTGGTGCCGAGCCGTACCCATGATGGTTCTTTCTTCGCGCTGCCTCAGTCTCCGCAGCTGTTCAAGCAGATGCTGATGGTGTCGGGTGTAGACCGTTACTACCAGATTGCCAAATGTTTCCGTGACGAAGACCTTCGTGCCGATCGTCAGCCGGAGTTTACTCAGGTGGATATCGAGGCTTCTTTTGTTGATGAAGAAAGCCTGATGAACCTGAATGAAGACATGATTCGGACCCTGTTTAAAGACGTGCTGGACGTTGAACTTCCAGAATTCCCACGCATGCCATACGCCGAGGCTATGCAGCGCTACGGCAGCGATAAGCCAGACCTGCGTATCCCTCTGGAACTCCAGGACGTAAACGATCTGGTTGAAAGCGTCGACTTCAAAGTTTTCGCCGGCCCTGCGAAAGATCCCAAAGGCCGTGTTGCCGCGTTGCGTGTACCGAAAGGTGGCGAATTGAGCCGTAAGCAAATCGACGAGTACACCAAGTTCGTGGGCATCTACGGTGCCAAAGGTCTGGCTTACATCAAGGTTAACGAGCTGGCCAAGGGTGTTGAAGGTTTGCAGTCTCCGATCGTTAAGTTCCTGGGTGACGACGTTGCCATGGCGATTATGGAGCGTGTAGGTGCGGAAGACGGCGACATCGTATTCTTCGGTGCAGACAAGACCACCGTTGTGAACGAAGCCTTGGGTGCGCTGCGTATTAAAGTGGGCCACGACCTCAATATGCTGACCTGCGAGTGGGCACCTATGTGGGTGGTTGACTTCCCGATGTTCGAGGAGACGTCCGATGGCGGCCTGACCGCTATTCACCACCCGTTCACCGCACCTTCGTGCACACCGGATGAGCTGGCGGCTGATCCGGCAAACGCTCTGTCCCGTGCATACGACATGGTGTTGAACGGTACTGAGCTGGGTGGCGGTTCCATCCGTATCCACGACGGCGCCATGCAGGAAACGGTGTTCCGTATTCTGGGTATCGGTGAAGAAGAAGCCCGTGCGAAATTCGGCTTCCTGCTGGATGCATTGAAGTTCGGTTGCCCGCCGCACGGTGGACTGGCCTTTGGTCTGGACCGTCTGGTGATGCTGATGACCGGCTCTTTGTCTATCCGTGACGTGATTGCGTTCCCGAAAACTCAGAGTGCCACGTGCTTGATGACTCAGGCGCCGGGTGAAGTAGACGAGAAACAGCTGAAAGAACTGCACATTCGTTTGCGGCGCTCAGCCAAGGCGGCTGACGGCGGTAAAACAGAAGACAAAGCGTAAGTGCTAACGACAAGAGGCGGCTTTGGCCGCCTCTTTGTTTTGGTGATCCTCTCGCAGAGTTGAGGGTAGGCGGATGCCAATCATTCTGGGCGTAGACCCCGGTTCCAGAATCACCGGTTACGGAATCATCCGCGTGGATGGTCGCCAGATCGAGTATCTTGATAGTGGCTGCATTCGAGTTGGCCAGAAACCCATGGCTGAACGTTTGCAAACCATTTTTCAGAGTCTTGCGCTGTTGATTGGTGAGTATCGTCCGGAAGAATTCGCCATTGAGCAGGTGTTCATGGCCCGCAACCCGGATTCTGCGCTTAAGCTGGGGCAGGCTAGAGGGGCGGCAATCGTCAGTGCTGCCAATAGCGGTTTGGCTGTCCATGAGTATTCCGCGAGACAGGTCAAGCAGGCTGTCGTAGGAACCGGAGGCGCCGATAAATCTCAGGTTCAGCACATGGTTCAGGCCTTGCTCGGGTTGTCCCGCAAGCCGCAGGAAGATGCTGCAGATGCCTTGGCCATTGCACTGTGCCATGCCCACATGAATCAAAGTACGCTTAAGCTTGCCGGTGTTGGTGGCAAGGTTCGGGGCGGCCGCGTCCGCCGGCAATAAACAAAGGTTGATAAGAGCCAGAGGAGACGGGCTTTGATAGGTCGTATTCGAGGTTTGCTGGTTGAGAAAGCCCCGGGCCAGGCACTGGTGGAGTGTGCAGGGCTGGGCTATGAAATCGATATTCCCTACACCACCTTCTTTCACCTGCCGGAAGCCGGACAAGAGGTGACTCTCCATACCCATTTTGCTGTTCGCGAAGATGCACAAAGCCTGTTCGGTTTTGCTTCTTTGCTTGATCGTAATCTGTTTCGGTTGTTGATCAAAGTGAACGGTGTGGGGCCTAAAATGGCCATCGGTATCTTGTCTGGGCTGGACGCGCAGCAGTTTATTCAGTGCGTTGAGGCCCGGGATGTCAATGCCTTGGTGAAGTTGCCCGGTGTTGGCAAGAAAACCGCAGAGCGTTTGTTGATCGACATGGCTGACCGTATCAAGCAGTTGGAAGGCCAGTTTGTGCCATCGATGCCAGAACAGTTGGTGGGCGGAGCGTCCAGCGGCACAGCCGCAGCTGGGCCTGACCCCAGGGAGGAGGCGGAAGCCGCGTTGATTGCGTTGGGCTACAAGCCTCAGGAGGCTGCTAAAGCCATCAGTAAGGTTGCAGAGCCGGGTATGAATAGTGAGTCGCTGATCAGGCTTTCACTGAGAAACATGATTCCAGCCGGGTAAGCCCGGCTTTTTTGTGTCGTATGATGACACTAATGTGTATAGAGCTTAACGTGACTCAGCCCGCGCCCTTTGTACAATTGGGGCAATTAAAGCCAAGGGCGACCAGCAGGCACGTTGTTTATTCCCAGTAAGTGGATAATGCCATGATTGAATCGGACCGACTGATAACGGCCAAAGCCGGAGAATACGAAGAGGTGCATGATCGCGCCATCCGCCCGACGCTGCTGTCTGAATACGTTGGTCAGCCTACGGTGCGCGAGCAGATGGAGATCTTTATCTCTGCTGCGCGGGCACGTCAGGAAGCTTTGGATCACACCTTGATTTTCGGCCCGCCTGGCCTTGGTAAGACTACGTTGGCAAACATCATTGCCAATGAGATGGGTGTTGCCATCAAAACCACCTCCGGACCGGTGCTTGAAAAAGCGGGCGACTTGGCTGCGATGCTGACCAACCTTGAAGAAGGCGACGTTCTCTTCATCGATGAGATTCACCGTCTCAGTGCAGCGGTTGAAGAGGTGTTGTATCCGGCGATGGAAGACTATCAGCTGGATATTATGATTGGTGAAGGGCCGGCCGCACGTTCTATCAAGTTGGATTTGCCTCCTTTTACCTTGGTAGGAGCGACTACCCGTGCCGGATTGCTGACGTCACCGCTGAGGGATCGTTTTGGTATTGTCCAGCGTCTGGAATTCTACAACACGGCTGACCTAACCCAGATTATTGCTCGATCGGCCCGGTTGTCCTCGGTCACGCTTGATGATGGCGGTGCTTTTGAAATTGCCCGCCGGTCCCGGGGCACGCCGCGAATCGCTAACCGATTGCTGCGACGGGTACGTGATTTCGCGGAAGTACGGTCAGATAGTCGGATTAACGCCGAGATCGCCGACCAGGCACTGAACATGTTGAAGGTCGATAGCCAAGGTTTCGACCACATGGATCGTCGGTTACTGCTGGCGATGATTGAGAAGTTCGATGGCGGCCCGGTCGGTGTTGAAAGTTTGGCTGCGGCTATCAGTGAAGAGCGGGGCACCATCGAAGACGTGCTAGAGCCGTTTTTGATTCAGCAAGGTTACATGGTGCGGACACAAAGAGGTCGTATGGTGACGTCGAGTGCGTATCAGCATTTTGGCGTCGTGCCGCCCAAGTCCGGGAAAGAGAGTAGCGGGTTTGAGTGATATAGCGGGCGCTCCTGCTTTTGAATTGCCGATTCGGGTCTATATAGAGGATACCGACGCCGGTGGCATTGTTTTTCATGCCAAATATCTTCATTACATGGAGCGCGCACGTACGGAATGGGTTCGCAGTCAGGGTGTTGGATTGCGGGCTGGGCTAGAGCAAAACGTGAGTTATGTGGTGCAGAAGATGGCTCTGCATTACGCGGCACCGGCCAAGTTGGACGATCAGTTGTTAGTCACTGCCGAGCCGATTGCTTTCTCTCGCGTGTGGATGACGTTCCGTCAGCAAGTGCTCAGAGCTGGCGACCGGCAATTGTTGTGCGACGCCGAAGTAAGAGTGGCCTGTATCGCACTGGATACCGGTAAGCCAAGGCGTCTGCCTGATAATATGAGTGTAATTCTTAAAAACGTGCTTTAATCATCTGAAAAATATAGAAACTTTTTTGGGAGTGTACAGTGGGATCCGAACTATCAGTCTGGCATCTGATTGCGAACGCAGGGCTTCTGGTACAGCTCGTCATGCTGTTGCTGGCGTTGGCATCTGTGGTGTCTTGGGCGCTGATCTTTCAGCGTGTGAAGATCTATCGTCAAGCTAAACAAGCCCAGCTGGCCTTTGAAGAGCGCTTTTGGTCCGGAATGGATCTTGGCCAGTTGTATAAAGACGTGAACGCCAATCCGACCCCGTATTCGGGGATGGAGTCGCTCTTCCGTGCCGGGTTCAAAGAGTTCTCACGGCTTCGCCAGCAAAGCCGTGATGCCGATGCGGTGATGGAAGGTGCTCAGCGGGCAATGCGTGTCGCTTTTTCGCGTGAGCAGGAGCGGCTGGATATGCACCTGCCGTTTCTGGCAACAGTCGGCTCCACCAGCCCTTATGTCGGTCTATTCGGCACCGTGTGGGGCATTATGAACTCGTTCCGGGGGCTGGCGCAGGTTCAGCAGGCTACGCTTGCAACGGTGGCGCCGGGGATCTCCGAAGCATTGATTGCCACCGCGATGGGCTTGTTTGCGGCCATTCCTGCTGTTATCGCCTATAACCGTTTCTCGACCATGTCGGATGCTCTGCTGAAGAATTACGAAACCTTTGCGGAAGAGTTTTCGAGCATTCTTCACCGCCGAGTTCACAGCGCCGATCAGGCCGGTTCGTGATGGTTGTCGAGACCAAGGGGAGGGTAGCACGATGAAAGGTATGGGAATGATGTCCCGGCAGCCACGTAAGTCGATGTCGGAAATCAACGTGGTGCCCTATATCGACGTTATGTTGGTCCTGCTCGTGATTTTCATGGTAACGGCTCCGATGCTTACGCAGGGCGTGAAAGTTGATTTGCCGGAAACCACGTCTGATCCCATCACTCAAGATAAAGACGTTGAGACCATTACCGTGTCGGTCGACAGCAATGGCGCTTACTACCTGGAAGTTGGCGATAACAGCAGTGATCCCATGACGTTAGAAGACGTGCGGGCACAGGTAGGTAAAATCCTGTCACAGCGTGCTAATAGCGAAGTATTGGTTCGCGGTGATGAATTTGTCGATTACGGCGTTGTGGTGCGATTGATGGCAGAACTTCAGGCAGCAGGTGCGTCCGGCATAGGCCTGATTACCGATGCACCCCAGAATCAGCCTTAACCAAGTGGCAGGATTGTTGTGAAGGGTCACGAACGGGACACCGTAAGTATAGACAGCACCTCATTGAAATCGCCCGTCGCGATGTCTCTGGGGTTGCACCTGCTGATTGTCGTGGTTGCGCTGGCGGGATGGTCTTGGACCAATCCGGTGCAGGAGCCTGAACCACGCAGTATTTCAGCGAGATTGATCAGCCCGGAGCCGAAGCCAAGCCCAGTGGTCGATGATCAAGACCAACGGGACGAGGCTGAAAAGCGGGAGCAAGCCGCAGAGCAGCAACGTAAAAAAGAAGAGGCAGAGCGCAAAAAAGCTCAGCAAGAGGCGGAGCGTCAGGCCGCTGAAAAAGCGGCTCAGGAAAAAGCACGAAAAATAGAGCAAGAGCGTAAGCGGCAAGAAGCTCAGGCTCGTGAAAAGGCTGAGCAGCAGGCGCGAGCTAAAGAAGCTGCTCGCCAAAAAGCGGAGGCTGAAGCGAAGGAGCGTGAGCGTCAGAAGGCGGAACAGGAACGTAAGCGCCAGGAAGAGGCCAAACGCAAAGCCGAGGAAGAAAAAAAGCGTCAGGAAGAGCAGCGCCGTAAAGAAGAAGCTGAGCGCAAGCTGAAAGAAGAGCAAGCGCGCAAAGAGGCCGAGCGTAAGCGAAAAGAAGCAGAGCGACGGTTGAGAGAGCAACAGCTTAATGCGCTGGCCGAAGAAGCTGAGAAGGCTCGCGAGAGCGAAGCACGTCGTCAGCGCGAGGCCGCTGCGGCCAAAGCGCGGGAAGCGCAAATGCTGACCGACAGTGAGAAATATCAGGCGCTGATTCGGGATCGCTTGGCGCAGGCTTGGTATCCGCCGGCTTCGGCGACAGAGAATATGGTGGCGCGGCTGCAGATTACACTGCTGCCGACTGGAGAGTTACAAGGTGTCACCTTGGTCAGCAGTAGCGGTAATGCCGCGTTCGATAACTCGGCGCTGAGTGCCGTGCGCTCTTTGAATCGATATCCGGTACCGAGCGACAGGGATACGTTTGAGCGTTACTTCCGAAAGTTTACGATTGAATTCAACCCCAAACGGTTGCGGTGAGGCTGACAATGTTTAAGAGCAAGAGTTCGAGGAGCGTAATGGCGAAACGAAACCTAACCGTAATGGGCTGGTTGGTGGCTATGTTGTTCGTTGCATCGAGTGCGCGAGCAGAGTTGCTGATTCGCATCACCGAAGGCGCAAACTCGGCCATTCCGGTGGCGGTCGTTCCATTCGCGGAAAGTGGCGCCATGCCGGCCGGTGACAAGGTCAGCAGTATTGTGCAGGCCGACTTGACCATGAGCGGTGAGTTCAAACCTTTGGATCCCGCCAAAATGCTGAGTCTGCCGTCTGAGCGTTCCGAAGTGTACTTTCGAGATTGGCGGATGTTGGGACAGCGTTACGTCTTGGTTGGGCAGTTAACCAACAGTGGTGGCCGAGTAGAGGCGCGCTACGAATTGTTTGATGTGAACCGTGAGCAACGGATTTTGGGCGAAACGGCCGCTGCGCCGGCAGGTAACGTTCGCTCTTTAGCTCACCATATCAGTGACCGTGTGTACGAAGCGATTACCGGCGAGCCCGGTGCTTTTTCAACCAAATTGGCGTATGTGACCTTATCAGGCATGGGTAAAAATAGTGTCTACCGCCTCCATGTCAGCGACATAGACGGGCAGCGCTCCAAAGTGCGCCTGGAAACTGGGGAGCCGATTCTGTCTCCAGCCTGGTCACCGGATGGTAAGAAGCTGGCCTACGTGTCCTTTGAAACCGGCAAGCCGGTCATTTTCATCCATGAATTGGCGACCGGCAAACGCACCAAAGCGGCTGACTTTCCCGGACTGAACTCCGCGCCTGCATGGTCGCCCGATGGTCAGTCGTTGCTTATGACTCTATCCAAAGACGGTAATGCCGAGGTTTATGAAAAGAATCTGGCCAGTGGCAAGCTTACAAAGCTGACCAACCACTGGGCGATCGATACCGAAGCGGCTTGGGATCATGCCGGAAAGGGCGTTTTCTTTACTTCTGACCGTTCCGGTGGGCCACAGATCTATTACATGGAGCGTCCCGGTGCAGAAGCTCGCCGACTTACCTTTGGTAGCCGTTACAACGCTCGAGCGCGCCCGGATTCGAAAGGTGAATACGTTTACTACGTGCATCAGCGGGAGCGTTCGTTCCACATTGCACGTCGTAATCTAAAAACCGATGAGGAGTTTATCGTTACTCGCACTGGAACCGATGAGTCTCCCAGCGTGTCGCCTAACGGCCGCATGCTGATCTATGCCACCGAACAAGGCGGCAAAGGGGTCCTCACGGTGGTTTCCGCTGACGGCGGTGCTGCATACAGCCTGCCAGCCTCAGAGGGTGAAGTAAGAGAGCCCGCTTGGGGGCCGATTACACGCTAACCCCGATATCGCTTAAAGAAAGTCAATGTCACGAAAAGGAAGGTAATTATGAAAGTATCTGCACAAAACAAAGCGTTTGCCATGCTGTTGTCCTTTGGGCTGGTTGCGGGCTGTAGCTCGACCGGTGACACCATGGAAGAGGATGGGTACGGTTACGATTCCGGCTCAGACGTTGCTGCAATTGATCAGGAAGGCGGTTCTACTGTCTACGGCGGCGAAGACGGGGAAGGCGTTTCCTCTTCCGTTCTGAGTGATGAAGAGCGTGCTGAGGCCCGTGCGAAAGCCGAGCAGGAAGCGCTTCGCAACATCACAACCTTCTACTTCGATTTCGATACCTCCGAAATCAAGCAAGAAGCCCGCAATGCGCTGGTAACCCATGCGCGTTTCCTGTCCAGCAACCCGCGCCAGCAGGTTCGCCTTGAAGGTCACGCAGACGAGCGTGGTAGCAAGGAATACAACCTGGCACTGGGTGAGCGTCGTGCCAAAGCCGTTGAGCGTTTTCTGGTGGTGAACGGTGCTTCACGTGGCCAGATTGAAACCGTAAGCTATGGTGAAGAGAAGCCGGTGGTTCGTGGCTCTAGCGAAAGCGCTTATGCTCAGAACCGTCGCGTTGAGCTGATTTTCAAGTAATTAACGTTAATAACCGGACTGACCCATGAGACATAAACTCATGGCGGCCGTGCTCATCCCGCTAGGCTTAGGCCTGGCGGGTGCCGTTTCCGCACAGTCGTCGACGCCTGCGTACCAGAACACTGCCTCAGAAGCCCAGCGTAAAGCTGGAAATAGCCAGGCAACTGCCGAGTTGTTTTATATGATTCAGCAGCTCCAGGGCGACGTGCGGCGGCTTCAGGGTAAAGTGGAAGAACAGCAGTACGAAATCCGCAAGCTTCAGCAACAGGGTAGAGATCGCTACGTGGATCTCGATCAGCGGATATTGGATTTGTCGAAAGCATTGGACGAGAGAGCCTCTGTACCCGATGCAGCGACAAACAATACGGAGTCTTCTGCGAGCAAGCCTAAGGTTCGGAATTATCGGGCACCCGATGCAGAAGAGCGGCAAGCCTACAATCAGATTATTGATATGATCCGCAACCAAAAAGCCTACGACGAGGCCATTACTCAACTGTATGAGTTTGTGGACAAGTATCCGGAAGGTGACTTAACCGTCAATGCCTACTATTGGTTGGGTGAGGTGTATCTGGCCAAGCCGCAACTTGAGCAAGCGAAGCAGGCCTTTACCATTGTCGCTACGCGTTACGATGATCATCGAAAAGCAGCCGATGCGGTCTACAAGCTGGGCGTGACACTCGACAAGCTGGGTGAAAAAGGCGAAGCTAAACGCCGTATGCAGATGGTGGTGGAGCATTATCCGGATTCCAGTGCGGCAGATCTCGCTCGAAAGTTCCTTGGTGAAGCGTGAAGTTGTTCACGCAACCACCAATTTGGTTGCTGTTTAAGCAGTAACTAAAAAAAATCAAAAAAACCCTGAAAAAGGGGTTGATCAGCAAAAAAATATCATTACTATACGCGTCTCCATTGGGTCGTTAGCTCAGTTGGTAGAGCAGTTGGCTTTTAACCAATTGGTCGATGGTTCGAATCCATCACGACCCACCAATTTCAGAGCACCGGACATGTCCGTTGTTCGTCGGGTGAAAAACCGGCAATACCAGTTATGGGTCGTTAGCTCAGTTGGTAGAGCAGTTGGCTTTTAACCAATTGGTCGATGGTTCGAATCCATCACGACCCACCAACATAGCAAAGCCGGAATCGTGGTTTTGCTCGAAAAAAGAGCCTTCGGGCTCTTTTTTTTTGCCTGCAGTTTTTGGGGAGATGTCGCGCTGACCTCATTTCAAATGGGGAAGTGATATACTCGGCCTGTAACGTTCAACGCAGAGATCCATCAATGACACGAGCGCAAGACCGTATCCTTGTTCAGGAACACCTGGCTCATGCCGCTGAGCCTAAGCCTCTCAGCACTAGCGAGAAAGCCGAGCTTGAGGCCCGCATCAAACAGGTACTTTTAGACAAAGATGCTGTGCTGGTTGCTCATTACTACACCGATCCCGATATTCAGCGTCTTGCTGAAGAAACGGGTGGCTGTGTGGCTGACTCTTTGGAAATGGCGCGTTTCGGCAACCAGCATTCAGCCACGACCGTGGTAGTGGCTGGTGTCCGGTTTATGGGCGAAACAGCGAAGATTTTGAACCCTGAAAAACGTGTGCTGATGCCAACGCTGGAAGCGACTTGTTCGCTTGATGTTGGATGCCCTGCAGACGAGTTTTCAGACTTTTGTGATCAGCACCCTGACCGCACTGTTGTTGTGTACGCCAACACCTCGGCGGCCGTAAAGGCGAGGGCAGACTGGGTGGTCACCTCAAGCTGTGCGCAGGCGATTGTAGAAGATTTGGATGCCAAGGGAGAAAAGATACTCTGGGCACCCGACAAGCACCTGGGCCATTACGTGCAGAAAACAACCGGCGCGGACGTACTCCTGTGGGACGGCTCCTGCATCGTTCACGAGGAGTTCAAGTCGAGAGGGCTTGAAGATCTGAAGGCGCTGTACCCGAATGCAGCGATTCTGGTGCACCCGGAGTCACCTGACGCGGTCGTTGAGATGGCTGACGTGGTCGGGTCAACCTCTCAGTTGATTCATGCCGTGCAAAGCATGCCCAACGAAGAGTTTATTGTCGCGACCGACAACGGCATCTTCTACAAGATGCAGCAGCTGGCACCCAATAAAACTCTGATTGAGGCGCCCACCGCCGGGAACGGCGCCACATGCCGTAGCTGTGCACAGTGTCCATGGATGGCGATGAACGGGTTAGAGAACCTGCTTCATGTTCTGGAAACCGGGGATCAGGAAGTGCACGTTGATCCAACCCTTCGTGAAGACGCCTTGCGCCCGCTCAAGCGCATGTTGGACTTTACGGCAGGCATGAACCTGAAAGCGGCTGGTAATGCCTCCTGATTTGCTGACAGCTCCGGATCAGGGCCTATTGGCTTGCTGAATGCGGCTGGCGATATCGCTCAGCCGCTCGCTAACCACCTGTCTTTCCGCAGAGCCTGCCGGCAGCTTTTCTTGGGCTTGGCGCAACTGGCGCTGAGCTGATTGGTAGTCTCCTCTCAAAGCGTCGTATTCCGCTCTCGCTCGATGAACGCCAACAATGTTTCTGGCCATGCCTTCGGCTTCCGCAAGTCGCAACCAGATTTGATCACCGGAAGGTCGCTGTCGCGTCAATTCCTTCAAATAGCTGGCGGCTGCGGTGCCATTTCCGTCTGCGATCTCAAGGCTAGCCAAAGCCCAAGTGACGGGGTAGTTGCGCGGGTTCCTTGAGAGCGCTGTTTTCAGAATCTGTCGGGCGGCCTCATATCGCTTTTGTTCGGTATAGACTTCAGCGAGAGAAACTTGGAACGTAATTCGGCCCGGATTTTTAGACAAAAGTTCCTGCAGTATCTTCTCGGCTTTATCAAATTGCTTGTTTTCTTTGTAGGCAACGGCAAGACCGTAGCTTATAGCATCATTTTTTTTGGCATCGTCGCGGTTTAGGTACGATTCGAACACCTCGACTGCGGATGCGGGGGAAGAGGCGTAGTGCACCTGCAGGCGGCTGCGCATCAGATGATACTCCTGACTGTCCTGAACGGCTTTGCGCGGATACTGCTCGGCCCGGTTTTGCGTGTCGGAGACCCGGCTTTGCGTCAGAGGGTGGGTGGAGAGGTATTCGGGCATCTGGTTCCCTTGCAGGCGGTTCTGGCGCATCATTATTTCAAACATCTCCGGCATGCCTTTAGGGTCGAGGCCGGCGCTGGCCAGAATGTCCAGGCCCACCCGGTCAGCTTCCTGTTCATGAGCCCTGCTGTAGGACAGCATGTTTTGAATGGCCATGGCCTGCGTGCCCGCTATGGCAGCTATGCCAATGTCGGATTGAGTGACAGCAGAAAGGACGATGCCAGCGATCATGCCTGCCAGCGTCAGTGGGGCGCTTGTTTCTTGCTGCTCCATTCTACGCGCGAAATGACGTTGGCTAAGATGTGCCAATTCGTGGGCGAGTACCGACGCAAACTGTTGTTCTGTGGTGGCATTCAAGAAGAGTCCGCCATTTACTCCAACCACTCCTCCGGGCACTGCGAACGCGTTGAGTGCAGGGCTGTCGATGAGCACCAGGTTCAGGTTGCGGTTATCCAACGGGGCGAAAGGCACCAATCGGTAAATCACGTTGTAAAGGTAGTCATACACTAGGGGGTCCTGCACCTGCGGCGCCGAGCGGCGGATCGAGGTCATGGCCTGTTCGCCGATGCTGGCTTCCTGTTGGCCGGCGATAAGTCCGCCGCTGCCTCCAAACGAGGGGAGTGCCGAGGGCTCAGCCTTCAGCGCAGGTGCTGCGAGAAAAACTATGAGCAGGGCGGCCGCAATGATCGACGTTAGTGTGCGGCGGTCTTTACGAATTAGCGTCATGGATTTAGGTGTTGCCTCATCGAGAATGTGTGGTTTTGGCTGCAGGCGTATTACGATAGCTAACGCTGATACTCTGTGCAGTATTACCAACAGTTGTGATGCAATAGAGTAACACTGTCGGCATAATGCCTGCCCATTGTTGAATGAATATTAATGGTGTTTTTCAAGATGGCTGACCGAACTCTGGATGCAAGCGGGCTGCGTTGTCCTATGCCGCTTCTTAAAACCAAGCTAGAGCTTAATGCTATGGCTTCTGGCGAGTGCTTGGAAGTCATCGCAACGGATGCTGGATCGGCACGGGACATCCCTGCTTACATAAAATTATCCGCCCACGAACTCCTTAGCTATAAGGAAGATAACGGTGAATACCGGTTCGTGATAGAGTGCGGCGGATAATCGTCGGAGCGTTTCATGATCAGAGTCTTGCGAGATCTCGCGAATAAGTATTTTTCAGATGAAGAAGCGGTAGTGCTGTTTCTTATCTTGCTTGCGGGCACCGTATTTATTGTTTGGTTCGGAGCCATGCTGGCGCCGGCTATTGCCTCCTTGATTGTCGCTTTTATATTGCAGGGGTTGGTTCTCAAGCTGCAGAAGTGGGGGGTTCCTGACTTCGTTGCTGTTATTAGCGTGTTCCTCATGTTTTTGGGGGTGCTGGTCGGTTTTCTCTTCGGATTGCTGCCTTTGGTTTGGTCTCAGGTATCGAATCTGGCAAAAGAAGCGCCAAGGATTATCCGAGAACTCCAGTCGTACCTGGAGGTTTTGCCCGATGAATACCCGCATCTGGTTTCGGCGGAGGCTGTGAATGCGGTGTATCAGCAGGTATCTACCGAAGTTGCCCATATAACCCAGTGGCTGGTGTCGTTTTCGCTATCCAGTATCCCGGATCTTGTCGCGCTTCTGATCTATATGGTCTTGGTGCCCATTCTGGTGTTCTTCTTTCTGAAAGATCGCGAGCTGTTGGTTAGCTCTTTCGCACGGCTGTTGCCTAAGCAGCGTCCGATGATGATTGGTATCTGGCGTGAGGTGAACATGCAGTGCGCCAATTATGTGCGAGGCAAAGCTGTTGAGATCCTGATCGTGGGGTCGGTGACCTATATCGCGTTTAAGGTGTTAGGTATGCCTTATGCGGCCTTGCTGTCGTTGCTGGTGGGGTTGAGCGTGGTTATTCCATACATCGGTGCAGCAGTGGTTACCATTCCGGTTGCGGTGATCGGGCTCTTTGCGTTTGGTTGGGGTAGCCACTTCATATGGGTGATGGTGGTGTATGGCATTATCCAGGCGCTAGATGGCAACGTGTTGGTGCCGGTCTTGTTCTCGGAGGTTAACAATCTGCACCCGGTTGCTATTATCGTGGCTGTGCTGTTTTTCGGGGGTGTCTGGGGATTGTGGGGCGTTTTCTTCGCCATACCGCTGGCGACCATGCTCAAGGCCGTATTTGCAGCTTGGCCGGTGAAGAGCGTTGCTTCCTCACCGGCAGCTCAGGCGTAATGACTACAGCGCTTTGACGGCATCCAGCACTTCGTCGGCGTGGCCTTTTACTTTAACGCCGCGCCATTCTTGACGGAGTACGCCTTCCTTGTCGATCAGGAACGTACTTCTCTCAATGCCCATATATTCTTTTCCGTAAAGCTTTTTGAGTTTAATAACGTCAAAAAGCTTGCACAGGTCTTCGTCTTTGTCTGAAATCAGGTGAAACGGAAACTCGTGTTTGGTCCGAAAGTTTTCGTGTACCCGCAAGCTGTCGCGGGAAACGCCGAATATTTCAGTGTCCAGAGCCGTGAAATGCTCCATGCGGTCACGAAAATCCTGGCCTTCGGTGGTGCATCCGGGGGTGTTGTCTTTCGGATAAAAGTAGATAATAACGTTTTTACCCTTAAGGTCAGCCAGGGTAATAGATTGATCACCGGTGGCCTGGGCCTGAAAATCGGGTACAGGCTGATTCAATGCTACGGATGACATGACATCTCCTTTAATTCCCTTGTGTCAGTTCGAGCCCAACATTACCATATCGGTTTTATTCGGACGGAGTTTTTATGATTACGGGTAGCCTCGTCGCACTAGTTACGCCCATGCATCCCAATGGTGACATCCACTGGGAAGACTTGGACAAACTAGTGGACTTTCATATCGAAAATGGCACTCATGGCATTGTGGCTGTGGGCACCACCGGTGAGTCCGCCACCTTGGACCCGAAAGAGCATTGTCGGGTTATCGGCCATATCATAAAACGAGTGGATGGCAGGATTCCTGTGATCGCCGGTACCGGCGGTAACAGCACACGGGAAGCAATCGACCTGACCACGGAAGCGCACAAGCTGGGCGCGGATGCGTGCTTGCTGGTTGTACCTTATTACAACAAGCCGACTCAGGAAGGTTTGTACCAGCATTTCAAGGCGATTGCCGAAGCCGTACCGGGTATGAGTCAGATCCTTTACAACGTGCCGGGACGGACAGCTTGCGACATGCTGAATGAAACGGTGCTGCGCCTAGCAGACATTCCCAACATCGTGGGCATCAAAGATGCCACCGGAAACATTCCGCGCGGTATTGAGCTGATCGAAGGCTTGGCAGGGCGCTTGGCGGTGTATTCGGGCGACGATGCGACGGCAGCCGATCTGATGCTTGCAGGAGCCAAAGGGAACGTGTCTGTAACGGCCAACGTCGCGCCAAAGGGGATGTCGCAGCTGTGTGAAGCCGCTATTGCCGGTAACGAAGAAGAGACTCGCCGTCTGAACGAACAGCTGATGCCGCTGAACCACAAGCTGTTCCTGGAAGCGAATCCGATTCCGGTGAAGTGGGCTTTGACGCATATGGGCATGATCGGAGAAGGGATTCGTCTGCCGCTGACGCCGTTCAGCGACAAGTTCCACGGTGAAGTGGAAGACGCACTCAAGGCTTCAGGTGTTCTCTGAGGCTAACTCCTTTTCTCTTCAACCGGAGTAACCCGATGCAGGTTCCTGGAAGAACCCGTTATAAACTTGTAACTCTAGCCCGGCCTGTTGCCGGGCTTGTGTTTGCTGGCACACTCGCTGGCTGTGGCTTTCTGCACGACCGTTCCGAAGACTACGTGAACGCACCGCAAGGAACGCCCATTCAAGTGCCTGATGGCTACGATAGTTCGCGTATAGGCGAAACCATGCCTATTCGTAGCATTAACACCGACGACTCTCGCCGGATGTACCCATCTTCCATTCCTCGCCCTCCGGATATGACGTCTGAGATTCTCGACGAGAACTACGTTATCGAGGAGCTGGACGGTAGATTGTGGTTGCTGGTGAACGATGTACCCGGGCGTTTATGGCCTGCGGCTAGCGCGTGGATGAACCAGTCCGGCCTAGGTATCGCGCATGACAGCCCTCAGTTGGGTGTTCTGCAAAGCGAGCTCGCCAACTTCAGTATGGCGGCCCGTTCGATGCTTGAGCTGGAAAACGCGCCATCTACATCTGAACCCAAAGTGCTCGTGCAACTGAGACTGGCTCCCGGTATTCGCCGGAAAACCACTGAAATCCGTGCTCAGGTGTTAGAGCTCAATGAAAAGCCGGAAGGTTTGGTCGCTTGGAACTCGGATTCGACCGACAATGAGCCGTCGCAATCGCTCCAGAAAAAGCTTCTTGGTGAATTGGCGGAGTTTCTGAAGCAAAGAGAGGATAGCAAATCCTTCTCCAGAGCTGCTTCAGGCATGGTCGCTAAGCCGCTGGTTCGATTGGTGTCTGAGGACGAACAGGCGAAAGCTGTTGAAGTCGAGTTGGATTACGGCCGAACCTGGGCTGAAGTGAACCGTTCCCTCGAAGAGGTTGGTGCGAACATTGTCGACATCGACCGCAGTGCCGGTTGGGTTCAGGTGGACTTCCGCACCGAAGACGAACGTTCGCCGGGCTGGTTCTCTTGGTTCAGCGACGAAAAAAAGCTCACCCACACCCACACGGTAACAATCAGCAAGGCCGCCCCTGCCATGGTGGTTACGGCAGAACGCGTTGACGCCTATAATGGTGAAAACACCAGTGCCGACCTGCTTACCAAACTGTTTGAACATCTGTACTGATTAACGGGGCGGCCGGGCAGGCCGCCGACCGTTTGGAGACCCTAATGGAAAAGCGCGAAGAGCTATACGCGGGTAAGGCAAAATCTGTTTACCGCACCGATGACCCCAATCGTTTTGTTCTGGTATTCCGGGACGACACCTCCGCCTTTGACGGCGAAAAGAAAGAGCAGCTTAACCGTAAAGGTATGGTGAACAACAAGTTCAATGCCTTCATCATGGAAAAGCTCGAAGCGGCCGGCGTGCCGACCCACTTCGAAGGGTTGCTCTCCGGCACAGAATCTTTGGTGAAAAAGCTCGATATGATTCCGGTGGAGTGTGTTGTGCGCAATATCTCCGCCGGCAGCCTGTGCCGCAGAATTGGCGTGGAAGAGGGCGTCGAACTGAATCCGCCCACGTACGAGCTGTTCCTGAAAAATGATGCTCTGCACGACCCCATGGTGAACGAGTCCTTGGCGGTGAGCTTCGGCTGGGCTTCAGAGGCCGAGCTGGCACAGATGAAAGAGCTGACCTACAAAGTTAACGACGTGCTGAAAGCGATGTTTGACGAGGCCGGCATGTTGCTGGTCGATTACAAACTGGAGTTTGGCCGCAGTGAAGGAACGATTGTTCTGGGTGACGAATTCAGCCCGGACGGCTGCCGTATCTGGGATAAGGAAACCCGCAAAAAGATGGATAAAGACCGGTTCCGTCAGGGGCTTGGCAGCGTGATTGAAACCTACGAAGAAGTAGGTCGTCGTCTCGGCATCAGTTTCGACTGATCAATACAATAAATAACCAAACGACAAGGTGTGTTATGCGTAAATTGATGATTGCTGTGGGTGGCTCCTTGGTACTTGCCGCTCCTTTGGCCAGTGCAGATGTAGTCGGCGCGGGTGCGAGTGTTAGCTACTGGAACTCGGACTTTTCCGGTGAAGTCGTTAACAAGGGTGATGTTGTCGATATCGACAAAGACCTCAAGATGAGCAGCGATGGCAACGCCAACTTTACGGCTAACTTTGAACACCCGATTCCGGTACTGCCCAACGTCCGAGTGAACTACACCGGTATTTCCCAGAGTGGCAGTGGTAAGGTTGGTGCATCGGCTTTTGACGGCATTCTGCCGGGCGCCGATGTTAAGTCTGATCTCGATATCGAGCAGTTGGATGCCACCTTTTACTATGAAGTGTTGGATAACTGGGTGAACCTGGATCTTGGTCTGACCGCTCGTAAGATGGATGCTGAGCTGATTGTTCGGGAACAGCGTACTAATGGCCGCGTCAGTAAAACAGAGGTCGACGCAGTATTGCCTCTAGGCTACGCCTCCGTTCGCTTCGACCTGCCGTTCACTGGCGTGTCTGTTGGTGGTGAAGGTAACGTGATTTCCTACAGCGGTGACTCTTTGTACGACGTCAACGTATACGGTCAGTTCGATGTGGCTGTGCTGCGTCTGCGCGCCGGCTACCGTCAGATGGCCATTGACTACGAAGATGACGACGACCGGCTGGATGTGAAGCTTTCCGGCCCATTTGCCAGCGTTGGCGTAGACTTCTAAGCAAGCTATAAAGGCGCCTTCGGGCGCCGTTTTTTTTGGAGAACAGACCTTGAAAATTCTCGTAACGGGCACCGCCGGCTTTATCGGCTCACACCTTGCTCATCGGCTGCTGGATCGCGGTGATGAAGTGATCGGTGTGGACAACGTTAACGACTATTACGACGTCAACCTCAAAGAGGCGCGGCTGGCAAGGCTGCTGGATAAGCCGGGCTTCACCGAAGTGCGGGAAGACGTGGCCAACCGTGAGGCGATGGAAGCGCTTTTTCAGAAGCACAAGCCTGAGCGGGTAGTTCACTTGGCAGCGCAAGCCGGTGTTCGCTATTCCCTGGAAAACCCGCACGCGTATATTGATGCCAACTTGGTGGGCTTTACCAATATTCTGGAAGGCTGTCGCCACAACGATGTGAAGCACCTGGTGTATGCGTCCAGCAGCTCGGTTTACGGTGCAAACGAAACCATGCCGTTCTCAGTGCATGACAACGTGGACCATCCGTTGAGCTTGTACGCCGCGTCAAAGAAAGCTAATGAGCTGATGGCCCACACCTACAGCCATCTGTACAACATGCCGACCACCGGTTTGCGGTTCTTTACCGTGTATGGCCCATGGGGTCGACCGGATATGGCGCTGTTTATCTTCACCAAGAAGATTCTGGCGGGTGAGCCGATTGATGTGTTCAACCATGGCCAGCACAGGCGCGACTTCACTTACATCGATGACATTGTGGAAGGCGTTATCCGCACGTTGGATCACGTGGCGGAACCGAACCCAGAGTGGTCCGGCGCACAGCCCGACCCAGGCACCAGCAAGGCACCGTATCGGATCTACAACATCGGTAGCAATAGCCCGGTAGAGTTGTCCCGGTTTATTGAGATTATCGAGGAGCGAGTGGGTAAGAAAGCGCAGAAGAACCTGTTGCCTTTGCAGCCGGGTGATGTGCCTGCCACCTACGCCAATGTCGACGACCTGATCAACGATGTTGACTACAAGCCTGCCACACCGGTTGAGGAAGGCATTGCCAACTTCGTGGACTGGTATCGGGACTTCTACAAAGTCTGACCAAAGGCCTGCCTGCGCTTGAGCAGCGGGCAGTCGAAAGCCAGATGCACGGCTTCAAGCTGAAGTCCTGATGCATCTGGCTTTCCATAAAGTCTGTCCCCGACAATAGGGTGGCCGATGCCCGCAAGGTGTTTGCGAATCTGATGTTTTCTGCCGGTTTCGATGGTTACCTTCACCTCCGTAGTGTTTGCCTCGTCATCAAAGCTCAACGTTGTTACTCGGCTGATGGATTCCTTCCCTTCCAATTTCGCATTAATCACTAATTCATCCGCCTCTAGCCGACCCGCCACAGTAGCCCGATAAATCTTGGTGACGGTGCGGCCGGAGAATAGCTGCGACAATGCGCCAGCGGCCTTCCCATCATGAGCAATCAGCATCAAACCGGCGGCATCGCCGTCTAGGCGGTGCACCAGAAAGCAGGGTTTGTTCAGTTCAACTTCCGCAAGCCGAAGTAGGCTGCAATGATCGCCCCATTGTGAGCCTTGGGAGAGCAGCCCATGCGGCTTGAACCATACGCTGTAACTGCGAAACGCCTGCACCAGCTTTGGGGTCTCCGGGGTTTTGGAAAGCACCTGATCGTCATAAAAAAGCTCGATGCGAGTACCGGGCTTCAGGTCCCGCTTAGCCTTTCTAAGCCGAACCTTCTTACCTTTTTGTGTCCACCAGCAGGCCCCTTTGGCCATCGCGTCTTTGATCCGTTGCTTGGGTAGGTCTGACGCTTGAGCCAGTGCGTCCACGGCGGTTTGAGTGGAATCAACGGTTATATCGAGCTGTTTACGCATCTGGGGTCCTGAATGGGCGATCGACGGGGCAATGGTACGAAGCTACAGAACGTGGGACAAGTGATTTCGCGCGAGGTGAATGAGTTAACCATTCTAAGGGTAGGGTGTACACTGAGCTGAAATGCCGGGAAGGAGATTGAAGATGCCCCTCATAGGATGGCTGTTTATTTTCGCCGCGATTGGCTTGGTGGTTGGCAGCCTCTTGTTGCTCAGAGACAGCGCCAACATGACAATTCCAGAAGACAAGCTGGAAAAAATCCGTGCACGAAAAGCCCAGCTCGAAAAAGAAGAGCGGGAGAAAGAAAAGCGGGAGGGCTAAGCTTCAGAGCCCTGCCAGCATCACGTAGTCTTGGGCTAGGTAGAAGGCCCAGTCGTAGTAAAAGTAGGGGTCCAAGTATTTGGTATCAAGCAACTCAGGGTGATCGGCGACCACTGCCAATGCCATGATTCCAACGGCACACGCACATTTTTTTCCAGTTCCCACGCTTAACTCCTTCTAAGCGACACACCCTTAGCCTTCTGGTGTGTATTGGTTGGTTACACGTTTCAGTGTGTCCGTCGATAAGAATAGTCGACGCTGGGTGGCTTACCATTTTTTGTGTATATTTTTTGTCCGTATCGGGATAGGGTTTTTCGGAATTGACGCTGGGTGAGTATCCGGTAACCGTTGCTAAGGGAGTCCGCTCAAATGACATCGCACCAGCCACGACTAAGGCTACTAATTGTCGAAGACCAGGTGGATCTCGCGGAGAATCTGTTCGAGTTTCTAGGTGAGGACCACTACGAACTCGACTTTGCGGCTGACGGTTTGACGGCATTGCACCTGTTGGCGACTCAAAGCTACGACGTGATCGTACTCGACCTGATGCTTCCTGGCGTTAATGGCTATGAGATTTGTCGGCGGATTCGCGAAGACTTGCAATGCCAAACCCCGGTTATTTTGATGACCGCACTGGGCTCGTTGAACGACAAAGAGAAAGGCTTCGATTGCGGTGCCGATGACTATCTCGTGAAACCGTTTGAACTACGTGAGCTACAGCTGCGAATCGATGCCCTGCATCGACGATATTCTCCAAAGCGCTCGGTATTGATGGCCGGCGAAATCCGGTTTGATCCCGGTACGTTGGAGGCAGAGCTCAATGGGGTTAAGACAACGTTGTCGGGCACGCCCGCGCGCCTGTTTGAATTATTGATGCGAGCCTACCCGAGCTTTTTGAGTCACGAGGCTCTAAGCGAAGCCGTATGGGGATCCCACCAGAAAGAGCTCGAAGGAAACAGCCTGCGTACCCATATTTATACGCTAAGAAAAGCGCTGCAGGCGGGCTTGGGCCATGGTCTTGTGAAAACGATCCATGGCCGAGGGTATTGCCTGGGTTCCCCTGTCAGTGGAGCGGCTGATACGCCATGAAGCCTTCCTTGACCGCACGCTTAACCCGAACGCTGCTCTTTCTCATTGTTGCGACGACCGCAACCTCGATGTTCGTTGTAGAAATGTTCGTCGAGGATGTGGAAGAGACTATTTTAAGCCGTGAACTTAGGGCCGATGCTGAGTTTTTCGCCGAGCAACTACGCCAGGGCAGCTTTCAGCCGATCAAAACCGGGAGGCTAGAGGCGACGTTTCTTGCGCAAGGGGAGGGTGAAGCAGTACTTCCAAAGTATTTTCAGAATCGCCCCCTGCCGTTTTCGGAAGAAATTGAAGTAGGTGAGACCACGTTACTGATTATTGGCGAACAGCTTGAAGAGCCCAATGGCGCGCTCTTTCTAGCTCAAGATATCAGTATCATGGAAGGCCGCATGACCATGGTTCAGCTTGTTCTGGTCGGTGTGGCGGGTTTTATGCTTATTGTCAGCTTTTTCGTCGCCCGAGCCGGTGCCCAGTATCTGGTCCGGCCATTCAAAAAACTCACTCTAGACGTGTCTAACACGACACCAAGCCCTAGGTTGTCTATGGGGCGAATCGCTACCGACTACCGTGATCAAGAGTTTTGCGACATCGCCAGTGCGTTTAACCGTTTTCTATCTGAACTTGAGGCGTACATCGAGCGTGAAAAATCGTTTGTGAAACTCGCCAGCCATGAGCTTCGTACACCTCTATCGGTGATGAGTGGTGCCTTGGATGTGCTTGAGCAACGGAAAAACCTCTCAGCAGCGGATCAGAAAACGCTTGCTAGAATTCGGCGGGCCATGCAAACCATGCGCGACGATACCGATGTTTTGCTAGAACTTGCGCGCAGCGAAGCGACTGAGAGCTATGCCAGAACCATCGATTTACATGACTTCGTTCAAGATACCGTTGAAGAGCTAGAACACGGGTATCCCGATCAGGTAGGCCGGATCGATATCTATAATGATGGACCTAAGCTTGGCGTCACAGCCCATCCCGCACTCGTGCGTATGTTGCTGCGTAACCTACTGCAGAACGCATTACGCCATACCCATGGGAAAGTTGAAGTCAGAGTGATCGAGAACAGCATCTCTGTGCGAGATTTCGGCTCTGGGCTTCCTGCTTATATAACTGAGCACCTGAATGTTCAGGGTGGAGCCAGCGCTATGACCACTTCAGCCGGACAATTCAGCAACACCACCTTTGGGTTGTTGATTGTCCGGCTGGTCTGTGAAAGGTTGGGGTGGGGGCTGGAGATTCCGCAGTCAGACAGTCAAGGGACTGAGTTTGTCATTCATGTTTTGAGCTTACCCAAAGTTGATTAATTCGGTACCCCGTATGCTTGGTCTCGGTACAATTTCAGAGGTAGGAGCGCATGGGCTAACGCCTTTTTCAAGTCGGCTTGCTTGGGTGCGTCTGGTCGGTAATCGGTGTTTCCAGTTTCTGGTGAATAGACGCCGGACAGGGGCGAGTTTTCTGGCCGTAATACGGTCACATTGAATTCACTGTCCATCCACGCGTAATAGTCATTGAATTGCATAATCGCACGGCCCGGCTCATCGGGGAATTTAGCTAAATCCCGACCGATCATGGGATGTTCTCCGGCTACGCCCATGAGCGAGAGCAGCGTTGGGGCAAGATCCACCTGACTGGCTATCGTCTCAATATTTCGCCCCTCCACATCTGCGCCAAGTATCAGTCCCGGAATCTGGAAATTCTTGATAGGAACCAACTCATCTCCCCAAACTCGCGCATCGTGGTCTGCCACGATGAGGAACAGGGTGTCCTGCCAGTAGTCGCTCTTTCGTGCCGTGTCTATAAATTCGCCTAAGGCCTGGTCCGCATATTTCACGGCATTGTAGACGGTATTCTTTTCCTCATCGTAACGCTCAATTCTATGGTCGGGATATTCAAATGGCGTGTGATTGGATGACGAAAACACTAACCGGAAAAATGGTTTGCCAGTGTTGTGCAGCTTTGAGATATCTTCATGGGCTTTGGAAAATAGATCTTCATCACTGACGCCCCAGCTTCCGGTGAAAGCGGGGTTGGTGTAATTTTGTTGATCGATAATATGGTCAAACCCGTTACCTGTGAAAAAGCTGCGCATGTTGTCAAAGTGCGCTTGTCCGCCATAGATAAACCCGGTGTCGTAGCCCTTACTTTTCAGTAGTGAGCCCAGCGTAAAGAACCCCGATTGAGAAAGGGAAAGTTTCACAACACTGCGAGCAGGGGAGGGTAAGAATCCAGAGACCACTGCTTCAATACCTCTAACCGATCGGGTACCTGTCGCGTAAAGATTATCGAACCACCATCCCGAGTCTTTCAGGGCTTCTAAGTGAGGGGTAACTGGCGCGCCACCCAGGGATTCAACGAACGTCGCGCCTAGGCTCTCTTCGAGAACGATAACAAGGTTTAGTGGGCGTGTTCGTTCTATCGCCGGCTGTTGTTGGTGCAGCGTTGGGAATTGTTGCGAGTTGAACGCTTCGTTGCGCAACCATGGCTCGCTTCGGACTTCATCAACAATGTCTGCCAGTGCCATCTCACCGTAACTGTCGGTCGCAGTGTCTTCATGTTTCAGATTGTAGATGGCAAAGGCCACCGACCACGTAGAGTTAATGATCAGGGAGTTCACTAGCGCATCTGATGTAAGGGCAAACATCGCCGGGTTTGCAGGGCGATGGCCTGTGGTTGAGCGAATGCTTATAAATACAGCGATCACCACGATGGGCCACATTAAAATCGCTTTGCGATAACCGCCCGGCTTAGCATTTCGCAACGATGCCCTGAAGAAACGGGCAAATAGATAGGTGACTAAGAAGCAAAGAATGAGTCCTAAAATAACGCTAGGCAAGTAGCCTTCCCAAAGCATGCTAAAGACTTCTTTTGGGTAGCTCAGGTATTCGATAAACAGGCGATTGGGCCGGGTATCGTATTCATTGATGAACGTTGGAGTTGCTAGTTCCATGAATAGAAAGGCGAAAACGACGACGAGTGACCATAGGCCTGTAAGTGTCTTCCAGATAGGCCAGCTGAAGCGATGGCCTAAAAACGGCAGCAAGAGTACAAGCGGCGCAACGGCCATTCCGGCCATGATTAGGTCAACCCTCAGACCGACTAGAAATATGCTGGGCCAAACAGGCGTTTCTATCACTCGATCCAATTGCCAGGCCACCAACAGCATGCGGGATAGGCCGCCAATTACCAGTATTGAGATGAACAGTATGACAATTGGGGAATAAGGCCCGGCCCAGTTCAGCCAACGGTTAACACCGGCGGAATTAGAACTATTACGAGATGAATCGAACGAACCCATGCATTTACCTTAAGCGGATGAATTGGCTAGAACTCGCTATGAGTAGCAATGCAGGATAAGGCGGGGGGTGTCAGTAATGGGTCAGGAAAATATCAAGAAAATGTCAAACTCGAAGCAGGAACTATGTTGGTCAAATTCCAGGCACAAAAAAAGCCACTTGGCTCGCGCCTAAGTGACTCTTTTACTTGCAGAAATTGGTAGGACCACCCAGATTCGAACTGGGGACCTCTACCATGTCAAGGTAGCGCTCTAACCAACTGAGCTATGGTCCTATGTCCTGCAACGGGGACGAAATATACTGATTATCCCGTTACTGGTCAACTAGTTTGAGGTGTATTTTTCACTTTCAACAAGCCTTTGATGGCACGGCTCAGGGCATTCCAGCGATTGACCAACAAAGCAGCGAATATAAGTCCGCATCCGGCGATTTGGAGATAACTCATGGTCTCCCCAAACCATACCGCGGCAAACAGCGCGACCCATACCGGTTCCAGTATCAGAATCACCACCCCGTGACTGTGTGCGGACAGGCTCTGAGCGTAGGTCTGCAGCAGAAAGCGCCCTGCCGTGGCGATGATGGCACTGGCCAGCACCCACACATATAGAATGGGTTGGGGGTTGGCGAAGGCAGGTGCCCAGGGCTCACTGATTGCGGATTCCGAAAGCGTTACTAAGCCCACTGTCAGAAGCGCCATGGCGGTGAGCGGAAGGGCGGGCACCTTCTTTTTCTCGATGGTTTCACCGTGTTTGTTCACCACCGTCCGTTGATTGGCGGTTCGGGTGTTTAGCGTGAAATAGAGAGCGAAGATAAACGCGGCCATCACAAAATAGAGTTGGCCCGGATCTGGCCGGAAGCCGTTTTCCAATGACAATAAGGCCAGCCCGGATACTGCAATGGGTATCGCTAACCATGTACTCATGGGCTGTGCTTCGCTAAACACCAGTCGTGCCAGTATCGGCACAATGACGACCCCCAAACTGGTCAGAAAGGCACCTTCGCCCATGCTGTCGCCGTGGAAAAGCCCCATGATCCAGCAGGTCATGGCAATCCCGAACACGGCTCCTACGCCAATGCTGCGCCCGATCTGGTCTGTGCTCAGGCGGCGTAGTGAAGGCAGGGCTACCAGGATCAGCACGCCGCCGGCAATCAAAAACCGGATAGCCATAAACAGGAGGGGCGGCATCATCAGCACCGCTTCTTTCGAGAACATCCAGCCGACCGCCGCAAGAAGAGTGACGACAACCAGCAGTAGGTCGGATTTGTGAGCGTCAGACATGATTAAACGAGGCCTGCATAGATAAAAAGGTTGCCCAATTTATCGTTAGGTCGCTAAAAAAGAAAGCAGCGAAAACCGAGGGGATTGGCTCGTCCATGAGCCGGGGGTGGGTTCCTTAGTTGTTCAAGGTGGTGTACAGCAGGTTGGACATACTGGTTTGGTCGGACCCCGGTACTTCCACATATTGGTCACCGGAACCCCAGAATTGCCACCATGCCCGTTTGTTGTAGGTGCGGCTGGCAAAGTTTACCTGCAGGCCATTCAGGACCGTACCATTCACCACCGGTACGGAGATGTTGCCAGTCTGATTGTTGATCACGTCGCTGTGGTTGGCGCCTTCGCTCATCAACACAGGGTAGTGGTTGTGCCAGAGACCTGCAGGCCCGTTCTGGCTGGATACCTTCCCAGTCATGCTCAACGTCCCCGAACAGGAGTCGATACCGTTTGCGTTCGTGGCACCGCAGGCAGAGTGGGTGGGTACAACGCCGTCATCCTTTCCCTCAATGAAGGGCTTGGTGATGCCCCCGTAAGAAGACCCGCCACCGACAAAGCGTAGGCGCGGAATCGACATCGGGTTAATCGCCAGATTGCGGGCTACGTTGGTTTGTAAGTCGTTTACCACGCCAAGATTGTCCGGTTTTGGGTCGATGCCGGTGAAAGCTTTTACAGCCTGCTTGACCGGCCAGTTATACCAACTGTCGTTGTAAGCAATGCTCACAGCGAGATCAGCCAACTCGGTGCCGCCCCCGGCGCCAGCCATATCGAGTACGGCCAGTATTCTCAGAGGCTGAAGGCCATCGGCCTGAAGCCAGCGAGCTTGGTTCTCCAGTAGGTGACGAGTGACCAAATCGCCGGTTGAGTGGGTAACTACTATGCAGTAATCATTGCATAGGCCTTGCTGGCTGATTTGGCGCACCTGTTGGTACGCGGTTTGGGAAATTTGCCCCTCAATCCGCGCGTTGCTCGGCCAGTCTATGCGAGCTTCAGACCGGTTTAACCAGTACGCTCTCCAGTTGTCGGCACCGGCTTGTTGAACATCGTTGAAGCTGGTAGGCGGGTTGGACAAATCATCCATCATAAAGCCATGCACCAGAATTACGTTGTGGCCTGCGAGTTGAGCGTTGGCACCAACACTGAATAACGTGCCGGCTAGAACTAAGGATAAGGCAGATGGTTTCAGGCGTTGCTTCTTGTTTATTCCCATGTGTCACTCCGTTCTTTCGATTTTATTGTTTTGCTATCAGAACTTATCGGCCAACTGCTGGAGCAGCATGGCCCTGTGTTCTGATTCGGGGTTCACCGCAGGCTCATCGCGAAGCTTGTCGAGATCTGGCGGTGAAAATTCGTAGCCTTTGTCTGGGCCGAAGGCGTAGTGAGTTCGATCGCCAGGCCGGGCAGGCAGTTGGCGGATTTGCAGGTATCTGACTTGCAGTGCGCCGGCTATATCCCTGTTGGCTAGTACGCTGCCATGGGCTCGAAGATCGATAGTGTTCCGGCTGGTGCCAAGGGCGGTCTCCGCCTGCAGAAGTGCAATCGGTTCTTGGTTGTCATACAGCTGGGCGGAAAGGGAGTAGTAGCCGGACGTTTCCGCATTGAAGTGCACGGGGATGACCAAGTCGTTGCCGTCAATAGACGCGGAGCCCAGCCCTTCGAAGTCTCCAAGATCAGGTTCGATGGTTAGGGGCGATGCATGACGAACCGGGCGACCATCAACGCTGGCCTCCACAATCAGTCGGTATTCGCCCGGCTCGTGGTCAGAACTGAGATTGCCATCGAAATAGCCGGCTGACCCGGTGGGCTTTAACGTGGTTGTGTCCGCGGTATCGCGATCGGCAGCGGTTTCGAGCGTGGCCGAGAGGTTGTTACCAACCACCTGCCGACCGGTGAGGGACGCTACCACCAGAATCGGATCGCCACGGGTGAAGCGGAATTTGTCGAGTGTAACGCTGAACTGGCCATCGCCTTCCAGTGGTAAGGCGACCGGATGGTAGCGGTTACCCTGATACCCTTCTGCCTGAGCCCGAGTCAGGGGGATCGAGTAATCGGGGTGGCGGGTGGTTTGGGTGTATTCGTCAGCAACGCTTGCCAACATAAAGGCAATGGCGTTGTCGTTGGGTTCTGCCGGCAAAGTCCGCTTGGTTACTGGGGCTTGATTGTGGTTGTTGTTTGGCATGTGTGGAGCTTGGGTGGCTGCGCGCACTGAGGTAGCGTCAACTGTCTCCATCTTGCGTGGGGTATCAGCCAGTAACCAAATAGCTCCAGCGCCACCACAGACCAATACTGCAGTGGCTGCGGCGAGCATCGTCTTGCGGCGCATGTATGTTTTCTCTTTTTGTTTTCAAATGGGTTTGTTGGTCAATAAACAACCATAGGCGACGATTTGTCGAAAACGGCAGAAAGCTTTGCTGAATTCCCGTTGGGTTGAACGAAGTGTGAGTTGGTTCTCAGAATGGGCAAGAGCGATCCAGGCACCTATGATCACACTTCCGATGAAGTGCAATACCCGCAGTAACACATTGTGCTTAAAGCGACATATACGATACATTTCCGCATAATGTTCACCATCACGCACAACACACCGTGGCTCTGAAAAGGCCGCGGCTAACAGGTCAGGGGCAACAGGATGCGGTACCTGCAGTCGTTTCATCGTCGTTTACGTTATCTTCGCGAAGCGGGGCAGCTTTCTTGTTCGGATATTGCTGCTATGTGTGGCGTAGAAGAAACGGTGGTGCAGCGCTGGGAAGCGCTTGAGCCAAAGCAACGCAGCTACCCTGGCATAGCCGAACTGTTGGATTTGTGCGTTAAAACAGAAACGCCGCTTGAGCAAATGCTGGACATGAACGAGGACAGCGACGCCGATCAACTGGAGCTACCTGGCTTGGTGGTCAGCAATGGTGACGGTCTGGCAGAGGCTCTTAAAGAGTTGGAGCAGGAAATAGAGCGAGTGCGGTTGTCAGATGAGGAAATGGAAATTCTGCGCCGGTTCCGCAAAGCGTCAACGGACAACCGGCGCATGGTATTGCAGTTGTTAGGGGGTTAAGCCCTTACTTGCCTTTCTTGTAGATGTTTTCGTACACGTAGTTGGTGGCTTCAACAAAGCCATCAATGCTTCCGCAGTCGAAACGCTTGCCTTTGAATTGATACGCCAGCACGCAGCCGTTCTTGGCTTGTTCCAGCAAGGCGTCGGTGATTTGTACTTCGCCGTTTTTCCCTGGAGGAGTGCGCTCCAGAATGTCGAAGATATCCGGGGTTAAAATATAGCGGCCAATGATGGCGAGGTTGCTTGGCGCGTTCTCAGGTGCCGGCTTCTCAACCATGTCGGTGATGCGGTACAGGCCGTCTTTCATCGATTCACCGGCAATCACACCGTACTTATGGGTTTCATCGATAGGCACTTCTTCAATAGCGACGATAGAGCAGCGGAACTGGTTGTACAGTTTAACCATCTGGCTCAATACGCCGTCGTCATCCTCTGGGCCTACGCAGAAGTCATCGGCCAGCACCACTGCAAACGGGTTGTCGCCGACCAGATTGCGGCCAGTCAGAATGGCGTGACCGAGACCTTTCATTTCACTTTGGCGAGTAAATGCGAAAGTGTTGTTGTCGATCAGGTCGCGGATGGAAGTCAACAGGCCTTCTTTACCTGACCCGGCGATCTGGTGTTCCAGCTCATAACTGATGTCGAAGTGGTCTTCGATAGCGCGCTTGCCGCGACCCGTCACGAAACCAAACTCGTGTATGCCTGCGTCTGCGGCTTCCTCTACACCGTACTGAACCAGTGGCTTGTTGACCACCGGCAGGATTTCCTTGGGCATGGCCTTGGTGGCCGGGAGGAAGCGTGTGCCATAGCCGGCAACGGGGAAGAGACACTTCTTGATCATATTGTTCATCCTTCATTCGATTCGTGCTTGTTGGGAGCCTTCCCACAAAGTGCGCTAAGTGTAGCGAAGTTATTGCTCTAAATGGAGGGTTTCGTGGGTATAGCGAAGGGACGGGCGGCTGTCGGCTAGTTCACTGCTAACAATTATACTTTGGCCGTAAGTCATATTGTTGACAATCCGTTAGTTGAAGCGTAGTTTTCGATTCATCAAACCTTGGATTGTTAACAAAACATGGCTGAAGTTCAGTTGCAAAACCAAACCCGTGCTGATGAAGCGTTCGATTGTTTGCAAACGGCAATCGTAAAAGGTGACTTGGCACCGGGAGAGAAAATTGGCGAGGTCGAGCTCTGCTCTCGATTTAATCTGACCAGAGGCCCCCTCAGGGAGGCTCTGGGCCGGCTGGAGTCCCGTGGCCTGCTGGTGCGCCGCCCTCATGCTGGCGTCAAGGTGGTTTCTGTCAGTGCAGAAGAATTGATAGAACTGTACCGAATTCGTGAGGTGATGGAAGGGCTGGCTGCCCGGCAAGCGGCTGAGCGAATGACCGATGAAGAAATTCGTGACCTGCGGGCTACGCTCGACAGCCATGAAACCATGATCGAAGAAGCTCGTGGTCAAGCCTATTATCAGGCTGAGGGCGATTACGATTTTCATCACCGTATTGCCACCGGTAGTCGAAACACCAAGCTGGCTCAGATGCTCCTGGGCGATCTCTATTACATGGTACGAATGTACCGTTACCGGTTAAGCACATCCGCCGGGCGCCCCCATATGGCGCTCGGCGAACACCGCAGTATCGTCGAAGCCATTGCCCAGCGTGATGGTGAACTCGCCGAATTTCTTATGAAAAGACACATCAACGCCGCACGCCAAAATATTGAGAAAAAGATTCAAGAAGGCGTGTTAACCATCTGATTAAGAGGTAATTGTTATGGCTAAGCTTTCCGCTGGTGCTCGTTTCCGCAAGGCTCTGAAAGAAAACCAACCGCTGCAAATTGTCGGCACGATCAACGCCTACGCGGCCATGATGGCAGAGCGAGTAGGGCATCAGGCAATTTACCTGTCAGGTGGTGGTGTTGCCAACGCTTCTTACGGTCTGCCGGACCTGGGCATGACCAGCATGAACGATGTCGTGGAAGATGTGCGCCGCATTACTGCAGCCACCGACGTGCCGCTTTTGGTCGACATCGACACTGGCTGGGGCGGCGCGTTTAACATCGCCCGCACCATTCGTGAAATGGAACGTGCAGGCGCAGCCGCGGTTCACATCGAAGATCAGGTTGCCCAGAAGCGCTGTGGTCACCGTCCGAACAAAGAAATTGTTTCCAAAGAAGAAATGGTGGATCGTATCCGAGCTGCGGCCGATGCCCGTGAGGACAAAGATTTCTTTATCATGGCCCGTACCGATGCCTTCCAGAAAGAAGGTCTGGAAGCCGCCATTGACCGTGCGAAAGCCTGCATTGAAGCCGGAGCTGATGGCATTTTCGCGGAAGCGGTACACGAACTGTCGGACTATAAGGCTTTCGCTGAAGCCATTGATGCGCCGATTCTGGCGAACATCACCGAATTTGGTGCTACACCTCTATACAACAAAGCCGAGCTGGCAGAAGCCGGCGCGGCGATGGTTTTGTACCCGCTGAGTGCGTTCCGCGCGATGAACAAAGCGGCGCTGACGGTGTACCAGAACATTCTGGATAAAGGTGATCAGAAAGACGTAGTAGACCTGATGCAAACCCGCATGGAACTCTACGACTTCCTGAACTATCACGATTTCGAGCAGAAGCTGGACGAGCTGTTTTCTCAGAAGAAAGACTAACCCGTAAAACTCTAACAACTGAACATTGAGGGAGACCAACATGGCTGAAGCAAAGAAACTAGGCGGAGCAGGCCTGCGTGGCCAGGTAGCTGGTGAAACAGCGCTGTGTACTGTGGGTAAAACCGGTGCTGGCCTCACGTATCGTGGTTACGATGTAACGGATTTGGCGGAAAACGCCCAGTTTGAAGAAGTGGCTTACCTGCTGCTGCGCGGAAAGCTGCCGAACCAGCAAGAACTGGATGCCTACAAAGCCAAGCTCAAGAGCCTGCGCACACTGCCGGATGCCCTGAAAACGGTTCTGGAACAGATTCCGAGCACCGCCCACCCGATGGACGTGATGCGTACCGGTTGTTCCATGTTGGGTAACCTGGAAACTGAAAATGATTTCAGTGAGCAGGATGACAAAATCGACCGCATGCTGGCGGCGTTCCCGGCGATCATCACTTATTGGTACCGCTTCGCCCACGAAGGCGTACGTATCGATACCGCGAACAGCGAATCTGACTCCATTGGTGGTCTGTTCCTCGAGCTGCTGCACGGCAAGAAGCCGAGCGAACTGCATGAGCGTGTGATGAACGTGTCCCTGATCCTGTACGCAGAGCACGAGTTCAATGCCTCTACCTTCACTGCTCGCGTGTGTGCCTCAACGCTGTCTGACATTCACAGTTGTGTGACCGGTGCCATCGGCTCACTGCGTGGACCGCTACACGGTGGTGCTAACGAAGCCGCGATGGAATTGATTCAGCGTTTCAAAACCCCGGACGAAGCCGAAGCCGGCCTGATGGGTATGCTTGAGCGCAAAGAAAAGATCATGGGCTTCGGCCATGCGATCTATACCGAGTCTGATCCACGTAACGGCATCATCAAGCAGTGGTCCGAGAAACTGGCTAAAGAAGTGGGCGATACCGTTCTGTACCCGGTTTCGGTTCGTTGTGAAGAAGTCATGTGGCGCGAGAAGAAGCTGTTCTGCAACGCGGACTTCTTCCACGCCTCGGCTTATCACTTCATGGGCATCCCGACCGAGTTGTTCACCCCCATCTTCGTGATGTCGCGGGTATCTGGCTGGACGGCCCATGTGAAAGAGCAGCGTGCCAATAATCGTATCATCCGCCCAAGTGCGGACTATACCGGCCCGGAAAACCAGGAATGGCTGCCGATTGAAAAGCGGAGTTAAGGGTCAGGCCTCAACCATTTTGCCTGAGCCGATCTCCGAATTAGAGGACACGACATGAACACCGAATACAGAAAACCGCTTCCGGGTACCGACCTGAAGTACTACGACACCCGTCAGGCCATCGAAGATATCCAGCCCGGCGCCTACGCCAAGCTGCCGTACACGTCTAAAATCCTGGCCGAACAACTGGTTCGTCGTTGCGATGCTGAGTCGCTCACCGATTCCCTGAAGCAGTTGATCGAGCGTAAGCGTGATCTGGACTTCCCATGGTATCCGGCGCGTGTGGTGTGCCACGACATCCTTGGCCAGACCGCTTTGGTGGACTTGGCTGGCCTGCGTGATGCCATCGCCGAAAAAGGTGGAGACCCCGCCAAAGTAAACCCGGTGGTACCGACCCAGCTGATCGTCGACCACTCGTTGGCGGTAGAAGCAGCGGGCTTTGACCCGGATGCGTTCGAGAAAAACCGTGCCATTGAAGAGCGCCGTAACGAAGACCGTTTCCATTTTATCAACTGGACTCGCACCGCCTTCCACAATGTGGATGTGATTCCAGCCGGTAACGGCATCATGCACCAGATCAACCTGGAGAAAATGTCTCCGGTGATCCAGAACCGTGCCGATGAAGATGGCCATCCGATTGCCTTCCCGGACACCTGTGTTGGTACCGACAGCCACACGCCGCACATCGATGCACTGGGTGTTATCGCTGTGGGTGTTGGTGGTCTTGAAGCCGAAACCGTGATGCTGGGCCAGCCGTCCATGATGCGCCTGCCTGACATCGTTGGCGTGAAGCTCACGGGTAAACGCCAGCCTGGCATCACCGCGACGGACATTGTTCTGGCCATTACTGAATTCCTGCGTAAGGAAAGGGTAGTGGGGGCGTATCTTGAGTTCTTCGGTGAAGGCGCTTCCAGCCTGACCATCGGTGACCGCGCTACCATCTCCAACATGACTCCGGAATACGGCGCTACGGCGGCGATGTTCTACATCGACGAGCAGACCATCGATTACCTGAAGCTTACTGGCCGAGAGCCAGAACAGGTCGATCTGGTTGAGAAGTACGCGAAAAAAACCGGCCTGTGGGCCACCGAAATGGCAGAAGCCCAATACGAACGTGTTCTGGAATTTGATCTGTCGACCGTGGTTCGTAACGTGGCCGGCCCGTCCAACCCGCATCGCCGCGTGGCGACCGCTGACCTGCATGAACGCGGCATTGCCGTAAACCTGGAAGCAGCGCTGGAAGAAGAGCGCAAAGGCTTGATGCCGGATGGCGCAGTGATCATCGCTGCGATCACGTCGTGCACCAACACGTCAAACCCGCGTAACGTGGTGGCGGCTGGCTTAGTGGCGAAAAAAGCCAACGAGCTGGGCTTGGTGCGTAAGCCTTGGGTTAAATCTTCCTTTGCACCGGGCTCCAAAGTGGCTCGCCTGTATCTGGAAGAAGCCGGCCTATTGCCAGAAATGGAAAAACTCGGCTTCGGTATCGTGGCCTACGCCTGCACCACCTGTAACGGCATGTCTGGCGCGCTGGACCCGAAAATCCAGCAGGAAATCATCGACCGCGACCTGTACTCAACTGCAGTACTGTCCGGTAACCGTAACTTCGACGGCCGTATTCATCCGTATGCCAAGCAAGCCTTCCTGGCGTCACCGCCGCTGGTTGTGGCCTACGCTATTGCCGGTACCGTGCGCTTCGACATCGAGCAGGATGCATTGGGTTACGACAAAGACGGCAACCCGGTCACTCTGAAAGACCTGTGGCCTTCCGATGAAGAAATCGACCGCATCGTCGGCGAGTTCGTGAAGCCGGAGCAGTTCAAAGAAGTCTACATCCCGATGTTCAACCTGGATGCCGTAGAGCAGGCCAAGAGCCCGCTGTACGATTGGCGCCCGATGTCCACTTATATTCGCCGCCCGCCATACTGGGAAGGTGCACTGGCTGCAGAACGCACCATGACTGGCATGCGCCCGCTGGCGGTGCTGGGTGATAACATCACCACAGATCACTTGTCGCCGTCTAACGCCATCATGATGGACTCGGCCGCTGGTGAATACCTGCACAAAATGGGCGTGCCGGAGGAAGACTTCAACTCCTACGCCACGCACCGTGGCGATCACTTGACCGCGCAGCGCGCAACCTTTGCTAACCCGAAACTGCTGAACGAAATGGTTCGGGATGAAAACGGCGAAGTGAAGCAGGGCTCACTGGCTCGCATCGAGCCGGAAGGCCAAGTGACTCGCATGTGGGAAGCGATTGAAACCTATATGGAGCGCAAGCAGCCACTGATCATCGTTGCCGGTGCAGATTACGGCCAGGGTTCCTCCCGTGACTGGGCTGCCAAGGGCGTTCGTCTGGCGGGAGTGGAAGTGATTGTGGCGGAAGGCTTCGAGCGTATTCACCGTACCAACCTGGTGGGTATGGGCGTACTGCCGGTGCAGTTCCGCGAAGGCGAAACGCGCCACACCTACAACATTGATGGTACCGAAACCTTCGATGTGAAAGGCGAAATTGCTCCGGGTGCGGAGCTCACGCTGGTTATTAACCGTAAAAACGGCGAGTCCGTAGAAGTCCCTGTGAAGTGTCGTCTGGACACCTTCGCTGAGCTGAACATCTATTCAGCGGGTGGCGTGCTCCAGCGCTTCGCCCAGGACTTCCTGGAAGCCGAAGGCGCCGCGTAATCAGATTGTAGATTTCGAAATCTGACTCCGAAGCCAGACTGGCAAAGGGGTCTGACCCATCGGGGTCAGACCCCAACCAACGGCCTCGGACCATTCCAGAACCACCCCAAATGCTTTCAAAGAGAGGCATTTCATGAGCTTCCCCCCACAAATTAAAGTACCTGCGACCTACATGCGTGGCGGTACCAGTAAAGGCGCGTTCTTCCGTCTGCAAGACCTGCCAGAAGCCTGCCAGGTACCCGGCGAAGCCCGCGACAAGTTGTTGCTTCGAGTGATTGGCAGCCCTGATCCCTACGAGAAACAAATCGACGGTTTGGGTAACGCCACGTCCAGTACCAGCAAAACCGTGATTCTCGCGGCACCGACTCAACCAGATCACGACGTGGATTACCTGTTTGGTCAGGTCTCCATCGACAAGCCGTTTGTCGACTGGAGCGGTAACTGCGGCAACCTGACGGCGGCTGTCGGTGCCTTTGCTATTAACGGTGGCTTTGTCGCCCAAGAGCGCATCCCCGAAAACGGCGTGTGCACCGTTCGCATCTGGCAAGCCAACATCAAGAAGACCATCGTTGCCCACGTGCCCATCACCGACGGTGAAGTGCAGGAAACCGGCGACTTTGAGCTGGATGGCGTGACATTCCCCGCAGCCGAAGTGAAGATCGAGTTCATGGACCCAGCCGATGGCGAAGGCTCCATGTTCCCAACGGGTAATCTGGTAGACGATCTGGAAGTCCCGGGCGTAGGCACGCTCAAAGCGACCATGATCAACGCTGGCATCCCCACCATCTTCGTGAACGCGGAAGACATTGGTTACAACGGCAGCGAGCTTCAGGGCGACATCAACAGCGATCCGAAAGCGCTGGCCATATTCGAAACCATTCGCGCCCATGGTGCGGTGAAAATGGGCCTGATCAACGACATCGCTGAAGCCGCTAATCGTCAGCACACCCCGAAAGTGGCCTTCGTCGCTAAGCCGGTGGATTACGTATCGTCCAGTGGCAAGCAAATCAACGCCTGTGAAGTTGATTTGCTGGTGCGGGCCATGTCCATGGGCAAGCTGCACCACGCCATGATGGGCACTGCGGCGGTTGCCATAGCAACGGCGTCTGCGATTCCCGGAACTTTGGTGAATCAAGCGGCTGGCGGCGGCGACCGTACCGAAGTGACCTTTGGCCACCCGTCCGGCACATTGCGTGTGGGTGCGGAAGCCAAGGAAGTGAATGGTCAATGGACTGCCACTAAAGCCATCATGAGCCGCAGTGCGCGGATTATTATGGAAGGCTGGGTGAGGGTGCCGCAGGACAGTTTATGAACTAAGCTGAGGCATACCCTGACGATTCCGGAAATGGGAGGATTTTGCCATGGGAGCCAACGTAGACCAGAACAAACGTCCTGATTACGACGAGGTGTTACAGGAAATCGCGGACTACGTCCTCGATTACCAAGTCGACAGTGACGAGGCATGGGAAACTGCCCGTTACTGTTTGATGGACACCCTCGGCTGCGGCCTTCTCGCCTTAAAATTTCCGGAATGCACCAAACACCTTGGCCCCTTTGTGGAGGGCACTGTGGTTCCCCATGGAGCCCGGGTGCCCGGCACGCCGTATCGGCTAGACCCAGTCAAAGCGGCTTGGGATATCGGCTGCATCGTCCGCTGGTTGGATTACAACGACACTTGGCTGGCGGCCGAGTGGGGTCACCCTTCGGATAACCTCGGCGCCATTTTGGCTGTTGCCGATCACCTGTCTCAAAAACGAGTAGCCAACGGGCAGGCTCCCTTGGCCATGAAAGCCGTGTTGGAAGCCATGATTATGGCCCATGAGATCCAAGGCTTATTGGCTCTGGAGAACTCTTTCAACCGAGTCGGGCTGGATCATGTGGTGCTGGTGAAAGTGGCCTCCACCGCGGTTAGTGCAAAATTGATGGGGGCGGATCGGGAGCAGATGCTTTCGGCGTTGTCCCATGCATGGGTCGATGGGCAATCCTTGCGGACCTACCGCCACGCTCCAAATGCCGGTTCCCGAAAATCCTGGGCCGCAGGGGATGCCGCTTCACGAGGCGTTCGCCTGGCGGACATCGCCATGCGGGGTGAGATGGGTGTGCCCGGAGTCCTGACCGCAAATCAATGGGGATTTTACGATGTACTGTTCACCAAGACCAACCGCGACCAAGCCCTGAAAGCGGATTCGTTCCGTAAGTTCTCACTACCGCAGCCCTTTGGCTCTTACGTGATGGAGAACGTCCTGTTCAAAATCTCATTCCCGGCGGAGTTCCATGCCCAAACTGCGGCCGAAGCTGCCGTAAAGCTCCACCCGGAAGTCAAAGACCGGCTCGATGAAATTGACCGCATCGAACTGACCACCCACGAATCCGCTATACGGATCATCTCCAAGCAAGGTGAATTGGCCAATCCGGCCGACCGGGATCACTGTTTGCAATACATGACTGCGGTGCCACTGATTTTCGGCAACCTGACCGCAGAACACTACGAAGACAGCTTTCACCAAGCTCATCCCGAGATCGACCGACTCCGCGACAAAATGAACGTTGTCGAAGACGAACGTTATACCCGGGAATACCTTGAGCCAGACAAGCGCTCCATCGCCAACGCCATTCAGGTGTTTTTCACCGATGGCAGCAGCACAGACAAGGTGGCGGTGGAATACCCGATTGGCCACCGGCGTAGACGGGAAGAGGGGATGCCGTTGTTAGTGGAGAAGTTTCAAAACAGCTTGAAGACCTGTTTTGTACCCCGGAAATGCGAGGCGATTATGGCCAGTTGCGAGGATATTGGGCGGCTGGAGGTTATGCCGGTGCATGAGTTTGTCGGGTTGTTTGGGGTGATGTGAGATGACTCGGGGTTCTGTTGTCAGCTTTCTTTACGCTCTGAAATACGATGTTTTTTAAAGTGTTGTTTTAATTCTGTTTTTTTTTGTGGCACAGATTCTGCTTCGTTCTAATTGATTAAAACAATCATGGAGCGTTAGCAATGAAAAGCATGGCAACGGTAGTAGCGACATTAATGTTTGCCGGGGGTGTTGGCACCGCAGCTGCAGCGCCAGTCATCAACATCAGTTCCGAAGGTTTTAGTGCAGCGCAGGCAGCGGAAGCCGCTTTTCTCGGCAATTTGAATTCGGGGTATATCACAGAGACATTCGACAGCGGCTATACGGTGGGGGCGCAATCCCCAACGGTTACTTCGCTGGCCGGTGTCGGGTCGTTCACTATGGATACGGCGGGTACAGGCGGTGCGTGTGACACCAGTCCGTATTCTTGTAGCGCTGGTTTGGCGGTTCTCGATTCTACAAGCTCACCCTATTCCGGTCGGTTTGATATCTCTCCTGACAACTGGCTTGACAGCATGGATGCGCAGAAGATGACCATTTCTCCGTCTGGCGGGTACACCGCAATGGGTTTTTATATGACGGACCCTAACGATGCGGGTGGCCGGTTCTCTGTTGGGGGAGTGAATTTCTCGTTCGCCGACATCTTTGGTTCATCGTTGGGAAACGGCAAAGTCTTCTATATTTCTTTGTATGACGACGGTGGATTAGGGGATCTCAGTATCTATGCAAATAACTCTAATGATGGTTACGGTCTCGACAACGTAACGATCGGAACTGTCCCGGAGCCAGGCACCTTGGCATTGATGGGGTTAGGTTTGGTTGGTCTGGTTTTGGTTCGAAGCAGAAAGAGCAAGGTCTAAATTCCGAAGCCCGCTAAGCGCGAAATGGGCGCCTGGCGGGCTTTGTAAGTTTTTGTTAACTAGTGCTTCACATTGTTATTGCGGTAACGGGATTGTGTACTAAACTGAATGTTCACAACTGGTAGTAAATCGCATGGGATGCGGTTTGATTTTATTGTGAACATAACAAGGAGTCGGCGTGGCCCACGTCAGGTTGTTTAAACACTACTTCCACCTGCCTTTTATACTTCTGGGTTTAATTGACCTGGTTGTTTTAGCTGCTTCTTGCTCGTTAGCTGTGTTTTTTCGGTTCTTCGGAGACACAGCATTCTTCAGTGAACATTTCGCTATTGTTTTCCCTTCGCTCGTGGTTTTTTCGTTCATTAATTTAACAGTCATGATGGCTTTAGGCGTCTATCAAGCAAGCGTTGAAGAGGGCATGTCTGGAATGATGCTCCGGACTATTATGGCTTTAATGCTGGCCATCCCTGTTCACGGATTTGCCTATTTCGTGGCTAGTGACTGGCTCTGGTATCTGGGCAGCTTTGATCTGCTGTCCTCGGCAACCGTCCTATCGGTGTTTTGCCTTGGGATAGCCCGGGTTCTTTTCTTTGGGGTATTGGGCAAAGAGCGGTTCAAACGACGTGTCGTGGTACTTGGTGCGGGGCGGCGAGCAAAGCGATTACTGCAAGACCTTACGACGCCTTTCAATCGCAAGGGATTCACGCTTGATGGCTTTATTCCAATGCCTGATGAGAATGTGGAAGTTAGCGAAGAACATCTAATAAACCTGCCTGGTTCCTTGTATGAGTATGTGATTCGACACCCTGTGCGTGAAATTGTTATAGCCGTTGATGATCGTCGCGGAGGCTTGCCAATGGATGACCTTCTGGAATGCAAGATGGCGGGTGTCAGCATTATTGACGGTATCAATTTCTACGAACGTGAATCCCGAAAAGTGGCTCTTGAGATGCTTACACGAGGTTGGCTCGTGTTTTCCGATGGCTACACGTTTTCAGCCGTGTACGGAATGGGTAAGCGGGCTCTCGATATTATTACTGCGGCGGTGCTTCTGGTTTTTACTTTCCCCATCATGTTGCTGACCGCGCTGGCAATCAAAATTGAAGACGGCTTCTCAGCCCCGGTAGTTTACAGTCAGGAAAGGGTTGGCGTGAATAACCGGGTATTTCGCGTTTATAAGTTTCGGTCAATGGTGACGGATGCCGAAAAGAATGGGGCGGTATGGGCGAAGCAAAACGATTCACGGGTTACGAAAGTGGGTGATTTCATTCGTCGAGTGCGGATTGATGAGCTGCCGCAGATATTCAACGTTTTGAATGGAAGCATGGCTTTTGTTGGGCCACGGCCTGAGCGCCCGATTTTTGTGGAGCGGTTAACCAGCAAGATTCCTTTCTATGCTGAGCGGCATCGGGTTAAGCCAGGCCTGACCGGCTGGGCACAATTATGTTTTGCCTATGCAGATAATGAAGAGGATACCCGGGAAAAACTCCGGTATGACCTATACTACATAAAGAATCAGAGTCTACTTCTCGACCTTCTGATTGTGCTTCAGACAGTTGAGGTGGTTTTGTTCAAGAAAGGCTCAAGGTAGCTTCGGGGTTAATGGCCCCGGAACACGGAACTCAGCATCAACAAAAGAGAGAAAAAACAATGTCTCTGAAGTCCCTTGTCTCTGCATCAGTTCTTTCGTTTATGGCCGCTCTCTTGTTGACCGGCTGTGCTTCCAATACCCCGTCTTCACCGGAAATGGTGCAACGCGCTTTGGCGATGGATTCGCGCGATAGCGTTGATCAGTACGTGCTAGGTGCCACGGATGTAGTCCGGGTATCCGTGTGGCGTAATGAAGATATCAGTATCTCTGTCCCGGTTCGGCCTGACGGCAAGATATCCGTACCGTTGGTTGGTGACGTGCAGGCAAGTGGCGAAACACCTGAACAGCTGGCACAGGCTATACGGGTAGCGCTGTCAGAGTATATCCGCGAACCGCAGGTCAGCATCGTGGTTACCTCGATGGGAAGTCATGAGTTCACTGATCGAGTTCGTGTTACCGGGGCTGTGCGCCAGCCCGTGTCGATACCGCACCGTAGTGGCATGACGGTGCTTGATATGTTCCTCAATGCCGGAGGAGCTAATCAGTTTGCTGACCTGAACGATTCGATGTTGTACCGGAAGGTTGGCGACGAGGTCGTCGCTATACCGGTCCAATTAGATGACATTTTGAGCAAGGGCCGTATTGATACCAACTACCTGATGCGGCCAGGGGATATTTTGACAATACCTGAGCGCAATTTCTAACAGACCTTGTTTATTAAACCCCAACCCGGCCTGGTGTAATTATGGCTTTACCCCTATCGCACATGCCTCGCGAAATTGTTCGCGAGGTTCGAGAACGTAAATGGCTGGTGTTGCTCGCCTTCTTGGTGGTCAGCTTCACGGTATTAGGTGTGGGGTTTGTGTTTCCGTACAAGTATCAGGCTTCGGTCGTTATCTTTGTCGATGACAGCAATATTATTCGCCCGCTGATGGAAGGCCGAGCGGTTACAACAAAACTAAATGACCGTATTTCTGCCGCTAGAGAGCTTCTTCTGACCAGGACTGTCATTGAACGTTTGGCACGTGACTCCTCTGTTTATCCAGACTCGTCAATGGAGGAGCCTTCGGTCGAGCAACGTATAGGACGAATTCGCGGTAATCTTTTTGTGCGGCCGAGAGGCGATAGTTATTTCAGTATTGGGTACACGGCCGAATCCCAACTTGAAGCGTTTCGGGTAGCCCAAAGGCTGGGGCAGTTGTTTATTGAAGAGTCTAATGACCGAAAGCGCAGGGAAAGCCGTGGAGCTTACGACTTTATTGATAAGCAAGTGAAAAGCTACGAGCACCAATTGGCAGAAGTTGAGCAACAGCTTAAAGAGTTTTTGTCTGAAAACACGGATGGAACTGAGGGTGAGGCAAATTCCCGATTGGCCCAACTCAGAAACCAGCTGGAGTTGGCTCGGCTCCAACGGGAAGAACTCAATGCGAGGGTGGACTCGCTGCAGCAACAACGTGGTGGTGTCCGGCAGACCATCCGGCAGGGAAAAACTGAGGATGTATACCGTCAGCGAATCAGTGTGCTCGAAGAACGGCTGGATACGCTCCGCTTGCAATACCACGACACGTATCCAGACATTGTTATTCTGCGTGAACAAATTGCCGAGCTCAAAAAACAGCGTTCGGCTCATTTAGCTGGTGGCCAAAGTGCGAATGCAGGTGACCAGGGGGAGCAAACCTTTAACCCGCTGTACCAAGAGATTACGGCTGACATCACCAAAGCCAGAGCGGATGTGGCCACGATAGACATCAGAATCTCCTCTCTTGAACAACTCATCGCCAAGCAGAATTTGCGCATGGAGAGAATTCAGGAAAACAAGGCCCAGTATTCTGACTTAACACGAGACTTGCAGGTAAATCGCGAAATATACGATGACCTCCTGAAACGCCGCGAAAAAGCCCGGGTATCTATGCACCTGGACGTTGAAGGCCAAGGGCTCAGTTATCGAATTAATGAAGCAGCCCAATACCCGAACCAGCCGTCAGGGCCCCGGTTTTCAGCATTTGCAGCTGCTGGTTTGCTGGCGGGCGCGTTTATCCCGTTTGGCGCCATCGCTGGTTTATTACAGATTGATCCTCGAGTGCGGGTCAGAGAACAGCTTGAGGAAGAGATTGGCTTACCGGTACTGATTGACATTCCCGCCGTTAGAACGCCTTTTGAAAAGCGACGTGATCGAAGGGTAACGGTTGTCATTGGGTTATGTGCTGTGCTGATCGTGGCTGTGTATGGCGCCATTGTAGCGGCTGCATACATGGGAGTTCTGTGATGGCGGATTGGAAGAGCGAAAGCACCAGAGTTGACCGGGCGGGGCTAGAAAGTTCCGACCGCGAACATCGCAGCAACCAACCCGATCATGTAGAGCGGCACCCGTATTTTCAGCGGCGAAAAGAGCGTTTAGAAAAGGAAGTTGAGTCATCCGGAGAAGAGGATTCGAAGCTTTTGGTGCCCAGCTCTTTAGAGCTGGGGTCTGGTGCCGTAGACCGGTATTTGATCAGTAAGCAGATCACCAAAATGCAGGAGCCGAGGAAGCTCACCCCTGACGATCTAGATGAGCGGAGAATCATCTACCCGGAGTCTTCGAATCGAGTTCTTGTTAACCGTTTTCGTGACTTGCGAACCAAGTTGCTGGAGTTATCCGGGGGCAACAATTTTACCATGGTTGTCAGCGGAGCCTCCCCGGGGGCAGGGTCTTCGTTCGTGGCACTCAATTTGGCTGCAGCCTTTGCCTTTGACCAGGCAAAAACAGCGTTGGTTATCGATTGCAACTTGCGAGAACCATCTATTCATAGCTCTTTAGACGTTTTACCCGAGACCGGGTTGACCGACTTCCTCGACGACCCCAACTTTGACATCAGTCGCATTCTTTACCCGACGGGCATACCTAGGCTTCGGTTAATCCCCGCGGGTAGTCGCCGTGAAACACCCGCTGAATTCTTCACTTCCTTTCGAATGAAACAGTTCCTGCAAGCCATACGCCGACGTTATCCAGACCGTTTTATTGTGTTGGATACGGCGCCCATCTCTGAATCCCCGGATGCACGTATTCTCACGGAGCTGTGTGACTACGGTATGTTGGTAGTCCCGCACGGGAAGATCACAGCGTCAGCGGTTGAGAAGGCCGCCATGGCTTTTAACCCAGATAAATTTGTGGGGGCCGTCATCAATGGATAGTCAAAAAGGAGTAGGGATGCTCCGCGGCACAAAAAAATTGATGTGCGCTATCGCCATAATCTGTGCAGCATCAAACGCGGCGAGCCAAACGGTACTGAGCGGCGGCATTGATTCGAGATATACGGATAACGCCGGCAAGGTCAGTAGCAATGAAACAAGCGATGTTGAGACCCGAGCATATCTAAAGGCGGACTACATCAGTGATCCCGGTAAATGTAATGCCAACTTTGGCGGCACCGTCGGCTATTCATACTGGCTCGACAGCACCTTCGATGATGAAATGTATGGCGAAATGGCTTTCACCGGCGATTGCCGGCTGGCCAATCAACTTTATTGGGATGTAGCCAACACCTTGCGGGAGGTTACTCAGAGCAGCCGTGCAGGTGACACCCAGGACAATCGTACCCGCAAAAATGTGTTCAGCACTGGACCTCGTTATAACTGGCGGATTAACGACACCAATTGGCTGACATTGACCACCCGATACGAGCAAACCGAGTTTTCAGAACCGGATAACAACGATACCGAACGATATACGGGAACGGCGGCTTGGAACCACGCTTTCAGCCAAACCTTGAACGGAGGCCTAAGCGGCACCTTCAGTCGAACCGAATATGACACAGGCGCGGAAGTCGATGTAAAAACCGGGCGGGTGACCTTCAGCAAGCGGTGGGCAACCATGGATTTATCTGGTGCCGTGGGTGTCAGTGAAATCGAAACCCGCTTTGGTGCTACCACGCAAAAGAGCGATGGCTGGGTGGGTGAGCTGACCATTTCAAGAGCACTGACTCCAAGTTCAGACTGGTACCTAAAGGCGGCTCGAGAGCTCACGGACAAGACATCGGATTTTGATTTCCGCTATGGGGATTTTCAGTTCAACCTTCAGAATTCCATCTCCGTGGAAACCAGCGCAATATCAACGGGCTTCAACAAACGGTTCTCGAACAGTTCAACGTTGCACGTCGACTTATACGGAAATCAGTCTGACTATCTAGACTCAGCTGAGCGAGAAGAAGGCGCCGGAGCGAACCTGCGATACGTCCGCCCGATAGCAAAACGCACCAATGCATACCTAGGGCTAGGTTACGACTACATAACCTATGCCAGCGATGATGTGGATGAACGGAAGTCGCGGGTTGAGTTAGGTGCAGAGTATCAGGCCTCTAGGCAATTGAGCCTTCATTCCAAGCTCGGCCACGAACGCAAAAAGAGTGATGTGGCAAGCAGTGAGTATGATGAGAACTGGGTGCTTTTGGGCGTGAAATATCGATTCCGTTAACCCGCACAGGATGTGACTGGGAATAATGCTATGACGCAGCGAATTCAAAATGCACTGACGATCGATGTGGAAGATTATTTCCAGGTGGCTGCGTTGGCTGAGGCCGTTAAGTACGAAGACTGGCCCAGCATGGAGTACCGCGTAGAAGCCAACACAGACCGAATACTTAGTTTATTTAGCGAAGCGGGCGTTAAAGCCACCTTCTTTACACTGGGTTGGGTGGCTGAACGCTCGCCGAAGCTGGTGAAACGAATTGCTGACGCTGGCCATGAAGTTGCCAGCCATGGGTACAGCCATCAACTGATTTACAACCAGACGCCTGAGGTGTTTCGTGAAGAAACCATTCGCTCCAAAGGCATCCTGGAAGACATCCTCGGGGTACCTGTATCCGGCTATAGGGCAGCAAGCTACTCCATTACGAATCAATCTCGGTGGGCTCTGGATATTCTGGCGGAACAGGGGTTCACCTGGGACTCATCAATCTTTCCCGTTCATCACGACCGGTACGGCATGCCCGGCACGCCAAGATGGCCGCACCGCCTGACCACCGACAAAGGCTATGAACTGGCAGAGTTTCCATTAAGTACACTCAAGTTCCCCGGCTACACTTTGCCAATTGCTGGAGGCGGGTATTTTCGGCTGTTCCCCTACTGGTTCAGTCGAAGGGGGCTAGGCTCCATTAACCGGCAGGGTAAACCCTTTGTGTTTTATCTGCATCCATGGGAAGTAGACCCAAACCAGCCAAGATTGGACGTGAAATGGTTCTCCAGATTCCGCCACTATAACAACCTCGAAGTGTGCGAGAGCCGCCTTTCTAAACTCGTGGACCATTTTTCCTTTACGACCATGAGCGAAGTACTCCGTGGCCAGGGGGTGCTTGATGCCAACGCAACGCAGCCTGCTAGCCTGCAAGTTTCAGGTGGCTTGGCATGATGCAGTTCGTGTTTTGGGCTTCTCTTTTATTACTGTTTTACATCTATTTTGGCTATCCGTTGGCGGTAAAAGTCGGTGCCATTTTAAACCCCAGACCCATCAAAAAGACCGGCGACTACCAACCAAAAGTCTCTATTTTGATTGCGGCGTATAACGAAGCTAGCGACATAGAGGCCACACTAAAAAACAAGCTTCAATTGGATTACCCGAAAGAAAAGCTGGAAATCCTTGTGGTTTCGGATGAATCCGAAGACGGAACTGACGAGTTGGTCGAGATGATTGCCAAACAGGCAGACTGCAACGTTTGCCTATTCCGCCAAGTACCGCGCCAAGGCAAAACCGCCGGTCTGAATATGCTCAAGGAGCATGCAACGGGAGAAATTTTGGCGTTTTCAGACGCAAACTCTCAGTGGGATAGCAAGGCTCTTTCTTTGCTGGTGAGCAACTTTAACGATCCCGAAGTTGGGTATGTAACCGGGAAAATGGTGTATGTGAACAGCGATGGCTCTTTAGTAGGCGATGGCTGCAGCGCGTACATGAAGTATGAAAATTGGCTTCGGTTTCAGGAAACAGAAATTGGTTCGGTGGTGGGCGTAGACGGTGGTATTGATGCCATCCGAACAGCGCTGTTTCAGCCCCTCCGAGCGGATCAGCTTCCAGACTTTGTGCAACCATTGAAAGTCGTTGAGCAGGGCTACAGGGTGGTTTACGAGCCGGGGGCACTGCTAAAGGAAGAAGCCCTCAGTGACGGCAATAGCGAATTCAGTATGCGTGTGCGGGTAAGCCTGCGAGCGCTGTGGGCACTTAGAGACATGAAGCACCTGATGAACCCTTTGAAGCACGCTCTTTTTGCCTGGCAGATGATCTCGCACAAATTGTTAAGGTACTGCGCCTTCGTACCTATGGTGACGCTGGCGTATGCAGCGCTTTATCTTGCGCCCTTCAATGGTGTCTATGCACTGGCAGCTCTTGGGTACGCAGGCTTCTTAATTCTTGCTTGGTGCGGCCACAAAAAAGAATCAGGTGGAAAATCACTTTCGGCCATCTATTCGATTCCGCATTACTTTGTGTTGCTTAACCTTGCTTCCTTCCAGGCGTGTGTGGCGTTTTTGAAGGGGGAAAAGAAAGTGGTCTGGAACCCAAGGAAGGGGTGAGCTTTATGTCAATCAAAGTATTGCACTTGATTGATAGTGGTGGCCTTTACGGTGCTGAAAAAATGCTTCTGACGCTCGTTGCCGAACAGCTTAAACAGGGATTGGTGCCGATGATACTCAGTGCTGGAGAGCTTGGTCAGCCCGAGAAGCCTATCGAAGCAGAAGCTAAGCGTCTTGGCTTACCCGTCACGCCTTGGAGAATGAAGCCTGGCTTCAACCTCACGGGGTCGAGAGAGATTCTTCACTGGGCGAAGAGCAGCGGCTTTGAGGTGCTGCACTCACATGGCTATAAGTTCAATGTTCTCATGGGGCTATGGCCGGAATCGATTCGCTCAATCCCATTGGTCACCACTCTGCACGGCTATGTTAAAGCCCCAACGTTCACCAAGTCCTGGCTATATGAAAGCTTGGATCGTGTGGGCCTGAGCCAAATGAGAGCGGTTGTGCTGGTATCTGATGCCATGAAAGAGCAGATACCGCAGGCCATAGCCAGATCAGAAAAAGTCACTGTTATTCCCAATGGCCTGGACATAGAGGCCGTTCGCGCAAAGGCAAAACTACCTATCAGCGACACCTTCTCCGAGTTTTTTAACACTCATTCTCCTGTTTTACTCGGTGTAGGGCGGTTATCCCCTGAAAAGGGGTTTGACCGTTTAATTTCGACATTCACTAAACTGCGGAATCGATACGCGAATGCCGGGCTAATCATTATCGGTGAGGGTAAATTGCGGCCTGAGCTGGAGCGACTGGCGAAAGAGTCTGGTGTGGAAGCCAGTGTATTGTTGCCAGGCTATTGCGGTGAAGTACCTGCAATGATGGCGAAGGCGGATGTGCTTTGCATGCCCTCACGAACAGAAGGTCTCCCTATTACGTTACTTGAAGCCATGGCTGCGGGGGTTTCTATCGTGGCGTCGGATGTTGGTGAAATCGCGCAGGTGCTGGGTAGGCAGGGAGAGGTTGCTTATGGTGGAGTCGTTATTACGCCCGAGAGCGACACGGGATTGTATGAAGGGCTCCAGGCTGCTTTGTCGCAAACAGACGCATCAGAGGCGGCAAAGATATGGTCTCTTCAGCGTGTGCAAGAAAGTTACTCGAGCGAAGCGATGGCGGATCGTTACACATCTGTTTACCAGAAGGCGCTGGCATGAAACTCAGCATCATTATGGATCAGTACAACAACCCTTATGCAGGTACTGAAAGTCAGGTTCTCAAGTTAGTAACCGGTCTGCGGGAACGAGGCTGGGATATTCGCTTTGCAGTGCTAAGGGGAACAGAGTATAGCCGCGCCGGCGAATTTCCAGTGGCGATCGAAGAGCTGGAAATCGGCTCAATATCGAGCCCCCAAAGTTGGCTCAAAACCTATCAGTATGGTCGGCAACTAAAGCGACAAGGCGTTCACCTTGTGCACGTTTTTTTTAACGATGCCTCCGTACTATGCCCACCAACCATGCGCATGGCCGGCTTGAAAACCATCATTTCTCGGCGTGATATGGGGTTTTGGTACAACAACAAATATTTACGGGCATTGCCACTAACGGGCCGCTTTGTGAGCGCCGTTATCTGCAACAGTAAAGCTGTTGGTTCTATCACACGCTCCTCAGAAAAAATTCCCGCTCAAAAAATAAAAGTCATTTACAACGGCTATCCGCCAGTACCGCCTGCCGCGCTAAAGTCGATGCGTGAAAGCGCAGAAGGCAAGCCAGTGGTTATCGGGATCGTCGCCAACCTTCGGCCGATTAAACGCATAGAAGATTTAATAAAGGCTGTGGCTGAGTTGAGAAAGGTAGGTGTGCGGTCTAGTGTCAATATTATAGGTGGAGGGGATTCCGCACCCTATGAACAGTTGGCTGAGGAGGTGGGCGTTCGGGAATCCATTCGATTCATGGGTTCGCAGCCTGAGCCCGAAGCTTTTATTGCCGAGTTCGATATAGCGGTCTTATGTTCAGAAACCGAAGGTTTCTCAAACGCCATCATCGAATACATGCGGTGTGGCAAACCGGTGGTTTGCACGCGTACTGGCGGTAACCCGGAAATTGTGATCGATGGAGAGACTGGATACCTGGTAGACGTGGGCGACATCGATGGGCTAGCTGAAAAGCTCAAAAATCTCATCGAACAACCGGCCCTACGGGTGACTATGGGCGACAAAGGGGCGGAGAAGGTGGCTGAAAAATACAGCATTGACGCCCTGCTGAACCAGCACATAGCTCTGTATGAAGTGGTTCAACCAAAGGTTTTCCAAGGATGATGAGTTTACTGTCGAAGTACATCTTTTACCCCGCCTGGGATCTAAAGGATGGCAGCCAGCGGCTACTGGAATGGCGACAGCTGGAAAAGCAGCAATGGTGGTCGAAGGAGGCTTTGGAAACCCTGCAATTAAGTCGATTAAAGGCTTTGTTGTTACATGCGGAGAAGCACAGCCCACATTACCGAGAACTCTTCAAACAACATGACCTTAAAGCGGACGATATAAAAACTTTCCGTGACCTTGAGCGGATTCCCGTGACGACCAAGCAGGATATCCGTAACGGTGGTGACCGTTTTATCAGCGACAGCCATGATAAACGTACATTGGTCCGTTCTAAGACCGGAGGGTCGACCGGTGTATCACTGAGCTTGTTTTTCGATGAAGCGTGCCAGGAAAAAAGAAATGCCGCCCAGTTGATGGCAGACCGCTGGTCAGGATGGGATCTCGGCATGAAAAGGGCATCTGTTTGGGGGAATCCGCCGGTACCCGGAAGCGTTAAACAGAAGCTAAGACATAACCTTCTCGATCGAACCATTTACCTAGACACCATGGACTTGAATGATTGTTCCATGAGTTCGTTCGTTGATCGGTGGCGAAAAGAAAAACCAGGGGCGGTGTTTGGTCATGCGCACTCGATCTACGTATTCGCAAAATACGTGCTTTTGGAAGGGATCACCGATTTGCGGCCTCAGGGTATTGTTGCGACATCGATGATGCTGTTGGAGCACGAACGGGCAACGATCCAGCAAGCGTTTGATTGCGAAGTAACGAACCGTTACGGCTGTGAAGAGGTTGGATTAATCGCCTGCGAGTGTGAACAGCACAACGGCATGCATATCAATGTTCCGCACGTATACGTGGAATTCCTCGATACAAACGATAACCCTGTTGCGCCCGGCGAACCGGGCAAAATCGTGGTAACGGACCTTAACAATTTTGCTATGCCGCTCATTCGTTACCGTGTTGAGGATGTCGGTGTTTGCAGCGATCGAATTTGCGAATGCGGACGAGGGTTCCCCCTGCTAGAGAAACTTGAAGGGCGAGTTGCAGACTTTTTGCGGCTGCCGGGCGGCGGCCAGGTAGCCGGCATCTCGCTCGTTGAGCGAACGCTGACCAAAGTCCCCGGAATTGAGCAAATGCAGTTGATACAAGAGCAGCTAAACGAGGTGACGATTAATCGCGTTAAGGGCTCTGATTACACCGACGAGACAGATAACGATTTGTTGAAGGCCATGCGAGAACTTTTTGGGGAAAGCGTGGACCTAAGCATCAACGATGTAAAAGAGATTCCCCAAGAGGCCTCCGGTAAATACCGATTCTCAATCTGCAGGATTCCCCAATGAACGATCAGGCATTGGTTTCTGTAGTCATCGCCACCTACAACACAGCGCAATACTTGCCGGCTGCGGTGGCTTCGGTGCTCGACCAAACCTGGAACAACCTTGAAGTGGTTGTCATAGATGATGGCTCCGAAGATGAAACCGAAGATCGAATGGCAATGTTCGAACACGACGAGCGTGTTCGTTATATCCGGACCGAAAATCGCGGCCAACCCAAAGCTAAGAATCGAGGACTCAAAGAAGCGCGTGGCGAATTCATCGCTTTTTGTGACGCGGACGATCTATGGATTAACAACAAGCTTGAGGTTCAGATGCCGAAGTTCGAGAACCCAAGGGTTGGGGTCGTCTACAGTGAGGTTTCATACATCGATCAGAACACAACACCGATCGAGAAAGAGGCTCCCTACACCCGTTACAGCGGGAGCGTGACGGATGCATTGGTTATCTCGAACTTCATACCTTTTGGAACCTCGGTAATACGCCTTAAGTGTCTAGAGCAAAATGGAGGATTCGACGAAGAGTTGCCGATGGGCATTGATTGGGACTTATGGTTGAGATACTCGGTTGATTGGGAGTTTACCTACTGCCCGGAGGTAACCTACATATACCGAATATGGCCGGGGCAGATGTCTATGAATTACAGGGGTCGGTACGACAATGCGTTTCGTATTCTGAGAAAGTTCATCAAAGCAAACCCAAGTAGAGTCTCTGAGCGATTAGCTTCGCGTGCGTGGGCGGACATGTATATTGGACGAGGAATGGCCATTGCTAGTGCGGAGAAATCCATATCAGAGCCGTTAGCAGACATCTGCACTGGATTGAAATACGACCTATCGTACATGCGTGGCTGGAAGAGTCTGGTCAAACTGCTGATTCGGCGGATATAAAGCCATGGTCAAGTCGAGGGATAGACAGTGACGTTGAATCATTTCATATACAACGTGGCGCGGCCGTTGGGGATTTTACAGGTCGCAAGATTCCTTGCACGTAATCACCCGCGCATCCTGATGTACCACCGTATCTCCCCAGACGGGGCTCCCGGCACTATTTCCGTAGATGAGTTTCGTAACCAAATGAGGTTAATTAAAAAATCATTCACCCCGATCCACTTGTCGAAGTTGATAGAGCTACATGAGAAGGGAATTACCCCGAAGCATGCCGTCGCAGTAACGTTTGACGATGGTTATAGTGATTTTGCCGATTATGCGTTTCCAATTCTTCAGGAACAAGGGATACCTGCAACGCTGTTTATAACTACCGGGTTTGTTAATGGAGATGTTTGGTTGTGGCCGGATAAAATAAAATACTTGTTGTCGAAAAAATCGAAGATAAAAATTCCAGAAAATGACGGCGCTGTTGAAGGTTTAAAGACGATCGGAAGCTCTTTTTCGCTGTGGAGTGATATATCTAATTATTGTCTAACGTTAAATAATTCAGTTAAAGAAAAGTATATATCTGATCTTTTCTTTATAAATGATGTAAATCTTCCTAAAGATGCTCCAAGTGGGTTTAAACCCGTTGGGTGGGATGAGTTGAAAGCGTTTGTCGCTGAGGGGCTGCTTGATATCGGCAGCCATACATGTACTCATCCAGTTTTGACTCGACTCAGTGAGGCCGATTTGCGTTATGAGTTGATGTTCTCTAAGGATACAATCAGTTTTAATTTGGGTGTTGATGTGTCGATTCTATGCTATCCGAATGGAATGCCATCGGATTTCGATGATAATATAAAGTATGCGTTATTAAAGTCAGGTTATAAATATGGGGTGTCGGCATATCCGACACTCGATCCACTAGGCGATGCCTACTCTGTAAGCCGATATTCGGTTGATAAGAATTGTGATAGGTTTGAAAAAACAATGTATGGAGTTTCGTATGTTACAGCCGTGTTTCGTCGGAGTCTAAGATTAAATGGAAATTGAAAAAGACATTAAATGTATTTTCGTTTCGTGGGAGAAGCATACTCGAAGCCGTAGTATTGCTAGAGCGTTAGATATTTCAATTTTCGAGGTGATATATGATAATCGATTTTTTATAAGGTATATCTGTTCGGCGTTAAAAACCTTGTGTATATTAAGGAGAGAAAGGCCGGATATTGTAATATTTCAAAACCCTTCAATAGTTCTTGCAGTGTTTCTGGTCGTATATTCTTTTTTTGTGAAGTTAGACCTTGTTATGGATGCTCATAATGCCGCAATTAACCCTTTGGAAGGTAGGTTTTGGGTTCTCAATAAATTGTCAGCGTTGTTAATAGCTAAAGTTAATTTGACAATTGTCACCAATGAGTTGTTGGTAGCAGCCGTAAAAGAAAATAATGGTCGCGCTTTTGTGCTAGAGGATCCAATACCTAAATTTGTTATTTCAGAGTGTGTTAAAAAATCAAAAGGTGATTTCAAAAAAGTTGTGTTTGTATGCAGTTGGGCAAAAGATGAGCCATATATGGAGGTTATAGAGGCAGCTAGATCTCTATCTAGTAAGGATATTGTTTTATTTGTCACTGGAAATCCGCCCAAGCATGTAATGAAACATTTGATTCCCGATAACTTAAAGTTAACTGGCTATCTTCTAGAGCAGGATTATGTTGATTTGTTGGCTGAATCAAATCTCATCGTTGACCTAACGGATCGATCTGATTGTTTGGTTTGCGGTGGCTACGAGGCTGCAGCGGTCGGTACTCCTTGTATTTTATCTGATAACTTATGTTCGTCTCAGACTTTCAGTATGGGGTATTTATATAGTAATAATGATTCAAATAGTTTGAAAGAGTCGATAATATATGGGGTTGAGAATGAAGATAGGTTGAGGTCTGATATTGAAAGATTTAGAAGTGAATATGAGGGGAAATATGATCGTAAACTTGAATCTCTTAAGTTTCTGATTAATTCTATCGTCGGGGTTTAGAAGGGGTAATGTTGTTTCATAATTTTGTATTTTATGTCCGTTCGGGCAAAGATTTATCCCGAACGGAAAAGCTATTAGCTATTCAATGCTTAAAGATGGAGGTGCTGGTGGAGCATCAGTTGTTGAACTGTAGGAGCAGTTGTTTTGGCAAATTTGAACACCTTTTTCATTTATATTTCCGTTTTTGTCCGAAATATATACGTAGAGCCTATCGATTGGGCTTCCGCCAGGGTTAAATAAAAATTGTATGTTGTTGTTGTTCCAAGAAACTGGAACTTGAATTAACCGCTTTTTAGCGTCACTGAAAGTAGGCGATTCTGAAATATAAATTCGATGATGCGAATCGTCAATATATATGTTGTCGTAATAAATGTTGAGATCTTGTGATGTGTTGGCGCCGTTGCTTATTTGGTCGAAATAAATTTCGTTATACATGCTTGGTCTATCACTTGTCCTCATTCTCCAAGTGCGGCTGTATGGAAGAATGCCATTGCGAATAAAATCAAATTTTCCGTTCTTAACGTTTATATCACTTGCTGAATAAATTATTTCCTCCTGAGTCCACTGACCTTTTACCTGGCCAAGCTCGCTACCTGGCCAAACTGAACCTCCTTCTGCAGTATATTCGGCATAGATTCTTGCGGAGTTAGCTCCTTCTTTTCCCTGATAGCCCAGGTAGATATTGTTGCCATCGTTTCCCCAGAATCGGTTAACCTTTAAATTGAAGCCCGATGGGCCCCATGTTGACGAGTCACCGATTGAAAAGTCAAATCTGCGATGGAAGTATAAGTAAAGCCTAGCAGGTGCTGGGCTTATCTCTATTCTAGGAATCGCAACGTCACGGTAATCATCGGAAATTCGATACTTGAGGGCATTTCCTTCGCCTGTAGGAGTTGTTTGAGAGGTTAAAGTTCCATTGGTAGTTAAAGGGTTGGTAATGAATGATGATTTGCTCTGTTGCTTTGAACCATTTTCAAAATCAAAATAGTAAAGAGGTGCGCCTCGTTTTTTTTCGGTAAATCCTGAACCTGAGACTGAAAGTGTAGGAGGGGAATCAGAAATTTGGCTGACATTCGTAATGGCTGGGGCAGCCATTACGCTGTCTGTAAAAAGAAGGATGCAAGCCAGTGTCGACGCGTATTGAGATTTGCGCTTATTGATAGACGAATTCATGCGACCCCCAAGGTTAATTTGAGCTAAGCCTTAGTCTACTAAAGTTTGATCCTACTTCGATACTTAAACTTCAAGAACAAAGAGACCCGTTGGCTATAAGCAATTTTTTTTTATGGTCATTCAAGAGTCGTAGATCACAATATTATATTGTCAAATTACCATTAAAATCAGTTGGCAATAAGCTGTCTTAGAATAAGTTTATTCCTTGTCTCATGGGGGTTTTTGTTAGAAACTAGTGTTAAACAAGAATAGCAGGAGCGAGCTCGATGGAAGATGGATTACAAAGGAAGGAGCAGATATTTCGAGTACTTCTCGTTGTAAGATGGCCTGTAGGGGGGATAAGAACATTTCTCAGGTACGTGTATCAGGAAATCGATGATGATCGCTTTCATTTTACCGTTGTGTGTGCTGATACTGACAACTCTAATGCTTTGCAGCATGAATTATCTGAGGTGTTTTCTTCCTGGGTTGTTTTTCCTGAAAATGGTTCAGAGGTTCGCGGTTGTTTCAATGTGGTGCGCAAGGTTCTGAAAAATGGTGACTTTAACCTGGTTCATGCGCATGGTTTTACTTCGGCGATTGCGAGTGTGTTACCTTCACGCTTAGCTGGCTTGCCAGTAATCTGCACATCTCACGATGTTCTCAATGCGTCCCAGTTCAGCGGTTTCAGTGGGTGGTTGAAAAAGCTCTTGTTGAGCCTAGCACTTTACAGCTGCAAGATAGTTCACTCGGTTTCTCGGGACGCGCAATCTAATCTTGCGCAAACCTTGCCGTTGACTCTTAGAACTTCTCAGTTGGTAATTCAGAACGGGATACAAGCCGCAAATTTTAGCGACGCAGAAAGGGTGGATTTAAAAGCAGACTTAGGCCTCTCAGAAGATCGCGTCTTGGTCGGATTTTTTGGTCGCTTCATGGCTCAAAAAGGCTTTTCTGTTCTGGTGGATGCTGTTGAGTATGTGAGAGCGCAAAACCCATCCTTGGGATTGAGCGTTGTTTGTGTGGGTTCAGGTGGTTTTATTCGAGAGGAGCAGTTATCTCTAAAGAAACGAGGGCTAGTTGATAGTTTTCACTTTCTTCCTTTTACGCCAAATATAGCAGGTTACCTAAAAGGCTGTGACCTTATTGCAATGCCCTCGCGTTGGGAAGCTTGTGGCCTACTAGCGATGGAGGCCCTTTGTGCGGGTACTCCGCTCGTTGCTAGTAAGTGCATTGGGCTTCGAGAGGTGCTGAATGATACTCCCGCGGTGTTGGTTGAAGTAGGGGATTTCGAGAGCTTGGGTAGGGGGATTGTTGAATGTTTAGAAAAGGGACGGCGGCCGTTTGGTGATTTCATGCATGAGGCTGTAAAACGTTATGACGTAAAGGATACAGCTGGTGCAATTGTGAAAATGTATGAGCAGGTACTTGGGTGAGGGGGGGCATATCAATAACTAGATCGAAGCATGGGGCAAGTGTCATAGAGAAAGAAACCCGCCTGCCTTTTGTACTTTATTTGGTATATCTGATCAGTTTTTTTCTTCATATACCAAACCGAATACCATTTTTTGGTGTGATAAGAATAGACTTTGTTTTGGTTGCGATAATATTCTTTCTTATCTGCTCATCTAAGGCGACGAATGGAACACGCTTGGATGACGCATCGAAGTTTTTGGTAGCAATATTATTTTATTCAATTTTAACAATACCCTTTGTAGAGTGGCCGGGGTCGGTTTTGTCCCACGGTTTGATTGCTTTTGTTAAAGGAGCAATTTTTTACTTTTTTACCGTAAAATTAATAATAAACGAAAATCGTCTTAAAAATGTTATTAGTTTGTTTGTGGTGTGCAATCTAATTCGTGTAGCAGAACCTTTGGTCTTGAATATTGCAACGGGTTATCTTGGATCTGCTACTCATTTGGGTGGGGGTGAATTTGCTGGACGTTTGTCTGGAGCACCGTCGGATATAGTGAATCCTAATGGGTTGGCTTTCATTATTTCTACCATAATACCGTTCCTTCATTATATATATGCGAAATCGAGTGGGAAAGCTTTGTGTATTTATTTTTTTATCCTTCCTATATTGTTGTATGCAATGGTGCTTACTCTTTCTCGTTCTGGCGTTATAGCATTAGGCATTATAGCAATTGGTATATGGTTAAAAAGTACTCATAGGTTTTCTTTCTTTTTGTTGGGCGCGATTGGGCTTTGGTTTATCTCTGAAAATCTTAGTGATGTCCAAAAAGATCGCTATTTTTCAATAGTAAGTGACGAGGCTCGTCAGTCGGCATCAGCTGAGGGGCGTATTGAGGGTTGGGTTGTTGATTTTAACGTAGCCATGAATCGACCTATAGTAGGTCATGGGTTGGGGACATCCAAAGAGGCAAATTGGAACGTAGCTGGGAAAGACCAGGTATCCCACATTTTATGGGCTGAAATATGGCAAGAAATAGGTTTGATCGGGCTTTCGTTATTTTTGTTTTATTTGTGGTCAATGATAAAGAATTTCTCGAACGCCGGAAGGCTTGTAAAAGAAAACCTAAAAACGGACGACTTTTTGTACCGTTGTGTGCAAGCGATGCAGGTTTGGCTTTTAATGAATTTTCTGTTTAGTTTTGCTAGCTATGGTCTAAAGAGTTATGAATGGTATTTCTTCGGTGGTCTGTCTGTTGTCGTCTTATCGATTGTTAGATCTAGAATTCTTTCGGAGGAAAGCGATAGCCAGCTAAAACCAGATAGATCTAGCGGGTTCAAGTTGGCGAGAAAAATAAGTAGATTTTAGATGATAGGATAGTTTTGACGATGGCATAGAAAGGGGTGATTCATTTTTAGTTTTAGTAATAATATCAGTTATCTTCTTGTATGTTAGGAGTGGTGGTGTAATGTCGCCTGATAAATATTTGTGCGATCATTTGGTGTTCACGTTAAAAATATTATAATCCCACTTTTATGTTGTGTCTGTAGGTGTTTAAGATTGGTTTTCTGGGGTATAAGAAAGAACGTCATAAGGATGTTTCGTTCTTTGATAATTCTCGTGTCGCCTGAAGTTTTAGCTAAATAATTGGGGTGGCGTTAATGCAAAAGCTAGAGTTTGTTTTTTGTTTTTAATGTGCTCTGTGCTGACGCTTGGTTGGTAAGTTTTTCGGTTGGTGCTACCGCTTACACGTTGTTATTTGGTGTTTTTGAGGAGTTTTCTCAAAAGCAAAAAAATCTTAAATTGATGCTCTTGGATGTCAGATGATTTTTAAATTTACCTTCAGTTTTTATTTTTTTTGGGGTTAAGTTTTAACGTTATTTTGATAAGTTGTAGGAGGTCATGACGAATATCATAGATCGATTTTGGTGGAAATGTTTGGTTGTATATTTTTAGTGCTGATCTTATTTGGCCTTTATTGATGAGGCACGACTGTAACTTTCGAAGGTATTGGGTGACTCTGTTAGTCAAGCACCTGTTCAAGTGATAATCTTTTTCTATTTTACTTAAATGCGACCTGCTCATCACTAAGTTTTTTAGCATGCGTTCATTATCATTACTCATGTTGCTGTTATGTAGTCGGCGTTCAAATCCTATGTCAGGGTGAATGATAACCTGACCATGAATCGCTATGCGGTAAATTAAATGGAAATCTTCACAGGCAGTTAACGTTTCATCGAACCCTTGCTCCTGCTGCAGGTATCCAGACCGAAAAACCGGCGAAGACGCGATGGAGAAGTTTTCATCGATCATAATGCGCCTACACTCCTCAGAGGTTAGAGCGAAGCTTTTACTTTGATTATGCTCCACATACGAAGAAAAAATAGGGCAAGTGGAAAAGTGATCCGCGGAGTGCTTATTTTCCTTGAAATTGCGGTAGTTGATAACACTCATTACGGCATCGGGATTGGCCAACAATGCTCCTACTTGCGTCTCAATTTTTTCTGGCAGCATTATGTCGTCAGCATCGAAGAAAGTAACAAAATCGCCTTTTATTTTTTTTAATCCTGTATTTCGAGGGGATGCGCAACTACCACTATTTTCTTGGTAGTAATAATCAACCCGAGGTGAGTACGCCTTTACAAGGTCCGCGGTGTTATCTGTAGATCCATCATCAACTACAATGATTTCAAGGTTTTTGTAGGTTTGGGCCAAGATGCTGTCCAACGTTTCACGGATATATTGAGACGCGTTGTAAGCTGCGATCACAATTGAAACAAGTGGTTTGGAGTTGGTTGTATATTCCATTTTTTATCCCGGCGATTTGTTGCTGCGCAAAGGTTAGCTTTGTTTTGATTTTATCTTTGCTCAGAGCAATAGCTTGAGTCGGTGCCCTGGAATGACCTTGCGAAGTTCGCTTTTTTCCGGAGCTGAAAAGCCTAGTTTTATCCCCGTCGCCGCAGTGATTGCCGTCATTAGCGCTGCAAAGGCGAAGATCTGGCCGTAACTCTCGGGCTTTACACTGGCATGTACCCATAGGTACATGCCTACGAGAGGTAAGGTTGTTGCTGTTATTGGACGAATCAGACAAAGGTAATAGTCTTTCACAGGCATTTCGATAGCGCGACAAGCAAGTGTTGGAAGAACGAACAGGCGAAGGGCTAGCAGCGGTATCATGGTGCCTAGGGCAACGCCGATCAAACCATAGTATTGAACCAAAATCAGGCTTATCGCCAAGTTAAGGCCAACTTCCACTACATCAATTTTCGCCACGATGCTGTGCTTGTTGGCGGCGTACATAGCAGAGTTTAGAGGGTGGTTGGCGAAACCGATCATTCGACCAATCAACAGTATCACCATCACCCAGTAGGCTTCTGTGTAACTTGGCCCCATCCAGCGATTGATAAAGGCATCGCCGAATATCACCAACCCGCCGCCAGCAATGAGCGCTAGTACAAGATTGAGCCGGGTGATAAACAGCAGTTTTGAGTGCAGCTCGCTGGTGTCTTCTTTGGCGTGGTAGGCCGTAAAAATTGGCACGAACATGTTTGTCGCCTGGCTCAGAAACTGGGCGACATAGTCAACCAATCGCAAGCCAATCGCATAGGGCGTTACGCTCGCAGCAGAAAGAAATCCCGCAATTACAAAATTGTCCACGTTGTTTCGCATCTGGTAGGCAATCGCAATCACGAATGACCAAATGCTGTATTTGAAAAGTTCTTTACTGTTGTCTCGGGATGCCAGAGACCAGGAAAGCTTTAGACCGGGGAAGGCCGATTTACAGATCAGGTAATAAAGAATATTGGATATTCTGGCAGTACAGAACGTGATGACCGCGAGGGCGACGATGCCATAGTCATTCGATATGAACCACCAAGTCAGTGCTGCCCCTAACAGGGTCATGACAATCCGCACGATGGCTACTTGGTGAAAGCGGAGCTTTGCGTTGGCAACTCCGGCCAGGGCGTTAAAGGGAAACTCTAAGGCTACCGATACGCCGATGATTAGTACAAGCCATTGGATAATATCCTTATCGCTTTCGTTATCTATAAACCCTCGGCTAACGAAACTCGCGGCTATGCTCACGAGTATGATGACAAGCGCGATGGCAATATAAATGGCCAGTGCGGTATTGATGGTGACGTTAGCCTGTTGGTCGTCGTTGATACCAAAGGCGCGACTGACATATCGGGTGACCGCGCTGGCCATGCCCATGTCAAAAAGGTGATAGGCCGCAGCTAGGCTTCCTACCACAGTCCAGAGGCCGTACCAATGGTCGCCGAGCTCATGAATCAGGAATGGCATCATAAAGAAGGCGACGATGATGCTGACAAAGGTTTGAGAAACCCTTGTAACGGACCCTTTTAAAAGTTCAGTGGCGGTCGACACGTTAGCTGCTGCTACCTGATGCTTTTAGTTGTTTAAGTTGGCCTAGTAGGAAGGGGGGAAGGCAGGCGAGAAGTAAGTAAAAAAGACTTTTTCGGTCTTTACGTTTGATGAGCGCCTTGATCAATGCTTTTCGGGCTTGGGGCATCTGCTGTTGTTTGAAATGCGAGTAGCCAACTTCAAAATGAAATCGTCCTATCCTTTGTCGCAGGTGATTGAGTGATACCGAATCGCCTTCGTGGTACTGCATCATCTTTTCAGTGCAGGCAATCAGGCCGGGTGCCCGGTCTTCGATTTTGCGGAGCGAAATGCTACCGGAGCGGACGCGGTAATGATGAAAGATAGTGGGGATGTAGAGAAAGTCGTATTGGCTTGCGACAGCTTGCCACATCAGATAATCGTCTGAATTTCGCACATCCTCATCGAAACCGCCTACGTTCTCAAAAACCGTGCGCCGAATGGCCACTCCAGACGTGCCCAAGTAATTTGAAATCGCTAGCCCTTTCAATGCATCTGGAGCTTTGATCAGGAAGGCGTTGTCGGTTACTCCGGTTTTCTCAAGGTTATAGAGAGTTTGATAAGGGGCCAGAAAGTCGGGGTTGATAACAGAGTCCTGCTCATCGATACAGGCAAAACCAGTAAATGCGAGCCCGGCTTGTGGGGCTTGTTCCATGCGCTCTATAGTTGTCGCCAGCTTACCCGGCAGCATGATGTCGTCTGAATCGAAGATGAAGATGAATTCGCCTTGAGCTTTTTTTATTGCCCGGTTTCGTGGGATGGCGGGCTTACCGCTATTCGGTTGGTGATAGTAGCGAATTCTAGGGTCTTCATATTGATGGATTATTTGGGCGGTATCGTCAGACGATCCATCGTCAATGATGATGACTTCGAAGTCCTGAAATGACTGGCTCAGGATCGAATCAAGTGTTTTTCTGATATATTGCCCCGCGTTAAACGCGGGGACAATGATTGAAGCTCTTGGCATTTGCGTCCTTGCCACTTCAGAGGATGTTATGTTGCCTAAAGTATAGCCAGTTTCAATGGTGTTCGATAGGCAAAGCAGTTAGTACCTCTGAGTGTTCTCTGGATTCAATATCTCAGGGCTTCCATTGAGCTGGTATACGATGACCCAGCCGTTGCGCCGCCTCCCATTATGAACAGAGTGTCGTTGATCGTTGCTGCCGCTGCGCCATGTTTGGGTGTTGGAACATTTGTTAAAGGGCGCCAGGTATTGGTCGTGGGGTCGTATTCTTCATTCTGCTCAAACACCCCACTTGTGTTGTTAGCATTAAATTCGCCGCCCGCTACCTGGATTTTGCCTCCGATGACACCGACGCTCATGGTACGTCTTCCTGTTGGCATTGGTGCCATGTTAGCCCAACTGCCAGCGGCGGGGTCGTACATTTCTACGGTCTTCATTGCACCCTCGATCGTATTGCCGTTAGCTTCACGATGGCGCCCGCCAAAGACGTAGATCTTATCGTTGATCACCGCCGAACCCGGGTTGTCACGAACATACGTCAGTGGTTGGGCGAGCTGCCAAGTGTTGGCGATTGGGTTGAACGCTTCCACCGTATTTAACGAGTTCCCTGCAGACCCCATGCCGCCAATGATGTAGATGGTGCCGTTAACAGCTTGTGCGGTAGCGCCACCTCTAGCGGTTGGCATGTCAGGAAGTGCGGCCCAGGCGTTGGTGGATGGGTCGTAAACCGAACTGTTGGCCACTGCGCCGGAGAATGGGGCTGTCGATCCGCCAAATACGTACAGCATGCCGTTGTGTGCTGTAACTGCCGGGTTTTCAACGCCAGCGCCGGGTAGCGGCGCACCTTGGTTCCAACTATCTGTAGCCGGGTCATAAATGAGTAGGGTATTTAGGTGTCCGCTGTTGTTTTTACCACCTACAGCATAGAATTTACCGTTAATGCCTGCCCCGGAGGCATCAAGTACCGCTATGGGTGCCGGTGCCTTAGATTCCCAGCAACCCAGGCTTACGGGTTTCAGAGCAGTAAGGTTACCGCCGCCGAACTCTCCGACAAACAGGTTGCCGGTTGGAGATTTGGTCATTGGCAGCGGGTCGTTAAAGCCGGTTACCAAGGGGCTGCCTTCGACGCCGTAATTGCCTGTGCTGTCGAGTTTGACCCGGAATATATCGTCTCCCACCGAGTAGTTCGTAATCAGTAGTTGGCCATTCAGATAATCGCCCACGCATCCTTGACCGCCTTGGTATTCAATAATGGCGTTCGCAGATTTATGCTCGCCAAGGATATAGGCAGGTTCCTCGTAATTGGGCAGTGGCGCAACATTCTGATAGGAACCGTCTTTAAATACGCACTCATCACGATGCGGGTTGGGATGGCCATAGTAGGCGCCTTGCTTAACAAGCAGCAGCAGGTCAGGTTGGGCACCGGGGTTGTGACCGCCGTTCTGATAACTCGCTGTACTCGCGAGACCAAGGCACTGGGGCTCCGGTTTTGGAGGGAATGTGCCGGTCACACCAAGACCATTGTCGGTCGCGTACATGTTTCCGTTGGTATGAAATGCGAAGTCGTAGCTGTTACGGAGGCCTGTTGCATAGGTGGCGACATCGCAGGGTGGCGGCCCGAATAGGTCGTTGGTGTTGTTGCAGGAACCATCAAAGTTTGCAGCGAACACGTCCGCTACCAGAATCGCCGCACTCAAAGGCTGCTCTTGCATTTGTCCGAATTCAGAGTTCGATTCGTTCGGTGCGCCAGCGCCAGTATTTCCGCCGATGGCAATATAGAGGCGGTTATCATCCGGGCCGAAGTGTATGGAGTTGATGGAGTGATTGGCAATTGCCCTCGGCAAGCCGGTAATGACGTGCTCAACCGTTCCGAATCCTTGGCCACCAATGCGGGTTACCATGCCGGAGTTTGGCTCGCCATTATCAATGGACGGGCTGCTATGGGCGACCCACAGTTCTATGTCGTTAGCAGTCGAGTAGGGCGAGACGGTAATTCCAAGTGTCAGCCTTGGGCCCAAATCGTTCTCAAGTGCGTTGATGACTTCGTCGCCGATAACGTTGAGTTCGTCGTCAAAAGTTAGCGCGCGAATGGTGCCGAACAGCTGGGTTACGTACAGGCGATCGTCGGGACCCCAGACCATCGATGTCGGGTAGTCGATATTGTATTGACGTTTTATGAAGTCGACACCGGAATTAGGTGCTAGCGGAGCCTCTCCCTCTTGCAGAGTGAATTCGTTAAAACGATAGATCATGGGGGCAGACGCATGGCGATGCGTTGCAAAAATACCGGTGAAACTGCGAGTACCTATTTCAGGATCGATACCCGCCGCGTCGAAGCTGAAGAACTCATCGGGCGGGAATACTGTCGCGAGTTTGTAGGTTGAACCGCCATTAAGGCTGTAGTTCAGATCGACGCTCCGGGAGTAAGGGTCTACGATAAGGCCAAATTTAGCATCCGAACCAACAAGCCCTGCAACGGAGACGTTTTTCTCGATTAGTTTTTGCCCATTTACCTCCAGCAAGTAATGGAGAACGGTCCCGCTGGGCGTAGAGGCTGCCACCAACTTAAGGTAGTTGTCCTCGTCATTTCCGAACCAGAGCCCAGCTTGCTCATACTTGCCAGTACCTTGGGGAATATCCAGTACTTGAGTGGTGATCCGGGTGATTTGGTTGGGTGCGGCAAAGCCGACCGCCATAGCATTATCCAGAGAATTAACGCCCCCGATATTCAGGCCGGATGTTGTGGTCAGCTCCAAATAACCCTGCAAGAAAAACATCTCTAGGTTGTTCTGAATGTAGCCGGTTCCAGCCGTAGGTTTGTCCACCCAGGTAAAGCCCGTGCCCCATCCATTTTTGTCCATGTAGTATCCTTGGCTTTCTGTGAAGCTGAGTTGGTAAGGCAGGTCTACGCGAACATCGCTGCATTGCACGGGGGCGCATTTGTCGGAGCTTGCGACGGTCAGTTGAACGGGCACATTGACAGGATCTCCACTGGCAGGGCTGAGGGTAACCACGCCACTGTAATTTCCTGATGCCAAGCCGTTGGTATCAACCGACACTGAAATGTCGTCAGGCGTAGTGGAGTTTGATGGCGAGGCTGACAGCCAGAGTTCGTTGGTGCTGACAGTAAAGGCGGTAGCTTGGTTGCTAGTATGGCTGACGGAAACCGTTTGGCTTGCCGGAATGGAATCGGGAGCGGCGGTAAATGATAGCGAGCTAGGTGCAGCGAGCAGCCCTTGAGGGCCATCGGTAACTGTCAGCGAGTAATTAAGCAGTGCGGATTCATAGCCGGAAGCGGAAGCGGTAACCGCCGCATTGTAGGTGCCTGCGGGCAGGCCGGTTGGGTCTGCGGTCACCGTTATTGTGGCGGGTGTGGTACCCGAATCACCTATGGCAGATAGCCAACTTTCGCTCGAGGTTAAATTGAATACGGCCCCTGAGCTGTCACTGTCGGTAAGAGTCGAGCTCGAGACAATTGGGTCGGGGTTATTAACATGCCTAGAGCCCGCTAGAGACGACGGCGCAAAAGCTAAAAAGACAGAGTTGTTGGCAACGTCAAAGAATTCAGTGACTTCATGCGTTGAACCATCGTTAAGTCTGATCACAGCGGTGACGGTATGGGTATCGTCAGTTAGCTGAGTCGTATCGAACGCTTTTGCTTGATCGTTGGTTGCCGTACCGGCCAGGTCATACGGAGCGACGTTTTCTGTCTGGTTAGGCGATCCATTCTTTTGCGGGTTATCAATATAGAACTGGACGCGAGTCATGTCCGGTTGCTCGGGCACGAAGACATAAACGTTACCGGCTAATGAAGCGCCTCTGAGCGAAATGGCAGAAGAGCGATCAGGATCACTGCTCACCATCAAAGAGTATGTACTCGACGGTTCTGGCACGACATCTAATGTGACAAGCAAGCTATCACTGTTCGCACTGTTACTGTTCGCGGTGACTTGGGCGCTGTATTGCCCGGGAGGCAAGCCGGAGGGGTCTGCCGTCAGGTTAATGCTTTGAGGTGTTGTGCCGGAGCTTGGCGTGACAGCAAGCCAGGTTGCGTTATCGGATAAGGTAAAGGATACCGGGTTTGAGTCTGATGTCTGCAATGACACGGCCTGAGAAGAGGTCGTTATGCTTCCTTCCTGGGCTGAGAAGGTCGCCGTTGATTGACTGAATTCCAATGCAGGGGCGGCGTTGTATACGGTAAACGCTGATGATATGAGCTGAGATGTGCCGTCGTTGTACCGTACGGTGGCGTAGATGCTGTGTTGGCCGTCGTTTATAGAGTTGGTGTCATACGGCTTGGCGGTATCGTCAGCCTCGGTTCCGTTGAAATCGAAAGGTTTTACGTTCTCAACGCTAAATGTTCCTGATGGCGGCGCCGAGTCTAGGTGAAACTCAACGCGTTTAACGTTGGTATCCGGCGAAATAAAGATATAACGAACTCCGTGAAGTTCGGCCCCGGCCAATTGCAGCGGTGCTGAGCGGTCCGGGTATTCGCTGACTAGTATGTTGGGAGCAGCAAGAAGCGGGGAACTGGATAAGGCACTGAATAGAATTAGAAGAAAAAACGCTAGCAATCTACTGCGGGCTGGTAATACCTGGCTCAGAAAGCTCATGCTTTATATCCCCCGAAACGGTCAAACGTCCTTTTCGTTGATAGCAGCATGAGAAGTGCCAGATTATAACTTCACCAAGCATAACAGTGTGATACTCTGCTGGAGACGCTGTTAATTTAAGCAGTGTGTAAGAATTTCTGACAAACAAGCAGCCTCAGGGCGTGCTATTTTTCTCTGTAACTTACTCATGGACGATATAGGTTGTGAGCCTATTTCAGAGCAGCGCTTGGCAAAAGACATGGTGGGAAATCTGGGGAAGCACTCCCGGGTTCAGATTGGTGATGCCAGGAGGGAGCCTCCGTTGTGGACTATACCTTGACCAGTACCACTGGCGCATCGCGGTGCCGATTCGCTGCCTGCAATTTGTCGGCACCAACTATCGGCGGATTTCCACACCTAGAACCGAATACAATGATTTAACATCGTTTTATGACGGTCTGGAGGCAGATGATAAGCTCTCAGACCTGCCATGGAACGAAGCCGTTTTTCGCGACCTCATCGATTTCTCTCCAGGCGTGAGCCGTTTGCGCCAGCTTTGTCGCGAGCGTGGCTGGTTGTTGCGAACCGTCCATCACGACACGTCTTATCAGGTTACGACCGATAAGACGTTTAAGGACTATCTTGCCAGTCTTGGTCCGAATACGCGTTTGCGCTTGTTTAACCGTAGAAAGGTACTGGAAACACTTGGTCAAATCCAGATAGAGAACTATTGGCCAAATAAGGTAGAGCCCTTCTTTCGTCGACTGAATGAGCTTCACATCGATCGTTGGGGCGAGCCCTGTTTCGGTCCCGACAGTCTCGGTTTTCATTTGCGCTTCTTGTCTAGGATTGCTGAAGAAGGCGGACGGCCGGAGTTGTCTGTTCTATCCTGTGATAAGGAGGGTATATCGCTCCTGTACAATGTGACCTACGAGGGTAGGGCATACAATATCCAAGCTGGTTTTATCGAGGGATTCCATCGCAAACTGGCCTTAGGCACGCTGCACTTGGGCTACTGTATTGAATCGGCGTGTTCGGCTGCTGATGTAGACAGCTTCGACTTGTTGGCGGGTGAGGGTAAGAATGAAAATTACAAAAAACGCCTCGCCAACCGGGAGGTGCCGATGGTTTCTATGATGGTCGTGCGTGGGCGGTTGCTGAAGCTGTTGTACAGGCTTAAACATTGAGATGGGATAACATGGAACGTTTGAATTCGAATGCCGGCTATGACTGGCTGATGCCCTTGGCTGTCATCGTCATTTTGTTTGTAGGTCTGTGGCCGGCACTAGAAGTATTATCGGAGCGGTGGTTAAAGTTTGATGAATCCTATTCCCATGGGTTCATGGTGCTTGCGGTTAGTCTTGCGTTGACGCTAAACAAGTGGATCCGCTTGCGGCCAAGTGCGGGGGTCTATTCATTTTGGCTCTTGCCGTTAAGTGCAGCTGCGTTGGTTTATCTTGCTGGTTCGGTTTTGTTGATTGAGGCCGTAGAGCAACTGGCCATACTCCCTTTGTTAATTGGCTCTCTGCTTCTGATCTGGGGGTGGGAGCAATCGAAACCATTCTTCCTACCGCTCGGGCTTGTAGCCTTTACGATACCCATCTGGGACTACCTGTCCTGGACACTGCAAGTGATCACGGTATGGGTAAACGATTTCCTGCTGTCTTTCTTCGATATTGAATTTTATGTCGAGGGCATTTTCGTCTACTTTCCAAATGTTGGAGCCTTTGAGATTGCGCATGGCTGCTCTGGGCTGAGGTATTTATTGGTTGGCCTGACTCTCACCGTTCTTTATGGTGAGTTGAATTATTCGAGAGTCCGAACTCGAGCTGTCTTGGTGGCTGCCGGTGTTCTTTTGGCGCTGGTGGCTAATTGGATTCGAGTTTTCGTGATCATTTATATGGGTTACGAATCGAACATGACCTCCTCTCTGATCAATGAGCATGATTTTTTTGGTTGGTGGGTGTTCGCCGGAACTTTGTTGCCTCTTTTTCTTTTTGCCCGATGGCTTGAGGGAACCGAACAAGCACCTGTCAGCTCTCATGGTGTGATTGAAGGCTCAGCCAGAGCAACGAGAGGCCTGATGCCGGTTGCCGTTTTGGTGTTCGCGCCACTGACCGTGTTTTCGGTGATGGCTCTTAGTTTGGATTCTCGGGATCACCAGGAGCAGCATGCCGAGGCGTTGCCTTCTTTAGAGCCGTTGCTTGATCGTGATCACTGGCTACCATTGTTCCGATCTACCTTAAACGGCTGGGAGCCTGTCATTCGTAATCCTGACTCGTCGCGTGTGGATGTATACCTGGAGCGTGCTAGTGCATCAGAAGCTGAAGATTCACGCTTGGAGGTACTCAGTAGCCTCTATGTGTATGCCTTTCAAAGACCAGGCAGTGAACTGGTCAGCTATAGTAATCGCTTGTTTGACAGTGCGTTGTTTATACCGGAAGAAACGTTCGAGGTTAATGCAGGCGAGGGGGTTACGTTGCGAGGCATGCGGTTGAAGCTCAGACAGTCTAACGCTTACATCTATGTGGCCTTTGGTTACTACGTTGAGGGCCGCTGGGAAAGCGATGAGCTGCGCGCAAAGTTGGCGCAAATCCCCGGCATATTCAATGGGCGGACAGATGCTTCGTTGCTGGCGCTGGGTGTGTCTTGTGGGCAGTGTGATGGTCGGGAAGTGCTGAACAAAGTCATGCCCATGATGCGAAAGCGGGCCGAACATCAACTCGATGGCTTAGCAAAATAGGTCGATTGGCCGCTCGGAAACGAACGGCCAATCTCGGTGAAGCTCATATGTTATTTAATCTCTCCAGAGACAACGTCTGAGGGTGGGCTGCTGAGTCCTGCGGTATCGACTACTTGTATTGAAAAGTACCAATTGCCGAGCTCGAGGTTCTCAAACGTGTAAGAGGTTTGATCTCCGCTGACTTGCTGGGTCCGGTCAAGGTTTGACGAACTCTGGCCGTAGTTAATGGTGTAAGAGTCTATTTCACTCAGCGAGATAGAGCTACCATCCAGGCGCGTTAAAGGCGCGGTCCAGCTTAGAGTTAGCGAGTTGATTGCAGGGTCATCGGGTACAGCAGGAGGTGGTGTAGTGGAGCCGCCTGTATCAGTGCTGCCGCCGGTGGATGAGCCCGGAGTTTCTACGGTCTCGAGAGTGAATGGATCCAGTGCGCTTTCATACGCTTGTATATTCGTCAGCCCCTCTGAATTATTGACGTTGCTCGCGTCTGGAATCCAAGGGCTCAGGCCATGCTGAAGCTCCCAAGTATCTGGAATCTGGTCGCCGTCAGTGTCTTGCGTGCTTGACCCGGAGTTGTCGAGGGTGGATACCGTTTCTGCCGTAGACAGCGTCTGCCCTGTGTTCAGGTTGGTAGCTGAGTATTCAGCTACGGCACTTCCTACTCCTTCGAAGTACTCGATGGTCAGGTTAAGGCGTTGGCCTGCCTCGAGTGATTGATCATAGGAGTACTGGGTAGTTGGCCGTTCGGTCCAATCGTCGATAACCAACTTTCCATCGGCATACAGGCGCACACCATCGTTGGTGCGGACTGTGAAGCGGTATTGATTGGTGCCACTCGTATGGGGCGCGGTAAAGGTGCCGTTCCAGCGTACGCTGAAGCGGTCGTCGGGCATGTCAGGGCGTGGTTGGCCTCGGCTCCAATTAAAGTTCACGGAGTCTTGTACTTCTACAGCAACCAAGCGTTGGAAATCCGATCCTTCAAAATACTGGGCCGTGAAACCGGCGACTGCGGTCGGCTCTGCCGGAGCTGGCGTATCGTTGGCATCGTTTACCGAAGTGCCGGCGATGTGCTCTTCAAGATTGGTGAAACCATCGCCGTCCATGTCGTCGGATGCATCGGTTTTGTCCAATGGATTTAGGCCGTATGCATACTCAGCACCATCGGGAATGCCATCTCCGTCTGTATCGGGATTGTTTTCGCTAGTACCTATCAAAAACTCATCGGCACTGACTAAGAAGTCTCCGTCCGGGTCGCTAGTACCGTCATTCGGGTTTTGAGGGTCTAGGCCATTCAATATTTCCCAATTGTCGTATAAGCCGTCTTTGTCTTGATCTGCTGGTGGGAACTGAGGATTGAACGCCAGGCCGTTCTGCCCATCAACAAAACCGACGCGATAGCCGAGGTTGTAGGCTTCGCCGCTGCTTTGAGAGGTGTCTTCTGTGGTTTGTGCCCAACTTGCGATATAGGCACTGCTAATCACAGATTGAGCGAACCCGGGGCCCTCCCAAGCCACAGAAAAATGATCACCACCTCCGCCTTCTTTGTGTCTTATCTCAAAGTAATAGAGTTTGTCTGCATCGAGGGAGATGATTCCCGAGGTTTGAGAAGAATACTTGCCGTATTCATTAGCTCGGGTCCAACCAGGTATTGACGCGACGGTGCGAACTTCTTCCGGTCGGTCACTGGTACTGAGGGCAAACTCGGCGTTGTCGTCGGCGGTCATGAAAAATTGGTAGTCGCCACTGGCTGGCGGTACGATAAAGCCCCTTACAAAGCTGCCGTAGTTATCCCCTCGGCCGTCGGCGATACTCAATTCAGTTAATTCTTGGGTGACGTCAGGGTTGTCAGGGAATTTAGCGCTGCTTACAAGGTTTGAGAGTGAGGTCCCGGAAATTCCATCGTAATACCGGATCTCGACCATGCCGGGTGTTATCTTATCGGGGATAGCGGCTGTGGGGGGCAGCCTCCCGAGTTGCCAGCTCTGACAGCCGCTGATGATGATTATGGCGCTTCCAAGACTCAGAACCCTGTAAACAGACATAGATCACCCAGTTCGCTGATTGAAAATAGTCTAATGAGTATTGTTGATCAGCATATAAGCCGCCACTTGCCGATTGGAACGTTTTGGTATTGTGGCGACCTTATTAGACCGTATTCCTCTTTTGTTAGCTGTCGTTCATCAGTGCTTTTGCTTTTTCGTGCATACCTGCGGCCTTGTAAGCTTCGGCTAGGTGCATCGCTATATCTTGGGAGTCGGGGTCTAGGCTATGTGCTTTCTCGAGTGCTTCCAGGCTTTTCTTCAGGTCGCCCGCTTCAAACAATATCCATCCATAAGTGTCTGCGATGGCGGCATTTTCAGGTGCTAGTTCAAACGCCCTTCTAGCAAGCTTCGTAGCCTGTTTATCGCCTTGCTCATAATATAGCCACGCCAAGTTGTTCAGCACCAGAGGATTGTCAGGGTTGATTTCCATCAGGGCTTGATAGCGCTTGATGGCTTCATCGGGCTGGTTAAGCTGTTGATGGGTCATCGCCAAACTTAAAAGGATGGGCTGGTTGTTGGGGAATTGCTGGGAAGCCGCGCGCAGAGAGTCCAGTGCCTTTTGGCTTTGCCCAGATCGGGCCAGAGCGCGCGCGTGGGCCACTTCAAGTTCCGGGGTACGACGTTTCGCGAGCGCTAGTTCGTACAGTTCGGCAGCCTGCTGGTGTTCTCCGGAGTTTTCGTAGAAGTTGGCTTCAACCTGATAGGGAGCAGGGGAGTCAGGGTGATGCTGCTTAACGTCTTGTAGAGCATCTCGCGCTTCTGAGGTGTTGCCTTGTTGGAACTCAACGGCAGCCAGCTTCAGCGATATGCTTTCAGATTCCGGGAACAGAATGCGGCCTCTATTAAGAATCTCTAGCGCTCGTTCTGAATTGCCACGCTGAGCCATCTGGGTGGCAATGCCTTCATAGACAGTGGCCACCATGGCCTCGCTTGGGCTGGGTTCGTCTTCCTGCTCGCGTTCCATGAGTTGGGCTGTGAGTTCATCTGCCCGGGTTGCGTTATTGTTGATCAAAGCAGACTCAAGCATCACAAGGCGGGGGCCTGTGGCTTGCGGGTTCTTATCGTTTACTTTCTGCATGAAGGCTGTGAGCTCTTCACGGCCCATGGTGGCAGAGGCCGCCTGAATGGCGGGGGCGTGGTCAGGGTCAAGAGTAATGGCGTCTTTGTAGTACTCTACAGCTTGTTCCGTGTTGTCTTTGCTGCGTGCAAAGTCGCCCAGCGCCACCAACGGTGCAGGGTCGTTGGGAGCTTTGGCTTGAGCTGCTTTGTAGTATTTTTCAGCCTCGGCAGGTTGCTTCAGGCTGTTCGCCAGGTGGCCTCGCGCGAGCAGGGCACGGATGCTGTCAGGGTTTTTCTCGAGCCAGCTGTCCAAGGTTTTCCGGGCGCTAGCCGCATCGCCTGAAAGTGCTTGGACTCTTGCGGTTAGGAGCTGTGCTTGCAGGGCTTCGTTGGCATCTTTTGGAATTTTACTCGCTTGTTCGAGCGCAAGCTCGTGCTCGTTCATCTGGGCTAAATAGACCGAGTAGCGAAGTCTGAGATTGTAATTTTTTGGGTCTTGCTCAAGGGATTTCTCGAGCAGCTGGCGGCCCGTTTGGTCGTCGCCCGATGCGAGTGCGGCGATGCCCACTAAAGCCAGCGTTTGCGGGTCTGAATCTTTGTTGTCGATATTTTTCAGAAGGGATTGCGCGCCTTGCGGGTCGCGCATTGAGATTCGTGTAGCGGCCAACAGCTTGCGGACTCCATCGGCATCTTCCGTATTCGCCAGAGGCTCGAGTAGCTTTTCAGCTTCTTCAGCCCGCCCTTGTCGGAATCGAACAACACCCAACATGAGTGTGCTTTGTTGATGACCTGGCGCCTGATTCAGTACTTCTTGTAGGTAGCGGCTTGCTGTATCGAGATCGCCTTCTGTATAGGCTGCAGCTGCAGCTTCAAGGTTACTTTTGATGGTTCCCGGAGCAGACTTCGCCAAGATTTCTTCGTAAACAAAGGCTTCAGCCGATTTGCCTTGCTGACGCAAGACAGTCACGAGTGCGGAGATGGTTTGGTACTTTTGGAAGGTCATGACATCGTACTGGCCGATCGTCTCAAGCGCTTGGATATACGCTTGTTCGGCTTGTGCCCAGTCACCTTGTATATGAGATAGCTGGGCCTTCCAGAGCCAGACATCTTCGTGCTCTACGTCTATGCCTTCAGCGTGGGCCAAGTGTGTTTTCGCTAACTCGAAATTTTCGCGAGCTGCTGCCACCCGGGACAACCCGATGTGCGCTATCGCGTTGTTAGTGTGGTTGGTAAGGGCTTCTTGGTAGGCCTGTTCAGCTTTCTCTAGATGGCCACTAGCTAGCCAAGCCTTGCCCCTCAGGTTGTCTGCTTCTAGCGATTGGTCAGGTGACGGAGACTTAAGCTGTTTAAGCGCTTCCAGAGCGCCTTCCGTTTTACCGCTCAGCACACGTGCTTTGGCTCGTATCAGGGCAGCTTTATTTATATCGGCTTGAGTAAGCTGATCGGCTCCGATTTCCTCTACGAGCTTATTAACTTGACGCTCTGCATTCGCGCCATCACCAGCGGTCAACAAGTTGTCGATAATAACGAAGTAGGGCGCAGGTCGTGTTGGCTGGAGTTGTATGGCGCTTCTGGCTTCTATGGTGCTCGCTTTGAGCTCACCTTGTCTTTGAAAGAAGCGCGCTTGGTCAACATGGCTGATGTACTGAATGTCTTCTTGAGACATGTCAGATTCGTCGCTGCAGCCTGTCAGGCCTGCTGCTGCAATGGCCACTGAAAGTAGTGACGCGCGCACAATGCTGTTCATGGTCATGCCCTGTTCCTTGTTTTTCGGGTCTTTATTATTCCGTTTGCCCTGTATCAGCTGCCGTTGGTAGCCGTTGTGGTTTCAATCCGGTACTTGTCTGTCAGGTTGTAAAGCGTAGGCCGGGTGATGCCGAGTAAGCGCGAGGCCTGGGCCATATTGTGACCGCAACTTGTCAGTGCCTGCAGTATGGCTTTTCGTTCGGCATTTTCTCGTACTTGTCGCAGGTTCAATTGGTAATCCGAATCGCAGTTCTGTTCATGGGGGAGCACCAGGTCTTCTGCAGTGATGCGCTTATCGTCCGCCATGATGATGGCCCGTTTGACCTTGTTGATCATTTCACGAACGTTGCCCGGCCACGCGTACGAACTGATAGCCTGTGCTGCGTCTTCGGAAAAGGAGAGGTTGGGGCGGTCCATCTGCTTACCTAAACTCTTCAAAAGCGATTGCGCGATAACGATTGCGTCGCCCTCCCGGTCGCGCAGTGCCGGGATATCCAGGGTAATTTCGCTGATGCGATAATAGAGATCTTCACGGAAGGTGCCTTCGGTGATGAGTTCTTGGACGTTGCGGTGGGTCGCGCAGACCACTCGAACATCTACCGGAATGGGTTTCACCGAACCTACGCGGTCGACCACTCTTTCTTGTAGGAATCGAAGCAGTTTGGCTTGCAGGGGGAGGGGCATATCACCGATTTCATCAAGAAACAGGGTGCCGCCGTTCGCGCTTTCGATCTTGCCTTTTTTGCTTTGTGTGGCGCCGGTAAACGAGCCTTTTTCAAACCCGAAGAGCTCGCTTTCAAGTAGATTTTCCGGAATGGCGGCACAGTTGATGGCAGCGAATGGTTTATCAGCGCGGTGGCTGTGATCGTGCAAGGCCTGAGCGAGCAGTTCTTTACCGGTACCCGTTTCGCCCGTAATCAGGGTTGTAACATCGGTCGGAGCGACTTTCTCGATGGTTCGGCATATCGACAGCATTTCCGGGCTTGAGGCTACGATGCCCTTGATGTGGGTGCCGTTGTTCTGGCTGGCCAGCTCACGGTTTTCTTGCTCAAGTTCAGCCAGACGGAAGGCGCGGTTGACGACAAAGGTGAGAATGTCGGCGTCGAGCGGTTTTTGATAGAAGTCACACGCACCCATTCCGATAGCTTTGACCGCGTTTTCTTTATCTTCCCGGCCAGTTACCACCACGATTTTTGTTTGCGGTGCCAGTCTCAGGATGTCCTCAAGCAGCGCAAAACCCTCGGTAGCGCCGCCGGGGTCTGGAGGAAGGCCTAGATCCAAAGTAACTACCTGGGGCTCAAGGCGGCGAAGTGCGGCCAGCGCAGTTTCACGGTCAGAGGCCACGGTCACTTCAACGTCATCGTTAAAACACCAGCGCATCTGGCTTTGAAGGCCTGGGTCGTCTTCTACAATCAATAGTTGCTTCACAACAGCAATCATTCCTTTGGTCTGTGTTCCGTTAGGCTGCAGCTATCTGCCTTTGCCGGCTCCATGTATTAGAGTCTTAACTTAACATTGACGGTTTGCAATGCCGTATGAATAAAATTTCCTCAAGGTGTCGATTAATTGACGGTTTTGGCGGTGAGTGCTGACGTTATTTCAGGGTTATTCGAATTTTTATTGGATAAGCTAGAGAGCGGGATGCGCACGGTAAAGCAGGAGCCCACGCCAGGCTCGCTGGTTACGGCAATATTTCCACCGAGTTCCTGAATGTATTCCCGGGCTTGGTATACGCCTATGCCCATGCCTGTCAGGCCCTTGGTGCTCTCAAAAGGCTTGAACAGCTTCGTGCGAATGAATTCGTCAGTCATGCCTGTTCCGGTGTCTTGGATAAACAGTACTACGCTGCCTTTGGCGGTTTTCAGGTTCAGGCTGATCTCACCGTCGGGGGGCGTGGCATCCTGAGCATTCCGTATCAGGTGACCAAGTACGCTTCTGAGCTGCTCTTGTTCTGCACAAACCAAAATGTCTGGCGGGTTACCTAGTAATCTGGGGGCGGGCGTGCGGCTGCTGTTGGTGTCGATAAGCTCACGTACCACTTCGGTCAGGTCGACGTCCCGCCGGTGTTCATTGTTCGGTGCCGTGGGTTTCCGTATGTGATCTACCAGATTCGACATTTTTCGAACCGCGTGGTCTGTGGTCGAAATCATATCGTCAATAAAGGCCGGGTTACCGCGATGCTTAGGTGCGTTCTTAACCAGCAATGAAAGCTGTGCAATGAGGGTTTTGAGGTCGTGCACCATAAAAGCTGAGGCTTTGCTAACAGCCTCAAATTGCATGGCCCGAGACAGACGATTTTGGGCGTCGGCTTGTGCTAGCAAGTTGCAGGTTTGGCGCGCCACCACCTTGATCAGATCAAAGTTTTCCCAGTTTAAAACCAATTTGGCGTAGGGTCTGCCAACCATGGCAATGCCATACAGTTCATTGTCGAGAAACAATGGGACTACTAGCCAGGCATCCGGTGTGTTGGAGATGGGCTCAGGTAACTCGATCAAATCGTAACTCAAAGGGTCTTCACGATATTCCATTAAGTCGATCACCCATTCTTTGGATTGGAATAGCCGAACAAGATCTGAGTCGCCATCGATGGAGGTGTGTTTGGGGGTTGAAATATTCACGCTGGCTTTAAGCTCATAGTTGTTTTGGTCGGACCTTAGCCAAATTGCGCCAGCATTACTTTCAACCAAATCTGCCAGTATTCGGATCACACGTTCAGGGAGAGGTGGGTCATCACTCAAGTCTGCCAGTTCTTGGGTCATCCTTAGCCATTCTTCTCGATAGTCGTATTTGTAGTCGAAAAAGTTCTGGCTGATGAACACCATAATGCGAGCGCGTATCCGTCGGGACATCACCAGCGTAACGAGGAAGGAGAGAGCAATGGTGATGAATAATACCTGGAGGGCATCGCCCCATTCACCGCCAAGGCTGCGAACGTAATAGCCGCCAACGGCTAGCAATAACAGGTACCCGCCGCCCATCAGAAGCGCGCCGGCATGAAACACCGCAGCACGTGAAAGCTGAAAGTCCACGGGTTGTTTGCGGGAATTGATGATGTTGACCGCAAATAAGGGTACGAGGGCCGCATTAATAAACCCGCGCGCATTCCAAAACGAATCGGCAATCTGTCCGAAAAGAAGGGCATCCGCGTACATGATGAAGTCGTACGCGAAAATGGTGGCTGTACCGATACAGAGATATTTCACGCTGGAGCGGCCTAAGGCAGGAGAGTTTCTCCAGATCTGTTCGATCAGTGACAAGCCAAGCAAGGAAAGTGCAATTTGTCCGATCAGTTTGGTTTTTCCGCTGACTAAATCGGCGTCGAACGCAAACTCTAAAGTGCCGAGCGAGAGTAGGGTGACGATCAGTACAGTGGTTGCGACGCCGAGCGTTTTACGGAGTTGGCCGGTAAATTTAGCTTGCCGAAAGGTGTCGCGGAGTAGGGCGAAAAGCAGTAGCAGCCAAGCGGTATCTCGGAGCAATTCAAGAAGGTAACGGATGAAGAATCCGGGCTCCCCCCACAGGCTCTGAGACACCAAGGCCGAGGCCCAAAGGGTTGTGACGAAGGCCGCAAAAAACAGCGCGCGATCAAGCTCACGCCGCAGGTAGCGCGTTGCTACCAGAGTCGACAGCACAGCAAACACAATCGCAGATGCACCGTAGCTGATTACGCTGAGGTCACTGAACATTCGGCCTTTCCTTAAACCGCGGAACTGTCACTAACCTCTACAGAGTAGCTGCGAACCTCCTTTTGCGCCTGTTTTAATAGTCGATTTAGCCGCTTCCGTCACACTGTTATTTGTGATCCCGGTAATAATCGAATATTTCCGTTAGCGATCGCTTGGGCGTGAAATTGAACTCCTTGGAAAAATTCCGACCATCAATCACAACGGGGTACTTAAAGAAGGCCAGAAGATAATGCGGGAAGCTGCGAAGCCGCAGAATCTTGGCAATGGTTTTCGGTAGAACTGGGGGAATCGACACGATGGGAATGCGGGTGCAGCCACAGAGTTTCAATGCCTGTTGGTAGGCAACCCAATCGTGGGGCGCTACGTTGAATACGCCTTTGGTGGATTTTTGCCAAGTTAGAGTGATGGCGTCGGCCATATCGTCGATATGTATGAACTGCATCATAGGTGAGAAACCGGCCAGAACCGGTGCCATTTTGCTGCTCAGTAGCCGGCTCATGGTGTTGCGGACTTCGGGCCCGACGATGTTGCAGGCGCGTAAGATGGTGATGTTGAGCTCGGGGTAGCGCCACAAATACAGATTGGCGAGGTTCTCCAGCTCGACTGAATCGACCAGGTCTGCACTTAGACCGGCACTCTTCAGCGGGGCAGATTCGTCGATCAGTGCCGGGTTGTAGGCAACCGCGCCGTATACGTGATAGGTGGACAGCACGATCACCCGCTTAATACCGTATTTTTGGGACAGATCAAGCAGCTTTTGGGTACCCAGTACATTTGCGTTGTATCGGCGCATGCGGGTGAGCTCGCTAGATTGCACACGGCCCAAGTGAATAACACCGTCGAACTGATACCGGCGGAACAGATCTTCAAATACGCGCTTGTTGAAGTCGATGCAGTAACTGGGAATCTTATCGCCCAAGTCGACTTGTTCGCGGAAATCGACGGCGACCAAGTCGCAGGTGTCGCTCAACCGTTTAATGACTTGCTGGGCTAGTGCACCGGCGGCGCCTGTTACAAGAATTTGTGGTCTGGATTTCTTTGGCATCAGAACAACCTTTTTCTCTCGGTCAGGCCTTTATCAATGAGTCGGTTTATCTCGGATTTAACCGCTTCTACGCGTTCGGAGACCTGTTCTTCGGGGATTTCTGTACTGTCGAAGTACATGGGCTCCCCAAAGTTAAGGTGCACTTTTGCCGGCAAGATGAATGGCAGGGCAACCGGTGCGTAGGGCACGCCTAGCGCCTTAGCCAGAGGTTTGATGTTGGCAATCGCGGGAATGGTTTCTTCACAGCCAACCACGCCAACTGGAACGATGGGGGCGTTGTACTTCATCGCCAGATGCATGAAGCCATTACCGAAACGCTGTAGCTGATAGCGGTCTTTATAGAGCTTGCCGGAGCCGCGAACCCCTTCAGGGAAAACAATGATGGCTTCATCGTTTTCAAGCATCTTGGCGCAATTCACCGGGTCGCCCAGAACAGCGCCCACTTCATTCAGCATATTGCCGAGCCATGGAACTGTCGGGAAAAAGCGCTCAATCATGGCGCGAGGCAGTCGCGGTTTGACTTTGCGGTTGGCCAGCGCATAACCGATGAGAATGCCATCAAGGGGAAGTTGGCCCGAGTGGTTAGCAATGATGAGGACGGGGCCTTCAGCCGGGATATTGTCTATGCCGCTGGATTCAACCCGGAAATATTTCTCATAAACGTGGCGGGTGATGCCCATCCCTAATTTAACCACGTCGCTGTTGAAGCCCCAAGGGTCATAGCCCAAGGTTCCGATTGGCTTTTCGATGCGATCAATTTGGTTGTCTGATTCGGTTGAAATCAGTTTTGATCTGATAAATGACGCCAGGCCCATACCTGCTCCCTGTGTTGTTCCCGGTGCATGCTAGCGGTTGTTAATGTGATGAATTATCCCCGCTCAATCAATACGCCCAGTGTGTGGCTCTGGCCGGTATTTAATACGCGATAGTCGCCTGCTGCATTGGCCGTTTCGACACAGAGCATGTTTTGCCAGCCAGTGTCAGGGAAGTCAGAGAGTCGTTTGGATTTCTCCGGGCCTGGGTTCCACACGACAGTTGAGTCGCTGCCGAAGCCGGTCAATTTGGTTCTTCGCTCGGGGGTGGTTGCCACCAGCCTGTCGCCGGACTCATAGATGCGGTCAGTTTCTCCCTCGAAATAGACTGGGCCGTCCTGAGTGGCGTAGCTCCAGTCTTTCAGAGTGTCGATGTACTGGCTGTTACCAAGCCCCAGAAGTCGCGTGCCTGCAATGTCAGGCGTGGGGAGGTAAGTATGTAAAGCCTGACTTAAGGCCATCGGAGTTTTTGAAAGATTGGTTGTGGTGAGTGCGATCTGGCAGCCGCGAAGCGAAAAGTTGAACGTGATGAGCGCTAAGGCGTGGCCTTGCCAAAGCTCGGAAAAATCATCGCTGGTGTTTAAGGACAGGCTAATTTCCACCTCATGGGCGCTTTCGTTAACGTCTTCCAGTTGCCACAGCGCTGTGCGAGCGAACCCGTGCGCTGACGGCGTTTTAATGTTGGCGCGGATGGCAGGTGGATTGCGAGACGGGTCGCCAAACCAGGGCCAGCATACCGGAATACCGCCTCTGATGGCGCGCCCGGGTTGAAAGCGTGCGAGATCGCTCAGCCATAGCCAGTTTGATTCGTTGGTTTGAGAGAAATGCACGAGGTGCGCACCTTGAAGGGTGAGGGCCGCTTCGAAGAGGGGGTGCTGCACTTCCAACGCTTCCAGTTGGCCGATGGTCTTCCAGCGAGTAAACGACCATTGCCCTGGGGGCAAAGTGGTAGAAGGTTTGTCAATGCGTTCTGACATTTTGGGCGACCGCTTCGTTAGGTGCATTTGCGTACTAGCAGGTTAAAATAAATGCGCCAATTCGGCGACTTTAGCCATACAATATCTCAAATTGTTGGAGCGCTGTTAATGGACTCAGAGAAGACTGCTGGTGTTGTGGTGCCGCTGATCGAACCCCGTCTGGAGCGAGGTGGTGAGGTTATGGATCGGTTGGCCGGCGATAATCCGACTAGCGTTGGCGAGGCCCCGTGTGTCGAGAGCTTGGTGGATGAGGCTTGGCTTGACGAGTTGGCCGATGGGTTGGCGGGTGCAACATGGGTAGAGTTTGATCTTTCTTCGCGTTTGCCCGAGGGTTTGCTGGGTGCATTAAAGCGTGAGGTTGAAATACTCGATAAAACGGAAGCGATGACGCGAGCGGGGATAGGTCGTGGCGCTGATTTGCTGAAAGATCGAAGTGTAAGGCGCGACAAGATTGTCTGGATGGATGGCGTAAGTGCGCCGCAGTCAGAGTTGTTTCGTTTTTTTGATCGAATTCGCGAGGGTTTGAATCGCCGTTTGTTTTTGGGGTTGAAGCGTTACGAGGCTCACTATGCCACGTATCAGCCGGGTGATTTTTATAAGCGTCACGTGGACAGTTTTCAGGGTAGGGCCTCTCGGATGATCAGTCTGGTGCTCTATCTGAACGACGACTGGGGGCTTGAAGATGGGGGGGAATTGCGGATATTCGACCCTGTTGATCAAGAGTCGCCAGTAGGTCTGCTGAGGCCGGAAACCGGGCGAGCTGCCTTCTTCTTGAGTGAAACTGTGCCTCATGAAGTACTGCCTGCAAGACGTACCCGATACAGCATTGCATGTTGGTTTCGCCAAGACGAAGTGCCTTTGCCGCTTTAGGGCGTTGTAGTCCCCGTAACTCTCTGATACTATTCGCGCCGCTTTCAGGGAAATGTCCTGGAACGCCGTTATGGTGGCCCCATTGGTGCCTCCGCAACATGAAACCGTGAACCCGGTCAGGCCCGGAAGGGAGCAGCCGAAGCGGTGGAATTGTGTGCCGGAGAATTGCTGATGGGGTCACCCCCATTTCCTTCCTTGTTTTCTTCTTTTCGCGGCTAGCCCCTATAGCCTTCCGTTACCTGCCTTTCTGTTCAATTGTTGTGACGATGTTCGCTAATTTAAGCGCGTTTGTGCGTTATGTTGGCTTTGCTCGATATGTTGCATGCTGAACTAAAACAAAAATAGGTAACGATATGAAACGCTCAAGTAAAAAGCTGGCTGTTGTGGCTGGTGCTCTCGCTATTGGTTTGTCTTCTCAATCTGCTTCTGCTGGCTGGTTCGATTGGTTATTCGGGAAAAGCGCAGATACCTATACACAAACCGAGCATCCGATTGTGTTGGTGCACGGGCTGTCCGGTTTCAACAAGCTGTTGGGTTTTGTTGAATACTTTAATGGCATCCCTGAGGCGCTGACCGAAAGTGGGGCCGAGGTGTTTGTACCGCAAGTCTCTGCAGCGAATTCCACCGAGGTTCGAGGGGAGCAGTTGCTGACGCAGATTGAAGAGTATATGGCGGTGACGGGCGCAGAAAAGGTGCACCTGATTGGTCACAGTCATGGTGGCCCTACAATCCGCTACGTTGCCGGTGTTCGGCCTGACCTTGTGGCTTCTGTTTCCAGTGTCGGCGGCGTTAACTGGGGCACGCCGGTGGCAGATTTAGCGAATAATGGTGCGCTGGACGGTCTTGGTAACTTTTTCTTTGGCTTGATTGATACCTTCTCCGGTGGCGGTGGTCTCCCTCAGGATACGGGTGCGGCGATTGCCTCCCTCAGTACCGACGGTTCGCTTGCGTTTAACGCGCAGTTCCCGGCCGGCCTGCCTTCAACGTACTGCGGAAACGACGGTGAAGAGGTTGTTAACGGCGTACGCTATTACTCTTGGGGTGGAAACAAAGTCTGGACTAACGTCTTGGACGCCAGTGACGCACTGTTGTTGACGCTGAAGCCGGCGTTTGATGAGCCGACGGATGGTTTGGTGCCTGCCTGCAGCATGAAGCTTGGTAAGGTGTTGGGGGTTGATTACGCCCATAACCATCTTGATCAAGTGAACCAGTTGTTCGGTCTGGTAGGGCGCAACGCTGCCGACCCGGTTCAGTTGTATCGGCAGCAGGCGAATCGCCTTAAGAATCTCGGTCTCTGATTGAGTGTTCATAAATACGCGGGCCGCTCTGGCCCGCGGTAGAGGTGATTCATGAGTAGGCGTTACATCGTAGTTTGCTTTGGTGTATTGCTCGTTATTGTTGCGTGTACTGGACTCTTTTATGGATATGCTGATGGCGAATCCAGTGGGGTAGCACGTACGACATCGGTTAACCAGAATTCGTTTACAACCAGTTATGCCCAGCACAGTGAAGGTGCTGCATCCGTTATAGCGCCTTCTAATCTCAAGCAAGAACTCCCCGCCTTACCCAGAGACGAGCATGTCGCCGATATTGAAATTGATGGCGCAGTTCGTGTCGACATGAACGGAAACTTGGTGATTGATCGGCAGCTCCGGCGCTTTCTCGATTTTTTCATCGGACTTGCTCCTGATCGGCAATATGAGCTTGCAATGAAGCGGCGGATGCAAGCGGTCATGAGCGCAGAAGGAGTTCCAGAATCGGTGCAGCAAGAGGTGATTGATATTCTCGACCGGTATCTTGCCTATCGGGAAGCTTCCGAGCAGATGGAACTTCATGCTGGCACGCCTTCGGTCGATATTTTTGAGGCGTTTGGTGTCGTTTATCGTATGCGCCGGGAGTATCTGGGGTCTGATGTGGCTGAGGGCTTCTACGGCGTGGAGGAACGTCGCTTACGTTTGGCGCTCGATCGTCAGCGTGTGATGGCGGATGACAGTTTGAGCGAGGCCGAAAAAAGTAGGGCGCTGGCGCAGATTGATCAGAATCTCCCTGAGCACGTTCGGAAGACAAAAGAAACTTCAATGGCGGTTGTCAGCACCGTTCAGCGTGTACAGGAATTGCGAGAATCAGGTGCAAGTGAAACCGAGGTACGTGCTTTGAGGTTGGAGCAGTATGGCGCTGAAGCAACCGCCAGGCTTGAAGAGGTGGATAGAGAGCGGCGGCAATGGCAAAAGCGGCTTTCGGACTACCGGCGGCGTAAGCAAGCGGTGATGCAGAGTGAGGGCTTGGCGCCACAGGATCGAAGTGAGGCCCTTCGGTTATTGAGGGAGTCCATGTTTGAAGGGCATGAGTTGCGTCGTATTCGTGCTCTGGACAAGATGGCTGAAAGTGCTGGCTAGACCAATCGTCCTTCTTCTGGCAACGGGTCCATGGTATTGTTAAGCCCTGATTTCAGAGCAGTTGGCGGATCATGAGCTACCAGGTTTTAGCCCGAAAATGGCGCCCCCGTACTTTCGAGGACATGGTGGGGCAAGAGCATGTGCTACAGGCACTTGTACACGCATTGGAGCACCAGCGGCTTCATCATGCCTATCTGTTTACTGGCACCCGTGGTGTTGGTAAAACCACCATTGGTCGTTTGCTGGCCCGTTGCTTGAATTGTGAGACGGGTATTACGGCCAATCCTTGCGGCGAATGCGGCAGTTGCAAAGAAATTCTGGATGGTCGGTTTGTTGATCTCATCGAGATTGACGCAGCGTCCCGCACCGGGGTTGATGATATGCGCGAGCTGACCGATAACGTTCAGTACTCGCCAACTCGTGGCCGCTATAAAGTGTACCTCATCGACGAGGTTCACATGCTCACCAACCAGTCGTTTAACGCCTTTCTGAAAACGCTGGAAGAACCCCCTGAACATGTAAAATTCCTGCTGGCGACGACCGATCCCCAGAAATTGCCGGTCACCGTGTTGTCTCGCTGCTTGCAGTTCAATCTCAAGCGAATGACTCCCGAGCACATTGTGGGGCACCTGCAGAAGGTGTTGGCGGAAGAGCAAATACCCTTCGAAGATCCGGCTTTGTGGCTATTAGCCCGCGCTGCGGATGGCAGTATGCGGGACGCGTTGAGTCTGACCGATCAGGCAATAGCGTTCGGTAACCAGAAGCTGGCGGCCAGTGATGTCAGCACCATGCTGGGAACCATTGATCAGCAAGATATCGAACGCATTGTCGATGCGTTGGTGGAGCGAGATGGTCCGGGGTTGCTGGCGGAAATCAATCGTATCTCAGACTTTGCGCCGGATTACGATGTTATTCTGGCTGATCTGTTGTCTTTGTTCCATCGGGTCACGATGGAGCAGGTGGTGCCGGGCAGCGCCGATAACGCCATGGGTGATGCCGCACAAGCTCAGGCGCTGGCGCGCAAGCTCAGCGCTGAAGATGCCCAGCTGTTTTATCAAACCGCGTTGATGGGTCGAAAAGATCTTGCGATTACGCCGGATGCGCGGATGGGCTTTGAAATGACCCTGCTGCGCATGCTGGCGTTCCGCCCGGGTGCTGATCGTCGAGCGCCGCCGGCGGTATCCTCGGGTGGAAATGAAAGTGCAGGGCGCGCAGATCCCGAACCTGAACCTGCCCGAGCACAGCCTGCTGTTCCGGAAGCACCTCAACCTGAACTACAGCCGGTTACGGCAGCGGAGCCTGCACCTGCACAGCAGCCAGCTCCGCAACCTGAGCCAGTTGTAGATCAGGGCCCACCTCCGGTAATGGATGATGCGCCGCCGTGGGACCCGGAGCCGAATGAACCGGCTTTCTCAACGGCGCTTGAGGAACCCCAGCCCGCTTCTGTAGAAGAGCCGATCGTAGCGGCCGACGAGCCTGAGCCCATGCCCGAAGAGGCGCAGGTTGAAGCCGTGCAGCGGCCAGAGCCTGAGCTTTCGAATCCTGCTCCGGTGGTTGAGCTGGAGGCTCCGGTCAGTGAAGACGGCTTCGTCTGGGAGCGTGACTACCGGACACTGGACATTACCGGTATGCCGGGGAACCTGGCCAGTTACAGTGCCATGAAGCGTGATGGCGATACTGTCGTGCTAACGCTGGAAGAAGGTCATGCCCGGCTTTTGAACGAACGGCACGAAGAAAAAATTCTTGCAGCCTTGAGATTGCGCTTTGGCGACGCCACACAGTTAAAAATAGAAGAGGGCGAGCCAGGGTTGCATACACCGGCTGCCTTTGAAGAGCGCCAGCGGGTAGCACGTCTGAAGGCGGCCGTGGAGTCGATTCGGACAGACCCGCTGGTACAGAATATTGTTGAACGGTTTGAAGGGCGAGTTGTCGAAGAAAGCATCCGCCCGATAGAGACAGGTAGGAGATAATCGCATGATGAATAATATGGGCGATCTGATGAAAAAGGCCCAGCAGATGCAAGAGCAGATGCAAAAGGCCCAGGAAGAAGCCGCCAAAGCGGAAGTGACCGGCGAATCCGGCGCTGGCATGGTAAAAGTCACCATGAATGGTCGTCACGATGTGCGCAAAGTAGATATTGACTCCTCCTTGTTGTCGGAGGACAAGGAAATTCTGGAAGATCTATTAGCTGCGGCGGTCAATGACGCCGTGCGCCGGGTTGAAGCGAACCAGAAAGACAAAATGTCCGGACTGATGTCTGGAATGGGTATGCCACCCGGATTCAAAATGCCGTTCTAAGCGTTCGCGGCCTAGTTGTTGTTTGAGGAGTATTCATGGCATTCAGCCCCATGGTTGATGAATTGGTCGAGTCCCTTCGTTGTTTGCCTGGGGTAGGCCAGAAAACTGCGCAGCGTATGGCTTTTCATCTGCTGGAGCGAGGCCGCTCTGGTGGTGTTCGTTTGGCCGGTGCCTTGCATCAGGCAATGGATAATGTGCGTCGGTGCAGCAGTTGTCAGAATTTTTCGGACACTGAGATCTGCCAGCTTTGCGCAAAGCCTGAGCGCCGCACGGGAACCCTGTGTGTGGTCGAAAGTCCGTCGGACTTGCTGGCGATAGAACAGGCCGGCGATTATCGCAGCAGTTATTTTGTACTCATGGGCCATTTGTCACCTATTGACGGCGTTGGCCCCGAGGAAATCGGCATTGAGCGCCTATTACGCAGGATCCGCGAAGAGGGTGTAACGGAGCTGATCTTGGCCACTAACCCTACCGTTGAAGGCGAGGCCACGGCCCATTACATTGCCGACCGCCTTGATGGACAAGACATTCTGATCACCCGGCTCGCGCACGGTATACCGGTGGGTGGCGAGCTGGGTTATGTCGATGGCTTTACCCTCACGCATGCCTTCCGGGGCCGTAAACCCCTTTCTGAATAGTTCCAGGTTATTTTATGACTTTAAGCCATACGGCCATACCGGTTCCCCCAGCGCCGGAAACAATTCGCTGGCTGGCAACACCGGAGCAGCTTGATCAGTGGCTGACCAGTCTTCCTGCCGGCTGTCCGGTCGCGCTAGATACCGAATTTGAACGCGTTTCCACGTTTCATCCCATACCCGGACTGGTTCAGTTGGGCGGTGCAGGTGATTTCTGGCTGGTTGAGCCTCACGTAGCGGACGCCTCAACGTATTTTCGACAGATGCTGACGGATAGCGAACGTCCGAAGTTGCTCTATGCCATGAGCGAGGATCTCGAACTGTTCCGGCACTGGCTTCAAATCGCCCCAGCGGGACTTCAAGATCTGCAAATTGGTGCAGCCCTGGCCGGAGCCGGTTTTTCGGTAGGCTATGCACGATTGGTGGAATCTCTGTTCGGCGAAACGCTGGATAAGTCGGTAACCCGTTCTGATTGGTTGTCACGACCGTTGTCGCCTGAGCAAGAACGTTATGCTGTGGATGACATCCGATATTTGGAGCCGCTAGCGAACTGGGTGGTCGCCAAGTTGAAAGAGCGTAATTTAGAGCACGCCTTGGCCGAAGAGTCGGGCCGGTTTGCGGACGAAGCCGCAGCGCCGGAGGATGTTGATCGGCATTATCTGAAGCTTCGGGGTGGCTGGACTTTGACGCTTGCCCAGCAAGCCGTGCTTCAACGCTTGGCCGCGTGGCGTGAGCAGGAATGCCATAAGGTGGATCGCCCCAGAAACCGCGTTTTGAGCGATGCTTTGTTGATTGCCATCGCGGAGCGCTGTCCAAGTTCGCTCGGAGAGCTGAACGATATACAGGGTCTTCCGGGTGGGATCGTTAAACGCTACGGCGAACATTTGTTGGAACTGGTTCGTGCAGGCAAAGAAGCCGACACTTCAGCCTTTGAAACCATTCAAAGACCGCTCACACGAGATCAGCAGGCGCTCTATAAGCAGGTTAAAAAGTGTTTTAGGAAAATCGCAGAAGAACATGATATTCCGATAGAAATACTTGCCCCAAGAAAGCGTATTGAAAAAGTGATTCAAGACCGGTCTTTGCAGGGGCAGGTTTTTTTTGAAGGCTGGCGCGCAACACTGTTAGAGCCCGTCGTCAGCGACATTGAGGAATTTGTAAAGCAATGACCAACCGTGAATTTGTATCGGTGTATCGCAGCACCAAAAAAACGGACACTTACATTTATGTTCGCCGAGGCCAGGACTGGCAAGAGCTTCCCGAAGCGCTTCGCTCGATTTTTGGTCAGCCTGCCCATGCCATGGATCTGCTGTTAACACCGGAAAAGCAGTTGGCCAGAACAACGGGGAAGGAAGTGCTGGGTGCTCTGGAAGAGAAGGGGTTCTTCCTGCAGATGCCCGAAGAGCAGGATACCTATATTGTCGATTTCAAACGCAAGGTAGAGCAGCATAAAAAATGAGCGCCCAGATTCCGTTCTGGCAGCGTAAGCGCCTTGATGAAATGACCCCGTCAGAGTGGGAATCTTTGTGCGATGGCTGTGGCCAATGCTGCCTCCAGAAGCTCGAAGACGAGGAGACCGGCGACGTTTACCATACTGACTTGGTGTGTCGATGCATGAACATCGAAAACGGCCAGTGCACGGTCTATTCTCAGAGGTCGGATGTGGTTCCGGAATGCACCGTGCTAACGCCTGACACCATCTCGAATTATGCTTGGCTACCCTATACCTGCGCGTATCGTACGCTGGCCGAAGGTCGGCCTCTAGCGGATTGGCATCCGTTACGTTCTGGCGATCCCGATTCCGTGCGCAAGGCGGGGCTATCCATTCAGGGCAGAGTAACCTCAGAAGGCGATGTGCCGGAAGAGGATTGGGAAGAACATATTATTCACTGGGTTCTCTAATGATTGATGCAGATGCTTCTTTGGCTTATGCCATTTTCTGGGGCGCTTACGCCGTCGCTTTCATCGTGCTGTTTTTCATGATGAAGGCACTGTTTCGTTTTTTACCTTTCTATGGTTTCCGCACACTCTTGCTTGCGGCCTTGACGGTGCTGGTGCTCACGCCGGTTGAATCTCCTGACCTTGCAGGGTGGTGGATCCCCGCTTGGCTCTATGCCGGTTATGAGCTGATTCTAGGTGATATCGATGCTGCGGGCGTTGCTTTGTTTAACTTTGGATTGGCGGCTGTAGTTATGTTGTTGGTCTGGATGCTCGATCTTGTCCGGTACCGATTAGTAAGTAAATAACCCATAGCAACTATCCGAATAATAATTGGTGGGCGACCGTGATAATCAACCGTATAACCTGGCTGTTTTTAGCAGTTTTTCTTGTTTCGATGCCATGGCAGGTATCCGCAGCTGAAACAGCCGCAGGTTCACCGCCTATCGATGTTCGAGTCGTCGTCGATATTTCCGGATCGATGAAAGAAACCGATCCGGACAACCTTCGTCGTCCTGCCGTCAGACTTTTAGCGGGCCTGCTTCCTGATGGTTCGGAAGCCGGTGTCTGGACCTTCGGTCAGTACGTCAACATGCTGGTACCACACGACGCTGTTAGTGAAGCTTGGCGCAATAAAGCCGTTGACCGCTCAGAGCAAATCAATTCCGTCGCGTTGCACACGAATCTGGGGCTGGCGATTGAGAAAGCCAGTAATGACTGGTTGTCCGGTGGCACGCTAGAACACACGCATCTGATTCTGCTGAGTGACGGTAAAGTAGATATTCCAGACGGCGAGGCGGCCAGTCGGGCTGAGGAAGTCCGTATTCTCGAATCCCTGTTGCCCGCTTTGAAGTCGAAGGGATTAACGGTACACACGGTGGGGCTATCGGAATTTGCGGACGTCTCGTTTCTCCGTACCTTGGCGGATGAAACCGGGGGCACCTTCAGATTGGCCCGTTCCGCAGAAGCCTTGAATCTCGCGTTTGCTGAGGCCTTGAACGCAGTAGCCCCCCAAGCGCAGCTTCCTATAGAGGGAAACCGCTTTTTGGTTGATAAGGGGGTGGAGGAATTTACTGCGCTGATCTTTACCGGCGGCCCGTCTTCGGAGCAGCGCAAACTTCAGTTGGCTCATCCGGGTGGAGCGCTGTTCACCGCTTCAGAAACACCGGATGGTGTTCGCTGGTTGGCTGAACCAGGATACGACTTGATTACAGTAACCGACCCTCAAGCGGGTGAGTGGAAAATTGACGGAGAGCTGGGTCAGGGGAGCCGTGTCACTGTGGTGAGTAATCTCGCTATGGCAGTCAGTCCGATCCCGTCACAGTTTAGTGCTGAAGAGTCGTTGGAGATTGAGGTTGCCTTTTACGAAGGCACCGACCCGCTCAAAGATCCGAACTTTCTGGAGGTGATGGAGGTGACTCTTTCCCTCGGCGCCGCTGAAGGACGAAAGGGCACCAAAGTGCTGTCCGCCGGACGGCCACCGGAAGATGGCGTCTACCGTGAAACCCTGAAACAATTGTCGAAAGCGGGTGTCTACCGAATTGAAGTGATCGCCGATGGTGGAACCTTTGCGCGTAAGTTCAGTGCTGAAACCATTTTTGTGGTCCCGGGTGAAGAAATGCCGGTGGCGGTGGTCTCGGAACCTTTGGTTCCTGATCTGAGTGAGGCAGTGGAAGCCCTGCCGCTCGACAGTGTCGAGACCTCCGATACGCCTGCTCCCAATAATGTCAGAAACTCCAAGCCAGAGCTGATTCAGGAGTCGGAATCGGCCCTAGATCCGGCTTCAAAGAATGATGCCGTGGTCGTCAGTGAACCGCTGCGAGAACCGGTTGAGAAGAAAGCGTCGGAGAGTTTAGATAAGCCCATTAACGAGCCCGAGAAAGGCACCTTATGGGGCATCCCGGTTTGGCTGTTGGGTGCAATTGCGGCACTTATCGTTATCATTGTTGGTTTCGTATTGTTTGGTTTGCGCCTAAAACGAGAACGCAAAGAGCCGGAGGAAACGCTGCCGGTTCTTGAAGAAACGGTTCCAGAACCAGAGCCTGAAGAGATTCCTGAGTTGGTGCCCGAGCCTGAGCTTGTATCGGAAGATGAGATCCCTGAAGTAACTGAAACCATCGAGTCTGAGCTTGCGTCATCCGAGGATGAGCTGGAAGAATTTGGTTTAGAAGATTTCGATCTGTCGGAATTCGACGATCTGCCCGAAGACAACGCTAAAAAAGATTAAGTTTTAAAGTAACTAACAGGAACTAGACACATGAAATTTACCGGTACCGAAAAATACGTAGCCACCGACGACCTGCAGATGGCGGTTAACGCAGCCATCGCGCTTCAGCGCCCGTTGCTGATCAAAGGCGAGCCCGGCACCGGCAAAACATTGTTGGCGGAAGAAATGGCTGCCTCTCTTGGAATGAAGCTCATTCCTTGGCACATCAAATCGACCACCAAGGCCCAGCAAGGCTTGTATGAGTACGATGCGGTATCTCGCCTTCGGGACTCTCAGCTGGGTGATGAGAAAGTTAAAGACATCCGCAATTACATCGTTAAGGGCAAGCTGTGGGAAGCCTTCGAGTCTGATGAGCAAGTGATCCTGCTGATTGATGAAATCGACAAGGCCGACATTGAGTTCCCGAACGACTTGCTGCTAGAGCTCGATCGCATGGAGTTCTTTGTTTACGAAACCCAGGAGTTCGTCAAAGCTAAGAAGCGCCCGATTATCGTTATCACCAGTAACAACGAAAAAGAGCTGCCAGATGCCTTCTTGCGCCGCTGCTTCTTCCACTACATCAGCTTCCCGGATCACGACACTATGAAAGACATCGTGGATGTTCATTTCCCGGGTTTGCAGCAGCAAGTTGTGCGGGATGCCTTGGAAGTGTTTTTTGATGTACGGAAGGTGCCGGGCCTGAAGAAAAAGCCGTCTACCTCTGAGCTCATTGACTGGTTAAAACTGCTGATGGCCGATGAGCTGTCTGTCAAAGCGCTGCAGGAAAAAGACAGCAGTTCTGCGCTGCCACCGCTATACGGTGCGCTGGTGAAGAACGAGCAAGACGTGCATTTGCTGCAGAGACTGGCGTTTATGGCGCGTCGCCGCAACTGATCGCTGGCAAGAGCATCGCTTTATGTTGATTGATTTTTTTCTCGAAATCCGCCGTGCCAAAGTCCCGGCCAGCCTGCGGGAATTTCTGGACCTGCTGGAAGCTATCCAGCAGCGCCTGGCGTTCGCCGATATGGAAGAGTTTTATTATCTCGCCCGTGTCTGTCTGGTCAAGGATGAGCGGCATTTCGACAAGTTTGACCGGGCTTTTAAAGCCTACTTTGACGGTATCGAAAACCTCGATGATTTGTTGGAGGCGTTGATTCCGGATGAGTGGCTGCGAGCCGAGTTCGAGAAACACCTGAGCGAAGAAGAAAAGGCCAAGATTGAGTCACTCGGTGGCCTCGAAGAACTGATAGAAACGTTCAAAAAACGCATGGAAGAGCAGAAAGAGCGCCATGCGGGTGGAAACAAGTGGGTTGGCACCGGCGGTACATCGCCTTTTGGTGCCAACGGCTACAACCCGGAAGGTTTTCGCATCGGTCAAAAAGATGGCCGTCACGGAAGGGCAGTGAAGGTCTGGGAGAAGCGGGATTACAAAGATCTAGATGACAGCATTACTTTGGGTCTTCGTAATATCAAGGTTGCCCTCCGCCGTTTGCGCAAGTTCGCTCGTCAGGGGGCTGCAGATCAGCTTGATCTTGATGACACCATTCGGTCAACGGCACGAAATGCCGGTTATCTGGATCTTAAAATGGTCCCGGAGCGGCATAACGCCGTGAAGGTGTTGATCTTCTTCGATGTGGGCGGTTCCATGGACCCGCATATCCGAGTGTGTGAGGAGTTGTTCTCAGCCGCTAGGCTTGAGTTCAAGCACATGGAATATTTTTACTTTCACAACTTCATTTACGAAAGCGTGTGGAAGAACAATATTCGGCGCATGAATGAAACCACCAGCACTTGGGATATTCTTCATAAATACACGCCAGATTACAAAGTGATCTTCGTGGGTGATGCCACCATGGCGCCCTATGAAGTGACACATCCGGGTGGGTCTATAGAGCACTGGAATGAAGAAGCCGGCGCAACCTGGATGCAGCGTGTGACCGAGCATTTCCACAAAGTGGTTTGGCTGAATCCGTTGCCTGAGAGTTACTGGGGTAACGGTGGGTCATTGGGCATTACCCGGCAATTGGTGAACGACCATATGTTCCCGTTGACCATCGAAGGCCTTGAGTCGGCTATGAAACAGCTGACCAAATAGCTTTTCGTTTGCCCAGAAAAAAGCCGATGCGTGTAATGGCATCGGCAAAGCTCGGCATATACAAGCGGGTGCAGCCTTATGGCACGCCCGCTAGTTTTCTATAAGCAGGCTTTAGGCCAACTGCTAATCCCATCTATTAAAATCAAAAACTTGCCGAAATTTCCTGCGCTCAGCAGCGCTCTTTGAATATTCCTCAACTGACCAACCTGTTAAAAAACTCGACACTTCTATAATCCTGTCGTCTCAAATGTTCATTTGGTGAAATGGATACCGTTCTTGGCTGTTAGCCGGTGTTACTCTTTATTTCGAATTGTTACACGGCTGCTTGCGTCATTGCGGCCAGACACCACAGGACAGCTATGTTCGGCGAACAAAAATCACAACAGTGCCGGATTGCTTCAGGGATGTTGGGGCATTGGATATCCGGATTGCTGGCTGTATTCATGGTGGCCAGTGCCCATGCTATATCTATCGATACTCAGGTTGAGCAGCTCAACGATAAGGTTGCTGTTCATACCGATGGCGTGCGAGCCATTGAGCAACAACTGCTCCCGTATACGGATACCCGTGTGGCGGTGGTTTTCACTGTAGCCACCCCAAAAACTCTGGTTGTCGATTCTCTGGAGCTTTATCTCGACGATCATCGTGTCACATCGCACCGTTACACCGAGAGTGAGCGAACCGCCTTGGAACAGGGGCGGGTGTTGCCGCTCTACCAGGGGAATCTCTCCAGCGGAACTCATCGCCTGAAAACCGTGGTCAATGCTCGCGCCGACAACAATCGATTTGTCCGCCGGGAGTTGGTCTACCGGTTCGTTAAGCAGCCCGTCATGAAGCATTTACATATGACTTTGCGGGCTCAAGCACCGGAATTTGAACCCGAAGCGCTCTTTTCTGAACGAGGTGATTCAACTGCCGTTAATGCCCCTATTTCGGACGGCGCGGATAACTATGATCAGCAGGACAACGCAAAGCGTCTTCATCGTGACCGGCGCGATCAAGAGATGTTCGAATTGGCCGAGCAGGAGCGGGTCAAGGGCAGAACGGACGCTGCCGGGCGCTATCTCGCCAAAATGAATGAGGGCTACTGGGCGGCATTGGGTTATCTCAATCTTGCCAATGACTTCGCCCGGGACGATTTGAACTTTACGAGAGCGCTTGTCTCACTGCGGGTCGCGATGGCAATGGCAGCCAAAGATGCCAACGAAGCGCGCCGGACAAACCTTCTCAATCAATTGCATCTTCGTGCCGGCTACCTCGCCCTTAAAAGCGACGAGCACGACAAGGCGATTAATTTCCTAGAGAAAGTCACGCTTGATAGCTACTACGCACCTCAAGCTCTGTACCTTCACGGTCTGGCGCTAGCAAACAAAGGCAATCACCGGGCAGCTATGCAAAGCTGGCATCGTGCCAAGAAGTTTCCATTGGCATTCCCAGGTGTGATAGATGCCTGGATTGGGATGGGGCGTGGCTACGATATGGCGGGGTACCCGGGGCAGGCTGGCGAGTCTTGGTTGGCTGCAAATGCGGCCTATCAGGGCGAACGAGTGACTCTGAATGAGCTGGCTCAAAGGATTAAAAAACACGGAGCGTATAAAGCATTAGTTGAAGACGCCCGAAACACGGGAACGGAGTGGTTCTTGGCCGATAGTCGAACGTTGACGCAGCCTCGGATGGCGTATCTGTTGCAGTTCCTCGAACAGGCTAATGCTCAGGAGGCCGTTCGGAGAGTGGCCGCTCTGGATGAGATGACAGCCCAGCTACGCCGTAATGATCACGATCTTTCGGTGTTTGTTATCGCGCTAACGGATTTGTTCGAAGGCGGAAACTCCACCCCGGCCATAAAGAATACTCTCTCTCACTCTCGAAATTTGAAAGACCAGATACGTCAGTTGCAAGCTCAAGTTGACCAGGCAAGAGCTCGCGCGGCGGATGCTTTGGATAGCTTGGCTTTAGAGTTTGTCGATCATCAATATCAGTTGATGGGTCAGGCCCTCGATAAAACCGAACAGCAAATTGCTCATTTATATGAATACCTCGCCCTTGAGACGCTAGGGGAGGACGCACAATGAAGTCGTGCTTGGTTTTTAGACGATTGCTACCCCTGTTGGTCGTGGCATCCATAGGGCATGGCGATTTGTCAGCACAGGAATCCTTCCGGGTCGAGCTGGGGAAAGACGGTGAAACCCTGCGCGAAATGCGGCCGGTATTCTTGAAGTTTGAACCCCGTCCCTTGCCAGCAATTTCTCCCGCTGAAGTAGCACGGCGGTATCAGAAGTTGTTTGAAGATTCAGACGAACCGGAGGTGCGAATCGATGCGTTAAACCGCCTGAATAACATACGCGATCGTTCAGGTCAGGATTTTGGCTTCTCAGAGGAGAAAGAAGCCGAAATATACGAAGACGTATTGGGTAGTTATGAAAACATTCTGTCGCGAGGTTCGTTCTCGGGGCGCTTGGATGAATTGCTGTATCAAATGGCGAAGGCTCACTCCCTCACAGGCCAACACGAAGAATCCATCCAGCGTTTGCGGCAACTGGTAGGGTTGTATCCAAAATCGGAGTTGGTGCCAGAAGCTCGATTCCGTATCGCGGAGGCCGAATTTTCGGCCGGCCGATACCTTGAGGCTGAAATCGGTTATCAGGCATTGCTCTCGGCGCGGCCCAGTGCAGAGCTTGCCACGAAAGCCCTTTACATGAAGGGGTGGAGCCAATTCAAACAGGGTGAGCAGGCGTGGGATCGCGCAGCCAAAACCTTTATGAATCTGTTGGACGAGCAGTTGCCGGATATAGACCAAATTCGACAGCCGCTCACTTCCAGCCTGGATATGGTAGAGGACAGCTTTCGGGTGCTGGGTTTGATGGCTTCCCGGCGGAACGATGATCAAACTCTGGAGCAGTGGCTGGCGGGCCGTTCCAGTTCGCCGTGGTTCTATCTGCTGTACGATCGGTTGGCAGATTTGCATGCTGTCGAAGGCCGTTATGCCCAAGCGGTAGCCGTGAATAACGGTTTTGTTCGGGCGTATCCGGAACATGAATCAAAGCCAGACTTCATCGTACAGAATGTCGAGTTCTGGACGATGGCCGGTCAGCCCGGCCGGGTCAGGGGAGCCAAAGCCGATTTCGTTGAGCAGTACCTTCCAGTCAACAGCTACCAGCAACTGCCTGTTCACCATCAGCGACGCTGGCAAGAGTATGGTCGTTCATTAGGAGATTTTTATTACGCCTCTGGCTCAAAGTATCAGTCTGAGGGTAAGGGTATTGAAGCTGGGGACTCATGGACCGAAGCGGCAGACTATTACGAAGTACTAGCCGCACGCTCGGTTGCGGCAGGTGAGTTGATGCATCTTGCCGGTGATGCCAGGTTACTTGCAGGGCAGCATACCAAGGCGTTGGATAATTTCAGGCAAGCGGCATACGGTCAGGAGTATAAGCGCGCAAGTGAAGCCGGTTGGGCCGCGATTACCTTGCTTAGAGATGCATTGCCAACACATAGCCAAAGTCCCCAAATTTCTGGCGATCAAGCCGCGTTAACAACCTTGAGCTCAGAAGAGCAGCGTTATTCGAAGGCCTTCGGGGTTGATGAGCGTTTGTCGGCCTTACGTGCCGATTTGGCGAACCGTTGGTATGCTCTGTCTGATTATCAGAAATCACTGATCTACGCGAAGAAAACACTGGGCTGGGAATCGGCTAGCATCGAAGAACGTTATGTCGCGTGGCTGGTGATTGCCCGAGTTCAGCAGCAGAAGAGCGAGTTCGGATTGGCTGAGCGAGCGTGGCGACAAGCGCTCACTCTTGCAGAAACTGAAAGCCAATTGGCCGTTCCTGCCCATGAGCGAAGTGACATTCGGGATCAGTTGTCCGTAGCGATTTACAAACAGGGTGAGCAAGCGGCATCGGCGGGTAACTCCACCTTGGCGGTGGCGCACTTCCAACGGGTGGAGAATGTAGTGCCCGGCTCAGAACTGGCGACCAAATCCCGGTTTGATGCGGCTAACACCTTACTGAAGGCTTCGGAATGGTTCGCCGCAATTAATGAACTAAACCGGTTCAGAGCCGATTACCCGGACCATCCGTTGACGGAGCAAGTCAGCGAGAAATTGGTGCTTTCCTATCAGCAATCCGACCAGCCGTTAAAAGCCGCCAACGAACTTCTATCCACCGCATCCGGTTTACCTGCCCCTTGGCCTCAACGTTTGCGGGCAGCGGCTATTTACCACGAATCTGATCAAATCGAACGCCGCAATGAGTTGTATCGAGAGTGGCTTTCCGTTGCGCCTCGTCCAACTACTGCAGGTGAGCATCTACAGCAACAAACGATGCGGCAGCGATTGATTGAGTCCGGCGCAAGTGACTCTGGAACCTTGCAGGCTTTGGTCGCCATCGAGTCTGAAAGTCAGTGGCATTCCAATGAAACGTTGGCGTGGGCCGCCGATGCCGCCTTAACACTCGGGGCGCGTGCCGCCGATGAGTTTGCCGCCATTGGGTTAGTCCACCCCTTGGAAGAAGCCTTAGTGAGCAAGCAGGGCGCGTTGGAGCGAGCACAGAATTACCTGCTAGAAGCCGAAGCATTTGGCGGTAAGGCTGTGGTGACAGAGGTGCTGTTCAGGCGAGCAGAGCTTTACCGTGTGCTGGCAGCCGACTTGATGGCGTCAGAGGTGCCGGCTGAGCTCAACGAGCTGGAAACCATGCAGTACCAGATGCTGCTTGAAGAAGAGGCTTACCCGCTCGAAGAAAAGGCCATGGAACTGCACACCCAGAATCATCAAAAGATCAGGGCGAATGGCTATGACGAATGGATTGGTCGCAGTCTGGAAGCGTTGGCCACCATGCATCCGGGTCGCTACAGCCGGAATCTACGCTGGATGACCTGGGCAGATAAGGAAAATGACGGTGTTTGACTGCATACGCAAAACAGGGCTTTGCCTACTGCTGTCGGCGGTTGCTGTCATCTCGGGATGTGCCGCTACCAGTAACGGATCCGGTTCGGAAAAGGCTCAACAAAACCCCGTGTATTCACCCGAGCAGGCGAGGGTGTTGGCTCGTGAGGGTAAACAGGCCTACGACCGGGGTGAGGTAGAAACCGCCATCCAGACTTGGCAAAGCGCGGTGGAGCTTAACCCTGCCGACGCGGTGACGGTCAATAACCTAGCGCTTGTTCTGAAAGACGAAAACAGATTTTCAGAGGCTGCGAACCTTTTGGAAAAAGGTGTAGGAGCCTCGCCTGAAACCGCCGAGCTGCATTACAACCTTGCGGTGATTTCGGAGCTCTATTTGCTTCAGCTAAAGAAAGCATTGGTCCACTACAAACGCTATCAGCAGCTATCGGGCACGGAAGACAAAACCGTTGCCGGCTGGATAGCTGACTTGGAACGGAGGCTTCAATGATGCGTTCCGTTGCTAGGGCAGGACTCTTGTTTGCTATTGGTTTATTCATTGGACTGCCCGCGAGCGCAAACTCAAAAAAAACTGTCGTGGATGCTAAGAATCCTGCTCTGCAAGTGACTGGAATATCAGCGAATTCGGCCGAGGATGACCCGCGAATCCTTTATATCTTGCCGTGGCAAGGCCCTAGTTTACCGCGAAGGCCGAGCGCCGAGCTGAGCCAGAAAATCCCTGAATTAACACAACCGGTTTCTGCGACTGCCGTTGAAAATCATCGGCTGTTCCGTGAAACCCTGAACCCACTGGTACTGGAGCCTACAAACGTGTCTCCCGTCCAGGCTAAACCGTGATTCAGCAGTAAAAACGGAGAAAAATATTATGCTCGACACCATTATCCGGTTCTTCCAGGAAGGCGGTCCTTTCATGTATCCGATTGCCGTTGTGCTGGCGATTGGATTGGCTATTACGCTGGAGAGATTTATATACCTGGGCTCGGTGCGCCGCCGAAACCGTATGGCCTTTGAACGGGGCATATTGCCGGCTCTGCAAAAAAGGGATTATTCCCGAGCGATGAAAGCCGCAAGCAGTTCGGACAGTGCAATTGCTTCTGTTCTCGGTGCAGGTATTGCCCGTTTGCTAAATAACAGTCGCCGTGAAGATATTGAGTACGCGATGGAAGAAGGTTTGATGGAAGTGCTTCCGAGGCTCGAAAAACGCACTCAGTATCTGGCGACACTGGCGAACGTGGCAACCTTGCTCGGCCTTCTTGGCACCATCATTGGTTTGATCGCAGCATTTACTGCGGTGGCCGCTGCAGATCCGGCACAAAAGGCGAGCTTGCTGTCTGAAAGTATTTCCGTCGCAATGAACACCACCGCATTCGGTCTGATTTCAGCCATTCCTTTGTTGCTGTTCCACGCACTACTGCAAACCCGCACTAATGAGATCGTTGATAGCTTTGAAATGGCAGGCGTCAAACTCCTGAACATTGTCTCAGAGCCTGAAGCTCGCAGCGTCACAGCGTGACACTGTAGACCCTCAAGCCAGATAAAACAGGAGTAGGGCGATATGAGACGTCGACACCGCCGGCTACCCACAGAAGCGGAACTGGACATCACGGCTTTTATGAATTTGATGATTGTGCTTGTGCCAGTCTTGCTGCTGGGCATGGTCTTCAGTCAAATTCGTATGATCGAGCTTAACTTTCCGGGGATGAAAGCCGGTGAAGCGCCTGTAGCGGAAGACTTGCGTTTGGTTGTCACTGTCATCCCCACTGGTTTGGAAATTGCCGACAGCGACAGGGGCCTTATTGAGGTGTTGCCTGCAAAGGGTGAGGCACAAGATTACGAGGGGCTGCGTTCTGTACTTCAGCAGATTAAACGCCACGTTCCGGATAAAACCGATGTGATTCTGGAAGTCGGGCCAGACGTTGATTATCAAACGCTGGTGTCGGTGATGGACACTGTGCGCTCCTACCCCGCGGTCGTGGCGACCAGCGTCGTTGAGGCCGAGTTATTCCCTGATATTTCACTGATGGATGCGGCCGAAAACCGTGTGTTGGCGCAAAGCCTTAAAGCGCCAGAAGGGGAGGGTGTATGAAAACTTCCCGAAGAGCTCGGATGCGGAAACGGCACTACAGCCGGATGCACAAAGCGGGCGGCCTGAACCTGGTGTCGTTAATGGATATCTTCACCATTCTGGTGTTCTTCCTGATGGTGAATTCCTCTGATGTGAAAGTGATGCAAAACAACGCTGATGTTCCTTTGCCGACGTCTACGGCGAAACAGGAGGCGGTCGATAAGCTAACGGTACAAGTCAGTGGCCAGTCCATACTCGTGCAGGGGCGCGAAGTTGCAACGCTCGAAGGCATCGACGCGACCGATACACGGATAGCAGGTTTGTCCGAGGAGTTGGCTTACCGTCGCAGCCGTTGGCAGGAAGTGCCTGAGCAGGGTTTGGAAATTACCATCATGGCAGCCCGAGATACCGATTACCGGTTGTTGCGCCGGATTATGCAAACCTGTGTTGATGAGCAGTTTCGTCAGGTTCGGCTCGCGGTTGAGGCGGAGGTGAGCAATGGTTGATCGCTTCGCAGGTCGCGGTGATACCCGCTTGCCGTGGAGTCGTGACCGCGCTGAAAGCTGGCGTTTCGTTGCTATTGTGGTCTTGGTGTTGGGCCTGTTTATAGTGCCGGCCGCGCTGATTCCCTATCTTGAAGTACCGGAAATTGATCGTGCTGAAGCTGAGCGGATACCTCCGCGACTTGCCAAGCTTGTTGCTCCACCACCTCCGGAACCGCCAAAGCAGCCCGAGCCGGTGCAAGAACCGCAGCCTGATCCCGAACCTGAGCCCGAGAAAGTGCAAGAGGTGGTTAAAGCGAAGCCGGCTCCTAAGCCTGAGCAACCGCAGCCGTCTCCGAAGGCCGATGAGCAGCCTGTTCAAACTACAGAACAGGCCCGTGAAACCGCGTCTCAATCTGGCTTGTTTGCGATGAAAAGCCAGCTACAGGCTTTGACCAAAACCGAGCCAAAACATAGCCGGAATCTGAGTGCCAACGTAACGGGCTCAGAAGCCATTGGGTTATTAGCGCATCCTTCGAATGCCGAAGTGCTGGCAGGCAGTGGCGGCGTAGAAGCGCGCGAAGGCCCAGCGCGCGAGGTCGCTGTAGCGGGGCATCAGGTTGCTGAGGTTGATGCGCCTGAGGAAGTGATTGTGGCGAAGGCCGAAAAGCCCGCTCGTAAACCCGCTAAACAACGAGCAATGAGCAATATTCGACAGGTCTTTGATGCTCAGAAGAGCGTTCTGTATTCGCTCTACAAACGAGAACTCAGGAAAGATCCCACTCTCGAGGGAAAGGTCACATTGGAACTGGTCATCGAGCCGAACGGATCCGTATCGGCCTGCAGGGTGGTGGCGTCCGAGTTGAGCAATCCGCCGTTGGAGCAGCGCATTGCGATGAGGGTACAAATGTTTGATTTCGGGGCGGCCCAGGTTACGGCCCGGAAGGTTCAGTTCCCTATCGATTTCCTTCCGGGCTAAGCCCTCAGCTTTCGATGGTAATTTTCGGCAAGCGGGGTTTTTGCAGAGACACCTTTTCGGTAGGTGCAATGACCTTCGCTTCGCCAACGACCACTTGGTCACCGTTCTGGTTGCGAACATCGCAAGCCAATGTAACCCGGTTTTTGGCGCCCTTCTCAGAGACGGTTAGTTTCACGGTCAGGGTGTCGTCCAGTTTGACGGGGCGCTTAAAGGACAGAGTCTGGTCCAGATAAATCGTGCCCGGACCGGGCATGACGGTTGCCAGAGCTGCTGAAATCAAAGAGCCACTCCACATACCGTGAGCGATACGTTCTTTGAACATGGTGTCAGAGGCAAACTCAGAATCAAGGTGCACTGGATTCACGTCCCCCGATACCGCAGCAAACAAAACCAATTCGTCTTCTGTGAGTGTGCGGGTGAAGGTCGCGGAATCACCTTCGTTCAATTCGTTGTAGGTGATATTTTCAAGAATGTCTAAGGTGTCGCTCATAGTGACCTCTGGTAATTAAGAGCTTGTTGGTGGTTCTTGGGGGGTAGATTTTTGAAAGCTACCTCATCGATTCCAAAACTGCTATTCTCTCTCCACTTTTAAGGATTGAGACTTTAGTCGGGTTGCTCTTTTGGCCCGATTGCCACCAATCAAACAGGAGATGGTGATGGATTTTGAGCAGTTCTATCAAGATAAATACCCTGCGGGCATCCCCCGTGAGGTAGATCTCAGCAAGTACAAAAACATGGTAGATGTTTTTGAACAGGCCGTTAAGAAATACGCAGAAAAGCCTGCGTTCAGCGCGGTCGGCGTCACTCTGACGTACAGAGATCTTGATACTCAGAGTCGCAATTTCGCGGCTTGGCTGCAAAACAAAACCGACCTGAAACCTGGTGACCGCATTGCCGTTCAGATGCCGAACATCACCCAATACCCGGTTGTTGTTTTCGGTGCTATGCGTGCAGGCCTGATTGTGGTGAATACCAACCCGCTGTACACCACACGGGAAATGGAACACCAGTTTAACGACTCCGGTGCGAAAGCGCTGGTGGTTCTTGCCAACATGGCGGAGAACGCCGAGAAAGTGCTGCCGCATACAGGTATTGAGCACGTTATCGTCACCGAAGTCGCTGACATGCACTCCCCGATCAAGCGCAAGCTAATGAACGCGGTGGTGAAGCACGTTAAAAAGATGGTGCCTCCGTTCAACATTCCGGGGGCCCATAAGCTGCCAGCGGTTCTTAGCGCGGGTGCGCGGGAGAAGTTTACCCCGGTTGAAATCAAGCTGGACGATTTGGCCGTACTGCAATACACCGGCGGTACCACCGGTGTGGCGAAAGGCGCCATGCTGACTCACGCTAACTTGGTTGCCAACCTGACTCAGGTTCGCCCCATGCTGGAAGACCAGGTCGCTGAAGGCAAGGAAGTGGTTATCGCGCCTCTGCCTCTGTACCACATCTACTCCTTCACGCTGAACTGCGGCATCATGCTGGAAGCCGGTGCTCATAACATCCTGATTCCAAACCCGCGTGATATTCCTGGTTTTGTGAAAGAGCTGCAAAAGCATAAGTTCACGGCTTTCATTGGTTTGAACACCTTGTTTGTGGCTTTGTGCAACAACGAAGACTTCCAGAAGCTGGACTTCTCGGGTGTGAAGCTGACGGCCTCTGGCGGTATGGCTCTGACCAGCGATGCAGCCAAAATGTGGGAACGTGTCACCGGTTGTGAAATCAGTGAAGGCTACGGCATGACCGAAACTTCTCCCGTGGTGACCTTTAACCCCCGCAGTGCCATCAAGCTGGGCACGATTGGTCTTCCGATTCCGTCTACCATCGTCAAGACCATTGATGATGAAGGAAACGAAACGGCCGTGGGTGAGCCAGGCGAGCTGTGCGTGAAAGGCCCACAGGTTATGCGTGGCTACTGGCAGCGTCCCGAAGATACCCGTCAGTCCTTTACTGAAGATGGTTTTATCCAGACTGGCGACATTGCGCTGATTCAGGAAGACGGCTATATCCGCATTGTTGACCGTAAGAAAGACATGATCATTGTGTCTGGCTTTAACGTGTTCCCGAATGAAATCGAAGACGTGGTAACGAGCCACCCGAAAGTGGTTGAGTGCGCGGCGGTCGGTGTTGAAGATGCCAAGAGTGGTGAAGCGGTCAAGGTATACGTTGTCGCTACCAAAGAAGGCGTTTCTGCGAACGAGCTGAAAGAATTCTGCCGTGAGCGTCTGACCGCGTACAAAGTACCCAAGCACTTTGAGTTCCGTGATGAATTGCCTAAGAGTAACGTGGGCAAAATTCTTCGCCGTGAACTGCGAGACGAAGAAGCTAACGCTTAAGTTGGCTCCTCTGCGAGGACTCTCCCCGCACTTAAAGACCCTGCCTCGGCAGGGTTTTTGTGTTTATACGGTGTGCCTTTCCGGCTAGACTGTGGCGCCTGATCACCCTGATTGAAACTTTGAGAGCCAATGGCGAGCAATGTCTGATTCAACCCCGAATAAAGCTTCCGCATCCAGTGTGACTGATCCCAAAGCGGAGGTGGCAGCACTCAAACGTCAACTCGCTGAATGTAACCAGCAGGAAGCAGCGCGCATTGTCCGGCGCTTGGGGCGCAGTAAAGGCCTGCCCGGGCAAAAAGACATCGCTGTGATGAATGATTGGTTGGCGCAGGGCAAAGAGAAGGTTCGACAGCGACAGGCGCTGCATAAGCCCGCAACTTTTCCAGACGGGTTGCCCGTGAGTACACGGGTTGATGACATCAGCAAAGCCATTGAAGAGCACCAGGTGGTTATTGTCGCCGGTGAAACCGGATCGGGTAAAACCACGCAGATTCCAAAGATTTGTCTAAATCTTGGCCGGGGTGTCCGCGGTTTAGTCGGGCATACCCAGCCCAGGCGAATTGCGGCGCGCAGTGTATCCAGTCGCATTGCCGAAGAATTGGGTGAGCAAGTAGGGCAGCGAGTGGGGTACCAAGTTCGGTTTACCGACAACACCTCAGAGCATTCGCAAATCAAAGTGATGACCGATGGTATCTTGCTGGCGGAAGTCCAGCATGATCGGTTTCTGGATCGCTATGACACACTGATTATCGACGAAGCCCACGAACGCAGCTTGAACATCGATTTCCTGTTGGGTTATCTCAAGCAACTACTGCCCAAACGCCCCGATCTGAAAGTAATAATCACCTCAGCAACCATTGAGGTGGAGCGTTTCAGTGAGTTCTTCGATAAAGCTCCGGTTATCGAGGTGAGTGGGCGAACCTACCCCGTAGATGTTCGGTACCGCCCTCTGGTCGGTGATGAAGACGATAAAGATCAAGGCTGGACCGATGGCATTCTCTCTGCCATCGAAGAAATCGAGCAACACGAGCGCTCGGAAAAGCAGCCACCGGGTGATGTGTTGGTGTTCCTACCGGGCGAGCGTGAAATTCGAGCGGTGAGTAAGGTGCTCAGGCATGCGGAGTTGCGCCATACTGAAGTGCTGCCGCTTTATTCCCGCTTGAGCAACCAAGAACAGAATCGGGTGTTCCAGTCTCATCGTGGGCGGCGCATTGTGCTGTCCACCAACGTGGCGGAAACTTCACTCACGGTGCCGGGCATTCGTTACGTTATCGATACCGGCGTGGCTCGGATCAGTCGCTACAGCGTGCGCTCGAAAATTCAGCGCTTACCCATAGAGCCCGTTTCCCAAGCCAGCGCTAACCAGCGAGCAGGACGTTGCGGCCGGGTTGCACCCGGTATTTGCTTCCGATTATACGATGAAGTCGACTTCATCAACCGGCCTGAATACACCGATCCGGAAATTCTCCGTACCAATTTGGCCTCGGTCATTCTGCAGATGGCCACCTCCGGCTTGGGCGAAATCCGTCAGTTCCCGTTTTTGGAGGCTCCGGATAGCCGCCAGGTCAATGATGGTTATAAGTTGCTGGAAGAACTCGGCGCAGTGGATGAAAAGCGGCGAGTGACCAAGCTCGGGCGCACCATGTCTCGGCTTCCGCTCGATCCGCGCCTGGCCAGAATGTTGGTCACCTCGGCGGATCATGGCAGTTTGGCGGAAGTTTTGATCGTGATTGCCGGGCTTAGCGTGCAGGACCCTCGCGAACGGCCACAGGAAAAGCAGCAGGCCGCCGATCAGGCCCATGCACCGTTTAATGATAAAGAATCGGATTTCGCGACACTGCTGAATATATGGAACTGGTATGAAGAGCAGCGTCAGGAGTTGTCTCAGAACCAACTTAAAAAGCTGTGCCAGAAGAGCTTCCTGAGTTGGATGCGCATGCGCGAATGGCGAGATATTCACCGGCAGCTCACGTTGATTTGCCGAGACCAGAAGCTCGCGATGAACCGGCAACCGGCTAACTACGATGCCATTCATAAACCCATCTTGGCGGGGTTGTTGGGCCAGATCGCCGTTAAAGTGGAAAAACGGGAATATCTGGCGACTCGCAATCGCAAAGTCATTATCTTCCCGGGTTCGAAAGTGGCTAAATCTGGACCTAAGTGGATTGTTGCCGCTGAAATCGTCGAAACCAGCAAAGTGTTCGCCCGCATGGTGGCGGGTATTCAACCTGAATGGGTGGAACCTTTAGCCGGACACATCGTCAAGCGCCATTATTTCGAGCCCCACTGGGAGCAAAAGCGCGCTCAGGTAATGGGCTATGAAAAGGTCACACTGTACGGTCTGGACGTAGTGCCCAAGCGCCGGATTCCCTACACCAAGGTGGACCCTGCCGAATGCCGAAATCTTTTCATCCGGCGGGCGTTGGTGGAAGGGGAGTTACGGTCGAAGGCTCCATTTATTGCCCGCAACCGCGCCATGCTGGATACCGTTGAAGATCTGGAAAAGAAGACACGGCGTCGTGATCTGCTGGTCGATGATGAAGTGTTGGTGGCGTTTTACGACGAGCGTTTGCCTGACAACATTGTTAGCGGTCGGCATTTCGAAAGCTGGTGGAAAAACCTGTCTGCTGAAGCTCTGCGCGACATGGAGCTGACGGAAGCGGACGTTTTGCAGCGCCCGGTTGACCAGTCTGCGGAGGCCCTGTATCCCGATTATCTGGAATGGGAGGGCGCCAAGTACCCTCTTAGCTATGAATTTGAGCCGACCAGTGAGCGAGATGGTGTAACGCTGAATGTGCCGTTGATGGCCCTGAAACAAATTCCGGCCCGTCGTTTGGAATGGCTGGTGCCGGGCTTGTTGCGGGAAAAATGCATTGCGCTGATTAAGGGCCTGCCTAAATCTGTCCGCCGTAACTTTGTACCGGTGCCGGATTTTGTGGATGCCGCGCTAGAGAATATGCAGCCCAGCAACGAACCGTTGACGGTCAAGCTGGCGGATCAGCTACGGCGAATGACCGGCGTGCAGATAGACCCTGAAGCCTGGCCAGAGGAAGAGCTGCCCCGGCATCTGCGAATGAATCTGAAGGTGACCGGTAACAAGGGCAAGGTCATGGCTGAAAGCCGCAGCGCGGATGATCTTCAGGCAAAGCTTGGTGAGCAGGCAGAGAAGGCACTGACGACGGCTGCATCAGATGACACGGATGATGCCAAGGTGGTTGAGCACGTGGATTGGCAGTTTGGAAAGTTGCCTGAACGGGTTCAGACCGAAAAAGGCGGTATGCAAGTGACCGTTTACCCGGCGTTGGAAGATCTGGGCAAGCAGGTTAGGGCAATTCGATGCCTTGATTTTCTGACGGCAGAAACCACCATGCGACGGGGTGTGGCACGGCTGATTATCAATCGATTTGGTAGTACCTTGACGGATCTTGAGCGCCGGTTGCCCAAGTTCAAGCAGTCAGCGCTGATGTTTGCACCGGTGGGGCAAGCCAAAGCGTTGTTGGATGATTTGCTGGTTGCCGCTGTGATGGAGCACTTTTTGTCGGGCGAAGTTCCTCGAAATCCCGAAAGCTTTGATAAGGTGTTTGATCAGCATCGGGGGGATTTTATTCCAGCGCTGGAGCTGGCGGACGAGCGTCTTCACACGGCCATGACCGGCTATCAAAAAGTAGCAAAACAGTTGAAGGGCAAGATCAATCTCGCCCTAGCGAATAGTATGGCTGACATTAAGTTTCAGCTTCAACATCTTGTCTATCCTGGGTTTCTTGTCGATACACCTTCTCCTTGGTTAGCCCGTTTCGGTGTCTATTTCGAAGCGGCGCTCATCCGCCTTGAAAAGATGCCAAGGGAGATGGGGAAGGAGCGTGAATTCCTCCATAGCATTGATGCGCTGTGGGCTCGCTATGCCAAGAAACAGGAACAACAGAAGCGCCAGAGTGTGTGTGATCCCGAACTGGAACTATATCGCTGGATGCTGGAGGAGTACCGAGTGTCGTTTTTTGCCCAGCAATTGGGCACCGCTATGACGGTGTCGGTCAAGCGTCTGGATAAGCAATGGACGCTAACCCGGGTTTAACCAAACTGATAGCAGGTTGTATGACACGCTACTGACCAATAGTCCAACGGGCAATTCTTCAGGACTGTGTTAGTATTTCTGGCAGAATCGTGACAAAAACTGTTTTATAACCATGACGTGGGGTTATTGTGATTAAAGCCGTCATCAGCGGAACCGGCCTGTATACGCCGCCCGCCATCATCGAGAACGACGAGCTGGTTGAGGCCTTCAACCAGTATGTAGAGCTGTACAACAGTGAGCACGCGGAAGAAATCGCCCGCGGAGAGCTGACGGCACTGCAACCTTCCGCTTCTGCATTTATCGAGAAAGCCTCCGGTATTAAACGCCGGCACGTTATTGACCGTGAGGGTATTCTCAATCCAAAACGTATGACGCCACATATTCCCGAGCGGAGTGACGACGAGCCCTCCGTGCAGTGTGATATGGCTGTGGTGGCTTGCAAAGAAGCGCTCGAACAAGCGGGAAAGACAGTCGATGATGTCGATGCCGTTATCGTAGCCTGCTCTAATCTGCAGCGTGCTTACCCAGCGGTTTCGATCGAAGTGCAACAAGCCTTAGGTATTCAGGGCTTCGCATACGATATGAACGTAGCTTGCAGTTCTGCCACTTTCGGTCTGCAAGCCGCGGCTAACGCGGTTGAAAATGGAACGGCCCGTGCAGTTCTGGTCGTCAGCCCCGAGATTTGCTCCGGTCATTTGAACTTCCGGGATCGGGACAGCCACTTTATTTTTGGTGATGCGTGCACTGCGATGCTTGTGGAGCGCGAGGAAGACGTGAAACCAGGGCAGGGCTTCGAGATTGTCGGTACCCGTCTGGTGACCAAGTTCTCCAACAACATTCGGAATAACTTTGGATTCTTGAACCGCGCGGACGAATCCGGCGTGGGCAAGCCAGACAAGCTGTTCATCCAGCAGGGCCGGAAGGTATTTAAAGAGGTGTCGCCGCTGGTAGCATCAACGATCCAGGGCCATCTGGAGTCTTTGGGTTTGGCTCCGGACAATCTGGCTCGTATGTGGTTGCATCAGGCCAACTTGAACATGAACCAGTTGATTGCCCGTCGAGTGCTGGGCCGCGATGCCACCGTTGAAGAAGCGCCGGTGATTTTGGACGAATACGCCAATACCAGCTCGGCCGGTTCAATCATTGCTTTCCATAAGCATAAAGAGGATCTGAAAGCCGGCGACTTGGGCGTCATTTGCTCCTTCGGTGCCGGCTATTCCATCGGCAGCGTGATCGTACGCCACCGCTGATCCCCCTTACTCTGCTGCCAGAGCCCTTAGAGTGTCTGGCAGTGGGGTAGACTTTCGGGTGGCATTGTCCATCCATACGATCTTCGCATATCCCTCCGCATACACCTCTCCTGTGTCAGAATCTTTGAGTAAGTGGTAGGTATCCAGACTGGTATTTCCAGCTTTGCCCGCGTATGTTTCCACCACTACGGTGGCGGGGTGCGTTAATTCCTTCAGAAACGTCGCGCTGGTCTTTATAATAACGGGGCCTGTTGGTTCACCTGTGCCTCCAAGTCCAAGCTTTGCCAGCCAGATGATTCGAGCCTCTTCAAAGAAGCGAAAGTAAACTGTGTTATTCGCGTGCCCGTATGCATCCATGTCGCCCCAGCGTAGGGACATGGCATGAGAGCTGACGAGGTTTCCCTGAGCTGACATTTCGTTTCCTCCGGATGACTAAGATAAAAAGAACATAGCGCCGGTATTGTCGACTAATGGAATCAGATTAAACAACCCAAGAGATTGAAATGACTCAAACGACTACTCGGTATTGGATATTTGCAGCCTTGATGCTGGTGCCCTTCGTCATCATGGCTGCACCGCCCGCCGTCGCCCAAACTACGCAGGAGCCTATTGGCCAGAGCGCAGCATCCGTGAACCCGGCAGACCCCTATGAGAATTGGAACCGTAGCGTCTTTTCGTTCAATGAAACCGTAGACGAGTGGGTACTTCGCCCTGTGGCAAAGACCTATCGTACCGTTACTCCAGGATTTGTGGATCGGGGTGTTACAAACTTCTTTAATAATCTGACTGAAATTCGCAACTTCAGTAATAGCCTGTTTCAACTGAAAGGTGAGTCGGCCGTTGTGGCGTTTGGACGGTTCACCTTCAATACCGTGTTTGGTCTGGGCGGTATTTTTGATGTGGCCACGGCCTTCGATCTACCGGAACGGCCGGAAGATTTCGGCCAAACTCTGGGATACTGGGGTGTGGGCTCGGGCCCGTACTTAATGTTGCCGTTTTTAGGCCCATCTTCGCCTCGGCATTTCACGGGGTTGGCATCCGACAGTTTCATATTGCCTTCGGCTTGGGACGCGGTTGAAGAGCCTGAAGTCTATTTCCTGCGAGCACTGCAGATTGTTGATAAGCGAGCAGACTTGATCCCGGCAGAAGGGATTATTTCTGGGGATCGGTACACGTTCGTGAGAAATGCTTTTCTGCAGCGTCGTGAATTCCTGATTAACGATGGTAAGATCACTGCTGACCCCTTCGCCAATGATGACGAAGACGACCTGATGCTCGAAGATTTCTGAGCACTGCTGGGAGATCAAGGTTGATTAAAGATCCGAGAATAAATCGATTCCGCACACTGCTGGCGGGTGCTCAGAATTATGAGCAATGGAAAGCGGCTGCGTTGGAGTTGGATTTTCTCGAAGGCAACGTTGAGTGGAAGGAGGACTTTGCCTCAGATCTGTATCACTACGAGCTGATCTACGACAGGCTCTGCAACCTTAAACAATACCGTCTGCAAAACGATTTCGAGCGTTTGAAGCGAGCCTTACGTGAAGGGCTTCATCACGATTTAGGCAACATGGGTAACCCGGCGCTTTATACTTGTTCCCGGGTAGGCACCAAGCATCTGGTTGAAGAGTATATAACCCAAGTTTGTGAGTCGTTGGATTACCTCTGCGACCATCCCGTGCCGAACTTTTCGGTGCACGATAAACTGCAGTTTTTTCGAGATACCCTGACGAGCTTCGGCCGGCCGGCACTTCTGCTCAGTGGCGGTGCCGGGCTAGGCATGTTCCATTTTGGTGTGATTAAAGCGTTGTGGGAGAAAGGTCTGCTGCCGCAGGTTATCGCCGGTTCAAGTGTTGGTGCCATCATTGCGGGTATTCTTGGCGTGCATACGGACGCTGAAATACCGGAAATGCTTGTGCCCGAAAACCACAATCTCAATGCTTGGAAGTGGCGCGGTTTATTCAGCGCGATTCGTGGTGACGGGTTAATGGATCAGAACACGTTAAAGAAGTGCCTTCGTGACAATATCGGCGAATATACCTTTGAAGAGGCGTACCAACGCACCGGGCGCAGCGTGAACATCAGCGTTTCGCCGGTACAAGCGCATCAGAAGGCGCGGCTGTTGAGTGGTTATACATCGCCGTATTTGATGATGTGGAGCGCAGCGCTGGCGAGTGCTGCAGTGCCTGGCGTCTTCCCGCCAGTCACCTTGATGAAAAAGGATTTGAACGGAAACACGTTGCCGTACATGCCGCGATTGAAGTTCGTGGACGGTTCCGTGGTCAGTGATCTTCCCGTCGACCGGTTGATGCACCTGTACGATGTGAACTTCACCATCGTGAGCCAGACCAACCCTCATGTCATTCCATTTTTAACTGACAGAGGGCAGGACGAGAAGCTGTCGTTGCTGAATTTGCCCTCGCATCTGTTGAAGGCCGAAGTGGCGTTTCACGGGCAGGGGGTATTCGATTTCTTACGCAAACGACTTAAGCCTGAGCTTCTGAGGCAGGTGTCTGGCCAGATGTATACGATTATGGCGCAGCGTTATTCGGGCGATGTGACCATTGCGCCCAACTATTCCCTCCGACATTACCGGCACATCCTGTCCAGCCCGACTCCGGAATACGTCCGGGAAATGATTCTTCAGGGTGAAAGGGCAACTTGGCCGAAAATATCGATGATTCGGTCTCATGCACGGATATCAAAAACTCTGGAGCGCTGCGTGCAGCGCCTGAAACATCAAAGTCGCCGTGCTGCAGAGCTGAAATTGGTCAGCGGCGCTGATTCAGCAAGGCCCTAGAAACCATGTACTACGATTTTTTTGGCTTTCGGGAACCGCCATTTTCTATCGCTCCTGATCCGCGATACTTATACCTGAGTGATCGCCACAAAGAAGCGCTGGCCCACCTCATGTATGGGGTGCAGGGGCAGGGTGGTTTCATCGTGATTACGGGCGAAGTGGGTACGGGTAAAACCACGGTATGCCGCTGCTTTCTTGATAACGCCCCTGAACACGTTGATATCGCCCTGATACTCAATCCCCGTCTTTCAGCCCGGGAGTTGTTGTCTGCAGTCTGTGATGAGCTGGAGATCGCTCATGCACCGGATGCTTCCATCAAAGTTTTAGTGGATGCCATTAATGCGGACTTGCTCAAGGCCCACGCTGCGGGCCGACATAAGGTTCTCATCATCGATGAGGCGCAGAACCTTTCCGCGGATGTGTTGGAACAGCTGCGCCTGCTCACCAACCTTGAAACCGCTGAAAAGAAATTGCTTCAGATCGTTCTGCTAGGGCAGCCCGAGTTGCAGGACATTCTTGCGCTACCGGAGCTTCGCCAGCTCAACCAGCGGGTTACCGCCCGCTATCATCTTGATGCAATCGATAAGTCGGAATTGCCCGCCTACTTGCAATACCGGGTCAGTGTGGCCGGGCTTAGGGGCGACTTGTTCACCCCCGCTGCTATTCGCAAACTTTACAGTGCCAGTCAGGGTGTGCCTCGCCTCATCAACCTGATTAGTGATCGCGCCTTGCTGGGCGCCTACGCGGAAGGTGATCACCAAATTACCGCGTTACACATAAAGCGAGCGGCAAAGGAAGTCAGTGGCGGCTTGAAGCCGGGTGCGCGTAAACGCGCGCGGTTTGGCGAAAACGTAAGCCATTTGTGGTTGGTGGTAGCGTCGGTGCTAATCGCGATTATTGGTACGCTTTGGGTGTTGGAAATGCCGCCAAAAGGGTATTACGCGAAGAGTGATGATTCCGAAACGTCCGTTTCTGGTGTTATTGAGCGTGTTATTGCGGCCACTACCTCAGAAGACAACGCAGCGATTGCTGAGGGCTCGAAGCCTAGGGAGGAAGCATCGCCAACCCCGGATTTGATCGAGTTTTCATTAGAGCAGCACGGCGTTTCCTTGCCGAAAGCCTACATCGAGCTGTTTCAGATCTGGGGAGAGGATTACAGCCCGACGGCTGCGCCATATCCCTGTGCATATGCAGTTACTGTCGGTATGGACTGCCTGCAGCGTCAGGGCACCAGAAGAAGCATGGAGTTTCTTGATCGGCCAGTGATTTTGGATCTGCAGGGGGAGGCTGCTCGAGAAAGCCAGGTGGTTCTCCAATCGCTGCAAGGTGAGGTTGCGGAGATCCGAACCCAACAAGGGGTAATCAAAGTCGCATTTCGGGACATTGAGCCGTTCTGGTTCGGGAAATTTCGACTGCTTTGGCGCGCTCCGGAATATCAATCCAGTACTGGTCCATACGGTGACAAAACCGGGAAACAGCTCTGGATCAGCTCCAAAATGATGGAGCTTGCGGATCGTTATGCAGCAACTGCGCCAGAGCGTGACCGCATCAAACGATTGGGCATCGCCGATCAGGTTCGTTGGTATCAGGAGCTGCGTGGGTTAACAGTGGATGGCATTCCCGGTGCGATGACCATTATCCAGATCCACAACGATCTGAGCGTTGATGTGCCTCGCTTAGTGGCAGAACCTGGGGCGGGAACCAGCTAAGTTATGTCGTACATACTCGAAGCATTAAGAAAATCTGAAGCGGAACGCCGCCAGGGCAAAGCACCTGATCTCGGCCAGCAGGTGCAGATGATTTATCGCCCCAAGAAAAAACCGGTATCGGCGGTTGTGTGGGTGGTGTTGGCATTAATCATCAATGCAGCGGTTTTGGCGTATGTGTTTTGGCCTTCGAGGCAACCACTGCAGCCGGTGAAAGCTCCTGCGCCTGTGTCAGAAGCTCAGAAGGCATCTTCGCCAGTTGCATCGGAGTCCTCCCCGAAACTTGAGTTGACCTCTGAGCCAGTGCCCATCGCCAAACCTTTAGGTGAGCCTGTTGAAGCCCCATTGGCTGTTGCGGAATCCGGATTGAATGAGCCTCAATTTGAACCGCCAACAATTATCGTGCCTAGCCAGCTCGAGCACCAAGTGGTTCCAGCCCCAGTACAATCACGGCCCCAAGGTCGTGTGCCGCATCTGGTAGAATTGCCACTTTCATTCCAAAAGAGCGTTCCTGATTTGACCTTTAACAGCCATATCTATTCCTCAGATCCTACTGCCAGCCGGGTGATGATCAACAATCGGTATTTGCGAACAGGCCAAAGCCTGGGCCAGTTGCTGGTTGAAAACATCACGGAAGACGGCGTGGTGCTGAGTAAAAATGGCCAACGGTTTCGGGTAGGCATCGTTCGAGACTGGGTGAGCCCGCGATAATGGCGCTCACCGACGACGTTAAACAGGATATCCAGCAAGCGTATCGAGATGTTTTGGCGGGCAAGGGCGTTCGGGCCCGCTATGGTCAGCGCTTGATGATCGCCGAGATTGCCCGTTATATGGGTGAAATCACCGAGAACGATGGCCAACGCACATCGCCCGCCTCGGCGTGTGTGGTGGAAGCCGGAACCGGTACGGGTAAGACGCTGGCTTACCTGATCTCAGCGATTCCAGTCGCTAAGGCCTTGGGTAAGACTCTGGTGATTTCCACGGCAACCGTGGCCCTGCAAGATCAGATTGTTCTGAAAGATCTGCCCGACCTGCGTAAACACAGCAAGTTGAAGTTCAACTGGACGCTCGCCAAAGGCCGGGGCCGCTACTTGTGTATGTCGAGGCTGGAAGCGCGGTTGCACGATGAAGGGCACGGCGACAGCGACACTATGCCTTTGTTCCTTTTGGATAAGCCGGTTGATGATGAAGCCAGTAGTCGGGCTACTTTTGAGAAGATGCTTGGCACCTACGGTTCTCGCGAATGGGATGGCGATCGCGACCATTGGCCAGAACAAATTCCGGATGAAATTTGGCGACAGGTCACCACCGACCACCGCCAATGCACCAATCGTCATTGTGCCTACTTCGATAGCTGCGCGTTTTTTGAAGCCCGGAAAGACTTGGATGATGCCGATATTGTGGTGGCTAACCACGACCTGGTTCTGGCAGACCTCGCTTTGGGCGGCGGTGCGATTCTTCCAGAACCGGAGAATGCCTTATTCATCTTCGACGAGGCGCATCACCTTCCAGATAAAGCGTTGAACCATTTCGCCGCTTCAGTGCCTTTGAACGCGACGCGCCAGTGGCTGAAACAGCTGTCACAGGCGCTGGTGAAAATGCAGCCGTGGCTCCCGGGTGGCTCTCAGGCAACCAAGGCCGTCGAGAAAATCAGTTTGGCGGGGCGCGATCTCGATCTTGCCTTGGCCAAGGTATACGAAGAGGTTGAGCAAAATACCGGTTGGGATTTCAACGAAGAACGCCGGAGCGCCCAATGGCGATATCCAGAAGGTGAATTGCCGGAAAGTTTGGCTGAGTTGGCCGGTGAAACCCGAATTGTCACGGCGGGCTTATGCCGAAATCTCGGCACGTTGGTCGATGAGCTGCAAATTGCCTTCGATGAACGCAAAGATCCTGAACTCGATCGTGATACGGCGGATTCCTGGTATCCGGTGATCGGTGCATTCCATAGCCGGGCAGAAGAGCAGCTTCGGTTGTGGGAAGCTTGGTCTGATGGTGCCATCGCGGCAAAGCCAGATCAGGATGAAAGTGCTCAGCCGGTTCCCCGCAAAGGTCCGCCGGCGGCGCGCTGGTCGGTTCGTCAGCGATGGGAACACGCCGAAGATATTACGTTGTTCAGTTCTCCGGTGTTGGCTGACAATCTGCTCTATTCCCGCTTATGGTCTCGCGTTTACGGCGCAGTGCTGACCAGTGCAACCTTAACAGCGTTAGGGCGTTTCGATCGTTTGCGCTCGCGGGCCGGATTGCCGGAAGCGAGTCGGTATATGGTTGTACCCAGCTCGTTTCGATACAGCGAGATGGCAACGGTTGAGGTGCCAGCTATTGAAGCCCTGCCCACCGATGACGGCTTTGGTGATGCATTAATTAAACGCCTTCCTGACTTATGGGCGGGGGAGAAGGCGACGTTGGTGTTGTTCACGTCCCGCCGGCAAATGCAGCAGGTTAGGGATGCGTTGGCCCCGGAATACCCGGAGCTGATTCTTACGCAGGACGATATGGCCAAGAACGAAGTCCTGCGCACGCACTGCAGCCGCATTGATGAAGGCAAAGCGAGCGTGCTCTTTGGCGTGGCCAGTTTTGCTGAAGGTATCGATCTGCCCGGAAAGTATCTGCATCACGTAGTGATTACCCGGCTACCGTTTTCAGTGCCGGATGATCCCATTGAAGCCAGTTTGGCCGAGTGGGTTACTCAACGGGGTGGTAATCCCTTTATGGAGATCACCGTACCGGATGCGTCGGTGAAGCTGGTTCAAGCGGTAGGGCGCCTTCTGCGAACCGAGCAAGATACGGGTCGTGTGACCATTCTTGATCGCCGAATCGTCGCCAGACGCTACGGCCAGCTGCTCCTGGATGCGCTGCCCCCGTTCCGAAGATTGATCGAACACTAATCCCGCCTTTACTCCTCACTAAAAAAAGAGCCAGCCCGAAAGGGGTGGCTCTTGTAGAAAGGGTTCTAAGTGAACCCGAGCGTCCAAACAACGCGTAACAAGGAGACTGAAGGCCTGAGTTTCAGATCTCGTGTGAGGCGTTAACCTCACGATGGATTCATCATAAGGCGGAAGGGGGCGTATACGGATCGTCCTAAAGGCGTAGTCGGTAGGCTTAATTCTTGAAAAGTGTGACGCGTGTCACACTTTAGGATTACTCGCCCAGTAGATCGAGTTCTCGAGCTCTAGCCAGGGCTTCCGTTCTCCGGCCCACGCCCAGCTTACTGTACAGGTTACGAATGTGAGCTTTCACCGTCGCTGGCGCCACGGCCATCTTCATAGCTATGTCTTTATTGGCCAAGCCTTGGTTGATCAGCTGAAGAACTTCCTGCTCCCGCAGGCTAAGGGGTTCGACCAGCGAGGAGGTCGTCGTTGAAGCTCTGGCGTTGACCCGGGCATCCGGTGCCGGTGTTGCCTGAGGCTGCTCTGAGTTGTTGGCTTGTTGGTGCCTAAGCATGGCCAGCAGCTCGCGATTCCAACGACCGGGTGTTCGCAGGCGCGGTAAATCGAGCAGTAAGCTTTTAAGGGTATCGTTTTCTTCAGCGAACAACCGCATAAAACCGGCGTCTTCAGCCTTGTCCAGCGCGCGCTCAAGCATGGCTGAGGCCTCGCCTGGCCGACCCTCGTGGTGCAGTGCTTCTGCGTACACCAAGAGTATTTCGACTAAATGCCGGTTATGGGCGTTGCGCTCGGCAATCGGGATCAGCGAAGAAAGCGTATCTTGAGCTTCTCGGTATTGGCCGCCGGAAATGAAGGTTCGGGCCAACGCGATCTGGTTCTGCTCGCGGTTCAGCGGATTGTTTGCAGGTTGCTGGATGGTTGGCTCAATACAACTCATGGCCTTCGGCTGATCACCAGTGGCCAAATAGCAGCGTGCTAGCAAGGCTGAAACAGCCGGTGGTTCAAAGACAATATGTTCCCGCCGTTTGTTACCCACGAGTAAAGCATCTTCCAGTGCTTCGATGGCAGCTTCCAACTTGCCTTCACTAAAAGCCAAATGGCCACGCACATATTGGATAACCACGTGTTGACCCGGCTCAGTGCCGTTCTCGACGTGCTCGAGTAGGGGCGATAGGTAGCTGTTGGCCAGCTCGAGTTCGTTTCGCTCCCGGTAGATTTCCGTCAGAGCTGAGTTTTGCCAGCATGATATCAAACGTGGCTGGGAGGGATCCGAGTAGTGCTCATCCACCCAGTTGCGAATTCGTGTGGTGGTATCCAGAGCAAGGTCGGTATCCCCGCGATGATATTGAATCCAGGACAACAGACCGCCAGAGGACAGCACGGTGCTGGGCTTACGTTCCACCTGCCCATAACGCACAGAAGCTTCTAAAGCTTCGTGAGCATCGTTAAGCTCACCTTGGCCGAAGTAGTCCAGTCCCAAACCGTAATAGGTCACCGATTTCAGTGGAATCTGGTTGTGGTCTATGTCTTTCAATACCTGACGCGTGAGATCCGAGGCATTTTGCCCATCGTTCCGGCTGCGGGCGAGGTAAGAGCGTATCAGCGATAACTCGGATTGGATCGAAAGAGCGCCCTCGGCATCCGGGTGAGATTCGGCGGCCAGCCGGTCCAACAGGTCTTCCACTTGAGTCAGGATGGGCGCTAGCCCTTCGACACGGTTAGCAAAGTAGAGACCCCAGACTTTGAGCATCATCAGCTGCGGGCTTTCCTGAACCCGTTCTTCGGGCAAGAATTTCAGCCATTCCAGCACAGGCAAATGAAAGCCGCCATGAATCAGATTGTTACCATGCTCAGCCAACGCCTGCGCCAAACGATTTGTGTCCTGGCTGCTGACAATTTGGGCAATCGCTTCTTGTACGTGCCCATGACTGAGCAGCCAGTCTACGGTGCTCCGTTGGAGGATGTCTGTCTTCCTTGAATCAAGGATTCGGGCTCGTTGCAACAGGGCTTCCCGGAACAAATCGTGGTAACGGAACCACTCGTTGCGGTTATCGAGGGGAATGACAAAGAGGTTCTGCGCGAGTAACGACTCGAGCATGTTCGCACTGTCTTTGCGCTCGCGAATCGAGTTGCAAAGAGGGGCGCATAGTCTGGGGCAGCAGGATGTGTCCAGCAGGAAGTTTGTGAGTTCCTCCGGAAGCTGTTCGAGTACTTCCGACAAGACATAATCACTGATCAGCTTGTCTTCTAAAGCAATGGGTGCGGCCAGCGTGCTCTGACCTTGAGGGGCTTGGCACGCTTTTCCGGACAGGGCCGACAGTTGCATGGCGGCTACCCAACCTTCGGTGCGGTGGCAAATATCCCGGATTTCCTGTTCCGTAAGATCCATCGCCATGGTTCCACGGAAAAACGACAGGCACTCGTCTTCTGAGAATGCGAGCAAGCTAGGGTAGATATCTTGGACTTGTCGGCGGACACGCCAGCGGGCCAAGGGTAGTGGCGGCTCGGTACGAGATGCAATGGTTACCAGCATGCTGGGCGGCAGGTAGTCTATAAACCATGCAAGCTGGCGATGGATATGGTCATTAGAAATGACTTGGTAGTCGTCCAATACCAGAGACCAGGGCGTTTCTTCGCTTGATAGCGTGTTAATCAGGCAGGTAATAGCGGCCGTCAGATCCTCACAAGACTCTTGCGAAAGCTGCTTTTTTGCTTCCTCTAACCCCATCAAACCACAGTGTTCAAAGGCTCCAATCAGGTATTGCCAGAACTGTCTGGGCTGATCGTCATGGATATCCAATGACAGCCAGGCCGTGCGGGCAGTGTTTTGCGCACACCATTGGCTGGCCAGCGTGGACTTACCGAAGCCTGCGGGCGCAACAACCAAGTTCAATCGTTTGCTTTCCGAGGGCTCAAGCAGAACGTCCAAGCGTTCTCTTCGAACCGCTCGTCGATCGGGGGATGGTCTTAGAAACTTGGTGTTTAGCAGCATGATACAACGCAGTCATAAATAGCTTAGATAAGCGATTGTGTGCTTTGTAACGTTCAAGTCAAGAGTAAAGCTGGCGCAACTCTCTGGCGAAGCGGTGAAATCACGGAATTGGGCTACACTGAATATGCAGACTTATGTATATCCAAAAAGAATGAAAATTCTAATTTTTATGCGTATTATCTGGTAAAAAGGTCTTGTCTGGGAGCGACGGATTTAATGAAATTACAACAGCTGCGTTATATCTGGGAAGTTGCACACCATGATTTGAATGTGTCCGCCACTGCCCAGAGCCTCTTTACCTCTCAACCCGGGATTTCCAAGCAGATTCGGTTGTTGGAAGACGAACTTGGGCTGGAGGTTTTCGCCCGAAGCGGAAAGCACCTGACTCGTATCACCCCGGGCGGCGAAATCATCATCCGCGAAGCCGGCGAGATTCTACGGCGGGCAGAGGGGATTAAAAAGATTGCTCAAGAATTCAGCAATCAGCGCAAGGGCGACCTGAGTATTGCAACCACCCACACTCAAGCTCGCTACGCACTGCCGCCGGTTATCCAAGGGTTCATTGAAGAGTATCCGGACGTGTCTCTGCATATGCATCAAGGCACGCCGATGCAGATCTCTGAAATGGCCGCCAACGGTGCTGTTGATTTCGCCATCGCAACCGAAGGCATGGAACTGTTCAATGACCTGTTGATGATGCCCTGTTATCGCTGGAACCGGTGTGTAGTGGTTCCAAAGGACCATCCGTTAGCAAAAGGGCAAGAACTGAGTCTTGAAGAGCTGGCCGAATACCAGTTGGTGACTTATGTGTTCGGCTTTACCGGTCGCTCAAAGCTCGATGAAGCGTTTCAGTCTAAAGGGCTGTCGCCGAAAGTTGTGTTCACGGCTGCCGATGCCGACGTGATCAAAACCTATGTAAGGCTTGGTTTGGGGGTAGGGATCATCGCCAGCATGGCCTACGATCCGAAAGTGGATACAGATCTTGTGGCGCTGGATGCCAGCAAGTTGTTCCGGCCCTCCATTACACGTCTTGGTTTCCGAAAAGGGACTTTCTTGCGCGGTTACATGTACGACTTCATGAGCCGGTTCGCACCGCACCTGACTAAAGAAATGGTCGATCGCGTGGTGGCGCATCAGGGCAGTCGTACGGAAATTGCTGCGCTCTTTGAAGATATCGAACTGCCCACGTATTAATTACGCGAGCTATAAAAAGCCCGCCTGTGCGATCACAGGCGGGCTTTTTTATGACTGGGGGTTAGCCGGATTTACCGATCAGGTTCCCAGCGTGTAGCCCGCATTCTTTATGGGTGGCTTCTTCCCACCACCAGCGGCCTTCGCGTTCATGCTGCCCTGGTAGAACAGGGCGGGTGCAGGGCTGGCAGCCAATACTGATAAAGCCTTTTGCGTGAAGGCTGTTGTAAGGGGCTTCCGACATCCGGATGTAGTCCCACACTTCCTTGGAAGTCCAATTCGCCAGTGGGTTGAACTTCACCAGAGGCTTGTCATCGGTGGAGAAGGCTCCATCGATTTGTACCACTGGCACATCATTGCGGGTACCCGGGCTTTGGTCACGACGCTGCCCGGTGATCCAAGCATCCACGGTTGCCAGTTTCTTTCGCAGCGGTGCTACTTTGCGAATGCCGCAGCACTCGGAGTGCCCGTCTTCGTAGAAGCTGAACATGCCTTTTTTACTGACGAGGTTCGTTACGGCCTCGGCCTCCGGGAACAAGACCTCAATCTCGATACCGTAATGCTGTCGGACTTTTTCGATGAACTCGTAAGTCTCGGGGTGCAGGCGGCCGGTATCCAACGTGAAGACTTTCAGGTTGTCGGTCAGCTTGTGGGCCATTTCGATGAGCACCACATCTTCAGCGCCGCTGAAGGAAATCGCGATGTTGTCGTAACGTGCCAAGGCTGCCTTCAGAATCGCTCGGGGGCTTTGGCCATCAAGTTCCGTGCGGAGGGAATCGATATCAGTCATGTTGCTCCAGCATTGCTAGTCCAGAATATAACAAGGCTACCACCAATCAACTCATAACCTGAAGGAATGACAATCTATATGTTTATTCTTTGTCGATAGGTTGGCTGGCCCGATACACGATGCATTCCTGGCCCGTTTTTCATATTATACCCGCACGAAAGATGAGCACAGGTGGTGCTCTCTCAAACACTATTTGTTCAGGAGACCGTCGTGGAACTCGCATGTCTTGACCTTGAGGGCGTATTGATCCCGGAAATCTGGATCGCATTTGCAGAAAAAACCGGTATTGAAGAGCTCAAGGCAACCACCCGGGATATTCCTGATTACGATGTGCTGATGAAGCAGCGCCTGCGCATTCTGGACGAGCACGGCTACGGTTTGCCGGCCATTCAGGAAGTCATCGGTACGCTGGACCCGCTGCCGGGTGCCCGTGAATTTCTGGACTGGTTGCGCGAGCGTTTCCAAGTGGTGATCCTGTCGGATACCTTCTACGAATTCGCCATGCCGCTGATGAAGAAGCTGGGCTACCCGGCGTTGCTTTGCCATAAGCTGGAAGTGGCCGAGAATGGCCAGATCACAGACTACCTTCTGCGCCAGCGTGATCCAAAGCGCCAGTCGGTTCGTGCTTTCCAGTTGCTGAACTATCGCGTGATTGCAGCCGGTGATTCCTACAACGACACCACCATGTTGGGGCAGGCTGAAGCAGGCATTCTGTTCCACGCACCGCAGAACGTCATTGAAGAATTCCCGCAGTTCCCGGCGGTACAGACCTTTGAGGATCTCAAGCAAGAGTTCCTGAAGGCAAGCGCCGTACACAGCGCCTAATCGCTTAAACGGCTGACCTGTGCCGCCAGAAGGTGGTGCAGGTCAGAGTTTCAAATCCTCAAGAAACTTCATCAGGGGCTGAACTTTCGTCAGCGTTTCCTGATACTCCGCTTCCGGTTCCGAATCCGCGACGATTCCACCGCCTCCCCAGCACCGAATGGTGCCATGCTCTAGGCCTGCTTCATCTGTGTGTTCGTTTTCGCAGAGTAGGGTGCGAATAGCGATGTTACTGTCGAGCTTGCCGTCTAACCCGTAATAAAACACCGAGCCGCAATAGGGGCCGCGCCAATGGGGTTCGAGTTCACGAATGATTTCCATCGCTCGAATTTTGGGTGCACCGGTAATTGAGCCACCGGGGAAGGCGTCGAAAAACGCTTGCAGGGGGCTAACGTTATCCTTTAAGCGAGCACGAATGTGACTCACTAAGTGGTGCACGTTTTCATAGCTTTCCAGCGCAAACAGTTCATCGACCTTAACTGAGCCGGGCTGGGCATTGAGGCTGAGATCGTTCCTTAGCAAATCGACAATCATTAGATTCTCAGCGCGATCTTTTTCGGATGCGAGCAGCTCTTCCGCCAATACAGCATCTTGTTCAGGTGTAGTTCCTCGGGGGCGAGTGCCTTTGATGGGGCTGGTGCTAACTTCTCCGTCTCGAATGTCCAAAAAACGTTCAGGAGACACGGAAACCACTGTGCAGTTCTGATGTTTGAGAAAGGCTGCATAGGGTGTGGGGTTGGCTTGGCTTAAGGCGCTGAACCCCGACCATGGGTTGCCTTTGAATTTACCTTCAAATGACTGGGACAGGTTGGCCTGATAACAGTCTCCGGCCTCAATGTAATCCCGAACCCGTTGAACCCTGTTCCGAAATGATTGCGCGCTTTGAGTGGCCTTGAATGGCTGGGTAATGGTCCAGCCATTCAAGGCCGGAGTATCCTCGTCCCTTAGCCAGTTAGCTAATCTTTCTTGCTGTTCTTCGCAAAGTTTGGGGTGAACCCAGAGGTAACAGTTGCCTGACTCCAAGTCCTCACTGGCAAACCATAGATAAAGGCCGGCAAAGAGCAGGGGGAACGTTTGCTCTGTTAGTAGTTGGTTAAGGCGTGGTTCACGCGCGTAGCCGAATTCATAGGCTATATGGCCAACCCAGCCGGCTGTAAATGGGCTTGTGTGTGGTGAATCTTCGATGTATTGCCGCGTGTAAGGGGCCTCAAAGGCAGCCATTTGTTCAGCCAGTGCCCGAGTATCGATCCCGTCGCCCTTTGTAGCGTTTAACACGACCTGTTCAGCCGCATTGCTAGAAAACCCCTGGGCAGCGCCGCGCTCCCCAGCTAGGGACCGACTACCCAGAAATACGAAATCGTGCTGGCACGAGGCGTGGTTGCAAAGTGTTTCGTACTGTTTTCGGGAGAGGGGCTGACAAAGGGAAAAGGCCAAGTTACCTCCGTTAAAAATTGGAAGAATGATACATGCTGCACATAATCTGCGTTGTCCGCTAAGGCTGCGCGCTGATCTAATAGGTGACATTAGTGTTCGGGCTGTTCGGTATTTTACCCGTTTTTACGCCCCCGAACCCGAAATCTGTATAACAATAATGGAAGGATCACTATGTTCGGAATTAGAAAGCACGCACTGGCAGCAACCTTCAGTCTTTTTGCGCTTGGGGCTTCGGTTTCGTTGGCCCAAGGGCTTCCCGAAAGCGGCCCATTGGCTGATGGTAAAATTTCTGAGGAAGAGCTGGCCGGTATTCTCGTAACGGCGCAGAACCAGTTAATTCGCTTGTCTGATGCAGCAACCAGTGACTATCAGTCGGTCATTCTGAATGCTGAGCCAAACATGCCCGCCGCGTGGATGCTCATGAAAGATGGCGAAACCGTAAAACGGCTCAATTTGGATCGTCAGGTTGAAGGCATGCCAGCGACTGCGAAAATTGCGGTGTATCGGGCTGCTTTCAAATCAGTAGCGCGGAAGGGAGAAATTAACGCTGCTGCGATTCTTTATACAGGACGCCTCAATGAAGGTAGCGACACCGAAGTATTGGTGATCGAGCACGAACACAGGCTCGGGGTCTCCGGGAATAAAGTCATTGGTTACGAAGTTGAAGGCGGTGATATAGCCTGGGCTAAACCTGTCACTCAGCAGAAGCCGTTTCAGTGGTTTTATGACGCTAAAGATGACGCCTCTTGATTAAAATGTGAGCTAATCGTTATTTGTTTCTGAATGTAAGCGAAAGGTAATGGTTTGTGAATGCGGTCACAGATTCAGAATGTAAAACAATCTTAAATGGAGTTGTAGGGCATCGAACCCTACGCCAATAAAAAAAACTCAGATAATAATAAGATGAGTTTCATAAGGAGAATAAAATGAAAGGCCTGAAAAAAATTGCTCTGGTAACCGCTATCGCTGCTGCACCTTTCGCAGCGAACGCTGATTTGAAAGCTATGGACGACACCATGATGGGTGACATCACCGGTCAGGCCGGTGTGACCATCGAACTGGAAACCCAGGTAAGCATTGGTTCCTTTGTGTATACGGATGAAGGTTCTTTTGCTGTTAGCGGTATTCAGATTGGTGGTTCTGGTTTGGCGGGCGGCGCTGGCACCAACCTGTTGGATGATCTGTACATCGATATCGACGTTGAAGCAGACGGCGATGCGTTCATTTCGGTGCACTCAATCTCCGGCGCTCCGATTGACTGGGGTATGACTGCTGCCAACATGTCTTTGGTTGCCGCTGACGGAAGCCAAAGCACGACTCTGGTTTCTAACCTGGCCGGCCACGGTAACTTGGCACAGCTGGATATCCGTGTTGATACCGCGACCGATCAGCTGCAACTAGACGTAGCGTTCAACGTTGTAGACATGGACTTCGACGTTGAGTTCTTGGGCGTTGGTATCCGTGACATGGCGATCATGGGTGGCACGTTCTTTGAGGATGGTGGTACCACATTTACCGGGCTGTTCGCTGTGGCTGACGTAGATGTTTACAAGGGTGCTGGTCTGGGTGCTTCCACCGCGACTGACGTTCTGCGTATCGACATCAACGACATCACCATGGATATGAACATTGGTGCTATCGAGATTGGCGGTACGTCTATTGGTTCGGTTGCCCTTGATAACCTGACCATCTCTAACACCAAGCTGGCAGTATACGGTCACTAATCTGACCTGATCGCTTAATTGGTGAAGAAACGCCCCGTTCTGCGGGGCGTTTTTTTATGCACAAAGAAGAATTGTCATAACGAACAAACGGCAACCCGAGGATTGCCGTTTTTGTGCATAGGGTTGTATTTAGGCGCCTACCGGTCCGGCACCGCAATCGATAAATCAAACCCGCCACCTGGCCGAGGTGTCAAAGTAACCGGCCCTTCGTTAATCCCTTGCGGTACTTGGATTTGATTTAAACCGGATGGGTTGCCAATGCTGAAGTTCAAATTCTGGCCATCAAACCCAAGCCCGAGCTGATCGTTCATGAAAGTCTGAGTGAAGGGCTCGTCCGGGATCTCGATTTGTTGGCCGAAAATCAGGGGTAGGGTTCTGGGCGTAAACTCTGTTGGCGGTTGTGCGTTAGCCAGTTCGTCGACAGGTAGCAGGAGTGCCTTACGAACAAACTCTTCTTCCGCATCCGTTAGTGCATCTTTTCGGCCATCTTCCATATAGCGCTGCAGCGCTTCCCGATAGGCTTCTTCTTCCGCTTCGGTGACCACCGGTTCGCCCGGTGAAATGGTTAGGGCGCGGATAATCTTATGACGGTCGGCTTCGGATTTTTGCTGACTTCTGGGAACTACGATGACGGCCGAATCTTCGACGTAGGTATCAACCATCTCATCGGAACTCATGGTTTGTACGCCGGCCCAAGCGGAGCTGGCCAGTGTTGCTGCAATTGTCCCTGCAAGCAGTGATGGGCGAATCATAAGTCGTGCCTCATGCGTTACTTTGTCTGTTCAGAGCCGCCGCTGAGAATGCAATATTCAGCCAATACGCTCCCTTAACGGAGTATTCTGGTTGTCAGACGCTTTTTCAATCAGAAAGTGCCCTAGGTGTGACCAAGACCCGTAGTTAACCAGTATAGTCGTGTCTGAGGCCCCAAACTGTGGTTTGATGGGCGCTTAATCGGTTGAGTGTTAACGGCATTTAGGTCTTGGTGGGCATGTTGAAGCAAGGTTTATTAAATCGATGGCGGGGCTGGATTAACCGGCGCATTCCCCGTTCAGACACTCAAGTATTCAGCCAAAAGAACATCTTTATTTTGCCTACCGGGGCGGGGGTGGTGTTTGGTGTGCTGTTACTGATCATGCTGATTACCGGTATCAACTACCAAAACAGCCTTATTTACCTGATGACGTTTGTGCTGGGAACCGTGTTTATCGGTGCAATGCACCAAACGCATCGTAACTTGTCGGGCCTATCCCTTTCTATTACGCGGACAGGGGAAGGTACGGCCGGTGAAGATATTCCTTTCTATTTAAGACTGACCGCCGGCAAGGATCAGGCGGTGGCGATTCAGGTGTTGGTGGAAGAATCCTTGCTCGAGCAGATTCATATTCCCGCAGGTTCCACCAAGGATGTGGTATTGCCTGTGCCGTCTGCCCATCGCGGTTATGTACGCCCGGATCGCATCCGTATTGAAACCCGCTTTCCCTTTGGGTTGTTAAAAGCTTGGTCGTGGCTGCGCCCATCATCGGCTGCCCTTGCTTACCCGCGGCCTTTGGTTGCGCCGGAAGTGGGTAGCCAAGTAGAGGATGGTGTTGAGGCGACGGCCGCTAAACCGGTGGTTGGGCAGGATAACGCGGACCTGCGGCCGTTCCGGGAGGGGGATCTCAGTCAGCGTGTGATGTGGAAACGCTTTGCCCGCTCAGGCCAAATGGTGGTAGCAGATTGGCAGGGCGAGCAGGGCAGTCCTCATTGGCTGGATTTTAATGCGTTCCCGGGCGCTGATACGGAACTTCGATTAAGTTATCTGGCCTGGTTGGTGACGGATCGGGTGCAGCAAAGCGCGCGTTTTGGGCTTAACCTGCCGGGTGAAATCATTGAGCCAGATTCCGGTTCCGCCCATGGTGAACGTTGTATGCGAGCGCTTGCCGCTTGGGGCGAAAAGCCGCCCAGAGATCAGGATGCCTTATCCTTCGGAACACGAAAATCTTTGGATGCTCGTTATACGGGGGCGACGGAATGAGCCTGTTGAGTCGTTTCAACCTGAGCCAAGCCGACAATTCAGATAGCTCGATGCAGGCAATTCCATCTGGCGCTTTGCTTTGGCTGATAGGGGCCTTTGTTTTTTTGCTGGCTCCGCAGTGGGACCGTTTGCCTTGGTGGTTAATTGGCGCTTGTGCCGTGTTGGCCGCGTGGCGTTGGTTGGCCCAACAAGGCAAATTCAGGTTGCCCGGACGATGGCTGAAAACCGGCGTCATGTTGGTGCTGGTTGCAGTGTACATAGCTACAGTACAGGGCCGGTTTACAGTCGATACTGCCGCATCCTTTTTTGTACTGGCGGTGGGTTTGAAGTGGCTGGAAACTCGCACGGCCCGGGATTTTTACGTTCTGTTCTTTATTTTGGTGTATCTCGCGGCCGTTAATTTTCTGTTTCAGCAAAGCATTGTTTGGGCGCTGATTACCTTTGCTGCCATTGGTTGCCTATTGGTGGGGCTCCAGATTTTGAATGCTCCGGCATTGCCAGGCAATTATCGCGCGGGCTGGAAACGTTTAGGGTTACTGCTACTAAAAACCTTCCCCATTGTGGTGCTGTTGTTTGTGTTTTTTCCGCGAATGGCTCCTTTGTGGAGTGTGCCTCTGGTATCAGGGCAGGCACGCAGCGGTATCTCGGACACCATGCGCCCCGGTGATATTTCGAACCTTGCTCAGAGTAGCGAAAGGGCGTTTCGGGTGACTTTCGGTGGTTCAAACCCGGAATATCGTGACCGCTATTGGCGAGGGCTGATTCTGGATTACCTAGACGGCGAAACCTGGCGGCAACGGAATGAGGAGCCTTTCCGGCGTTTGGGACGAGTCGCAACCGACGGAGGCGCTGGCCCTCTCGCAGAGAACGAATACGATGTGCTGATGGAGCCAACAGACCAGCGCTGGGCGTTTACCTTAGAGAATTCGTTGGCGGTCTCGAACAACGTGTTTGCAGCCGGCGAGGATTTATTCCGTTTCGATAGGCCTGCAGACAGTCCGATACGTTACCGGATGGAATTGGCTTCTGCACCGGCGCCTGCCGCGTCGGAGCTGAACTCGGTTCTCCAAAACCGATACCTCCAATTACCTCGTGGCGGCAATCCGAGAACCCGTGCGCTCGCGGAAGATATGGCCGCCGAACTGGAACCTGCCGAACTGGTCAACGAGCTGATGCGCAGGTTTCGTGAGCAAGCGTACTTCTACACGCTTCGCCCGCCGACCATGCCGGAAGATGGGGTGGATGCCTTGTTGTTTGATAACAAACGCGGTTTTTGTGCGCATTACGCGGGGGCTTCTACGTTCTTGTTCCGTGCCGCCGGTATACCCGCACGGGTCGTGGTGGGTTATCAGGGTGGAGATGCGGGAGCCGGGGGCGAGTACCTGATCGTACGCCAGTACGATGCCCACGCTTGGGTAGAAGTATGGTTGGATGGTCGTGGTTGGGTGAGAGTAGATCCTACCGCTGCGATTGCGCCCAGCCGCATCGAATCCGGGCTGAGGGATGCCGTGGAGGAAGAAGGTTCATTTCTGGAAAATGACTTCACCTCACTTCAGCGATACCAAGACTTTGCGGCACTGCAATGGGTGGGGCTTCAGCTCGACCGCATCAATTACCAATGGCAACGCTGGGTAGTGGGCTACCAAGGTCAGAGTCAGCTGGATCTTATGTCCCGGTTGCCCGGTGGAGTGGGGCTGAAGGAATTGGGGTATATCACAGCTGGTATAGTGGGTGCCGCCTTGTTGATTGCAGGCATCGTTTCAGGGCTCAGCTTAAGGACTGGTCAGAGGCGAGACGCTTTTGGACGGGCCTTGGTAACCTGGCATCGAATCTGTCAGCAAGCAGGTGTGCCGGTTCGTAGTGGTGAAACCCCGATGGTTCAGGCTGAGCGTTTGGCGCTTGCCCGGCCAGCCGTGGCTGAATTGGCAAGGACTTTTGCCCGGGCGGTGAACAGCCATTACTATAGGCAGGGTCTGCCATCGCAGAGCGATGAAGATTTGCAGCGCCTCAAACGATTATTGAAAGCCATCAAGCGCCAGCTTCGGCACGATGGCAAAAGAAGCTCCACAGGCCCGATGAAATGACGGACATCGCACAGGACATGCCTTGGCTTGCCAATCACTGGCAAGGGATTCAGCAGCGCTTGGCTCAGGGGCGCTTGCCTCACGCGTTATTGATTGGCGGCGAACGAGGGGTTGGCAAACAGGCATGGGCACAAGCGGTTGGTGCGCTTCTGTTGTGTGAAGCTCCCAACGGACTGCAGAGCGGATCCCCGCTGGCGTGTGGGCATTGTAAGCAGTGTGAATTGGTGGCGGCGGGAACCCATCCCGATATTCGAGTCTACGCGCCCGAAAAATCGCGAATGATCAAAGTTGATCAGATTCGGGCTTTGACATCCTTTGCGGTGTCTTCGGCCCAAGTCGCGCAGCACAAAGTGGCCATTATCGATCGGGCTGATCAGCTCAATATCAACGCAGCCAACGCTTTGCTGAAAACTCTGGAAGAGCCGCAGCCGGATGTAACCTTGCTGTTGTTGCAGGAAAGTGGGCGACCGATATTGCCAACGATTCGGTCCCGGTGTCAGGCGCTGGCACTTCCATTACCGACGGAAGAGCAGGCGAGCCACTGGTTAGCCACGAAGGTAGCGGCGCTGGATGAAGAAAACAGACCCAGTGATCGGGATCTTGCGCGCAGTTTGCTACTCTCCGGTAATGCGCCTCGCTTGGCACTCGAGTATGCGACAGGGGAGTTTCTTGCGCTGAGAGATGCGGCCTTTGAAGCGTTCCGACAGTTTATGAAAGGGCAGGTTGGTGTCGGTGATGCCGCGAAAAAATTCAAAGCGCTAGGCGTCGAAGATTCACTGGCGTTGTTTGAAAGTTGGGCTGCAGACCTCGCTCGTTGCTGTGCTGGCGGAGAAGTCTCTGATCCCGAGGCAGCAGATATGTTTGGGTATCTTGCAAGAAGCAATCCTGCTTGGCGTGCTCATGAATTGCTGGATAAAGTAAAGGAAAGCCGGAGCGCAGTTGTTTACAACGCCAGCCCGGAACTGGAAGCCAGCCAGCTTTTAATTGCATGGCGAGAGCTGATGCCGGTTAGGCGTAAGGCAAGTTGAGCTTTGTTTAAGATCAGCTGCTATGATTGTGAAATGTCGGGAAATTCTTGGCGAAAAATAGCATAAAATGACGTCACGAAACTTTTAGCATTCAAAGGTGTTTTATATGGGCCCCGGATTCGGAGCACGCAGCGGTATTCTAACCCTGACCATTAAGGATAAAGCGGTACTCTACGCCGCTTACATGCCGTATATCCGACAGGGCGGGTTATTCATCCCGACCCAGAAACAGTATCAGCTTGGGGATGAGGTGTTTCTGTTGCTCAACCTGATGGATGAGCCAGAGAAGATTCCCGTAGCCGGCAAAGTGGTATGGATCACACCCAAAGGCGCTCAGGGCAACCGAGCTGCAGGCATTGGCGTTCAATTTAACGGTGATGATGAAACAGCTCGCACCAAGATTGAATCATACCTGGCAGGCTCTTTGAGTTCGGATCGCCCAACGCACACGATGTAGGATTTTCATCGAATGAATGATGCCGTGTTAGCTCGCAGCAGGCTCGCCAATCCGGCCGGTTGCCGGGAGGCGCACTGGCCCCTTCAAAATATCGAGTTGGCCGGTCTTATCTGGCCAAGTAAAACCCATACCAATCATCATCCTGCGGCTCTCATGGTGCACGGCTGGCTGGACAATGCCATGACCTTCGCCAGATTGGCGCCTGAGCTGTCTGAATACACGAGTGTTCATGCCATTGATATGGCTGGACATGGGCATTCTGGCCACCGCCCGCCCGGGTATGGCTACTGGTTGACGGACTATGTTGCCGATCTCTGTGAGCTTATCGATGTTCACTTCTCACAAGGAGGAGAGCAGCCGCTGGATTTGGTGGGGCATTCGCTGGGTGGCATTGTGTGCGCGATCTATGCCGCGGCATTTCCCGAGCGAGTGAGGCGGCTGGTGATGATCGACAGTATTGGCCCCCTGAGTCGCCCAGCTAAAGAAACCATCCCGCAACTTCGTCGAGCGTTGCAGAAAAAACGGAACGGTTCGGCACCTCCGGCTGTCTATCCAGATATCGAAACCGCGGCAAGAATCCGGGAAGGCGGCCTTAGCCCTTTGAGTTCAGAGGCTGCCGCCACCTTGGTGCCTCGTAACATGCAGGTGCATCCCGACGGCTTTGTTTGGCGAACCGATGCTCGCTTGAGGCACCCAACCGCACTTATGATGACGGAAGAGCAGGTGCATGCGTCGTTGTCCGAGCTGAACACCCCGACATTATTCGTGCGAGCACAGGAAGGGTTGCTGGCAGGGCGAAAAGGGTTGGATAAACGGGTGGAGTTGATTCCTGAACTAACGATCGCGGAAGTGCCGGGAGGACATCATTGCCACCTTGATGGTGATACGGCTCCGGTGGCCTCCGCCATAAAAAGGTTCCTTTTCAATGCTTGATCAAGTGCGTTCTCGTTTTCTGCAAGGCTTATTAGCCGCCATCATGGTCGGGCTTTCGCTTAACTCCGCCGCAGCCTCATTGAGCGAGGCCCCAGAACCTTTTCCTCAATCCAGACTGCAGCTCACGAAAGATGTTAAATCATCCGGGCACCTTGTTCTTTTCAGTCCCATCCGAGAAGTGCGTAATGAGATTCGCTCGGAGGTAATGGCTCGTTTGCCGGTTGATGGCCAGGCTCAGTTGTATGAGATTAATCGTGATGCAAGTCGTGAGGCTGCTCGAGATCACTATCTGAAGCAATTGCAGGTACGTGGTGCGCAGGTGCTGTTTGAGTGCTCTGGAATTAACTGTGGGCGAAGCAATGTGTGGGCGAACCAGGTCTTTGAGCAACCCCGAATTTTAGGCAGAGATACCAGTCAGGATTATACCGTTGCCGCTGTGGCCGACGAGCAGGGGCGGCAATGGTTAACGGCGGTCTATACCGTTACCCGAGGTAATTTGCGAGAGTATGTATGGGTTGAGCATTTGAGTGTTACCCCGGGTACGATCATTCCTGGATTTGAGGTTGCTAGCGGGCGCGTCAGAGGTCCTGTTGTCGTTCCCTGGAGTGGCGGAATTACCTTTAAATTCGACTTTTCTGCCGATGATCGGCGCCGGCTTTTAGATTGGGCGGGAGACGAAGGTGCGGAAGTCGTCCTTGTATCTTTTGCTGAGCTGAAAAATGGTGAGCCTTTGGATGCCTCGATTAAGCGGGCACAGCAGGCAGGGCATTCGTTGGCCGAATTACTTGGTAAAACCGGCGTTTCCCAAAGCCAGATCCGAGTTATTTCAATTGGCCCAGCCGTTCAATCAGCAACCCCGAACCGCCAAAGTAACCGGGTTGAAGTTGTGGTCATCAAGAGGCAGTAAGCATGGCAGACCAGGATATTCCCGAATCAAGCGATGAGCCGACGTCGCAGGAACCGGTACAGGATGGCGTTAGTGCGGTCGTTGAAAGTGCCGGAGTGTCTCCGGCTGAACGAGCGGTTAAGCAAACCGGGAACGGTAAAACGGTCGCACTGACGCTGGGTAGCGGTGGCGCTAGAGGCTACGCCCATATTGGTGCTATTGAAGTGCTTCACGAGCGTGGTTACAAGATTATTGCCGTATCCGGGTGCTCAATGGGTGCGCTGGTTGGCGGGATGTATGCCGCTGGAAAACTGCAGGAGTACAAAGACTGGGTTACTGGGCTAGGGCAGTTTGATGTGCTCAAGCTGCTTGATGTGACCTTTACCTCGATTGGAGCTATCCGCGGTGAAAAAGTCTTTTCCGTGGTTCGGGAAATCCTGGGCGATACCCGCATTGAAGATTTGCCAATGTCCTACACCGCTGTCGCAACCGACCTGCTCGCCCATAAAGAGATTTGGTTTCAGGAAGGCCCGCTAGATCAGGCTATTCGTGCTTCCATCGCCATCCCAAGTGTTGTCACTCCTTTGGTGCTTAACGGCCGTGTGTTGGTGGATGGCGCACTTCTTAACCCCCTGCCGATAATTCCCACGATTTCAGCCCATGCCGATCTGGTGATGGCCGTAAACCTGAGTGGCGAAGACGATCAGCATCGACGCATTCCCGATGCTGCGTTCTCTACTGACGGTGATGACGGGAGTGATATTGAAGAATGGGTTGGGGCGGTTCGCGATAAAGCTTCGCGTTGGTTTGACTGGGATACGCTTAAATCACTAACAACTCGGAGTTCAAGTGGCAGCGAATCGCCAGAGGAAAAAATCAGCCGCGAGATTGCCAAGAAAGCCGCTGAGGATAAGAAGAAAAGCGAACTGAAGGCAAAAGAAGAAGAACGGAGTCAGAATAAGGCAAAGCAAAAAGAGGAGCACCCGACCATCGACTGGGATAAGCTCGGCATTGGTAAATTTGATGTGATGAACCTGACCATCGAAACCATGCAAAGTGCCTTGGTTCAGTACAAGATCGCCGGTTATCCGCCCGATCTTCTGATCAACATTCCGAAAAATGCGAGCCGAAGTTACGACTATCATAAAGCGCCTGAACTGATCCGTTTGGGGCGTGAGCGAATGACGGCGGCGTTAGATCGTTTTGAGGAGAGTCGCAGTAGTTCTGGTCCTCTGGCGCTTTAAGCGCCCCGTATGCTGCAGTCGTGCGCCTAATCAGCGTATAATGGCGCGCTAAAATACCCCGATCAGGAAAGATTATTTGTGACTAGCCCCGTTGATGATCTGCATACCATCCGTGATTTGTTGCGATATGCGTCTTCTCGATTCGCTGCATCGCCGCTTTATTTTGGCCATGGAACTGACAATGTGTGGGATGAGGCTGTCCACTTGGTGCTTCGCAGTGTTCATCTGCCCCTGGAAAATAACAACATTTTCCTGGATGCGCGGTTAACCCGCTCAGAAAGAGACTTGATTCTCACGCGTATCGATCGTCGCATTAATGAGCGTGTGCCTATCGCCTATCTGTTAGGCGAGGGCTGGTTTATGGGAATGCCGTTCAATGTGGATGAGCGGGTGTTGGTTCCCCGCTCTCCTTTAGGTGAGTTGCTCGAAAACGGCTTGCAGCCTTGGTTGGGCGATACCTTTGTTCAGCGAGTGCTGGATTTGTGTACGGGTAGCGGCTGTATCGGGATTGGCGCTGCGACAGTGTTTGACGAAGCCGAGGTCACACTGTCCGATATTTCTGAAGATGCGCTGGCCGTGGCGGAATCGAACATTGAATTGCACGGCCTGCAGGGTCGCGTGCAAGCTGTTCGCTCGGATGTGTTCGCAAGCATTGAAGGTCGCTACGATGTCATTCTTAGCAACCCGCCTTACGTGGATGCTGAAGATATGGCCGACATGCCTGAAGAGTATCGGCATGAGCCGGAGTTAGGTTTGGCTGCCGGTGACGATGGGCTCGATATCGCCCACCGTATTATTGCCGGAGCGGCCGAGCATCTGACTGAAGACGGCTTGTTGATTGTTGAGGTGGGCAACTCCTGGGGAGCCATGGATGACGCTTATCCGGATCTGCCGCTGACTTGGCTTGAGTTCGAAAGCGGTGGTGATGGCGTGTTCCTCGTTACCGCCCGCGATCTTCGTGAATGGCAAGCAAAAAGATCTTAAAGCCGTTTTTATAAAACTTACATAAAGTGCTGAAATATGTCGGGAAATACTTTCGGAAAGCTGTTTACGGTCACCACCTTTGGTGAAAGCCACGGTGCCGCTTTGGGCTGCATTATTGATGGTTGCCCTCCAGGCCTTGAGTTATCAGAAGCGGATATGCAGGCCGACCTTGATCGCCGCAAACCGGGCACCTCCCGACATACTACACAGCGCCGCGAAGCTGATGAGGTTCGCATTCTGTCCGGTGTGTTCGAGGGGAAAACCACCGGCACACCGATTGGCTTGATCATTGAGAATACCGATCAGCGCTCCAAGGATTACTCCAAAATTTCAGAGCAGTTCCGCCCGGCACACGCTGATTACACCTATCACCATAAGTACGGTAACCGAGACTACCGCGGTGGTGGCCGTTCCTCTGCCCGCGAAACAGCTATGCGTGTGGCAGCTGGCGCCGTTGCTCGCAAATTTCTGGAACAACGCCTAGGTATTCGTATTCGCGGTTATTTGTCCCAACTTGGCCCGATCAAGGCCGACAAGCTGGATTGGGAGCAGGTCCATCAGAACCCGTTCTTCTGCCCGGATGCTGACAAGGTGCCGGAAATGGAAGCCTACATGGATGCCTTGCGAAAAGAGGGCGACTCCATCGGTGCGCGCATCAACGTGGTCGCCGAAGGCGTACCTCCGGGGCTGGGTGAGCCTATTTTTGATCGCTTGGACGCAGATCTGGCTCATGCGCTGATGAGCATCAATGCGGTCAAAGGTGTTGAAATTGGTGCGGGTTTTGGGTGCATTGAGCAGAAAGGCACTGAGCACCGGGATGAGATGACACCGGAGGGCTTCCTGTCTAATGAAGCTGGCGGTGTGCTCGGGGGCATTTCGTCGGGGCAGCCGATTGTTGCCAGTATTGCGTTGAAGCCGACGTCCAGTTTGCGCTTGCCTGGGCGGAGTATCGACGTGCATGGCAACCCTGTTGAGGTGATTACAACCGGGCGTCACGATCCTTGTGTTGGTATTCGGGCTACGCCCATTGCGGAAGCCATGATGGCGATTGTTTTGTTGGATCACTATCTGCGTCATCGCGCTCAAAATGGCGATGTTGAAGTCTCCACCCCGGTTCTCGGTCAGCTCTGATCAAAAGGAGGCGACACCATCTACTGGCGGCTGTCTAACCTCTATTTCTGGTTCTTTGCCCTCCTTGGAGGGCTTTTGCCTTATTGGTCCCTCTATCTGGAGGGGCAGGGCTTTACTTATCTGCAAATCGCCACACTCATGGCGACCATCCAGTTAACCAAGATAGTGGCTCCCAGTCTTTGGGGCTGGCTTGGAGATCGAACTGGCCAGCGAGTGCGTCTGGTTCGGTTTGGAGCGATCACCGGCTCTCTGTTCTTCGGCGGCGTATTTCTTGATCCCGGTTTTTACGGCCTGCTTTTGGTGATGCTGGTGTTCACCTTCTTTTGGAATGCCATCCTTCCGCTCTACGAAGTCATTACGCTAAGAGTGTTAGGAGTTCACAAAGACAAGTACGGCAAGGTTCGTGTATGGGGCTCGGTGGGTTTTATCGGGGCGGTGGCTTTGGTGGGTGCTTTGTTGGAATGGTTGCCCATCCAGTACCTGCCTTGGTTGCTGTTGCCGGTTTTTGCAGGCATCGCGGTGTCGGCATTTTTAGTGCCGTCGGAGCGCGGTGAGCGGAAGGGGGAGGCCCCGAAAGGCAGTCTCAAGGCGATTGTGACTCACCCGGCGGTATTGACGTTCTTTCTGATGAACTTCTTGCTTCAGGTGTCACACGGAGCTTATTACACCTTTTTCAGTATCCACCTAGAGCAGCATGGGTACGGCAAACTTTCGATTGGTTTGTTGTGGTCGCTCGGTGTGATTGCGGAAATCGTCCTGTTTATGGTCATGCATCGGCTACTAAGAATATTGTCGGTGCGACAGGTTGTTCTTGGCGCACTGGTTCTGACCATGATTCGTTGGGCGCTTATTGCCGAGTTCACATCAGTGGTGCCGGTGCTTGTTTTTGCTCAATTGCTTCACGCAGTTTCGTACGGTGTTCTGCATGCCGTTTCGGTACAGTACATTCAAGGCTATTTCGGGAGGCATCATCACGGTCAGGGGCAGGCGCTGTATAGCGGTCTAACTTTTGGTGCAGGTGGCGCTTTAGGTGCTTGGTTGTCAGGCTTTCTGGTGGATGGCTACAGTACCTCTGCGGCTTTTTGGGGCGGCTCTGCCGCTATGGTGGTTGCGATTGTGGTGACTTGGCGGGGGCTACGCCCGCCGCCAAACGGGTAATTCTATGGCTCCGGGTTTTCTTCGTCGTCATCTTCCATCATCAAAGATAAGCCGCTTCCGGTCGGTGTTGAGGGTTTAGGCCCTTCGCCGTTCGTGATTGAGCCGTCCTGGCCATGAAGCTTGATTTTCAGCCGCAGGTTGTTTGCCGAGTCTGCGTTTTTCAAAGCCTCTTCTTCCGTAATTTTTCCATCCTTCCAAAGATTGAGTAGCGCCAAGTCAAAGGTTTGCATGCCCAGATTGGCGGATTTTTCCATGGCGGCCTTAATGTTCTCAAACTCGCCACGCAGAATGAGATCGCTGATGGTGGGGGTGCCTAGAAGGATTTCGATAGCTGCACAGCGTTTCTTATCAACGGTCGGGATAAGCCTTTGCGACACGAACGCCCGGAGGTTCATCGCTAGGTCCATCAGCAGTTGTGGGCGGCGTTCTTCCGGGAAGAAATTGATAATCCTGTCCAGCGCTTGATTGGCGTTGTTTGCGTGCAGGGTAGAGATGCAAAGGTGGCCGGTTTCAGCGAAGGCGAGCGCGTGCTCCATGGTTTCGCGATCACGGATCTCTCCTATAAGGATAACGTCGGGGGCCTGGCGTAGAGTGTTCTTTAGCGCCTTTTGGAAACTGCGGGTATCAACGCCAACTTCACGCTGGTTTACAATGCTTTTTTTGTGCCGGTGTATGTATTCAACCGGATCCTCAATGGTGATGATGTGGCCAGCAGAGTTTGTATTGCGATGATCAATCAGTGCGGCCAGTGATGTGGATTTGCCAGAGCCTGTGCCACCGACAAATAGCACCAAGCCACGCTTGGCCATGACTACATCTTTTAGAATCGGCGGTAGGCCGAGGTCGTCAGCGTTGGGGATGTCTGTGACGATGTTTCGGGCGACGATGGAGATTTCGTTGCGCTGTCGGAATATGTTGACGCGGAAACGGCCCACATTGCGAATGGAATAGGCCAGGTTCATCTCCAGCTCCTGGTCGAACTCGGCGCGCTGCTCTTCGTCCATGATGGACCAAGCAATCTCTTTAATAGCGCCAGGGGCGAGAGGTGTGCGATCTATGGGCTTTAACACGCCGTGGAATTTTGCGCAGGGCGGTGCGCCGGTGCTCAAGTAGAGGTCAGAACCGTCGTGTTTGGCCAGAATTTTAAGATAATCGTCAAAGCCCATGAAAACTCCTGTAATCATTATTTTAATTAACTGTTTGCTTCTTCTTCCCGAACAATATCCAACATAGCTTTGGCTGCCAAGCTCAGTTGACGTCCTGATAGCCCGATGGCGCCGAGTACTCGGCTTACTGAGAAGCCTGTGTGCAATGGATGCAAGCTGCTATCCATCATGCTCAAGGGCAGTACGCTCCAACCTAGGCCAACGCTGGTCATCATTTTGATGGTCTCAAGATAATTGGTGGGTATTTGCTGTTTGAGGGGTAGGTTGGCCTCTAAAAATAATCGGCTCACAGCGCGATAGGTGGCTGTTGCCGTGTCGGGCAGTAAGGCTGGATACTTTGCTAGATTCTTAAGTGTAGTCGTTTTTTGTTCGGTCAGCTCATGATCGATGCCGGTTACAAAGACCATAGGGTCGGGCCATTGTTGATAAACCATGAACTGGCTTTCCATACTGTCACTGAGTGTTACAAAAGCCAGCTCTGCGTTACGTTTTACCATTTGGCTGTAGGCTGCGTCGGATTCCATAAATTGTAGGTTTACGGATACGTTGGGGTATTCCCGGGCGAAGCGGCGAAGCCAGTTTGGGAGGTGATGCAGGCCGATGTGATGGCTGGCGATGATGTTAAGTTCGCCGGTGATGGTGCCGTCATCGGAGGTAAGCGCGGCTTTGGCGTTGTGTATGTCGTCCAGTATTTGTCTGGCATGGGGGAGCAACCGGGCGCCTGCGTCGGTTAGGCGAATTTCCCGGTGGCCTCGTTCGATCAGTTTGGTTCCTAGTTGGTGCTCTAGGGTTGCTAGGCGTTTGCTGACCGCTGGCTGAGTAAGGTGCAGCGTTTCGGCGGCTTCGGAAAAGGAGCCTTGATCGACGATAGTTAGGAATGCTTTTAGGGAGTTTGCGTCCATTTTTTAGGTCTCACCTGTCTAGAACTGCACCTTTGGGGTGTGTCGCGACTTCAGTACCCCTCCCAAAAACCGCTACGAGCACATCCATGTGCGCTTCTCTTCGGCCATCCATGGCCTACGAAATTTTTGGGAGGGGGTACTAAAGTCGCTAGTTGTGCAGCTGTATATGCCGTTGATTGATTGAATTTGTCTCCGAAAGCGAATTCCCTGACAGGAATTGGGGCGCTATCGATAGTGACTTGCACCCAAAGATTAACGGCGACCGGTCCGAACAAAACTATCAGCGATTACTAATTGGAATGCAATGAATGAAAAACATGAATTGGGGTTATTGGAGGCAGGGTAGTATGATAGCTGCACTTAAGAATGAAACAGAAACCCCCAGAGAGTGAGAGAGAACCATGGCGGGCAAGACCTTATACGACAAGTTGTGGGATGACCATTTGGTCAAACAGCGCGATGACGGTTCAGCATTGATCTATATCGATCGCCAGTTGCTGCACGAAGTCACATCTCCGCAGGCGTTTGAAGGACTTCGGTTGGCTAACCGTAAGCCGTGGCGAATTGACGCCAACCTCGCAACGCCGGATCACAACGTACCGACCACAGACCGTGACAAAGGTATCGATGGCATTGTCGATCCTGTGTCCCGTACCCAGGTCGAAACGCTGGGCAAGAACTGTGATGAGTTCGGTATCCTCGAGTTCAAGATCAAGGATATTCGCCAAGGTATTGTTCACGTCATCGGGCCTGAGCAGGGCGCGACTTTGCCGGGCATGAGCATTGTTTGTGGTGACTCCCATACGTCTACTCACGGTGCTTTTGGTTGCTTGGCGCACGGTATCGGTACCTCTGAGGTTGAGCACGTACTGGCCACTCAGTGTCTGGTGCAGAAGAAAATGAAGAACATGCTGGTTAAGGTGACCGGTAAGCTGGGTGCAGGTGTGACCGGTAAAGACGTGGTGTTGGCGATCATTGGTAAGATCGGCACGGCCGGCGGCACGGGTTACGCGATCGAGTTCGGTGGCGAAGCGATTCGTGGGTTGAGCATGGAAGGCCGGATGACCATTTGTAATATGGCCATTGAAGGCGGTGCACGCGTAGGTATGGTGGCGGTAGACGACACTACGATCGACTATGTGAAAGGTCGTCCTTTCGCGCCTGAGGGTGAAACCTGGGACAAGGCCGTTGAGTACTGGCGTACGCTGCACAGTGACGACGATGCTGTGTTCGACAAGGTTGTTGAGATTGATGGCAGTAAGATCCAGCCGCAGGTGAGCTGGGGCACATCACCAGAGATGGTGGCTGATGTAGGTGCCAATGTGCCTGATCCTGCCAAAGAAGAAGATCCCATCAAACGCGAAGGCATTGTTCGTGCTTTGAAATACATGGGGTTAGAGCCGAATCAGAAAATTACCGACATCAAGTTGGATCGTGTGTTTATCGGTTCTTGCACCAACAGCCGTATTGAAGATCTGCGTGAAGCGGCGGCTGTGGTCAAAGGGCGCAAGGTTGCTGCTGGTCTGAAACAGGCGATGGTGGTTCCCGGTTCCGGTTTGGTGAAAGAACAGGCGGAAAAAGAAGGTCTGGACAAGATCTTTATCGAAGCAGGTCTCGAGTGGCGCGATCCCGGCTGTTCCATGTGCTTGGCGATGAACGCCGACAAGTTGGGGCAGGGCGAGCATTGTGCTTCCACTTCAAACCGTAACTTCGAGGGTCGTCAGGGCTTTGGCGGGCGCACCCATTTGGTGAGTCCGGCGATGGCGGCCGCTGCTGCGGTAACTGGCCATTTTGTTGATGTCCGTGAGTTGATGAACTGATCCACAGGAGAGACACCATGCGAGCATTTACGCAACATCAGGGCATTGTTGCCCCCATGGACCGTTCCAATGTGGATACGGACATGATCATTCCAAAGCAGTTTTTGAAGTCCATCAAACGCACAGGTTTTGGTCCGAACTTGTTTGATGAGCTGCGTTATCTGGACGAAGGTAAGCCAGATCAGGATTGCGCGGGCCGCCCGTTGAACCCCGATTTCGTGCTCAATCAGGAGCGTTACAAGAATGCCAGCGTGCTGTTGGCGCGCACCAACTTCGGTTGTGGTTCTAGCCGTGAGCACGCTCCTTGGGCATTGGATGATTTCGGTTTCCGGGTCATTATCGCGCCGAGCTTTGCTGACATTTTTTACAACAATTGCTTTAAGAATGGTTTGTTACCCATTGTTCTTGAAGAAGAAGTTGTGGATAAAATGTTCGAGAGTGTTGCAGCCAGCGAAGGTTATCAGTTGACGGTAGATCTCGAAGCGCAAACGGTCACGACGCCTGAGGGGGAATCCTTCAGTTTTGATGTCGACAATTTCCGTCGTCATTGTTTGCTGAACGGCCTGGATGATATCGGTGTCACGCTAGAAGATGCCGATGCAATCCAAGCCTATGAAGATGCGCGTCGCCAAACGGCTCCCTGGTTGTTTAACGCTGGAAACTAATTAAAAGGATTCTGATATGTCCCGTAGTGTTTTGTTGTTGCCGGGTGACGGCATTGGCCCGGAAATTGTGGCGGAAGCCGAGAAGATCCTGCATAAGGTGAATGAGAAGTTCTCCTTAGGACTGTCATTCGATACGGCTCTTGTGGGCGGCGCGGCTATCGATGCAGAAGATACTCCGCTTCCGGCCGAAACGCTGGATAAGGCCCGCAAAGCCGAAGCCATCTTGCTCGGCGCCGTCGGTGGCCCGAAGTGGGATAGTCTGCCCATGGCGAGCCGCCCAGAAAAAGGGCTGCTGGGTTTGCGCTCCAACTTGGAGCTGTTTGCCAACTTGCGCCCGGCGATTCTTTACCCGCAACTGGCTTCTGCGTCTTCGCTCAAGCCGGAAGTGGTTTCCGGTTTGGACATCCTGATCGTGCGGGAACTGACGGGCGGTATCTATTTCGGTCAGCCGCGCGGTGTTCGCCAGCTGGAGAGTGGCGAGCGTCAGGGTTACAACACCTACCAGTACACTGAGTCCGAGATTCGTCGTATCGGCCGTGTCGCTTTTGAAGCCGCTCAACAGCGCGGCAAGAAATTGTGCTCCGTCGATAAAGCCAATGTGCTGGAAGTGACGGTGCTATGGCGCGAAATCATGGAGGAGCTCAAGAGCGAATATCCGGATGTCGAGCTGTCTCATATGTACGTTGATAACGCCGCTATGCAGTTGGTTAAAGCGCCTAAGCAGTTCGACGTGATTGTGACTGGTAACATGTTTGGTGATATTCTTTCTGACGAAGCAGCAATGCTTACCGGCTCAATCGGTATGTTGCCGTCCGCTTCGTTGAACTCTGAGAAGCAAGGTATGTACGAGCCTTGCCATGGTTCGGCTCCGGACATCGCCGGGCAGGGCATTGCTAATCCGCTGGCCACGATTATCAGTGCAGCAATGATGTTGCGGTACAGTCTGAATGAAGACGAAGCTGCAGCAGCCATTGAAGCCGCGGTCAGCAAGGTGTTGGACCAAGGTTTGCGTACCGCCGATATTATGTCTGAAGGCGGCAAGAAAGTTTCGACCCGTGAAATGGGCGAAGCTGTTCTAAACGCGCTTTAATATTAAGGTTCAAAAACCGAGGCCCGACGGCGGCGGGATGCAGCCGCTGCGGGATCATCCATCCTGTCCCTGCCAGCGATAACGGCAGTGGGCGGGCATAATGTGAGGTTCAAAGGTCGCACATGAAGCGAGTTGGACTTGTAGGTTGGCGTGGCATGGTGGGGTCTGTCCTCATGCAGCGCATGCGTGAAGAAAACGATTTTGCTGACATCGATCCGGTATTCTTTACCACATCACAAGCGGGTAAACCTGCTCCGGATGTAGGAAAGGAGGGTGTTCCAGCACTACAGGATGCGTTTGATATCGACATCCTGAAAACCATGGACGTGATTGTCACCTGTCAGGGCGGAGACTACACCTCAGCGGTGTATGAGAAGCTGCGTGATGCAGGCTGGCAGGGCTATTGGATTGACGCAGCCTCAACGCTGCGGATGGCTGATCACTCCGTTATTGTTCTGGACCCTGTTAACCGCAACGTAATCGATGAAGCGCTCGAGAAGGGTGTGAAGGATTACGTGGGTGGAAACTGCACTGTAAGTTTGATGATGCTGGCCCTGGGCGGTCTGCTTGAGCAGGATCTGATCGAGTGGGTATCCCCCATGACGTATCAGGCCGCTTCCGGTTCCGGCGCGCAGAATATGCGTGAGTTGTTGAACCAGATGGGTGCGCTGAATGACAGCGTAAAAGCGGAGCTGGAAGATACTTCGTCTGCCATTTTGGGAATTGACCGTAAGGTGACTGACACCATGCGTTCAGGTGATTTTCCGACCGAGCACTTCGGTGTTCCGCTGGCGGGTAGCCTGATTCCGTTTATCGACAAGCAGCTTGATAACGGTATGAGCAAGGAAGAATGGAAGGCCGGTGTTGAGACCAACAAGATTCTTGGTCGCAGTGGCAATCCGATTCCAATTGATGGTATTTGCGTTCGCATTGGAGCGATGCGCTCCCACAGTCAGGCTCTGACCATCAAGCTCAAGAAAGATCTGTCGGTTTCCGAGATCGAAAGTATTCTGGCTAAAGGTAACGATTGGGTGAAAGTAATCCCGAATGATCGTGATGCGACCATGCAGGAGCTGACCCCAACGAAGGTGACCGGCACATTGAGTGTGCCAATCGGACGTATTCGTAAGCTGGCGATGGGCCCTGAATACATCTCCGCGTTCACCGTTGGTGACCAGCTGTTGTGGGGGGCGGCAGAGCCGCTTCGCAGGATGCTGAGAATTCTTCAGGAACGTTAAAAATTGTTACAGGTTGGTCATTAATGCCAACTGTGTCCGGTTTTTCACAAGCCGGTTCGGGGCGGGTGCTGATTTCAGTGCCCGCCCCTGTTATTTTCAGGAGCACTAATGAGTTCCGTGGGAGTGGTGAACTAAAGGTGCAAGGATTGCGGCTGATTGATTGATAAAAGAGGTTTTATCAACAATACTCCCAAACTATAAAAAGACGAAAGTCATCCAACCTCGTCCGATTCTGTTGAGATTCAGCAGTCAAAGAATAACGGAGACTGGAAAGGAAAAAGCATGAAGGTACGCAAGCTTGCGGTTGCCCTGGCGTTGGCGGGAGGGCTCGGCTCGGGTATGGCTCAGGCCCTGGGGCTGGGTGAAATTGAGATGCAGTCCTGGCTGAATCAGCCGTTGGACGCTGAAATTTCGTTGAGACAAAGTCGTGGAGTCGATCCCGGTGATGTCTTCGTTAACGTGGCTCCTGAAGCTGCTTACCAACGAGTCGGCTTGGAGCGTCATCAGTTTCTGAGTAAACTGAAATTTGAAGTGGTTACAGAGGCTGACGGTAACCTCGCGATCAACGTGTCATCACGTGAACCTTTCCGCGAACCCTACCTGAATTTCCTGCTTGAACTGACTTGGCCTAACGGCCGACTCATGCGCGAGTACGCAGTACTTGTTGATCCGCCGGTATATGCGGAAGAGTCCGGAGTGCGCGAGCAAGTTGCCGCGCCGTCATCGGCACCTCAGCGTAGCTCAGTTACGCGAACGGCACGTAGTTCTGAGTCTGTACGCCGTCAGGCTGCCGCTCAGAGTCCGCGCCCTTCTCGTAGCTATAGTGCCGAGAGCTATGGTCCTACTGGGTCTTCTGACACGCTTTGGACGATCGCTCAGCGCATGCGCCCGAACAATTCGGTGTCGATGCAGCAAGTTATGCTGGCTATTCAAGATAAAAACCCGGATGCGTTTATTGGCGGGAATATAAACCGCCTCAAGCGCGGCCAGGTACTTCGTGCGCCGAGTCTTGCGGAAATTGAACGGCGCAGTCAGGCCGAGGCCTCTCGTGTTGTTGCAAGACAGAACCAAGAGCTGAAAGCTCCTCGCCCTGTAGACGCGACTCAATCCTCCCAAACGGCAGCCAAGCCGAGCGCTAAGCCCCAAGAGGTGGAAGCAGGAGCAGAGCTTCGTCTTATTGCTGCGGATGAAACCGAGGCTCGTTCAGAAGAGCAGGGTGGATCTGCTGGTGGTGATGGTGCAAGTGAGGGTGGAGTCGATGCAGGGTCAGCTGTGGCCTTGGAAGAGCTTGAAGCAACGCGTCGCGAAAATGAAGAGTTGAACTCCAGACTGGAAGATATGCAGGCTCAGGTTGAAACGCTGCAGCGTCTTTTGGAGTTGAAGAGTACTCAGCTAGCTGATTTGCAGGGCGCCGTTTCTGAAGACTCAGCGCTCGCTTCTGGCAACATTGACGGCGCTGAGGGCGGAGCGGCGGAAGGTGCTGAAGATAAGGCTTCATCCGAGGAAGCTGGAGCTCCGGACGTGTCTGTTGGCGGAGAAACCAGTGCTCAGGGTGATGGCGCTGATGCAGTAGGCAGTGAGGCTGCTGCCGACGCTGAGGCTGCGGAGGGTCAGCAGGCTGAAGGTGCTCAAAGCGAAGGCTCCGATGTAAGTGAAGCTGACACTCAATCTGAAGTAACGGAAGGCGAGTCGATAACAGAGGGCGACTCGCTCGAAGATGAAGCCGCTGAAGTTGTAGGCGAACAGTCTGCAGGTCAAAGCACGGAAGAAACCACAGGAGCAGCAAAGTCAGATGAAATGGCTGAGCCTGTAGCGAGCGTTTCAGATACTGATGCCCAAACTCAGCAATCAGCTTCAAATCAGCCGGTTGAAGCGAACAAAAAAGGTTTGTTGGGTCAGTTGATGGACGCGGTGGTCGGAAATCCGGTGTACCAGCTCGCGCTCGGTGGCGGCCTGATTCTGCTTCTTTTGCTCCTTCTGTTGGTTGCTCGTCGCAATGCAAATCGTGAAAAAGCGTTTTACGATCAATTGAACGCTGAAGATGAGAGCGATTCTGAAGGTTTTGATCTGACTGCCGCTGATGGCCAGGACCAAATGGCGGACTCCTCAGAGGGTGATTACGCTTTGGCTGAGGCTAATAGCTATGTCGCCTATGGTCAGCATGATAAGGCTGCTGAGATTTTGGAAACAGCGATCTCGCGTGAACCTAGCCGAACAGATCTGCGCCTGAAGCTGCTGGAAACTTATGCCGATGGGCAGGATTATCAGTCTTTTGATAAGCAATTCGGTGAAGTAGAAGCCTTGGGTGATGAAGAGGTGCTGGCCCAGGCAGTGGTTCTCAAGCAGCAGCTGGAAGAAGCTGAAGCAATGCCGAGCATCGACGATCTCGAAAATGAGCTTCGCTCTGATTCTTTGGCCGGCTTCGCTTCAGAAACCTATGCCAATGAGAACGAGCCAGAAGTGTCTGCAACGCCGCTTGAAGACGAATTCCAAGGTCTGCAAGAAGATGCTGGCGAGCTTGATCTGGGTGAAGAGCTGGAGAGTAATAACAAGGGCGCCGGTTCACCGGATGATCCGATCGAATATGACCTGTCAGGTATTGGTGCGCTCGATAAGTCAGATGATTCCGCGGACGCCTCTGCAGAAGAATCAGATTTCTCATCGTTCGAAATGGATGTTGAGGCGGATTCTCAGGTCGACAAGCCTGATGACGTTCTCGGCGAAGATGAGTTTAGTCTTGATTTCGAGCTAAGCGACGAAGACGAGGCTGTATTCGGTGCGGGAGATTCTGAGGATGTTCTCGATCCTGAGTTGGATCTGACCGAAAGTTTGGATTTTGATGGCGAGCTGGATGAATTGAGCGCTCTGTCCGGCGACGAGGCAGGTGAAAAAGTAGATCAAGAAAATGAAGCCGTTTCTCTTGAAGATATGTCGGACGAAGATTCAGGTCTCGATGAATCTTTCCTTGATGAGCTGGATGCTGAGCTCGATAAAGTTGAGGAAGAAACTGAGGTTGATGCTCTGGATTTAAGTGAATCTGGTTTGGATGATCTAGAGCTAGATGTAACTGATGAAGACTTGGCCTTGATGGGTGAAATCTCTGATCTTGATAAGGCTGTCGCCTCGGACGAAGGTGAAAGGTCGTTAGACGAAGAGCTGGGTCTTGAGGATGCGCTGGATGAGCTGGAGCAAGACGAAAGTTTAGTCGACGACGCTGTAGAAAACATTCCCTCTCTGGATCCTGAAGTGGATATTGAGGAAAAAGAGGACAAAGGGCTGTCGGGACTGAACATCGATGATGCTGACCTTGGCGACGACGATGATTTCGACTTCCTTGCGGGTACAGATGAAGCCGCAACAAAACTCGACTTGGCGCGAGCCTACGTTGAGATGGGGGACGGCGACGGTGCCAGAGATATCCTCGAAGAAGTTGCATTGGAGGGGAACGAAGAGCAGAAGGCTGAAGCGCAAGAGCTTCTTAAAAATCTCTCCTGATTCGTTATAATCAACGTATAACGGCAACAGCGCCGGCCTTCGTGCCGGCGCTTTGTTTTTCTGAACCCGTAAAACTGGATGCTCCATTGTTTCTTCAGCCGAACCCTTTAACTACGAACAACGCGATTGGTGACGGTCGGGTAGTGATTGCTTTTGAATACGATGGCCAGGCATTTCACGGTTGGCAGCAGCAAAAAAGCGGCGTTCGGTCGGTCCAGGCGGAATTAACGAAAGCAGTTTCTAAAGTAGCTGATCATCCCGTTGAACTCGTGTGCGCTGGGCGTACAGATGCTGGCGTTCATGCCAGTTTTCAGATCGTACATTTTGACACCACGGCCGTACGCACGCTTCGGTCTTGGGTGATGGGGATTAATACCGCGCTACCCAATGACATAGCTGTGCATTGGGCGGGTAACGGCGTGGGAGATTTTCATGCCCGTTTCTCGGCAACCTATCGGCGTTATCGCTATGTCATTTTCAACAATCCTGTGCGACCGGGTATTCAGCGGGGGCAGGTGAGTTGGAATTTTCGACCGCTGGATGCCCAGAAGATGCACGAAGCCGCTCAGGCACTTACCGGTGAACATGATTTCTCATCATTCCGTGCCGCGGGTTGCCAGTCTCGAACGCCGATTCGTTTTTTGGAGCGAATATCAGTGACTCGTTCTGGCGACTATGTGGTGATCGATGTGCAGGCTAATGCTTTCTTGCATCACATGGTTCGAAACATTGCCGGTGCTCTCATGGCGGTTGGCTCCGGAGAGCAGTCGGTGGAGTGGGTTGGGGAGGTTCTGGCCGCAACGGATAGGAAGTTGGCAGGTGTAACCGCGCCACCGTACGGGCTTTATCTGGTTGATGTAGGGTATCCTGATCACTTTGGTATCCCCGAAGCGCTTTGCGGCCCGGCTTTTGTGGCCCCGTGGTTCTCTAGGGAAGATAACCTGCCGATCGTTCCGACCCATATTCATCCTAAGCAGCCGGTTTCAGACTCATGACAACGCGTGTAAAGATCTGTGGCTTAACCAGAGTAGAAGACGTAGAAGCCGCTGTGGCTTGCGGCGCGGATTCGGTTGGTCTTGTTTTTTATGAGCGCAGCCCGCGAGCGGTTTCCGTCGAACAGGCGAAAGAGTTGGCGGCGGCTGTTCCGGCGTTTGTGACCGTGACGGGGTTGTTTGTTAATCCGACCTCAGACTATGTGAAGTCGGTGCTTGAGGTCGTTCCGCTGGATTTATTGCAGTTTCACGGTGACGAAACGCCAGAATTCTGTGATTCGTTCGGTCGGCGATGGATAAAAGCGATCAGGGTTCGTAGTTCAGAACAGATCTCAGAAGCGTATTCTACGTATAACAAAGCGGTTGGATTGCTGGTTGATGCCTGGGATCCAAATCGTTATGGCGGAACAGGCCAATCTTTTAATTGGCAACTGATACCGCAGCAACGCCCAATCCCCTTGATATTGGCCGGCGGCTTGTCATCTGCTAACGTAGCCCGCGCCATCGAAGAGGTTCGCCCTTGGGCAGTTGATGTCAGCGGCGGGGTTGAGCTGAGCAAGGGTATTAAAGACGCCACCAAATTATCTGTTTTCTGCAAAGAGGTGCAAAGTGTCCGTAAAACTGACTGATGAAATGTTGAAGGCACTCCCGGATTCCAGAGGTCACTTTGGTGCCTTCGGTGGCCGGTTTGTTTCCGAAACCCTGATGGACTCGTTAATGACGTTGGAGAAAGAATACCTCCAGCTGAAGGATGACGCAGAATTTCAGGCTAAATTTGATAAAGATCTGGCCGACTACGTAGGCCGGCCAAGCCCGCTTTATTTTGCTGAACGCCTGACCCGTGAAACGGGTGGCGCGCAAATCTGGTTGAAGCGCGAAGACCTCAACCATACCGGTGCCCACAAGGTGAACAACACCATTGGTCAGGCACTGCTCGCCAGTTTTTTGGGCAAGAAGCGCATTATTGCTGAAACCGGGGCTGGTCAACATGGCGTGGCAACCGCGACCGTCTGTGCTCGTTTGGGTCTCGAATGTCACATTTTCATGGGCTCGGAAGATGTTCAGCGCCAATCTCTGAACGTTTATCGCATGAAACTGTTGGGTGCCACCGTTCACGCGGTAGAAAGCGGTACAAAGACGCTTAAAGATGCCATGAATGAGGCCATGCGGGATTGGGTGGCAAACGTTGACGACACCTTCTACATCATTGGTACCGTCGCTGGCCCCCATCCGTATCCGTTGTTGGTGCGCGATTTCCAATCTGTGATCGGTCGCGAGTTGCGCGAGCAGTCCATGGAAAAATGCGGAAAGCTTCCGGATGCTCTGGTTGCTTGTGTGGGGGGGGGCTCTAATGCCATTGGTATGTTCTACCCGTTCCTGACCGACGAGTCGGTTGAGCTATACGGCGTTGAGGCTGGAGGTTTGGGTATTGAGACCGGGGATCACGCTGCGCCGTTGTGTGCCGGCCGCCCAGGCGTCTTGCATGGTAACCGCACTTACCTGATGGAAGACGAAAACGGTCAGATCTCAGGAACCCATTCTGTCAGTGCCGGGTTGGATTACCCGGGAGTGGGGCCTGAGCATTCATGGTTGAAGGATATTGGTCGGGCTAACTACGTGTCAGTGACCGATGAAGAAGCGCTGGCTGGTTTCCGCACCTTGACGCAGGTAGAAGGCATCATGCCGGCACTAGAGTCGTCCCATGCGGTGGCATACGCGCTGAAGCTGGCTGCGACCATGGATAAAGACAAAGTTCTGGTTATTAACGTGTCGGGCCGCGGCGACAAAGACATTCATACCATCGCCCAGTTGGATGGCATCGAGATCTGAAGGTATCAGGAGCAGGCATGAGTCGTATTGAAGGTGTATTGAAGTCCTTGAAAGAGCAGGGACGTAAGGCGTTGATCCCCTATATCACTGCGGGAGATCCTCATCCTGATCAAACGGTCAGCCTGATGCACACTCTGGTCAAGGCGGGCGCGGACATTATTGAGCTTGGTGTTCCGTTCTCGGATCCGATGGCCGATGGTCCAGTTATCCAGCTAGCGTGTGAGCGAGCTCTGAAGCACAACACGTCGTTGCGGCAGGTGATTGGCATGGTTGAAGAGTTTCGCAAAACCGACGCCGATACCCCGGTTGTATTAATGGGGTACCTTAACCCAGTGGAAGCTATGGGTTATGAGGTCTTTGCAGACGCAGCGGCTAAAGCTGGAATCGATGGGGTATTGACGGTAGATCTGCCCCCTGAAGAAGCCGGTGACGTTGCGCCGTTGTTCGCCGAACGCAATATGGATCCGATCTTCCTGCTTGCCCCAACCACGACTGATGAGCGTATTAAAGCAATTAGTAAGCACTCGTCCGGCTATGTGTACTATGTTTCTATTAAGGGCGTGACCGGCTCGGCGACCATCAATGTTGATGAAGTTGCTGAGAAAGTGGCTCATATCCACGAGTTAACCGCACTTCCTGTAGGTGTAGGCTTTGGTATCCGGGATGCAGAGACCGCAGGTGCGATCGGCAAAGTATCCGATGGTGTAATTGTCGGGAGCGTACTGGTGGATACAATAGCTCGAAATCAATCAGATACTGACGCCTTGAATCAAGCGTTGTACGATCTGTTGTACCCGATGCGCGAAGCGCTGGATAGCCTAGCTTTATAAACCGGTATCCAGGCACAAAAGGACAGGACGAAAGCATGAGTAACTGGCTGGACAAGATAATGCCGAGCAAAATTCGCTCGGAATCAAGACAACGCACCGGTGTCCCGGAAGGGCTCTGGAAAAAGTGTCCAAAGTGTGGCGCATTTCTGTATAAGCCAGAGCTGGAAAAGAATTTGGACGTATGTCCCAAGTGCAATCATCACCTGCGTGTGTCGGCTCGCCGTCGCCTGGAAATTTTCCTGGATAAAGACGGGCGTGAAGAAATTGCAGCTGATCTTGAGCCGAACGACCGTCTGAAGTTCAAAGACACCAAGCGCTACAAAGATCGTTTGGCGGCAGCTCAGAAAGCGACAGGCGAAAAGGATGCTTTGGTTGCCATGAGCGGCAGTGCTTTGGGCGTCCCCCTAGTTGCCTGTGCCTTCGAATTCAACTTCCTGGGCGGCTCGATGGGTCAGGTTGTGGGTGAGAAGTTCGTTCAGGCCGCAAACGTTGCACTGGAACGCCGGATTCCGCTGGTTTGCTTTTCGGCGAGTGGCGGAGCGCGTATGCAGGAAGCCATTTTGTCTTTGATGCAGATGGCAAAAACCGCAGCCGTTCTTGAGCGCATGAAGGAAGAGGGTATTCCTTACATTTCGGTGATGACAGACCCGGTCTTTGGTGGTGTATCAGCAAGTTTGGCCATGTTGGGTGATCTCAATATAGCAGAGCCCTATGCGTTGATCGGCTTTGCCGGGCCACGTGTTATCGAACAAACGGTTCGGGAGAAGTTGCCGGAAGGTTTCCAGCGCAGTGAGTTTCTGTTGGAACACGGGGCCATTGATATGATTTTGCATCGCCATCAGATGCGCGAAAGAATTGCCCACGTGTTGGCCAAGTTTACCGGCCAAGAGAAGCCGGGCACGGAGGCTCCAATCGAGTTTGAAATTTCAGAGAAGCCGGGTGCGGATGAATCAGTCGAGTAATCCCGGTATGGCTTTGAAAGCCCCGAGTGAGGGTGCGTCAGTTGATGAATGGCTTCAGTGGTTAGAAGCCATTCATCCCACAGAAATCGACATGGGGCTTGATCGAGTTCTGGTGGTTTTGCGCCGCTTGTTTCCGAAAAAGCCCAATGCCCGAATCATTACCGTTGCCGGTACCAATGGAAAGGGCTCCACCGTAGCAACGCTGGAGCGCCAGTTAATGGCGGCCGGACGTACCACGGGTGCCTACACTTCGCCCCATCTTCAGTATTACAACGAGCGCGTCCGTATTAACGGAACCAATGTTTCCGATGCTGACTTGGTTTCTGCCTTTGAAAAGGTAGAGGTCGCAAGGGATAGAGTCTCGTTGACCTATTTCGAGTTCGGAACTCTGGCCGCTTTTGTGGCTCTTGAGCAGGCCGGGGTTCAGGACTGGGTATTGGAAGTGGGTTTGGGTGGCCGGCTTGATGCAGTGAATGTGCTGGATGCCGATTTTGCGATTATTACCTCCATCGATATTGATCATATTGGTTTTCTTGGTGATAACCGGGAAGTGATTGGTTTTGAGAAGGCGGGCATTTTGCGGCGGGGGATTCCGGCTGTTTGTGCCGATCCAGTGCCGCCTGCTTCGGTTTTACAGCAGGCAGCGGCGCAGAAAGTTGATCTGCGACTGACGGGGCGTGATTACCAGCTGGAACCTCGCGCTGACGACCGTGCAATCATGGATTTGGTGATGGCAGAGGGGCGTGTAGCGTTGCCTGCGGGCCCTCTGCCCATCGAGAGCGTGGCTGCAGCTACTGTCATGGCTGCACAGCTGGTTCCAGATGCTGAGCTTGAACTCTTGGGTGAGGCAGCTTATACGGTCAGCCTACCCGGGCGCTTCGAGCGGCTCAGTAGCGATCCCTTGATCATTGCTGATGTGGGTCATAATCCTCATGCAGCCCGTTGGTTGGCAGGCAAGCTTCATGAGTTGAAGCTGCAAAGCAGCGGGCGGGTTGTTGCGGTCTATGCCGCGCTTGGCGACAAAGATATTGAGGGTGTGGTTTCGGCCATGACGCCTGTTGTCGATCACTGGTGTCTTGCTGGTCTGGATGTGCCCAGAGGTTTGTCTGTTCACGAGCTTGAGGCTCGTGTTGGAGAGGTTCCGAGCTCCGGTTCCTATACCACCATCGCTGAGGCCGTTGAGCGCGCTAAAGATCAGGCTGTAGGGCAGGCAGACTGTGTGGTGGTTTTCGGATCATTCTTTACAGTGGCTGAAGCCAGAGCTTTACTCCTGGGTGATGCGTCTTAAACTTTGTTCATTGGCCGGATATGGCTTCAGTTCTGTTTTTGACGCAGTTACTATCGAACTCAAATAGGTTGGCATAGGGAGTTCTTTCAGGTGGACGGATTAAAACAACGGATCATTGGTGCTTTGGTTCTGATCTCCCTAGCTGTCATCTTTGTGCCGATGATTTTTGATGAGCCCCATTCGCAACGAAAAACCACGTCAATTACCATCCCGGAAGAGCCTCCATTCCCCGAGGTAGATATGCCGGCCGAGCCATCGGGTGATGCGATTGGTTATGAAGTGACTTCAGGGAATGGATCGTCCGTCACTGGGAGTTCGGAGCAAGCGCCAGGATTCCGAATTATTGAAGAAGAGAAGCCACAAAGAGCGACGGTTGCAGCGCAGTCTGAGTCAGTCCAGAGCGCTCCCGTTAAGCAAGCTGAGGCTGGCTCAGTAACTGAAACGGTGCGGCCTTCACAGCCAGAACAGGTGCCGGCGAAGCCCGCCGATGAAAAGGCCGAATTCACTCGTACCTTGGAAGGCGCTTGGGTTGTTCAGTTAGGCAGCTTTGGAAACGAAGGTAATGCACGGCGGTTGCGCGACAACGTGATCGAAATGGGTTTTGGTGCTCATCTACAGCAATTTTCCAGCGGCGACAAGACACTAACCCGCGTCTTTAGTGGTCCCTTCGTGAGTCGTGCCGATGCCGACCAAGCCAAGGCCAAGCTGGATCAAAAGTTCGGTCTGAAAAGTCTGGTGACCCAAGGCGGAAAATAATTCCGCCGGAAACAGAATTATCTTAAGACGAGAGTTTGGTGCGCTCTCGTTTCCTGTTAGAATTCCCCCTTCGTTTTCTCCACCGGGTTGTTCATGGAATCGCTGATCTGGATTGACTGGGTCATCATTGCCCTCATTTCTGTTTCCACGCTCATCAGTCTGAAGCGGGGGTTCGTTCGCGAAGCTCTGTCATTGGTGACCTGGATTGGTGCATTCATCATCGCCCGTACGTTTCACCCGCAGATGCAGGCACTTCTCGAGTCATCCGTCGAGACACCACTGGTTCGTTTGGTTGCTGCATTCGCTATTCTGTTTTTCGGTACCCTGATCGTAGGTGCCATCGTCAATAATCTTATCGGCCATTTGGTTCGGGCAACCGGGCTTTCCGCTACCGACCGAGTGTTGGGTATGGGGTTTGGATTACTCCGTGGCGTGGTGGTTGTTATTGTTGGCATTGCCTTCACTCGTTATACGCCGCTGGCGCAAGATACTTGGTGGCAGTCATCCGTCATGATCGATCGTCTGGCGGTGGTTGAGGACTGGTCTCGACGCACCTTTGGTGACGAATTTGCCCGCTTTCTGGGGCCGGCAGATAGCAGTTCAGCTAATACAGAAGCACCCAGTGAACCGGAAGGCGTGGAACCCACGTCCGCCTCTCGCTAACATTCAGTTCTAACACTCGGAGAATCTTCCAGCCATGTGTGGCATTGTCGGTATTGTCAGTACTTCTAACGTCAATCAGATGCTTTATGACGCATTGACCGTTCTACAGCACCGTGGCCAGGATGCGGCGGGTATTGTTACCTTCCAGGATGACCGTTTCTTTTTGCGTAAAGATAACGGCTTGGTGCGGGATGTGTTCCATACTCGCCATATGCGCCGTTTGGTCGGGAATGTGGGCATTGGGCATGTTCGTTATCCGACAGCCGGCAGCTCCAGTTCTGCTGAAGCCCAGCCGTTTTACGTGAACAGCCCTTACGGTATCACGCTTGCTCATAACGGCAATCTGACGAATGCCGACGAATTGAGCAGTGACCTGTTCCGTACGGATCTTCGCCACATCAACACCAATTCCGATTCGGAAGTCTTGTTGAACGTCTTTGCACATGAGCTGCAGAAACTAGGAAAGCTGGACCCGACTAAAGACGAAATTTTTGCTGCCGTCCGCGCCGTTCATAAGCGCTGCCGTGGTGCTTATGGCGTTATCGCCATGATTACGGGCTACGGCATTGTTGGTTTCCGAGACCCTAACGGTATTCGTCCGGCTTGTTACGGTGTTCGTGAGAGTGAAAGCGGTCAGAAAGAGTACATGATCGCTTCCGAGAGTGTGGCTCTGAATGCAGCCGGATTCACTCTGGTTCGGGACATCGAACCTGGCGAAGCTGTCTATATCGAAACAGACGGCACGCTATACTCGGAGCAGTGTGCCGAGTCGCCCAAGCTGTATCCATGTATCTTCGAGCACGTGTACTTTGCTCGTCCTGATTCCATTATGGACGGCGTGTCTGTGTATAAAGCCCGTCTGCGGATGGGTGAAGTGCTGGCTGATAAAGTATTGCGAGAGCGCCCGGACCACGATATTGACGTAGTGATTCCGATTCCGGACACCAGCCGTACTTCTGCCATGCAAATGGCGTATCAGCTCGGTGTTAAATACCGTGAAGGCTTCATCAAGAATCGCTATATCGGCCGGACGTTCATCATGCCTGGTCAAAAAATGCGGAAAAAGTCGGTACGCCAAAAACTCAACCCAATCGATCTGGAGTTCCGTGGCAAGAACGTCATGTTGGTAGACGACTCCATTGTTCGTGGTACCACCTGTAAAGAAATTGTTCAGATGGCTCGAGACGCCGGAGCGCGCAACGTTTATTTTGCCTCTGCTGCGCCGCCTGTTCGGTACCCGAACGTGTACGGTATCGACATGCCGTCGGCTTCAGAGCTGATCGCCCACAACCGCACGGTTGAAGAGGTTGGTGAGCTGATTGGTACGGACTGGCTGGTTTATCAGGAACTGGATGATCTGATCGCCTGTGTTAGCGACGTGAATGATGACATCAACGGTTGGGAATGCTCTGTCTTCAGTGGTAATTACATCACCGGAGATATCGACAAAGAGTACCTCACACGCCTTGAAAATCGTCGCAAGGACAGCAGCAGCTCCAACTCAGGCATGTCTGATGTGGACTCTGATTCCGACTCGGATAACGACAATATTGACCTGCATAATGACGAAGACTGATCACAGCGCTTGGACCAGGAGAATGCGATGAGCCACGGACATGAAGAACACCTTTGGATCCCGGAGTCCGATCTGGAAGGGATGTCCGTTGATACGCTGTCGGTCAGGGCAGGGCAGATTCGTACGGGGCAGCTGGAGCACAGTGACGCAATATTCCCAACGTCGAGCTTCGTCTACGGCAGTGCCGCACAGGCTGCTGCGCGGTTTGGTGGGGAAGAAGCGGGGAATATCTACTCGCGCTTCACTAACCCAACGGTTCAGGCGTTTGAGGGTCGGATCGCTGCAATGGAAGGGGGCGAAAAAGCCGTAGCGACAGCTTCTGGCATGGCCGCCATTCTGAGCACCTGTATGTCGCTGCTCAAAACCGGCGATCACGTGATTTGTTCGCGGGGCGTTTTCGGAACCACGAACGTGTTGTTTCAGAAATATATGGCGCGGTTTGGTGTCGAAACGACGTTTGTCAGCCTGACTGATGTGAGTGCGTGGCAGGCGGCTGTTCGACCTGAAACCAAGATGTTATTTATCGAAACGCCATCGAATCCGCTCTGTGAAGTTGCTGACATGGATGCTCTTTCTTCTTTGGCCCACGCAAACGATGCGTTGTTCGTTGTCGATAACTGCTTCTGTACGCCTATTTTGCAGCGGCCGCTGGAACACGGTGCGGATCTGGTTATTCACTCAGCGACCAAGTACCTGGATGGGCAAGGTCGCTGTGTTGGCGGTGTCGTTGTTGGGCCTGCCAAGTACCTCGACGAAGTTTACGGTTTTATCCGCTCAGCCGGGCCCACCATGAGCCCGTTTAATGCCTGGGTTTTCCAGAAAGGTCTTGAAACCTTACCGATCCGTATGCGAGCTCACTGTGACAATGCGTTAGAGTTGGCTAAGTGGTTGGAAACACAGCCATCGGTTGAAAAGGTCTTTTATGCGGGGCTGGAAAGTCATCCTCAGCATGAGTTGGCCAAAAAACAGCAAAGCGGGTTCGGTGGCATGGTGTCGTTTACGGTCAAAGGCGGCAGGGAACAAGCCTGGCGGTTTATTGATGGCACAAGAATGATTTCCATCACGGCGAACTTGGGTGATGTGAAAACAACAATCACCCACCCGGCGACAACCACGCACGGGCGCCTTGCTCCTGAAGATAAAGTGCAGGCAGGTATTACTGAAAATCTGATCCGGCTGTCAGTTGGCATTGAAGCCATTGACGACCTGAAAACTGATCTCGCACGGGGTTTTCAGGCGTTGGAAGACTAAACTTACATACGGTTTGAGCATTCATGGCGGAATCCGCTAAAGCGAAGAAATCTGTACCAACGGAACTCACAGACAAACAAAAGCGCTTTCGCCGCTTGATGGCCCAAGGAGCTCGTGAGGGGGCTGTTCTCGGCCTCATCGTGCTGTGTATTTATCTGGCCATGGCGCTGTTTACGTTTAGCCATTCAGACCCGGGTTGGGCCAGCATCGGCCATGAAACCAACGTAGAAAATTACGCCGGTCGCACGGGGGCTTGGCTTGCAAGTCTGTTAATGGACTTTTTCGGGCACGTCTCCTGGCTATTCCCAGTCATGGTGGCAGGCTATGCCTTCATGCTCATTCGCTTGCGCCACCAGCCACTGGACCTGCACTGGCCGTTGTTTATGGTGCGTTTTGGCGGATTCGTTCTGATTCTGCTTTCTGCCACTAGTTTGTTGTCTTTGTATTCCTTGTTTGGCCTGGGTATGTCCTCCGGCGGGGTTTTAGGTAAGGCCGTGTCTGAGGCGATGGTACGGTTCTTCAACCTGCCAGCAACCACGCTCTTGTTGATTGCAATTTTCTTGTTTGCCCTGACCGTAACGATTGGCCTTTCATGGTTCCGTTTGATGGATCGGGTGGGTGGCCTGACGCTCAAAGCGGCCTTGGCCATTAGTGCATTCTTCAAGAATCAGACCGCTAAAGCCGGTCGTACAGAGAAGTCGCAGACAGTGGCTGAACCTCAACCGCCTGTAGTGCACAGCCAGTCCCGGTTGACAGCGTCGGCATCTAAGTCGGAATCCTCCTCAAAGACGCCTTGGTGGCGTCGTCTATTTGCGAAAAAAGACCGCGCAGCTAAACAAGATCCGAATACCAAGTCGCATAAGCAGCGCAACGAACCGGCTCTGGAAGGTCGGCCAACCGCTGAGCCTGAGCCTTCGGAGGTGGAGAGCTTTAGCTCCCGCGACGTAGAACCTATTGCGCCTAAACCGGCGGCCAAGAACCCCGAGAAGCCACTAAGCCGCGCGCTTAAGATAGCACCTTTCAAAAAAGACGATCAGGGGGCCTCGGTTAAGAAAAAAGGCAACAGTAAACAAGGCTCGCTGCTGGAAGATATTGAAAGCCCGATTCCACCAATTACCTTATTGGACCCACCCGAAGAGCATCAGGTGAGCGGTTATTCAGAGGAATCACTGGAGCATATGTCGCGCTTGCTGGAAGAGAAGCTAGCCGATTTCGGTGTATCCGTGGAAGTGGTCGAGGTGAACCCCGGCCCCGTGATTACACGGTTTGAAATCAAGCCGGCCGCAGGAGTTAAGGTCAGCAAGATCTCGAATCTTGCCAAAGACCTTGCACGCTCGTTAGCGGTGCTAAGTGTGCGTGTGGTTGAAGTTATTCCGGGCAAGTCGGTGGTCGGTATTGAAATACCGAACGAAACCCGAGAGATGGTTCGTTTAAGTGAAGTGCTGAGTGCTCGTGTGTTCAAGGAGTCTTCGTCTCCCATCACGCTTGCCTTGGGTAACGATATCGGCGGTAACCCGATGGTCGCTAACCTGGCGAAGATGCCTCACCTGCTGGTAGCGGGCACGACAGGCTCGGGTAAGTCGGTGGGGGTGAACGCCATGCTGCTGAGCATGCTGCTCAAGGCAGGCCCAGAAGACGTTCGCTTTATCATGGTCGACCCGAAGATGCTGGAGCTGAGCATCTACGATGGCATTCCGCATTTGCTGGCGCCTGTGGTCACCGATATGAAAGAAGCAGCTAATGCACTTCGCTGGTGTGTCGCTGAAATGGAGCGTCGATATCGCCTTATGGCGAGCTTGGGCGTGCGTAATTTGGCGGGCTACAACAAGAAAGTAAAAGACGCTCGGGCCGAGGGAGAGCCCTTGCTTGATCCTCTCTGGAAGCCTGATGAGCATCTCTTAAATGATGAACAGGAGCGCCCGGAACTGGAGACCTTGCCGTTCATCGTCGTCGTGATCGATGAATTTGCCGATATGATGATGATTGTCGGTAAAAAGGTTGAAGAGCTGATTGCGCGGATTGCCCAAAAAGCCCGTGCTGCCGGCATCCATCTGATCCTGGCCACTCAGCGGCCTTCGGTTGACGTGATTACCGGTTTGATCAAAGCCAACATTCCAACGCGGATCTCGTTTCAGGTCTCCTCTAAAATCGACTCCAGAACAGTACTGGATCAGGGCGGGGCAGAGCAGCTTCTCGGGCACGGGGATATGTTGTACTTGCCGCCCGGTTCCGGTCTGCCAGTGCGTGTGCATGGCGCCTTTGTGGACGATGATGAAGTTCATCGTGTGGTCAGTGCGTGGAAGGCTCGAGGCGAGCCGGAATACGTTGATGACGTGCTGAGTGGTGCCGAAGGAGAACATTTGCCAGGCGTACCCACGTTGAGTGAAGGTGGTGGTGGCGATGAAGGCGATGCTCTATTTGATGAGGCGGTCGCGTTCGTGACAGAAAATCGCAGGGTTTCGATATCCTCGGTTCAGCGTAAATTCAAAATTGGCTATAACCGTGCCGCCAACCTGGTGGATGCAATGGAAGCTGCAGGTGTAGTCAGTGCGGCGGGCCACAATGGCGCCAGAGAAGTTCTGGCACCGCCGCCCCCAAGAGACTAGGAGCGTTATTATGAGTCGATTTGTGTTCTTTCTGATTGCGAGTTTGCTACTCACGTTCACCGCCGGTGCAGCTCATGCTGAGGGCGCCTCGGCTGGAGCAGCGGAGGAGCTGTCATCGATCCTGAGAAGCTATGAAACGTACCAGGCTGATTTTATTCAAATCGTCGTAGGTGAAAACGGCGGCCGTGTTCAAGAAACCCGGGGCTCTCTCAAAGCCAAGAGGCCCGGCCTGTTTTACTGGGAAACAGCCGCTCCCTTGTCGCAGTTTATCGTGAGCGATGGCGAAACCGTTGAGGTTTATGACCCTGATCTTGAACAGGTGACGATCCACAAACTGGATGATCGCGTTCAGAGTACGCCAGCACTGCTGTTAAGTGGCGAAGTCGATAACCTGGACGAAACTTATGAGGTCAGCCAGCGCCGAATCGGAGAATTGACTCGGGAGTTTACTCTGGTACCTAGAGGTGCAGACTCTTTGTTTGTATCACTGCGCCTGAGTTTTTTCGATGGCGAGCTGCAAGAAATGAGAATGGAAGATTCGCTGGCGCAGATCAGCATTCTCAGCTTCGACTCCATTGAACTGAACAAGGATGTCGATCAAAGTGCCTTCACGTTGGAGTATCCCGAGGAGGTTGACGTCATTCGGGACGGTGCCTGATGCAGGACAGTTTGCTTCAGCCAGAGGTCGGGTTTCAGCCTCTGGCTGCCAGAATGCGCCCGAGGACCCTTGCTGACTACGTTGGGCAGGCACATCTGGTTGGCGAAGGTAAGCCGCTGCGCAGGGCAGTGGAGCAGGGCCAGCTGCACTCCATGATCTTGTGGGGGCCGCCCGGAGTCGGGAAGACGACTTTTGCTCAATTGTTGGCGAACGTTGGCGAGTTAACGTTCGAAACCTTGTCGGCGGTGCTCAGCGGCGTAAAAGAAATCCGCGAAGTTGTCGATCGCGCAAAACATCGCAAGCAGGCACAAGGCAGTGACACACTTCTTTTTGTGGATGAGGTGCACCGCTTCAATAAAAGTCAGCAGGATGCCTTCCTACCCCATATTGAAGATGGCACCTTCATCTTTGTCGGCGCTACGACAGAAAACCCCTCATTCGAACTTAACAGCGCTCTGCTGTCCCGTACTCGGGTTTACGTGCTCAAAAATCTCGAATCCGCGGACATTCTCACCTTGCTGGAGCGTGCGCTTACCAGTGAAGAAGGCTTTGCGGGTTCATTAAAGGTTGAGCCTTCTGTGCTGGGCACCATGGCTTCGGCTTCAGGAGGCGATGCTCGCCGTGCGTTGAACATTCTAGAAGTGGCTGCAGATCTCGCGGAACCGGACGAGCAAGGAAACGACCGGGTTCTGCCTTCGACGCTTGAACAGGTTCTGCAAACAAGCTTGCGCAGGTTTGATAAAGGCGGTGATGTTTTTTACGACCAGATCTCGGCGTTGCACAAGTCCATACGAGGTTCAAGTTCAGACGGCGCTCTGTATTGGCTGTGCAGAATGCTGGATGGCGGCTGTGATCCGCTTTACATCGCAAGAAGGCTCGCCAGAATCGCCAGCGAAGACATAGGTAATGCGGACCCCAGAGCGCTGCAGATTGCATTGCAGGCTTGGGATGCGCAGGAGCGGTTAGGCTCGCCGGAAGGGGAGTTGGCACTGGCTCAAGCGGCTACTTATTTGGCCATGGCTCCTAAAAGTAATGCGGTTTACACCGCGTTCAATCAATGTATGGCGGATATCAAGAGCGACCCCGATTACGACGTGCCAGTGCATTTACGGAATGCGCCAACCAAGCTGCTCAAAAGCATGGGGCACGGCGAAGAGTATCGGTATGCTCACGATGAGCCGGATGCCTATGCTGCGGGGGAGAAATACCTGCCAGAAGCGATCCATCAGCGTCGCTACTATGAACCCGTTATGCGGGGTCTGGAAATCAAACTCGCCGAAAAGCGTCAGCGCCTGGAGGCTCTCGACCAGCAAAGTGCTGTGAAACGCTATTGATTGGCTGCGCCTTGATTTGCCTCAGTGCTCAGGTCAATGGTGGCCAGCAAACTCACGGCGGGTATAATGTTCGCCTATTCACCCATTCGTTAACTGGATAATTCAGGAACACCATGCTCGATCCCAAACGTGTCCGTTCACAGACTGAAGAGATCGCCCGCCGGCTGGCCATTAAAAACTTTGAGCTCGACGTAGCTACTTTCGAGCAGCTGGAAGAGCGCCGCCGAGCCATTCAGGTTCGTACCGAGACGCTGCAGAGCGAGCAGAACAAACGTTCCAAGTCGATTGGCAAAGCCAAGGCGGCCGGTGAAGACATCAAACCGCTGCTGGATGAAGTTGAAAGCCTAAAGCAGCAGCGTAGCGAAGCGGAAGATGAACTGCGTTCCGTACAGGAAGCTCTGAATGCGTTTTTGGCCGGTATCCCGAACGTGCCGGACGAAGATGTCCCTCCCGGAAAGAGCGAAGACGACAACGTTGAAACCCGTGTTTGGGGAACGCCCAGAGAATTTGATTTCGAGCCGAAAGATCACGTTGCTTTGGGTGAAGCCATTAACGGTCTCGATTTTGAGAAAGCGACCAACCTGGCGCACTCCCGTTTCGCGGTCATGCGTGGTCAGTTGGCCCGGCTGCATCGTGCCTTGGCTCAGTTCATGCTCGATTTGCACACAGGCGAGCACGGTTACACCGAAACCTATGTGCCGTACTTAGTGAACGGAAATGCTCTTTTTGGCACCGGTCAGCTCCCCAAATTTGAAGAGGATCTGTTCCGCACGGAAGGTGATAATCCTTTGTATCTGATCCCGACAGCGGAAGTGCCCGTCACGAATCTAGTGGCTGATACGATTCTGGACGATGCCGAATTGCCATTGAGAATGGTGGCGCATACCCCGTGTTTCCGCAGTGAGGCTGGCTCATACGGCCGCGATGTGCGTGGCATGATCCGCCAGCATCAGTTCGACAAAGTGGAGTTGGTTCAGGTGGTTCGCCCTGAAGAGTCCAGCGCAGCCTTGGAAGAGCTGACAGGTCATGCAGAAAAAGTATTGCAGTTGCTTGGGTTGCCGTATCGCATGGTCACCCTGTGTGGCGGCGATATGGGCTTCTCTGCGGTCAAGACCTACGATCTTGAGGTTTGGCTCCCGGGCCAGGGTAAATACCGTGAGATATCCTCTTGCTCCAACACCCGTGATTTCCAGGCGCGCCGCATGCAGGCTCGTTGGCGTAATCCGGAAACCGGAAAGCCCGAGCCGGTGCATACTCTGAACGGTTCTGGCTTGGCGGTAGGCCGGGCGATGATTGCGGTTATGGAAAATTATCAGCAGGCTGACGGAAGCATTGTTGTTCCGGAGGTTCTTAAGCCCTATATGGGAGGCGTTGAGCGCATCCAATGAGCCGACAAACCGAGGTGCCAGGGAAAGGTATAAAGGTTGGGGCGGGGCCAGTCCGCTACAAACCTAATCCGGTGACGGATAATCCGAACAATTCTGCCGGCGAGGTAGCTCTTGTTGGAGCTGGCCCCGGTGATCCAGAACTGCTCACGCTGAAAGCCTGGCGATTGATTCAGTCGGCTGAAGTGGTGCTATACGACAGTCTGGTGTCGCCTGAAATCATGGCGTTGATTCCGGAGCAGGTCGAGAAGATCCACGTAGGTAAGAAACGAGCGAACCATACTTTGCCGCAGGGGCAAATTAATCAGCGTTTAGTGGATTTGGCGAAGGAAGGGTATCGGGTTGTCCGCCTTAAAGGAGGCGACCCGTTCATTTTTGGTCGTGGTGGAGAAGAAATCGAAACCTTGGCGGCCGCAGGGATACGCTTTCAGGTGGTGCCGGGTATCACCGCCGCATCGGGCTGCGCAGCCTACTCCGGTATTCCGCTGACGCATCGTGATCACGCCCAATCCGTGCGCTTTATCACCGGCCACTTGAAAGATGATACCTGCAATTTACCATGGTCGGACTTTGTTCAGAATAACCAGACGCTGGTGTTCTATATGGGATTGGTAGGGCTACCGATCATCTGCCGTGAACTGATAGCCCATGGAATGGATTCGAGCATGCCTGTAGCGTTAGTTTCCAAGGGCACAACTCCGGAACAGAAAGTAGTTACTGGCACTTTGGACAACATTGCTGAGTTGGTTAAAAGCAGCGGGGTTCAGGCGCCAACCATCGTGATAATCGGCCACGTGGTCAGTTTGAGAAGGAAGTTGGACTGGCTGGGGTGTGAATCGGTTAATTGATCAGTTTATTGATTGCTAAATAAGGCCCGGGGTTGTTCAGCCTCCGGGCCTTATTCGTTTTACGCGCCGCGCTTTGGTAGCACGTCCTTCAGCTTTTCGCGCATTTCACGAATCGCTTTTTCAGTTGTTTCCCAGTCGATACACGCGTCCGTGATGGATACGCCGTATTTCAGGTCTTCGAGATTTTCGGGGATAGACTGGTTGCCCCAGTTGATGTTGCTCTCCACCATCAAACTCTGAATCGAGTTGTTACCTTCTATGATTTGACGAGTAACGTCCTGCATAACCAGAGGTTGAATGCCGGGGTCCTTGTTGGAGTTGGCGTGGCTGCAATCCACCATGATGGATTTCCGTAGCCCGGCTTTTTCCAAGGCACGTTCGCACAATGCAACATTCACCGAGTCGTAGTTTGGTTTGCCGCCGCCACCACGAAGAACCACGTGGCCGTAGTTGTTGCCCTTGGTGCGGATAATGGCGCCGCGGCCTTGCTGATCAATACCCAGGAAGCTGTGAGGGTGCGATACAGAGTTCATCGCATTCACGGCCACGTCCAGATTGCCGTCGGTCCCGTTTTTGAAGCCGATGGCCATAGACAGTCCGCTGCTCATTTCACGGTGTGTCTGCGACTCAGTGGTACGCGCACCAATCGCCGACCAGGCAATGGTATCTTGCAGATACTGAGGTGAGATCGGATCAAGCGCTTCGGTGGCTGCTGGCAAGCCCATTTCGTTGATATCCAACAACAGGCGACGCCCGATATGAAGACCCTGCTCAATATCAAAGGTGTCGTTCAGGTGTGGGTCGTTGATCAGACCTTTCCAACCAACCGTGGTGCGGGGCTTTTCGAAATAGACGCGCATCACAAGAAGCAGGGTGTCGCTGACTTCGTCCGCCAGTTTTGCCAGTCGGCTGGCGTATTCTCTTGCGGCTTCGGGATCGTGGATGGAGCAGGGGCCAACAACGATAAACAATCGCTTATCTTTGCCGTCCATGATGTCATAAATGGCCTGACGGCCTGACGCGACAGTATCTGCAGCCTTGTCAGATAATGGCAGTTCTGCTTTCAAGGCTTCAGGAGTAATCAGTTGTTCCTGGCTGGCCACGTTCAGGTTTTCCAGTTTCTTGCCCGACATCTTGTTGTAGTTCCCCAACTCAAATCGTTACGTCACCGAAACAACTCCGTGTCGCTTTGCTCGGTGATTGAAGATAAACACGAATGGCGCCGGTACACGGTTGCAGCAAACCCCGGCGAGTTGGTTATACTGCGTTATTTGAAGGCCCTTTTCAACGATTCCAGACAACAGGCACCGGATGTCCCCTACGGCAAAGCAGCCACAGGCAGTACCGATCTCGCATAAAGAGGTTGCTGCCCGAATCAATCAGGTTCTCAACGGCATTCGCGTACCGGACCTGCCATACCCCACCGGAAAATCCGCACCGGAGGCGATACCGGATTGGCGACCTTTGCTTTTGTCCTGTTGGTCCGAGCAGCGGGATGAGCGTGTTACCCATGTTTTGCGGTCGGTCCAGATTGACTGGAGTGTTCGGCAGGTTAATGCCGCGTACTTGGCGGATCGTATTATGGATGTCTTTCTGAATACGAGTGGGCTTCATACTTCGTTGGTTAGTCGTATCGCCCGGCTGAGGTTCTGGTTCGCATGGCGGGTCGGTGAAGATGGCGGAGCGGGGTTCCCTCTTGTGGTGTTGAAATGGCTCGACCATTTGCAGGAGTGGCGCGGATGGAGCGACAACGGTGGCCGGTCTTCTCGTGTATTGCTGGAGTTGCTCGACAGCTTGGTCATCGCCGTGGCCGGTAGCTTTGAAGGGGGCTCAACCGAACCTGTCGAGGCGTACTGCAGGCACTGGCTTGATGATAGTCTGAAGAGGCTTGGTCAGGTCGATAAGCTACGTCAAAGGTTGTCCGAAACTGAACGAGGTTTATCTCGTCAGCGCCATGCGGAACAGATAGCAAAGGCGCTGGTGGGCAGAGCACTCAAGGGCCGGCATTTGCCCATCGTTATTGCCCGGTTCGTGATGGACGACTGGATTTCTGTGCTTAAACAAAGCGTGCTGGCGGACGGTGAGGAAAGCGAGCTGTGCCGACACGCCAATAAGATTCTTGAGTGGTTGGTGTGGGCTGGCGACCCTGAACTGTCCGATAAAGACCGAAGTAAGTTGTACCGAGTTGGTGAACAGCTTGGGGATCTGATCCACGATGTATGGCGCCGTGCCTTGGGACAGGACATACCTGTAGCAAAGATTGATGCGATCAATGCCGTTATTGTCGACAGGATTAAAGGCGAAACAATCGAGCTTGAATTAGCCTTGCCTGGTAGTGATGACTTTATTTGGGATGCCAGTTCGCTGGACCGAAAGGCGGTGAAGGCCACTGACATTGAATTCTATCTGGATCATTGGTTTGTAAAAGGCGAGGGGGTAGACGAGCAGCGGCGCTTTTTCTTTACGTTTCTGCCTGACAGCCAAGAGATTGTCTGGACCAACGGTGCCGGCGTAAAACTCGGCTTGCAGGCTTGGTCTGAATTTCAGCAAGAACTGGAGGCCAAGACGCTGCGGCTTTTACCTGATTTAAAACCATTTGGCGAGGTTATGGAGGAAACGATACTCCTCGTGGCAAACGTCTGTGATAAGCAGCAACAACAGCGAGAGCAAGCCGCACGAGAAGTTCGCGCGAGAGTTGAGGCGTTGCGTCGAGAAAAAGAAGAGGCGCAGCGTTTGGCAGCAGAGCAACAAGCCGCTCAAGAAGCCATGATTGAACGCCTGCGGGCCGAAGCCGAGCAACAACGGATTGCCGATGAAAAACTGGAATCAGAGAGGTTGATGCGTGAGGCTGAAACGGAAGCGGCACGGCAGATCGAGCAACTCGGGCTTGAAGGGTGGATCGTGCTGGATCGGGAGCCGACCAAGGGCGAGCCTCTGCGTCTGAAATTAGCCGTTAAAATTGCGGCTTCCGGAAAGTTTGTGTTTGTCGATCGGTTGGGGCTTAACCGCCATCAGTTCATGCGGGACGAATTGCTAACCGGCGTCGTCAATGGAACGATCAGGATACTTGGCGGCGGAGCGGCGTTTGATGACACTCTCAGTCGTGTCGTTGGCAGAATCCGGGGCAGCCGGAATGGAGGGAGTGTGTGATGGACAAATATTACAGTTTTGGTCGGGAAGCTTCCTTGCCTGACGGAGCTGATAAACGTGAAGATTATCGCTTGTCAGCTCGGGCAACGGCGCGGCTGCGTGTTGAGTCCGCTGAGCCTATCGAGTTCGGTGATGAATCATTGGAGGCCTCGGTCCGAACGTGCGAAGTCAGGGATCTCTCCGCAAGCGGCATGAGTCTGGTGACTATGGAACCGTTACACGCGGGCTCTCTGTTGGCAGCCGAGATCCATTTGTCTGCACAGAAGAAATCGTTTCGACTCATGGTTGAAGTTGTGTGGAGCAAGAAAGAAGAGGGTAGCCGGCATTTGAATGGCGTACGGGTGTTCGATTCGGATGAAACGGATTATCTAAACTGGCTTGAAGCTGTGGCTGAAGCTTTTTCGGGTTCAGAATAAAAAAAGCCGGCATGACGCCGGCTTTTTTGTTTGCTTGGGCGGAAAGACTTTAGTCTTCCAGTTCGCCCATACCGGTGATATTGAAACCACCGTCAACGTAGAGAATCTCACCTGTGATACCGGATGCCAGGTTTGAGCACATGAACGCGGCGGCGTTGCCCACTTCTTCAGTCGTCACATTGCGGCGCAGAGGTGCGCGCTTGGCATTCTCTGCCAGCATGCGGCGGAAGCTCTTGATGCCCGAGGCCGCCAGAGTCTTGATAGGCCCAGCAGAGATACCGTTCACACGAATGCCTTCCTTGCCCAGGCTCGCCGCCATATAGCGAACATTCGCCTCCAGAGAGGCCTTGGCGAGGCCCATGACGTTGTAGTTCTGCAGAACCTTTTCAGCGCCCAGATAGCTCAGGGTCAGAAGACTGCTGCCTTCGTGCATCATTTTACGGGCGCCTTTCGCCAAGGCGACAAAGCTGTAAGAGCTGATGTCGTGGGCGATGCGGAAACCGTCACGAGTGGTCACATCAACGTAATTACCATCCAGCTCGTGGCCAGGCGCGAAGCCAACGGCGTGAATAATGATGTCGATGTTGTCCCAGTGCTTGCCAAGCTCGGTGAAAACATGTTCGATCTCTTCATCACTCGCGACGTCGCAGGGGATGGTGATGTTGCTTCCCCACTGCTCGGCAAACTTTTCCACGCGGGACTGAAGTTTTTCATTCTGGTACGTAAAGGCCAGTTCGGCGCCTTCACGAGCAAAGGCTTCGGCGATGCCATAAGCGATGGAATGTTTACTGGCAACACCAACAATCAGTGCTTTCTTACCACTGAGAATACCCATGGGTATCGACTCCCTATGTTCCTTGATTTTGGCGCATTATCCCTGACCCGAGTCAAAGGGGCTAATGTCAATTGGTCGTAGTACTGTAGAAAAACGCTGCGTTAAGCAGCTCCTTCGTATAGTTTTCTTGGGGAGCTCGGAAGATAGCTTCCGCGACCCCATATTCAACAATCTCGCCTTGTTGTAGCACGAGCAGCTTGTGGCTGAGCGCACGGACGACATTCAGGTCATGGCTTATAAAAATATAGCTTAGCCCATACTGCGCCTGAAGTTCTTGCAGCAACTCAATTACTTGCTTCTGAACCGTCCGGTCGAGCGCTGATGTGGGCTCGTCCAAAATGATCACGTCGGGCTGCAAAACGAGCGCACGAGCGATAGCAATGCGCTGGCGCTGGCCACCGGAAAATTCGTGGGGGTAGCGATGCCGCGCTTCGGGGTCGAGCCCGACATCCTTCAGCGCCTGAATAACCTTGGCATCGTGTTGTTCGGCATTGGATTGGTCGTGAATCTGAAGCCCTTCTTTGATGATTTCAGCCACTGACATGCGAGGGCTCAAACTGCCAAACGGGTCTTGGAATACAATCTGAATGCGGCGTCGCCAAGGCCGGAACTGTTTCTGAGACAGGGGCGATAAATCGGTGCCGTCGAGTCGAATGGAGCCGGTGCTGCCGGTCAGTTTGAGCAGCGCATGGCCGATGGTGGTTTTGCCGCTACCGCTTTCACCTACGATGCCCAAGGTCTCACCGCGCCCTAGGTCGAGGCTGACATCTTTCACCGCGTGAAAGCTCTTGGTGACTTTACCCAGCAGGTTTTTCTTAAGGGTGAATGATACGTTCAGTCCCGCAACGTCCAGTAAAGCCTTAGCTTCGACCCGCGGGGCCACGGGCTGTTGCGGAGGCTCTGCATCAATTAATGTACGTGTATACGGATGCTCAGGCGCGGTGAACAATCGATCAGTCTCGGCTTCTTCAACCTTGATACCTTTCTCCATGACCAGTACCCGGTCGGCATATCGCCTGACAAGGCTCAGATCATGAGTAATCAGCAGCATCGCCATACCAAGCTTTTGCTGAAGTGATTTCAGAAGTTCCAGAACCTGTTTCTGTACCGTCACATCCAGTGCGGTGGTCGGCTCGTCGGCGATCAGCAGCTCAGGTTCGTTAGCCAGAGCCATGGCAATCATCACCCGCTGTTTTTGTCCGCCGGAAAGCTGGTGAGGGTAACTCGCAAGACGTCGCTCGGGGTTTGGAATGCCGACCAGCTCAAGAAGTTCGATACAACGTGCACGGGCTTGCGGTCCGCGCATGCCCAGATGGACTTGTAAGGTTTCTGAAATTTGCTTCTCAACGGTGTGAAGTGGATTGAGCGAGGTCATCGGTTCTTGGAAAATCATACTGATTTTCCGGCCCCGGATCTTCTTCATGGCCTTTTCGGAAGCCTTGAGAACGTTCGTGCCTTCAAACAGGATTTTTCCGGACGGATAACTGACGTGCCGCTCGTCCAGCAGCCGAAGTACCGAAAGAGCAGAGACCGATTTTCCGGACCCGCTTTCACCCACCACAGCCAGTGTCTCGCCCGAGTTTATCGACAGAGAAAGGTTCTGAACGGCGAGAGGACCGTTATCGAACTGAATGGATAGGTCCGAGATGGTTAACAGGGCGCTCATATCAATTCTTTCTCGGGTCAAATGCATCACGCACAGCTTCTCCGGTAAAGACCAGCAGAGTCAGCATGAGTGACAAGGAAACAAAGGCTGAAATGCCCAGCCACGGAGCATGTAGATTGGCTTTACCCTGAGCAATCAGCTCGCCCAGTGAGGGAGAGCCCGAGGGCAAGCCAAAGCCAAGAAAATCAAGCGAGGTCAGACTGGTAATGGCGCCCGCTAGAATAAAGGGTAGAAAGGTCAGGGTGGCGACCATGGCGTTCGGTAACACATGGCGGAACATGATATGCCGGTTCTCCAAGCCCAAAGCTCGCGCCGCGCGTACGTACTCAAAATTGCGGGCTCTGAGGAATTCAGCTCGAACGACATCTACGAGCCCCATCCAGCTGAACAGCAACATAATGCCTAGAAGCCACCAGAAGTTGGGTTGAACAATGGCCGACAGAATGATCAGTAAGTAGAGCATGGGTAACCCTGACCAGATTTCCAGAAACCGCTGCCCGAGAAGGTCTATCTTGCCGCCGTAATAGCCCTGAATGGCACCCACAGCCACGCCGATGAGGCAGCTGACCAGTGTCAGTGTCAGACCAAATACCACTGAAATCCTGAAACCGTAAATCACTCTGGCGGCTACATCGCGCCCCTGATCGTCTGTGCCAAGCCAGTTGACGGAGCTCGGTGGTGCGGGTGAGGGCACGTCCAGATTGAAGTTGATCGTGTTGTAACTAAACGGGATCGGAGGCCATATCATCCAGCCGTTGGCATTGATCTCGTCTGCTATAAAACTGTCCCGGTAATCCGTCTCGGTCGGAAGGAAGCCACCGAAGGTTTCCTCTGGGATGGTCTGGGCGACCGGGAAATACCAATCGCCGTTGTAAGACACGAACAACGGCTTGTCGTTGGCGATCAATTCTGCACCGAGACTGATGCCGAATATCAGCAAAAACAGCCAAAGGGACCAAAATCCGCGGCGGTTATTGCGAAAGTTACGTACCCGGCGCCGCTGAATGGGCGAGAGCTTAATCACGATTACGCGCCCTCCCGGCTTTCAAAGTCGATGCGCGGATCAACCAGAACATAGGTTATGTCGCTGATCAGTTTTAGCAGAAGCCCCATGAGGGTAAAGATATAAAGCGTTCCGAAGATAACTGGGTAATCACGGTTCAGTGCGGCTTCAAAGCCGAGCAAACCCAGACCATCGAGCGAGAAGATTACCTCGATCAGCAACGAACCGGTAAAAAACAGAGACACCAGTACGCCGGGTAAGCTGGCGATGACGATTAACATGGCGTTACGGAATACGTGGCCGTAAAGCACTTGTTTTTCATCCAGACCTTTCGCTCGGGCAGTCACCACGTATTGCTTGCCTATCTCATCGAGAAAAGAGTTTTTGGTCAGTAAGGTGAGGGTGGCAAAACCGCCGATGACGTTTGCGGTGACGGGCAGGGCCAAGTGCCAGAAGTAGTCAGCTATTTTTTGGTACCAGGTCATGGTGTCAAAGTCGGGTGAGGTGAGGCCTCTCAACGGAAACCAATCAAAGTAGCTGCCGCCAGCAAACAGGACAATTAACAGAATGGCAAACAGGAACCCAGGTATGGCGTAGCCCACTACGATGGCCGAACTGCTCCAGACATCGAAGCGGGAGCCATCGGTGACGGCTTTTCGAATACCTAGAGGAATGGATATCAGGTAGATAACCAGTGTTGACCAGAGACCGAGGGAAATCGACACAGGCATCTTATCGATGACGAGCTCCACCACTGAGCGGTCCCGAAAGAAGGAGTCGCCGAAGTCAAAGGTGGCGTAATCCTTCAGCATTCCCAGAAAACGCTCGTGTGCGGGTTTGTCGAATCCGTACCGGGTTTCCATCTCTGCGAGGAGTTCCGGAGGCAGCCCCCGCGCCCCTCGGCTTTCTCCCGAGGCAGCGGAAACTTCTCCGCCCATATCGCCGCCACCCGCTCTGGCCAGCGCATTACCGCCGAGGCCTTCCATTTCGGCAATGAGCTGCTCAATGGGGCCGCCGGGAGCTGCCTGCACAATAATGAAATTGAGTAGCATTATTCCGACCAGCGTCGGAATAATGAGCGCCAATCGACGAAGTATGTATGTACCCATCTAGGGAAGGAATCCTTTCATGACGGCTTGGTTCGGAATGGGCCGCTCAGCGGGCCACCCACCAGTTGTTAAGATCGATACCGCTTTTAGGGGTAACGTCGGGCCGTTCAAGATGGTTCCAGTAGGCCACTCTGTCTTTACTCAGGTGCCAGTGAGGTATCACGTAATGGCCATGCAGCAACACATGGTCGAGGGCGCGGACTCGATGCACCAATTCATCGCGGTCCGGCGCTTGAATCACCATGTCCACTAACTGATCAACGACGGGGTCGTTCACGCCAATGGTATTGCGGGAGCCCTCGACATCAACATTCGTTGAGTGCCAGTAGTCCCTCTGTTCGTTGCCCGGCGAGTCTGACTGGGGCAGCACTTGGGTGATCATGTCGAAATCGAAGCTGCGTACACGGCGGATATACTGACTGGTATCCACAAGACGCACAGTGACATCGATGCCCAGTTTCTTCAGGTTTTGCGTAAACGGCAGGACCACGCGCTCAAAGCTTTTCTGTGCCAGCAGGATTTCAAAGGCCAGGGGCTTACCGGTTTCGTTGTTCACCATCTTTCCGTTACGGATGCTGTAGCCGGCTTCAGTCAGCAGCTTAAGGGCTTGTTTAAGGTTGTCACGAACGGTCCTGGATTTTCCGGTGTCGGGTGGTGTGTACACTTTGTTGAACACGTCCGGGCTCAGCTGATCACGGAAAGGCTCAAGAATCTCCAGAGTGCGTCCGGTTGGGAGGCCGCTTGAGGCAAGCTCACTATTATCGAAGTAACTGTCTGTGCGGCTGTACTGGCCAAAGAATAGGTTTCGGTTTGCCCATTCGAAATCAAACCCGTACGCCAAGGCTTCCCGAACTTTGGGATTTTTAAAGACGGCTTTGCGGGTGTTGAACACGAATCCCTGCATGCCGGTAGGACGGTGATGCTCGATGGCGGCCTTGGCAATGGAGCCGTTCTCGAAGGGCGTGCCGCTATAGGCAGTGGCCCAATTCTTTGCGGACGTTTCCTGGCGGAAGTCAAAGTTACCCGCTTTGAAGGATTCCAGTGCGACCGTATCGTCGCTGTAGTATTCGTAGGTAATTTTGTTGAAGTTAAACCGGCCCTTGCGAACCGGAAGATCGGCTGCCCAGTAATCGGGCACGCGCTCAAAAGTCAGGGCACGACCGGCATCGAACGATGCAATGCGATAAGGGCCACTGCCTACGGGAACGTTCAGGCCGTTACCCTCGAATTCACGATCTTGCCAATAGTGCGCCGGAAGAATAGGCATTTGTCCGATAATTAGCGGCAACTCGCGGTTTTCAGTATCTCCAAAATCAAAACGAACGCGGTGATCATTTTCTACTGAGACGTTTTGTATATCGGAGTAGTAATTACGGTAGAAGGGATGGCCTTCAGTGGTCAGGATGCGGAACGAAAAAGCCACATCGTCGGCGGTGATGGGCTCGCCGTCCTGAAAGCGGGCTTCTTCCCGCAAATTGAAGATGACGTAGCTTCTGTCCTCGGGTACTTCGAGGCTTTCTGCGATCAGCCCGTAAGCGGAAAAGGGCTCATCATCGGATGACTCCATCAGCGTGTCGTAAACGTAGGTGCTGATACCGGCTGCGGCAACGCCTCTGACAACAAATGGGTTAAAACTGTCGAAACCGTTTGCGACGACGCTCAGTTTCAGGTGGCCGCCTTTTGGGGCTTCTGTGTTTATATAATCAAAATGACTGAAATCTGGGGAGTATTTCACCGCCCCGTGCATGGCAATTCCGTGCACGGGGGCGGGCGTTTCCGGGGCTTGACTGTCTGCGTATGAAACAAAAGAAGTGACCACTAAGGCCAGCGACGTAACCAGTCCTGTCAGACTCGGTGCTTTACGTATTTTTGTCATAGTTCTCGCACGTTATGGGCTGTTTCTTATGTCAACGTAGAGTACCAGACTTTGGCCAGGTTGCAGATAACGGTTGGTATTAAGATCGTTCCATGATGCGATATCTCGCACATTCACGGAGAATCGGGAGGCGATCGTAGACAAAGAATCGCCTTTACGCACTCGATACCCAACTTTGCGGACCATGGCTTTGCTTCTGGCGTTACTTGCGACGGTCTTTGGCTGCTTGACCTTACTCCAGATCACCAGTTCCCGGCCGGGATGGAGTGGGTCCCCCGGCGCCATGCCATTCCATGCGGCAACCTCTCGTACACTCACCCGGTGTTCCCGGGCAATGTCCCAGAATGTATCGCCCCTGCGAACCGTATAGCGCACTTTATTGCCTGAACGTTTCCGCTCCTGCTTGCGCTCGACCCGCTGTGACTGACTCAAAGCATAGGCTTCAGAGCCCTTGGTAGAAGAGGGGATTAGCAGTTGCTGACCGATACGAATCATATCGCCATTCAGTTTGTTCACCTGGCGTATAACGGACGTGGTGGTGGAGAACCGACGAGCGATGCTTCCGAGGTTATCGCCTTTGGATACTTTATAGTTCTCCCAAGAAACCCGTTGTTCAGCGGGGAATTTCGCCAACGCAGTACGGAATGTTTCAGCGTTTTGAGTGGGCACCAAGAGTCGGTGTGGACCATCGGGGTTGGTCGCCCACCGGTTGTATGAAGGGTTCAGCAGGTAAATTTCATCGATGTCGACGCCTGCAAGCTTGGCTGCTTGCGCGAGATCCAGTTGTGAACCCGTCTCAACCACTTCGAAATAGGGTTCGTTCTTCAATTCCGGTAAGACAATGCCGTAGGCATCCGGATTGTCGATGATCTTTGCCAGTGCCAGCAACTTGGGTACGTAATGCCGGGTTTCTTTTGGCAAACGCAGAGACCAATAGTCCGTGGGTTTGCCGGCCTTGCGGTTTCGGCGCATCGCACTTGAAACTGTGCCGCCACCGGAGTTATAGGCAGCCAGTGCCAGCGTGAAGTCACCGTCGAAACGGTTGGCCAGTCGATCCAGGTAGGTCAGCGCCGCATCGGTAGAAGTCAGTAAATCCCGTCGATCATCATGCCACCAGCTTTGTGTCAGGCCGAAGTATTTACCAGTAGAAGGTATAAACTGCCAAAGCCCTGCCGCGCGCCCATGGGAGTACGCGAAAGGGTCAAACGCGCTTTCTACCACTGGTAGCAGGGCAAGTTCTGTCGGCAAGCCGCGAGCTTCGGCTTCACTCAGGATGTGGTGCAGGTATCGAGCGCCCCTTTCGGTCACACGTTGAATATAGCGTGGGTTGCGGGCATACCAGTCGAGCTGCGCTTGCATCCGGGGATTGTCGATCGAGTGATCCATTGCAAAGCCTGCACGCATGCGGCTCCACATATCATTCTCATCAAGTTCGTCAGAACTGGAAGATTTAGGCTCGTCCAGCTTCTTGCGGGCTTCTTTGGCTTTAGCTTTCAATTGCGAAGATATGGCGTCGTCTAACGGAGCATTTGTGGCGATATCTTGGTCGGAATCGATAGCAGCGATCAATTCGTCGTCGCCTTGAGCAACGACAACACGTTCGGATTCAAGCGGGCTATTGTGCCAACTGTCGAATAAGGGGTTGCTGCTGCACCCTGCTGTTAAGGATGTCGTGAGCAAAACCAACGAAAGGCGATTAACCGGCATAAATAGGGTTCCGGGAGGTTGCGCCGGGTATGAGTGACAAGCCCCCGGCGTAAATAAAAATGCGATGTTACAAACAAAGTTCGTGCAAGATTCTATGGGACGGGTTTTGAGGCGGTCAAGACGCATGATGTTACGGCTTTGAGAGGTCTTGTTACCCCGCCTCATAGCCGTTTCAGGTCAGAAGTGATCCTTTCCATGCCGGATGGCCGCAAATACCTCGGCCGGTTTTGTTACCGGTAAGCCTTTTTCAGCGCCATAGGCTTCAGCAGCTCGGACAACCGCTGGATCATCCCAGCGCAGGAACAGATTTAACGCTTTCTCGTTTTTAAGGCTAGAAGGCACGGTCGGTTTTCCCGCTTGGCGCAGTTCGAAGCATTTCTGCTCGAATTGGATCAATCCTGCATCTTCTGGCAGCCAATGGCGGGCAAAGCGAAGGTTGGCAAGTGTGTATTCGTGGGCGCAGTAGATTGCCGTGCTATCCGGTAAGGCACGCAAAGAGTTCAACGACCCGTGCATTTGTGCCGGGGTGCCCTCGAACAACCGTCCACATCCGCCAATGAACAGGGTGTCACCACAGAACAATACTGGCGCGCCATTAACCTCAGTCTCAGTAAAATAAACGATGTGATCCAGCGTGTGGCCCGGGGTCGCCAGAATGTGAAAACTTATCGTTTGCCATTCGATGTTATCGCCATGGCACACCGTTTCTGTCACATTAGTGAAGGGTGATCCTTCAGGGCCGACGATTCTGACGGTCGGGTCGCCTTCGATTAGCTTGGCAATCCCGCCGGTGTGGTCCGGGTGATGATGGGTCACCAAAATGGTGTCGAGTGTCAGGCCGGCCTGTTCCAGGTAATCCGTGACCGGTTGAGCCTGCCCCGGGTCTACCACAAGAGCTTTACCTGCCTCTGTATCTGCAAGGCACCAGATGTAGTTGTCTGAAAACGCCGGAATAGGGTAAATACTAAACATCATGACCACATGTGCTTGATGGATGTGACTGTTATGATAAAGCAACAGCGCGCCTATCCCAAGGTATCCGATGTCAGGGCCGCAGGATTAGAGGGATGAACGGTGAAAGACTCTAGGCCGGTTGATTTCGCAGTACGACATGAAAGCTTTGAAGTCTGGTTTCAGAGCCCGCTCGGGCGTGCTTTGTTAGCCAGTCAGCGGTGTGTGCTTGATAGAGAATTAAGCAGCCTCACTGGCGCGCGACAGTTACAGATTGGCTTGAGTCACAGGTTGCCGTTGGCCAGCGGCACGGATTTTGTGCAGCGTATTATTACGACGCCAAGCTGGAGCCCGAATATGCCCGACGGCGTGGCGGTTTGCGATTCGGATGAGTTGCCGTTCCCTGCCGAGTCTGTCGATTTAGCCATTCTTCATCATGCTGCCGACTTCTCCAAAGATCCTCACCAAGTGCTTAGAGAGGCTGCAAGAGTGTTGCGTGGGGAGGGCGTGATGGCCTTGGTCGGCTTTAATCCCTTGGGCCTATGGGGAGCCCGCAAGTTGATCTCCCGGCAACATCAGGGGCCTTGGGGTGGTCGATTTTTGATGCGGTCACGAATGGAAGACTGGCTCCGGTTGCTTGGCTTTACCGTTGAATCCTCTGCCACGTATTTCAGCCAGCTCCCGATTCAGAAACGCAGCAGTTCTGTAGCCACTCGAATGCCTTCCGGCAAAGCCAACATTATTCCCGTTGGTGCCTATTACTGTATCCTTGCGCGCAAACGGGTGCCGGCGCCCATTCAGCGGCGCGTAAATTGGCGAAAGAGTAAAGTCATTACGCTCCCCGGTGCGGTAGGCGCGTCGAGGGATTGTGTGAACAGAGTGCCCGGAAAACTCGATACCAGTAATCATTCACCGGAGTTCTAATGGTAGGCAAAGTAGTGATGTACACCGATGGTGCGTGCAAAGGTAATCCAGGCCCGGGTGGTTGGGGGGTGGTTTTGCGTTATGGCGGATCCGAGAAAAAAATGCACGGCGGTGAGCGCGAAACAACCAATAACCGCATGGAGCTGATGGCCGCCATTCAGGGCCTTAAAGCTTTGAATCGCGCCTGCGATGTCGAACTGTACACAGACTCCCAGTACGTCCGCAAAGGGATCACTGAGTGGATGACTGGGTGGAAGCGCAACGGCTGGAAAACCTCAGCTAAAAAGCCGGTTAAGAATTCAGATTTGTGGAAGGAGCTGGACGTGGAATCCGCACGTCATAACGTGAACTGGCATTGGGTTAAGGGCCACGCGGGCGACCCCGGGAACGAGTTGGCGGATGAACTTGCCAACTTGGGTGTCGAAACAGTGATGAGTTGCTAAAGAAATAGAAGCACGAAACGATGTTCTCCGGAAGGTAATGCATGAGACAGATTGTACTGGATACAGAAACCACGGGCATTGATCCCAACGCCGGGCACCGGATTATCGAGATCGGTTGTGTTGAAGTTATTGAGCGTAAGCTGACGGGGCGCAACTACCACGTATACATCAATCCGGAGCGGGAAGTTGAGGCCGAAGCCATTACCGTTCACGGCATCACCAACGAATTTTTGCAGGACAAGCCGAAATTTGCAGAAATCGCGGACGAATTCTTTGCGTTTATTGAAGGTGCCGAGTTGGTTATTCATAACGCGGCGTTTGACGTTGGCTTCATGGATGCCGAGTTCGCTCGTGTTAAGCCGGTACGAAAAACCGCTGATCATTGCGGCATTGTTGATACCTTGGCCATTGCGCGAAAGAAACACCCCGGGCAAAAGAACAATCTGGATGCGCTTTGTAAACGCTACGGGGTAGATAACTCGAATCGAGAGCTTCACGGCGCGTTATTGGATGCCGAGATCCTGGCTGACGTCTACCTGTTGATGACGGGTGGTCAAACTGCGCTTTCTTTGGACGCAGGCTCCGGTGAAGAGGGGGGGGCAATAGGCGTGCGGAGACTTTCATCTACACGAGCTCGCTTGCCCGTTATTGAAGCCACTAACGACGAAATCAACGCACACAATGAAATGATGGACAGGATCGAAAAGAAGGCGGGGCAGACGGTCTGGAGCAAACTTGAAGCCTCAGAGTGAGATCTGCATCTAACTGTACTAATTGTTACATTTCAGATTTCTTGAGCTACTTGAATTTTATGTTATAAGTAATGATAAGTTCCCGGGTTTTTCGCGAATTGATATTGTTCATGCACAGGAAGCGGTCGTCTCCGCAACGTAACAGGAAGCGTTTATGGTCCAATCGTCTCTTGCGACGAAATCGCAGTCGTTTGATCTGGTTAAAGGTGAAATTGAGCAGACCATCAAACAAGCGGAATCGAGCCTTGAACGCTTTCAGGAAAATCGGGAAAGTGGGGAAGACCTGCAGAACTGTGTCGACTATCTGAACCAGCTTCGCGGTATTTTTCTGCTGGTTGAACTTCGTGGTGGAACGTTAATTTGTCAGGAAGCAGTGGGCCTGGCGAACGATGTCCCTGTGGGTGCCAACGACGACAAAAACATCTTGCTGACGACCCTGAACAGCGCTCTATTTACCTTGCGTCGCTATGTCGAGTACTACCATCAGCAACGCATTGACCACCCGGAATTATTGCTCCCCGTTATTAACGACTTGCGCGAAGCCCGGAAGGAAAAACCGTACCCCGAATCGTGCTTTTTTGACGTGGATGTGCGTCAACGCCCCGATTTTTGCTGCGATGTGGCGCTCCGCCCCAGCGTAGAAGATGATACCGAATACGAAGTGTTGGCGCGGCGTATGCGCCTAACGTTTCAGGTCGCTTTGTTGAGCATACTCCGAGAGCAGAACGAAGATGTCAGTAAAAAGCTGATTGCTCGCGCGGCTCGTGGTTTCGCTCGACTTTGCCAAGGCGCGCCAATGGGGCAGATGTGGTGCCTTCTTGCTATTGCAGCGGATGCCATGCTTGATCGGGCGATGGGATTCAGTAAAGCTCGTAAGCGCTTGTTGATGCGTTTGGAGCGTTACACCCGTGAAATCGTGTATGTGGGCAAAGTTGCAACCGCAAAAGATGCGCCAGATTCGATTGTAAAAGATCTGCTGTACTTGCTCTATCGAAGCGGGTCTTCGAATCCGGAAATTGTCAAGGTGCTGCAAAGCTACAAGCTGCTTCCTTCAGATTTTCCCGACTCCATGATGGAAGCGCATTCTCGTAGGCTCTACGGCCCGGGAAGCGATGTCTTGAAGTCCTTGTCTGATGCATTGCTGGAAGAGTTGAATCAGCTCAAAGACAAGCTCGACATCATTGAGCGGGGCATCGAGCCAGACTTGGCTGAGTTATCCTCCATTGCGGATGCCCTGGAGCGGCTTGCCAATACTTTAGTTATGCTCGACCTCAATCGCTTGGCAAGCATTTCCCGCGGCGAAGCTTGCAAGCTTCGTCAGTGGGAGACGGAGAATCGTTTGCCCGCTGAAGACGAGCTTTATCAGCTGGCGGATTCAGTTCTGGGCGTAGAAGATGCGGTTATGCAAATTGTAACCCGTGGCATTACGTCTGAGACCGACGCGCTGGCGGGCGCGAATAGCCGAACCGAAGAATCGGTGTACCTCCAAGAAGCTATCTGGGTGGTTACCGAAGAGGCGCGGGGCGCTTTAACATTGGCGAAGCGTGCGATTACCGCATTCATTGAATCCGATTACGACAAGTTACACCTTGCCAACCTGCCCGGTACGCTGCGCAGTATATGGGGTGGGCTCATCATGGTGAGTGATCCTGCAGCGGCCAGTGTCATTGCAAGAGTTGCAGATTCCATTCAGGGCGAGCTTCTGGACGCGAAAGAAGCGCCATCGAGCTCTGTCTTGGAAGCGCTGGCAGATGCGCTTACGTCGCTGGAATATTACATCGAGAGCGTTGGGCGGCGGGAAGAGAGTAATGTCGGGCTGCTCAACTTGGCGGAGTCTTCATTGGCAGACGTCGGTTTATAAGGCTGTTAAGCCAAACAACAGACATAAAAAAACCTGCGATCTACGCAGGTTTTTTTATGGAACTTTCGATAAGGGCTTAGCCCATGTCGAACAGTTCACCCAGCTTGGTAGCCAGCATCATGTCGCCTTCGGCGCGCAGCTGACCAGCCATGAATGCTTGCATGCCGTCAGTTTCGCCAGAAACGATGCCTTCCAGAGTTTCGGAGTTCATGATCAGGGTAACAGAAGGATCTTCGTGAGCGCCTTCGTTCAACTTGCAAGAGCCGTCGTTGATTTCCAGGTTGTAAGTCTTGTCGTCTTCGATATCAAACTGGAACACCAGGTCCAAGCCCTGTGCTGCGTCTGCGTTGAAGTTCTTTTCCAGCTTCTCAAAAATCTGTTCTACAGACATTAGTTATACCCTTTTTGGTGATTGTCTTATCTTACAGTGGCGGATCAACAACCCGAGCGCAACTGACTCTGTAGTAGCTGGGTATCGCCGACCTCAGTATTCGACTTTATGGTTACGGCAGGAGCATGTCAAGCTTGATCGAACGCTTGTTTTAATTTGATTCGGGCTTATCAGTTAAGGTGCGACAGAGTACACTCTGGGGTTTGCATAAAGCGCACTGGAGACTGAATTTTGGAATTCATTAGTGATTACGGATTGTTTCTTGCAAAGGTTGCAACCTTCGTTGTGGCGGCGATTATTTTGGCCGCGGTTATTATGTCCGCAAGCAAGCATAGTGATTCGGACGATGACGAAGGCGAACTGAAGGTACGAAAACTTAACGACAAATACCGAAACCTGAAAGAGTCGATTCAGGCCAAGTTGATGTCGGATGACGAATACAAGGCTTGGAACAAACAAAAGAAGAAAGAAGATAAAGCAAAGAAAAAAGCTGCCAAAAACAAAGCGGATGATGAAAGCGAAGCGAAATCGCGTATCTATGTGATCGACTTCGACGGTGACATCAAGGCCAGTGATACCGACACGCTTCGCCGTTCCGTAACCGCTGTCCTGAGCGTTGCAGACCCCGAAAAGGACGAAGTAGTTGTCCGCCTTGAGAGCGGTGGCGGCCTGGTTCATGCCTACGGCTTGGCATCAGCTCAATTAGACCGCATTCGGAGCAAAGGACTGTCATTGACAGCCTGCGTTGATAAAGTCGCAGCCAGTGGCGGCTACATGATGGCTTGCGTGGCCGATAAAATCATTGCGTCTCCGTTTGCCGTCATCGGTTCCATCGGCGTAGTTGCTCAACTACCGAACTTCCATCGTTTGCTTGAGAAAAATAACGTCGATTTTGAAGTGCTGACCGCGGGTGAACACAAACGCACGCTCACCATGTTTGGTGAAAACACCGAAAAAGGCCGGCAGAAGTTTCTGGAAGACTTGGAAGACACCCACGGCCTGTTTAAAGAATACGTAAGCGAGCGTAGGCCGAATCTTGATATCCAAGCTGTTGCTAATGGTGACATCTGGTTTGGTAAGCGTGCCCTGGACGTAAAACTCATCGACGAAATCAAAACCTCCGATGAATACCTCATCGAAGCCTGTGATCGTGCTGAAGTGGTTTCAGTATCGTTCCAGCAAAAGCGGACACTGGCTGAGAAGATCGGAATTGCGACCAGCACGGCGCTGGAGCGTTCCGTGTGGAAAGTATTGAGTGCTTTCAGGAATCAGAAGATTCAATAGCAGGTGAGGCAAGTAGAGGTGCCAACCAAATAGTTGGCACCTGCTCACTTCGTACAGTCTGTAGGCAGCTTAAGAAGCCCTGCGCCGGAACAGCGGCACGTCGTTATCCACGGCAGCCTGATAAGTTTCAGAGAAGAAGTTCAGGCAACGTGCTGCCTTGGTAATGTCCTTATCGGCGCGAAGCACATAAGAATCAAACCCGCAGCGTTTCATGAATTGAAGCTGGTCTAGCAGCACATCACCGATAGCCCGCATTTCGCCTGTGTAACCGAACCTCTGGCGCAGAAGGCGGCCAATGCTGTAACCGCGGCCATCCACAAAGCGCGGAAAGTTCACCGCAATCAACTGCAGCTCGTTCACCTTGCCTTCAAGCAGCTCAGGCTCGTCATGGCTGTCGAACCAGACACCGATGTCTGCTCGACCCGCATAATGCTCATAGCCTGCAAGCCACAGATCCGCTGGAATCAATGCCGGTTGGCCCTCTGGAATGTCCAGAGAGTCACCCTCGGCAGGGCGGGCAACCACTACCCAGTTGTCGTTACGAATAGTGCCGTCAGCGGCAATAACATCAGGCATAAACCCGCTCCTTGAATGGATCCAAACCAACCCGGCGATAAGTGTCGAGGAAAGTCTCTTCTTCAGTTCGTTTCTCAACGAACACATCAATGATCTTGGAAACCACGTCTGGCATATCTTCCCGAGCAAACGACGGCCCAAGAATCTTGCCGATATTGGCGTCGTGCTGAGATGATCCGCCGAGGCTGACCTGATAGAACTCCGCGCCTTTCTTGTCGACACCCAGGATACCGATGTGGCCTACATGGTGGTGGCCACAGGCGTTCATGCAACCTGAAATGTTCAAGTCGATGGGGCCCAGATCATAGAGATAATCCAAGTCATCGAACCGGCGCTGAATGGCATCTGCAACTGGAATCGACTTAGCGTTTGCCAGTGCGCAGTAGTCGCCGCCGGGGCAGCAAATCATGTCCGTCAGGGTGTTCAGGTTCGCAGTGGCAAAGCCCATGCCTGTAATGGCTTGCCAAAGCTCGAACAAACGATCTTGGCGGACATCGGCCAGCACCATGTTCTGTTCGTGGGTCGCGCGCGCTTCACCGAAGCTGTATTCGTCTGCCAGGTCAGCGATCTGCTCAAGTTGGCGGTCAGTCATATCGCCAGGCGGCGTGCCGGTCTTCTTGAGAGTCAGTGTGACGATGGCATAGCCCGGCTTTTTGTGTTCATTGACGTTGTGCGTTAACCAACGGTCAAACTCTTTGTTCTCGAATCGACGCTGACTCAGTTCTTCGGTGGCATCTTCCAAGGCTTCATAAGCAGGCTCGGTGAAGTAACCCTTAACTCGGTCGATCTCTTTCTGAGTCAGTCGGGTAGGGGAGTTTTTAATGTGCTCCCACTCGGCTTCAACTTTTTCGGCAAACGTGGCCGGGCTCAAGGCCTTTACCAAAATTTTGATGCGCGCTTTGAACTTGTTGTCACGGCGACCGTAGCGGTTATACACCCGTACCACGGCTTCCAGATAGGTCAGAAGATCCATTTCCGGAAGGAACTCACGAATCACGGGGCTGACCATCGGAGTACGGCCCAGGCCGCCGCCCACGTGAACCTTGAAGCCCAAGTCACCTTGGTCGTTCCGGACCAGCTGCAGGCCAATGTCGTGAACCTGAATAGCCGCGCGGTCGGTGTGTTCGGAAGCGTTCACCGCAATTTTGAATTTACGAGGCAGAAACGCAAATTCCGGGTGGAACGTTGACCACTGACGGATAATCTCGCAGTAAGGGCGCGGGTCGGCAATTTCGTCTTTTTGTACGCCGGAGAACTGATCCGTTGTGGTGTTTCGAATGCAGTTACCGCTGGTCTGGTTTGCATGCATTTCAACTTCGGCCAGCTCGGCGAGAATGTCGGGTACGTCTTCAAGACGCGGCCAGTTGAGCTGTATGTTCGTACGCGTGGTGACGTGGGCGTAGCCTTTGTCGTAATCGCGAGTAATTCTGGCCAGACGGCGCAGTTGCTCGGAACGGAGCATGCCGTAGGGCACACAGATTCGTAGCATAGGTGCGAGGCGCTGGACATAAAGACCGTTCTGTAGGCGAAGAGGGAGAAATTCCTCTTCTAAAAGTTCACCTGCCAAGGCGCGCTCGGTCTGGTCCCTGAACTGGGCGACGCGCTCTGCGGCAATTTTTCGGTCGTGTTCATCATAAACGTACATAGTGGAACGTCCTGCCTGCTAACATCAGAAGCTAATAGTTATGGCGGCAATTTTACATTGCGCCTTATTCCTGATGTGAAGGATACCAGCGAGTTTTTATTCTCAAAACGATTATTTCAAAATATCTTTATCGATTCAGGTGATAAGGGCGATCATCGAGCTGGACGAATGTCAGTTATCTGCTTTAATTTCAGCAGCAACCCGATAAAAAACAAAAGAGTTATACGAATGAGGTGCACATGAAGCAGTCAGAACGTTCCGACAGTGTCGTAGATTCAATGGCCGCAATAGCCTTGGTTGTTCTTGTGGTGGGGTTTGCCGTGCTGTGGGTGTCAGGCCAATAAATCGCTATTGGCCCGAAAGTACCAGATTGACGACCAACATCAGGCCGCCCACAAATAGCCCAGTGAAGACGAGGCCTGCAATAATATAAGGCGCAGGGCTGTGGCTGGAAAAGTCTTCTTGCCGGCGTTTGTTTGACTGTACGCCCAGCGCACCGGCAAGAATGCTTTGTGTAATTTTCAAAACCCCGGGCCCCCGGGGTTTCTCGTTGTCGTTATTTTTGTTTTTAGCAACGTCTGTCATGTGAAGTCCCTGAATTATTCCGCAGGATCGTAAGCCAAGCTTGGCATCAGCCACCGTTCCGCTTCTGCTTTGGAAATGCCTTTACGCTCAGCATAGTCTTCAACCTGGTCAACGCCAATTTTACCGACCGGGAAATACTTCGACTCAGGGTGAGCGAAGTACCAACCAGAGACAGCGGCGGTCGGGAACATGGCGAAGTGTTCGGTCAGTTTAAGGTCGATGTTTTCTGTTGCTTCCAATAGCTTGAACAGTGTCCCTTTCTCGGTGTGATCCGGGCAGGCCGGGTAACCGGGGGCAGGACGAATGCCTCGGTAGCGTTCTTTAATCAGATCCTCGTTGGCCATCTGCTCTTCGTTAGCGTAGCCCCAGAACTCTTTACGAACGCGTTCGTGCATCCTTTCTGCAAATGCCTCAGCCAAGCGGTCGGCCAGTGCTTGCACCATGATGGCGTTGTAGTCATCGTTCTTGTCTTTAAACTCGCGAGAGAATTCATCAGCACCAATGCCGGTTGTAACCGCAAACCCGCCGACATAATCTTCCTTGTGGGAGTCTTCCGGTGCAACGAAGTCCGAGAGTGCCATCATCGGCTTGCCGGGGGCTTTGTCATCCTGTTGGCGCAGGTGGTGCAGGGTAGTGAGCTCTTCGGTGCGAGAGTCATCGGCAAACAGAACAACATCGTCTCCGCGACGACTGGCTGGCCAGAAACCGACCACGGCCCTTGCCGTCACGCGCTTTTGCTCGATCATCTGCTTGAGGATTACCTGGGCATCGTCAAACAGGGTGCGTGCGGCTTCGCCGCGCTTAGGGTCATCGAAAATCGCCGGGTATTTTCCGGAGATATCCCAAGCGATAAAGAAGGGTGTCCAGTCGATGTAATTAACGAGCTCGGCCAAATCGTAATCGTCAAATACGCGAACACCGGTGAATGCCGGGCGTGGCGGCTCATAGTTTTCGAAGTCAATCTCGGGAGCTCGTTCACGAGCTTCTTTCAGTGTAACCAGTTTGGTACGATCACCGCGGTTTTTGCGGCGCTCACGCACTTCGTCGTATTCTTTGCGTGCGGCCTCAACCAGTGCAGGCTTGGCCGTTTTGCTGAGGAGTTGCGAGGCAACGTTCACGCAGCGAGACGCGTCAGAAACATACAGGGCAATGTCGTTTTTATAGTGGGGCTCAATTTTGACTGCAGTGTGCGCTTTGGACGTAGTAGCGCCACCAATCATCAACGGCAGATGGAAGTCCAAGCGCTGCATTTCGCGAGCTACGTGAACCATTTCGTCGAGGGATGGGGTAATCAAGCCGCTCAAGCCGATGATGTCTACGTTTTCTTTCTTGGCGGTTTCCAGAATCTTTTCGCAGGGCACCATAACGCCCAGGTCAATCACTTCGTAGTTGTTGCACTGAAGAACCACGCCGACGATGTTCTTACCAATATCGTGAACGTCTCCTTTTACCGTGGCCATCAGTATTTTACCTTTGGCCTGCTGGTTCTCATCCTTTTCCGCTTCAATGAAGGGGATGAGGTGGGCCACGGCTTGCTTCATCACTCGAGCGCTTTTGACAACTTGGGGCAGGAACATCTTGCCGTCGCCAAACAGATCGCCAACCACGTTCATGCCATCCATGAGCGGGCCTTCAATGACGTGAATTGGGCGGTCGGCCTCAAGGCGGCAGGCTTCGGTGTCCTCGATGATGTAGCTGGTGATGCCTTTAACCAAGGCGTGCTCGAGGCGCTTCTGAACTGGCAGCTCGCGCCACGAAAGATCTTCTTCTTGCGCCTTACCACCTTTGCTTTTGAACTTCTCTGCGGCTTCGAGCAATCGGTCGGTGGAATCGTCCCGGCGGTTAAGAACAACGTCTTCTACGAGTTCCTTCAAGTCAGGCTCGATTTCGTCGTAAATCACCAGCTGACCGGGATTGACGATGCCCATGTTCATGCCGGCTTTGATCGCGTGGTACAGGAACACCGAGTGGATGGCTTCACGAACCGCATCGTTACCCCGGAAAGAGAACGAAACGTTGCTTACGCCGCCAGAAATGGACGCGTGGGGCAGATTCTCTCGAATCCAGCGCGTGGCGTTAATGAAGTCCACGGCGTAATTGTTGTGCTCTTCGATACCGGTTGCGATGGCAAAAATGTTGGGGTCGAAAATGATGTCGCCCGGATTGAAACCTATGTCCACCAGAATGTCGTAGGAGCGCTTACAGATTTCGGTTTTCCGCTCAAAGGTATCGGCCTGACCGTCCTCGTCGAAGGCCATCACTACAACTGCAGCGCCGTAGCGCATACAGTCACGGGCTTGTTTGATGAACTTTTCTTCGCCTTCTTTCAAGCTGATGGAGTTGACCACCGCTTTGCCCTGAATGCAGCGCAGGCCTGCTTCAATGACGTCCCACTTGGAGGAGTCGATCATGATGGGCACTCGTGAGATATCGGGCTCCGAGGCCACCAGATTCAAGAAAGTGACCATCACTTCCTTCGAATCCAACATGCCTTCGTCCATGTTGATGTCGATGATCTGGGCACCGTTCTCAACCTGGTCGCGGGCAACGCTTAACGCTTCTTCGTATTGCTCTTCTTTGATCAAGCGCAGGAACCGCTTGGAGCCGGTAACGTTGGTACGCTCACCCACGTTGATGAACAACGTGTTTTCATCACCGGTAAAGGGCTCAAGGCCGGATAGGCGCAAAGCCTTCGGGCGGTCTGGTATCTTCCGCGGCGGGTATTTTGAAACCGCATTTACAATGGCTTCGATATGCTCAGGTTGTGAGCCGCAGCAGCCACCAATGATGTTCAGGAAGCCGTCGCGGGCAAATCCTTCGATGATGTCTGCCATCTCTTCCGGGGTTTGGTCGTATTCGCCAAACTCATTGGGCAGGCCCGCATTGGGGTGGGCGGATACGTAGGTTTCGGCTTTGTTGGCCAGCTCTTCTACGTAGGGGCGCAACGCGTCTGCACCCAATGCACAGTTAAGGCCGACAGAAATTGGTTTGGCGTGCGCGATGGAATTGTAGAAGGCTTCGGTGGTTTGGCCTGACAAGGTTCGACCAGAGGCATCGGTAATGGTGCCGGAAATCATGATCGGCAGCTCGATGCCGCTATCTTCAAAGAACTGCTGAGTGGCGTAGATCGCTGCCTTGGCGTTCAAGGTGTCGAAGATGGTTTCGATCAGGATAATGTCTGATCCGCCTTCAACCAAGCCGGACACTGCCTCGTAATAGTTATCGACCAGGATCTGGAAGTCGACGTTGCGAAAGCCCGGGTTGTTTACATCGGGTGATAGTGATGCTGTGCGGGACGTGGGGCCCACTGCGCCAGCCACAAAGCGTGGCTTATTTGGAGTTTTTACCGTGTATTCGTCAGCAATTTTACGCGCAATCTTGGCCGCTTCTACGTTGAGTTCGCGGGCGAGCGACTCCATGCCGTAATCGGCTTGAGAAAGTTGCGTTGAGTTGAAGGTGTTGGTCTCGATGATGTCTGCGCCAGCGTCCAGATATTCCGCGTGAATATTGCGGAGCAGGGCGGGTTGGGTCAGATTCAACAGGTCGTTGTTGCCCTGAACATCGTTGGCAAAATCTTTAAACCGATCGCCTCGAAAGTCGGCTTCGTCCAGTTTCTGGTTCTGGATCATGGTACCCATGGCGCCATCGAGAACCAGAATACGTTCTTTAAGGGCGAGATGGAGCTGTTCCAGACGGCTGCTGCGATCGGTCATAGGTAAATCTTCCGGGGTCATGAATAACATCTAGTAAATGTCGTGCCGCGGGATCATAGCAAAAATGCAACAGAAGGTCTTAGTACAGATGATCATTATCAAGTGACTGAAAATTAGGAGGGAGAAGGGTGTGAATAAGGGAAATTAGTTACGTGTAGAATGCCTGACTGTTTTACTTGGTCTTTCAACTTTGAGCCAACTCTCTTAAAATGGAAGCTACATTTGAAAACAGGTAGGAAGCATGGCCGTGGTAACTGTGACAGATTCCGCACGAGATTATCTCGCAAGCTTGATAGAAAAGCAGGATGTTGAAGGCATGGGGGTTCGCATTTTTGTAACCCAGCCGGGTACACGAAATGCGGAAACGTGTCTGGCTTATTGCCCGCCAAATGAGGTGGTGCCGACGGATGAAGCCAAAGACTTGGAAAAGTTCATGCTTTATCTGGACCACAACTCCGTACCGTTTCTGGAAGATGCTTTCGTCGATTATTCGAAAGATCAGATGGGCGGCCAGCTGACCATTAAAGCGCCGAACGCGAAAGTCCCTCAGGTTTCTGACGATGCACCGTTGCCGGAGCGTGTTCAGTACGTGCTGGCGTCTGAGATCAATCCGAACCTTGCGGCCCACGGCGGTGACGTGTCGTTGGTTGAAATCGTTGAAGAGTCAGTGGCGGTGCTGAAATTTGGTGGCGGTTGTCAGGGCTGCTCTGCGGTCAGTCTGACTCTCAAGCAGGGCGTCGAGAAAACGCTGAAAGAGCGTGTGCCAGAGATCACAGCCGTTCGTGACGTAACAGATCACACGCAAACCGAAAACGCTTATTACCAGTAAGACCCGCCACACGTAATTGCGTTTCCCGCCTTGGGCAGGTGGTGGTATTAGACGCCGCCTGCCGGTATCACCTCTTACCGCTGGCAATGCGGCCAATGTGACCCTTGCCCAATTGCTTCATCATTTGTCATATAAATGGATGTTTAGTGCGGTATTTTGCCGGTTCACACGAACAATAACCCGCGGTGCAGCGGGGATGATGCTTGGGGTCACGCTTGTCTGATTACTTTCTTCTATTGGTGCCTGTAGTGGCTGCATTTGTCGGGTGGTTCACCAATTGGCTCGCCATACAAATGTCGTTCTATCCCGTTCAGTTTGTGGGGGTTGGCCCCTTCGGTTGGCAGGGCGTGATACCGCGCAAAGCGGAAAAAATGGCCCACATTTGTATCGATCAAACGCTCCAGCAGTTCGGTGATTTGAACTCAGTCTATCAGAAGCTGGAGCCGCACAAGATTGTTGAGCATGTGGTTAATCTGGTTTCTCCGAGACTAGACGAATACATCGACTCAATGATGTATGAAGTTCAGCCCGTTCTATGGGACAACCTACCGCTTTTCGTACGTTCCAGAATTTATCAGTGGGCCCGTCAACAGCTGCCTTCTCGGATTGAAGAGTTGGTTGATGACATTGGCGATGATCTGGACGGCCTTGTTGATCTGAAAGCTTTATTAAGCCGGCAGTTGCAAGCACACCCGGACTTGATGAACCGGATATTTAAAGAAGCGGGCGCAGTTGAGTTGAGGTCGGTGGTGAATCGGGGTGGGGTGATTGGCGGGATGCTTGGTGCCGCTTTGGTGCCGCTTTGGGTCCGGTATCCGGAACCATGGGCCTTGCCCGTGGGTGGCTTCTTGATCGGCTTTATAACCAACTGGCTTGCGATTAACTTCATCTTTTCACCACTGCGTCCGCGCCGATTCTTGTTCTGGAAGATTCAGGGGGTGTTTCTGCGCCGTCAGGATGAGATCAGTGATGTGTGGGCGCGCTTGGTGGCTGAAGAGTTGATCACCATCGAACAAGTAGCCAATGCCATGGTTAACGGTGATCAGGCAGGTCGAACCCGTGCAATCATTCAAAAACATCTTCGGCCGATGCTGGACGAATCTCTGGTATTGAAAGTGGCGGCTCAGGTCAGCGTGGGGATGGCAGGCTATACCGATTTGAAGCGTGTTATGAATGATAAGGCCGTCATTGCTACGAAGGATGTCTTTGCCGACCCAGCGTTTAAAAAGGAGCGAGCCCCGGCTGTGGCAGCGGTGCTCTCTGAGCAAATGAAAGCATTGAAGCCCGAAGAGTTTCAGGACATCTTACGTCCGGCATTTCGTGAAGAAGAGCTCCAACTGATGGTTGTTGGCGGCATTTTCGGCGCTGGGGCAGGGTTCGTTCAGTTGTTGGGGGCGACGTATTTGCCCATGATCTCCTTTAGTATCTAAGGCAGGAAGTTTAATTATGTCGATATGGGTACAGGTTGCTATTCAGGTATTCGTCACGGTTGTCGCCGTGGTGTGCGTTTTAGCTGGTTTCTGGTACGTGATCGTGCGCCCTTGGCTGTCGCAAAAGGTGCAAGAGCTTATTGACGCATTGGAAGAGATTGAGCCCCGAGTCACGCGAGGAGTGCACAAGGGCGTGATGGATGCAGCCCGTAAAGCCCCTCAAAGTGCATGGGAAGGAGCGACCAAGGAACCAGCCAGGCAAGTTATAAAGTTTGGCTCCGGCTTGTTTGAGAATGGCTTAAGCAGCTTTTTAGGTGGAGTTGCTGACGGCCAGAAGTCCGAAGCTAATGAGGATGAAGGTAAGTCCGGCACCGGCGAGCGCCAGCACCGCTCATAGGCAGTTTGTGGGTCTAGGTAAGCCGGCTATTTTGCAGGCGGTTTTTGCTGGAGTGCCCGGAAACAGCTTCATCAAGTAAATGCTGTTTCCTTTCTCTTCGCCCAGTGCGTCCTTTACGGCCTTCACGAAAAGCCGGTTCGAGGGTGGTGACATTTCATGTGCGCTGTAAAATTCCCTCAGAAACTCTATGATTTCCCAGTGATTTTCGTTGAGGGTGATGTCGTCTTCGGCTGCGATCGTAGTCGCAGCCTTGGGCGTCCAGTCGGTAGCGTCTTCCAGAAAACCTTCGTTATTTCTTTCGGGTAGATTTGAGTTGCTCATGTTTACCAACTGATTATCTTTTCGTGATTTGCCGTTAGCTGCACCAGCCCATCGTAATCGATCGTTTTGATGTCTCCGCATGTGCTCTCGAGCGCTCTGGCTTCAATGTCTGCTGCAAGAGCAAAGACTTGGCAAGGGGGCTCCGGCTGGGTGCCAGCAGCCGCAAGTACGCCGTTTTCGATCAACACCAAGGTGTCCGCGGGAACCAGCACCTGCATGCAGGTGTTGTACCTTGGGTGCTCAGGAGATTTGTTCAAAATATGGAGCGTAGGGTGGCTCGATGCGTTGCCAGTCATAATCTCTGCTCCTTAGCCTGCGAATACCACTTGGTTGTGGCTGCTCAATACGTCTTGAATGTTATCTGAAAGTTCCACGCCGGACAGCATTGCCGCTTCATCCATTCCATAGTGCTGGCAGGCGTGCTTGTCGGCAATCAATGCTTCTATTCCGAACAGGGGAGCGGCAGACAGATTTTTTTCTGCAGACTTCTGGCCTACACCGCTAGGTTGCTGACCTTTACGGAGCCAATTAACACCTGCACCCGTGAACAGCATCGCCGCAGGCTGATCAAAAGCGGCTAGCGAAAAGGCCATATCCAGCGCTTCCCGTCCCACCCAAGAGCCATAGGGTGCCTGATCGATCACGATAAGAGTGGTCACGTCAGCTTCCCCCATGGAAGTAGATGGTTTGATTGGAGGTCAGGTTGCCTTCTACCCATTCACCCAGCCCAGCAATCTCGAACGGTGAGCGAAGATTGTTGGCGGACAGTTCGTAGCGAGCCTGTTCTGTTTCGTCCACAAGGCCCCGGCGCAAGGCAGAGGCAATGCAGGCAGCAGCGGGTATCCCATATTCCTCGAGGAAGAGTGCCCACTCGTGCGGCCAGTGCATTTCATCGGAGGGGGGAGAGCTCAGGTTGGAGGCGAGGTGCACACCTTCTCCGTAGAGGAATACGCGGTCGATTCTGTGCCCGGCCGAGAGGGCTGCTCTCGCGAACATCAAGGCGGTTTGCGGTGCCTGAGTGGTCCATGGGGCGCCTGTGATAACCAGCGTATAAGCAATCGAATTCGGCATGTGTCAGAGTTCTGGTAGTGGGTAGATGCAGGTTATGAGTGTACCTAAAGCAGAAACCCCGGCAAAGCGCCGGGGTTTCTGTAGGCTGGTTCAGTTTGCTGAATCAGTCTTCGCCAGTGAAGGCGCCAATCAGGTGCAACAAGCTGACGAACAGGTTGTAAATGTTCAGGTACAGCCCGGTTGTTGCCATGATGTAGTTGGTTTCACCACCGTTTACGATACGGCTGGTATCGTAAAGGATGAAGCCAGACATCAGGAATACGATAGCTGCGCTCATCGCCAGACTAAAAGCAGTTACCTGAACGCCGAACAAGCTGGCGACAAAGGCGCCAAGCATACCAACGATAACCACCATCATGCCTGCGACCAGCATGCCGCGCATGAAGCTGAAGTCTTTCTTGGTGGTCAGCACGTAGCCTGACAGCCCCAAAAAGACAACAGCGGTGCCGCCCAGTGCCTGCATAACGATCTGGCTGCCGTTAGCAAACTGAAGGTAGTGCATCAGAATCGGGCCAAGTGAAAGGCCTAAGAGTCCTGTGAAGGCGAAAACGACACCAATGCCAGCTGCGCTGTTGGCTGTTCTCGGAAGAACAAGCCATACCAGTGCCAGTGCGCCCAAGCTGCAAACGAGGCTTGCGCCTTGGCTCAAGCCAACGCTCATGGAAACACCCGCCATGACAGCACTGAACAGAAGTGTCATAGCCAGTAGGGTGTAAGTGTTGCGTAGAACCTTGGTTGCTTCCGGGCTGATGGCGCCCGTAGCGCTGCCGCGAGCGACTTGAATGCCACCCTGGCTTTGAACGTTGTATTGCCTGTTATCCATTCTCGTCTCCGAATTTATCAAACGGCGGGGAGGGCAGGCTGATCTCGCCTTGCTTGTTCCCTCTAACCTAAAGCCCATAATAAGGTTGTATGCGCAACTTTCAATCATTTAGGACAATAAACACGGCGAAGAAGTTCATTACACTTCGTCCACCTTGGAGGGGTTGATGAAAGTATGAACAACATAAAGAAAATGTTCGAGAATTTTAGGAATTTCGATATAGACCGTTGACAGCATAGGTGATTCCGGTATCATGCACACCGCTGTCGACATGACGGCAAGAACGATGCGGTGGGCTGGCAGAGCGGCTGAATGCACTGGTCTTGAAAACCAGCGAAGGTTAATAGCCTTCCCGGGGTTCGAATCCCTGGCCCACCGCCATTTTTTCTTTTAAGTCCTCTTGAAAACCCCTCCTTGTTTTACCCCCCTTAAGACGGCGCGCTATAGATCTGCTTTGTCGTTTCAGCAACAAACCTATAGGCGCACGTAAAAGAACTGCGTTAATTTCCCGTTGAAAATACCGCTGTTGCAATGCTCGCTTGTCGTTACGTTACCGTGCGGCGTTCATGAGCGCCAGTGTGTTATCCAGCATTCGGTTCGAAAAGCCCCATTCATTGTCGTACCAAGCCATTACTTTCACGTGGCGGCCAATCACCCGCGTATGGCTGGCGTCGAATATGCTCGAATGCGCATCGTGGTTGAAATCCACGCTCACCAGCTTTTCTTCGCAGTAACTCATCACTAAGTTGTTTTTAGCGGCGGCTTTCACGACGGCGTTGATTTCTTCGACTGTCGTGTCGCGACTGGCTATGAATCCAAAATCGACGAGGGACACGTTGATGGTCGGTACTCGAACCGCCAGCCCGTCCAGCTTGCCGTTTAGCTCAGGTATGATCCTGCCGATGGCGGCAGCTGCACCAGTTTGAGTTGGGATCATGGACTGGGTGGCCGAGCGCGCCCGGTAAAGGTCAGGGTGGTATACGTCCGTGAGGTGTTGATCATTGGTGTAGGAGTGAATCGTCGTCATTAAACCACTTTCAATGCCGATGCCTTTGTGCAGCGCTTCTGCCACGGGTGCCAAGCAGTTTGTTGTGCAGGAGGCATTCGAAATGATCTGGTGGTCAGCGCTAAGGGTGTGGTGGTTAACACCATATACGACCATAGCGTCGGCGTCGGCGCTTGGTGCAGAGAGGATTACTTTGCGAGCACCTGCCTTTATATGGTCTGCGGCTTTTTCGCGCTTGGTGAACAGGCCCGTACATTCCAGCACAACATCAACGTCGAGCTCTTTCCAGGGCAGGTCGGCCGGATTGCGGATGGCGGTAATTCTGATGCGGTCACCGTTAACCGTTAATGAGTCAGCGTCATGGCTGACCTCCGCAGAAAAGCGTCCGTGAACACTGTCGTACTTGAGCAAGTGGGCGTTTGTTTCGGCGTCGGCCAGATCGTTAATGGCGACAACCTGAATGTGTTTGCGGTAGTTGTTTTCGTAGAGTGCGCGAAGAGTATTGCGGCCAATGCGGCCGAACCCATTGATTGCAATTCGGATGGTCATGTACTTGCCTCTGAATAGTTGGTTTTATTATTCGGAATCAAACAAGCAATTTGGGGGCGTTCCATGCCCCCTTCATTCTTAATGGTCGACCGTAACTCGCGTACCCTCCGATAGATTAGCGAGATACTGGTCCAATACCTCAGCCTCATTGTCTGTGGCATAAAGCCCTTGTTTGGTACGGCGCCAAAGAATGTCTTCTGAGGTCATGGCCCACTCGTTGCGGACCAAGTAGTTAACCTCTCGTTCATAAAGTGTGCCTAAAAAGTGTTGGCCAAGATCGCTCATCGATGTGCAACCGCTCAGAATGTCATGCGATAAGGTGCCGTAGGTCCGCACGTACCGACTAATAAGGTTGTCTGGAAGCCAGGGGTAGGACTGTTTCAGCGACGCGGCAAGGTTCGGTTGGTTGTCGAAATCTCCGCCCGGAAGCGCCGCCGTTTTAGTCCAGTGACCGCCTGAACCCTTGAAGAAGTTACAAAGCTTGTCAGTAGCCACTTCCGCAAGCTTACGGTAGGTGGTGATCTTGCCGCCGAATACCGAGATCAGAGGGGCCTGGCCTTTTTCATCGCTGACTTCAAAGGTGTAGTCCCGTGAAGCTTTCTGTGCGTTTTCTTCTTCGCCGTCCATCAGAGGGCGAACACCGGAATAGGACCAAACAACGTCAGAGGGTTGCAGCTGCCTCTTGAAGTGATCGTTTACGATATCCAGTAAATAGGTGGTTTCTTCCGGTGAGATTTTTGCTTTTGAAGGATCACCTTCGTATTCAACGTCGGTGGTACCCACCAGCGAAAAGTTGTCCTCATAAGGAATCACAAAGACGATTCGCTCGTCCTCATTTTGCAGGATGTAGGCTTCTTCTTCCTGATTAAGGCGGGGTACAACAATGTGGCTGCCCTTAACCATACGAATCATCTTCGGGGCTGGCATGGATAGCGTCTCTCCGAAAAGTGCGCTAACCCAAGGCCCAGAGGCATTAACGATCGCTTTGGCGGCGATAACCTGTTCCGCGCTTGTGTTGGTGTCTCTAAGCGTAACTTGCCACTGGTCACGTCCACGCTTGGCACTTACGCACTTGGTCCGGGTCATGATGGTTGCACCGGCCTGTTCCGCCTTTTTAGCTGTTAGAACGACCAATCGTGCATCGTCTACCCAACCGTCGGAATATTCGAATCCGCGGGTCATTTCCGGCTTCAGCGGGCCTGAGTCGTCAAAGCGGATCGAGCGCGAGCCTGGCAGCATTTCACGCTTGGCCAAGTGGTCGTAGAGAAATAGGCCGGTGCGAATCATCCAGGCCGGGCGCAAATGAGAGCGATGCGGTAAGCGGAATCTCATCGGCCGCATGATGTGAGGCGAGTTTCGCAGAAGTGACTCCCGTTCAGCCAACGCCTTTTGAACCAGTCGAAACTCGTAATGCTCCAAATAACGGAGCCCGCCGTGGATAAGCTTACTGCTGTTAGAGGAAGTAGCAGAAGCGAGATCATTCATTTCGCACAACAGAACCTTCAAACCGCGCCCGGCGGCATCCATGGCGATTCCGGTACCGTTTATGCCGCCGCCTACGACCACGACGTCATAATGTGGGTGATCTGCTGACATTGTTGATGATCTCCTAAGCCCGTAGATAAAACATAATTCGATATTATGCGAAAGCTCAAGATTTTCGTAAAGGAAAATATGAAAATAAACGAATATACGAGAAAGTAAAATGTTCGGAGAGGAAAAAAGTGGAGGGCGCGTCAGACCAAATGCAGGATTACGCTGTTCTCTTTGAGCATCTTAGCGATCGCCTCGGGCGGTTTTTGGTCTGTGAACACATGATCCGCTTGTGTGATGCTGCCTAAGCGCACCATTGCGTTTCGGCCAAATTTGGAGTGATCTGCTGCCAGTAAGGTTTGGCTGGAATTAGCTATGATCGCCTGAGCAACCCGCACCTCACGGTAATCGAAATCCAGAAGCGATCCGTCGTTGTGAATGCCGCTGATCCCGATAATTCCGAAATCCATTTTGAATTGGTTGATAAAGTCGCGGGTTGCCTCGCCCACAATGCCGCCGTCACGACTCCTCACTTCACCGCCGGCGATAATGACGTGAAAGTCCTCTTTAGCCGAGAGAATAGAGGCTACATGCAAGTTGTTGGTCACGATCTGTAAGTTGTTTTTTACGAGAAGGGCTTTAGCGATGGTTTCGGTGGTGGTGCCAATATTAATGAATATCGAAGAGTTGTCCGGGATGAGCTTAACCATGGCCTCGGCAATGCGTTCTTTGGCTTCCAGGTCCATAATCTTGCGTGCCTGATAGGCGGTGTTCACCGTACTGGAGTCGATACCCGCTCCGCCGTGGTGCCGTCGTACTTTCTTATGTTTGGCCAGCTCGTTTAAGTCCCGGCGAATGGTCTGTGGCGTTACCTGAAACTGCTCAACCAGCTGTTCAGTGGTCACAAAACCATTTTCATGAATCAGCTCGAGAATGAGTTCCTGTCGGTGCCGCTGCGCCATGCGATTTCCTCTGCGAGTGCGTATTCTTGTTCGAATGTGTGTATAACTGAAAATAGAACGAAAGTTTAGTTGTTTTGCCTGTTATATGCAGCCACTCCAGCCAGTTGTGTGCTGCAAAATTGCGTCAAATAAGGAAAGTTCGGGAAAAATTCTTGGTATTTATGTTCAAAAAAGTAAAAATACGAACAAAAATGAAGGTGAGGCCGACAACGCATGAGTCAGTACCTACTGTCCATTGACCAGGGAACCACCAGTTCCCGCGCTATCCTCTTTGATCTGAGTGGCAATATTCATGCTGTTCGACAAGAGGAATTCCCGCAGCATTTTCCCGAGAGCGGCTGGGTAGAGCACGATCCGGAAGATCTCTGGTCAACGGTGAAACGCACGTGCGACGCCGTTATGACTGAAGAGTTTGGTCCAGACGACGAAGTGCTCGCGGTTGGTATCACGAATCAGCGTGAAACAACCATTATATGGGACCGAAAAACGGGAGAGCCTGTATACAACGCCATTGTCTGGCAAGACAGGCGCACGGCCGAGTATTGTAAATCGTTGAAGCTAGGCAGCCACGAACCTTGGGTGCACGGTAAAACTGGCCTCTTGATTGACCCTTATTTTTCCGCCACAAAGATCCGGTGGGTGCTTGAGAATGTGGCGGGTGTTAGGGAACGCGCGGAACGCGGTGAGTTGGCTTTCGGAACCGTTGATACCTTCATACTGTGGCGGCTTACTAATGGCCGGGTGCATCGCACGGATGCCACCAATGCAAGCCGCACATTGCTATTTAATATCCATACCCAGCAGTGGGACGAAGATCTCTTGGAGATGTTCGGTATTCCAGCGTCGCTGTTGCCTGAGGTCATGGATTCATCCGATGACTTTGGTGAGATCACCAACGGTGGTGCGCTCAACGGCACACCCGTGTATGGCGTTGCCGGAGATCAACAAGCTGCCTTGTTCGGGCAAACCTGCTTTGAGGTGGGCATGGCCAAAAGCACCTACGGTACTGGCTGCTTTTTGATGCTTAACACGGGTGATAAAGCACTTCGTTCGGAGCACCGTTTGCTCACCACGGTTGCCTATCGACTAAATGGAAAAACCACCTATGCTTTGGAAGGCAGCATCTTTATCGCCGGAGCTGCGATTCAGTGGCTTCGGGATGGGCTTCAACTAATTAACGACGCCTGCGATACCGAACCATTGGCACAGGATACTCCCGTTGATCACGGAGTTTATCTGGTTCCTGCGTTTACAGGCTTGGGGGCGCCATACTGGGACCCTAACGCACGGGGTGCCATCTTTGGTTTAACACGGGATACAGGAATCAAAGAAATTGTAACGGCTGGCCTGCAGTCCGTGTGCTACCAAACCAAAGACTTGCAGAAGGCCATGGAGAAAGACGGTATTCGTCCAACAACTCTTAGGGTCGATGGTGGAATGGTGGCGAACAACTGGGTGCTGCAATTCTTGGCGGATATTCTTGGAGCAACCGTTGACCGACCTTCACTGGTAGAAACCACAGCTCTGGGCGTTGCCTATTTGGCGGGTCTTAAAGCTGGCGTCTATAAGTCACAGGATGAGCTTTCAGATTTGTGGCGTTGTGATCGCCGCTTTGAACCGATTATGACCAAAGAGCATCGAGATCGACTATACGATGGCTGGATTAATGCGGTGCAAAAGCTTTAGTTCGAAAGGGCTTAACCGCCGTAAGCTATTGTTCTGATTAAATTAGTGTTGAATGACAGGGCGCAATCATTGCGCCCGACACGTATTCACAAGAACAGCAAGGAAGATACATGTCCTTAACGCTCGAGAACCTTTCCCGAAAAGTCGACGGTGTCGATTACATTCGGAATGCCAACCTTACGTTTGAGGCAGGCTCTTTCAACGTGTTATTAGGCCGGACGCTGGCGGGGAAAACCTCGCTAATGAGGCTGATGGCAGGGCTCGATAAACCGACTGAAGGCCGCTTGATCTACAACGGCGAAGATGTGACCGGGCAAAGCGTTCAGCGTCGTAATATTTCGATGATTTATCAGCAGTTCATCAATTATCCGAATCTTTCTGTGTACGAGAACATCGCATCGCCGTTGCGCCTAGCGAAAATGCCAGAATCGGAAATCGACCGCCGTGTTAAAGAAACAGCGTCGATGCTGCAGATTGAACCGCTGTTGAAGCGCTTCCCTCTTGAGCTATCCGGCGGCCAGCAACAGCGCACAGCCATGGCGCGCGCGTTGGTTAAAGATGCCACGTTGGTACTGTTCGATGAGCCCTTGGTTAACCTCGACTATAAACTTCGCGAGGAACTCAGGGCTGAGCTGCGAGATTTGTTTCGTGAACGCCAGTGTATTGCCGTGTACGCAACGACAGAGGCGAATGAAGCCCTAGCGTTGGGCGGTACAACCACGATTCTGCACGAAGGTAATGTTGTGCAAAGTGGGCCAGTGATGGAAGTGTATCGCAAACCGGTGAATACACTTGCGGCTCAGTTGTTTAGCGAGCCGCCAATGAACCTGGTTCGTGGGCGTGTTTCAGATACTGAAATCACGTTTGACGAAGACACCCGCCACGCGCTGACTCATGAACTAGCCAAGCTGACGCCTGGCGATTATTGGTTTGGAATTCGTCCTAGCCATATCGCTTTGGCTCCTACCAGTGATGACGATATAGAACTGGCGATGGAAGTGGCTTTGAGTGAAATCAGCGGCTCTGAAACCTTCATGCATGTTGAAAACAGTCACTTTGAAATGGTCACCCAATTGATGGGGGTGCACCAACACCACACAGGGGCTTCCATTAAGGTTTATCTGCCGATCAATAAACTGTTCGTTTTTGATGCCAACGAACAGTTGGTGCACACGCCATCGCAGGTTTCGGGGAGGGGAGTGTAATGGCCGAAATTCAACTGAAGTCACTGGCACACAGCTACAGCAAGTCGCCCGCAGGACCCGAAGATTATGCGATTCGTCAGCTCGACCACGTTTGGCACAAAGGTGGCGCCTACGCTCTGCTGGGGCCTTCCGGGTGTGGTAAGAGCACGATGCTCAACATCATCTCTGGACTGGTTCAGCCATCTGAAGGTGAGGTTTTGTTTGACGGAAAGCGAGTAAACACTCTGTCACCACGGGACCGAAACATTGCTCAGGTTTTCCAGTTTCCCGTCATTTACGACTCGATGACGGTATACGAAAACCTGGCGTTTCCGCTGAAGAACAATAAAGTTCCGGCGGCGCGCATCAAGGAGCGGGTACAAGAGATCGCCGAAGTTCTGGAGATTGAAGACAAGCTGCATAAGAAAGCCAAGAACCTGACCGCTGACGAAAAGCAAAAAGTGTCTATGGGGCGGGGGCTGGTGCGTGAAGATGTGTCCGCCATTTTGTTCGACGAACCGTTGACAGTGATCGACCCCCAGCTCAAGTGGAAGTTGCGGCGCAAGCTCAAGCAAATCCACGAACAATTTGATATCACCATGGTTTACGTGACCCACGATCAATTGGAAGCGTCGACCTTTGCCGACAAGATAGCCGTGATGTATGACGGTCAGATTGTTCAGTTTGGTACCCCGACCGAGCTTTTCGAACAGCCGAATCACACCTTCGTTGGCTACTTTATCGGTAGTCCCGGAATGAACCTCATTGAGGTCGAGCGCTGTACTGGAGGCGTTCGTTTTGGATCAACCGAGGTGGCTTTACAGTCTTGGCAGAATGAGCATTTAAGTCGCCTTGAATCCGTCAATGTGAAGATCGGAATCCGCCCTGAATTCATTGAGTTAGCTGGTAATCCTTCAGAGAGTTCTTATGAGGTTGAGGTTTTGGATATGGAAGACCTCGGTACTTATAAGATTGTTGACGTGCGACTCGATAACCAGAATCTAAAAGTTCGAGTTAATGAGGACTTCGAGACAGAGGTTGGCAGTCTCGTTTACCTTGCGTTGCCGCCCCAGTGGACGATGTTGTATGTCGATGAATTCCTGATACAGGAGCAACCGTGATGGATAAGATTCCAAATAATCGTGCTTGGTGGCTGGTACTACCGGTATTTTTGTTGGTGGCGTTTTCGGCGCTCATTCCACTGATGACTGTAGTCAACTATTCGGTACAGGACATCTTCGGGCCGGGACAATCGTTTTTTGTTGGCACGGAATGGTTCAAAGAAGTGTTGACCGACGAACGTTTGCAAGACTCCTTGCTACGACAGTTTCTGTTTTCAGGGGCCGTGCTGTTGATCCAGATTCCTTTGGGGATCGGCGTTGCGTTGACGATGCCGAAGTCCGGCATTAAGGGTTCCCTGTGCTTAATCTTGGTCGCCATACCGCTACTGATTCCCTGGAACGTGGTAGGCACGATCTGGCAGATTTTTGCCCGCGGTGACATTGGTTTGTTTGGTTGGGGTATTAACCAATTAGGCGTTGATTATAACTATACCGGTAGCACCGTAGACGCTTGGCTAACTGTTTTGTTGATGGATGTCTGGCACTGGACGCCCCTGGTAGCCTTGCTTTGCTACTCAGGCCTGCGCGCGATTCCGGAAGCCTTTTACCAAGCAGCAGAAATAGACCGCGCTTCCAAGTGGGCGGTTTTTCGTTACATCCAGCTCCCACGGCTCAAAAGTGTGCTGATTATTGCTGTCCTGTTGCGCTTTATGGACAGCTTCATGATTTATACAGAGCCGTTTGTTTTGACCGGTGGCGGCCCAGGTAGTTCGACAACCTTTCTGAGCCAAACCTTGACGACCATGGCGATAGGGCAGTTTGATCTTGGCCGTGCAGCGGCATTCTCTTTGATCTATTTCCTGATCGTTTTGCTGATTTCATGGTTGTTCTTTACCGCCATCACTCACGCCGACAAAGAAAACTAAGGAGAGTGTGATGAAACAAGCTCGCTCGAAAAATGTCGCGATTACTATTTTTATTGTCCTGTTACTGGCTCCCGTCTATTGGTTGTTGAACATGTCGTTCAAAACCAATCAGGAAATTCTCGGGGGGCTGACCATGTGGCCCAAGAATTTCACTCTTGATAATTATATGGTGATTTTCACGGACCCAAGTTGGTACAACGGCTACCTGAATTCCATGGCCTACGTGACTATCAACGTCATCATAACGTTGCTGGTAGCGTTACCCGCAGCTTATGCCTTCAGCCGGTATAAATTCTTGGGCGACAAGCATCTATTTTTCTGGCTGCTAAGTAACCGCATGGCACCACCGGCGGTGTTCTTGCTGCCGTTCTTCCAGCTGTATTCGTCGATCGGCCTATTCGATACCCACATAGCGGTTGCGTTGGCGCATTGCTTGTTTAACGTGCCTTTGGCGGTGTGGATTCTTGAAGGGTTCATGAAGGGGGTTCCTCGTGAATACGACGAAATGGCCTACATCGATGGGTACAGCTTTCCGCGCTTTTTTGTGAAAGTGTTCCTGCCGATGATCCGCTCTGGTATCGGTGTGACCGCATTTTTCGCCTTCATGTTCTCTTGGGTCGAACTGCTACTGGCAAGAACGCTTACCTCCGTAGATGCTCAGCCTATTGGGGCAATCATGACACGTACCATTGGTGCCAGCGGTATCGATTGGGGTGTTCTTGCTGCAGCCGGCGTGCTGACCATTATTCCCGGCTTGCTTGTAATTTGGTTTGTTCGTAACCACGTCGCTAAGGGCTTCGCTCTCGGACGCGTATAAGGAGAATACCTATGATTGCGTGGATGAACTGGACTCCCAGTGTTGTCATTTTCTTTTCCGTCATTGCCGCCATCCTGGCCGTTATGACCGTTTTCGAAATAGTTTCACCCTGTACAGAGCGTAAGGGGTTTCTGCCCATCGAAACGACTCGGGGTGATCGGCTTTTTATCGGCTTGTTGTCGGCGGCCTATATACACCTTACCTTCTTGGCAGTTAGTGACATCAGTTTGTGGGTTGCGCTTGGAGTTTCTGTGCTCTGGCTGATGATATTGCTGCGCTGGGGGTGAGCAAGGCTCTGCGTTGTTTGGTGATATTTGTAAATAGTTCGTTCGCGAACTAGTTTGAAAGCAGTGTTTGAAAACGTTCATTAGACGATTACTGAACACAACGCTTACCGAATGGAATTCGATAAGCGTTTGTGAAGTAAAAAGAAGGGTGTTGCTTAGTCTCGCTCTACTAAATTAAAAAATGAGGTCGGATATGTTCGAAAATAAAAAACATCCCAAGGCCCTTATACTCAGCGCGGCTATTGCAGCAGCCGGTATGGGGCTTAGCCTGCAGGCCTATGCGGATCAATATTCAGATGCAGCTGAAAAGTGGGTGACTGAGTCGTTTAAGAAATCGACCCTCACCAAAGAGCAACAGCTGGAAGAGATGGCTTGGTTCACCCAGGCTGCGAAAGATTTCCGTGGAATGGAAATCAACGTGGTGTCAGAAACCATCGCGACCCACGAGTACGAATCTAACGTTTTAGCCAAGGCGTTTTCTGAAATCACCGGTATCAAGCTCAACCACACGTTGATTCAGGAAGGCGATGTAATCGAGAAGCTGCAGACTCAAATGCAGTCCGGCCGGAATATCTACGACGGTTATGTAAACGACTCCGACTTGATCGGCACCCACGTTCGCTACGGCAAGGTAGTGGCGGTGGAAGACATCATGAAAGGGGCAGGTAAAGACCTGACGTTACCGACTCTGGATCTGGATGATTTTATCGGCTTGGATTTCACCACGGGTCCGGATGGCAAACTGTATCAACTGCCAACTCAACAGTTCGCTAACCTTTACTGGTTCCGTGCGGATTGGTTTGAGCGGGAAGACCTGAAGAAGCAGTTTAAAGATCGTTACGGGTACGAGTTGGGCGTGCCGATTAACTGGTCTGCGTATGAAGATATTGCCGAGTTCTTTACCGTCCACGTGAAGGAGATCGACGGCAAAAAAGTATACGGCCACATGGATTACGGCAAAAAAGACCCGTCTCTAGGTTGGCGCTTTACCGATGCCTGGTTCTCTATGGCCGGTGCTGGCGACAAGGGGCTTCCTAACGGGCTGCCTGTAGACGAGTGGGGCATTCGAGTTGAAGGGTGCCACCCGGTCGGTTCGAACGTGTCGCGCGGTGGTGCCACCAACGGCCCAGCAGCGGTCTATGCGACCACCAAATACGTGGATTGGATGGAGAAATACGCGCCACCTGAAGCTACGGGCATGACCTTCTCTGAATCCGGCCCTGTTCCGGCTCAGGGTAACATTGCTCAACAGGTGTTCTGGTATACCGCTTTTACGGCCAGCATGATCGAAGAAGGCTTGCCGGTGGTGAATGAAGACGGCACGCCTAAATGGCGGATGGCGCCTTCACCTCGTGGGCCATACTGGGAAGAGGGTATGAAGCTGGGTTATCAGGACGTTGGTTCCTGGACCTTCCTAGACTCAACACCCGAGAAGCGTCGTTTGGCGGCGTGGTTGTACGCACAGTTTACGGTTTCCAAGACCGTTTCTTTGGAAAAAACCATCGCTGGCCTGACGCCCATTCGTGACTCCGACATCAACTCGGACTACATGACAGAGATGGCCCCGAAACTCGGTGGACTGGTTGAGTTCTATCGTAGCCCGGCACGTGTCCAGTGGACACCGACCGGCACTAACGTTCCAGACTACCCAAAACTGGCGCAACTCTGGTGGCAGTACATTGCTCAGGCGGCCAGTGGCGAAGCAACGCCGCAGGAAGCGCTGAACGGTCTGGCTGATGCGCAAGATCGTGTGATGGAGCGTTTGGAACGGGCCAATGTTATGCCTAACTGTGGTCCGAAGCTGAACAAGCCTCGCGATCCTCAGTACTGGTTGGACCAGCCCGGCGCACCTAAGCCGAAGCTGGCGAACGAAAAAGTACCAGGTAAGACAGTGCCTTATCAGGAACTGCTGAAAACTTGGGAAGACGCTCGTAAAAGCTAACCTCTGAAAGAATCTACCCGCCGTCTTTGAATACGGCGGGTAGATTCTCCTCTCTTCAAGCCCGGTCCGTCTATCCTCGTATTGTCTTCGCTTCGCGGTTTTACCACTATAAGGTGAACTGAACGGAGGTGCTCCATGACGCACGGTGACAAAATTTCTGAGCAGGACAAGCGCAAAGATCGTCGTTTTTCGGTATCAGCCAATCGTGGCAATGCGAGCCACCGTATTCGCTATGTCGAATCGGGTGGTGCGGCCATTGATACTGAGGAGTGCACGTTTTGTCAGGCCTTGCCCGACGCAGAGCGCAAAGGGGAAGTCGCGAAGACTGAAGTCGCCAAGAGCCACCACCCTGATTAGATTATGAGTGGTGACGCTCGGCCTGAAGTTCTTAGATGTCGTTTCGGCCAGGGAAGGTGGCCTTTTTCCGCTCTTCTGCCAGTTTCGCTCGAGCTTCCAGTTGCTCGCCATCATTGGTGGGCACGGTCCAGCCTTTAATGTTTTCTTCAACAAGCTGCACAAGCGCATCGATGTGGCCCGGTGTGGCATTCAAGCAGGGGATGTAAGCAAACTTTTCACCGCCGGCTTCCATAAAGTACTCTCGGTTTTCCTCATCGATTTCCTCAACGGTTTCCAAGCAATCGGAAGAAAAGCCCGGACAGAACACGTCTATGGACTTTACGCCAGTCTCGGGCAGTGACTTCAGCGTTTCATCGGTATAGGGCTTAAGCCACTCTTCGCGGCCAAAGCGTGACTGGAAGGTGGTGAAGTATTCGTCACTCTTAAGCCCCAGTCGTTCCGCCAGCAGGCGAGATGTTTTATGGCACTCGCAGTGATACGGATCCCCCTTCAGAAGATACTTAAGCGGTATCCCGTGATAAGAAAGAATCAGCTTTTGCTTGCGCCCGTGTTCCGCCCAGTGTGCCTCGATATGCTGAGCCATTGCTTCGATATAGGCTGGGAAGTCGTGATAGTGGGACACGAAGCGGAAGTCGGGAAGCCAACGGCGCCCCTTAAAGTCTTTGGAAATCGCGTCAAAGGTTGAAGCCGAAGTCGATGCAGAATATTGCGGGTACAGGGGGAGCACCAGAAGTTTGTTCACGCCCTGTTGTTGCATCTCATCCAATACACGGGGAATGGATGGATTGCCGTAGCGCATGGCGAATCCAACCACGACATTGCTTCCGTATCGCGCTTGTAAGGCTTCTCTAATGCCCTCGGCTTGCTTGGCGGTGTGCACCAGTAGCGGAGACCCCTCGGGAGACCATACGCCTGCATAAGCCTTTGCACTGCGCCTGGGGCGAATGCGCAGGATAACGCCGTGCAGTATCAGCCACCAAAGTGGGCGTGGTACCTCCACCACGCGCGGGTCCCATAAAAACTCAGCCAGATACTTTCTTAACGCTGATGGGGTAGGGGCGTCGGGTGTGCCCAAGTTGGTGACAAGAACGCCCAGGCGTTCGGCCTGGTTATGGCTGAAATTTTCAGTCCCTTGGTATGGCATTGAAACTTTCCGGTTGTGGGAGTTAGCTTTGGTGGTTCTGTTGCTGCATGTGCATACGGCCAATCAGCCCGGTGAGATCATAGCCGGCTTGATACGCTTTTGAGAGCAGGTCTTGTGGGTTCTGCTCTCGCGCAGCGCTCAGTGCCCACAAAACGGCGCTGCGGGTGCCAGACCGGCAAAACGCCAAGGCTGGTTTTTCCGCCGCCTTAAACATGGGGGCGAATGCATCGACATCCTCATCGGTAATATGGCCGGACGCAACAGGCAGATAGACCCACTTTAACCCATGTTCCTCGGCACTTTCTTTGATGTCAGTCATTGGGGGTTGCCCATATTCTTCGCCATCGGGCCGATTTGCGATCAGTGTCTTGAAGCCAAGGCGGGCAAGCTCGGCGATATCTTCGATGGCAATTTGGGGGGCAACAGAGATGGTGTCGTCAATTTTTCTGATATCCACTGGGCTTCTCCGGAGGTTGGCTGAGCCGGGCTCGTAAGAAGCCCGGCACGGATATGAGCGCAATAGTTAGATTAACGTTCGGTAGATTGCGCGCGTTTCCGTTCGATAAGTTCAAAGAGCATCATACCTGCCACCATGGACACGACAAAGACTATCCCTTTAATTTCACCCGCGCCAACGGCAACCAATGCCGGCCCCGGGCAGAATCCGGCAACACCCCAGCCCACACCAAACATCAAACTGCCGCCGACTAGACGCTTATCAATCTTTGTGTTGGTTGGAAGCTTCATACTAAAACCGAGCAGCGATAAGGTGCGCTTCTTAGCGACCGTGAAGGCAAACAAGCCGACGAGAATTGCACCACCCATAACGAGCGCGAGCGAAGGATCCCAAAGGCCGGCAAGGTCCAGAAATCCGAGAACTTTAGCCGGGTTAGCCAAACCTGAAATGATGAGGCCCAAACCGAAGATCAAGCCGGCAATCAGAGAGGTAAGGTTGTATTTCATGAGATCAGGCTCCGATCAGGTGACGAATGACATAAACAGTAATAAAGCCCGTTGCCATGAAGCTCAGGGTGGCTACCAGCGAGCGAGGCGAGAGCCTTGATAGCCCGCACACACCGTGGCCACTGGTGCAGCCAGAGCCGTAGCGGGTGCCGACACCCACTAATAGGCCCGCAATGATAATGGCCGGGAAGCCTGCGTTGATCTCAATTTCCGGTAGCTCGGCAAACAGCAACCAAACGATGGGGGCTCCGATCAAACCGCCGAGAAAGGCGGTGCGCCAGATGATATCGTTGCGCACCGGTGTCAGCAGTCCACCAAGAATGCCGCTAATGCCAGCAATTCGGCCGTTCAACAGAAGGAAGCTAGCCGCAGCAAGGCCAATCAGAATGCCGCCCGCCAATGCGCTGACGGGGGTAAAATCACTCCAAGCAATGTTTATCATGGGTAAATTCCCGAAAAAGTGTGTGTTTGGAATAAGCATATAATAACAGGAAATAAGGCCAAAAAAAGCCCGGCATGGGAGGCCGGGCAGAGGCGTGCGAGTAGTATCCATGAAAGACTTCCAGACAAACCGGCATCAACGGGGACACCGGTATCGAGAAGTATTGACCATATTTCGTACAACTCAAGCTTTGCACCGTTTCCTTTGAAAACATTTCTTCATATGCCAACGTTCTTTATATTGCAGCCTTTCGTGATGCGGGCTCTAGGGGAGTTTGCCACAAGCACTGCAATCAAATGGTGGCTGTAATATAATGCCTAATTAATCCTATTGCCCGTATTCAAGAGGTACTCATGTCTGAGCACGATGATCAAACCCCCGAGACTGATCCGCAGCTTCCTGGAAAGATCAAGGACTCTGCCCGTCAGATCTGGTTGGCTGGGCTGGGTGCCTACACTAAAGCAGAGGAAGACGCCGGCAAATTCTTTGAGCGCCTGGTTCAGGAAGGTGAGCAGCTTGAATCCAAAACTCGCGGTGTTGTAGGCAAGCAAATTCGCACCGTTGAAGACCGGGTTGGTGAAGTACGCGAGCGAGCAACCGGCACGTGGGACAAGCTTGAGCATATGTTTGATCAGCGTGTTTCCGGAGCCTTACGCCGACTAGGGATTCATCGCAAGGAAGACATTCAGGCTCTGGAGAGTCGAATCGAGTATCTGGAAGGTGAGCTGGCCAAGCTCAGCGGAAAAGGGCCTAGCGTCAGCGATGAAGAAGAGTAAGTTTTGACGATTAGAGGTACGTTGCGCTAATCAGCCTGACCTCCTCTTTTTCGTCATCGGTAAGATAGGGCAGTATCAGGTGCAATACCTGATACACCCCTTTACCGGGATCGACGAACTCACGATCATCCAGATGCGACAGCGTGTCGAAACTGCTCCAGTAACAAACGGTCAGTGTTAGCTGTTGGCACAGGGCATCGAGCTCTGTCGATTCTATTTCCATCAACCCCTGCCGCTTGAAGCTCGTGCACAGAGACTGAAAAGCTAACGTTTTTTTCTTCAATATCCGTCGAAAGCGCACCTGTAGGCGGTCATACCGTGATAGCACGTTCACCAGATCCTGATACATGAAGCGATAGCGGGCAACCGCCTCGAACAGGAGGTGCAGAAAGAAGCTGAATTGGTCCAGCGGCACCTCCGCATCTTCCGGCACCGCGAGCAGGTCCAGCATCTCAGCCTCAAAGCTCTTAAATAACTCCTCAACAATGTCGCCTTTACTCTTGAAATGGTAGTAAAGATTGCCCGGACTAATTTCCAGCTCGTCGGAGATCAGCAGCGTGGTGACGTTCGGTTCGCCGTGGCTATTGAACAGCTGCAAGCTGGTGTTGAGTATCCTATCCTTGGTTTTTATTTTCTTCATAACGAATCTATCGGCCTGTCAGAGTTCGAAGCTCGCCCAAACCGGGCAATGGTCAGAAGGGCGTTCCATGCCACGGATGTCATAGCTCACTCCGGCGTCCTTGGCTTTGGGCAACAAGCTGTCACTGGCCATGATTAAGTCGATACGCAGGCCCCGCTTGGGCTCGCGTTCGAATCCTTTGCTCCGGTAGTCAAACCAGCTGAAGGTATCGGATTCGTTCGGGTTCAAATGGCGGAACACGTCGGTGAATCCGCGAGCTTCAACTTGGCTCAGCCACTCCCGCTCTTCGGGTAGGAAGCTGCACTTGCCGGAGCGTAGCCAGCGTTTGGCGTTATCCGGACCGATACCAATGTCACTGTCGGTCGGCGAGATGTTCATGTCGCCCATCAGTACGACGTGACCGGGGCGCTTGTTCTGTTCATCCAGCAGGTCCATAAGGTCTGCGTAGAACTTTTGTTTTGCCGGGAACTTGACCGGGTGGTCACGGCTTTCACCTTGCGGGAAGTAGCCATTAATCACCGTGAGCGGTTCGCCGTTTACGGTGAAATGGCCGGTGATCAGACGGCGTTGCGCATCGTCGTCATCGGTCGCGTAGCCTTTTACCACATTATCGGGTGCATGCTTGGAGAGTAGGGCAACGCCGTAATGGGTTTTCTGGCCATGAAAATGCACGTGATAGCCCAGTTCCCGAATAGCTTCCTCGGGGAATTCCTCATCTCTGACCTTGGTTTCCTGAAGTCCGATAAAATCAGGATCGAGCTGTTTAATGACAGCTTCGAGTTGGTGCAAGCGAGTGCGGATACTGTTGACGTTAAATGACACGAACATCATGGTTTTAGAAACTCCGAATCAGTTTGATCCGGAGTTTACCACACCGAAGGGGTATAGCAGGGTGGCCGTATGGCCGCAGGTAGAGCCTCAGAAAGTCAGCTCACAGTCCGGGTATTGGGTGATGCGGTAGTGGATGTTGGCGGTGTAGTTTGTTTCGCTATTGGCGCGGATGTTGGTTAACCCCTGATAATGCGTTAACGCGCCACGCTGGTTGTAGCCCAAGATGATGGGATCGACAAGAAACCGCAGTACCAGACTGGTTGGACGAATCTGTACCACCACATCGGCGTCCATCTTTGCCGCTGGAGCCGGTTCAAGCACGAATCCGTAGTGGTCTCCCCGTGTCGGTGCCAGAAACTGGAAGGAAAGAGATTTACCAGCTGTCACCGCTTGCCAATTGGCCCTGACAAAATGGTCAAATCCGGCATCGACAACCAACTGATCATCGTATCGAACCCTGAAGTTTTTTCGGTCCCCCGACGGAGGCCTCCACGCAATGGCCAACTGATTTTTCTCAGGGTAGGTTATCGTTAAGGACTCTCCAAAATGCGGCTGCCGAAAATCGACGCTGGGCCGGCTAGGGCGTTCATCGTATCGAAGTGTTTTTATCGCAAAACGGCTTTCCGCCGGCCCTTTTCGGTACTCCACGGTGTGTTCGTCGGGCTCGAACCCAGCCTTTGTGCAGGCCCCTGTGATTCGGTGCTGCTCTTGGTAGAGAACATTTTTTGTGTCACCAGATTTGGCCGTCCCGATAAAATCGAACGTGGAGGCTGCGTGCGCCGGCTGCGAGGCTGATAAGAAAACCGCAAGACACGCCAGCCACCGAATCATGACGCCACCTCCACAACCAGATGTTTGCGAATGGTCAGTAATAACGGGAACAAAACGAGCCAGCCGGCTCCGATTGCCAGGAGTGAAACGAAGTGCCCGGGTAGTGTTATCGCGCCCAGCTTGCTGGCGGACCAATAGGCAAACGAGCCGGCAAACGGCGCCAGAACGAATGGGAGCCATTTCCGTTTGGTCATCCAGCTGAGCGAATGGCACAAGGTTGTCATGAACAACGCCCAAATGGCGATGAGCCAAAGTGGCACGGTGTTACTGATGCCTTCAGCGCCTTCGATCCCCAGTACGCCGAGTCGGAACCAAAGTGCATCCAGCAGGCTTCCGAGCAGAATGCCAACAGCGATGAACCGGAGTTCGGCGCCACGCTGAGTACTCACCAACACCATGTGGATGGCTAGAAATAGCGCAGCTAGCCCGGTAGACGCGAGGCCCGGGTAAAGCACACAAACCAGCCAGCCGGTTTGAAAGAGCAAAAAGTTGAGCCCGTTACGGCCCATCTCAGAGGTGATCATGAACAAACAAGACTGGCGCGCTTGTTGGGAGGTTTGGCCATCAATACGTGGGCAACACCAATGGCCCGTTCACTGAAACCTGCTTCGCAGTATGCAAAATAGAATTGCCACAAGCGCTGGAATTCGGTGTCGTAGCCTTGTTTAGACAGCGCGTCACGTTTGGCCATGAAGCGCTCACACCAGTCGCGCAAGGTGCGTGCGTAGTGGAAGCCGAAATCATCAACCTGAGTGAGTACGAGATCTGTACCTCGGCTCATGGCCCCCAAAATACTGCCGAAGGAAGGAATGAAACTGCCAGGGAAAATATAGCGTTGAATGAAATCGACGTTCTTCAGGGCTCGTTCGTAGCGCTGCTCAGGCATGTTGATGGCTTGCACGAGCGCAAGCCCGTCCGGCTTTAACAATGTACTGATCTGACTGAGGTAACTGTCGAGAAATTGCGGCCCGACGGCTTCAATCATTTCAATGGAGACCAGCTTGTCGAACTGGCCGGTCAGGTCTCGATAGTCGTCAAACAACAGAGTGATTTTGTCTTCAAGACCTTCGGATTCCACTCGGGCCCGGGCCAGCTCTAGCTGCTCTTTGGAAATGGTTGTCGTGGTGACATGGCAGCCGTAGTGTTTCGCGGCGTGTATAGCAAATCCGCCCCAACCGGTACCGATTTCCATTACCTTGTCGTCAGGCTGCAAGTTCAGCTTCCGGCAGATAACGTCGAGCTTGTGCACGGCGGCTTCTTCAAGGCTGGATTCTTCGCTCGGATAGATCGCGGAAGAGTACATCATGGTTGGGTCAAGAAACTGGCTAAACAGGTCATTGCCCAAGTCATAGTGAGCGCTGATATTCTTGCGTGAGCCTTCGGGAGTATTACGGTTCAGCCAGTGCAAACCCTTCAGCGCGGGCTTGCTGATCCAGCTGAATTTGTCCTCGAACGCGTTCATGGTGTCCAGGTTGCGGGTGAAAAAACGCAGTAGCGCGACTAGATCGGGCGATCCCCAGTCGCCTGCCACATAAGACTCGGCTGCGCCGACGCTGCCGCCAGTCACCAGGTCTCTCCAGGTGCTGTGATTATGTATAACCAGCTCCGCAGCCGGGTAGCATGGATCGCCATCACCGAATACCCGATCGTCAAAACCCGCTTCGCGAATCCGAAGGGTGCCGTGGCCCAACTGAGACAGCTGATGGCAAACCAATTGCTGTGCAATGCGGCTTATCACTGATGGGCGCCCAGTAACGGTGCCATGCTTTTCAACGGAGGTGTTCAAGTTCTCCATGAGCTTACCCTTCCTATCGATTTTGTATCTGCTTCCGACAACGTCAGCTGCTCGGTAACATCCAGGCCCTGATCTTCTGTGCCTCTGCGGTAAGCCGAATCTTGAGCGTCAAGCTTGTCTGGATGGGTGTAGAAGGGTGCTCCCTTCAATTTCAGTTTCAGGGCGTTCCAGTAAATGCCGGCAACACCTTTGACGGTTTCCAGCGGGAACCGCCGCAAGCTTCTGTTTAGCGTTATACGGTCGAGGGCGGTGCGTTGGATTTCCAGCGTGGCATCAAAATGTTTCCGGTTTTCCTCCTCCACGTTCATGTGGATACGAAGGTCGGGCCCGCGAAAGTTGAACAGCCAATGGTAGTGTTGATCCATGCCGTTGAAAGGAGATACGTGGAAGCGTTTGCTGAAGGCAAAGCGCTCGGTTTGCCAGCGGTTGGGGGTAAAGGCACCGGGTTGTTGGCATTCCATGCAGTAAACGTGTCGTTCTTTCCACGGCGTGTTAGTGATTTGTGCGAGGATGACGCGTGGTACGTCGCCTTTTTCGGGTTGGCGGCCCCGGTCATAACACAGATAAAAGCTTACCGGGTTGAACACGTAGCCTAAGTAGCGCGGGTGGGTGATCAACTGGATAGGGCCATCCGGCAACCAGCCGGTGGCTGATTGCACTCGCTTGCTAACCGCTTGGCGCAAATCCGGTTCGTCAGGGTCAAGGTAATCCTTGCGATACAGACTCAGCCAATTGAAGCGTTCTAATGAAAAATAGGGGCTGATGCTGGTCACACTGCTCCAGTCGTCAAGATCCAGTGCCAGCATGCCAATTTTGTATTGAAACTCGTTTTGTATCGGTAACTTGCGCCGATGTCTTATAGTACCTTCTAACCATTCGCTGGCCATGATCAGAGCTCCACGCCAAACGCTTTGGCCACCCGTAAGGCACTACGAACGCCGTCTTCGTGAAAACCGTTGAACCAATACGCGCCGCAATAGTGTGTGCGGTTCTGGTTACCGATTTCGTGGTAGCGTTCTTGGGCGGCTACCGCATCCAGAGTGAACACCGGGTGGTCGTATTCAAAGCGTTTGATGACTTTTCCCGGAGCAATGTCCTTGCTGCGGTTCAAAGTGACGCAGAAGGTTTCCGGCGCGTCGTCGAAATTCTGCAGAATATTCATGTTGTAAGTAACCGAGACAGGCTGCGTGCTGTGCTCCGGCATCATGTAATTCCAGGCGGCCCACGCCAGAGGGTTAGAGGGCAATACGCTCGCATCGGTGTGAAGCACCACATCATTTTTCTGATAAGAGATAGCGCCCAGAATAGCCCTTTCCTTATCGGAAGGATCACTCAGCATGGCCAGAGTTTGGTCGCTGTGGCAGGCAAGAATGATCTGATCAAACCTGTGGGTTCGGCCGTTGGAGACGAAAGTTACGCCGTTCTCATCGCGCTGTATGTCGGACACAGGGCTGTTTAGATGGGTTTTGTCGCCCAAACGGTCCATCATGCGCGCCACATAGGTGGCGGATCCGCCTGAAATCACGCGCCAGGTAGGTCTGTCATCGACGGATAACATGCCGTGATTGTTAAAGAACTGCAGAAAAAAACGAATTGGAAATTGTTCCAGAGCAATTTCCGGGGCGGACCATATCGCGGCGCCCATTGGCACGATGTAGTTCTTACGAAAATAGCGACTGTAGTGATTTCGATTCAGGTACGCGCCCAGCGTTTCGCCTTCCGGAATCTGTCCGTCAGCCAAGTCGGCCCTCGATTCTTTGTTAAAGCGCAGAATCTCCCGGATCATTTTCAGGAATTTGATGTTAAACAAGTTTCTGCGCTGGGCGAATAACGTGTTCAGGCTGGTACCGTTGTACTGCAACCCGGTGGCGTGGCAATCCACGCTGAAGCTCATGTCGCTGACCTCTGAGGCCACGCCAAGTCGGTCCATCAATTTCATAAAGTTGGGGTAGGTCCAGTCATTAAACACGATAAAGCCCGTGTTTACCGGCCAGGTTTTTCCATCTACGGTGACCTGTTCGGTATTGGTATGGCCTCCGGCGTAATCGGCAGCTTCAAACAATTCAACGTCGTGGTGTTCGCTGAGTAGCCAGGCCGCGGTCAAACCGGACACTCCTGCACCAATCACTGCAATCCGTTGGCGTTCCTGATTCATCTAGTATTTTCCTGTAGCAAATCCATTCAAGCGTGGTTATCAGTGTTTCGGGCCATTGCGGCCGCCAGCCGGTCGATGAGCCCTTGCGGCAGAACGCGCAAAACTTTCAGCGACCAAGTAAATCGTCTTGGAAAGGCTATCTCCCGGTTGCCTTTGGCGAGCCCTTGGTGAATGCGCCTTGCGGCCTCTTCGGCGCTGACCATAAACGGCATAGGGAAGTCATTCCGGTCGGTCAGGGGTGTTTTTACAAACCCGGGGGAGACCACCACTACCTCAATGCCTTCTGCGGCCAGGTCGGCCCGGAGCGAATGGGCAAAGTAGGTGAGGGCAGCTTTAGACGCGCCATAGCCTTCGGCACGACTGAACGGAAACCACCAAGCAGACGAGCTGACAATCACCACTGTCGCCGGTTTCCCTTTCGCACGAGTGGCGCGCAAGGCAGGTAAAGCAATGTCGAGACAGCGTGCCGTGCCGAGCAAATTGGTGGTGATATTGGCTTCAATAATCGAACTGTCGTAGTCAGCCACCTCCAAATATTCGCAAGTGCCCGCATTGAGAAGAACCATATCCAGGTCACCGAAGTGATCCAGCTGCCCTGAAAGCGTGGCCAGTTCGTCCCGGCAGGTGGTATCGGCCACCGCGGTGTGGATCTGCTCGGGCCAATTTTTTGCCAGATCATCCAGCGCTTGCTGGCGTCGGCCGCTAATGACCATTCTGTGCCCGTGGGTAGCCAGCTCCTGCACCAGCGCTGCGCCAATGCCCGATGACGCTCCGGTCAGCCAGATGTTTAACTCAGGCAGCGCGTGTTTGTTCATCCGGCGCGCCTCTTCACCCAGCGTATCGCGCTACCGACCAGCGGGAGGTGCTCGTACAGCAGTTGGCCCGCATCGAAGTAATCCCGGTGCATGCGTACTTTGCCGTCCCGAATGTGCAGGTGGCTGATACCCTCAACAAAAACCGGCTTTCCACCTTGGATGCGCTTATGGCTCAGTTCCATCATCCAAGGAATGCAGCACCCGGGGTGCTGAAAAATGGGTTCGCCAAAACTGAACTGACATCGGATCACGTTCTGATAAGCGCCGGCCATGTATTCAGTCAATGCATCGAGCCCTACAACCTGTCCGAACGGATCGTGGAACTGTATGTCTTCACCGTACACCGCCGCCAACTCACGGAGGTGTCCTTTATCCAATTGGTTGTAGAGGCGACAGAATTTATCCAGAACAATCTGCATGGCTTTTTCTCTGGATCCAACTTCCACAATGTTGTCTGGAGGAGTCGTCTTCATGGCTTTTCTACTCGGTTTTGGTCAGTGGCCAGAGTTTCTTTCATAATGTGCGCCGGAATGGGAGTCAGGTCCCAAATGACGCCCAGCTTCGAAAGTACCCACAGGCCGTACCATGTGATATCAATTTCGTACCAGCGGAATCCCTGGCGAGCCGACTGAGGCCAGCGATGGTGGTTGTTGTGCCAACCTTCACCTAATGTCAGTAACGCCAGCCAGAAATTGTTGCGACTATCGTCACTGGTTTCGAACCGGCGTTTGCCCCAGACATGGGACAGAGAGTTGATGGAAACTGTGGCATGGAACAGGACTACCGTTGAAATGAAGAAGCCCCAGACCAAAAGCTGCAAGCCGTTGGTTTCCAAGCTGGGGGCCCATATGGCCAGCGATTCACCCAAAAGATAGATCAGGACCGCGGCGGCAGCCGGAACAAGCGAGTCAAATCGGTTGATGAACCGCAGTTCCGGAAATTTAAGCCAATCCCGGATGCGGCGTTCGTCCATGACAAATCCGGCATCGCACGTAAACCAGCCAACATGTGACCACCAAAAACCGCCCTGATGGGGTGAATGAAGATCTTCTGGTTGGTCGGAATGCTGGTGATGGTGTCGATGATGAGCCGCCCACCATAACGGCCCGCGTTGAGCGGAGCTGGCACCGACGATGGCAAAAACGAATTGGGCCACGCGGCTGGTTTTGAACGATTTGTGAGAAAAATACCGATGGTAGAACGCCGTGATGGAAAACATTCGAACCAAGAAAAAAATCACCGCAAAACCAACAGCAAAGGCACTGGTACCGGTGTACAGTGCCAGAAAACAAGCTGCGTGGAGCGCTAGAAACGGAAGCACTCTGACGATGTTGAATTGCCGGCATTGGGTATCGAGGTGATCCAATCCGGCTTCAGAGTCGAACCATCTTAGAATGTTTGTAAACAAGTTATTCACTCGGGTCATAAATCGCCATGCTCAATGAAACCTCAGATAACTCATTAATACGCAATATTGCAGTCATCGGATCAGGCTTGGCGGGTTTAACCGCAGCTATTTTTCTTGGCCAATTGGGCCATCGGGTCAGAGTGTTCGAAAAAAGCCGGGGGCCGGGCGGCCGAATGGCATCAAAAAGAGTGGCGGATGGCTCCGTCGATATAGGCGCTCAATATTTTACGGGGCGGAACCCCGAGTTTCTGACGTTTTTGGAAAGGTATGCCGGGCGCGGTTGTTTCGGGCCCTGGAATGCAACGTTTGGATTTCAAAGTGCGGGTGACCGCTGGGAGCCGTTCCCGGAAGAAACTCGCTACGTTGGTATTCCGAGAATGACGGCCATCACTCGGGGATTGTCCGAGCAGGTAGAGCTTACCACGCAGGTTCGAATCGCCCGTTTGCACCGTTCGGGTGATCGATGGCGATTGGTATGCACAGAGGGTAGAGAGCATGGCGAATACGATCAGGTTGTTGTAACGGCGCCTCCGGCGCAAACTCAGGAGCTTTTAGCGGTGAGTGGCTTGAGCACCCTGTTGACCGCAACACAGCCCCCAGGTGGCGGCATTCTTCCTTGCTGGGCTGTAGCGGCCTATTTTAGGGACGCTCCCACCGCCCCATTCGACGCTATGCGGCCAGACTCTGATGTTCTTTATTGGGTGGCAAACAACTCGTCCAAGCCGGGGCGAAACGATGCTGGTGAGTGGTGGGTACTACACGCGACGCCTGAATGGACTGAGGCAAATGTGGATGCCAGCGCAGAAAAGGTTTGCAATGACTTGCTAGCAGAATTTCGACTACTCACAGGGTTCGGCGGAACGGTGGACGATTCCGTTGCGCATCGCTGGCTGTATGCTCGGTCAGCTTCCACGGCACAACCGGGTTATTTGTGGGATCAGAGTGAGGGCGTCGGCATTGCGGGCGACTGGTTGGTTGGCGGGCGCGTAGAAGGTGCTTGGGAGAGCGCCAGCCTGCTGGCTAGGGCCATGCAGACTGGCTAATCCGGTGGGGTGGGACTATTCCGTTAGATCCGGCGCCGCGGCGGAAACTTCCGGCTGCCGATAGAAATGCGTGATAGTGCCGTCCGCGAACTTGGAAAAGAACGCGCTGACGTCGGTAATCTTCCGCAGTGAGCGCTGGCGGGATATCGGATCCCTCGCCAGTACTTTTATGCCGTTGAAGTTGTCTTGGATGTTGGAGAACCGGGCTTTCATGGTGCAGGTCACCACATCGTCCACCGATAAGCCCAGTTCGCCTGCCAGCCATTGGCTGTGATCGTGGATCTCTGGTTTACTCAGGTTTTCCCGGGTATCCAGATGCTTGAGTTTTACCCGGTTAACGATCAGGAACGAGTAACTCTTGGGCTGTTTGCGGGCGACTTTACGGAACGCTTCCCAGAAGAAGCTGTCGGTTAACTCGGCGAAAAAGCTCATATCGCTGAGGCAGGTATCAATCCACTCGAAACACTCTGTATCTTCCAGAACTTCGTTGATGGCCTCCCGCAAAAGCCAGTCGAACCCGAGTGCCGTCTTGTGGCCATACACTTTGCGGTACATCTGATACCGGCTATAGACGAAATCCTCCAGTGCTCCCAAGCCTTTCTGGGTGATCGCCAGTCCCATCCAAGGTTCAGACACATCCCAGCCGAAACGTAAGTTACTAAGAAGGTGGTCCAGGTTGAAGCCGCCAATGGTCACTGAGCTATGGAACCCATCCCGAAGCATGTAGTCGGCCCGGTCAGCATCTATCTCACCTGACACGATAGAAGACAACAGGCCCATCACCAGCGCCGGAACTGCTTGCCCAGAGGTTGTTTCCGCTAACGATTGATCGCCCGCAATAAAGGCCAGGAAGGTATGGGCATGGCGGCAGAAGGTTTCACTCTGTGTTACTTGGGTTGTTTCCATAATGCCGATGATGTCTTCGGCGTGCAGACCAGCGCTTTCAAGATCGACTGAAGAAAGCACCTCGTGCGCCACACGAACCGAGTAGTGCTCGTGTTCGAGTTCTTCGGGTTCATCCGAGTAGTAGCGAGTGTAATCTTCGCCCCGCCAAAGCTCCCGAAAACGATCAGGGCGTGACATCAGTTCTCGAATACGGCGAGCTTGGGTGAACTGATGGGAAAAACTGGAATGACCGCTGTCGTGAAGCAGGCAAGCCAAACGAATGACCTTGGCGAGGTAGTCGATGGCATCCAGTTGGTTCAGGCTTAGCTCCACTTGTTCGCTAAGCTGCCGCTCGCGAAGGTACGCATCGATCATTGCGCGGAACATTCGAGTGCCCACGTGCATCACGCCAATGCTGTGCAGAAAACGGGAGTGCGTTGCGCCGGGGAACACCAGACTTAAGATGTCGTTCTGGCAAATGTTGCGCAAGCGCTGGAACAGAGGGTGGTCAATAACCTGAATCTCGTGCCTGTAAAGCGGAATTCCGCCATGGACAGGGTCCATGATCAGTTTGTCGTAGGCACCCAGAAGGTCGTTGACGGCACGTCGCATGGTTACAAATCCCCCAAAAAGATCAGTATGGCCTTGTTATATCACAAGGTCATGCCAGAATAGACTTTATAACGCCTGTTTTTCTTTTACCGCTGGTAGTTTAGGGCAACTAACATGACCTCGCGCACCGAGCGCATTTTGATTATTGACGCCGATAAACAGGCTCGTTCAGACCTGTCACGTTATTTGGATGCCAGAGGCTTCTATGTGAGCGTTTGTCGGGATGTTCATGCGGCGCGCAGCCTCTTCAACGAGAAAACGCCTGATGTCATCTTTGCTGACCTTGACCCGAATGTCATAGAGGATCTGACCCAGTGCCTCGAGGCGTCCGAAACTTACACGCCCATTGTTGCATGCACCAGCAGTCCTTCAAGCGCCACGGTGATTGAGCTTCTTCGGGCTGGCGCCGCGGATGTTGTACTTAAGCCCTGTAACGCGGATAAGAGCGCGTTGGATGACGTCATCGAAAAGTTGTTTGATCGAATTCGGGTGAATCGTCTGAACAAGCAGTATCGTGAAGAGCTCGAAGAGGCCAACGTGGATCTTCGCAGCGGCATTGCTGAACTACGGGCCGATCAAAATGCGGGCCGTAAAGTACAGTTGAAGATGTTGCCGGAGCACAACCAAGAAATTTGCGGCCTCCATGCCGACTATTTTATCAAGCCGTCCCTCTACTTGAGCGGCGATTTCCTGGATTACATTCGGCTGTCGAGTGACAAGGTGTTGGTGTACATCGCTGATGTATCCGGCCACGGAGCCAGTTCAGCCTTCGTTACAGTGTTGCTAAAAAACCTGACCAACCGCTTAAAGCGCAATCTACGCAGGCAGTCCAGTGATGACATTATGCATCCGGAGCGTATTCTTGAGCGTATTAACTCAGAACTGATGGATACGAGTTTAGGCAAACACGTAACCGTTTTTGTTGGCATCATTACACTGTCAGAGCGAACGTTAAGCTACGCGGTGGGGGCGCATTTTCCTATGCCTATATTATCGTTTGAAGACGGCGAGACCCGGTTTCTCGAAGGCAGCGGCCTGCCTGTTGGCTTATTTGATGATGATCCCAAGTGGGATTTGTATCAGGTAAAACTGGATCGGCCATTTCGCCTTTTTCTTTTCTCGGATGGCCTCTTGGAGGTCATTCCTGACAAAACTCTGGATGAAAAGGAACGTACGCTACTTGAACTCGTATCAGGAGGTAGTCACACTATCGCATCGCTGAGCGAGGCCTTGGGATTAAATAGCATCTCGGAGCTTCCTGACGATATAGCGATAGTATCGGTCACTGACCAGTTAGCTGGTTCAGATAAAACGTCGTCGACTTAGTGGCACTGTGAAAAACATGGCTGGTTATAAAATCCTGCAAGCAGATAAGCAGGGAATTTACGTCCTGAAGTTTATTGGAGAAATCCGGCTGAACCTATGTTCGACGCTGGACAACCTCGTTGAGTCCATCACCCGGGACCCGGAATTCAAAACCGTCGTTATCGATCTCACCGAAACGGACATTGTCGATAGCACAACGCTAGGGCTCCTTGCCAAGATAGCATTGGCGGCTTACAAACAAAGCCAATTTCTACCGACTCTGATTTCTACAAATCCTGATGTTACCCGCATTATCTCCTCCATGGGCTTCGACAAGATCTTTATTATTGTCCGCGAGCCGGCTTCCCGAATCGAAGACCTTGAAGAGATTCCTGTCCTTAAGGCCAGCGAACAACAAGTCCGCGAGAAAGTGCTGGATGCCCACAAAGTATTGATGGCCATGAACAGCAAAAACAGGGAAGAGTTCAAAGACCTCGTTCGAGCTCTTGAGTGTGAAGAACCCGGCTGATCACTTTTGCTTTCAGCGCCGGGTCTTGCCTAACACCAACATACGGAAAAACTATGCCAGAAAACGTAACGCCTGAAACCGATGTGGCTAAATCTCAACATGTGGCCGTACTTGGCGGAGGCAGTTTTGGGACTGCCATGGCCAAGGTGCTCGGTGAAAACGGTCACACCGTGCATTTTTGGATGCGTGACGAAGGGCAGGTCGAAGCAATTCGCACAACTCGAATGAATTCCCGTTACATGCCCGACATCGTTCTTGAAGGCGATATCCTGCCAACAACCGATCTCGTGAAGGCAGTCGGCAGTGCCGACGTAGTCTTTGTCGCGATTCCCTCAAAGGCGTTCCGTTCGGTTATTCGTGACAACAGCAGTGCCTTCAAAGACGGCCAGATCGTTGTGAGTCTGACCAAAGGTATTGAAGAACAAGGCTTCAAGCTGATGAGTGAAATTCTGCTTGAAGAAATTCCCCGCTGCCGGTCAGGTGTGCTGAGTGGTCCAAACCTTGCGGGTGAGATTGTTAATCGCGAGTTAACCGCGACGGTTATTGCCGCGAAAGATCCCGCTGTTCGTCACACCGTTCAGGAATTGCTTGGTTGCGAGTATTTCCGTGTGTACGCCAACGTGGACGTATATGGGGTTGAGCTGGCGGGCGCTCTGAAAAACATATACGCCATTGTGGCGGGCTTGGCCTCTGCCCAAAATCTTGGTGAGAACGCCAAAGCCATGCTGATTACACGTGGGCTGGCGGAAATGAGCCGGTTTGCGGTTAGTCTGGGTGCCAACCCGATGACTTTTATGGGGCTGGCCGGTGTGGGCGATCTGATTGCTACGTGTACATCCAGCAAGAGCCGAAATTTTCGGGTAGGTTACGCCGTAGGTACTGGTAAAAAGCTTGATGAGGCGGCCGAAGAATTGGGTCAGGTGGCTGAGGGCATCTATACTCTTAAGTTAGTACGAGACAAATCTGAAGCCATCGGCATTCATATGCCCTTGGTGCGCGGGTTGTACGAAATTTTATACAACGATGCGCCGATTGAGGTCGTTATTAAAAATCTGATGAATGCCGTTCAGAACTCGGATGTGGAATTCATCCTGCCGCGTACCGTGACTCAGTAACTCTGCAAACTGAACGAGGAGAGTATTATGCAACTGATCATCATGCGCCACGGTGAAGCAGGCAGACACTCCCTCGATCACGAGCGAGAGCTGACCGAAGTCGGGCGAAAGCAGGCCGCCAACGTGGCGGAAAAGATTGCGAAATCTGACTGTAAGCCGAAGATCATTTGGTGCAGCCCATACATCCGCGCACGTCAAACTGCTGCCATTGTGGCTGAAATACTGGGCGTTCGGGTGCATGAGAAGTCCTTCATCACACCGGATGATGATCCGGGGCGGTGTCTCGATGCTTTGCTCGAAAACAAAGAGTCGCCCTTGATGTTGGTGTCGCACATGCCTTTGGTGGGCAGCCTCACAACCTTGTTGTCGGACGGTCATCGTAATGGCATGCCGTTCATGACCGCGCAAGCGGTTGTGCTCGATATGCCGGTCGTCGGGCCGGACTGTGCCACCTTGAAAACGCAGTTTTTGCCCTGACAGTTCGTCCTGCCATCTTTATTTCTCAATACAACTGAGCCGTTATGTACAGTTTCCCGATCGAATACATTGAACCGGTTTTTCGGCCACCGAGTGAGGCAAAGTCTCTTATTCTGCCCGTCACCAACGGCTGCTCATGGAACCAATGCACGTTCTGCGAGATGTACACCCAGCCGCAGAAAAAGTTTCGGGCCCGAAAGCCTGCGGATGTGCGCGCTGATATAGAAAAAGCGGCCAAAGCGTTTGGCAGTGTTCCTCGGGTGTTTCTGGCCGATGGCGATGCCATGGTGCTGCCTACCCGGCGGTTACTCGAAATACTTCACGAATTGAAAGAGGCTTTTCCGGGCCTTCAACGAGTATCCAGTTATTGTTTACCGAGAAATCTGGCGAAGAAGTCAGTCGAAGATCTGAAAGCTCTTCGCGAAGCCGGACTGGGTATTTTGTATGTCGGTATGGAATCTGGTGATGACGAAGTGTTGCGCCGGATCAATAAAGGCGAAACCTGGGAATCCACCCGTTCAGCTCTGGATAAGATCAAGCAAGCGGGCTTGACCAGTTCAGTGATGGTGCTTAACGGGCTTGGTGGCAAAACCCTGTCACGTCAGCACGCGATCAACACAGCGACGTTGTGTAACGAAACCCAGCCGGATTTTCTGTCGACACTGGTGGTTAGCTTCCCTCAGGGCGAAGAGCGTTTCCGCGAAGGGTTTGGCGACGATTTCGAGCTACTTGATCAGCGTGGGCTGTTTGAAGAGATCCAAGTGTTCCTCGAGCACTTAGAGCTGGAGAACACCACCTTCCGCAGCGATCATGCATCGAATTATTTGGTTCTCAAAGGCACGTTAGGGCAGGACAAGCAGCGCCTGTTGGATCAGGTGAATCTTGCTATTACCAAACCGGGTGCCGTGCCTTTGCGCCCTGAATCTATGCGTGGACTTTAAGGGCGACGTTGCGAAAGCAGAAGGGGTTACTTGTGAGTACTAAGCCAGAAGAGATCGCTAAGGTTGTCACCGAGCACTCGAAAGAGCGCGGCCTGCCACCACTCGATAAATGGCACCCGGAGCTATCGGGTGACATGGATCTGGTGATAACGCGGGATGGTCAGTGGATCTACAAGAGTAGTCCAATCAAACGGGAAGCCATTGTTAAGCTCTTCTCCACCATTTTGCGCCGTGAAAACGACGGCCATTACTACTTGGTGACACCCGTCGAAAAGTGGCGCATTCAAGTTCAAGATACACCACTGCTGGCGCACACGTTGACGGTCACGGGTGAAGGCGAGGGCCAGATCCTTCAATTAACGACAAATGTGGGTGAAACGCTCGAGATTGGTGATGAGCACGCGTTAACCGTCGAAAGCTACCCGGATTCGGATGAGCCAAGACCTTTAGTTGCGGTTCGCTATGGCGTTGAAGCTCGCCTTGAAACCAGTGCATTCTATGATTTAGTGGCGGTCGCTGAAGAGCGTGAGATCGACGGAATGACCTTCGTGGGCGTCATGAGCCACGGAAATTTCTGGAAAATCGGGCAGGGCGGTTGAAAAGCCCAGAGCTGTCTCCATAAAGAAGGTAGAAAACGCAGTCTGTCACTTGTTAAACTGTGGTTTCTTTCTTGTTATCGAGCCAGGCTCTCTAACGAGGCCGGTGGTCGTTAGTCCCTCTGTGCAGTGCATCTGTTCACGTTCCTTTCGATTACCTCCATTTTAAATACATAGTCACTGCGACTCGCAAGGAGATCACATGGCCCAACCACGTGTTGTCACCATCCATTACACGCTCACCAATGACCAGGGAGAGCAGCTTGACTCCTCCCGTGTAGAAGGCCGTGAGCCTCTGTCTTACCTGGAAGGTGCACAGAACATCATCGGTGGACTGGAAAGCGCACTGAACGAAAAGAACGCTGGCGACCAGGTTAAAGTTTCCGTAGAACCTACTGAAGGCTACGGCGAAGTTAACGAAGAGCTGATCCAGCCTGTTCCTCGCTCCGCTTTCGAAGGTGTAGACACTATCGAGCCGGGCATGCAGTTCCAAGCACAAACTCCGGGCGGCCCTCAGGTTGTTCGTGTTGTTGAAGTGAGCGAAGAAACTGTCACTATCGATGCTAACCACCCGCTGGCGGGTGAGACTCTGCACTTCGACGTGGAAGTTGTAGAAGCTCGCGAAGCAACTGACGAAGAGAAAGAGCACGGTCACGTGCACTAACCTCTTCCGAAAGGTTGATTGAAAACGGCTCCCTCGGGAGCCGTTTTTTTATGCCTTTAAAACACAAAAAAGCCGGGAAGATCCCGGCTTTTTTGGTCCTATCAGAACATTTTCTTACATGTTCGGATAATTTGGTCCGCCGCTTCCTTCCGGCGTTACCCAGGTTATGTTCTGTGAAGGATCCTTGATGTCACAGGTCTTACAGTGAACACAGTTCTGGGCATTGATCTGGAACTTCTTGCCGCTTCCGTCTTCGGCTTCAACCACTTCGTAAACGCCGGCCGGGCAGTAACGCTGGGCGGGTTCGTCGAACTTAGGCAGGTTAACCTGCAGCGGGATGTCCGGATCGGTCAGCTTCAGGTGAACCGGCTGATCTTCCTCGTGGTTGGTGTTCGAAATGAACACTGAGGTCAAGCGGTCGAAGGTCAACTTGTTATCCGGCTTCGGATAGTCGATCTTCTTGCAGTCAGCTGCAGGCTTCATCGTTGCGTAATCCGGAGTGGTATCACGGAACGTGAACGGAAGGCTTCCGCGCAGAATGTTCTGCTCAACGAAAGCGATTGCGCCGCCAACAAAGTTACCGAACTTGTGCATGGCCGGGCCAAAGTTACGCTCAGCGTAAAGCTCTTTGTACAACCAGCTGTCTTCAAAACGCTTCGCGAAGCTGGTGATCTCTTCGCCAGTTTTACCTTCTTTCAGCGCTTCAAATACCGCTTCAGCACCCAACAAGCCAGATTTCATGGCAGTGTGGGAACCTTTGATCTTGGAGCTGTTCAGAGTACCCGCGTCACAGCCCAGCAGCAGGCCGCCCGGGAAGCTCATCTTAGGCAGAGCGTTGTAGCCGCCTTTGGTGATGGCTCGAGCACCGTAAGCAACACGCTTACCGCCTTCCAGGTACTTCTTCACTTCAGGGTGATGCTTGAGACGCTGGAATTCTTCAAACGGGCTCAGGTGCGGGTTGCTGTAGGATAGGTCAGTGATCAGACCAACATACACCTGACCGCCTTCAAGGTGATACAGGAAGGAACCGCCGGTAGAGCCAGATTCATTCAGTGGCCAGCCAGTAGTGTGAACAACCAAGCCTGGCTCGTGTTTAGCCGGATCGATGTCCCACAGCTCTTTGATACCGATGCCGTAGTGCTGGGGGTCTTTGCCTTCGTCCAGCTTGAAATCGTTGATCAGGCGCTTGCCCAGGTGACCACGACAGCCTTCCGTGAATAGGGTGTACTTGGCGCGCAGTTCCATGCCCGGCATGTAACCGTCTTTCTGGGAACCGTCACGAGCTACGCCCATGTCGCCAGTGATGATGCCTTTAACCTGGCCATCTTCAATGATGGTTTCTGAAGCGGCAAAGCCTGGGTAAACTTCTACGCCCAGTTGCTCGGCTTGTTCAGCCAACCAGCGGCACAGGTTACCAAGGCTGATGATGTAGTTGCCGTGGTTGTGCATGTTCTTGGGCACAAAGGCGTTAGGAATCTTCGTGGCTTTTTCCTGGTTTTTCAGCAGGAAGATGTCATCACGGGTAACAGGCGTGTTAAGAGGCGCGCCTCTCTCTTTCCAGTCAGGGAAGAGTTCGTTCAGAGCAGTAGGCTCGAAAACGGTACCAGCGAGGATATGTGCACCAACCTCGGAACCTTTCTCAACTACACAAACAGTCAGTTCTTCACCGGCTTCTTGCGCCAGTTGCATGACTCGGCAGGCTGCCGACAGTCCCGCAGGGCCGCCGCCTACGATCAGAACATCAAATTCCATTGATTCGCGTTCCACGTTGGTCTCCTCATACAGCTTTAATGAATGTTATTTGACGAAGGATAACGCATTTGACAAATCAAACAAACGTTTGTTTGAAATTTGCGCTCACCTTTGGCATTGTACGTAAACACCGAAATGTCGTGTGTTTTGAGTCGATTTTTAGTATCGTCTCATTGCCTGGCCGGGTCAACCCGGTCTATTGGCCGTGAACGCAGGCCTGGAGCGTCGGATGGGGCAATTACCCCTTCTGTTTTAACCTGCAGTATTGTCATGCTTTATATGGCAGGCGCTCTTTTTCGCACTGTGCATCATTAAACCCATTGTAGAAGAACGAGGAATCTATGAAGGTTCTGGTCGCTGTAAAACGAGTTATCGACTACAACGTAAAGGTGCGCGTCAAGCCGGACAACACCGGTGTTGACCTCGCCAACGTCAAAATGGCAATGAACCCGTTCTGCGAAATCGCAGTAGAAGAAGCGGTTCGTTTGAAAGAAAAAGGCGTTGCCACCGAGATCGTTGTTGTATCCATTGGCCCGAAGGCCTCCCAGGAGCAAATCCGTACTGCTCTGGCACTGGGCGCTGACCGTGGTATTCACATCGAGACTGACGAAGAAGTCCAGTCCCTCGAAGCGGCCAAGCTGCTGAAAGCTGTCGTTGAGAAAGAAGAGCCCAAGCTGGTTATTCTGGGCAAACAGTCCATCGATTCCGACAACAACCAAACTGGCCAGATGCTGGCCGCTCTGACCGGTATGGGTCAGGGTACTTTCGCTTCTGAAGTAGTTGTTGACGGCGAAAAAGTTAACGTAACCCGTGAAGTAGACGGCGGTCTGATGACTGTTGCTCTGAACTTGCCAGCGGTTGTTACCACTGACTTGCGTCTGAACGAGCCGCGCTACGCTTCTCTGCCGAACATCATGAAGGCTAAGAAGAAGCCCCTCGAGACAGTAAGCGCAGCTGATCTGGGTGTAGAAATCGCACCTCGTCTGTCCACCCTGAAGGTAGAAGCGCCTGCTTCACGTCAGGCTGGTATCAAGGTGGCTGACGTTGCTGAGCTGGTGGATAAACTGAAGAACGAAGCGAAGGTGATCTAAATGAGCATCCTGGTAATTGCTGAACACGACAACAGCAGCCTGAAGCAGGCTACTCTGAACGTTGTAGCGGCAGCCAAGGCCATCGGTGGTGACATCGACGTGCTGGTTGCTGGTGAAAACGTAGGTGCCGTCGCTGAAGCCGCTGCAAAAGCCGAAGGCGTAAACAAGGTTCTGGTTGCTGACAACGCTGCCTACGGCCACTTCCTGGCTGAAAACCTAGGTGAGCTGGTTGCTGAAGTAGGTAAGGGCTACAGCCACATCCTGACTTCTGCCGGTACCACTGGTAAAGACTTCATGCCTCGCGTTGCTGCGCTGCTGGACGTTGCTCAGGTGTCTGACATCATCCGTGTTGAATCTGAAGACACGTTTGTTCGTCCGATCTACGCTGGTAACGCCATCGCTACTGTAAAAGCTAGCGACAGCATCAAAGTAATCACCGTTCGCCCGACTGGTTTTGATCCAGTAGCCGCTGAAGGTGGTTCCGCTTCCGTTGAGCAGCTTGACGTTGTTAAAGACGCTGGCCTGTCCTCTTTCGTAGGCGAAGAGAAGGCTAAGTCTGACCGTCCTGACCTAGCTTCTGCCGGCATCGTTATCTCCGGTGGTCGTGGCATGCAGAATGGCGACAACTTCAAGATGCTTGAGCAAGTTGCTGATCTGATGGGTGCTGCTGTAGGTGCTTCCCGTGCCGCGGTTGACGCCGGCTTCGTACCGAACGACATGCAGGTAGGCCAGACTGGTAAGATCGTTGCGCCTCAGCTGTACGTAGCGGTTGGTATCTCCGGTGCTATCCAGCACTTGGCAGGTATGTCTGAGTCCAAAGTGATCGTTGCGATCAACAAGGACGAAGAAGCTCCGATCTTCCAGGTTGCCGATTACGGCCTGGTAGCGGACCTGTTCGAAGCTGTTCCTCAGCTTGAAGAAGAGTTGAAGAAAGTTCTGTAACTTTCTGAACTCATAAAAAAAGGCACCTTAGGGTGCCTTTTTTGTTTTAGAGATAATGCGTTTTTCGGCCTTCTCGATAAACAAACTATCGGCTAGCAGATGTAGGGCCCGGTTGGTGGTTCTCACCACCTGATAAACCTGTTCGCTTTTCTCGTGGTGTGTCTTTTTAACCTTACGCGCGGTGTTTTTGAATTCTTCATCTTTGGCGAATCGGTCAATCAGGCCAAACGTGGTATTGGCGATTGCCTTGTGCACTTTTTCAACAGCGGTTGCACCGCCGGACACGGTATCTTCCATAAGTTTGGCGCGATTACGCACCTCAAGCAGCTCCATTCTTCGTTTTTGGATCTGGCCACGAGCATGCACGCGACTGGCGTTAAGAATTCGAAGCTTTCTGCGCGAACTTGTCGACTGACGAAAGCCGATTGCCAACAAGCACGCGCTCACGGTTAAACAAACACCGGTCATTATCAAAGTGATCATGGTGGGTTACCTCAGCGGTATTCGATCTGCATGTCGACATCTATTTCCCGCGCTTCCAATTCGCTCGTCAATTCCTTGAGAACTTCCTGATACACCATTTTCTTCGCCATCGTGGGGAGCCTGTCCCCCATGATGCGTCCAGCTCTGGACTCCCGTTTGGCCAGTCCGATAGGGTCAGTCACTTTCAGTACAATCGCCAGTTCGGGTTCGGGTTGATGCTCTGGTATATCTTCACGCTCAAGCATTTGATCAATCATCTTCCGCTGTTCCAGTAGTTGCCAGAGTAGAAGGCCGCTGAGGCACGCCAGTACGAAGCTCGTTATAACCAGGAATACAATCACCTATGTCCTCCGAGGTATTTGTTAAGGTGTGACCAGTGTGAACCTGCTTGAGCGCTAAACGATTGGCCGGAAGGACGCAGTTTTGATGAAAAGATGAAAGTAACACGCACGATTAAACCTGTTACCATCGTTTCCATCATAAAATCGAATAAAGATAAGGACACGCAATGACAACACCGCAGAACAATTACGATCTCATTGTATTCGGGGCCACCAGCTTTGTAGGCCAGATACTCACCAGCTACCTCGCCAAGAACTACGGCGTAGGCGGTGATGTAAAGTGGGCCATTGCCGGCCGCTCCGAGAGCAAACTGAACGACCTTAAGTCTACGCTGGGTGCGGACTCCATGAACTTGCCCGTGCTGATTGCCGATGCCAGCGACGAAGCCGCTCTGATTGCCATGTGTGAGCAAACTAAGGTGGTGATTTCAACGGTTGGGCCTTATGCATTGTTTGGTGAGCCATTGATCAAAGCCTGTGTTTCAACGGGCACCGATTATTGCGACCTGACCGGTGAGGTGCAGTGGATCAGCCGGATGATCAAGCGTTATGAAGAACAGGCGAAGGAAAGCGGTGCGCGTATTGTGCACTGCTGTGGCTTCGACTCTATTCCGTCTGACATGGGTGTTTGGTTCCTTCAGCAACAGGCTGAGGAAACTTTTGGACAGCCCTGCCAAGACGTTCGTATGCGGGTTAAGGTTGCCAAGGGCGGCTTGTCCGGCGGCACTGTCGCCTCCATGATCAACATCGCCAAGGAAGTCGGTGCCGATCCGCAATTGCGCAAAGAACTCGCGAACCCGTTTTCAATCTGCCCGCCGGAGCACCGTTCGAAAGCAAGGCAGCCTAGCCTGAAGTCCGCGGAGTACGACAAGGATTTCGGTGTTTGGCTTGCACCCTTTGTGATGGGGGCCATCAATACTCGTGTGGTTCATCGCTCCAACGCGATGCAAGGCGCTCGCTACGGCAAAGAGTTCACCTACGATGAAGCCATCATGACAGGGAAGGGCACCAAGGGCCGACTGACCGCCTACGGTATCGTGGCAGCTCTGGGTGCATTCTTCACCGCGTCCGCCATCAAACCGACCCGTTGGGTGGTCGAAAAACTGGTTCCTCAGCCAGGTGAAGGCCCAACTCCGGAAGCGCAGGAAGCAGGCTTTTACGACATTCGCTTCATTGGCCGCACCCAAGATGGCAAGACGATGATCACCAAAGTGACCGGTGATCGGGACCCGGGATACGGTTCAACTGGGAAAATGCTGGGTGAAGCCGGTTTGTGCCTGGCTCTGGACGTTAAGGACGAGTTGCCCGGTGGTTTCTGGACTCCGTCCTCTGCCATGAACGGCAAGCTCCACGAGCGTCTGACCAGCAACGCTGGCCTGACTTTCGAGGTGTTGGAAACGCGCTAAGAACTTAATTCAGGTGCAGTATGTGGTCGGAAGGCAGCAGCGCTTCCGGCCCATGCCCCAGACTGATGACCGCCCGGCCTTCTAGCCAGCGGTCAATCAGCGGCGCAATCCGCGTGCGTGTATCGGCATCTACACCGGTAAACGGCTCGTCGAGAATCACCAAAGGCGCTTTTGAGAGCAATACACGAGCCAGAACCAAGCGGCGGGCTTCGCCCCCGGATAACCGGTTGCCACTGCTTCCTAACCAAGTGTTCAAGCCTTCAGCTTCCCGCGTAAACCGCTCTGCCAGTTCCACCAATTCCAATGCCCGCCATAACGCTGCGTCCGTCGCCGTGGGGTTGCCCAGAAGGAGGTTGGCTTTGACCGTATCCTCAAACACCACGGTGCTTTGGGTTAGGTAAACGCAATCGGGGCGTTCTAGAGTGCCTGAAAGCGCAGGAATCACCCCCGCAAAGGTATCGGCCAACGAGGATTTACCACTCCCGGATACACCAACAATACCGAGCCTTTCTCCCGCACTGACCGTCAGCGAGAAATGGCTCATGATCGGTGCCGTACCAGGATGCCCTATGGAGAGGTCGGTAGCCGTAAGTGCGGTCTCGTTGGTTGAGACCACTGGGTTAACCGTGGAAGGTTTAATATCCTCATTCAGCCGCTTGGCCGCAGCAACCGTCGCGCCGAGTTTGCCGAAAGCATCGGGGAGCATGCCATAGACTTCGTTAAGGCCCAGCAACACGATGGGTAGCATCACCAAGACCGGCCCAGAGACAGATCCGCTCTGAAACAGCGCGAACCCGTTCCAGAGCACGAATACAGCCGAGAGGTTGATCAATAACTGCGTAATCGCCAAGTGCCAGCCGGTTTGTGTTTCGATCGCAGCCTGATCTTTGGAGAGCGCCAACGATTGCCGTTTAAGCAGCGCGGCATGCTTACCAATCCTGCCCGCTGCGGTGAGCTCGGAAAACCCTTCCAGATGTTCAATGACGTCACTGCGCAGGTGCTCCTGCCGTTCGTTTAGCTGCCCTGAAAGCATCTGTGTTCGCCGATACAGTGCCCATGTGGCGATTACAAATGCAGTCGCCAGAATCGCCAGCAGCGTTAAGGCAATTTGAAGGCTTAATAGCAGCCACACCAGTGCAACCACCAGTAATGCCACCACCGCAGCTAAAGCCGAAGGGGCGACAAGCCGCAGGTACAGTGTATCCAGAGCGTCTACGTCTGCTGTGAGCCGAGACAACCAATGAGCACCTTTCTGACGCCCTCTGTCGCGATGCCCAGCTTCTGCCATGCGATTGAACAACGCCACGCGAATATCGGTTAACAGGCGCAGAACCGTGTTGTGGTTAAACAACCGCTCGAAATAGCGAGCGACAGTACGCGACACCGCAAAAAAGCGGATGCCGCCACCGGGCACGTACAAGTTGATATAGGCTTGAATCCCCGCTGCAAACAACAACCCCACCAGTGCGGTTTCCGTCAAAAACCAGCCCGAAAGCGCGAGTAGGGCGATGCCGGAAATCAAAGTGGCCAGCAGCAACAGCGCACCAACAACCAAGCGCCCACGCCGTTGTAATATCAAACTGAGCCAGGGCCGAAGATCACGCATGCTTCACCTCGCCATCGTTGGTGATCAGCAAGTGATCGGCCAGCGTGAGCAGGGCTTGATGGTGAGTTGATAGGATTAGGGTTTTGCCCGCTTGGGAAAGTTTGTGAAGGGCTTCCAGTACATGGATTTCACTGGTGGCATCCAAACCGGCGGTGGGTTCGTCCAGGAGCACCAGGTCGTAATCAGCCAAAAAGATTCGAGCCAAACTCAAGCGTCGCGCCTGACCACCCGACAAGCCCTGGCCGTCTTCGCCAATCGTGCTGTAGATGCCGTGTTCCCGGTGTTCCACCAAGTCGGCCAACCCGACCTGATGAAGCGCATTTTCAATCGCTATGTCTGAGGCATCAGGGGTGGTCATGCGCAGGTTGTCGGCCCAGGTGCCTTGAATCCAGAAGCCTTTCTGGCCCAGCCACCCGAAAGGCTGCTCACCGGCGGTTTTGCCAAACACCGAAATTGAGCCGGAATCTGGCTGAAGGAACCCCGCTAACATATGCAGCAGAGACGACTTGCCGCCACCGGAGGGGCCCGTCAGCACAATAGTTTCGCCTTGCTTAACGGTTAGCGACACGTTGTTTATAACTTTGAGGCCGTTACCGTAGCAAAGGGATACGCCGTCAATCGCAATGACAGATGCGTTATCTGAAGTAGTCGAACTTTTTGTTTGTGATGGCTGGGAAATTGGCTGCTCAAGCCGGGCCATAATCTCTGCGCTGGCCCCAAGTGCAGCCGCTCGGTCATGGTAATGCTGGGACAACGTGCGCAGGGGTTGAAAGAACTCAGGTGCCAACAACAAAATCAGCAGGCCCGAGAACAGCGTAAGCTCCGAGCTGGGGCCAAACGAAATGTAGCCCAGCAACCCGAACCCGATGTAAATGGCAATCACCGCAATCGCCACGGAGGCGAAGAACTCCAGCACCGCCGACGACAGGAAGGCAATCTTAAGGGTCTTCAGAGTGATCAGGCGAAATTGATCTGAACGTTGGTGCAGCGTGTCACTGGCTTGCGCCGTTTGCCCAAACAACTGAAGCGTGGTCAGCCCTCGAACCTTATCGAGAAACTGGCCCGAAAGCCGGCTGACGGTTTCAAAATGTTGCTGGTTTACCTTTTCAGCGCCCATGCCTACTAACGCCATAAATAAGGGAATCAAAGGCGCAGATAAAACCAAGAAAATACCGGCCAGCCAATCCAGCCAGAACACCACAACCAGAATCAGAAGCGGCACAATCACCGCCAACATCATTTGCGGTAGGAAGCGGGCGAAGTACCCATGAAGGGCTTCAACGTGATCCAGCCATTCCCGGGTGAGGGAAGCGGCTGAGGCATCGGACAGCGCCACAGGCCCGAGAGATTGCCATTTGCGGTGCAGTAGCCGGCGAACCTCCCGGCGCACTTCTTCACTACAGCGGGCGGCAAACCGGGTTTGTAAGCCCTGGCCTAGGGCCCGCAGCATGAGCACCGCCACCAATACCAGAAATGCAGGAGTAAGGCTGGCTACCGGCTGGTGCTCGATAATCCCTTGGTATACCAGCCAAGCCAGCAGGGCCATCTGTGCGATGGTTGCCAGCCCAACCCATACACCGGCCAAAACCGTGGCACGTATCCAGCGCTGACTGCTGTTGGTTAATCCAGACAGCCAACGCCGGACACGGGCCGGGTCCGACGATTCCACTTAGTGGTACCCCTCTCCGGCACGCACCTTGCCGCGGAATACCCAATAGGTCCAGGCGGTGTAAACCAGAATGATCGGAATTACGAACAGCAACCCGAGCAGCAAGAACAGCTGCGCTTCCGGCGCAGAGGCTGCATCCCACAGGGTGTAGTTTGGTGGCACCACATAAGGCCAGCGGCTTACGATCAAGCCCAGGTAGGTGGTGATGAACAACCCCATGGTGGCCACAAACGGCATGCCTTCAAAGCGATTGCGAACTGAACGCCAGATCTGGAACGCGCACAGCAATGTGATAGCCGGCAGAATCCAGATAACGCCCAGATTCGAGAACCAGCGCTCCCAAACAAAGTTGTCAACGAAGGGCGTCCACACACTGATAATGCCGAACACCACCAATACGGTGAACAGCAGCGGTGTGGTGATGCGATAAGCCCAGTCCTGAAGGCGGCCTTCGGTTTTCAGGATCAACCAGGTGGAACCTAACAAGGCGTATCCTGCCAAGGTGCCCAAGCCGGTTAACACGGTAAAGGGCGTTAGCCAGTCGAGTGCGCCGCCGACGTAAACGCCATCCACGGTATTGAAGCCCTGAATATAGGCACCGACCACAGCGCCCTGAGCGAAGGTCGCGATGGTCGAACCACCGGCGAATGACCAGTTCCAAAGGTAGCGCGAGCTGCGGGCCTTGAACCGGAATTCAAAGGCAACACCCCGGAAAATCAAACCGGCCAGCATCAAAAACACACCAATGTACATGGCAGGAAGAATGATGCTGTAAACCATCGGGAATGCGGCCAACAAACCGGCGCCACCCAGTACCAGCCAGGTTTCGTTGCCATCCCAGACCGGTGCCACCGAATTCATCATGGTGTCCCGATCTTCTTCTGACGGCGCAAAGGGAAACAAAATGCCAATTCCCAAATCGAAGCCGTCCATAAGGACGTACATGATGATGCCAAAGCCGATGATAAACGCCCAAATGAGGGCCAAGTCGAACACTTCCATTATTGCTGCCCCCCTTCATGGGCGGTTTTCGCCGGATTTGCTGAATTCTCCTCGGAATCGTATTCAAACTGAACGTGCGCCGCCGACAGTGGGCGGGCAGGGCGGTCGGCCTCGTCTTCGGTGTGGCCACCATCGCCTTCCAGCCCCACGTACAGAACCCGCATCAGGTAGTACAAGCCGGCCGAGAAGATAGAGGCATACACCAGGATGTAGCCAATCAGGGTGAACAGCGCCATGCCTCCGGTGAGAGACGGCGTTACCGATTCCGCCTGCGTCATCATGCCATACACCAGCCAAGGCGCACGGCCCGTTTCGGTTACAAACCAGCCCGTCAAAACCGCAAGAAACGGTGCAATACTCATCGCTCGGAGCCCTTGCAGATACCATCGGGCCTTATACAAGCGGCCACCTTTACGCAGAACCAGCCCGGTGATCGCGAACAGAATCATTAGCATGCCAAGACCGACCATCACCCGGAACGACCAGAACACAATCGCCACTGGCGGCTGCTCTTCGACTGGCACTTCATTCAAACCAAGAATCTCGCCATCGAAATCGTGGGTGAGGATCAAGCTGGCAAGGCTGGGAATACCAATCTCGAAATGGTTCGTTTGGTTTTCTTGGTCTGGAATCGCGAACAGCAGAAGGGGCACATTGGTAGACGTTTCCCAGTGGCCTTCCATCGCCGCCACCTTCATAGGTTGATGCTCCAGCGTGTTCAAACCGTGGAAATCGCCCACAACCGCTTGAGCCGGAGCAATGAACAGCAACAGCCACAAACACATGGAAAGGGCTTTCTTATTCGCTTCCACTTCGCGCCCTTTGAGAATGTACCAAGCGCTCACGCCGGCCACCACGAAACTACCGGTGAGGAAGGAGGCCAGCACCATGTGCATCAAACGGAACTTAAAGGAGGGGTTAAAGATCGCCTCGCCCCAGGACAGGATATGAAACGCACCGTCTCTGAGTTCTGTACCGGCAGGGGTTTGCATCCAGCTGTTGGCGGAAAGAATCCAGAACGCTGAAATCAAAGTACCGATGGCCACCATAATGGCTGAGAACAGGTGCGCCCCGGGTGGCACTTTATCGCGGCCAAAAAGCAGCACCCCCAGGAAAGCGGCTTCCAGGAAAAAGGCCGTGAGCACTTCATAGCTAAGAATAGGACCCAGGAAGTTGGCCGAAGCCTGCGCGAAGTTACTCCAGTTGGTGCCAAACTGGAACGACATCACGATGCCCGACACAACGCCCATGCCAAACACCACCGCAAACACTTTGGTCCAGAACGCGGATAGGGTGATCCAGACCGGGTTCTTGGTTTTATAACCAAGCCCTTCTAGCAGAGCGATATAGGATGCAAGACCGATGGTGAACACCGGGAAAATGGCGTGAAATGACACGACAAACGCGAACTGGATTCGCGATAGGATGAGGGGATCTAGCTCCACAGGAACCTCCAGCAATGACATGCTTACAAAAGGGCATAGCCCGCACAGCAACAGCCTGGTGCATTTTGTAATATTGTTATTACCAGCGGTTACGGTAATGCTAACGTGATCATACCAGAGAAACGCGAGACATTTTGTCGCACTCTTGACATACCACAACAACAAATCGAGTCAACACGGTGAACCAATGAGCTTTTACGAAAACCGAATTCTGCCCCATATCATCGACAAGGCCTGCTCGATGGGGCAGGTCATGAAGCTTCGTAGCCAAGTGGTCCCTCGTGCCAAAGGCCGTGTTCTGGAAGTTGGCATGGGCTCTGGAATCAACCTCGAATTTTACGATCCCGACCGTGTCGAGATGGTGTACGGCCTGGAACCTTCCGAGGGCATGCGCCGCAAAGCCCAAACAAACCTCAACCGCTCGTCTATCAAAGTAGAATGGTTAGACCTTCCTGGCGAGAAAATACCGCTAGAAGATCACTCCGTAGACACCATTCTGCTGACATTCACCCTGTGCACCATCCCGGATTGGCAAGCCGCTCTCGAGCAAATGAAGCGGGTGCTCAAGCCGGGCGGAGAGCTTTTGTTTCTGGAACACGGTGAATCTCCTGATGAAGGTACCTGCAAATGGCAGCACCGGATCACCCCAGGCTGGAAAAAACTCGCTGGAGGCTGCCATTTGAACCGCAACATCGCCGAGTTACTCAAACAGGGCGGATTCGAGATTCAGGAGCTCGAGAACCTGTACATCCCGAAAGCGCCAAAAATCGCGGGCTACATCTACAAGGGCGTCGCGACAAACCCCGAAAGCTAGCCAAATTGTTCGCAAAATGAACAGCTTGGGCAGGAAGTTGAAGAACGGAATTGCGTTAGGCAACGGAGCCTTATACAATCTCCGCCTTCAGATTTTCTCCTCCGATGCCCGGATGGTGAAATTGGTAGACACAAGAGACTTAAAATCTCTCGGCCGTAAGGCCGTGCCGGTTCGATTCCGGCTCCGGGCACCATTTAAAGCACTACGTTAGACAACCACCCCCTCGTTTTACCTTCTACGCTCTCCACAGTAGACCTAATGCAGCAAGCTGAGATGCGGCTTCTCGCCTACGATTTGTCTCCATGCTTGGTGCTGCGCAGTCAGCACGCCATTCCACCAGATGTAGTTCAGCGATTTCCTTATCGCATTTAGAAGCAGCCAATGCTGGTTCGTACTTTGCGGAGCCAAAATTATCTCCTGCCTCATTGTATGAGCAAAAATGAGAGGTCACGCGATTACTTGTTGGAAGTGGAGGAATATACTAAGCTCCTGTTTAAATTAAAAAATTGCCGCCCGTCAGAAGCGGAAAAAGCGGAGTTATGTAGAACGCACTTTTCTGCAATATCGCGGAACGCGGTCTAATCGCTGTTATGCCCTCAGGCGAAAAGTTACAGGTTCTGTACTATAGAATCTGTAGAATAGGAGTAGTCGTGAATTCTAAAATATCAATAGACAGTCAGTGTATATTTATCGAGAAAGATATTGATACTGCTGAATTTGTAGATTATATCTATACGTCGGAATTAAGAGGTCCTGATCCTCGTTCCAAGAGCAGAACTATGAAAATTGGCCAGGTGAATGGCATTTTTAGGATCACTAAGACCAACTTAGAAGTTAAACTGCTAAGAGGTATGGAGTGGGACCCTAATAATAGGTGCTATTTAGCAGCAAGGGCAAAGATATTAAAGCTTTACTCATCCTCAAATGAATTCGCTGAAAAAGCGGCTTTCCAATCTGGATGAATGGCATAACAAGAAATTCCACGGCGACCCATTTTGCTACGCATTTTTATGTGTAAGTCGCTCCGCTCAATTTTACACATCAAAACGCTCCACAAAATGGGCGCGTGAATTTGGCGTTAGGCGTCTTAGCCAAGGAGTAACAAAATGCAGAGAGTACAGATCATATCGGTATTCGCGTTCATGATTTTCTACTCGCTCAACTTGAGTGCGCAGGGCTACCAAGGCAAATATTGCGAACTAGATGGCGCTTCCACCGACAGTGGGCAAGACGTCGATGGCGAATGCTACATGTATAGCGATCAATACGGTGAGCTCGATGGAGCTGAGACAGAAGACGGAGAGTCTGTTTCCGGTGAGTGTTACCGTTATTCCGAGCGTTACGCCGAGTTAGAAAGTGCAGAAACAGAGAGCGGGGAATCTGTTTCCGGCGAGTGCTACTTTTACAATTTATAGTCGATTTCGCCCAATGCACCCAATCCCCCTAACAAGTGCAGGCACCGCGACGCCCACTACATTGCGCCTTCGGCTCCATTTCGTGGGCGCGCATGCTGCAAGCGTTGAGGCTGTAGAAAAAACCCAAATCGAACTCGTTTTGGTAGCATTGAGCAAACAGACAAGGAGTCGTCGGGATGCCT
>NZ_JBLWAZ010000023.1:0-227 GCF_048285575.1 Marinobacter sp. SBS5 | reverse complement strand
GAGCATTGGCGGCCAGCAACGGTATTTTGTGGTGAAGAGCGGATTCGATGAGAGGCCGGTAGGAACCTCGGTAGCTGTCCCCCGCTTTTGCATCCTTCACTAGCTTTGTCTCGCCAGTGGTGCTTGTTAGATAGTCGTTCGAAGTCGATTGTCTGTTCAGGGCGAACTGTTCGAGGGTCAGAACTACGTTGGGGTTGTGGTTGTGCAGCTGGTGCAATATGCGGGCT
>NZ_JBLWAZ010000022.1:0-246 GCF_048285575.1 Marinobacter sp. SBS5 | reverse complement strand
GCGCTGTGATCAGAAACGCGATGTGGATCCCCACCCACAGCGCCCACGCAACGAAGCCGCGCAGCCGCAGCGACCCAATCACGCCCACCGCCCGGGCCCGTCCGATCGTCGCCAGCATCCCCTTGTCCCGGTACACAAACGCCGCGCCCGGTGCGTGCGGCGAGTCAATCCGCGCCCGTATCACCCTCGCCGCGTGTCGCCCCATCTGCATCGCCGCCGGTGCGATGCCGGGCACCGGTCTTCCCG
>NZ_JBLWAZ010000020.1:0-208 GCF_048285575.1 Marinobacter sp. SBS5 | reverse complement strand
GGGGGGGGGGGTGGTGTTGGGGGGGGGGGGGGGGGGGGGGGGGGGGTGTCTCCCCCCAAAACCCCCCCCCCCCCCCCCCCCCCCCCCTCCCCTCCCCCCCCCCCCCCCCCCCCCCCCCCCTTTCTGCTACCCCCCCCCCCCCCCCCCCCCTCTTCCCCCCCCCCCCCCCCCCCCCCAAAACCCCCCCCCCCCCCACCCCCCCCCCCCC
>NZ_JBLWAZ010000002.1:0-325491 GCF_048285575.1 Marinobacter sp. SBS5 | reverse complement strand
GGGGTTTTTTCATTTCTGGAATTTGATCTCTGATCTGATCCCAGGTTAACGCCGAATCACGGCTATCTATATTGAGCTAGAGGGTTATTCTTAAGGCGATATGGGAAGCAGCCAGTGACATCAACACGCAGGCCTTTCTGATTTGCTGGAGCTTGTTCCGGCTTCTATAGAAACCGCACAGTCTGTATCGGTGAACTATAAGGGGGGCTCAGAAATCTACAGGCCAAGAAAGGACTGGCCTGTAGATTCGAGACTTTCTTTGAACTTTCAGTGCAACCGAGTAGTCCTGCTTGCGTTACTTTGCTTGTTTCAAGAGCTTGTTCACCAACGCTCTTAATGCGGCAGGCTTAACAGGTTTATACAGAATCTGATAACCACGGTTAATGGCGTCTTCACGAACCTCCGGCGCCATATAGCCGGTAATCAACATGCCCGGGATATCATTTCCAAGTTCCGCACGTACGCTATCCATTGCATCCAGACCGTTCCGGTTGTCGTCCAGTTGGTAGTCTGCGAGGATGATGTCCGGTTTTCGCCCGTTCAACTTTGCGAGTGCGGTTTCCAGGCTCTCGGCAGCCGTGACATCACATTTCCAGTTACCAAGTAGGGCGACCATCCCTTGTAGAATCGCAGCATCATTATCAATGCAAAGCACGTGTAAGCCACCAAGGCTTGATACGCGCCTTGAGACGTTTTGGCTGCGGTTCATTTCGGTGCGTTTTGTTTCCGCCGGGACAAGAGGAACCGTGATGCCGAAAACGCTGCCTTTACCTTGTATGGATTGGACCGTTACCGGGTGGTTCAGCATGCCGCTGATACGGTCGACGATAGCGAGCCCAAGTCCGAGCCCTTTCTTGTCTTGACCGTGCTGGAAGCGACGAAATTCTTCAAAAATGTGTGTTAATTGCTCTTCGGACATACCGGGACCGGTATCCCAGATCTCGATCCGCAGGTACCCGTTCAGGCGCCTGCATCCCATCAGGATGCGTCCGCTATCGCAATAACGGATAGCATTGGACAGGAAGTTCTGAACCGCCCGCCTCAACAGTTTTCCATCAGACCGGACCCAAGCAGAGCTGGGCACTACATGGAGCTCCAGGCCCTGATCTTTTGCTATGGCAGAAAACTCTGTTGCAAGATGACTTAGAAGGTCATTGACCGGAAATACGGTAATGTCGGGTTCCAGTGCGCCGGCATCGAGTTTTGATATGTCCAGCAATGTGCTGATGATCTCTTCTGCCGCTCCCAGGGAACTGTCGATATGCTGAATGAGTTCCGAGGTTTCGCCGTCTACCGCTTTTCCTGATAGAGCAGAGGTAAATAACCGCGCTGCGTTCAATGGTTGCAATAGGTCGTGGCTGGCTGCTGCCAGAAACCGTGTCTTACTCTGGTTAGCCTGCTCTGCAACCGACTTGGCTTTGAGCATCTGTTCGTTGATTACCTGAAGTTCCTGAGTCCGTTCGCGTACGCGCTGTTCCAGATAGATATTCGTTTCCTTAAGCGCCTGTTCGGTGCGCCGCATCGGAGTGATGTCCTGGAAGGTGGTGACATAGCCACCGCCGGGGATCGGGCTGCCATCGATACGCACAACAGTTCCATCGGGCCGCTGACGTTCGTACGACATGGGTTCGCCTTCACGCATGCTGGCACAGCGGTCCTCGATGATTTCATCAATGCGACGGGCTGACAGGTTGGCGTTCATCAGGTTGTAGCGCATCAGATCTTCAACGGGGCGCCCAACCCTGACATAGCCTTTTGGATAACTGAACAGTTCTTGATAGCGTTGGTTCCAGACCACCAGTTGTTGCTGGTGATTGACGACCGAGACGCCCAAACTGATGTTCTCAATGGCCGATTGCAGAAGTTCCCGGCTGAAGGTCATGGCCTGCGACGCTTCGTCAACGATGCTGACCACGTCTTCAATCTGCATGTCCCGGCCGGTCAGGGTGGACTCAAGAACTACCCGTGCGGTGGATGCACCGATTACCGATGCCAGCTGCCGTTCAATGTATTTTCTGAGGTGCGTTGAGGCTTCGCGGTGAGGGTATAACCGAATCGCGTTGCGGCGCTCATAGTTATGGAACACGCTTTCTGAACGCTCTTCGCCCATAAACCGGTCAGTCAGCGCCTGAAGATCCGAAATCAACACTTCGCCCTGCCAACCTTGATTGGTCGGGTTATCATGCCGTGGGTCAAATTCCTGAAAAAACGCGGCAAGCTGAATCTTTTCCCGGATACGTTGGCGGGTTACCAGAGAGAGCAGTATATAGGCAGCTGTGTTGAGCCCAAGGCTCCAAAGGATGCCGTGGGTCATTTGATCTAATTCTGAACCGAATAGGGCGGTTGGCCGTGTCCAGTTCCAGCCAAACAGGCCTTGATTGATTAATCCGTCATTAACCCAGCCAGTTGAAACCAGCGCCGGTAACAGCAGGGTGTAACACCACACGGTGAAGCCCAGGCCGAGCCCCCAGATAGCGCCTGTAGCGTTGCCACGGCGCCAGAGAATGCCGCCCACCAGAGCAGGTCCGAACTGCGCGGCGGCAGCGAATGAGAGTAAGCCGAAGGCGGTTAGACTGTAGTCTTCCCCCGCCATGCGGTAGAAGCCATAGGCGGTTAACAGGACGACGAAAATAGCAACGCGGCGAATGGTTAGCAGCAGGTAGCTCAGGTCCGCCCGGCGATTCATTCTGGGTCTGAAAAACCGTAAAAGCCCAGGCATGATGATTTCGTTGCTCACCATGGTTGATATGGCCACGGAGCATACAATGACCATCGCCGCTGCCGCAGAGCCGCCTCCGAGAAACGCGAGAATGGCGAGCCATTGTTCCCCGGCCATAATCGGAAGTTGCAGGATCACGATGTCGGGATTGTTGCCCAGACTGTCGGCATACAAAAGACCTGCCGCGGCAATTGGGATAACGAATGCTGTTGCGATGATCAAATAGACCGGCATCGCCCAGCGGGCAACTTCGAAATCTCGGGGATCTGCATTTTCAACCACCATAACGTGAAATTGTCTCGGCAGACAGACGATTGCCAGCATGGCCACCAAGGTTTGGGTGATAAACGCCGGTGCATCAAGACTCCCAGTGGTCAGGGTTTCTATGTAATTGGCGTCGGCTGCTTGCTGAAAAAGGTCACCGAAGCCATTAAACAAACCGTAGCCAACGAACAGTCCCACGGCGACGAAGGCGACCAATTTGATCAACGATTCGAAGGCAATAGCTTGAATCATCCCCCGGTGATGCTCGGTGGATTCGAGATGTCGCGTTCCGAAAAGTACCGTGAAAACGGCGAGGGTGAGGGTGATATACCAGGCTGAATCGTTCCAGGCCGTGCTTAGCTCCGGTAGCGAGTGGCCATTATCTGACAGAACAGTGAAACCAAGGGCTATGGCTTTGAGTTGCAGGGCTATGTAGGGAACGCTCCCGATCAGCGCGACCACGGCAACCATGGCAGCCAGCAATTGGGACTTTCCATACCGGGACGCGATGAAATCGGCGATGGAGGTGCTGTTGTTGCGTTTGCTGATGTGGATGATTCGGCGAAGCAGCGGGGCAAAAAAGAGAAAGACCAGAAGCGGGCCGAGATAGATCGGAGCAAAGCCGAAGCCTTCCTGGGTCGCGCGGCCAACGGCTCCGTAGAAGGTCCATGATGTAAAGTACACCGCCAGTGAAAGGCTGTAGATATGCGTGCGGGCCAAGGTATGGCTGTATAGCCCTGGATGTTTGTCGCCCGCCCAGGCGATCAAGAACAGTAGCGAGATGTAAGTGATCGAAATTAAAACAAGCAGCCAGGCACTAATCATGTATTGCTTCTATCCGCTCAGATCTATCAGGCGCCGCACACGGTGTTCAGCAGCGGGTCGTTGTTATTCAACAGTTTCAGGTTATCCACCCGAGGGCTTCCGTTGCTAGCCAATGGCACTAATTCTTGCGTTTGGCAATTGATCAGGTGGACGCGGTGGGAAACAGCGTCCGTCACCGTTTGTTCGAACCGATACAGTGTAAAGCGAACAATTTCTGAATCTGTAGTATCCCGCGCGATGCTTTCGACATCTACGGCTGTAAAGGCGGTGACGTAGGGAACCACAAAGGTCCATGGTCGGAAAAACAGCTGCTCACGCTCCGTATCGACAACCACAGCTTCGTCGGGTAACAGCGTTTGTTTGTGGTCGTACCAAGTGTATTCGCCATAAACCAGATAGACCAGCATGCCCAGCCCTGCAAAGACCGGAATAATCCATTTGGGCGCTTTCTTTGCCGTGATGGCGCGAATGCTCATTGCAATACCTGCAGCTCCTAGTCCGCAGAAAACCGTGGCGACAAAATTCCAAAACATAAAACGGTATCCTTAATAAAGAACGGGCTTCCTCATTGAGGAAGCCCGTTCGGTATCAACCTGTCATTGTAGACAACAAATCAGGTTGTCATGCAGTTAGTGGTCGTGGGCTGTACCGGCACCGCGTGGGTAACGGACGCTTTCGACCAGCTCCTGGATTTCAACCGGCGGTTCAGCCGTCACTTTGGATATTGCGAAGGCTACCGCAAAGTTGACGATGGCACCAACTGCACCAATGGACAGTGGGGAGATGCCCAGCACCCAGTTTTCAGGTGTGTCTGCCAAGGTGTTGGTGCCCGGGATGAACAGCCAACCTTTGTAGGTGAAGATGTACACCAGCGTAAAGGTCAGGCCTGACAACATACCTGAAATGGCGCCAACGTTATTTACCCGCTTGGAGAAGATACCCATCATCAGAGCCGGGAAGAGCGAAGCCGCTGCTATCCCGAACGCCAGAGCGACCACTTGGGCTGCGAAGCCCGGAGGGTTGGCGCCCAGCCAGGTGGCAACAACAATCGCAACCGCCATTGAGATTCGGGCAGCAAGCAACTCGCCCTTATCGCTGATGTTGGGGTTGAGTCTGCCTTTGATCAAGTCGTGACTCACAGCGGAGGATATTGCTAGCAAGAGGCCGGCGGCCGTAGACAGTGCTGCAGCCAAGCCGCCTGCTGCTATCAAGCCGATCACCCAGCCTGGCAGATTGGCAATTTCCGGATTGGCCAATACCAGGATGTCGTTGTTGACGACCATTTCGTTGCCCGCCCAACCACGCTCGGAAGCGGTAGCGGCGAAGTCAGCGTTTTTGTCGTTATACAACTGGATTCGGCCGTCGCTGTTTTTGTCCTCATAGGTGATCAAACCGGTTTCTTCCCAAGTGGCAATCCAGCCAGGACGCTGATCGTATTCGATCGGCTGGGCCTGCGTGCCTTCCGGGTAGATGGTTGTCATCAGGTTCAAGCGAGCCATAGAAGCCACGGCTGGCGCGGTCAGGTACAGCAGGGCAATGAAGACCAGTGCCCAGCCGCCGGACCAGCGTGCATCAGACACTTTCGGTACGGTGAAGAAACGGATGATGACATGAGGCAAACCGGCTGTACCGATCATCAGTGACAAGGTAAAGAGCACCATGTTCAGCTTGTTGTCGACATCTGCGGTGTACTGATTGAACCCGAGGTCGGTGATGACCTGATTTAATTTGGTCAGCAGCGGCAAGCCTGACTCGGTGTGAGTAGAGAACATACCTAGGCCTGGAATCGGGTTGCCGGTCAGTTGCAAGGAGATGAACACCGCCGGGATGGTGTAGGCAACGATCAGTACACAGTACTGTGCTACTTGAGTGTAAGTGATGCCTTTCATGCCACCGAGTACGGCGTAGATGAAAACGACAACGGCCGCGATCATTAAACCATTGGTCGCTTCAACTTCAAGGAAGCGAGAGAAAGCCACACCGGCACCGGCCATCTGACCGATGACGTAAGTAACCGAAGCGACGATCAAACAGATAACTGCAACCAAGCGAGCGTTGGAGCTGTAGTAGCGGTCACCGATGAACTCCGGGACGGTGAACTTGCCGAATTTACGCAAGTAGGGTGCCAGCAGCATGGCCAGCAGAACGTATCCGCCCGTCCAGCCCATCAGGAAGGTCGAGTTGGCATAGCCGCCAGCAGCGATGAGGCCCGCCATAGAGATGAAGGATGCCGCTGACATCCAGTCTGCGCCGATGGCCATACCGTTAGTGACCGGATGAACACCGCCACCGGCAACGTAGAAGTCACTGGTACTGCCTGCTTTTGCCCAAACGGCGATGCCGATGTATAGGAGGAAGGAGCCCCCAACGAATAGCAAGTTAATTGCAAATTGGCTCATGGGTGATTACTCCTCGTGTACGCCGAATTTTTCATCGATTTTATTCATGCGCCAGGCGTAGAAGAAAATCAGAATGATGAAAGTGATGATGGAACCTTGCTGGGCGAACCAGAAGCCTAGGTCGGTACCACCTACTTCAATGCCGGCAAGCATTGGGCGTAGGAGAATTGCAGCGCCATACGAAACCAGAGCCCAGATGATCAGGCTCCCGAAGATAAGGCGTAGATTTGCTTTCCAGTAGTTTTCAGCGTCGTAGCTATGTCCTGACATACACTTACTCCCATATTGTTTTTGTAGAGCTCGACTGGCGATCTTTTTGGGTAAAGCGGTTAGAGAAATTATTGTTCATAGTGTTTTTCTCTGACTTGTCGTCTTTTCTGACTTTACTCGTCAATGGTTTTATGGATATTGGCAAATGGTCTTATTAATACGGCCTCAAAGCCGCGCCAAGACAGGCTTTTCTGATGGCTCTGTGAAACTAAAATCTCTTCATCTTCTGTAAACGTCGCTGATAACGCAGCTTTTGAGAGAGATCTTTTAGTGTTTTTACACCTGACTTCTTGGCTGCGCTCAGTGCTATCAAAGTCAGTTCAGCGGTCACCATCGCATCGGCTGCCGCGTGATGCCGTTCACTAACTTCCAATCCGAAAAGGTCGGACCAATGATCCAGACCTCTGCCTTTCGGATCTGCTTTCGGGAAAAAAGCAGGCAATACCTCCGCAACATCCATCCACACGTGAGAAAGTGAATAGCCAAGTTGGGCCTTCAATGTTCGCTCAAGAAACCGCTTATCAAACTCCGCGTGATAGGCAAGGATTGGGTCTCCGTTCATCCACTCTAAGAGATGTAGCAAGGCTTCTTTTGTTTCCTGCCCCTGGGTTAGGGCTTCGGGACCAATACCGTGGATCAGCACAGTTTCGCGGATGTCCAGTTCGGGGCGCCGAAGAATCAGATCGAACTGGTCGTCCAGATGTATCGCGTCTTTTTCAATCGCTACGGCGCCGATGGCAATGACTTCATCCTTGGCGGTGTTGAGTCCAGTTGTTTCTAGATCGAGAACGATCAGGCGAGAACTGAAGAGATTCTGCTCACCAGCAGTTTTTGGTGTCGGCAGGTTTTCAGTATCGATGCCGGCGTTGGCGTTACGTTTTTCGAAAAACCATTGTTTAAGGTTCGAGAACATGGTGATGCCAAGGCCTATAGTTGGTATGCCAGTTCCAGTTTTTGCTGGAGCCGCTGAGCCTGACGGAAGGATTCTCTCAGGATGCGCCGGTCGAGAGGGTTAAGATCGTCCGGGTCGATATAGTTGGTTAGCGGTTCGTCGTTCGCCAGCATATCTTGATGCGCGCGCATTCGTATCGCTTGAATCAAACTGTAGGACTCTTTCCAAGCACCCGCATCTTTTTTGTCGAACACCCTCTTTTCAGCCAGCGCATCCAGGCGTTCCAGGGTGTTTGCTGCTTTGATGCCGTTAGCCAGAGCAAACACCCGGATCGATTCAACGAAGGGGGCCAACCCCTGGCGCTTCAAGTCCAGTACCTTCTTATTGTCGTCGTTCAGATAGCGGAAGGTGCGGAACATGGTGAGTGGCGGCTTACGCTGCAGAGCATTGCCGGCTAGCATTTTCTGAAATAGAGCGTTTTTTTGGATGCGTGCTAACACCTTGTCAAACAACCTTCTGAGCGGCTCATCCGGTCCATAAACCGCCCGCATATCCAAAAAGATGGAGGAGTAGACAAGGTTTTGAGGGGTAGAGGCATCGATAAATCGCTGAAACCAGTCATCCCATTCCGCCTCACTGAGACACAGCTTGGGGTTGCTGGCCATGATGTTGCCCTTGCACAGCGTGAAACCGCATTGGGCCAACTCATCGTTTACTTTGCGTGCAAAAGGCAGAAGTTTTTCGCGGGCCTGGTCTTCCGTCATGCCGTCCGGGGTATTGAACAATATGCCATTGTCCTGATCAGTCAGCAGGGTTTGTTCCTGTCGGCCTTCGCTGCCAAATGTCAGCCAGGTGAACGGGATGCCGGGGTTGTTCTTTTTTAGGTTTAGCTCCAGCACACGGCGTACCGTAACGTCGTTCAATGTAGTGATAATCTTAACGACCTGACCAGAATCGGCTCCGTGAGCGAGCATGGTATCCACCAGGCGAGATACATCGCTGCGCATGCTAATCAGCGTGCTCAAATGTGCAGCTGTGCTAATGGTTCGGGCAAGATGAACCAAATCCACACGTTGCAATGAAAACAGGTCGCGCTCAGAAACAACGCCGATTAAGCGGTTGTTGTCATCCACCACACACACGTGAGCAAAATGATGTTCAGCCATCAACATGGCGGCATCAAAAGCATCTTCTGTGGCCAATAAGCGGCATGGGTCTGGCGTCATCACTTGGCTGATCGGCGTGCTCAGTGAGTCCACCCCTTCGGCAATCAACATGCGTAAGTCGCGGAGCGTGAAAATCCCGGTTGGCTGTTGCTTGTCGTCAGTGACCACAATGCTGCCGACATTGTTCTCATGCATGCGGGCGACGGCTTTGTTAACGGGGAGGTCTGGCGTGCACACGATTGGAGTGCGCAGCGCGTAGCGCTCAAGCGGGGTGTCCAAACTGCTGCTGGAGCCGATGGAAGCCATGGCGGTTGATTGGATGCGCTGGTTTACCTGATCGAGCAGGCTGCTGACGCCGCGCAGGCAGAAATCCCGAAAAGGCTCGCTTTCCGCAAACAGGGTCACAAAGGCTTGGTGACCGATACTCAAGCAAAACGTATCGCCTGATGCCCTGTGCAGTGTGCGTGTGGGCCGTTCTCCAATGAGTGCTGCCAGTGGAAAGCATTCACCTTTGCTGATTTCGAACGTGGTTTCGGCACGATTATCTTTCTCGCTGTAGCGTTCACCTCGGATCCGGCCTTGCTTTACCACCCAGAAATCTTTGACCACACCTCCCTCAGGGGAGAGTACCTCTTCACCATCACTGAAAAACGTCAGTTTTGCGTTCTCAGCGAAATGGGCCAGATGCGGATCATCCATATTCGAGAAAGGAGCGTGCTCTCGTAAAAAGGTCATGATTGCGCGGGTATTTTGCGGAAGGGTGGTGTCCGGTGTGTCTGCAGTCATAGGGAGATCCGTCATGCTTGGCAGCGGGGCAGGTGCTTGTGGTGCCTCGTCATTATTGTTTGGCTGTCCGAAGTGTAGTTCAGTAACCGTGGGCGGCGCCCTACGATTTTCGTCCTAAATGAGCACGGGCTTTGCTTTATGGGATGCCGGTGCAGTGGTAGAGTCCCGTTACTCGTCAATCTGGATTCGTATGTGTTATGACCTCGAAAGATGAGCGCCTGGCTTTCCTTGAAGAAATGAAAGATGTGCGGCGCATACGTAAACCGAATCGTGCCGATGTGGTGGCACGCACGGAACTCACTCCCGGGCATTTGGTTCGCCAACAAGCCGCGGTAGAGGCACAGGTGCGTGATCTAAACCCGTTAACGGCTGATGTTGTCGAGCCACTAACGGCGCACGATGTCTTGAGTTGGCAACGGCCCGGGGTCCAGCATGGCGTGTTTAAAAAGCTCCGGTTGGGGCAGTACCCGATTGAGGCCAGGTTGGATTTGCACCGGATGACCGTCGAAGAGGCCCGAAAAGAGGTGTTCCAGTTCATCAATGATTGCGTAAATTACGGGCTGCGCTCGGTCATCGTTCTGCATGGTAAGGGAGAGCGCAATCCAGATGGCATTGCTCAACTGAAAAGCTATCTGGCGAAATGGTTGCCGGAGCTGGATTCGGTTCTGGCGTTTCATTCGGCGCAAAAGCGACATGGTGGTACCGGAGCTGTCTACGTGATGGTTCGTAAGAGCGATCATGAAAAACAGCAAAACAGAGAAGTTCACGGAGGCTCCTGAGCGTGGGCCGTATACCAACTGATGAGCATTCAACGAGGTGGCAGTGATGAATAAGCGTGCTTTGGCAATTATTGCAATGATGACCCTGTTCGCGCTGACGGGCTGTAAAGACCGGGTAATCTGGAACGACAACGGTAAAGTTGAAGAAGCCACCCAGAATCGTGAAGTCTGGGATTCTAACGGACAAATGGATTCTGGCGACCGAAAAATCTGGGTAGATAAAAGCGGTAACGAAGTCGTTAAGTAACGACTGTTAGCGGCCGGGTAAAAAAATAATACGGGAGTGGAAAATGGCGTTGAGCCTTACAGTAAATGACCAGCACTATAGTCTGGACGTAGAGCCTGATACCCCTTTGTTGTGGGTGTTGAGAGATGAACTGGGCCTTAAAGGAACCAAGTTTGGCTGCGGTGCCGGTCTGTGTGGTGCTTGCACCGTGCATGTTAACGGCCAGCCAACCCGCTCCTGTTCCACCCCGGTTGAGTACGTGGATGGCGCCAAGATAACCACCATTGAAGGGTTGTCTAAAGATGGCGAGCTTCACCCGCTACAAAAAGCCTGGGTGAAAGAAGGCGTCCCTCAGTGCGGTTACTGTCAGTCCGGTCAAATTATGACGGCTGCACATTTGTTGGCAAATACGCCAGCCCCGTCGCGGGAAGACATCGTGATGGCCATGACCGGCAATTTGTGCCGCTGTGGTACATACTCACGTATCGTTGCTGCTGTGGAATCTGTTGTGGATGGTGTTGGCCATTACGAGCCAGAGCAGGGAGGAGCCTGAGATGACGATGAATCGCCGCGACTTTATAAAAGTCAGTACTGCTGCCTCCGGTAGTCTGATGCTTGCCGTATCACTCCCCGGCTGCTCTACCATTAAAACCGGTTACGAAGAGGAAACCGGACAATGGTCGCCCGATATTTGGCTTGAGCTGACCACGAACGACGAAATTCTCTTTACTCTGGCCCGAGTGGAAATGGGGCAGGGTACTTACACCGGCTTAACCACACTGGTTGCCGAAGAGCTGGATGTTGACCCGGCTCGCATCAAAGTGAAGTTTGCGCCAGTAGCCCCTGAATATCGCAATCCCTTATTTGGCTTGCAGCTTACCGGTGGCAGCACCAGTGTTGCCACCAGCTGGCAACCGTTACGAGAAGCCGGTGGCTCTGCACGGCAAATGCTGGTGATGGCAGCGGCGCGTGTCTGGAAGGTGGAAGCTGCCGAGTGCAGTACTCAGGATGGCCGGGTTGTCCACCCAAATGGCATTGACTCGCTTCGTTACGGCCAGCTGGTTGAGCTGGCGGACAAAGAAATCATCCGCGGCGAAGTCGCTTTGAAGCCCCGTTCGGAATGGAAATACATCGGGCGCCAAGGTGGAAGGCTGGACACCGAAGCCAAGGCAACCGGTAAAGCCGTCTACGGGATCGATGTGGATCTGCCCGGAATGGTGTATGCGGTGATGACGCGTAGCCCGCGTTATGGCGGCAAAGCCATTGGTTTTAACCGCAACGAAGTACTTGCCTTGCCGGGAGTCTTGGATGCTTTCATCACCGAGCGTGGTGTTGCTGTCGTTGCTGATCGTTACTGGCGGGCGCGCAAGGCGCAGAATGCGTTGAACGTTGAATGGGACTTCTCTGAAGCGATCGACTTTAACTCCGATCAGGTTTTTGATGGTTACCGTGAGGCGGCCAACGAAGACTCCGGGGCGCAGGAGCGTTCTGACGGTGACTTCGAAGAAGCCGTTGAAAGTGCCAGTCGGGTAGTTGAGGCTGAATACGAGCAGCCCTACCTTGATCACGCGGCGATGGAGCCAATGAACGCGACGGCCTGGTACCGTGATGGCAGTATGGAAGTGTGGGTGCCGACTCAGGCCCCGGATCTGGCTCGGATTGCCGCAGCTCGGCACTCAAATCTGTCGCCTGGCGACGTCACCGTTCACACCACCTTTTTGGGTGGCGGCTTTGGCCGACGCCTGACCCAGGATTACGTTGAAGAAGTTGCCATCGTTGCCTACAAAGTAAAGAAGCCGGTCAAGCTGATTTGGTCCCGGGAAGAAGACGTTCGTCATGGCTTCTGGCGTCCGGCGATGTTGCACCGGATGAAAGCTAGTTTCAACGACAGCGAATTGACCGGTTGGGACCACCAGATTGTTGGCCCTCAGATTCTCGATTGGTATGTGCGTAATGCTGCACCCGCACAGTACCCTTGGGCGCCGAAGTTTCTCTACAGCACATTGGGCCGCGTAGGACTTATGGCTGAAGGGATTGCTACACCCAAAGACATCTCCGCTATTGAAGGGGCTATTGGATACCCTTATCAGGTTGAAAACGTCAGCGTTCGTCATACCCACACTGACCCGGGTGTGCCAATCACCTGGTGGCGTTCTGTAGGTTATTCGCATAACGGTTTTGCAGTTGAGACCTTTATGGACGAATTGGCACATGAGGCTGGGGAAGATCCACTGCAGTTCCGCAGAAAGCTGCTGGCTAATGAGCCTCGGCATCTTGCTGTGCTTGAGCGGGCGGCCGAGTTGGCGGGCTGGGGAACACCTGTGGTGGAAGGCCGAGCTCGGGGTATTGCCTTGTTCAAGTCGTTCGGCACGTACGTCGCCCAGGTCGTTGAGGCCAGCATCCAGCACGGTGAAATTCAGGTTCATAAAGTAACCTGTAGCGTCGATTGTGGTCAGGTGGTAAATCCACGAGTGGTCGAGGATCAGATTTCTGGTGGTATCCTGTTTGGACTGAGCGCCGCCCTGTTCGGAGAAATCACCTTCAAGAACGGGGAAGTTCAGCAGAGCAACTTCCACGACTCGCGCGTGGTGCGCATGCATCAGGTGCCAGAAGTGGTGGTAGATATTGTCGACAGCGACATTGCGCCGACCGGTGTTGGTGAGCCGGGCGTACCGCCGGTGATTCCAGCATTGGGGAACGCCTTGTTCGCGTTGACCGGAAAACGGCAGCGGAGGTTGCCGCTGACCGCTGGATAAAGCGGTTTGCCGGAGCGATCGGCCGCCCTATAATGGCGGCCGATTTCAGCCCCGAAGGGCCATCTCTAAACGGGAGTGAGCCAATGTTTGATATAACCCGATACGCCACAGCGGCTCAGTCTATCGTTGATGCCGGGCGTTTTTTGTATGACCGCGGTTGGTCACCTGCCACCAGCAGTAACTATTCCGCTCGCCTCGATAACGATCATGTTGCCATTACGGTATCTGGCCGGCACAAAGGTCAGCTTTCCACGAGCGATGTGATGGTGGTTGATCTGGAAGGCAATCCGGTCCAGAGCCACTCTAAATCCTCAGCCGAAACTCTCCTGCACACCGTTCTTTACCAAATCTATCCAGAGGTGGGGGCGGTGTTGCATACGCATTCGGTGAAGGCAACGGTGTTAAGTCGTTTCATTGAGCCCGGCGCGCCCTTTGAAGTGGAGGGGTATGAGCTTCAGAAGGCCTTTCCGGGAGTGGAAAGCCACGAGGGTCGGTTAAGGATTCCTGTTTTTGAAAATACCCAGGACATCCCGGCGCTGGCGGAGCGAACACGAGAGTGGTTCCAGCATCATCCGGAGCAGCCCGGGTACCTTATTCGAGGCCACGGCCTCTATACGTGGGGTGCTACTATGGCGGATTGCCTGCGCCACGTTGAAGCGTTTGAATTTCTTTTTGAATGTGAGCTTGAAACCATGAGAATCTGCCGATGACGACCCTGAGCATTTATAACCAGAACCAGCCGGAAACCGCTCATACGGTCACGTCTGACCTGCAAGTGATTCGTGACACACTGAATGAACAAGGTGTTCGCTTTGAGCAGTGGCCCACCCGTGATCTCCCGGCCGATGCTGATCAGGAGCAGATTTTGGCGGTGTATGGCGAAGAAATTAATCGGCTCAAGCAAGAGTGCGGCTTTCAGACCGCGGATGTGGTTAGTCTGACTGCAGACCATCCGCAGAAAGCCGAATTCCGTAAAAAATTTCTGGATGAGCACACCCATAGTGAAGATGAAGTGCGCTTTTTTGTGCGCGGACAAGGTCTGTTTTATCTGCATTTTGGCGATCAGGTCTACGCTGTCATGTGCCAGAAGAACGATCTGATCAGTGTGCCGAATGGCACTCGTCACTGGTTTGATATGGGGGCAGAGCCGGAATTTACCTGCATTCGCCTGTTCACCAATCCCGAAGGCTGGGTGGCCAGCTTTACGGGCGAAGATATCGCTGCACGGATACCAAGGTATGAGGCCTTGGCAGGAGTGAAGGCATGATTCGCGTAATCTTGACCGACATTGAGGGTACCACCAGTTCGATCTCGTTCGTACACGACGAGCTGTTCCCGTACGCCAGTGAACATCTGCTGGAATTTGTTCGGGAGCATCACCACACCACCCGGGCTGTGACAGAGCAGTTGGCGATTGTGGCGGAAAAAAGCGGGGTCGACATCAAAGACGTTGACGGGTTGGTTGACGTGCTTCAAAACTGGATAGCTGAAGATCGCAAAGAAGGCTCTTTGAAGGCTTTGCAGGGCATGATCTGGGAGCAAGGATACCGCAGCGGAGAGTTGAAAGGGCACATCTACCCGGATGCGGCTGACTATCTGCAGCGGTGGCATGATCGTGGGTTACGGTTGTTTGTATACTCCTCCGGCTCGGTCAAAGCGCAGAAATTGATTTTTGGTCACAGCAACGAAGGTGACTTTACGCCATTTTTCTCCGGCTACTTTGACACCACGGTGGGGGGGAAAAAAGAAGTCCAGTCCTACCACAACATTCTTGCTGAGCTTGGCGTTGAGCCTAAGACGGTGCTATTCCTGTCTGATGTGGAAGCGGAGCTGGAAGCCGCCGAGCAGGCGGGCGTGAAAACCGCTTGGCTGGTACGGGAGGGTGCCCTGCCAGAAACGGATCGCTTTGTAGCCCGTGATTTTTCGGAGGTTGATGCACTCCTGCGCAAACGTTAGGAGGTATGAATGATGCCCGGTAACAGGTTAAGGCGGTGGCTGATCCCGGGTATTCTTGTTCTGTTTTTGACCGGATGTAATCCCTTTTCCGAAGCAGAACCTATGATGGATGAGTACCTGAGCCGACTGGCGCGGGTACTCGATACACCCGCTGCAGCCACGCCTTCAGGCTTGCCCCCCGCCGCTACCCTCCCAAGACGTCGTGATCGTGTTCTCGAGATACCTGAGCTGGAGCTGGGTATGCTGGATTTTCTTTCCCTGTATGGCTGTGAATTGCAGTACGTGGTGGGCGAGCGGAATTCGGTGATGGGCCGCGTCATGCAGCCGGTCAATCAGCTGCGTTATGAAATTCGTTTTATCCAGACAGCTGAACGTTGCTTGCAGCAGATTGATGACGATGAGTTGCGAGCCACCTTGCAGCTGGCCATTGCCAGCAAGCGCCAGACGCTCCCGCTGGCGGTTTGGAATGCCACCTGGGGCACCGAAGAAATCGAAAAGCTGTTCACCTTGTCGAAAGGCTATTACCCCGTGATGGCCGAGCAGAATCCGGTGACCGATTTAGCTCTGGATCTGGATCAGTTAAACGAGATGGTAAAAGCCTTGAACGACCAGCAGCTAACCGTGTCTCTGAGTGATTTGGGGCAGATCCACCAACGTTGGCAGGCGCAGTTTCTCGCAGGGCAGGTGATTAATAGTGCCCGTTTACTGATTGCTACGCTGAACTCGGGCACTGATACGTTGAAGGTGCGACTTGAGGGCCGTCCGTTGTGCTTGAACGGTCAACCGAACAACCAGTCCAGCATTGTCCAAAGTTTCTTTTTTAAGGTCTATATCGGTGAGGTCCAGCCTTATATGAGCGGCGTTAGCCGGGCTCGCGACAGTTTGATTGGTGGGTTTGCACGGTTGGCGGAGCAACAACAGCCCGCTATGACGGATAAGTTCCGGAGCTGGTATAGCAGGCATCTTTCCGAGGATTCTGACGACAGTTTATGGCGCCAACTGGATCAGGCGATGATGCGGCACACACGGCACTGGCAGGATTTGTTAGCGCAGTGTGGCCTTCGGCCGGGGGAGTGATCAGCGCTGGCTTTCCGGTGTTACTCGAAGAATTTCTTCGACCGTGGTTTGCCCCGCGGCCACTTTCTGAGCGCCACTCAATCTGAGGGATTTCATGCCCTCTTTGTAGGCGTCTCGCCTCAGAGCTTCCAGCTCGCAACGGTCGTTAATCTGTCCTGTGAGATTGTCCGAGAGTGTCATGATTTCATAAACGCCTGAACGCCCCATGTAGCCGGTGTTACGACATTCCAAACAGCCTACCGGGTGGTAAAACTGTCGAGGAACCGGGGCTTTCCATGGCCGTGTGAGAGTTTGCCACGCTTGCTCATCGGCATCACCCGGTTGCTTGCAGTGCGGGCAAAGGTTTCGGGTTAGCCGTTGTGCCATGACGCCGAGCACCGTTGCCCGGATCAGGTAGGGCGGAATACCCAGCTCCATCAGTCGGGTAATGGCGCTTGGTGCATCATTGGTGTGCAGCGTCGATAGCACGAGGTGGCCTGTCAGCGCAGCTTGCACGGCCATTTCAGCGGTTTCCAGATCCCGGATTTCACCGATCATGATGATGTCAGGGTCTTGGCGCAGAAGCGCTCTCACGCCGTGTGCGAAGGTGAGGTCGATGTTCGTCTGAACCTGCATCTGATTGAATGCAGGCTCCACCATTTCGATCGGGTCTTCGATGGTGCAGATATTTAATTCGGGTGAGGCCAGTTGTTTTAGTGTGGAGTACAGCGTAGTGGTTTTGCCAGAGCCTGTCGGGCCGGTCACCAGCACGATCCCGTGAGGGCGTGACGTGATGTTGTGCCAGCGCTCGCGGTCTTCCTTGCTGAACCCGAGTTGCTCAAACGATTTCAGCAGCACTTCCGGGTCAAAGATCCTCATCACCATTTTCTCGCCAAACGCAGTGGGCATGGTGGCTAAGCGGAGTTCTACTTCACGATTATCCGGCTTGCGGGTTTTAATACGTCCGTCTTGCGGCCGTCTTTTCTCAGCGACGTTCAGGCGCCCCAGTATTTTTAAGCGGCTGGTAATGGCGGTACCAACATGTTCCGGAAATTCATAGACGTTGTGCAGCACGCCATCGATGCGAAACCGCACTTGAGTAACGGACCGTCGTGGCTCGATATGGATATCCGATGCACGCTGCTCGAAGGCGTATTGCAGCAGCCAATCGACAATTTTGACCACATGCTGGTCGTTGGCGTCGGCACTATCGCTGGAGCCCAGATCCAGTAGCTGTTCCAGATTCTGGTTGCCGGCCGGCCCCGACTTCTGGCCGCCACCGGCTTTGCTGACCGAGGCGGCAAGCTGGTAGAACTCGACGGTATATCGGCGAATGGCTTCCGGGTTGGCGACCACGCGTCGAATGTCTTTACGAACCGCCTGACGAAGGTTGCTCTCCCATTCACGTTTGAACGGTTCGCTGCTGGCAATCACCACTTCGTCATTCGTGATCTCGACCGCGAGAATGCCGTGGCGCTGAGCAAACGCATACGACATGACTCGAGCGATGGCCGGAGTATCAATTTTCAGTGGATCTATGTGGTAGTAGGCTTGCTGCCCCCAGGTTGCAAGCCAGTGGGTCAAACGTTCCAGATCCAGCGTGCGCCCGTCGATTTGGCTGCTCAGGCCAGCAATTGCCACCAGTTCGAGAGGGTGCCTGGGCGTTTTGTTTGCGCCTTCTGAGGCCGAGCCCAGGTTGGCAGTCAGCACTTTTTCAGCATCCGGTTGGCTGATTTCCTCGCTTTCCACCAGTGCAGTGCACACGTCTCTCAGGGTGAGTGTGCGGTGGTGGGGTGGTGCTGGCATTACGAGTGTTTGATCAGCCATCCGTGTTGCCTCTCAATTAGGGATGCGTTATGCGATAACCGGGCGGTTCACTTTCAAGTGCACCATGGCAACGGTGAACAGTAGAAACGTCAGTACCGTCATGATCACAGGCCCGAGTGCGCCTTCGCTGAGCCAAGCGGATACGACCGCTTGGGTGAAGTAGAAAATCAGCACGAACGACATCCAGATATAGCCGCGGTTGTGGCCACGAAATACCGGAATAACAAACGCCAGCAAGGGCAGCAGCTTCACCGACAACATCAGGGTGATGGAAACCCCGTCGACGGGTGTCGGGTAGAACGTTGTCAGAACCAGTGTGGCCAATACGGCGAGATAGAGACCGCTGGTCAGGCGTGCGGTGGTTTTGGCTTTTTCATTATGGAGCATAGGGGTTCCGGATATTTAATGTCGTTGTAAAAATCAGTCAGACAGTTTTTGGGCCAGGCGAGCCAGCCGTTCGCCGAATGCCTGGCACAGAATTCGTTCGTGTTCGCTTAGAGCTTGTTCGGCGCCTGTGCCGGCCCAGTGAGAGGGCCCGTAAGGTGTTCCACCCGTGGTGGTGTCGTTCAGGGCGCTTTCTGAGTAGGGGAGGCCGCACAGTACCATGCCGTGGTGCAGCAGAGGCAGCATCATGGTTAACAGGGTGGTTTCTTGCCCCCCATGCAAGCTACCGGTTGAGGTAAAGGCGCCGCCCGGTTTGCCCGCTAGCTTGCCGTTTAGCCACAAGTCCCCGGTGCCATCTAGGAAATGCTTGAGCGGTGCCGCCATGTTGCCAAAACGAGTTGGGCTGCCCAGGGCCAAGCCGGAACAATTGGCTAGATCCTCCCGCGTGGCGTAGGGCGCGCCGGTGTCTGGCACAGCAGGCTGGCTGGCCACTGTGTCTGGCGAAACAGGGGGCACGGTGCGAATTTTCGCTTCCATCCCTGACACCCGGGCAACTCCGCGCCCGATTTTTTTGGCCATCTCAGCCGTCTGGCCGTTCCGGCTGTAATAGAGAACAAGAATGTAAGGGCTGGAATTGCTCATGCCTAGCTCCTGAAAGGGCTCCGTTTAAAGGATATCCAGCACAGACTCTGGAGGACGGCCAATGGCGGCTTTGTTGTTCGCCAGAACGATGGGGCGCTCAATAAGCTTGGGGGTTGCTACCATCGCTTGAACCAGTTGCTCCCGAGTCAACTCGGGATCGGCTAGGTTCTGCTCTTTGTATTCGGGTTCCTTGGTGCGCATGAGCCCACGGGGTTCGCATCCCAGTAGATCAAGAATATGTAATAGCTCTTGCTCTGTCGGAGGCGTCTCCAGGTAGCGTATAATCTCCGGTTCGATGCCTTTTTGCTGAAGCAGCTCAAGGGTCTGGCGTGATTTTGAGCACCGTGGGTTATGGAAAATGCGGGCTTGTTCTGTCATGGTCATGCTCGATTAACAGTTGTGATTGCGGTCTATTTTGGGGCGTAGTCTAACAGGAGGAAATCCCTTGCAGTACCCTCGGTACTTGTCCATTCCACGAATCACCTCGTCTTTACCTCGCCCACGTTGGTTAGCCTTTTTGGTGCTGAGTGTGGGGTTGGCTCTATCCGGTTGCAGTAAAGTGGAGCTGGAGAAAGCCGATGGTACCCTCAAAAGTTGGGACAGCTATCGCGGGCAATGGGTGCTGGTGAACTATTGGGCCGAGTGGTGCAAACCCTGTCTTGAGGAAATTCCTGAATTGAATCAGCTCGACAAAGTGCCGGATATTACGGTGTTGGGCGTTAATTTCGATGGCGTCGAAGGTGAGTCTTTGCGTGATCTAGGGGCACGAATGGGGATTGAATACACCATGCTGGCGAATGACCCCGCACCAGAATTTGGCTGGAATATACCCGTGGCCCTCCCGGCTACCTTTATCGTGAGCCCGGGTGGTGAGCTCATTGAGACGCGTTTTGGCCCTCAAACTGAAGATGATATCCGCACAGTGATCGGCAATTGAACATGGCAAATACATTCGTACACCTGCGCGTACATTCTGAATACTCCATGGTGGATGGCCTAGTTCGGGTCAAACCGCTGATCAGCCGGGTGGCTGAGTTGGGCATGCCCGCAGTAGGGCTAACCGAACAGTCCAACATGTGCTCACTGGTTCGCTTTTATCAAGGTGCCATGGGGGCAGGAATCAAACCGATCATCGGTGCCGACTTGTGGCTGGAAAACCCGGATGAGCCCGAAAACCCATTCCGCTTAACCCTGCTTGCCCGCGACAACGACGGCTACTTGCACCTAACGGAAATTATTTCTCTGGGCTATACCGAGGGGCAAAAGTACGGCAAGCCAATTGTTCGAAAAGAATGGTTGGAGGCTCGTGCTGGTGGCTTGATCGCTTTGTCTGGCGCAAAGATGGGCGATGTTGGGAAAGCCCTGTTGGCTGACAAGCCAGAATTGGCCCGGGAGCGTGCGCAGTACTGGAACGACTTGTACCCTGGCAGCTATTACCTGGAGTTGCAGCGCACCGATCGAGCCGGCGATGAAGACTGTTTACACCTGAGTGTCGATCTGGCGACTGAAATGGGCTTGCCGGTGGTGGCGACCAACGATGTTCACTTCCTGACCGCCGATGATTTTGAGGCTCATGAAGCTCGGGTGTGCATTGGCGAAAGTCGCACCTTGGATGATCCACGCCGGGATCGCCGGTTTAGTGATCGGCAATACCTGCGCAGCGCCGAGGAAATGATTGAGCTGTTTTCGGACATTCCAGAAGCCATCGAGAACACCGTCGAAATTGCTCGCCGCTGCTCGGTGAAGGTACGGCTGGGAGAGTACTTCCTGCCGAACTATCCGATCCCGGATGGCATGACCATGGACGAATACTTCCGAAAGGTGTCGGAAGAAGGTCTGGACATGCGTCTGGAAACCATTCTGAGCAAGGACGACCCGGAATACGACAAAAAGCGTGCGGTGTATGATGAGCGTTTGAAGTTCGAGCTGGATATCATCATCCAGATGGGGTTCCCGGGATACTTCCTGATCGTTATGGACTTCATCAAGTGGGCCAAGAACAACGGCGTGCCCGTTGGGCCAGGGCGGGGTTCCGGTGCCGGTTCGCTGGTTGCTTATGTGTTGTTGATTACCGATCTGGACCCCCTTGAATACGATTTGCTTTTCGAGCGGTTCCTGAACCCGGAGCGGGTATCCATGCCCGACTTCGATGTCGACTTCTGCATGGAAGGCCGTGACCGGGTTATTGAATACACTGCCCAAAAATACGGCCGTGAAGCGGTTTCGCAGATTATTACCTTCGGTACCATGGCTGCGAAGGCGGTAGTGAGGGACGTCGCGCGAGTGCAGGGTAAGTCCTACGGGCTGGCGGACAAGCTGTCCAAGCTGATTCCGTTCGAAGTGGGCATGACGCTCAATAAGGCCATCGAGCAGGAGCCCCAGCTCAAGGAATTTCTGGAGCAGGACGAAGAGGCCCAGGAGATCTGGGAAATGGCTCTCAAGCTCGAGGGTGTGTGCCGGAACGCCGGTAAGCACGCCGGGGGGGTAGTCATCGCGCCCACCAAGATCACGGATTTTTCGCCGTTGTATTGTGATGACGAAGGTGGAAGTCTGGTCACGCAGTTCGATAAAGGTGACGTAGAAGAAGCCGGATTGGTGAAGTTCGACTTCCTGGGTCTGCGGACCCTGACCATCATCAAGTGGGCTCTGCACATGATTAACCCGCGCCGTGAAAAGCGCGGGGAGCCGGAACTCGATATCGCGACGATTCCGCTGGATGACAAAGCCTCGTTCGACATGCTGAAAAAGGCTGAAACAACCGCCGTATTCCAGCTTGAATCCCGAGGCATGAAAGATCTGATCCGTCGTCTTCAGCCGGACTCGCTGGAAGATATGATCGCCCTGGTGGCACTGTTCCGGCCCGGACCGCTTCAATCGGGCATGGTAGATGACTTTATCGACCGGAAGCATGGCCGGCAGCCGCTGTCCTATCCGCATCCTGATTATCAATATGAAGGCCTGAAGCCGGTATTGGAGCCCACCTACGGGGTTATCCTGTATCAGGAGCAGGTAATGCAGATCGCCCAGGTCATGGCGGGCTACACGTTGGGTGGCGCTGACATGCTTCGGCGGGCGATGGGTAAGAAAAAGCCCGAAGAAATGGCCAAACAAAAGGCCTCTTTCCTGGACGGGTGTGCAAACAACGGCATTGATAAAACGCTGGCCGAGAACATCTTTGACCTGGTTGAGAAATTCGCCGGCTACGGTTTTAACAAATCCCACTCCGCAGCCTACGCCTTGGTGTCGTACCAGACGCTGTGGATGAAAGCTCATTACCCGGCTGAGTTTATGGCCGCGGTACTGACCGCGGATATGCAGAACACCGACAAGGTGGTCACGCTGGTCGAAGAATGCCGGAACATGAAGCTGGACCTGCTGGTGCCAGATGTCAGTCGTTCCGAGTACACCTTCACCGTCAACGATGACGGCCAGATTGTTTACGGATTGGGCGCGATCAAAGGTCTGGGTGAAGGGCCTATCGAAAGCGTGGTTGCGGCTGCAAAAGCCGGTGGCCCGTTCCAGGATATCTTCGATTTTGCCCGCCGGGTTGATCTGAAAAAGGTTAACAAGCGCGCCATGGAAGCATTGATTCGTGCCGGTGCTATGGACAAGCTCGGAGCTACGCGGGCTCAGCTTATGGCCAGTATTGATAAGGCCATTCAACAGGCCGGTCAACAGTCCAGAAACGATGCTGTTGGCATGGTGGACATGTTCGGCGAAATGCTCGGTGGCGGCGATGATGAAGACGTTTATGCCGACGTGGCTGATGTGCGCGAATGGCCCGAAAAGCAACGTCTGAAAGGTGAAAAAGATACGCTGGGTATTTATCTTACCGGCCATCCTTTTGACGAATATGAGAAAGAAGTACGCCGGTTTGTGCGCTCGTCGATTTCGGAACTAAAGCCCAATAAATCACCTCAGCGGGTGGCGGGTTTGGTGGTCGCTCAACGCACGATGAAAACCCGCACAGGTTCAACCATGTGCTTCATCACTCTGGATGATCGAAGCGCGCGAATTGAAGCAACCTTGTTCTCAGAGGCCTATTTTGAAAACCGGGAGTTGCTACAATCGGATCAAGTAATTGTGCTGGAAGGCCAGGTCAGTCACGACGATTACTCAGGTCAGATGAAAATGCGCGTTAGCTCGGTCACGGATGTGGCCACAGCGCGGCAGCAGTTCAGCCGGGGCATTCGATTGGAGTTGCACGCTGACCAATTACAAAATGGTCTGTTGGACAAGTTAGACGACACGCTGCGGCCTTTCCGTAACGACGGCAGCCCGGTATGGATTGAGTACAGCAGTGCGGAAGCCCGCACCCGCATCGAGTTAGGAGAGTCCTGGCGGGTGCAGCCGGATGATGATCTTCTGTTTGAACTGAAGCACTTGGTGGGCGACCAAGCCGTAGAACTGGTCTATGATTAAGACCAATGTCCGCTTTTGCTCTGTGGCAAGCACTGCTATCTTTGTCCCAAATTCTGGTTTGGGTGGGCGTTTGCCCGCCTGGCAATCAAATGATGGAACATCATGAACCCTAATTACCTGGATTTCGAACAGCCGATCGCCGACCTGGAAGCCAAAATTGAAGAGCTTCGAATGGTTGGTAATGATACCGACATCAATATTACGGATGAGATCAGTCGCCTCAAAAAGAAGAGCGTCAGTCTTACGGAAAGCATATTTTCTGATCTCAAGCCTTGGGATGTGGCGCGCTTGGCAAGGCATCCTCGCCGGCCTTATACCCAAGATTATATTGATCTGATTTTTGACGATTTTGATGAGCTGCACGGCGATCGTCGATATGCGGACGATCAAGCCATCATTGGCGGTACTGCTCGTTTAGGCAACCAGCCAGTCATGGTAATCGGCCATCAGAAAGGTCGAGAAGTGCGTGACAAAGTTAAGCGTAACTTTGGCATGCCTCGCCCAGAGGGCTACCGTAAAGCGCTGCGCCTGATGGAGATGGCAGAACGGTTCAAAATGCCCATTTTGACGTTCATCGATACCCCGGGTGCTTATCCGGGCATTGGAGCCGAAGAGCGTGGTCAAAGTGAGGCCATTGCCTTCAATTTGGCTGTGATGTCTCGGCTGAAAACGCCGATCATTTCGACGGTCATTGGTGAAGGTGGTTCCGGTGGCGCTCTCGCCATTGGTGTTTGTGATCAGCTAAATATGCTGCAGTATTCAACCTATGCAGTTATTTCACCGGAAGGTTGTGCATCGATTCTCTGGAAGAGCGCGGAATATGCAGCGCAGGCAGCGGAAGCCATGGGTGTCACCGCCGCTCGCCTGAAAGAGCTGGGTGTGGCTGACAACGTGATTGATGAGCCACTAGGGGGCGCGCACCGCAATCCTGAAGACATGGCTGATACGTTGAAAACGCAACTGGAGACAGGGCTGGCTGAGTTGTGTCGCCTGCCGCTGGACGAGTTGATCGCACGCCGCTATGAGCGTTTGACCAAGTATGAAGGCGGGCGGTAACCCCGCCCGGCATGCTGATTGGCCGGACGACCTGCTTGGGCCAGTCAGCACACTCCCTGAATATTCCCGACTCTGGGTCGCCTTCAGCGGCGGCCTGGATTCCGTGTTGTTGCTTCACGTAGCAGCGTCCTGCCATTCTGATATCACTGCCTTACACATTAATCACCAACTCCAGGCCAATCACCAGCAGACCGAGCAGTTTTGTCGTGATGTATGCGAGAGCTTGGGCGTGCCCATCGTCGTGGAGCGTGTTGATGTCCCCGTCTCTAATACTGCAGCGGGTGGTCTCGAGGAGGCTGCGAGAAACGCCCGCTATCAGGTGTTTGAGCGGCGCGTAGGCGATGGAGATGTCATGCTGATGGCCCACCATGGTGACGATCAGGTCGAGACAGTGCTGTTTCGATTGCTTCGAGGTTCTGGTGTTAGCGGACTCTCGGGCATGCCGGCTAGCCGACCGTTGGGGCGCGGGCGCCTACATCGACCGTGGCTAGCCGTAGGGCGCGACCGGCTAGAGGACGTAGCTGCGAGCTCAGGGGTGAGTTGGGTAGAAGATCCAAGCAATGTCAGCCAGGTATACGATCGCAATTATTTGCGCCATGCGATCATGCCGAGCTTGAAAAAACGCTGGCCGGGCTTGCTCAAGCGAATGGGGCATAGTGCTGGTGCATGCCGTGAAAGCGCTGAGCTGAACCGACGTTTGGCTGAGTTGCACTGGCAGTCTTGCTCTGACAAAGGGCGATTGGCGCTAGCTTCTGTCCGGGCGCTGAGTTCGCTCGAGCAGCGAAACTTGGTGCGTTGGTGGCTGCAAAAGCTGCATTTCGAAGTGCCAGCGAGCAGCAGTTTGGATCAAGGTCTTTTCGATCTGCTGAACGCCGCAGAGGACCGTGCGCCGGAAATACGAGGTGCAGGGTTTAGTCTGAGGCGTTATCGAGATTATCTCTATCTGGTGCCGGATTATGTGGTTCCACAAGAGATAGCCGATCTTTCCTCGCGTCAGGTTATCGAATGGGGTGATTGGCGGCTCCAGTTGATGCCAGTGCAGCAAGGAAATACCGCAAAAAATTCCCCGCCGCCAATACGGGTATCTACGAGGCAGGGCGGTGAAAGGGTGAAAATTCGTGCCGAAGGCCCCTCTCGACCATTGAAAACATGGCTGCAAGAACAGGGGGTTCCGCCATGGGAAAGAGCCGCGCTGCCCTTGGTTTACAGGCATGAAGGCGGGGGTTCGGAGCTAATTGCGATTGGCGATTTGTGGTGTTCTGAACAATACTCGGGAAGCGCCCCTGCTACCGGCTGGCGGCTCATTGTGGAACGGGATTTTGATTGAGTAGGTGAGGGCTTTCTGGTAGTCTGATGTCCCATCTTGAGATGAACAATCTCCCCCCTTTACCGAACCAGATAATCATGGAATCTGCATGACGCGTTATATTTTCGTCACCGGCGGTGTTGTGTCCTCTTTGGGCAAAGGTATTGCGTCTGCCTCATTGGCAGCCATCCTGGAGGCACGCGGCCTGAAGGTCACTATTCTCAAGCTGGACCCGTACATCAATGTGGACCCCGGCACCATGAGCCCGTTCCAGCACGGTGAGGTATTCGTCACCGAAGACGGAGCTGAAACCGACCTTGATCTTGGCCACTACGAGCGTTTCATTCGTACGCCGATGAGCAAGCGTAACAACTTCACCACCGGTCGGGTGTACGAAGAAGTTATCCGCAAAGAGCGTCGTGGCGATTATCTGGGCGGCACCGTTCAGGTTATTCCGCACATCACCGATGAAATCAAACGCCGTGTAATTGAAGGCGCTGCGGGTTCCGATGTGGCGCTGATTGAAGTCGGCGGAACTGTGGGTGATATCGAATCCCTGCCGTTCCTCGAAGCGTGTCGTCAGCTGAAGGTAGAAGTGGGAGCTCAGCGTGCTTTGTTTATGCACCTGACGCTGGTTCCGTACATTGCGACTGCTGGTGAGATCAAAACCAAGCCGACTCAGCATTCCGTTAAAGAGATGCGTTCTATCGGTTTGCAGCCCGACATCCTGTTGTGCCGTTCCGAGCACGAAGTCGATGCCAGCTCTCGCCGCAAGATTGCCTTGTTTACGAACGTCGAAGAGCGCGCCGTCATCCCGATGCAGGATGCCAAGTCTATCTATGCGATTCCGCGTATGTTGCACGAATACGGCCTGGATCAGCTGGTTATCGAGCGCTTCAACCTCGACGCTCGCGAAGCAGATCTGAGCGAGTGGGACGAAGTTGTTGAATCCCTGATGAATCCGCAGCAAGAAGTCACCATCGCGATGGTTGGTAAGTACATGGAGCTTCTGGAGGCCTACAAGTCTCTGATTGAGTCCTTGTTGCATGCCGGCATCAAGACCCGCACCAAGGTCAAGATCAATTACATCGATTCCGAAGACATCGAGCGTGACGGTACTCAAGTACTTGATTCTGCTGACGCTATTTTGGTTCCCGGTGGCTTTGGCGAACGTGGCGTAGAAGGCAAGATTCGTACAGTCCAATACGCCCGTGAAAACAAAGTTCCGTATCTGGGCATATGCCTGGGTATGCAGGTAGCCGTTATTGAATACGCCCGTAACGTGGCTGGTTTGAAAGATGCGCACAGTACCGAGTTCCGAGAGCATTCTCCGGCACCGGTTGTTGGTCTGATTACCGAGTGGTTGGATGCCAGCGGCAACACTGAAGAGCGTACTGAAGCTTCAGACTTGGGCGGTACCATGCGCTTGGGCGCTCAGGACTGCGTGCTGAGCGAAGGCTCCACCATTGCAGCCTGTTACGGCAAGAAAACCATCCGTGAACGTCATCGTCACCGTTACGAGGTCAACAACCACTACCTACCGAAACTGGAAGAAGCGGGCTTGAGGATCTCTGGTCGTTCGACCGACGGACGTTTGGTAGAAGTTGTAGAAGCGCCTGAGCATCCGTGGTTTGTGGCGTGTCAGTTCCACCCGGAATTCACCTCAACACCTAGAGATGGCCACCCGCTGTTCAAAGGCTTTGTTGAGGCCGCTTTGGCGAACAAAAAGGGATCGTAAGCATGGCCAAGAGCGTGGTTAACGTCGCTGGCATTGAAGTCGCTAACGAAAAGCCGTTTGTGCTTTTTGGCGGCATGAACGTACTGGAATCTCCCGAGCTGGCCATGGAGGTTGCTGAAGCCTACGTGGAAGCAACCAGCAAGCTGGGTATTCCTTACGTATTCAAGGCCTCCTTTGACAAGGCCAACCGCTCGTCCGTGAATTCGTTCCGCGGCCCGGGTTTGGATAAAGGCTTGCAGATACTGGCGGACATCAAGAGCAAGTTTGGTGTCCCCATTATTTCAGATGTCCACGAGCCCGCTCAGGCTGCGCCTGCCGCGGAAGTGTGCGACATCATCCAGCTGCCTGCATTTTTGAGCCGTCAAACCGATCTGGTCGTTGCCATGGCAAAAACCGGCGCGGTGATCAACATCAAGAAAGCTCAGTTCCTTGCGCCTCAGGAGATGAAACACATCATCACCAAGTGCGAAGAAGCCGGTAACGAAAACATCATCTTGTGTGAGCGGGGCAGCAGCTTCGGTTACAACAACCTGGTAGTCGACATGCTGGGCTTTGGTATCATGAAGTCGATGAACGTTCCGGTGATGTTCGACGTCACCCATTCGCTGCAAATGCCGGGTGGCCGCGCCGATTCCGCTGGCGGCCGCCGTGCACAAGTGACCGACTTGGCTTTGGCTGGCATGTCACAAGGACTAGCCGGTTTGTTCCTCGAAGCACACCCTGACCCTGACCAAGCCAAATGCGACGGCCCATGCGCACTGCGCCTGAGCCAGCTGGAGCCGTTCCTTCAGCGGGTGAAAGCCGTAGATGATCTGGTAAAAAGTTTTAAACCTATAGACACCGCCTGATTGGCGGTGTCCGCAATTTGAAAGACCGCATATTCCTGACGTCATTACCACGAAGGCAAACTGCGGACTTTAAGAGCGAGCGACGGGAAGGGCCTGGCGAAAATTTCGTAGGCCATGGATGGCCGAAGAGAAGCGCACATGGATGTGCTTGTAGCGGTTTTCGCCAGGCCCTTCCCGTTGATCGCTCCAGCACCGAATTTGATAACCGGTACAGTGTTTAGAAGATAAAATCTGGAGAAATTTTCGAATGACCAAGATTGCCAACATCAAAGCTCGTGAGGTTCTGGATTCACGCGGTAACCCTACCGTTGAAGCCGACGTAATTCTGGAGAACGGAACCCTGGGCCGTGCCTGTGCACCTTCCGGAGCATCTACCGGTTCCCGCGAAGCGCTGGAGCTTCGTGACGGTGACAGCTCCCGCTACCTTGGTAAAGGTGTTCGCAAAGCGGTTGCAGCCATCAACGGTCAGATCCGTGATGCACTGGTAGGAAAAGACGCAGCTGAACAGCGCGCTCTGGACCAGATCATGATCGACCTGGATGGCACTGAGAACAAAGCTAACCTGGGCGCAAACGCCATTCTTGCCGTGTCTTTGGCTGCCGCTAAAGCTGCTGCAATCTCTCTGGGCAAGCCCCTGTACGAGCACATCGCGGATGTGAACGGCACTTCTGGCAAGTTCTCCATGCCGGTTCCGATGATGAACATCCTGAACGGTGGTGAGCACGCCGACAACAACGTCGACATTCAGGAGTTTATGGTTCAGCCGGTTTCTGTAACCAGCTTCGCCGAAGCTCTGCGCGTGGGAGCGGAGATCTTCCACAGCCTCAAGAAGGTTCTGAAGGCTAAGGGTCTGAACACTGCCGTGGGTGACGAAGGTGGTTTTGCTCCGAACCTGCCATCCAACGAAGCCGCATTGGCCGCTATCCAGGAAGCCGTTGAACAAGCCGGTTACGAACTGGGTAAAGACGTTACTCTGGCACTGGACTGTGCTTCTTCTGAATTCTACAAAGATGGTCAGTACCAGCTGACTGGCGAAGGCAAGAGCTTCGACTCTGAAGGCTTCGCGGATTACTTGGCAGGCTTGTGCGAGCGTTACCCGATCGTGTCTATCGAAGACGGTATGGACGAAAGCGACTGGGACGGCTGGAAAGTTCTGACTGACAAGCTGGGCAGCAAAGTTCAGTTGGTTGGTGATGACCTTTTCGTAACCAACACCAAGATCCTTAAGCAGGGTATCGAAAAGGGCGTTGGTAACTCCATCCTGATCAAGTTCAACCAGATTGGTAGCTTGTCCGAGACTCTGGACGCGATCAAAATGGCTCAGGATGCCGGCTACACCGCGGTTATCTCTCACCGCTCCGGTGAAACTGAAGACACCACCATTGCTGACCTGGCAGTAGCGACTTGTGCTGGCCAGATCAAGACCGGTTCTTTGTGCCGTTCTGACCGCGTAGCCAAGTACAATCAGTTGCTGCGTATCGAAGGTGATCTTGAAGGCAAAGCGCCATACCGTGGTCTGAGTGAGATCAAAGGCCAAGGCTAAACACTAGCCGGCGGTATGCCTGATAGTGCGTGTTATCAGGTAACAGAATGTTAAGGCCATCGCGTTCTGGATGAAAATTCAGACACGATGGCCTTTTTGCCCAATTAGTTGGGGCATTTTCTTGTTAATCTACTTGAGCGTCTATACTTAACCTCTGACGCTAAATTTTAACTGGTTATTTTCTGAGCTAATTTGAATGAAAACGCTTTGGGCCATACTTGCTGTGCTGATTCTCCTGCTACAGGTACGCCTGTGGGTCGGGGAGGGTAGCTTTGCGCAAGTTTGGGCGCTGGAAGAAGCGATTTCCAAGCAGCAGGCTGAAAATGCCGGATTGGCGGCTCGGAATGACCGGCTTTATGCAGAGGTTCGTAACCTGCGGAATCAGCAGGGGGCGGTGGAAGAGCGGGCCCGTATGAACTTGGGGCTTATCCGTGATGATGAGACCTTTTTCCTCGTTGTCGAAAAGTAAGTTGTAGTTTGGGTGTTTCGAGCGCCGGGGAGTGTCTCTCCGGGAACCGCTACGAGCACTTCCATGTGCGCTTCTCTCCGGCCATCCATGGCCTACGACATTCCCGGAGAGACACTTCCCGACGCTCTTCTAACATGGTGCGGGTTTTCCAATGAAATATTCTGATCTTTGGCTTGTGGTTCCTGCCGCTGGTATCGGCCAGCGCATGAAAGCCGAATGTCCCAAGCAGTACCTGAAAATCTCTGACCGTTTCATCCTCGATATAACCCTATCCCGTTTGCTGGATAACGCACCGTTTAAAGGCTGCATGGTGCCACTGAATCCCCGGGATCAATGGTGGCCCGACAGTGAATCTGCTAAGGATGACCGAATCCAGACCTGCACAGGAGGCAAGGAGCGGGCAGACTCTGTGCTTTCGGCGCTGCATGCTCTGGATGAGCAGGCGGATGATAACGACTGGGTATTGGTGCACGATGCCGCGCGGCCGTGTTTGCATCCTCACGATCTTTCCAATCTGATTGATACGCTATTTGAACATCCGGTAGGTGGGCTGCTTGCGGCGCCGGTGGCGGATACGTTGAAGTTGGCCGGCAAAGGCGCAGAGCCTGAAGTGGAAGAAACCGTGGATCGTAGCCAGCTATGGCGAGCGTTGACGCCTCAAATGTTTCGCTTCGGTGCTTTGAGATTGGCGCTGGAACGGTGCCTCGAAAGTGGCCATGGCGTTACGGATGAGTCCTCTGCCATGGAGTTTTCCGGTAATATGCCTCTTCTGGTGGAAGGCCGGGCGGATAATCTGAAGATTACGGTGCCGTCGGATCTTGGTTTGGCCGAGTTTATTCTAAGCCGGCAGTAAGGTTTTTGCTTCCTCGTACATTCTTGTTTTGATTCGGAGATGACCATGCGTATTGGCCAGGGCTTTGATGTCCATGCCTTTTGTGAGGGCGATTTTGTCATTTTGGGGGGCGTTAAGATTCCCTTCAGTCAGGGGCTGAAAGCGCACTCGGATGGCGACGTTCTATTGCATGCGCTGGCGGATGCTTTGTTGGGTGCCGTCGCGTTGGGTGATATCGGTCATCTGTTTCCGGATACCAGTGATGAGTGGGCTGGGGCAGATAGCCGGGAATTGCTGCGAACGGTGATGCAGCGAGTTCAGGATGAAGGCTTTTCGGTGGTCAATGTGGATGCCACGATCATTGCCCAAGCCCCTAAGATGGCACCTCACGTTGAAGCCATGCGCTTGAACATGGCTGCTGACTTGGGCGTCCCGGTTAACCGGGTCAGTGTTAAGGCCACAACCAGTGAGAAACTCGGATTCACCGGTCGAGGCGAGGGCATTGCATGCCAGGCGGTGTGCTTGCTTGAGCCGGTGACGCTGTGACTCAGTCGAAGGAAGTCATTGCACGCTGGCGTCTTCATTGGCCCACCTCTTCGGGCACCCGACCCGCATCCGCTTTGCTTAAGGCCAGTCCTGATGATTTTAGGGTGACTGAGTATCTGTGTCCCGAGTTTGAAGAGCCTCAGGCGGGGGAAAAGGGCGCCGGTGAACACCTGTGTGTGCGGCTGGAGAAAACCGGCGATAACACAGAGTACGTGGCCCGTGAGTTGGCTGTCTTGGCAGGTACAAAAGCATTCGAAGTGGGCTTTTGCGGTCTGAAAGACCGTCATGCGGTCACGGTGCAATGGTTTAGTTTGTACAGGCCCGGTATGGAGGCCGACGATACCCAGTTGTTGGCAGCCATTGCCCAGCGCTGGCCAGTGTTAGCCCATCGACGTCATGCCCGAAAGCTCCGCCGTGGAGAGCACGAGCACAATGGTTTTGAGCTGGTGTTGCGAGAGGTTGCCGGGGAACGCCTTCAGATTGACGCTGCGCTTGCCCTGTTAGCTGAACGCGGTGCGCCCAATTATTTCGGTCCCCAGCGGTTTGGTTTGGGTGGTGGAAACCTTGATAAAGCGGTCAGCCTTGATCCGAGTCGTTTGAACCGGAAGCGTGGTGGTCGCCGTGGCGGTGGCGGAAGTGCCTCGAAAAACGTATTGTACTTTTCGGCGGCACGTTCGTGGCTGTTTAATGAAGTGCTGGCAGAACGTGTCGACGCTGGTAACTGGTTTATGCGATTGCCCGGGGAACCCACTGAAGACGGTACACCAACAGGGCCACTTTGGGGGGATGGAGGCACCCTTGCCAGCGAAGAACAAGAATTGTTAGAACGATCAGTCATCGCGAGGCATCCGGAGTTTGAGCAGTTGTTTTCGATCACTCGCATGAAGCCTGAACGTCGCGCGTTGGTCACTCGCCCCGAGCAGTTATGTTGGGAGTGGGTCGATGCAAACACCCTGCGGCTTCAGTTTTTGCTGCCACCGGGTCAGTACGCAACCACTGTGTTGGGTGACGTGTTTGAGCTGCAGGACATGAGCCTCAGCCGTGATAATAAGTAATAAGCGAGCTAGCTGGAGATCACTTTGCGAATTCTACTGTCTAATGATGATGGCGTTCATTCGCCTGGCTTAGTGGCCCTGCGCGACGGGCTGCAGGGCCTAGGCGAACTGGAGGTGGTTGCGCCGGACCGCGATCATAGTGGCGCTAGTAACTCTTTAACATTGAAGCGCCCTCTGACGGTTGAGGAACATCCTAACGGCTTTCTGTCCGTTGATGGCACGCCTACGGACTGTGTTCATCTGGCGGTTAACGGCTTGTTCAGCGAGCCTTTCGACCGGGTTGTTTCCGGTATCAATACCCACGCCAATCTCGGTGACGACATTATTTATTCCGGTACCGTGGCGGCAGCGACCGAAGGCCGTCATCTTGGCTTGCCCGCGATCGCGGTGTCGTTGGTGAATGAGGGCCGCTTCCATTACGAGACAGCCGCACAGGTTGTTCGTTGCTTGCTTGAAAACCCGCGGACCCTAACTCTTGGGCCGCGCGCCATCCTGAACGTTAACGTACCCGATGTCCCCTGGGATGAGTTGGAAGGTTTTTGTATCACGCGCCTTGGACATCGTGAACGCGCCGAGGGCGTTGTGCCAGTCACTTGCCCAAGAGGCAAGAAGCGCTACTGGATCGGAGCTGCTGGGCGCGGCGGTGATGCGGGGCCGGGAACCGATTTCTACGCCATCAGTCAAAAGTATGTGTCGATTACCCCGGTACATACCGACATGACTCGTCACGCGGTACTCCCCGAATTGCACAACTGGCTCGATGGCTTGGACGGAGTAGAGGTCGTAGATCAATGAATGCCCAGATTGAAGGTATTGGAATGACCTCCCGGCGTACCCGTATGCGCCTGGTCCAGCGTTTGCGAGAATCGGGCATCGAGTCTGACCGAGTGCTGGAGGTAATCGGCCAAATCCCCCGGCACATTTTTCTTGATGAGGCGTTGTCCCATCGAGCTTATGAAGATACTGCACTCCCTATAGGCTATAGCCAGACACTTTCCCAGCCGTACATTGTCGCCCGAATGACTGAGCTTCTTCTGGCCCATGAACCGATGAGGGTGCTGGAGCTTGGAACGGGATCGGGTTATCAGACCGCCGTGCTGTCCCAGCTCTTCAAAGAGATCTACAGTGTCGAGCGAATCCGCCCTCTGCAAGAGCGGGCTCGGGACCGGCTTCGCCAACTAAACATTCGCAATGTCATGCTTAAGCACGCGGATGGCGGTATGGGGTGGCCAGATCGTGGGCCTTTTGATGGCATCATCGTCACCGCAGCACCAGCAGATGTCCCTAAAGAATTGCTCGACCAGCTGGCGGATGGGGGCGTGTTGATTGCACCAGTCGGTGAAGATGATCAAGTATTGGTCGAGATCGTTCGTAGAGGCGATAACTTCGATCGCCGAGAACTTGAACCGGTACGATTTGTACCCTTGCTTGGCGGAGTCGTTCGCTGATGTCTGAACTGAATGTGATCGAGGCGAATCGGCAGCATCATCCGGTGGCGGTTTTTTTCAGAGGCATGGCTATGGGGGCTGCTGATATCGTCCCTGGCGTGTCTGGCGGCACCATTGCCTTTATAACGGGTATCTATTTTCGATTGCTGGAAGCGATTAGCGCGGCACCGGTGGCTTTTTTTCGGCAGTTTATCCGCGGCGATTTTATCGGTTTCTGGCGGTCTATTGATGGCTTTTTTCTGGTCGCGTTGCTGTCGGGTATCCTGACCAGTATCGCCAGCCTTGCATCGCTGATTACTTGGTTGTTAGATCAACACCCCATTCTGATATGGAGTTTCTTCTTCGGTCTGATCGTTGCTTCCGTATGGCACGTGGGACAACAAGTAAAAGTCTATTCGTTCGCACTTTTGGTTCCTTTGATTGGGGGGGCGATTTTTGCGTGGTGGGTCACCACTTTGCCTGCCAGTGAGGTTGATCCTTCGGGCGTTGCGTTTTTGGGTGCCGGCGCATTAGCCATCTGTGCCATGATTTTGCCGGGTATCTCTGGCAGCTTCCTTTTATTGATTATCGGCATGTACGCTCCGGTTTTGTCGGCGATTAAGAGCGCTGCTATCGGGGATTTGGGCATGTTCATGGTGGGCTGTCTCATTGGCCTGTTGTCCGTGGCTCGGCTGATCACTTTGGCGTTCAAGTACTTTCACGATACCGTGCTGGCTTTATTGACCGGGTTTATGATCGGTGCGCTGGTGAAAGTCTGGCCTTGGCAGGAAACCTTGAGCTGGCGTACCAACAGCTCGGGCGAGCAGGTGCCTTTAAGCCAGTTGCCAGTAGGCCCGGATACCTGGGCTACACTGTATGGGCAAGAGCCATTGGTGGGCTTGGCTGCGCTGATGGCGTGCTTTGGGTTGTTGATCGTTGTGGGGCTGGAAATGATAGGTCGCCAGCGGTCCAGTGTTCAGGATTGAGTGGCCTGTCAGGTGGCAAGTGTTACTTGGCGCACAAAAAACGTGTTCCGGAAGGTAACAAACCTGAGCCAGCAGTAACTTGGAATCGCCGCTGAAACGTGCAATATATGAAAAGGTTAGTCCTGAAACATAAGAATGTGCGTGCAGCACGTCCAGTTTCTTAGATGGATTTATTATAATCAGGCGATGACTTATTTGTGATTTTTTATAGCAGGCACAATCATTCAGCGATCCCAGAGCACCGCCCTCCTAGCGATTGCTCAAGGCTTTATCGTTTGCCTGTGAGCTACCTGCTGACCGTTCTGATCTTGCTTCTCTCCTCGATTTTTCTTTCCGGCTGTAACACCGCTGCAATCTACAACGACGATCGTTATAACCCACCGGTTTATTGGGGCAGTCACGTGGTTAAAAGTGGCGAAACCCTTTATGGCATTGCCTGGCGTTATGGTCGCGATTACCGGGAACTTGGTGATGCCAATGGTTTAAAGTCGCCATGGAATATCAGGGCCGGACAGGTATTAAGGTTAGACCGAAAGGGGCAGATAAGACACACCGCCGATTCATCTAGTCAGGTCAGGCGAAAGCCGGCCGCGAAACCGGCGGCATCGAGAACTTCGTCGAATAAAGCGGCGCCGGTTAGGTCGGTATCAAAAGCGCCCCCGGTTCGAAGTTCTGGTTCGAAAGGAAGTCAAACCGTCGCCAATGTTAAGTGGCACTGGCCACACGCTGGCACTGTAATTGCTTCGTATACTACGTCGGGAAAAGTCAATAAAGGCATTGATATTGTTGGCCGACCCGGGGATGCTGTTAGAGCAGCAGCAGATGGAAGTGTGGTTTACGCAGGAGATGGATTGCTCGGTTACGGTAACCTGATCATCGTGAACCACAATGAGCACTATCTGAGTGCGTATGCACACAACCGAAAGATTTTAGTGCAAGAAGGAGAGGGCGTAAAAGCTGGGCAGGTAATCGCCGAACTTGGCAGTAGCGGAACGGACAAACCGATGTTGCATTTTGAAATCAGAAAAAATGGCAACCCGGTTGACCCTTCCCGATACCTACCAAGGCGCTAAAAAGAGGTTCCCAAAGGGAGCCGGGACGTACCAAGAAGTAAAACAACAAAAACGGCAACGGAAATTGCCAACAGAAACGTTAATGTCCTGAATAGAAGCGAAACCGATGGGCCCGAGATAATAAAAAGAAGTATTGGGCGATCACAGGATTATTGAGAGGCGGGATGCATCATGTCAGTAGCACAAGAAGACGTCATTGATCGCGTAGCAGAAGTAGACGAATTGGACGAGTCGATGTTGGCCGAAGGTAAGCCCGACAAAGCGGTAGCTACCAAACCGGCAACCGACAAAACAGACGACCTCACTTACCGCGGTAAGTTTTTATCCTCCCAGAAGCAGCTAGACGCAACGCAGCTGTACCTCAATGAAATTGGTTTTTCACCCTTACTGACTCCAGAAGAAGAAGTGTACTTTGCGCGCTTGGCACGTAAGGGCGAGGAGTCTGGCCGCAAACGAATGATTGAAAGTAACTTGCGGCTGGTGGTTAAAATCGCCCGACGTTATGTCAATCGCGGACTCACTCTTCTCGATTTGATCGAGGAAGGCAATCTAGGGCTCATCCGGGCTGTAGAAAAGTTTGATCCGGAGCGTGGGTTCCGATTTTCAACCTACGCAACTTGGTGGATTCGCCAGACGATCGAACGGGCCATCATGAACCAGACCCGCACGATTCGTTTGCCCATACATGTGGTCAAAGAGTTAAACCTATACCTGCGTGCGGCACGAGAGCTGACGCAAAAGCTTGATCACGAGCCGACTGCAGAAGACATTGCTCGGTCGGTTGATAAGCCCGTAAAGGATGTTAAGCGTCTATTGGGGCTTAATGAACGGGTTGCTTCGATGGATACGCCACTCGGCGCCGGAAGTGATAAGTCTCTTCTGGACACGGTTGCGGATGAAGGAGCCTCGGATCCAGCAGATGTGTTGCAAGATAACAACATGAGTTCGTGTCTGGAGAACTGGATAGATCAGCTGAGTGATAAGCAGCAGGAGGTTTTATCACGTCGGTTTGGTTTACGCGGTTATCCGATCAGTACGCTTGAAGAAGTAGGGCAGGAGATCGGTCTGACACGGGAGCGTGTTCGTCAGATTCAAGTTGAAGCCCTGCGTCGTTTGAGAGAAATCCTTGAAAAAGAAGGCCTTTCTAGTAACCTGTTGTTCGAATAGGTTGCGCTCGATTTACGGCGGTTGAAAACCGGTCATGGAAACATGGCCGGTTTTTCATTTTGGTCTCCATCAAATGAGAACCAAGTGCCGATGTCAGCTTCAGCTTCGTTGATAGAATGTGTTCTCAGTTGGAGGTCGGTCGCAGGCCTTAAAACGAAAAACACGTTCGATAATAATGACTGAAAGGAAAGGACGATGAAGAAGACTCTTACAACAGGATTTGCATCTTTGCTTCTCGCTGGTGCATTGGTAACGCCCGTGCACGCTCTTGAAGTGGCTGGAGTTGATATTCCGGATACCTACACAGCAGCGGGTCAAGAGCTTCAGTTGAATGGTGCCGGGACCCGTTCCAAATGGTTTATGGATCTGTATGTAGGCGGGCTTTACGTTCAAGGCAAAGCCAGTGATGGTGATGCTGTGATTAACGCTGATGAGCCTCAAGCCATTACGCTGCATATTACCTCCGGAATGATCACCAGCGACCGTATGACGGAGGCCACTATGAATGGTTTCAAGGCGGCAACAGATGGCGATCTGTCGTCCATTCAGTCCGACGTTGATCAGTTCTTGGCTGTGTTCCAGGACGAAATTAAAGAAGGCGACGTTTTTGAACTGGTGTACGTACCGAACAGCGGCGTGCAAGTATTCAAGAACGGCGAGCAGAAAGACACTGTGGGCGACTTAGAGTTCAAGAAGTCGCTGTTTGGAATCTGGCTATCAGACGAGCCCGCGCAGAAAGACCTGAAAGCCAAGATGCTTGGTAAGAGCTAAGTACTGGGGCAGGTTTGGAAGGCACAAAAAAATCGGCAAAAGCCGGTTTTTTGTGCCTAAGATAAAGTCAGGGAATGCCTACTGGTAATCTCGCTTCTGTTTGAATTCACAGAGATCTTCAATCAAGCAGGCTCCGCACTTGGGTTTGCGGGCAACACAGGTGTACCGGCCGTGGAGAATCAGCCAGTGATGCGCATCCATCAAAAATTCTTTAGGCACTAACCGCATCAATCGTTTTTCGACTTCCAGTACGTTTTTACCGGGTGCAATACCTGTGCGATTAGAGACTCGAAAAATGTGAGTATCTACAGCCATAGCAGGCTGCCGGAAAGCGGTATTCAGCACCACGTTGGCGGTCTTCCGGCCGACACCGGGCAGGGCTTCAAGATCTTCGCGATTATCGGGCACTTCGCTGTTGTGCTTGTCGATAAGAATCTTGCAGGTCTTGATCACGTTCTCGGCTTTGCTGTTAAACAGGCCGATGGTTTTAATGTATTCCTTCAACCCATCAACGCCGAGAGCGTAAATGGCCTCGGGCGTATTAGCCACCGGGTAAAGTTTGTCGGTGGCTTTGTTTACGCCGACGTCCGTGGCTTGGGCAGACAGGATGACGGCGATCAGCAGCTCAAAGGGTGTACTGTAATTCAGCTCGGTTGTCGGGTTCGGATTTTCGTTCCTCAGCCGCGTGAAAATTTCAGTGCGCTTTTCTTTGTTCATGATCTTCCTGGAATAGAGTCGTGCACGAGGGTTAGGAAATGCTACCGGTTACCCGAACCCGTTTGCTACCTGCTTCAGCTTGCACAGGCGCAGCCGCCAGTCGTTTCTCTTTCAGGTGCTGATCAATGCCATTCTTCAGGGCAATCAGCAGGCCCAGCCCCACGAAGGCGCCTGGTGGCAGCACCATAAACAACATGTCGGGGTATTGCTCGAATGGGCGAATGGTCCAGTCTGCGGCCGCAGGTCCAAGCAACAGATGCATGTCGGCAAACAGTGTGCCTTGCCCGAGTATTTCACGCATGCCGCCGAGGACGATCAACACCAAGAGGAAGCCCAAGCCCATCATGACACCATCAAGTAGAGCGGGCAGAGGTGCATTCTTGGAAGCGAAGGCATCGGCGCGCCCCAAGATGGCGCAGTTAGTGACGATCAGTGGAATAAATATCCCGAGAATTTGATAGAGCTCGTAGGTGAAAGCCTGCATCAGCAATTCTGCACAAGTCACGAACGAGGCGATGATCATCACAAAGGCTGGCAAGCGGACGGACTCGCCGACAAAATTCCGGATCAGGGACACGGATAGGTTTGAGCCAATCAAAACCAGTAAGGTCGCAAGGCCCAATCCAATGGCGTTGACCACGGTGCTGGTAACGGCCAATAGGGGGCAAAGCCCGAGAACCTGAACCAGTGCTGGGTTGTTGGTCCAAAGGCCGTCTTTGATGATCTCAGAGGACGATTTAGTGGCCATAATCACGAATGCTCCGCAGAGTTGAGTTCACCCGCAATGGCTTCGGGGCGCTGCGTTTTGGGGTTGCCGGGGTGCGCTTCGTTCAAGCGTTCCCCAATTTCTTGCCGGTGTTGCTGGAAGTAGGTCAACGATCTTTGGACGGCTTTCACGATGGCGCGTGGGGTGATGGTGGCACCGGTGAATTGGTCGAATACACCGCCATTCTTTTTGACATTCCAGAGCTTTGGCCGTGGATTGCTTAGGGAGCGCCCCTCGAAATTATAAACCCAGTCCGATTTCCGGGTTTCAATTCGGTCGCCAAGCCCTGGTGTTTCCCGGTGGTTGGTAACCCGAACGCCCAGTACTTCGCCATCCATATTGATGCCGACCAGTAACCGAATGTCGCCGGAGTATCCATCGGGTGCTGTAACGGGCATGATGATTCCGACGGGCTGACTGCTACGCCGTGCTACCCACACATGCACCGGTTCTTGATTCGGTTGCTGGGCGTGGGCCGGCAATGCCACAACATCTTTCAATAAGTCGTTGTCGTGCTGGCTCTCCGGGATAATCTCAAACAGCGCTTTCGCTTCTGCGCGTTCAGCCTGTTCAATAATCCGGTCTTTGGTAATCCCTTGAGTCAGCGCGATTGTTCCGCCGGTAATAACGGCAAACAGACCCAGACCAATGGCACTGCGACGAATGGAGGTCATCATTGCATTCATGACTTGGCTCCATTCTTAGTGGGCAGGCCTCGACGAGCTTTGTGATGCCCGTAAGTACGTGGCGGTGTGTAATGGTCGATAAACGGCACCGCAAAGTTCATCAATAACACGCTAAAGGCGACGGCATCGGGATAGTTGCCCCAGGTGCGGATCAGGTAAATCAGCACGCCAACGCCAGCACCGTAGATCAGCTTGCCTTGATGACTGGTGGCTGCAGAGACGGGGTCGGTGGCAATGAAAAACGCACCGAGCATGGTGCCGCCAGCCAACAAATGAAGCTGCAGGGGCGCGTACTGATCAGCGTTGCTGCCAAACGCCAGGCTCATAATGCCAATAGCGGCAAGAAAGGCGACAGGAATGTGCCAGGTGATGATTTTCAGGCCAATTAGAACCAGCCCGCCAAGTAAAAACGCTAAATTGATCCACTCCCAGCCACGAGCGACCTGTTCGCCGAAGGTGGGGTGTTGCAGCACTTCTGCTGCCGTGTGGGTAGCGATTTTGTGTTTGTATTCATCCAGTGGCGTAGCCATGGTCCAGCCGTCGATAGCGGTTTGGCTGGCGGAAAAAATGGTTGATAGAGTCTCGCCGAAGCCGGGGGCACCGGCCCAGAGGGTGGCTGGCTGGGCCCAGTTGGTTGTCATGGCCACCGGGAACGACACCAGCACCAGAGCATACCCCACCATGGCCGGGTTGAACGGGTTGGAGCCCAAGCCGCCGTACAACTGCTTTGCCACCACAATGGCGGTAATGACAGCAACGCCCGACACCCACCAAGGGGCGAGCTGGGGCAGGGACAAGCCAAGCAACAAACCGGTTACGGCGGCGGTATTGTCCCTTAGGAAAAAGCCAATGGGTTTGTTGCGAAGCTTGAGAATGGCCGCTTCGGTCGCCATAGCCAGTGCAACGCACCAAACGACATTGATCAGGTTGCCCCAGCCGAAGATCAGGGTTTGAGCAAGCAGCCCCGGAAGCGCCGCCAGAATAACCCAAAGCATGACGCGCGAAGTTGGGCGGGCGCTGTGGGCATGGGGAGATGACTGTTGAATTAATGCCATGAACTGTCAGCCTGAAATAAGTTATTCGGACGATGGAGTTTCGGGTTCAGCCGCAACTTGCTTGCGAGCTTCCGTGAGAGCGTCTTTTGCCCGCTTAACGCGATCATGATTCTTGGCGACCGCGCGTTCCAGCTTATCCACGTTGTCGGCTTGCTGGGCTTTTGCTTCGTCCAGCATCCCTTGCATCGTGCTGAGCTTGGCTTCGGCCTGGGTTACCTGTTTCTCCAGAGCTTCGATATCAGGTTGTTCTTGGGTCGCAGCGGGTTCTGCCGCAGCCTGTGCCGCCTTGGCCTTTTTCCGTTCGAGTGCTTGTTGAACCAAGGCCGCCTTCGCTGCACGGTCGTCGACAGCCTCGCCTTTGGCTGCGGCTTGTTCGGCTTCGGCCTGCTTTTTCGCCTGAGCTTCGGCGGCGGCTTTGGCTCGTTCTTTGCGGCGTTGCTCTTTCTCTTGCTGCTCCCGCTCTAGGCGCGCCTGGCGAGCTTCGAACCGTTCTCTCGCCCTGTCCGACTTGAGCTGTTCTTCGCGCTGATTGCGTATTTCGCCTTTGGCAAAGCGGTAGTACTGCACTAATGGAATCGAACTGGGGCAAACGTATGAGCAGGCACCGCACTCGATGCAATCGAACAGGTTAAGGTGCTCGGCTTTCTCAAACTCTTCCGCCTTGGAATACCAGAATAATTGCTGCGGCAACAGCTCCATCGGGCACGCTTCGGCGCATTGACCGCATCGAATGCAGGGTTGTTCAGGGGCTGGGGCCTGCAGTTCCTGCGCTGTGGCAGCAATGACACAGTTTGAGGTTTTTACCACGGGAACGGCGTCTGTGGTGAGCGTGTAGCCCATCATCGGGCCACCTTGTACCAAGCGGTTCAGCAAATTCGACTGCAGCCCAGCCTTGGATAACAGCGCGCTTACCGGCGTTCCAAGCAGGGTGTCGAAATTGCCGGCTTCCTGAACCGCGTCACCGGTGATGGTCACGATGCGGGAAATCAGAGGTTTGCCTTCGTATATGGCTCGAGAAACCGCCACGGCGGTACCGACGTTCTGACACATCACGCCGATGTCTGCAGGAATACCGCCACTGGGTACTTCCAAGCCGGTGAGGATATGAACGAGCTGTTTTTCACCACCCGATGGGTACTTAGTCGGGATGACCGTCACTTCAATCTGGGTGCCTTGTACCGCCTTACGCAGGGCGTCAATGGCTTCCGGCTTGTTGTCCTCAATGCCGATAACGCAGCGGGACGGTCGTAGAATCCAGGCCATGATTTGCATGCCAGCTACGACTTCCGACGCGTGTTCCCGCATGGTCATGTCATCGGCGGTAATGTAAGGCTCGCATTCGGCACCATTCAGAATCAGCGTCTCAACTTTGCGGTCGCGGGGTGGGCGTAACTTAATGGTCGTTGGGAAGCCGGCGCCTCCCATGCCTGAGATGCCCGCGTCGCGGATCAGTTGCAACACCTCATCCCGCTCAAGTTTCTGATAGTTCTCTACCGGGTGCAGATCTATCCATTGATCGTCGCCATCCGGTTGCAGAATCACGCATAGATCTGACATGCCAGAAGGATGGGGGACAGGCTGGAGTTCAATGGCCTGGATAATGCCCGAAGTGGGGGCATGAATCGGGACGCCCATGCCGGTGGTGACATCGGCGATTTTTTGGCCTTTAAGAACTCGGTCACCAACGTTGACCATGGCTTCAGCCTGCACGCCAATATGCTGCTGCAATGGCAGGATCAGGCGTTCAGGAATGCCCGCTGTCCGGATGGGGCGGCGGGTGGATTGAATTTTGTTTTCGGGCGGATGAATGCCGCCTGAAAAATCCCACAACTGGCTCATCAGACGGTGGCTCCCTGGCGATCAGTGGCAATGATGTCTGGTGCGGGCGGTGTCCAGGTTCGGATGTCCGGTTCGACGGTGATCATGTCAATGCAGTCGACGGGGCAGGGCTCCACGCATAGGTCGCAACCGGTGCATTCGCTTTCAATCACCGTATGCATATGTTTGGCTGCGCCGAGGATGGCATCAACCGGACACGCCTGAATGCACTTAGTACATCCGATGCATTCGTCCTCCCGGATGACGGCTACTCGCACGGCCTGCTCGGCACCGTGTTCGGCGTCAAGAGGCTGCGGCTCAACATCGAGCAGATCCGCAAGAGCTTTAATGGTGCTTTCTCCGCCCGGGGGGCATTTGTTGATGGCATCACCTTCGGCGATGGCGTCGGCATAGGGGCGACAGCCCGGATAGCCACATTGCCCGCATTGCGTTTGTGGTAGAAGGGAATCGATTTGATCAACCAGAGGGTTGCCTTCTACTTTGAAACGCTCGGAGGCAAAGCCCAGCAGCCCACCAAACACCAGGGCCAAAGCGAGCAGGACGGCGACGGCAATCAGGAAGCTAATCCACATAGTGCGTGCTCCTTTACACCGCTACCAGGCCGGTAAAGCCCAGGAATGCCAATGCCATGAGGCCTGCGGTGATCAAACCAATCGAGGCGCCGCGGAAGACCATCGGAACGTCTGAAACCGCGATGCGCTCACGCATGGCCGCAAACAGAATCAGCACCAGAGAAAAGCCGGTAGCGGCACCGAAACCATAAAGAACAGACTCAATGAAGTTGTTGTTCTTATTGATGTTCAGTAACGCGACACCGAGTACCGCACAGTTGGTGGTGATCAGTGGCAAGAAAATACCGAGTACCCGGTACAGCAAGGGGCTGGTTTTACGGACCACCATTTCAGTGAACTGAACCACAACGGCAATCACCAGAATGAACGTGATGGTGCGCAAAAACGCGAGATCGAGAGGCTCTAGCAGGTAGGTGTACGCCAGATAGCTGCACACCGACGCCAACGTCAGAACAAAGGTAGTGGCCAGAGACATGCCCATGGCGGTTTCCAGTTTTCCGGAAACCCCCATGAAAGGGCATAACCCAAGGAACTGAACCAGCACAAAGTTGTTCACCAAAATGGTGCTGACCAAAATAAGCAAATACTCTGTCATCGGGAGCGTCTCTGCCTGTTGCTGCTTACATCACCCGCATGCCCGGCGTAGCGCCGGAGTCCGGGGACAGAATGAAGATGTCTTTACCGCCTGGCCCAGCGGCCAGAACCATGCCTTCCGACATGCCGAACTTCATCTTCCGGGGTTTCAGGTTGGCAACCATCACGGTCAAACGGCCTTCCAGCTCTTCCGGCTTATAGGCAGATTTAATACCCGCAAACACGTTTCGCTCGCCATGCCCTACATCAAGAGTCAATCGAAGAAGCTTATCGGCACCTTCCACATGCTCGGCCTTAACGATTTTCACCACTCGCAGATCCACTTTCGCGAAATCACCGAACTCGATTTCCTCTGCGATGGGTTCCAGATCAGACGCGGGCGCCTCCTGCTGGCCGGTGGCTGCGGGCATTTCTTCCTTGGATGCGTCCAACATCTTCTCAACATGAGCCATATCGACGCGGCTCATCAGAGGTTTGAACTTATCAATACCGTGATTTTCAAGCAGGTTCGCCCGCTCATTCCAAGTCAGGCGATCATTCAAGAACGAAGCTGAAGCCTGAGCGGTTTTTGGCAGCACCGGCGACAGATACGTCATCAGCAGGCGGAACATGTTGATGGCGTTGGTGCAGATCGCCTGCAGCTTGTCGTCCTGACCTTCCTGCTTGGCAATAATCCAAGGCTGCTCGTCGTTCACGTACTGGTTGGCGATGTCTGCAAGTTCCATGATCCGGCGCATGGCACGGCCAAACTCACGGGATTCATAGAACTCGGCAATTTGCTCGCCAGCGTCGATGAATTCTTGCAGTTTTTCTTGCTCAGTAACTTGGCCGAGCTGACCGTCGAAACGCTTAGTGATAAACCCGGCGCTGCGGCTGGCGATATTCACCACCTTGCCCACGAGATCTGAATTCACTCGAGCAGCGAAATCTTCCAGATTCAGGTCCATATCATCAACGCCGCCGGTAAGCTTGGCGGCAAAATAATAGCGCAGGTATTCCGGGTTCAGGTGGTCCAGATAGGTGCGCGCCATGATGAAGGTGCCGCGAGACTTCGACATCTTCTTGCCATTGACCGTCACAAAACCGTGAGCCCAAACCGCAGTTGGTGTGCGGAAGCCCGCATCGTGAAGCATGGACGGCCAGAACAGCGCGTGGAAGTTAATGATGTCCTTGCCGATGAAGTGGTAAACCTCAGCGGTGGAGTCTTTCTTCCAGAAGTGTTCGAAGTCGATACCTTCACGGTTGCACAGGTTCTTGAAGCTGGCCAGGTAGCCAATGGGGGCGTCAAGCCAGACATAGAAAAACTTGCCCGGTGCGTCAGGAATTTCAAAACCGAAGTACGGCGCATCGCGGCTGATGTCCCATTCCTGAAGGCCAGCATCCAGCCATTCGGCCAGCTTGTTGGCTACCTGAGGCTGCAGGGCACCGCTGCGCGTCCACTTACTCAGGAAATCCTGGAACTCGGGCAGTTTGAAGAAGTAATGCTCGGATTCCTTCTCGACCGGCGTGGCCCCGGAAACTGCAGAGCGCGGGTTGATCAGCTCTGCCGGTGTATAAGTGGCGCCACAGGCTTCACAGTTGTCGCCGTATTGGTCGTCCGTTTTACATTTCGGGCAGGTGCCCTTGATGAAGCGGTCTGCCAAGAACATCTCTTTCTCGGGATCAAAGAACTGCGTGATCTTGCGAGTCGCGATGTTGCCGTTGGCTTGAATTTGACGATAGATATATTCGGAGAAGTATTTGTTTTCGTCTGAATGAGTCGAGTAATAGTTGTCGAACTGGATGTGGAAGTCAGAAAAATCTTCCTGATGCTCTTGGCGAATCCGGTCAATCAACTGTTCTGGCGTAATGCCTTCACGCTCGGCCCGCAGCATAATAGCCGTACCGTGGGCATCGTCGGCGCAAACGTAATAGCAGTTGTGGCCACGCATTTTCTGGTAGCGCACCCAGATATCAGTCTGAATATATTCCAGCAGGTGCCCCAAATGAATGGGCCCGTTGGCGTAGGGCAGGGCGCTGGTAACCAGAATATCGCGCTGTTGATTGCTCGCTTGCGTCATGGTGATGTCCGAACCTTATGTTGATACTGGCTGGGAAGATAAACGGGGTTTTGGTGACAATCAGAATTGATTGTTCCAGATGAAGACCCCATATGGTCAGAAACGGCCACAGATGATACCTTCCAAGCCATCAATTTTCACCTGCATTCAGGGTGATAAGCTTATTCCGGAGATTCCGATGACCCAGATCCCCCAAAAGGCGCTCGAAGATGCCGTGCGCGAATACCGTGACCCGTACCTGAACAAAGACCTTTTTGAGCTGGGCGCCGTGAAAAACCTGACGGCAGACGAGCAGGGAAATGTCACCTTGATGGTGGAGCTGCCATACCCCTCCAAAGGCATCGCTGGCGGCCTCAAACAAATAGTCGCCAACGCCATCGAGTTCGTTGACGGTGTTGAAAGCGCGGAAGTGCACGTGGCACAAAAAATCCACGCCTGCAAAATCAACAAAGACATTGCCTCCGTTCCCGGCGTGAAAAACATCATCGCGGTGGCCTCCGGAAAAGGTGGCGTCGGCAAATCCACCACCGCCGTGAACCTTGCTTTGGCCCTGCACGCCGAAGGCGCCCGAGTCGGAATCCTGGATGCCGACATCTACGGCCCCAGCATCGGTATGATGCTTGGTGTACCTGAAGGCAAACGCCCGGACGTACGCGAAAACAAATATTTCGTACCCATGCAGGCCCACGGCCTACAAGCCAACTCCATGGCCTTCGTCACCACCGACAAAACCCCCATGGCGTGGCGTGGTCCCATGGTCAGCGGCGCTGTCATGCAGTTGCTGCAGCAAACCCTATGGGATGAACTCGACTATCTCGTAGTCGACATGCCCCCAGGCACCGGCGACATCCAGCTCACCCTTGGCCAAAAAGTCCCGGTGACTGGCACCGTCATCGTCACCACCCCGCAAGACATCGCCTTGCTGGATGGTAAAAAAGGCATCGAAATGTTCCGCAAAGTGGACATCCCGGTGATCGGCGTTATCGAAAACATGAGCGTGCACATCTGCAGCAACTGCGGCCACGAAGAGCACCTGTTCGGCTGCGAAGGCGGCGCACGCATCGCAGAAGAATACGACACCATCTTGCTGGGCCAGCTGCCTCTGCACATGACCATCCGCGAACAAACCGACAGCGGCTCTCCAACTGTAGTTGCCGAGCCGGATTCCGAAGTGGCCCGTAGATATCGGGATATTGCCCGCAGAGTGGGTGCAGAGTTGTCGACACGCGAAAGAAACCTGGGTGGAACCATCTCAAGCGTCTCGGTAGTTGAGCCCTAAAAACCAGAGGTCTATTGGAATAGCCTTCACCAAAGTTTGATCGCGGCATCGGGCACGCCTTCCAAAAATGTCGTAGGCCATGGATGGCCGAAGAGAAGCGCACATGGATGTGCTAGTAGCGGTTTTTGGAAGGCGTGCCCGATGCCGCAGTCGTCTGAGTTAGATCTTTTGACAAGGCCGCTCTCGCAGCTGAGATCGCCAAATCCAAAAGCGTGACTGATAAAAGCCCGAGCCTTCGACACAACCCCAAGGACAAGGTAAACTACGCCCCAATTTTTCCCAGCTGGAAACGAGAATTCCCCATGAGCATAAAGTCCGATAAGTGGATCCGCCGGATGTCCGAAGAACACGGCATGATCGAACCCTTCGAAGCCGGGCAAGTTCGTGAAAACGAAAACGGCCGCGTCATCTCCTACGGCACCTCAAGCTACGGATACGACGTACGTTGCAGCAACGAATTTAAAATCTTCACCAACGTACACAGCGCCACCGTAGACCCAAAGAACTTTGACGAAAACAGCTTCGTCAACATCACCAGCGACGTCTGCATCATACCGCCGAACAGCTTCGCACTGGCGCGCACCGTTGAATACTTCCGCATCCCCCGAAGCGTGCTCACCATTTGCCTCGGCAAAAGCACCTACGCACGTTGCGGTATCATCGTGAACGTAACCCCGCTGGAACCGGAATGGGAAGGTCAGGTGACCTTGGAATTCTCCAACACCACCAACCTGCCAGCGAAAATCTACGCCAACGAAGGCGTTGCACAGATGCTGTTCTTCGAGTCTGACGAAATGTGCGAAACCAGCTACAAAGACCGTGGCGGCAAATACCTTGGCCAGACAGGCGTGACCCTGCCTCGGACATGAACGCCAACCAGTTTTTGAAAGCCGTCTCACAACTGCAGGGCTGGCGTGAATGCGCCTACCTGCTGGCTCTCGCCGAGCGCGCCTTCCCCAACTACGCCCTGTTCGCAGACGCAGTAGGCATGAAGAGCGGCGGCAAAATGCGCCAGTTGCTCGATCTTGCCTGGGGAACATTGCAGCTAGACAACGCCGAAGCTGCGATCCCTCAGTTGCTCAGCAAGCTCGAAACCCTCAGCCCGAATGTCGACGAATTTGACGCCTATGGCGTATACCCAGCCTTCGATTTCTGTCAGCTGCTTGAGCAAGCTTTGCTGAATCGCCTGAACCCGAACAAGCACCGGGCAACAGAGGCGTCTCAGCTGGCCACCAAAACCGTCGTGGACTTCGTGGAAATGTCGGAAGGTGAGGGGATGGACGACGACGAATTGATCCGATTGTTCGAGCAACACCCTCTGCTCAAAGAAGATAAAGTCTTTCAGCGTGACACCGTGCTCTCTCTGAAGCGACAGCGCGTGCCCAGTGAAGACTTTATCGAGGACCTGCGAAATGACGCTTCCAACGAAGGCGTCAGCAATCTGGGTATCTCTCTCGATACCTGATTGCCCCAGCCCGCAGTAGAATTAGCATTAACCTTAACCTTCTTAATCGCTTTCTAACGGACAAGAGACATGAAACTCTCTGCTTTTGGTCGTAAGTTCACCGCCGATGCCGGCATCACTTCACTGATGGATGACCTGGGGAATGCCATGGCGTCCGGTGAGGATATGATCATGATGGGCGGTGGCAACCCCGGCCACATTCCTGAAGTTCAGCAGAGAGTGCAAGAAATTCTGGCTAATATCGCCGCCGACGAAAATCAGGTGCGCCGCTTGGTCGGGATTTATGATCCCCCTCAGGGCGAAAAACAGTTCATTGCCTCGTTAGCAGAGTTGTTGAACGAAGAGTACGGGTGGGGGCTTAAGCCGGAGAATATTGCGCTGACCAATGGCAGCCAGGCGGCTTTCTTCATGTTGTTCAATATGTTTGGCGGCGAATACGGAAACGGGCAGCGCAAGCACATATTATTACCTTTGGCGCCGGAATATATTGGTTATGCCGATGCGGGTATTGATCAAGATTTATTCCACGCTGTGCAGCCTGATATTTCGTTTACCGATGCGCACGAGTTCAAATATCGTGTGGATTTCGATGCCGTTGAAGTAACCGGTGAAACCGGTGCTATCTGTGTGTCGCGTCCCACCAATCCTACCGGCAACGTCATTACCGATGAAGAATTGGCGAGGCTCGAGGGAATGGCGCGTGAGTACGACATTCCGTTGATTGTGGATGGCGCTTACGGCACGCCTTTCCCGAGTTTGTTGTTCGTAGACGCAAAGCCCACCTGGAATGAGCAAATCATCCTTTGCCTGAGTTTGTCTAAGTTGGGTTTGCCGGCCGCACGTACCGGCATCGTGATCGCCTCTGCGCCGGTTATCAAAGCGTTGTCTGGTATCAATGCCATCATGAACCTGGCAACGGGTAGTTTTGGTGCCATGCTGGCGGAGCCGCTGGTTAAATCCGGGGAAATACTCTCGCTGAGTCGTGAAGTGATTTGCCCGTTCTACAAAGAAAAAATGGAAAGGGCGGTCGAGGCGTTTCGGGTAGCGATGGGTGAAGATAGCTGTCGCTGGTATATCCACAAACCGGAAGGGGCTATGTTCTTGTGGTTGTGGTTTCCGGACCTGCCGATTTCAAGTTTGGAGCTTTATCAGCGTTTGAAAGAACGTGGTGTGTTGGTCGTATCCGGCCACTACTTTTTCCCGGGGTTGCCGGATGATGACTGGAAACACCGCCACGAATGTCTGCGCGTGACCTACTCACAGGACGATGAACAGGTGGCAAAAGGATTGCGTATTATCGCTGACGAAGTGAAGGCGGTATGGGCAGAGCACTGAGTCGCGGGTCAGTCCTGAACTCGCGCGTCCTTCAAGCGTAATTCATACTCGCTGCCATCTGGCTCTACCTGTAGCAGGCGGGCCAGGAGGTAGTTTTGCTCCGGATCAAACCACATTAATGTTTGGCGTTTGGAGCCTTTGTCTCGTACCTTCTCGGCTTTTAAGGTTTTCATGGTCTGGCCTCGATCGCTCAGGCTTTCTTCTGCAATAACGGCAAAACGATCGGTGTCGTAGTCCCCTTTGTCCAGCACCCGGTAGGTGATGTCTCGCTTCCCGGCCTTCAAGTCCTGATGCAATTGCAGTTGGTACCCCAGAGGATCCAGCGTGCCTTCCTCAAGTTTTACCTCAAACGATTTGCCGCTATATTTTCCTTTCGCTATGCCTTCTTGCCAGTTGAAATCGATCGACTGCTTTCGGTCTTTGATCAAAAAGCCGGATAGGCTGTAGCGATAACGTAAAGGGATGACGTGTCCGTCTTTCCATTTGAAAATGAGGGATTCGTTGATGTCGGCAATAAAGGAGTCAACGTCCGTGCGGTATAGCCACACGTTATTGCCCTGATCGGTGAGTGTGCGAACGCCTTGGCCGTTCAGGCTTACGCCTTTAGACATGGATGCGGTGTAGCTGGCTTCGTATGGCGATAGCTCGGATTTGGCGGTGCTATCTGTCGAGGCGCTCACCGCGAGGCTGGAAAATGCGAGCCCCGCGAGTAGCGAAATAATCTTACTTGGCGTTTTGTAGCGTTGCATCCAATGGCCTCTTCACGGTCTGTGCATATGACAGTCTAGCCGTTCCTTGGCTAAGTGAGGATGACAATCTGTTCAGCTGTCAGCGAGGCGCATAGGTTTTGGGAGTAGTGTTCCGTCGAATTGCACGCCATCAGCGGAGAGCTGAATGCGCCCTTCGCAGAACCAGCGTAGAACAATCGGATAGAGCAGGTGTTCCTGCTGCTGAACGCGCTCTGCCAGTGATTCGGGGGTGTCATCGGCGTTCACCGCAATTTCGGATTGCGCGATAACCGGGCCGCCGTCCAGCTCTTCTGTCACAAAGTGAATGGAAACGCCGTGAACTTTGTCTCCGGCTTCCAGTACTCGCTTGTGCGTGTTCAAGCCGGTATAAGCCGGCAGCAGGGAAGGGTGGATGTTCAGCATTCGGCCCCGGAAGGCGCGAACAAAATCGGGCGTGAGAATGCGCATGAAGCCCGCTAGAACAATCACGTCTGGATTATGTCGGTGCAGCTCAGCCATCAGAGCGGCGTCAAACGCCTCCCGTGAATCCATTTTCGTGTGGTCGATCACAAAGGTCGGAATGTTGGCCTGAGCGGCGCGTTCGAGGGCGAACGCGCCGGGGCGGTTGCAGCCTACGGCAATAATCTCGCCAGGAAAATCGCGCTCCCGGCAGGCTTCGATCAGAGCTTGTAGGTTGGTTCCGCTGCCAGAGGCTAGAACAACAATTTTGGGTAGCGGCGCTGGGTCTGCCATCATGCTTTAAGCAGCCCTGGCGCGTAACGAACCGCTGATGCAGCGTCGCTGGAGTCTGCGTTCTCGATGACGCCAACCTGCCACACGGTTTCGCCCATCGCATTCAGTGTGTCGATCGCCAGATCTTTTTGATCTTCGGGTACGCAGACAATCATGCCAATGCCGCAGTTAAAGGTGCGGTACATTTCTTCGGCAGCTACGCCGCCGGCGTCTTTCAGCCACTGGAATACAGGAGGCAGTTCCCAGCTTTCGGTATCGATTGCGGCAACTGTGTTGTCTGGCAGAACGCGGGGAATGTTTTCTGGCAGTCCGCCGCCGGTGATGTGTGACATGGCGCGAACGTCTACGTCGCGAATCAGCTTGAGCAAATTTTTCACGTAGATGCGGGTTGGAGCCATGAGAGCATCAGCCAGAGTAGTGTCGCCCATAGGCTGGCTCAAGTCCGCTCCGCTTACTTCGATGATTTTGCGAATCAGGGAATAGCCGTTCGAGTGTGGGCCTGAAGAGCCCAGGGCTAGTAGTACGTCGCCGGACTGAACGCGGCTGCCGTCAAGAATGTTTTCGCGCTCAACTACGCCAACGCAGAAGCCGGCGAGGTCGTAGTCGTCGCCTTCATACATGCCCGGCATCTCAGCGGTTTCGCCGCCTACCAGTGCGCAGCCAGAAAGCTCACAGCCTTTGCCGATGCCTTCAACAACATTGGCTGCGATGTCCACGTTGAGTTTGCCCGTGGCGTAGTAGTCCAAGAAGAACAGAGGCTCGGCGCCACCAACGATCAGGTCGTTTACGCACATGGCAACCAGATCGATGCCGATGGTGTCGTGCTTTTCGAGCTGCATGGCGAGGCGAAGCTTGGTGCCTACGCCGTCGGTGCCTGAAACCAGTACAGGCTCTTTATAGCCAGCAGGGATGGACACCATGGCACCAAAACCACCAAGGCCGCCGAGTACTTCGGGGCGGCGGGTTTTGGCCGCGGTGCTCTTAATTCGGTTAACCAGCTCGTTGCCGGCATCAATATCAACACCCGCATCGCGGTAGGTGAGGGAGGGCTTCTGTTCGCTCATGGAAAATAACCATTGGACTGTGGGTCTGGCCGCGAATTTTAACAGGTGCGCACGGGGGCTCCAACTGGTATTCGGCGATACTGACACTATTCACCGGTTAATCTACGGTTATCACGTAGAGCGGTAGCGGGCGTTGCTACTCAGCTGACAGGTGATGGTGTATCCTGTGCGCCAATCATGGGAACGGCAGGGTGCTACATCTACATGACGAATTCAGTCAATGGGTATTCAGCAAGAATGAAGCGGGCAGTGCTCGTAACAATCGCAATGGTGTGCGTCTTGTTTGTTGCGGCACCGGCGACAGCGGTCACGATCACCGGGCTATACAATGCCGATGTGCCGATTTCAGGGGCCAGCAGCTCGAGTGTGAAGGCCGGATACGAGGCCGGGCTGCGTGAAGTTCTGGTTCGTGTTTCGGGTAGCCGGGATGTGCTGGCGCTTGAAGGTATCGATGAGCTCTTGGCCAATGCGGAATCGTTGTTATTGTCCTACCAAGTAGGGCAGAACGAGGGCCAAAGCCGAATGCAGATGAGTTTTGGTGCGGTGGGCGTAAACCGGGGGCTTGCCGCGCTGAATGCGCCGGTGTGGGGCGCGAATCGTCCGCTTACACTGGCTTGGATTGCAGTTGAGGATCGAGGTCAGCGCCAGTTAATCACCGGGGATAGCGATTCGCCGTCTCAAGCGGGAGGCGCGGCTGAGTGGCGCAAACATTTTTTGACGGCTGCGTCTGAGCGTGGGTTGCCGATGGTTTTTCCAGCAGACCAGTTTTCGGGTGACCGTTCGTTGCTGTCAGATCTGTGGGGCCAGTTTGTTGATCGTATTGAAACCGCTTCCGAAGGGCAGGCATATGATGTGATCACACTTATGCGCATCAGCCGTTCAGGTGGGCAGTGGCGCGCAGGCTGGGTATTTGAAGGTATGGGTATGGACCCAAGCGAGCTTTCTGCCAGTGCTGGTACGCCCAAAGAGCTGGCAGCCAAAGTTGTCGACCAATGGGCGGAGCTCTATGCCAGCCGTTATGCGGTTTCTGCGGGTAACGTGGCAGATTCCCCGGCAGTCGACGTGGTTTTGGATGGTGTCACGTCGTTGGCTGATTACGGTCATGTGCTGAAAGCGCTGGAAAGCATGACGCCGGTACGCTCCGTTGGCGCGTCGCGTATTCGTGGCGAGCGTTTGACGCTAGAGGTGACGTTTTCGGGCGAGTTGAACCAGTTGCAAGAATACATTGCTTTGGACCCCCGCTTTGTTGCTCAGAGCGCAGAGGACGCGACCCTCGCTCCTGTGTCGGACGATGCTCCGTCAACGGTTTCTGTTTCAGAAGGGGCGGAAGAGGGTGCAGCTGAAACACCAAACGTTAACGGTCCTGCTTATCAGTCGCTGCCTGAAGGGGATGAACAGGATGCAGCCGACGCTTTTGAGTCACTCTACGAAGTGCTTTACTACCGCTGGCAGCGAGCTCCAGGTCGTGGTGTTAGCAACTCATAAACTGACGGAGACTATTACGTGAGATCGCAGCAGTGGCGTTGGATTCCCAATGCACTGACTTTTTTGCGGATCGTACTGATCATTCCGTTCGCCGGCGCTTTGCTTGACGGCGAATACCGGTTCGCGTTGGTGATCTTTGTCGTTGCAGCTCTGACCGATGCGATTGATGGCTTTCTTGCCCGTTCGTTCGGTTGGAAAAGCAGGCTTGGCGCGATTGCCGATCCATTGGCTGATAAAGCACTGCTGATCGCCACGTACCTGATGTTGACGATTACGGGTGTGCTGCCCGTTTGGCTGTTTGTCTTGGTGCTAGGGCGTGATTTGATTATTGTGTGCGGGGGACTTGCGTTCCATTACGGCGTAGGGCGCTTTGAAATGGAGCCAAGTATACCGGGAAAAATGAATACCTTTATCCAGATTCTGGCAGCGTTGGCGATCATTATTCTTATGGCTGGTTTGTCGATGGAATCTTGGACCCTTACCGCAAGTATCTGGATAGTTGCTGTTTCTGCGGTGTTTAGCGGTTGCCATTATATTCTGGTTTGGGGTGTACGGGCATGGAGGGCAAAGCGGTCGTGATACCGTCTCAGATGATCCTCGGGGTCAAACTCAGGGATGACGCTCGTTTCGATAATTTTCACGGTGACAGGAACCGCGAGGCAGCTCGCCGTCTTGAAGCAATCTGTGATGCGCCGCAGGGGCTTCCTGTGGTCGTGATTTGCGGAGATTCCGATACCGGCAAGAGTCATCTGTTGCAGGCTGCCTGCAATAAAACCGATCAGTTCGGTCGAGCTGGTGTGTGCATCAGTATCGGTGAACTGCTTCCCTTCGGCCCTGACGCTTTGGACGGTCTTGAGGTGCACCCTCTGCTTTGTCTGGATGATCTCGAAAAGATTGCTGGCAAAGCCGATTGGGAAGAGGCGATTTTTCACCTCTACAACCGGGTGATGGACCGTGGCGGGCTGCTGCTTGTGAGCATGTCGGAAGTGCCCGGGTCTTTACCGTTTGGCTTGCCGGATCTGGTTTCCCGATTGTCGCACGGTTTGTTGCTTCAGTTGGGCTTGTACCGGGATGAAGACAGGATGCACATACTGATGGCCAGGGCCGAGCAACGCGGCTTGGTGGTCAGCGACGACGTGGCCAATTTCATCATGCGACGCGCCCCAAGAAAGCTTGGAGATCTGCTCGGTATACTGGACACTCTGGATGAAAACTCGCTGCAGGCTCAGCGGCGCTTAACCATCCCGTTCGTAAAAACGGTGATGGGTTGGTAGCGGCACAATAACAACGAATTCAAAACAATGACGATTGGAGAGACGACATGAGACGGGTTGTATTCAACCAAAAAGGTGGTGTGGGTAAGTCCAGCATTACCTGTAATCTTGCGGCCATTAGCGCTGCCCGGGGAAAGCGGACTCTGGTTGTTGATCTTGATCCCCAAGGTAACTCCACACACTATCTGTTGGGCAAGGCCTCGTCCGAGCTGAAGGATACTGTGGCAGACCTGCTGGAGCAGACCGTTGCATTCAGCATGTTCACCCGTCGCCCTGATGAGTTTGTGCATGCCACGGCCTTTGACAACCTGTTTGTGCTGCCATCGAGCCCGGAGCTGGATTTCCTGGAGCGTAAGCTGGAAGCCAAGCACAAGATCTACAAGCTACGAGAGTTTCTGAAAAAGCTGGGTGACAGTTTTGACGAAATTTTTATTGATACCGCGCCGGCGCTTAACTTTTATACCCGATCTGCATTGATTGCTGCGCAGCGTTGTTTGATCCCGTTCGATTGTGACGATTTCTCCCGTCAGGCTCTTTATAACATCCTGCATGAGATTCGCGAGCTCCAGGAAGACCATAACGAAGAGTTGGTGGTTGAAGGTATTGTGGCGAACCAGTTCCAGCCCAGAGCCAGTCTGCCAAAGCAGTTGGTGCGGGAGTTGATTGAAGAAGGTTTGCCTGTGCTGCCGGTGCGATTGTCCAGTTCCGTGAAAATGAAAGAATCTCATCAGGCCCGAAAACCACTGATCCATATGGCGCCCAAGCATGCGCTCACTCAGCAGTTCGAAGATTTGTACCGGGTGCTTTACGGTGAAGCGGTTGAATTGGAACCGCTGGCGGATTGATGGGGCGATTGACCATGACCGAAAGCCAAGTACATGCCAGTAATGTTGCCGATAGTTTGCTTCAGATTGAAGTAGAACTTAGAGGCTTGGGGGCGTGGCAAGAGGAGCCGCTTCCCGTAGAAGCGTTCGAGAGTACGCAGCCGTTTTGTCTGGATACCATGAGCTTCACCCAGTGGCTGCAGTTTGTGTTTGTTGCGCGCATGAAACTACTGCTTGAAGCCGGGCAGCCGCTGCCGTCAGTGTCTGGTATTGCTCCTATGGCAGAGGAATACTTTCGAGGGCGGACTGAAAGTGGCGCCAAGCTTATTCAGACGTTGGCGCACATGGACAGTTTGCTGTCTGGCGAGTGATCTATGCGTCTGGATCAATCCAGACGCATAGACAGGTCGATGGCTTTTACGTCTTTGGTTAGCGCGCCGATCGAAATGTAATCGACGCCGGTTTCTGCAATGGGGACCAGCGTTTGCTCGTTGATGCCGCCTGAAGCCTCAAGTTTGGCGCGCCCAGCAACGAACTCTACCGCTTGCTTCATGTCCTCCATCGAAAACTCATCCAGCATAATGATGTCTGCGCCGGCATCCAAAGCTTGTCTTAGTTCATCCAGCGATTCGGTTTCTACTTCGACGGGCTTGCCTGGAGCAATACGATGAGCCTCGGCGACGGCTGCCGCGATGGAGCCGCAGGCAGCAATGTGGTTTTCCTTAATCAGGAAGGCATCCCACAATCCGATGCGATGGTTGTTGCAATCACCGCAAGTTACTGCGTATTTTTGGGCAAGTCTTAATCCAGGCAGGGTCTTCCGGGTATCGAGTAGCTGCACCTTCGTGTGGGAAACTTTGGCCGCAAAATGGGCGCACTGGGTCGCCACGCCTGACAGCGCTTGTAGCCAGTTGAGCGCGGATCTTTCTGCAGTCAGCAGCGACCGGGCTTTTCCTGACATCCTGAAGATAACGTCATTCGCCTGAAGTTGATCGCCATCGTTGTGTAACCATTCAAGCTTAACGTCAGGATCTACCTGGCGGAATACTTCGTTCACCCAGTCTTTGCCTGCCAAGCGAGCGGGCTCGCGAGTAATGACTCGCCCTTCAGCGTGCTTGTCGGCAGGGATCAGCATGGCGGTGATGTCGCCATCACCGATATCTTCCCGGAGGCTTTGGGCGACGGATTCAATGCGGGCCTGTCGAAGCAGTTCAGGGGTGATCATGGTGAATGTCCGGAAAAGTGAATGTTGGTCGATGGAGGGCAATTCTACTGCCCTCGAGAGGTTTATCAAAATGCCGGGCGCAAGTAGGCGTAGTGTGATGAAGTTCTTGCGTAAACAAAAGGTGACAAATTCTGACAGAAGGTGACAGGCGATGCCTATATGATGTAGTTATAACGTGTTTTACATTGTTTAACAGGTTTGGAACGGAGCATCTCCATGGCGCAGCACAATAAGGTCGTTCACTTGGGTGGCCAGACATCGGTAGGCAAGTTTTCGCTGCCGGTTGCGTTAATGCGACTCCGGGACACCTCCGGCCAATCCCTTAAAACGGTGCTTTCGCGTTTCTTTGAAGAGGCGGATGACAGCCTGTTTGCATTGGCTGACAGGGCTGGCTCGAATCAGGATCAGACCTCCTACTTCGACGCGATGCGCGAGTTGCGTTTGCGGCGCAAGTCCATGACCGTTTCAATCCTTCAGTACGTCAGTCAGGCCTTTAACGAGCTCGGACGTTTTAACCCGGCCCAGAGGGACGAGTCGTTAGAAAAAGTGGATCGCGATTCATTAAGCTTGGTGGACCACTCAGACCTCGAACAGCAGGTTGCGTTGGATAACCTGACTAACCGGTTGCGAAACCGTTATTCGGAAGTGTTGAGTTTGTTAGCGGCGAGAGTTCGCCACACCGTTCCTGACGTCTCTGTGACCGATGCCCAGATCCCGCTGAGCCCTGAAGTGTTGTGTGGTGCGATTGCAGAAGCCTGCTCTGATCTGGATATTGATATTCGCGCCAAGCTGGTGGTGCTGAAACTGTTTGAGCGCATGCTAACGGAACAACTCGGCGTGTTCTATCAAGCCTGCAACCAGACGCTGGTGACCCAAGGTGTGTTGTCTGATATGAAAGCACCGCCTCGTGCAGGTGCTCCCGTTCCACGCCAGCGTGGGGTGCCCTCATCAGATCGTGCGCGACAGGCTGATCTATCGAGCGAGACGTCCCAATACAACCAATCGGAAGTAACGCCTACGTTGAGTGAGTTGAGTGCGTTGCTGCACCAAACCGGTCATCAGGAGGCACCGGCTGAGCAGCCTGGAGCACAGGTGTTAGATACCGAACGGCTGATCAAGCAGCTGAGCCAGCTTCAGTCGACCGCTCAGAATGTCCAGAATGAGCAGGTTGTGCCATTGCGGGAGCAGTTACAGCCAGTGCTGCGATCTGCCGAAGGAGAGAGTGCTTCGGTTGGCCAGGTTGATGGTGATGTCATCAACCTCGTATCGATGTTGTTTGAGTTTATTTTGGAAGATCGTCAATTGCACCCGGTTATGAAGGCGTTGATTGGGCGGCTTCAAATACCTGTGCTGAAAGTGGCGCTGAGTGATCGCAACTTCTTCAATCGAGGGGGACACCCGGTCCGAAAGCTGCTGAACGAACTGGCGTTGGCAGCGATAGGTTGGACCGAAAAACGTCCCGGAGTGCGGGACCCGCTGCGCGATAAAATTGAGGCAGTGGTTGAACGCGTATTGTCCGAGTACAACGATAACGTGGGGCTGTTCGAAGAGTTGGTAAAAGACTTCGGTCACTTTACGGACCTGGATCGCCGCCGCAGAGAATTGGTGGAGCAGCGGCTCAAGGATGCCGAAGAGGGAAGGGCTAAGCAGGAGCGGGCTCATCAGGCCGCCGCTGAATTGGTTCGCCAACAGATTAAAGAGCATGAGCTGCCAGAGCCGGTTCTGCAGATTATTCATGACCCGCTTTCGCGATACCTGCAATGGGTGGTTTTGCGTCATGGTGAGGACAGCCCGTTATGGGCTGGCGCCAGTGAATTAATCGGTCGATTGGTGTGGAGTGTCGATCCACGCCCGGTTACCAGTGATACTCGTACAGAGCTGTTGCGGACAATTCCGGGTGTCGTTGAAGGGCTGAGAAAAGCGTTGCAGGAGATTTCCTGGGATCCGTTTGCGACCGACGCGGTGATCAGAGATCTGGAGCTTGTGCACGTTGATGTCTTGCAGACCCTCGTGACCGCACCGGTAGAGTCTCCGGCAGAGGCTGTCAACTTTGCGGAAACTGAATTCGATGTCCAGGTCGATGTTGAGCCACCGTTGCTGGAGCCAGAAGAGACCGTTGAGGCTCTCAAAGAATCTGACCCTGGCGAGAATAAGAATGATACGGCTGGCTCGGTTGAACTTGTTGATCAAGCGGTGCCTCAAGAGCGACCGGCCATCGCAGCTCAGCAGTGGCTTGATGCCGCCGATCAATTGAGCGTGGGCTCTTGGCTGGAGTTAAGCAAAGAGGGTGTTCGGGTTCGCTGTAAACTGGCGGCCTTCATTAAAGCGACCGGTAAGTACATCTTTGTGAATCGTAACGGTGCCAAGGTTGCCGAATACCTGCGGGATGACCTCGCCTTGGCGATGCAAGACGAGGAAATCACGTTATTGGATGATGGCCTCATCTTTGATCGAGCCTTGGAATCCATCATTGATAACCTCAGGCACAGCCGAAAGGACTGATTGATGCCGGGGCTGTCCGGTAATTCGTGGCATATGTAAACGCTTTGTGATTCAATCGACTGTCATGAATCACTCATTGCCCCTACGGATGAGCCTTGCCAAACACACGATCTGACCTTGTAGAAACATTTACTTCCACCGCGGAGTTCGCCGAGCAGGTTGATACGCTGCGAGCGACCGGACGGTTTCCTGGAAGCCGGTGGTGCCCATCACCAAACTTTGGTGCCCGGCCAGATGGCGCCGGTATCACGTTGCTGGTCGTGCATAACATAAGCCTGCCTCCCGGACAGTTTGGCGGTCCATACATTGAAGACTTCTTTTGTAATCGTCTTGATCGACATGCCCACCCCTACTTTTCCGAAATAGCCGATATGCAAGTGTCTGCCCATGCACTGGTGCGGCGGGATGGCACGGTCGTTCAGTTTGTTAGCTGCCTTGACCGTGCCTGGCATGCCGGCCGCTCCTGTTTCGGGAATGAGGAAGAATGCAACGACTTCGCCATTGGGGTAGAGCTCGAGGGCGCGGATGACGTTCCTTACACTGAACATCAGTATCAAACTCTGGCTCATCTCACTCGATTGACGATGGCGGCTTGGCCTGCAGTAACCCCCGACCGAATCACCGGCCACAGTGATATTGCCCCGGGCCGTAAGACAGATCCCGGTCCGGCTTTCCATTGGCCATACTTTAAAAACCTTGTTCGCGCCTCGGAGAAAGACTGAATGGTTCTGGTGATTTTTCTGCTGGCTTATGTGATACGCCGAAAGCTGGACCGGCAAGAAGCGTTTAGCAGTGACGGTTTTTGGCGAATCTGGTTTCAGCAGGGCGCAACAACCAAAGCCGGGCATGAAGAATCTTTGGTAAAAGGGTATGCGCTCATCGTATTGCCCGCGATTTGCTTGGTGCTATTAACGGTGTTGTCACAGCAGCTAGGTTTCCGGTTAGCTGTCTATCCGTTGGAGATGGTGCTGCTTGTCCTTCTGATGGGGGTGCCGGGTTGGCAGGCATCGCTGAAAGCATACTCTGAGGCTTGGAGCCGAGGTGATATGCAAGGTGCATGGCATCACGTTAAAGACCGGCTGCCAGCCGATGAGCGAGGCGCAGCGCTGTCTCCTGAAGCGATGCATGTGTCGGTTACCAAGGCATTGATTATCTCTGTGTTTGATCGCTTCTTTTTGGTTGTGTTCTGGTACGTCATCGGCGGTATTGGGGCTGCGGTGCTGGCTCGTGGTGCCTTGGCTTTGGCTGAGCATTGGCCGCAAGCCAGCGCACGACCGGCCTACCGAAAAATGGCTGACTGGATTGGCTGGCTTCCGGCAAGATTGCTGGCTTGCACGTTCGGACTGGCTGGCGATCTGTCGGGCTGGTCTCGTAAAGTCAGGCAGGTTGTGCCCGGTTTGAAAAAAACAACGACGGAAGTGCTAATGATTTCCGCCAACGGGTCGTTAACCGGGTATGCACTTGATCCTGAACGGTTCTCGGAGTTGCACCCGGAAGACTGGCCCCGTTTTGGTGGTCGCAGTCTGATCGCTATCAGGGATTTGCTGAACCGCAGCATGCTGGTTTGGATTTGTGCCATTGCGTTGCTTGTCATTGCGGGCGTGGTTTAGGTCCATTACCACTTTGGAGCGATTAAAATCCTTCAGCTGTGAGTGAAAATCAATAAATAAAATAGATGGTTCGGTTTTCGAATCTGGGCGAGGGCACTTTGAACTATATAATTAATCCAGCGATTGCATTGATGAACCGGCTGCCGATGGTTTACAAGTTCAGCCTCATCAGCATATTGTTTCTAGGCCCGATTCTGGTCCTGTCCTGGTTGGTTATTTCTGGTCTCAACCAATCTGTGCAAACCATGAACCGTAGTATTGATGGGTTGGTCGAACTTCAGACTGCTGATCAGTTGCTGAGCGCGGCAATGGATTTTCGTGACTACAAGGCCCCCGCCATCCTCAAGGAAGATCCTGCTCTCGCTGAAAAGGCCGATCGTGCCGCGAAGAAGGTCGATGAACTGCTGACAGATTTGGCGGAACCCCGCCGTTCGTTTGATGCTTCCGGTTCCTGGCAGGAGCAGATTCTGGCGCTGCAAAAAGATTGGCGTGCGCTCCTGAAGAGCAACAGCTATCAGGGCAGCATGGACGCGCAGTTCAAGTTTTATCAAGAGTTCGTTCAGAAAGTATTGGCGGTGTTGCCTGCCACGATGGAAGTGTCTGGCTTGGGGCAAGATGCTTCCCGTGAGAACCAGTTGTTGCTTGGGCTGGTGCGCGATGTGTTCCCGGACGCTCGCAATGCCATTGGTAGTGCTCGTTCTTACGGTATTTTCTCGTTGGTAGAAGGCCAGGTGGGCTATGCCATGAGCGAGAATCTGAACGAGATCTTCGATCGTTTAACCAACCGAAGCTCTCTGCTATCTCCCAGCTTGGTTGTGGCAAAAGACACTTCTCCCGAGCTTGCCGAGTCTCCAGCGCTGCCTCGCGTGGATGGAAGCCTGCTTGTTGTAAGGAACGCATTGGACTTGAAGGTAATTACTCCGATGCGACTGGAAACTCCGTGGCAAGAATACGATGCAACGGTTGCGGCCGAAACCAAACACTTCGATGCGCTCACAGCGAAAATTTTTGAAATTGTGGGGGTTAATCTGGAGCGCCGATTGGCGAGTGAAACTCGTCAGCGCACCACTATAGTCGTGTCCTTGATCGCGGTGATGTTGGTTGTGGTGTACTTGTATATCGGTTTCTTTATGTCGGTCAGGGTTGCCATTAATCGCTTCAGCACCGCCGCCAGAAGCGTGGCTGCCGGTGATATGACCACTCACATCGAGCTTTCCAACCGTGATGAGCTGGGCGAGCTAACCTCCGAATTCAACAACATGACGGACAAAATCGCCGAATTGATTCGGTCCGTCAGTGCTACCACCGCCGATGTGGGGCTGCAGGCCGTCAGAGTTAACGATACGGCGGCCGCGAACAGTGAAGCTGTGGCGCGCCAGATGGATGAAAGCAGCCAGATCAACGAAGCCATGGGGCAAATGGTGGAAGCGGTCAACGAAGTCACTGAAAGCGCCCACAGGGTTGCTGACAGTGCCGGTAGTGCCGAGCGCGACACTGAAACCGGGCGGCAAGTGGTTGCGGATACGGTTGAAACGATCAACAAACTGGCCAGCGAAATAGCCAGTGCTATGGAGGTTATTAACCGGGTTAACAAAGACAGCGACAATATCAGTCAGGTACTGGTTGAAATCAAAGCCATCGCCGAGCAGACCAACTTGCTCGCGCTTAACGCGGCCATTGAGGCAGCGCGGGCTGGAGAGTATGGCCGAGGCTTTGCGGTAGTTGCTGATGAAGTGCGCTCTTTGTCGCAGCGAACACACAAGTCCACTGAGGAAATCGAAGACATGATTTCCCGCTTGCAGGGCGGTGTGAAAGAAGCGGTATCCGCCATGACCAGCAGCCATGGTGCGACTGAGCTGACCGTGCAGAAGTCCACGGAAGTGACCCAGGCATTGGATAGCATTGCTCACGGCATTTCGGAAATTGTCGATATGAGCCACCAGATTGCTCAGGCAGCAGAAGAGCAGTCTGCAGTGGCGAAAAACGTGAATGCCAACGTTGAAAGCATCGGTGAGTTGGGCGAGAGCACGGCAGAAAACGCGCAGGAGACGTTGGATTCTTCTCGCCAGATGTCAGACCTGACCGCATCACTTCAAAAGCTGGTTGAGACGTTCAAGGTCTGAGGCAAGTCGCCGCTGAGGGTTTGTCAGAATCCGGCCTTTAGAGGCCGGATTTTTTTTGTTCCCATAGAATTTCTTTGGCACCTTCCCTGCGGGCCAATACCCGAGACACAACGAACAACAGATCCGAAAGCCGGTTCAGATACTGGCGAGCACCGGCATTGATTTCTTCTTCCTGGCTTAGGCCAACCACAATACGCTCAGCGCGCCGACACACTGCGCGGGCCAAATGACACTGTGCAGCAGCGGGAGATCCACCGGGCAGGATGAAGTTCTTCAGAGGGGGCAGGTCTTCGTTGTACTCGTCCAGCACTTGCTCCAGCCAGTTGATGTGCTTTTCGCCAATCATCACGCTGCCGGGAATCGCAAACTCACCGCCAATGTCGAACAGGTGGTGCTGGATACGGCGGAACAGTTCTCCCAAAGCATCTTCAGTCGGTAACGTCTCGACAAGCATGCCAATGTGGCAGTTGAGCTCGTCAACGGTACCCATGGCCTCGACGCGCAGGGCATTCTTAACAACGCGATTGCCGTCTGCCAAGCCGGTGGTGCCGTCATCGCCAGTTCGGGTATAAATCTTGGATAGGCGGTTGCCCATATAGGTTGCACTCCTAGTCTAAGAGATTCGCTCTAGTTGTTTTACTTGATAGGTGAGCATCTGATTCACTGGTGTGTCGATGCCGTGTTCGGCACCAAGGCGCGCCAGATAACCGTTAATGAAATCGATCTCCGTAGGGCGCCCAGCCAATCTGTCCGCGCGCATGGATGACGTATTGGCTGCGGTTTTGCGCGCTACGGTCTCAATGGCCTCCCTTAACGCCGTGGGAGTCCTTGGAGGTTGGCCGCTGGCGGTCAGCAGCTCGCTGATCTCGTAGCACAGAGGGTCAATCCATTGTTGGTAAAATGGATGGTTCAGGATCTCGCCGTTCGGGCAGTTCAGGATGGCGGTGAACGCATTGATGCCAGCGTTGATGATCAGCTTTTGCCAAAGCCTGTTGAGAATGTCGGATTCAGCCTGAACGCTCAAGCCGCTTTTGGCGAGCGTGGAAACCGTTTTCGGAACCTGAGCTTCGCCTGCCGGTGTTAAAGCGCCTATCCAGGTTTCACCTTGCCCGGCGTGCACGGTCAGCCTGTCTGCAGGGCGGTTCGCACCCTCGGTGGTTGTGGCGGCAAGAACAGGGCGGTTTAGCCAGGTTTCGGCAACACGCTGTTGGCTGCCAAGGCCGTTTTGAAACAAGACGATCGGGGTGGTCTCGGGCAGTCGGGATACTAACGTCTTCAGAGCGTTCAAGGTATCGCCGGCTTTGGTGGTGACGACCAGCAAGGAAGGCGATTGAACGTCGGTTAGCCAGGGGATTTGGACAGATACGTCCGGCCCTTGGAGGGGCCGGAAGAGGTAGGCGAGTGGTTCGACAGGCTGCTCTGGACGGGGCACAAAAGCCACCTGCCCGGCAGGCAGTTTGGCGGCCCAAAGCCGGCCCAGAGAGCCGGCTCCCAGTATCGCAATCATAGTCTTACATGGCCTCGATTTCGGCTCGCTGTGCGCTCAACCGCTGCAGGCTGCCTTGCGCATCGCGCAGTTTGCCTTTCTCTTTCTCGATCACTTCAGCCGGAGCCTTGGCGGTGAACTTTTCATTGCTCAGCTTGCCTTCAACCCGGCTGATTTCCTTTTGCAGTCGATCCAGCTCTTTGTCCAAGCGCTTGAGTTCGGCATCTTTGTCGATCAAGCCAGCCATTGGTACCAGAACTTCCATCTCGCCAACCAACTGAGTGGCGCTCATGGGGGCTTTCTCTGTGCCCAGCCATTCCAGCTTCTCAAGCTTTGCCAAAGACATCAGGAACTGACGGTTGGCATTCAGGCGGCGTTCGTCTTCGCTGTTACCGCCTTTGAGGAATACCGGTACTGGCTTGCCCGGTGAAATGTTCATTTCACCGCGGATGTTCCGAACAGCAACGATAACGCCTTTCACCCACTCGATATCGGCTTTGGCGGTGGCATCCTGTTTGCTCTCTTCAGGCTGCGGGAACGGCTGCAGCATGATGCTGTCGCCGCTCTTGCCGGCCAGAGGAGCGATACGCTGCCAGATTTCTTCGGTGATGTACGGCATCATCGGGTGCGCCAGGCGCAGGATCGATTCCAGAACACGAACCAGTGTACGGCGGGTGCCGCGCTTGGCTTCAGCGCTGCCGCTGTCGTCGCTCAGGCAGGGCTTGGCGAGTTCCAGATACCAGTCGCAGTACTCGTTCCAGATGAACTCGTACAGCGCGTAGGCGGCCAGATCAAAGCGGTACTGTTCCAGGTGACGAATCACTTCCTGCTCGCAGTGCTGCAGTTCGCTGATGATCCAGCGATCAGCTAGAGACAGCTCTACCGGCTCGTCATTCACACCGCAGTCTTCGCCTTCGGTGTTCATCAGCACGTAGCGCGCGGCGTTCCATAGCTTGTTGCAGAAGTTGCGGTAGCCTTCGAGTCGCTTCATGTCCCAGTTGATGTCACGGCCGGTGGTGGCCATGGCTGCAAGGGTGAAGCGCAGGGCGTCGGTGCCGTGGGCGGCGATGCCTTCCGGGAATTCTTTCTGGGTGCGTTTGCCAATCTTTTCAGCCAGCTTGGGCTGCATCAGGTTGCCGGTACGCTTTTCAAGTAGCTTGTCCAGACCAATGCCGTCGATCATGTCCAGCGGGTCGATGACGTTGCCCTTGGATTTGGACATCTTGTCGCCGTGTTCGTCGCGGATCAGGCCAGTTACGTACACGGTCTTGAACGGTACTTGTGGGGTGCCGTCTTCGTTCTTCATGAAGTGCATGGTCATCATGATCATCCGGGCAACCCAGAAGAAGATGATGTCAAAACCAGTCACCAGTACATCGGTCGGGTGGAAGGTTTTCAGGCGCTCGGTGATTTCCGGCCATCCCAGAGTACCGAAGGTCCACAACGCGGAGCTGAACCAGGTATCCAGCACGTCATCGTCTTGCTTCAGTTCCATATCGGCGGCCAGGCTGTGCTTCTTGCGCACTTCGTCTTCGTCACGGCCAACGTAGATGTTGCCTTCGGCGTCGTACCAAGCTGGAATCCGGTGGCCCCACCACAGCTGTCGAGAGATGCACCAGTCTTGAATGTCACGCATCCAGGAAAAGTACATGTTTTCGTACTGCTTGGGCACAAACTGGATGCGGCCGTCTTCTACGGCTTCAATCGCTGGTTTGGCTAGTGTTTTAGCGTCGGCAAACCATTGGTCGGTGAGCATCGGTTCGATGATCAGGCCAGAGCGGTCACCACGAGGTACGCTGAGTACATGGTCTTCAACCTGTTGCACCAAGCCGGCAGTCTCCATGTCGGCAACGATTTGCTTACGGGCTGCTTCGCGGGTCAGGCCTGCATAGGCTGCCGGCATGCTGCCGTCGATGTCGGTGTTTTCGGTGCCGTCGCTGTTGAAGACTTCGGCGACTTCACGGATGTTGGCGTCTTGGGTCAGGACGTTGATCATCGGCAGGTTGTTGCGTTTGCCGACGGCGTAGTCGTTGAAGTCGTGGGCCGGGGTAATTTTTACGCAGCCGGAGCCTTTTTCCGGGTCGGCGTGGTGGTCGGCCACGATCGGGATTCTGCGGTTTACCAGCGGCAGCATGACGTGTTTGCCAATCAGGTGCTGGTAGCGTTCGTCGTCCGGGTGTACGGCGACGGCGGTGTCGCCAAGCATGGTTTCGGGACGGGTGGTAGCGACCACTACGTAGTCTTTGCCGTCTTGGGTGGTTGCGCCGTCAGCCAGCGGGTAGCGCAGGTGCCAGAAGAAGCCTTTCTCTTCTTTATTTTCCACTTCAAGATCGGAGATGGCGGTGTGCAGTTTCGGGTCCCAGTTGACCAGTCGCTTGCCGCGGTAAACGAGGCCGTCTTCGTACAGGCGGATGAACACTTCCTGTACGGCTTTGTAGAAGCCTTCGTCCATGGTGAAGCGTTCGTTGCTCCAGTCTACGGAGTTGCCAAGGCGGCGCATCTGGCGGGTGATGGTTCCGCCGGATTCTTCTTTCCAGTCCCAGATGCGTTTGATGAATTCGTCCCGGCCGAGGTCGTGGCGGGTTTTGCCTTCTTCTGCGGCGAGTTTGCGCTCAACGACCATTTGGGTGGCGATGCCAGCGTGGTCTGTGCCGACGGTCCAGACGGTGTTGTTGCCCTGCATGCGCTTGTAGCGGGTGAGGGTGTCCATGATGGTGTGCTGGAAGGCGTGGCCCATGTGCAGGCTGCCGGTCACGTTAGGTGGCGGAATAGCGATGCTGTAAGACTGGCCTTCTCCGCTGGGGCGGAAGTACCCTTTGGATTCCCAGTTTTCGTACCACTGGCGCTCGATGTTTTCTGGCTGGTAGGTTTTTTCCATGGGTTTCTGCAGTGACCGTTGGTTGATTCACGAGGGAAAGTTTGAAACCGGCGATTATACATGGTCGGTTTGGTTGCGGCGAACCTTCGGCTAAGTGCTCGTCCAGTAGCCTGCGGGTTTGGGTGCCTGCGCAGTTGGGATAAGCTTTCCAAAAACCGCTACGAGCACATCCATGTGCGCTTCTCTTCGGCCATCCATGGTCTCCGAAATTTTTGGAAAGCTTATCCCAACTGCGCAGTTCAAGCTCTGAGTTGTTCGCTTGTATACAAGTTTGCGTGGTTTTGATGTTCCTGCAAAGTCGTGAGCGACCGTATGCCTTTTGATGGGCAAACGTGTTAGTCAGCGTTTTCGCATGTCATGTACCCGCGCTTCGATACCCAGCTTTCTCAGCTGTTTGTAGTGGCCGCGCGCTTGGTTGAGTACCGCCGGGTCGTTTTGGGCGACCAGTGCCAGTCTTCGGTATTGGTCAGCCTGCTCCGGCAGGGTGGAAGACAGGATGATGACGGTGTCCCAGTCAGCAGCGGCCGGTGGGTAGAGTAGGATGCCGACCGGATCTGAGCACGGGGTGCTTGGATCGGTTGCGATGCTGTGGGGGATGAAGGCGTCTGGGGTGAAGTTCCAGAGTAGGTCATCGAGTTCTTGCGCTTGTTGCTGGTTATCGCAGAGCACGCACACACGGTCGCCTTGCTGCCAGGCTTTGTCCACGAGTTTGGTTGCGTGGAGGTTGCGGGCGGCTGGTGTGTTTTGGGCGAGGATGTGGAACCAGTAGCGCTGGTTTTTGGCGTCCTGGCCGGAGGGGCCGGCAGCTGGGCTGCCGGGCTCCGGTGGATTGGTTGGGGTGTTACCCTGCATGGGACATCAGGTAGTCGACCAGTAGGGGAACCGGGCGGCCGGTTGCGCCTTTGGCTTTGCCGGAGTCCCAAGCGGTGCCGGCGATGTCCAGGTGGGCCCATCGGTATTCTTTGGTGAACCGGGACAGGAAACAGGCGGCTGTGATGGTGCCTGCTGGGCGGCCGCCGATATTGGCGATGTCAGCGAAGTTGCTGTCGAGTTGGCTTTGGTATTCATCCCAAAGGGGAAGGCGCCAAGCACGGTCGCCAGTTCTTTCGCCAGCAGCTAGCAGTTCGTTGGCCAGTTCGTCGTTGTTGGCGAGCATGCCGGTTGCCTGATGGCCCAGCGCGATGATGCAGGCGCCGGTCAGGGTGGCTAGGTCGATGACGACTTCAGGGTCGAACTTTTTCACGTAGGTGAGGGCGTCGCACAGTACCAAGCGGCCTTCGGCGTCGGTGTTGAGGATTTCAACGGTCTTGCCGCTCAGGGTGGTGACGATGTCGCCCGGGCGTGTTGCGGAGCCGTCTGGCATGTTTTCAGCGGCTGCGATTACGGCAACTACGTTGATGCTGGGCTTGGTTTCGGCCAAGACTTTCATGGTGCCGAACACGCTGGCGGAGCCACCCATGTCGTATTTCATTTCGTCCATGCCGGCGCCGGGCTTGAGGCTGATGCCGCCGCTGTCGAAGGTGATGCCTTTACCAACCAAGACGTAAGGTTTTTCGTCTGCTTTGCCGCCGCGGTATTCCATGACGATCAGGCGCGGAGGCTGCGTGGAGCCTTTGCCAACGGCCAGTATGGTGTTCATGCCCATTTCGGCCATCTGCTTTTCATCCAGCACTTCGGTTTTGATGCAGTCGTGCTCTTTGGCCATGTTTTTCGCTTGCTCTGCCAGCCATACCGGGTGGCAAACGTTCGGCGGGGTGTTGCCCAAGTCGCGGGTGTAGTTCATGCCGCGGCCGGTGGCGAGGCCCAGGTTGAAGGCGTCTTTCTGCGACTGGTCCGCGTCAGACGCTTGAGCAATAACTTTGTTCAGTTTGCGGGCAGGTGGCTGCTCGCTCTTGAATCCGGTGAAGGTGTAAAGTTGCTCTTCCAGGGTACGGCCAAGCAGGTTCAAACGCGCGTCTTCTGAAGCGCTAGCTTCTGAGCCTTGAATCTTGGTGTCGGTCAGGCAGATGAAGACGCTGTTGGATGGGCCGTCTTTGAGTGCGCCAACGGCGGCAATTAGGGCTTTGCGGTAGTTGGCCAAATTGCGTTCATCATCTTTGCCTGTGCCGACGACAATCACACGCTGCCAAGGTTGTTCAGTCAGGGGCAAGGTGGAGACGGAGGCGTTTTTGCCGGTCAGGTCGCCCGCTTTTTCCAGTTGCTTGATCAGCCCTCCCAAAGCTTGGTCTGCTGCTTTGGTGGTTTCCGGCCACTCACCGTTTTCGGGCAGTCCGATAACGAGGCAATCGGTGTTGGTCGCCGTGATGGCTTTGCTGCTCAGGCTGAAATTCATGACAACTCCTGTTGTGTAATTCGAGTGTGAGGCCGAGTCCGGCTCTGCATGTTCACTAGGATTGGGGCTAAGCCTCGAATAATCAAGCTGACGGCCTATATTGCTTAGATGGCTTTAATGTATAAGCGCTTTACTGTCATTCGGCCGCAAGGTTACATAGAATACGCGCAGTTTCCTGTATCCACCATCTTCTAACCGGGCGCCACCAGAGAGACTGATTTGACTATCATTTTCCGTTACCTCATTCGCCAGATCATGGTGAGCATGTTCGCCGTTTCCGGCATCCTGTTGCTGGTTTTCATGAGTGGCCGGTTCATCAAGTATTTAGGCAGTGCCGCGGAGGGCGAAATTGCTGCGGGTGTTTTGTTTGCCATCATGGGTTACCGGTTTCCGGGCTTTCTTGAGCTGATTCTGCCGTTGGGCTTGTTTATTGGCATTTTGCTGGCTTACGGCCGCATGTATCTGGAAAGCGAGATGACGGTGCTGTTTGCCTGTGGCGTGAGCGAACGTCAGTTGCTGGCGAAAACTCTGCTCGGCGCTTTGCCGGTAATGTTCGTGGTTGGTGCAATGAGCCTGTACGTATCGCCTTGGGGGATGAAACAGGTCGAGCAGATTTTCAATGAGCAGCGTAAGGCCACTGAGTTTGAGATGCTGGCACCGGGCCGGTTTCAGGATTTCACCTCGGGCACCCGGGTTACCTATACCGAAGCTCTGAGCGACGACAAGCGTCAGCTGCAAGGCGTGTTTATTGCGGAATACGGCCGGGATGGAGAAGGCATAACTCTGATTACGGCAGAGACCGGCTCGCAGCTGATCGATGAGGAAACCGGTAGCCGGTTTTTGATTCTTGAAGATGGCGGGCGCTTTCAAGGGGTACCTGGTCAGCTCGATCACAACGTGACGCTCTTTGAAGCCTACGGTTTGAAAATTCAGAGTGGTGAAGCCGGTACGAAAGAGCTGGAAGAAGGTATTTCAACGCTCGACCTCTGGTACTCGGATGATCCCGAAGATCGTGCATTGCTGCATTGGCGTATTTCCCTGCCGTTGATTGTTCCTATTATTACTCTGCTTGCGGTGCGCCTGAGTCGGGTTAACCCGCGGCAGGGCCGTTTCTTCCATTTGCTCCCTGCGATGTTGGTGTATATCACTTACCTCGGGCTGCTGATTGTTGCGCGGGATGCGCTGGCTGATGGCAAGGTGCCGGAGTGGCTGGGCATGCTTTGGGTTCATGCACTGTTCCTGTCACTGGGCTTGTGGCTGCAATTTGGCCCTGCTTGGTTGAACCGTCGCCGTCTTGAAAAGGAGGCGAATGCCCATGCGTAAGATCGACAATTACGTAATGAGTACCGTGGGCGGTGCCATGTTCCTTGTGATGGTGGTGGTGCTGTCACTGGATTTGATTTTCGCGTTCATCGCCGAGCTTGAAGATACCCGTAATGGTTACCAAACCATGGAAGCGCTTTGGTACGTAGCGCTGACGCTGCCTCGCCGTATTTATGACTACCTGCCTTTGGGTGCGTTTATGGGGTGTCTGGTGGGGCTGGGAACCATGGCCAGTTCGTCTGAATTGACGGTTATACGTGCTGCGGGTGTGTCATTGAAGCGCATCGTGTGGTCGGCGATGAAACCGGCACTGATCGTGGTTCTGCTGGGTGTGTTCATTGGCGAATATGTGGCTCCGACCACTGAGCGCATCGCTCAGAGTGATAAAGCTGTAGCGCTGGGTGCTGGCAAGAATGTGGCTGAAGCCCACGGGGTTTGGCACCGGGAAGGTAACACCTTTATGCACCTGAACGCGGTGCAGCCAGATGGTGTCTTGGTGGGCGTTTCCCTATTCGAGTTTGATGATGAGCGGCAGTTGGCTCAATCGAGCTTCGCAGAGAAGGCGGCTTTCCGAGGCGATCACTGGATTCTAGAAAATGTAGTCACAACTCGTATGGAAGATGAGCGTACGGTGCGCGATGAGCAAGCGTCACTGCGTTGGGATACTGGCTTGTCACCGGAAGTGCTGAGCGTGTTGATTGTGAAGCCTGAAAATCTTTCAATGACGGGCTTGTTCACCTACGCCCGTTATTTGGGTGAGCAAGGACTGACTGCCGCACATTACTGGTTGGCGTTCTGGAAAAAAGCGTTGATGCCCTTAGGAACTGCAGTAATGGTGCTGGTGGCGATCTCGTTTGTTTTCGGTCCGCTTCGCTCAGTCACCATGGGTTTTCGGGTGTTTACCGGCTTGCTGGTGGGGCTGCTGTTTAAGTATATGCAGGATCTGCTGGGGCCGATGAGTATGGTTTACGGGTTCAACCCGATGATTGCGGTGCTGGCGCCGATACTCATTAATGCTGCGGTGGGAGTGGTGTTAATGAGAAGGGCCGGCTAGGCCGGCCTGAAGCCCGATTATTTCTTGGCGGGTTTTGGTAGTGCCACAACCACGCTGTTGGAAATGCGGTCGGTAACCGACAGACCGTTGATCGGGTAAAACAGCGCGATGATGGCCGGTACGGTGAGCAGCAATGTGACCGCGCCGAGATAATGACCGCCGAGCATTGCCAGGAAAACCACGGCGGAGGCCGTTCCGTAGCGGAGCAGTGATTGGGTCCAGCTCACCGATGTGCCGTCAAGATTTTCGATGCGTACCCGCCAAACCTGCATGCCCAGCGTCTGGCCGGCGCGAGTCCAAAAATAAGCAAAGAATAGATATAGAACAAGGAACAGGGCAAACGTTAGTCCGGGGTCTCCGGATAACTGGCCTGCTTCCGCCATTTGTTCGTAGGTATCCCAGCCTGTAATCCAGCCGGCAACCATGGTGTAGGCCCAAGTGGCTACTAATAACACGGCAATGCTGATCAAGCCGTCGTAGATAATGGCCAATGCCCGCTTTAATGCTGTGGCTGGCGGTAGTAGTTCCTCGGCGTCGTGGAAGCGGCGGGGCATGGGGTCTCCTATGAGGTTTCACGTTTTTCATGTTCTCGGCGTGTGCTAGAGTAGCGGATTTGCACACGCATGTAAGTATTCGTATTTCAATCGCGGACCTGCCGGCTATTCGGCGGGTTTCTGGAAAGGTATCAAAGGGCTATGAAAACCGCAGAGTTGCGACAGACGTTCCTCGATTATTTCAAACAGCAAGGTCACGCCATTGTTCCAAGCAGTTCGCTGGTTCCAGCGGACGATCCAACACTGCTGTTTACCAACGCGGGTATGAACCAGTTCAAGGATACCTTCCTTGGTCGGGAAGAGCGCGACTACACCCGAGCGACTTCTACCCAGAAGTGTGTACGCGCTGGCGGCAAGCACAACGACTTGGAAAACGTGGGCTATACCGCACGTCACCACACCTTTTTCGAAATGCTGGGCAACTTCAGCTTTGGTGATTACTTCAAGCGTGAAGCCATCAATTTTGCCTGGACCTTTCTGACCGGTGAGAAGTGGTTGAACCTGCCGACTGAGAAGTTGTGGGTGACGGTTTACGCGGAAGACGATGAAGCCTTCGATATCTGGAATAAAGAAGTGGGCGTTCCTGCCGAGCGTATTGTTCGTATTGGTGACAACAAAGGCGGCCGCTACGCGTCAGATAACTTCTGGCAGATGGGCGATACCGGTCCTTGCGGCCCTTGCACAGAAATCTTCTTTGATCACGGTCCGGATGTGGCCGGTGGCCCTCCAGGTAGCCCGGAAGAAGACGGTGACCGTTACATCGAAATCTGGAACGTGGTGTTCATGCAGTACAACCGTACTGCCGATGGCGAAATGCTGAACCTGCCCAAGCCTTCCGTGGATACCGGTATGGGCCTTGAGCGCATCGCGGCGGTGTTGCAGGGTGTGCACAGCAACTACGAAATTGATCTGTTCCAGGATCTGCTGAAAGCAGCCTCTGAAATTCTCGGTGGTGCAGCAACGACCGAAGCCTCTCTGCGTGTTGTGGCGGACCACATTCGCTCCTGCTCGTTCCTGATTGCAGATGGCGTTATGCCATCCAATGAAGGGCGAGGTTTTGTGCTGCGCCGGATCATTCGACGCGCTGCTCGCCATGGTAACAAGTTGGGTGCGAACGGGCCCTTCTTCCATAAGTTGGCCAAGCCTCTGGCGGACTTGATGGGCGAAGCCTTCCCGCAACTGGTCAGCAGTCTCAAGCAGATCGAGAAGGTGCTGCTGCAGGAAGAAGAACAGTTTGCCAAAACGCTGGATAAAGGCCTGCGCTTGCTTGAGCAAGACATTGCCGAGCTGAAAGGTAATGAGATTCCTGGTGAAACCGTTTTCACGCTTTATGACACCTACGGTTTCCCGGTAGACCTGACCAACGACATCGCTCGTGAGCGTGGTTTGACTCTGGACTACGCCGGATATGAAAAGGCGATGGAAGCTCAGCGCGAACGCGCCCGGGCGGCCAGTAAGTTCGGCATTGATTACAACGCGGAAGGCCTCAGCATTGGGGGCGAAACCGAGTTCACCGGTTACGACCATATCGACGGCAAAGAGCGCGTGCGCGTGGTGCTGGTTAATGGTGAAGAGCGTAAGGCAGTGGCGGGTGACGACTGTGTGGTCGTGCTTGAGCGTACACCGTTCTACGCCGAATCGGGTGGTCAGGTGGGTGATACCGGGCTGCTGACTTGGAATGGCGGTCGCTTTGAGGTGGCGGATACCCGTAAAGACGGGGATAACCACTTGCACGTGGGCACGCTGATCGAAGGCGAGCTAACTGCTGGGCAAGAGGTAGATGCGCGCATCGATCACGAGCGCCGTGAGCGCACCAAACGCAACCACTCCGCTACGCACTTGCTGCACGCGGCTTTGCGCAAGGTTTTGGGTGAGCATGTAAACCAGAAGGGCTCACTGGTTGATCCTGACAAGCTGCGTTTCGACTTTTCCCATTTTGAAGCGGTTACCCCTGATCAGCTCAAAGAAATTGAGCGTCAGGTGAACGAGCAGGTGCTTCAGAATACGCCGGTTGAAATAGACGTCACAGACATGGAAACCGCGCAGGAAAAAGGGGCCATGGCTCTGTTTGGCGAGAAATACGGTGATGTGGTCCGTGTACTGAGTATGGGTTCTGATCGCTATTCTGTGGAACTTTGTGGCGGTACGCACGTGTCTCGTACGGGTGATATCGGCATGATGCGGATCACTTCCGAAAGCGGCATCTCATCCGGTGTTCGTCGTATTGAGGCAGTCACTGGTTTTGGTGCGTTGGCGTGGGTAGATGAAACCGTGAACACCCTGCGAGAAACCGCCAAGCTGGTAAAGGCGACTCGGGAAACTGTGGTGGACAAGGTTCAGCAAACGCTTGATCGCAATCGTCAGCTGGAAAAAGAACTCACCGCGATGAAAGCGAAACTGGCCAGCTCTGCCGGTAGTGATCTGGCTGCTTCTGCTGTGCAAGTGGGCGACCTCAAAGTCGTTGCGGCTCAGATGGAAGGTGCTGATCGCAAAGCTCTGATGGAAACAGCCGATCAGCTGAAGAACAAGCTGGGTGAAGGCGTGGTTGTTTTGGCCACCGTTGAAGACGGCAAGGTTGTTCTGGTTGCTGGTGTTACCAAGTCCGCTACGGGCAAGCTAAAAGCCGGTGATTTGATGAAGCACCTGTGTGCTCAGGTTGACGGAAAAGGTGGCGGTCGCCCGGACATGGCTCAGGGTGGTGGTAACGATGCATCGAAGCTGGCGGAAGCTCTGGCGGGCGTACCTGCCTGGGTAGAAGGAAATATCCAGTAATTCGCTGTTTTCCAAAGCGGGCTCGGGTTTATAATCCGCCCGCTTAATACGGTGGCGGGGCCAGATGGCTTCGCTTTGGGTCCCCGGTTCGGAGTTTGGTAAAACATGGCTCTGTTGGTTCAAAAATTTGGTGGTACATCCGTCGGGACAACCGAGCGGATTGAGGCGGTAGCCGACAAGGTCTGTCGGTTCCGTAGTGAAGGGCATGATGTCGTGGTCGTGGTCTCGGCAATGAGTGGCGAGACGAATCGTCTGATTGCGTTGGCCAATGACATTATGGAAGAACCTACGCCGCGGGAAATGGATGTGCTGGTTTCTACCGGTGAGCAGGTCACGATTGCCCTGCTGTCCATGGCGCTTCAAAAGCGTGGCTGCGATGCTCGTTCTTATACGGGGGGTCAGGTTCGAATTTTGACTGACAACAGCCACAATAAAGCTCGAATCAGAGACATCGATGCACACCGCATGCAGGAAGATCTGGATGCGGGCCGCGTGATCGTGGTGGCAGGGTTCCAAGGTGTGGACGAGCACGGAAACATCACTACGCTTGGCCGTGGTGGTTCCGACACGACCGCCGTTGCACTGGCTGCAGCGTTGAAGGCGGACGAGTGCCAGATCTACACCGATGTAGACGGTGTTTATACGACCGATCCGCGAGTTGTAGACAGCGCGCGCCGCTTGGATCGTATTACATTTGAAGAAATGCTCGAAATGGCGAGTCTGGGTTCAAAGGTTCTCCAGATCCGTGCCGTCGAGTTTGCAGGTAAATACAACGTTCCGTTAAGGGTGCTTTCTAGCTTCGAAGAAGGCGAAGGAACCCTGATCACTTTTGAGGATGATACAGCCATGGAACAACCGGTTGTTTCCGGCATTGCTTTTAATCGTGACGAAGCCAAGCTGACTATTTCCGGCGTGCCGGATACTCCAGGTAGTGCTCTGAGTATTCTGAAGCCAATCAGCGATGCCAACATCGAAGTCGACATGATTGTTCAAAACGTTGGTCAGGATAATAAGACTGCTTTCACGTTTACCGTGAATCGTCCTGATTTGAAGCGCGCTCAAGACATCTTGCGCCGCATCTCCGCGGACATCGGTGCTGGAGAAATCGTCGGTGACAGCAAGATCGCCAAAGTCAGCATCGTTGGTGTTGGTATGCGTTCCCATGCGGGCGTTGCCACTCAGATGTTTGAAGCGCTGTCGAAAGAAGGCATTAACATTCAGATGATCTCCACATCCGAAATTAAAGTTTCGGTGGTGATCGATGAAAAGTATCTCGAGTTGGCCGTTCGCGCACTGCACAGCACGTTCGGGCTGGAAAGCGTCGGGGTAGATGAGAACGCTTAAAAGCAGGATGCTGAAGCGTGCATCTCTGGATCATTGACTATTTCTATCAAAAACTATTTTGGCATAAGTGTTATTGCGTCTATAGTTTGATAGGTGATCCCATTATAAAAGCAATAAGTAAAAAGTAGTGACAGTCGGAACAGGTAGCTTTGCAATAGGGAGTATGGAACATGCTTATTTTAACTCGCCGTGTTGGCGAAACTCTAATGATCGGCGACGAAGTAACCGTCACCGTTCTGGGAGTGAAGGGGAATCAGGTTCGTATTGGGGTGAATGCTCCTAAAGACGTAGCGGTTCACCGTGAAGAAATCTATCAGCGCATTCAGTCTGAAAAAGGTTCCGATGAGCCAGAACCGGGCAATAGTTGATCAGATAGAAAGCCGTTCAGGGGTAACTTGAGCGGCTTTTTTAATTTTAGTGCAAATCGATTAGAAAAATTTCGTGTCAACCCTATGAAAACAGAAAAGTTGTGGTAGTATACGCACCGTTCTCAAGGAGAGGTGGGTGAGTGGCTGAAACCAGTTCCCTGCTAAGGAACCGTACGAGAAATCGTACCGAGGGTTCGAATCCCTCCCTCTCCGCCATTTTCTCTTAGGAGAGTGAGAGCAGGTTGAAGTTGCTTTCAACCATATGCGACTAGATGTGCGGCTGTAGCTCAGCTGGATAGAGTACCTGGCTACGAACCAGGCGGTCGGAGGTTCGAATCCTCCCAGCCGCGCCATTTTTCGCAAACAAGTTTTTAGCGGCTGTAGCTCAGCTGGATAGAGTACCTGGCTACGAACCAGGCGGTCGGAGGTTCGAATCCTCCCAGCCGCGCCATTATTAAGTTGTTGAGAGACAACTAGAAACCCAGCCTAAGTGCTGGGTTTTTTTATGTCTGAAATTTATCTATCTGCCTCAGAGGCGTTAGTTGCCAATGACTTCGTCTGTTATATAATGCGGGCATGAATAATCCCATCACTAATCGTCGCGGACGAAAAACAAGTAAGCGCCAGTTGGCCGATGGCGAATACACCATCGACGATCTCGCGCGCCTTGGCAGTACCACAGTGCGCAATATCCGCGCCTACCAAGACCGGGGAATTCTCGAGCCTCCTGAAAAGCGCGGACGTTTGGGCATATATTTTGATTCGCATGCTGCTCGGCTCGATATTATTAATAACCTGCTAGATCGTGGGTACTCCATTGATAATATTCGCGAATTGCTTGCGGCATGGACCGACGGACGTAATTTAGAGGACATCTTGGGCTTGGAGAAAGCGATCACGCTTGCTTTCTCATCTGAATCGCCCCGGGAATACAGCCTTGCTGATCTCCTTAAAATGTTCGGTCTCAAGAGTGGCAGCAAAGGCATGATTGATGACGCGGTGAAGTTGGGCTTAATAGAGCGCAAGCGAACCAAATTTGTGGCTCCGAGTCCGAGGCTTATTGAGGCAGGTGCTCAGCTGGTCAAGCTGGGGATGTCCTTTGACGAAATCATCGATTTGTTGCGCCTTTTACGGGGTAATGTGCAGCGGGCAGCGGACGGCTTGGTGAAGATTGCTGTTGCCCGTTACGATGAATTTGGTGATGAGCTACCGCCGTCTGACACCATCCGCGAGCTTTCTCAGTTGATTTGGGAGCTTCGCCCACTTGCTCATCAAACCATTCGCGCTGAAGCTGAGCTTGCGCTTAACCGTTCACTGCGCAATTTCTTAGGAGATCGTCTCTCTGCTGTCATAGAAAATATGCAGGAAGAGCGGTAATGTTTGAAGGTCCCACTCGCCAGTTTCTTTAAGCATTTCATGTTTGTTTAAGCTGCAACGGCTTCCTCTCCGACATGCTGCTGCCGGGAGGAAGGTCAGAGGTGAAGTGTGTTTATTTCTGAGGCTTCACGCAGATGCGGCGGTTGCCTTCTTTTCAGATTGTTGCGTGGCGAGATAGGCGGGTGAGCCGTTCAAGTAGTTCAAGGCCAGTTCTGTTGACCCTTCTTCAGACGGGTTGTAGAGCGGTGATAGGAAGGATAGTTCTTTGAGGGTCAGCCAAGTCAGGCTTGGTAGGTGGCCCGTTTTAGCAGTACGGCTCCATTCACGCCAAATCCACGGCCGGAAAATGCTAGGTTGTTTTTTGGCGAAGCGTGAGTCCTGTTTCATCAGATGTGCTGCGCCGTCGGCCCAAATTCCGAAAATAAGAGGGAAGGTAATCAGCGCCAAATAAGAGCGAGATACATAGCTGCCGCCAAGGTGCTGATATAAATCAAAGGCCACACAACGGTGCTCAACCTCTTCAGCGCCGTGCCAGCGCAACAGATCGAGAAGCACCTCATCCGCACCAGCATCGTCCCACGTTTTGTTTTCCAGCGCGTACATACCAAGAACGCACGTCATGTGCTCGACAGCTGCTACTAAACCTAAGCGAAATACCAACCAGTGTTTTTCTAATCGTTTGGGAATTTTTTGTCCAAACGGGTTGTCAGCCAGAGCTACCTTGAACAGGCTATCCATGAAATCGGTATTTCGGGCCGTTTCTATATTGTGGTTTTGCAAGTATTCCTCGACGGCACCGCCATGAGCGCGTGCATGCATGGCTTCCTGTCGGATAAAGGCTTGCACGTCCTCTCGGAGTTTCTCATCGGTGATGTGCGGAAGAGCCTTATTAAAAAGTCGACAGAACCAATATTCTCCAGCGGGCAGGATCATATTGATTTGATTGATGAAGTGACTCGCAAACGGTTGCCCGGGAATCCATTCCAGCGGCGTGTCTGCCCAGTTGAATTCCACACGACGCGGAGTGAGAGAATGCCGGCTTGAAGAGCCTTTTTGCTGTTTTTGGAAGCGAGGCCAGTTTATCTTGCTGGCTTTCGAAGCAGTGATTGTTGCCATGGTTAATCTCCTGTTGTTGTTAAGCCAGCTCTAGCTTTGCCAGCCAGCGGCTCAGTGACGGAGAGGCCCGTCCGATGAGGTTCAGGCCGTATGCTTCCGGGCCAACCAGCACTTCATCTTGGTCATTTTCCAATGCCTTAATAATGCTGGATGAGACGGCTGCGGGGCTGAGGTTTCGACGGGCATACAATTTGGATGCCCGGTTTCGGTCTTCGCTTTCAGCTTCGGCGCTTTTGCCCACAAATCGTGTTCGATCGGTAATTCCGCTATTCACAATGCCCGGGCATATGGTGATCACTCTGACGCCGTGATGGGCCAGATCGGCTCGCATACAATCTGAAAGCATGCGAACAGCGGCCTTGGTGGTGGAGTAGGCGCTCATGGAGCGATTAGGTGAGAAAGCTGCTGCGGACGAGACGTTGATAATAACGCCATTGTTTTGAGCTTCGGCCATTTGTTTGCCGAAGAGCTGAGAACCGTGAATGACAGACCAGAGATTCACATTTAGAATTCGTCTCCAATCTGCGCGGCTGGTTTGTAAAAAGGGTCCAGCCATACCGATTCCAGCATTGTTAATCAGAATGTCGGGAATCTCTTCTTTTTTGGCTAGCTCGCGTGCGAGCTTGTCCCAGCTGCCGGCGTTTCCAACGTCCATGGTGTAGCTCTTAGCGCGTGCACCGAGGAGGGCTGCGAGTTCAGCAGTACGCTCAGCGGCATCAGCGTCAATGTCGATTGCGACGACATCTGCGCCAGCTTTAGCGAGTTCGAGCAGTGTCTCTCGCCCAATGCCATTTCCCGCTCCGGTCACAACCGCCAGTTTACCGCTGAATACTTTTCGCGCTCCCTGAACGCGGTGACGATCCAGTCCGGATGGTGCATCGCTATCGGCTGCGCCGGATTCAATGAAATCAACGAAGCGACAAATGCGATTCGCTACAACCTCAGGATGGCTAACCTGTATCCAGTGACCGCCATTGATTTCTTCGCGCCATAGTCGCGGAACCCATTTATGCAAGTCTTCAAATAGCATCGGGGTAACAAAGTTGTCTCGTTTTGGAACAAGAAGTTGTACTGGAAGTTGCGTGGCCTTCTCTTGTGGCGAGGTGATTCGCGGGATTACGTTCGCGCGGTATAGACGAACACCCATCGCGCCATCTTTTCGCTGACTGTCAAAAGGTGGGCAATCTTCGATACCTTCAACGTGCTGAAGCAAGCGGGGCCAAAGTTTGTCCAGTCCCGATTTCCATAACGTGGGTGCCAAGACCGGAAGGTGAAACGCAGCGATATACCACGAGTGAGCTACTTGTTTGGCTATTTTGTTAATTTGGGCCGGTTTTCCGCTTTTCAGGCCCTGTTTAAGCCAATAGCCGACATGGTCCAGGCTGGGGCCTGAGATTGAGGTGTATGACTTGATGCGCTCTTGAAGGTTGGGGTGAGTGACAAATTCCCAGCACTGTATTGAGCCCCAGTCATGGCCGACAAGGTGCACGGGCTTTTCGGGGCTAACTGCGTCGAGAACGGCGCGAAAATCAGCCGTTAGATGCTCGAGAGCATAGTCCTTGGTGCGCTGGGGGGCGTCGGATTTCCCCGCACCGCGAACGTCGTACACGGCGACATGAAAGCGCTTTGCAAGCTCGCCTATGGTGGCATCCCAAATGTGACTGCAATCGGGGTAACCGTGCACAAGTACGAGGGTCGTCTCGGCATTTTTGTTCCACTCGCGGACATGGAGGCGAAGCCCTTTATTCTCGATGAATTGGCTGCTTTCGTTCATGCTTTGGACTCTGCTGTTATTTATACATTGATTAATGTAACAGTAGGTGGTGGGTCGGTCAATAAGGCGAGGGTTTTGGATTGGTGCGTTTTGAGTTGTGCGGGCGGAAATTACGCTTGCTAAAAAAAAGCCCCGCATTGAGCGGGGCTGATGGTTGCCGTTACCACATTAAGTCATCGGGTATTTCGTAGCCGGCGTATGGGTCGTCATCACCTTGATCTTCTGCCGTGCGGTCGTGCAGAACCACGACCGCAGATTCGTCCCGTTCCATGATTTTGCGCGCCACGCCTTCTGCGACCAGCTCATATTCTCCGCTAACGAAAACAACGGCCAGTCGACCTCGTGACAGCTGATCCACCATCTGGTCATCGACAAAAATCTTTTTGATTTTTTTCTCGTGCACAAACTGGTAAGACGTTTCGCCACGGCTGCGATCCAGTCGGTTGGTTTCTACCAGCTGTCGAATTTGGGCCTGAACGGCTTTCTTGTCGGCTTGTTTCTTGCGCTCAAGGTTAAGTTGCCGGTCTCTTTCGGCCAGCTCTTGGCGCGCCTGGCGAGCCCGCTCTTCAACTTCATTGACTTGAGCGGTGCCCTTGGGCTGCTGTTTGCGTTGTTTGCGCTTCTCAGAGCGAATGGTGCGGGCCTTTTTTTCGTCGGCGAGCCCGGCTTTGAGTAATTGGTCCTGCAAAGACGCCATCAGTGACTCCGTAGATTCGTGATAAACTTAACCATATTGTCTCTAGTATACGCCGTCAGTGCGAACTCAATCACCCACGATTACTTACCCCACGGATTTTTCTATGTCTTCTTTTAAAGAGCTTGGCCTTTCTTCGACCATGCTGGCTAACCTTGAGCAGCTGGGCTTCACGCAGCCTACCGGCATTCAGGTGAAAGCTTTGCCGCCGGCTTTGGCAGGTAAGGATGTGATTGCCATGGCTCAAACCGGAAGTGGCAAAACGGCTGCTTTCGGCATCCCTTTGATCGAAAAGCTTCAGCCCAAGCGATTCTCGGTTCAGGCGCTGGTGCTTTGCCCGACGCGCGAGTTGGCGGATCAGGTCGCTAAAGCTCTGCGCGAGTTGGCGCGAGCCAAAGAGAACGTCAAAGTGCTGACGTTGTGCGGTGGTGTTTCCATCGGGCCTCAGATTGGTTCGCTCAGTCATGGGGCGCACATTATTGTTGGTACGCCGGGGCGGGTGGATGACCATCTGCGTAAAGGTACTTTGTCGCTGGAGAACCTGAATACGTTGGTTCTGGATGAAGCGGACCGCATGCTCGATATGGGTTTTGAAGATGTTGTGGCAGGCATTCTTGCGCAAACACCTTCTTCGCGGCAGACCTTGTTGTTCTCTGCGACTTGGCCTGCGCCTATTCGGACACTGAGTGAGCGCTTTCAGGTAGACCCGGAAGACGTTCGGATCGAGGTTAACGATTCTACGGCCTCGATTGAGGAAGTGTTCTATGAGATCGCGCCCGGTCAGGAAGTAGAGGCGGTCGCGGGTTTGCTGTCCCGATTCCAGCCGACGGCGAGTTTGGTGTTCTGCACAACCAAGCGGGACTGTGATGATCTTGCTGAGTCACTCCGGCAAATGGGCTTTGCGGCTTCTGCCTTGCATGGTGATCTGGAGCAGAGAGAGCGGGATAGCACCTTAGTGCAGTTTGCGAATCAGAGTTGCACGGTTTTGGTTGCCACTGATGTTGCGGCCCGTGGATTGGATATCAAAGGTTTGCCTTTGGTTATCAATGCGGAACCCGCTCGGGATCCGGAAGTTTACACGCACCGCATCGGGCGAACCGGGCGAGCCGGTGAGCAGGGGCATGCGGTCACTTTGTGTACGCCGAAACAGGGGCATAAGATCTCGCGACTGGAAAGTGCGCGAAACATGGCTGCAGAGTGGGGTGATACCGGGCAGCTGCTTGCTGAGCCTGTAAGGCCCGTTGTCCCGCCTATGAAAACCCTTTGCCTGGCAGGTGGGCGTAAAGAGAAGGTTCGTCGCGGTGATGTGCTGGGTGCCTTGACGGGCGAGGCCGGGATCCCGGGTTCGGCGGTCGGAAAAATTGATCTGTTTGATTTTCAGTGTTTCGTGGCGGTCGACGTCGCATGGGCTGGCAAGGCGCTTGCGCGACTTGAGCAAGGAAAAGTGAAGGGTCGGAAAATCCGGGTGCGTTATGTCTGAATAGGGTGGTGTTCCTGAGTGTTTAGAACCACTTTTCATCGTGCGCGCTCGGGAAATCCCTATAGAAAAATGTGCTTTTGGTTGCTCCATAACAATGAAACCGGTAAATTACGCAGGATTTTGCCTCCCGTTTTGATTTCGCGCGCCATTAGACGTTTGTCTAAAAGCGTGTGATAGAGGCGGGGAAATCACAAACCAATACAGGTAGCTGTTCACTATGAATGAGCTGATGTCACACGCCGTAGATTTGATGATCGCCGGTATGGGCTTTGTGTTCGCGTTTCTGGTTATTCTGGTATTCGCAACAGGCCTGATGTCGAAAATCATTCTGCGGCTTGCTCCGCCAGAGCCGGCAACCCCGGCTAGAACGCCACGTGCCAAGCCGAAGGCGCCAACGTCGGTTGACCCTGACACCGCCGAGGCAATTAAGAAGGCGATTGCACAATACCGGTCGCGCCACAAGAAGTGACCCGGGAACGGATTAGAACCTTTTAACAGAAGGCTGACACGATGACTGACACGAAAAAACCGCTGGGGATTACGGACGTAATTCTACGTGACGCCCACCAATCCCTGCTTGCCACCCGTATGCGGCTAGACGATATGCTGCCGATTGCCGAGAAACTCGACCAAGTCGGTTTCTGGTCTCTGGAATCTTGGGGTGGTGCTACCTTTGACTCCTGCATTCGTTACCTGGGCGAAGACCCATGGGAGCGTATCCGCGAACTGAAGAAAGTTATGCCTAACACGCCACAGCAGATGTTGCTGCGTGGCCAGAACCTTCTGGGCTACCGTCATTACGCGGATGACGTGGTAGAGCGTTTTGTAGATCGTGCTGCGGAAAACGGCGTAGATGTGTTCCGTATCTTCGATGCGATGAACGATCCTCGCAACCTGGCGACAGCTATCAAAGCGGTTCGTAAAACAGGTAAGCATGCTCAGGGCACCATTTCTTACACCACCAGCCCTGTGCACACTATTGATATGTGGGTTGAGTTGGCGAAAGAAGTCGCCGACATGGGTGCAGACTCTATCGCCATCAAAGACATGGCGGGTATCCTGAAGCCCTACGTTGCTTACGATCTGGTCAGCCGTCTGAAGAAAGAGTTGGATATTCCGATTCACATGCAGTGTCACGCCACGACTGGCATGTCTACTGCTACTGCCATCAAGGCCGCGGAAGCGGGTATCGACAATGTTGATACCGCGATTTCTTCCATGAGTATGACTTACGGACATTCGCCCACCGAAGCTGTGGTTGCGATTTTGGAAGGTACCGACCGTGATACCGGTCTGGATCTGAACCTGCTTGAAGAAATTGCGTCCTACTTCCGCGAAGTGCGTAAGAAATACGCGAAGTTTGAAGGTAGCCTGCGTGGTACTGATTCTCGCATCCTGATTGCTCAGGTTCCGGGTGGCATGTTGACCAACATGGAAAACCAGCTGCGTGAGCAGAACGCTACCGATAAGTTTGACGAAGTTCTTGCCGAGATTCCTAAAGTTCGCGAAGACTTGGGTTTCATCCCGCTGGTAACGCCTACTTCTCAGATTGTTGGTACGCAGGCTGTTCTGAACGTACTGACCGGTGAGCGCTACAAGTCTATCTCTAAAGAAACCTCTGCCATCCTGAAGGGCGAATACGGTTCTGCACCGGCTCCGTTCAACAAGGAACTGCAAGAGCGTGTTCTGGATGGTGCCGAAGCGATTACTTGCCGTCCGGCGGACAACATTGAGCCAGAAATGGACAAGTTGACTGCAGAGCTGAAAGGCCTGGCAGGCGAGAAGGGCATAAAGCTGGCTGATCAGGAAGTAGATGACGTTCTGACTTACGCCCTGTTCCCGCAGATTGGCCTGAAGTTCCTTGAGAACCGTGGCAACCCGGACGCCTTTGAGCCAGTACCAAGTGCCGACGACGTAGCTCCAGCCAAGAAATCTGAAGGCCCTGAGAACTACACCGTTGAGGTGAACGGCAAGAAGTACGTTGTTGCCGTTACCGAAGGCGGTGAGATCAGCCAGATCGAAGGTCAGGGCGGTTCTACTGCTGCACCTGCAGCTGCACCTGCACCTGCAGCTGCACCAGTAGCTGCTGGCGACGGTGAGCCTGTTGTTGCGCCGTTGAGTGGCAACATCTGGAAGATCTTGGTTTCTCCAGGAGACACGGTTGAAGAAGGTGATGTGCTGATCATTCTCGAAGCCATGAAAATGGAAACCGAGATTCGTGCATCCAAGGCCGGAACCATCGGTGAAGTCTTCATCAAAGTCGGTGATGCCGTCTCTGTTGATGATGAAATGCTGACAATCGCATAAAGGGCCAGCATTCCATGGATAAGATAATGACACTCTGGACAGGCAGTGGCCTGTTCAACATAGAGTTTGGTCAGGTGGTGATGATCGCCATCGGCCTGCTGCTGCTGTTCCTTGCGATTCGCAAGGGCTTTGAGCCACTGCTGCTGGTACCAATCGGGTTTGGCGGTATCTTGGCGAACATCCCGGAGGCAGGGTTGGCCCTGACTGCGGCGGAAAATGCGATTCACTTTGCACTGAAGAGCGATGCTACCCAGATTCTGGCAGCACTGGCTGTTCCATTGGATGTTGCTTACCAGGCAGGGCAGGCGGTAACGCCTGAACTGAAGGAAGCCTTCAAGGTCGCGGTGAAAGAGGCCAGCTATTCTGAAATGGCAATGGCGAACTCCCTTGCCCAAGACTTCGGTTATGGCAACGGCATGCTGTATAACTTCTACTCCGTTGTTATCGGCAGCACCATTGGGCCGCTGTTGATCTTCATGGGCGTAGGTGCGATGACCGATTTCGGTCCTCTGCTTGCGAACCCGAAGACCATGCTGCTGGGCGCCGCAGCTCAGTTCGGTATCTTTGGTACGGTTATTGGTGCCGCACTGTTGGATTGGACTGGCGTGCTGGAGTTCAACATCCTTGAAGCGGCTGCGATTGGTATCATCGGTGGCGCAGATGGCCCGACCTCTATCTACGTAGCCAGTGTATTGGCTCCGCATCTTCTGGGTGCAATTGCCGTATCCGCATACGCCTACATGGCAATGGTTCCGATGATTCAGCCGCCAATCATGAAAGCACTGACCAACAAGGAAGAGCGGGCTATTAAAATGAGCCAGCTGCGTCCGGTCAGCAAGAAGGAAAAGATTGTTTTCCCTCTGGTCGTTCTGATTGCTGTGGTTCTGTTCCTGCCAGATGCAGCACCGCTGCTGGGTATGTTCTGCTTCGGTAACCTGATGCGTGAGTGTGGTGTAGTAGAGCGCTTGAGCGATACTGCCCAGAACGCGCTGATCAACATCGTAACCATCTTCCTGGGGCTGTCGGTTGGCTCCAAGCTGATGGCAGATAAGTTCCTGGATGGCCAGACGCTGGGTATCCTGGGACTGGGTGTTGTTGCGTTCGGTGTGGGTACTGCGTCAGGTGTTCTGATGGCTAAGCTGATGAACAAGTTCAGCAAAGACCCCATCAACCCGCTGATCGGTTCTGCCGGTGTATCTGCGGTGCCAATGGCAGCGCGGGTATCCAACAAGGTTGGTCTTGAGGCTAACCCGCAGAACTTCCTGCTGATGCACGCAATGGGCCCGAACGTGGCTGGTGTTATCGGCTCGGCGGTTGCAGCGGGTGTGATGATCAAGCTTTTGAGCTGATCTCTGCTTCACGCTGTACCAAGAAAACCCCGCTTCGGCGGGGTTTTCTTTTATCTATTCAGTGAAAATCTCTGGAACTGATCGGTAACGCATTAATCAGGTGGCTCAGGTCCGAGAGTTTCCCCGCCATCACGTGCACGATGTCACCCTCTTTTTCGACAACCCCTTTTACGTGCAGTAGCCGAGCGGTGAGTAGCGGTTTGCGTTGTTGGCGGGCAGTTGCCAGCCAGACAACGACGTTCACGTTGCCGGTTTCGTCTTCCAGAGTGACAAAGGTGACGCCAGCCGCAGAACCCGGGCGCTGGCGGCCAGTAACCAGGCCAGCTACTTGTACGGGGATGCCGGGGCGGGTGGCTTTTAATTGTTCTGCGGTCAGGCAGTGCTGGAGGTGGCCCTGTTCGCGAAGCAGGGCCAGAGGGTGTCTTTGTAGCGTTAGGCCTTGGCTGCGATAGTCGGCTAGTACGTTCTGGCCTTCCGTGGGCTTGGGTAACTGGTTACAGGGCTCCGGCTGGTAATCGGCTTTGGACTCTTGGGCAAAGAGTGCTGAAGGTTCTTCGTATTCCAGTAATTGCCAGTAAGCCTGATGGCGGTCTGAGGTGAATCCGGCCATGGCGTTGGCACATGCCAGTAGCTCCATATCGCGTTGATTGAGGTTGGCGCCGGTGCGCAGTTTGCTGGCGGAACGGTAGCCGTGCTTCGGTCGGTTTTCGTGAATGCGTTGGCCACCCTGGTGGGATAGGCCCTGTACGATTCTCAGGCCCAAACGAAGGTGTTGATTCGGCCCTTCCAGCGTGTGCTCCCAGTGGCTGAAATTTACATCGGGCGGCAGAACGGTTACGTCATGGCGACGGGCGTCTTGCACTAATTGGCTAGGTGAATAGAAGCCCATGGGCTGGCTGTTGAGCAAAGCGCAGTAAAACGCGGCTGGATGATGGCGTTTAATCCACGCCGAAACATACACCAGCAAGGCAAAGCTGGCGGCGTGGGATTCCGGGAATCCGTAGCCGCCAAAACCGCATATCTGCTGATACAGGCGTTCGGCAAACACGGGATCGTGACCACGTTCCAGCATGCCGTTGATCAGCTTGTCCCGGAATGGGGAGAGATCGCCATCGGCTTTCCAGGCGGCCATGGCGCGGCGGAGTTTGTCGGCTTCACCGGCGCTAAAGCCGGCTGCCACCATGGCCAGTTTGATCACTTGTTCCTGAAAAATGGGGACGCCCAGCGTGCGCTCCAGTACCTGACGAATCGCATCGTTGGGAAACTCGACCGGTTCCAGCCCGTGCTTGCGGCGAAGGTAGGGGTGCACCATATCGCCCTGAATCGGGCCCGGGCGGACAATGGCCACTTCGATGACCAGGTCGTAGTAGGTCTCGGGTTTCAGCCGGGGAAGCATGTTGATCTGGGCACGGGACTCTACCTGAAACACGCCAATGCTGTCGCCTTTTTGCAGCATGGCGTAGGTGTCGGGGTCTTCTTGGGGAATGTCCTGAATGGTGAAGGGCTCACCTTTCTCCGTGCTGATCAACGCCAAGGCCTTTCGGATAGCGGTCAGCATGCCTAGTGCGAGAACATCCACCTTCATGAGGCCTAGGCTTTCCAGATCGTCTTTGTCCCACTGGATGACGGTGCGGTCTTGCATGGCGGCATTTTCCACCGGTACAAGTTCTGACAGTGGCCCTGCGCTGATGACAAAACCGCCGACGTGTTGGGACAAGTGTCGAGGAAAATCCAGCAAGGTATTCACCAGCGTAAAAAACTGGTTGGCCACTTGAGGGTTTTGGGTAAGGCCCTTATCCAGAATCTGCTGGCGCCAATTGGTGGACTTGTCGCGCCAATCGATACCGTCCAGCAGTTTTTCCACTAAGGCCGCATCGAACCCCAAAGCCTTGCCAACATCCCGGATGGCACTGCGGGGCCGGTAACGAATTACCGTTGCGGCTAGAGCTGCACGCTCGCGACCGTAGCGTTGATAAATATACTGGATGACTTCTTCGCGCCGCTGGTGCTCGAAATCCACATCAATATCCGGTGGCTCGTCTCGGTCTTTCGAGATAAAACGCTCGAACAGCAGCTCGACCTTGGCAGGATTTACCTCGGTAATGCCTAAACAGTAACAGACCGCCGAGTTAGCGGCAGAGCCTCGCCCCTGACACAAAATGCCCTGGCTTCGGGCATACGCGACTATGTCGTGGATGGTCAGAAAGTAGTGCTCATACTTCATCTCCGAGATCAGGCCCAGCTCTTTACGAATCAATGCTTGAACTTTCAGTGGCGTGCCGTTGGGGTAGCGGCGGCGTTCGCCGTCCTGGGTCAGGCGCTTTAAAAGACCTGCAGGGGTTTCATTGGCTGGCACTAAATCGGGTGGGTATTCATAGCGTAGGCTGCCGGGTTCAAACTGGCAGGCGTTGGCGATCAGGACCGTCTCACGTAACCAGTTTTCTGGAAACAGTTTTTGCAGGACTGAGAGTGGGCGGAGATAGCGTTCACCATTTTGGAACAGACGGTGCCCGGCACTCTCCAAGGTTGTGTGATGGCGCAAGGCGGTGAGCACGTCTTGCAGGGGCTGCCGTTCTCGGCTGTGCATGTGCACTTCGCCGGTGGCGACTACCGGGCAGCGCAAATGATCGGCCAACTCCCGAATTCGCGCTAAATGCTGTTCCTCGCCTACCTCCAGAGTGCGGCTGGCGGCAACCCGCAACCGCTGCTCGAACAACCGTAGCAGCCATTCACCGCAAGCGCTGGCTTGAGAGAGTGTGGCGCTTTCCTGCGAGGGTGGTAGCCACAAGCAGTAACAGTGATCCAATTCGTGGGTTTCAATGTCCCGCGCGAAGAGTTGGTATTGGCCTTTTTCGGCCCGGCGGCGCCCCGTGGTGATCAGTTTGCACAGCTGACCATAGCCTTGACGGTCTTTTGCTAGCAGGATAAAGCGAGGAATCGCCGAGCCGGTTGGCGCATCGTCTAGTTCAAACCAACTGCCGGTAATGAGCTTTACAGGGCTGTCTTTCAGGGCGGCCCAGGCTCTGGGAATGCCGGCTACAGAGCAGGCATCGGTGATTGCGATGGCGCTATAGCCTAACGCCAAAGCCCGCTCGGCTAGCTCATGGGGGTGCGAGGCTCCGGTCAGAAAGGTGAAGTTGCTGAAGCAGAATAGCTCCGCATAGCCCGTAGTCATCAGCCAAACCACCCATGAATGAACCATCCCTCCTGATGGTCACGGAATACCCAAGCCAGCTCACCACTTGGCAACTGCGCGATGTAATAATCCCGATGAACCCGCTGGCCGTCCCACCAACCACTGCTGATGCGTTCCGGGCCGGAGTGCCAGATCGTGGGGGCTTGATCTAGAGGTCTGGGGCCTTTCAATAACCATAAAGGGCGATGGGGTAAGGAAGATGAATTCATTGCTCGGGTTTTTCCGGGTTTGCGCACTTCATTGGTGGACCAAGCACATTCCGGGCGGTGGTCCTCGGAAGGGGTAAGTTGTTTCAACGCCTGATCTCCCAGCCGGGCTTGAAGCCTACTGATCAGCGTGTGCCAGGCCTCGTTCAGATCCTGGGTTTCGCCGAGCAAATCCTGACCCGTTGGTGCCTCTCGGCTGGTAAACCGTTTAACTGTGAACGTGAGCGCGATCACCGGCGCACTCAAAGGGTGTTGGTCAAGCTTCAGACGGATCAGTTTCAAAAACACGTCTGCCCGATGTTCCGGCCCGGTGGTACGGATTCGAAGCCGAGTCGATTCTTGATGCCTGTGTTGCAGCGTAAGCAACAGGGTGTCGGTATCTTGCTGGCGCCAGCAGAGGTCTTCCTCCAGCTCTGCCAGAATCCGCTGTAATGAGAATAAGAGCCCTTGGGTATGCTCGACTTCCTGAATGAAATCCGCCCGATGTCTGAACGTATGAGGTGGCTGCCAAGGTGCTTTGGGGTCTGCTCGAGTACCCTGAATTTTCTGTATCGTGCCCAGCAGTTCTGGCGACAGCCGCCGAGCCAATTCTGGCGCGGGTAGGGCGAATACATCGTTAAGAGTGCTAAGCCCTAGGCGCTGTAGACGGGTGCAGGACTTCTTATCAAAGCCGACGGCCTGCAGCGGTAAGTTGCCAAGCGCTGTCAGGATATGGCCTTTGTCTGCAGTACATTCGCATTTACCTGTGAGGGCTAATAAACGGGCGGCTAGTGGCGTGTGGCCGATGGCTATCCATGCCGTAAGCTGACGCTCGGTTAGCGCTTGTTCTACGGTTTGCCAGATAGCTGGTAAACCGCCATACAGTTTTTGAAGGCTACTGACTTCCGCCCAAAGGCCATCGGGTGGCGCTAGGGTAATGTGTGCGGCGTAGTGGTAGAGCCAGCGCGCTTGATCTTCCAGCAGCCAGTCTTCTTGTTTCGGCTCTGCTTGCATGATGTGCACATTGGGCGCCAAACCGAGGGCGGTTTTCAGGCGCATGCCCACCTCAACGCCCAGCTCCCGAGCGGTTGGGCAGGCTTGTGTAACGGCTTGCCCAGCGCCATCCACAATTACAAGAGCACCTCCGGAATCCTGATTCCGTTGAATGTGGTCCAGTAACAGGTGTGGAAAGTGCAGGTAGAGCCAGAGCATAAAGTTACCGCGAGGCCTCGGCCCACGGGCCCTGAATTACACGGGTGGATTCCTGGCTGGCAAGGTTTGCCCGGTGGCCCATTGCCAGCGAGCAACGCTGACCGGGCCAGCTGCCACGGCGCTTGATGATGTTGATTTTGAGCTCCTGGCGTTCACCCGGAACCAGTTCCAGCCTTAATGCGGCCGGAGAGTTCTGCCCGACATGCCTGCGGCTTCGGAATAGCACGCACACATTACCGCCGGCCTCAGAGGCTAGTTGCAAGCGGCGAACATCTCGACTGGCCAGTGTGCCCGGCCATGCCAGCACCAACCCGGTAACCGGTGAGCGAAGACAGTTTTCGAGCGTCCACAAAAAGTCATTTTGATCTTCCGTGGTAACCATCACTACATGGTCGAGATTAACGCCCTCTCGGGCCAAAGCAGGGGCGTAGGGTGTGTGTGGCGGGTTTAACCAGAAGATGGTTTTGCCCTCGCTGGACACCCGCTGCATGAGCGGCAACACCAGGTGCAGCTCGCCGATACCACAGGTATCCAGCAGGCATTCGCTCAACGCGCCCTTTGGCCATCCCAAACCGCCGAGTTGATTGTCCAGCGACTGATACCCGGTGGGTTCCGTCGGCTGGGTTGTCTTCTTGTGCTGATGGCCCTGCCACACACGGGCATCCTGAAGAAGGTTGCTCAGCAATTCGCTCATGGGAAAGCCTCTCGACACTGTTCATATATACAGTATTCTTAAGAGGGCCGGATTTCAACCGAGTGGTGTGAATTTTTGGTCGGTATATCACCCGTTGATGTCGAGGTGACCATCAAGGAGCAACCTGCACATTGTTGGGGCGTTCGGGGTATCAGGAGAGGGTTTGGAAAAGCGGATTCTAGGATGTGGTGATGGCGCTGCGAGCTTCAATGCGGAGGAAAAGTCTATATAGCCAGCCCAGGCAGGGAGTCGCCTGCTGCATTTCGGATTTGCCTCTATTCCGCAACGGAGCAGGCGCTCCTGAACCGATCTATCAATCAGCTCGACAGTAAGTCTTTATTTTTTCTTCAAAAACGAAATATATTCCCGAACCACTTCATAGACATATTCCTGGTTCGCGGCTGCCCCAAGAATGCTTACTCATAACTCTGAGTGATGTTTTGAATACGGTGCTTTGATTAGTCCTGTTTCGGCAGTTTTAGAAAAATACACGCCAACTTGGTTCCGGTTCATCACCTCTCGGAGTTGGCTATGCGCTTTCAACACATCACATCTATCCTGGCTTCGGCCGTTTTCTTGTTCTCGGCTCCGGTACACTCTGCTGACTCTGTATTGGCGGTGTCTTCCGATAACGATCTTTTCGCACCGACCCAAACCGACCGGGACTACACCGCCGGGCTGGCGGTTACCTACTCGTCAAATTCCCGGGACTTTCTCAATAACCCAGCTGCGCGGGTGAGTCAGAGCCTGGACAGGCTCGTTCTTCCTCATAGTGATGCACAGCTCGGCAAGCCAGAGAGTCAGGCGCTGGAGTTTGGTGCCTATGGCTTTACGCCGGAGGAAATAAAAGCGTCAGCCGTGGAAGAGAATGACCGCCCATACAGCAGCCTTGTGTATGTGTCTTCCAGTCAGAGCTATCAGGCGCCCGCTAGCAACACGGGTTGGACAACCTCGCTCACGGTGGGAATGCTCGGGCTGGATGTGTTCAAGTCTGCCCAGAATTCGATTCATAAAGCGATTGGTAGCGATCGGGCGAACGGCTGGAGGCATCAGATTTCAAACGGCGGTGAGCCCACGTTTCGCTATTCCGCGGCTTACCATCAGTACCTGGATGCCAGCGTGCCGGATAGTCAGCTTAAGGTGACGTATTTTGGTTCAGTGGGTTATTTGACGGAGTTTGGTGCCGCGTTGGTGTTCCGAAATGGTCTGATCTCGTCGCCGGATAATCGATTCAACCCGGAGTTGATGGCTTATGGCGAGCGCGCCCCCGGCGTGGCCGCTCCCGGGGGGCGGGAAAATTACTTCTGGGGCGGCTTATCGGTCAAAGCTCGTGCCTATAACGCCTTTTTGCAAGGGCAGTTCCGGGACTCAGAGCATGAGCTGAGCGCCAGCGATCTCAATGTGCTGCTGGCGGAAGTCTGGGCGGGATACACCCACAGTTTTCTGGGTGACACCGAGCTGAGCTATGTGTTGCGAGTGCAAAGCTCGGAAATCAAGCGCGGTACCGGCGACCGCACACTGGCCTGGGGCGGCTTGGTGTTCAGCAAGCGTTTGTAATGCAGGCAATAAAAGCTGTCAGTGATTGCGGTGAAGGTGTTTTTCCTTCACCGCGCTAAAAAAGGCGTTAGATGAATGTCCACGCTAACACTCTCGTCACTTTGTTCCCCTGTCTCATTTCTATTTCCCGGACATCTACTGCTCCGAGTTTGTGAATCAATTTCTTTGCAGGTTTAACATTGTCGGCTTTTGAAACCAAACTGGTAAACCAGCGGCATTGAGTTGAATACACTTGGCTTTCTTTGATCAGCTTTTTAAGAAACAGCTGTTCCCCGCCTTTGCACCAAAGCTCAGCACCCATGCCGCCAAAATTCAGAGTGGGCGATTGGGTTTTGGCTTTTTGTTCACCGCGGCTACGGGCAAGGTTGTTAAGCTTAAGTTGGCTACCTTTAAGGGCTTCGTCGAGCGAGGCATGAAAGGGTGGGTTGCATACGCTGACATCAAAGAACTCCCCAGCCTGAATGATTCCTTCAAAAATGCGGTTTTTATCTTGTTGTGTACGCAGCGTAATGCGGCCTTTAAGTGCGGGGTTATTGGCGATGATGTCTGCCACGTTCTCCAATGACTGAGTGTTGATGTCACTGCCGACACATTGCCAGCCGTAAATTTGGCAGGCCAGCAGCGGGTAGATTCCATTGGCGCCCGTTCCTATGTCGAGCATCTTGAGATTGGGGTTTTCGGGCCCAAACAAGTCAGCAACGTAATGGATATAGTCGGCTCTGCCAGGGATTGGCGGGCAAAGCGCACCTTCTGGAATATCCCAGTTCACAACGTTGTAGTATCGGTTGAGTAACGCGGCGTTGAGAGTTTTTACGGCCAACGGATCTGCGAAGTCGATGGACAGGTTGCCGTGAGCGTTCGGTTTTACATAAGGCGCAAGTGCCGGGTGGTTTTTTACCAGAGCGGGGAAGTCGTAGCCTTGGTTGTGTAGGTTCCTCGGGTGTAGGTTCTTGCGGACAGGTTTGGCTTGGTTTTTACTTCGACGAACGGTGCTCACAGTAATTGGCCCGGGGCTTGGAGTTTAAACGTAGACTGGGTCTAGCTTCGAGCCCAATTATAATCGCAATGCATGTGCTGGGCATATGAGTCCATTCAGTCCCTAGGCTCACCATCACGGTTTCACTGCATCGTTTGTACCCGTTTAGTCGTTGCTACCTGATGATTGTCAGTCCACGATTCCGGTTTGCCTGCTATAACTTAATAAGGCGATTTCGCCTAGAAACTTCAACTACGAAAACAAGGAGAGGCTGGAAACAGGACGTGCTGTCTTTAAGGCCTAGGTCTGATGTCTCCTGCGCCTGAGCGCTCTCTGCTTAAAAGCGGAGGACACAATGTTTAAGCGTATCGTTGTACCACTGGATGGTTCCTGCTTGGCTGAGTGGGCGCTTCCTCATGCCATTAATCTGGTCAAAGCGCTCGATGTGCCGTTGATTCTGGTCAGAGTCCTGCAAAACGATGGTGATGAATCCGGACAATACCCTTCAGATCCGGTCGCTCAAGATGCGATTCAGGCTGAGTCTACAGCCTACCTCGATTCCATCGCATTACGTCTCAGAAAATTCGATCTGCATGCTGAAACGGTAACGCTGGAGGGTGAAGCCGTTGATCAGATTATTGATTTTGTGCGGTCCGACGGTCGAACACTTCTAGTGATGACCAGCCACGGGGTCGGTGGCATCAGCCATTTTACGCTGGGAAGTGTTGCCCACAAATCAATTCTGCAGGCGCATGTTTCTTTCCTGCTGGTACGTGCCTTCAGCGATCGTTGCGGAATGTTGGAGGAGTTTCGCTACAACCGGGTCGTGGTTCCGCTTGATGGAGGGCAGCGGTCAGAAACCGTTTTGCCGGTGATCGAAATGCTGGCCAGGCATAACGAATGCACATTACGGCTTGTCTCAATCGTTCCATCCCTCGCATTCCAGTATGACGTCGCGCCCGATGATTCGAGGATGGGGATGATCACCTCATTGGAGGAAGAGCATCGAAAGCGGCTGGAAGCGCATCTCAAGCGTATCAGTGCGCGCCTGAAAAACGAGGGTTTACGAGTTGAAACGCAAGTCGAGACCCGTGATTCCCCGATATCCGCTATCTGGCAACTTACCCGAAAAGGTCAGGCGGATCTGGTTGTTATGGCCGCTCACGGCCAGACCTGTGTCAATCACTGGCCTCTCGGAGCCTTGCCACTGAATGCCATGGTATATGGCGAGACGCCACTACTGGTGCTTCAGGACCTTGAGCCGGATGAGATCGAGCTTACGTTCGCCGAAAAGGTGTCACGTGAAATGCGGGGACACTGAACACAATGAAAACTCAAAAAGTCGATATAACGGACAACGCTAGGCCGGAAGAGCGGTTGCATAGTGCCGAATTGATCGCGATCGGTCCGGGTTCTCAATCGGGCCATCAGACGATTCGTGACACGCTCAACCATTTTTTTAATTCGTTGGATGATATTCACGAAAACCTCAAGAAGCTGCGTGCTAACCCCTCTGCCGCAGGGCCTTGGATGGACTGGTACACCGACAACGAGTATCTGGTCCGCCGGGTTTTGAAAATGCTGCGACGGGATCTCACCGCAGATTTCGTTAAGCATCTTCCTGTCCTTACCGCTCGTGATTTTGCGGGTCAGATTAGAGTACAGGAAGTGGCCCGCCTTGCGATGGATCGCTGCGAACAAAGGTTCGACGACACCGTGCTCGAAGCGCTGGTTCTTGAATACAAAAACTCGGCACCATTCAATACGGCTGAACTCTGGGCGCTGCCGCTGTTTGTGCGGTATCAGGTTTTGGTCGGAATATTCAGTGCGGTTCTCTCGCGTATTGAAGAGCTTGCTTCCGCCGACTCTTTAACCGGGATGGTGGACATTGAGAGTCGGGATGTCGTTGCCGATGGTGTCTGGAGTTTACATCGCTTGGAGCGAACGGACTGGAAAGGCTTTTTTGAACGGACCTCACAAGTTGAAGCGCTGCTGCGAGAAGATCCGGCAGGTGCCTATCCAAGAATGGACTTCGAAACCCGAGACAGGTATCGGCGGAAAATTGAGTGGATGGCAAGGCTGAGTCAGCAGAATGAATTGGATATTGCTCAGTGTGTTATCGAGCTTGCTCAACAAGGCAGCAATTCTCAGGCAGGGCATGCATCGCAAGAGGCCCGTGAGCATGTTGGTTATTATCTGATCGGTGATGGCCGGGCAGCACTCGAGCAACAAGTTGGCTACGAGCCCAGCCCCTTGAGACGTGCCGCGCGCTGGTTCGCAGGGCGTGTGACAGGCATCTATTTCTGTGGGCTGGCTTCGTTTGCATTGATTCTTGTCCTGATTCCAACTATCTACGCCACGCTTCTTGGCCCCTGGTGGCTAGGGGCTTTGGTGGTGTTGTTGGTGCTGGTGCCGGGAATGGCCATCGCGTCCGTGCTGGTGAACTGGTTAGTAACGCTGACGACACAGCCACGTGTCCTGCCAAAACTCGACTTCACCAGCGGGATTGAGCCTGATCATCGGGCCGTCGTCTGCATGGCGTTACTGATTTCCAAAGAAGAGGATGTTGATCAGGCTATCCGGCAGATTGAGCGGCATTACCTGGCGAACGTGGACCCCGCTCTTCGGTTTGGTTTGTTGACCGGCCTCTTTGATGCCGATGATGAGAAAACCGATCGGGATGTCGCTCTGACTGATCGTTTGAGGGCGGGCATTGAGCGCCTTAACGCCCGGTATGCGGAGACGGGGGCGCAGCCTTTTTTCTGGAAGCATCGCGGAAGGACATGGAATCCTCAGGATGCTCGCTGGATGGAGTGGGAACGTAAGCGTGGCAAGCTGAAAGAGTTTAATCACTTTTTGCTAACTGGAAGTGAGGGCACATTCATCGATGGTGCGGGGGATAGGGAATGGCTTCGAGGCGCCCATTATGTGATTACCCTTGATGCCGATACGTTTTTGCCGGTAGGTGCCGCCAAACGCCTTGTTGGCACGATTGCTCACCCGCTTAATCAGCCGGTGTGGGATGCGCAAACCGGCGAAATAAAGGCCGGATACAGCATTCTGCAGCCAAGAATTGAAATTAACCCGCTGACGTCAACACTGAACATCTTTACGCGAATCTTTTCAGGCGACCGAGGACTGGACCTCTATAGCCTAGCGGTCTCAGACGCTTATCAGGATCTGTTTGGCGAGGGCATTTTCACAGGCAAGGGGCTCTATCACGTGGCTGCGTTTGAGAAGACATAGCGCTTGCGGCGAATCAGCAGGCTTGGGATGGCGAATGGTTTCGACGAGCCTACTACGATAATGGTCAGCCTCTGGGCAGTAGCGGTCAGATCGCCTGTGAGATTGACTCCATTGCCCAGTCCTGGGCTGTTTTGTCAGGTTTGGCCGATGGGAACCGTGCCGATCAGGCGATGGATTCGGTCTGGCGCAAACTGGTAAAGCCGGAGTCCGGCATGGTTTTGTTATTTACACCACCGTTCAGGGGAAGAGGCCCGAATCAGGCGGATCCCGGATATATCGCGGCTTACCCGCCGGGGGTTCGCGAGAACGGCGGCCAGTACACTCATGCCGCCTGTTGGGCTGGGCTGGCGTTTACAAAGCTTGGCGATGCCGAGAAGGCCGCAACGGTGCTCGATTGCCTGAACCCGGTGAGACACGGTGATAATCGTGAGGCGATTGAGCGATATAAAGTGGAACCCTATGTGGTGGCTGCAGACATCTACGGCGAGGAACCACACACCGGGCGCGGGGGGTGGACCTGGTATACCGGCTCCGGTGGTTGGCTTTACCGGTTTATGCTTGAAGGCATTCTTGGCTTTGAACGTGATGGAAACCAGCTTTCAATGACGCCCTGCATGCCGCCGGAATGGCCGGGCTTCAAGCTAAGTTATCGGTACGGTGATACGGTCTATCATATTGAAGTTGAGAGAAAAGTGCCGTCTGAGGTACCTGAGGGCATGATGACGGCACCCTGCGTGATTATGCTTGAAGATGATGGTGGAGAGCATGCGATTAACATCGCGTTCATTGAGGGGTAGGTTATGAATCCAAGTATCATCCGTCACGGTTTCGTTCTTCCCCTCAAAGTGGCGCGAATGATGAAATTATCGCGATTCATACCGTACCTATGGCTTATAGGGGTGTTGCTTTGCTCCAACGCCTACGGCGAGCCCGCTGATCATGTGATTCACGGAAATGCAGGCTCTAGGCTCCTCGCCGAGAGCTTTGGTGAGTTCAATGAACCCTGGGCCATGGCCTTTCTTCCGAATGGACTCCTCCTCGTCACAGAAAAGCCTGGTGCTTTGTATTTGGTTCACCCGGAAGATCGCTCCAAGCTTTCCGTTCAAGGCGTGCCCGAGGTGGCATATGGCGGGCAGGGTGGTTTAGGGGACGTGATTCTTCATCCGAACTATAACGACAACCGCTGGATTTATCTGTCATACGCGGAGCAGGGTTCCTGGAGGAAAAAAGGGGCTGTTGTTGCTCGGGCCCGGTTGGACCTCGAGGCTGGTCCGCCAACACTTGAAAACCTCGAAGTCATTTGGCGGCAAACACCTAAAGTTTCTGGTGGAGGACATTACTCTCACCGGCTGGCATTTGGCCCGAGTGGGCATTTGTTTATCACCTCGGGTGACCGCCAAAAACTCACACCGGCTCAAAGCTGGGATCAAAATTTGGGCAAGGTTATCCGATTAAACCCGGACGGGTCCGTACCCGCTGACAATCCGTTTCAGGCGAGGGGAGAACTAGCAAAAACCTTCTGGTCGCTCGGGCATCGCAATCTGCTTGGCATAGCTTTCGACAAAGAGGGGCAGTTGTGGACTCATGAAATGGGCCCCAGACACGGCGACGAGTTTAACCTGACCCTGGCTGGCGAGAATTACGGTTGGCCCCTTGTCTCCTGGGGGGATCATTACTCCGGCTTTCCCATTCCCGATCACGATACGCGACCTGAATTTAAGGCTCCGGAGATATACTGGGTACCGACGGTTGCCCCCTCCGGCCTGGCGATATATTACGGATCGATGTTTCCCGACTGGCAGGGCCAGGCCTTTATCGGCGGACTCCGATCACAGTCACTGTTACGAATCAGAATCGATGGTCGCCAAGCCGCAGAAGCAGAGCGCTTTGCTATGGGTGAACGTATCCGAGAGGTTGAGCTCGGGCCTGAAGGTGCATTATGGGTTCTGGAGGATGGAAACGGTGGTCGCCTGCTTCGTCTTACTTGCGGATGTTAGAATATCTGCAACCATCGGCAAACACTGGAGAAAAGTGATATGAACACAGCGCACGAACCCTATCCAATTGGTACGCCCGGCACTCCCTGGGGCGATAAGGAACGTGCCGAGTGGTTATCACTGCAGACCCGTCAGCGCAGCTACGAGACCGAGGTTTTGAGTGTGATCGAGCGCCTACGCTCGCGCTTTGATGTGGAGCAGTATGGTTGTCTGGACTATGGCACCGAAAGCTATCCGCTGATGGCGATCCGCAGTCGCGACTGGCGTGATGATCTGCCGGTTGTGCTGATCACGGGCGGGGTACATGGGTATGAGACCAGCGGCGTGCACGGTGCGCTGCAATTCGTTGAGCAGTATGCGGCGGAGTACGCTGGGCGCGTCAACCTATTGGTTGCACCTTGTGTCAGCCCATGGGCATACGAGCGTATCCATCGTTGGAACGCGAATGCGATCGATCCGAACCGCTCGTTCCACGAAAACAGTCCCGCTGGGGAATCGGCGGCACTTATGCAACTGGTGGAGCCGATCCGCGATGATGTTCTGCTGCATATGGATCTGCACGAGACCACCGATACCGACGAAACCGAGTTTCGCCCCGCGTTGGCTGCCCGAGACGGTAAGCCGTTCGAGCCGGGTGACATCCCCGACGGCTTTTACTTGGTGGATGACAGTGAGTATCCCCAGCCTGAATTTCAGCAGGCAATCATAGAAGCGGCAGAGCAGGTCACTCATATTGCTCCAGCGGATGATAAAGGAGAGATCTTCGGCTCACCTGTGGCTTCCCGAGGTGTTATCCAGTATCCGCTCAAGCAGCTGGGTCTGTGCGCCAGCGTCACTAACGCACCTTACAGAACCACAACCGAGGTTTATCCCGACAGCCCACGCGCGACGCCCGAGCAATGTAATGCCGCGCAGGTTGCGGCGGTGTGTGCGGGGATTGGCTATGCGCTCGCGAACCAGTAAGACAACGACGTTCGGGGAGGAAGGATATGGGCGAATTGGCGAAGCAACACTGCGAGGCGTGCCGCAAAGGCGCACCTAAGGTCACCGGCGCCGAGAGAGGACTCCTGCACGAGCAAATCTCTGATTGGAAAATTGTGGATACCGATGGCGAAGAAAAGCTGCAGAAGGTATTCAAGTTTAAGAATTTTGCCCAGGCTCAGGTTTTCACGAACCGAGTGGGTGATCTGGCAGAGGCAGAAAACCACCATCCCGCTGTTCTTTTGGAATACGGTAAGGTGACCGTCAGCTGGTGGACCCACGCTATCGGCGGCCTGCATCGGAACGATTTCATTATGGCGGCCAAGACGGACAAGGTGTTTGCCGCTTAACAGTAGTTCCATGTCCGGTTATGCAGCGATGCTCTTCTTGGTCTAGCCTTGCTATGTTGTTGGTGAAGCTGCTTGTTCTGTACCAACAAGGATGGCAGTGAACGCGGATAGGGGGAGAGGAGCATGAAAAACAGTACGATTACCTTATTGTCGGCTTTGCTGGTTGCACCAATGGGGACTTTTGCTGGAAGCATGATGTCAGAAGCACCGGCCAATGCGGAAGTTTACTTTGTTCAGCCCAGCGATGGGGCTTCGGTTCAGCAAAACGTCAAAGTGGTGTTTGGTCTTCGCAATATGGGCGTGGCGCCGGCCGGTGTTGATAAGAATAATACCGGGCACCATCATCTATTGATTGATACCGATGTGCCGTCTGATTTGAGTAAGCCGTTGCCGGCTACCGATAATATCAAACACTTTGGCGGAGGCCAGACGGAGACCGAAATAGAGCTTGCCCCTGGCACCCATACCCTGCAGCTGTTGCTGGGTGATCACGCACACGTGCCTCATAGCAAACCGGTGGTTTCTGACAAAATCACAATCAAGGTTGAGTAGCTCAGATGGGTGGTTGGCATATGTCTTGAAACGCTAGCTCGATCACCCATTTGTGTATTGAATGAACAGCGCGTCAAGATGTCATGTTGGGCCTTTGTGGCTTGGCATCGGAACGTATTCTTGAACAACACGTTCTCTCTATTGGGTTTTCAAAACACAATAAGGAGAACAATCGATGCCCTCCCGTTCCGCATTACTTCCTGCTCGCTTTGCTCTGGCCCCCTTAGTCTTAGCGCTTGCCGTTACAGGGTGTATAGATTCAAGTTCCGATAACGACCGGTCTGATCGAGCGGCAGAACGCAGAAACTCGCCGGATCAGGCCTGCGACAATCCCGGCAATAGCCAGGCTCCACAGTGCGAATTGCCTGACCCCGTTCTGGTTTCTTGTGCCGACGGCTCGCCCCGTGAAGGCGGGCGAAGCTATTCTGTTTCCCTTAATTCCGCCAGTGGTGAGACCATTGCTTTCCAGGTGCTTGAGCCTACAGGCGGTATCGACTGCGATGCGGGGCATCCACTTGTTCTGCAAGGCCATGGCTTCGGAGGATCACGCAGCACCGATGGTTTTGAGAACTATCGCGACGCTGGCTTTGCGGTGATTTCCATCGACCAGCGTGGCTTTGGTGAAAGCACGGGTACCGTGCGAGTAATGGACCCTGAGTTTGAGGGGCAAGATCTGGTGCAGATTCTTGATTGGGCAGAGGCCAACCTGGACTACCTGCAGTTTCGCGATGAGGCCGACCTTCCCGAAGCGTTAAATCCGAATCTGGTGGCGGGCGCCATCGGGGGAAGTTACGGAGGCGGTTTCCAATTCCTTCTTCATGGCCTGGACCCGAAACGACGGCTCGATGCCTTGGTGCCGGATATGACGTGGAATGATCTGCGTTACAGTCTGAACCCCGGGGGTGTGATTAAAACCGGCTGGGATCTGATACTGGTTGGCTTCGGCGAAAGTGGTTCGACGGGTAAGGGCAATGGCGGCTTGGATCCGATTCTAAGGGAAAGTCTTGCGCAGGGTGCTTCCTTGAACAGGTTCCCCGAGGCGGGCCTGGACTTTGTCTATTATCACAGCCCGGCATATCGTTGCGCAGGTGCATCTCTGACTGTTTCTGAGGACGCGGATCTGGTTTCCTATCAGATTAATCCTCCAGCCTACGATGTGCCTCCGACACCGTTTAATGACGTCGATGTGCTGCTGACGCAGGGCATGAAAGACACGCTGTTTAACTTCAATGAAGCTTGGCGCAACTTTTCGTGTCTGTCGGCGCAAACGAATGGGGATGTGCGGCTGCTGACCCATCAGACTGGCCACATATTGCCAGTAGAGGTGCCAGATGAAGCGCAACCGGGCACATACGTTGATCCAGCGGCCGGCTTGCTTGAAATTCCGGGCTTTCAGGGAGCGGCTGGAAAGTTTCATTGCGGTAGCATTTCGATTGCAGATGCGACGCTGAACTGGCTGGAGCATCATCTTCTCGGCAAACCGCTGCCGAACTACTTCGAGGGTACCGAATCCAATGTGTGTTTGTCGCTTGGCGACGATCAATCGGTGATGGTGCCCATGGATGAGTTTCCTGCGCCTGCGAGCGAGAACGACGTGCTTACCGGCCGCTATGCAGTTGAGCGGGCGTTTGCGTCGGATCAGCCTGTGGCATCTGGATACGAGGCTGTTGCGACTGTAACTCAGCCTCCGCTTGCCTTAATGCTGGGTAAAGTTGGCGAAGAGGGCGCCGTTCTGGGAGGTATTCCTACTATGAAGCTGACGGTGTCGGATCTGGCGGGAAAATCTGTGTGTGATAACACGCTGGATCCATTTGCTCCGGGCTGTGATCCGATTGTGTTTGTTGGCTTGGGCAAGCGGGCGGAAGGCGAAAGCCGCTGGGATTTGATAGATGATCAGGTAATGCCGGTGCGTGGCCTGAAAAATGAAGCGGTCATTCAGTTGGTGGGTGTTGCGGAATCCTTGGCGCCCAGCGATGAGCTGGCGTTGCTGGTATCCGGATATCATCTGCAGTACCCGGCGAGCTGGTCTCGGGATGCGTTGGTACCCTTTGTAAACGTGTCTGGTACGGTGCAGTTGCCACTTCTGGAAGGAACTCTGAGCAGTACGCCGTAATTTGTACGTTCAGGTGCGGCCAAGGTGTTCAGCCTTGGCCGCGCCAGACGACCCGCTGGGCGGATCGCCTGGCTGAGGTTGGGGGGCGATTCAGTACGCGCCCTCGCTGTAGATCAGCTCATAGCTGTGGCTATAGATTTCCAGAATGTTTCCGAATGGATCTTCCATGTAAATCATGCGATAGGGTTTTTCGCCCGGATAGTAATAGCGTGGTTTCTCCATACGGCGTTTGCCGCCAGCGGCCACGATGCGTTCCGCGAGCTCCTCAACGTTCGGGTCTTGTACGCAGAAGTGGAAGATGCCGGTTTTCCAGTACTCAAAGTTATCTTCCGGATTGGTTTGGTTTCTGAATTGAAACAGCTCTACACCAATTCGGTCACCCGTGGAAAGGTGAGCGATGCGGAAGCTTCCCCAGCCCTTACCAAACACTTCCGTGCACATCTCCCCGATGGCGCTGTCGTCCTCTTCGATCTCAGTCGGTTTCATAATCAAATACCAACCCAGAACCTCCGTGTAGAATTTAACGGCTTCCTCAAGGTCCGGAACGGATATGCCGATGTGTGAAAAATTTCTTGGGTAAACGTTGCTCATTACTTGTCCTCCGCTTATGAAACTGAGAGCAGGTTACACAGCGTTTTAAATTACGTAAAATTATCGTTTGTCATGAAATTGATCATATAATGTAATGATGAACGTTAATTGGTTGCGCAGCTTTTGCACGCTCGTTGAAGAAGGACATTTCACTCGCACGGCTGAGCGTCTCCACATGACCCAGTCCGGGGTAAGCCAGCATGTGCGCAAGCTGGAGGAGCAGCTCGGTACCGAGCTGCTTGTGAGGCAAGGCAAACAATTCTCGCTATCGGGCGCCGGCGAAAGGCTATACGCCGAAGCTCAGGGTATTCTTCTCGCGTTGTCGAATCTGGAACTGGCCGTTGTAGAGGACCCTCCCTATGAAGGCGGGGTTCGGGTTATGTCGCCTGGGAGTGTGGGTCTGAAGCTTTACCCTCAGTTATTGGCGCTGCAGCACAAATACCCCAAACTCACCATCGATTACCGGTTTGCGCCAAATTCCGGTGTGGAGCACGCAATTGCTGAATCCGCCGTTGATATCGGGTTCATGACGACGAAATCCACTTTGGCCGACGTAAGTTGCACGCCCGTTGCTGAAGAGGCGCTGCTACTGGTTACGCCGGCGACGGTAGAAGACGCTGAATGGGAAACGCTCATGGCGCTTGGTTTTATTGATCACCCGGATGGAAGCCATCACGCCAACCTGCTCCTTGGAGCGAACTATCGCGAGTTCCAGCACAGTAACTTGTTTCCAAGGAAAGGGTTCTCAAACCAGATTGGTTTGATTCTTGAGCCGGTCAGCATGGGGTTAGGGTTTACCGTCTTGCCGGCCCATGCGGTTGAGGCATTCCCCAAGCCCGAGCTCATCAAAGTACATCAACTTGCCCACCCCGTTAGGGAAACCCTCTACCTTTGCGCTCTTCGTCACAGGCCTCTTCAGAAAAGAATGGAAACGGTAATAGCTGAAGCAAAGCGGTGGCTCTAAACTGAACTAGAGTTTAACGAGTTGTTGCGGTGGGGCTTCACGCAAGTGAAACTGTGCACTCGGGTGTTTAACGTACGTCAGACACTTATACCCGCGAGGTTTTGGTGCCATGGACGCAGACTGTAAGTGGCACGAGCTGGCCTCGCAGAACGCTATCGATACTCTGCGTGCTAGTGAACAAGGACTGTCTTCGGAAGAGGTGGCAAAGCGCGTTGAGGCGTATGGGCCTAACCGATTACCGGAAGCTGCGAAGCGAAGCCAACTGATCCGCTTTCTTTGGCACTTTCATAATATTCTCATTTACGTTTTGCTCGTCGCCGCTGCCATCACAGCGGCGTTGGGGCACTTGGCCGATACGTTAGTGATATTGGCGGTCGTTGTTGCCAATGCCGCTATCGGATTCTTTCAGGAAGGCAAAGCCGAAAAAGCGATGGGTGCTCTTCGCCGAATGCTGGCTCTGAAGGCGTCGGTACTGCGTGACGGTGTGCGGTGCTCGGTTGAAGGCGAAGCCTTGGTACCCGGCGACATTGTATTGCTTGAAGCCGGGGACAAGGTGCCAGCCGACCTGCGGCTTCTTCAGGTTAGTGCGCTGCAGATTCAGGAGTCCATTCTCACGGGCGAGTCCGTCCCGGTTGAAAAGCATACCAAGCCCGTTAGTGCCGAGGCCCCCCTTGGAGATCGAGGGTGTATGGCCTACAGCGGTACGTTGGTGACCAGCGGCTTGGGGCGGGGCGTGGTTGTGGCCACGGGCTCGTATACGGAAATCGGCCGCATTAGTGGCCTGTTGTCCACCGTCGAGACGTTGACAACTCCGCTAATCCGGCAGATGAATGTATTTTCCCGATGGCTCACCGCCTTGATTCTCGTGATCGCTGCTGTACTTCTAATGTTTGGTTATTTCGTTCAGCATTTTGAGTTCTCCGAGATGTTTATGGCCGTGGTTGGCCTTTTCGTTGCTGCCATCCCCGAAGGTTTACCCGCCGTTCTGACCATCGCACTGGCGGTAGGGGTGCAGGCTATGGCACGGCGTAACGCGATTGTTCGACGTTTGCCTGTTATCGAGACGCTGGGTTCGATATCGGTTATCTGTACCGACAAGACGGGCACTTTGACCCGCAACGAGATGATGGTGGCTTCCGTGGTGACGAGCGCCCAGCTGTTCTCGCTAGAGGGCGACGGGTATGAGCCCAAGGGCAGCGTCAAGCTAAACGATGTCGCAGTGAACGCTCAGGAATATGATGCCCTCTACGAACTCGGTCGTGTTTCTGCGCTCTGTAACGATGCATCCCTGCGGGAGTGTGATGGCGCTTGGACGGTGGAGGGTGACCCCATGGAGGGTGCCTTGCTGGCGCTGTCTGGCAAGGTCGGTATCGATACCCGCAAGGAGTTGGCCGGCTGGACGCGCACCGATGTCATCCCCTTCGATGCCAAGCACCGTTTCATGGCCACGCTTAATCATAATCATGACAATCAGGCCTATGTCTCCGTGAAGGGCGCGCCCGAGCAGATATTCTCGATGTGCGACAAGCAAAGGACGGTTCTCGGTAGCACCGACGCTCTTAATGAGCCGTACTGGCAGCAAAAAGCCGAGGATATCGCAGCACAGGGCCAGCGCGTGTTGGCATTTGCCGTACAACCGGTGGCGCCGGAACATACGGTTCTTGAGTTCTCGGACGTAGAGCATGGGCTGACGCTGATTGGTTTGGTGGGGCTGATTGATCCGCCACGCCCCGAAGCCATCACCGCTATTGCGGAGTGCCAGTGCGCAGGCATTCGCGTGAAGATGGTCACGGGTGACCATAAGGGCACAGCGATGGCTATTGGAAAGCAGGTGGGGCTGCAGAATCCCGGCAAGGTTCTGACCGGAGTCGACCTGGATAGCATGGATGACCGAGCTCTGGCGGCGGCCGTTCTGGATGTGGATATATATGCCCGCACCAGCCCTGAACACAAATTACGATTGGTCATGGCGCTGCAATCGCATGGTATGACCGTTGCCATGACCGGAGATGGCGTTAACGATGCGCCCGCGCTCAAACGTGCCGATGCCGGGATCGCAATGGGGCGTAAAGGCAGCGAGGCAGCAAAAGAAGCGGCCGAATTTGTTCTGGCTGATGACAACTTTGCGTCGATAGTGGCTGCGGTCAGGGAAGGGCGCACGGTTTACGATAATATCAAGAAGGTCATAAGTTGGACCTTGCCAACCAATGCAGGGGAGGCCATGACCATTGTTGTGGCATTGCTATTTGGAATGACGCTTCCGATTACGCCCATACAGATTCTTTGGGTCAATCTGATCACCTCGATCACGCTCGGCATGGCTCTCGCCTTCGAACCGTGTGAAGCCGATAGCATGCGTCGCCCGCCGCGCTCGAGAAACGAGGCACTGCTGACCGGTGAGCTGGCTTGGCACATTGTGCTTGTGTCAACTCTGTTTCTGGGTGGGGTTTTTGGCATGTATGCCTACGCCATGGAGCAGGGATATTCCATTGAGCTGGCACGCACGATCGCGCTCAACACTTTAGTGGTGATGGAGGTGTTTCATCTGTTTTTTATCCGCAATATCTACGGTACGTCGCTGACCTGGAACGCGGTCAGGGGGACTAAAGTGGTCTGGACGACTGTCGTCGCAGTAACCCTTGCCCAGTTCGCCATCACCTACCTGCCACCCCTGCAAACATTGTTTGCGACGGTCGCCGTTCCTTTTCGGGAAGGTATGATTATCGTTTGTGTCGGAATCGCGCTTTTGGCAATCATCGAAACGGAGAAGCAGCTTAGACTGCGCTTAGAGAGGATGCGTTAACAGCGGGGGCCGAGTGTTGTTAGGCCGAAGTAGGCAGTGGCTCGCCTCCTGATACAGAGGAAGCTATGGATCGATTCTGGCTCCCTGACCATGCTTTGCTAATGAAAGTGTATTCCGCCGTTGTGGTCTAACTATCAGAAAATGGAGTCTTGTATGAAAATTACTATTCCGCTTTTGTTGTCGTCGGTGTTTTTGGTTTCTGCGTGTTCAAGCTTTCAGCAGGGTGATGCCTTTGCACAGAGCTATGAGTGCGAGAGCGGCGAAACGGTTGCGGTTAACTATCTGGCTCCCGACTCCGCCAAAGTGCACTACAAGGGCTCTAGCTACGATATGGAAACCGCCGTTTCGGCCAGTGGCGCACGATACGTCGGCGGTGGCATCGAGTGGTGGGTGAAGGGCTCCGGGCCCGACGCTGAAGGCCTTTTGTTGGAGCATCGGGCAGGCGGAAGCTCCGGTGACATTATTGAGAGCTGCACTGCGCTTTAACGCCCCTTAAACAGGGAGCCTAGTAGCCCTCTCAAAAAGCCGCGTGTCATTTCTCGGCCCATTGTGCGCGCAATGCTTTTCGCCAGAGTTTCAAACACGCTCTGGCGAGATGATCGCCGTGTGGTTGCGGGTTTTTTACTTGTCTTGGTGGGCGCTTCATACACGCGTTCTTTGGCGACGGCCGCCCGCTCAGCTTCTTTGGCGGCGTCTTCTGCGCGTTTTTGCAGTTTTTCGAAGGCTGATTCCCGGTCAATCATTTCATTGTAGAGGGCGCCAAACTCGCTGGCTGCGAGAATGGCTTTGCGTTCTTTTGCGGTGGCTGGCCCTAACCGGGAAGAGGGTGGTCGGATCAGCGTTTGATCCACAATCGATGGTGTGCCTTTATCATCAAGGGTAGAGACGAGTGCTTCGCCTACGCCAAGTTCGGTAATGACTTTTTCAGTGTCCAGATTCGGGTTTTGCCGGAAGGTTGACGCGGCGGCTCGAACGGCTTTTTGGTCGCGTGAGGTAAAGGCTCTTAGTGCGTGTTGCACTCGGTTGCCGAGTTGGCCCAGTATTTTGTCGGGTATGTCGGTGGGGTTTTGGGAAACAAAATAAACACCAACGCCCTTAGAGCGTATCAAACGCACCACCTGCTCAACTTTCTGCAGTAGTGCTTTGGGTGCGTCATCAAACAACAGGTGGGCTTCGTCGAAAAAGAACACCAGTTTGGGTTTGTCGGGATCACCCACTTCGGGTAGCTCTTCAAACAGTTCTGCTAACAGCCAAAGTAAAATGGTGGCGTACAGTCGCGGGCGTTCGATGAGTTGGTCGGCGGCCAGCAAGTTAATGTGTCCGCGTCCAGCCGAATCACAGCGCATGAGATCGGAAAGCTCCAGAGCCGGCTCACCAAAAAAATGGTCGCCGCCTTGCTGTTCAAGCTGCAACAAACGCCGTTGTATCGCACCGACGGAGGCTTTGCTGACGTTGCCATAGAGTGCTGAGAGTTCTTTGGACTGTTCCGCCACAAAGGTCATTAGCGCCCGAAGATCCTTCAGGTCCAGTAAGGCCATGCCGTGATCATCGGCTAGCTTAAAGGCAATGTTGATGACGCCTTCCTGAGTATCGTTTAGTTCAAGAAGTCGTGATAACAATAAGGGGCCCATGTCGGAAATAGTGGCCCGCATGGGGTGGCCTTGTTTGCCTAATACATCCCAGAATACGGTGGGAAAGCCTTCGAACGCGTAGGGCTCAAGCCCCACCTGTTCAGCGCGTTTTGTCAGAAACGGTTTCGTGGTGCCCGGTTGTGAAATGCCGGAGAGGTCACCTTTTACATCCGCCATAAATACCGGCACGCCTTGGGCGGAAAAGCCTTCGGCAAGTATTTGCAGTGTGACGGTTTTGCCTGTGCCGGTGGCGCCAGCGATCAGCCCATGACGGTTGGCACGGCGTAGCAGTAAACTCTGGACATGACTGCCTTTGCCGATGAAAACGGAAGCTTCAGACACTGAACACACCTCTATTTATTATTAGGGAAGGCTGTGTAGGCGCGGAGCCATGCCTACTTGAACTGTGTTTTTTTCAGGTTGTGCGAGACATAATCAGTATGGTCGATAAATCGCCCAATGCGTAATCCGATTAAAACTGCGGAGATGTATGACCATTCCCCTCAAAAATATGCCTGTTTCAGAGGTGTCCTGCTCAAACTGCAAGGCCTGCTGTTGCCGATTGGAAGTTATGATTATTAGTGATACGGGAGTCCCTGAGCGGCACATTGCTTACGATGAGTGGGGAGGGGAAACCATGCTGCGCTTAGAGGACGGCTGGTGCTCGGCTCTGGATCGGGAAACGTTCATGTGCACGATTTACGAGAACCGGCCATGGATCTGCCGAGAGTTCGAGATGGGCTCTTACGAATGTCGAGAGGAAAGGGTTGGTTTGATCGAAATAACTCAAACTAACAGCTAGATCGAAGAAGTCAGGTTGTAGAGGGTTTTGTCGGTTGCTGGTAGGGTGAGGTATCTCGTTGGGCTTCGTTTGGCCTGGATACAAAGGAGAGCACCATGAAAACGTTTCGCTCACTTGCGGCAGTCGCCGTCATGTTGGTTAGTCCGGTCGCGGCTGACGGGATGGTCGCGCTCAAAAGCCCTTATAGTGCAGAGGAAACTATGGACCGGTTGGAGGCTGAAGTTAAGGCGCGTAGTTTGAATGTGTTTGCGCGAATTAATCACGCTGCCGGTGCTCGAAAAATTGGCCAGTCGTTGCGCCCTACTGAGGTGTTGGTGTTTGGTAATCCTAAGGGTGGTACACCGTTTATGGCGTGTGCGCAGACCGTGGGGATTGATCTTCCTTTGAAGGCGCTGGTTTGGGAGGACGAGTCGTCTCAAGTATGGCTTGGCTACAACGATCCCGCTTTCATTGCAGAGCGTCACGGCGCTTCGGAGTGTGGTGTTGTTCCTAATATGCAGCAAGCTTTGTCCGGAATTGCTGAGGCCGCGGTCGCCCGTTGAGTCGCTGTTGAGAGCCTTTCGAGAGCGTATTTAATTAAGAGTCATCGTTTACAGATTAAGGGGACAGTTGATGAGCGATCCTACCTATACTCCACCAAAAGTGTGGAAGTGGAATCAGGAAGGCGAAAGTAAGTTTTCGAATATTAACCGCCCGGTTGCTGGCCCTACTCATGATAAAGAATTGCCGGTGGGCGAACATCCTTTCCAGCTATATTCTCTGGCGACCCCGAATGGGGTGAAAGCGACCATTATGTTCGAGGAGTTGCTTGAGCTGGGTATTAAAGAAGCAGAATACGATGCCTGGATCATCAATATCATGGAAGGGGATCAGTTCAGTAGCGGTTTCGTGGGCGTGAACCCCAACTCTAAAATTCCGGCGTTGATGGATCGCAGTGTAGAACCTGCTGTACGGGTGTTCGAATCAGGTTCAATCCTTCTTTATCTGGCTGAAAAATTTGGCCAGTTTTTATCGAAAGATCCCGCCAAGCGAACGGAAACCATGAACTGGCTGTTCTGGCAGATGGGCAGCGCTCCTTTCCTCGGCGGTGGTTTCGGGCATTTTTATGCGTACGCCCCGGAAAAGTATGAGTACCCCATCAACCGTTACGCGATGGAAGTAAAACGGCAGTTGGATGTGCTTGATCGCCAGCTGGCGGATAACCGTTATATTGCCGGCGATGAATACAGCATTGCCGATATGGCCATCTGGCCGTGGTATGGCGCGCTGGTGAAGAACATGGTGTACGAAGCGGCTGAGTTTTTGGAGGCGCACACCTACACCAATGTGGTGCGTTGGACAGAGGACGTGGCCCAGCGCCCTGCGGTTAAGCGAGGGCGGATGGTGAATAAGGCATGGGGCGAGTTGTCGTCACAACTGCACGAGCGCCATGACGCAAGCGACTTCGAGTTGCGGACCCAAGACAAGCTCGAATCCGGCAAATAACGAAAGCGGCGTGCCGCTTTCGTTCTCCTCTAAAAGCCTTTGGCAGAAGACGTGCTGCGCCGGGCATCAGCGCCGCCATAGAGCGTGCCGTCTTCGCCGATCATGATGCTCTGAATGGCACCCATGGCTGTGCTGGTCGCCACCGTGTGGCCTTTGGCTTCAAGCAGTCTGATGGTGTCGGGGCTAATGCCTTGCTCGATGCGAATTTCATCCGGGAACCACTGGTGGTGAATTCGCGGAGCATTCACAGCGGTCTGAATGTTCATCTTGTGATCGATCACGTTCATCAGCACTTGCAGGGTAGTGGTGATGATGCGCGACCCGCCCGGACTGCCGGTCACCAAGTGGTTCTTGCCGTCTTTGCGAACGATGGTGGGTGACATGGAGCTGAGCATGCGTTTTCCGGGTTCTACCTTGTTGGCGTCCCCGCCGATCAGGCCATAGGCGTTGGGCACGCCAGGCTTGGCGCTGAAGTCATCCATTTCATTGTTCAGCAAGAACCCAGCGCCGGCCACGGTAATACCGGAGCCATAACTGAAGTTGATGGTGTAGGTGTTGGACACCGCATTGCCCCAGCGATCCACAACAGAGAAGTGAGTGGTTTCCGGGCTTTCCCAGGCGGTAGACGTACCGTGTTTGATTTCGCTGGAAGGTCGGGCTTTGTCAGCCGAAATCGTTTTTCTCAGCTCAGTTGCGTATTTTTTGCTGGTAAGGCCCGTCAGTGGCACCTCCACGAAGTCGGTGTCGCCGAGGTATTGGGCGCGGTCGGCGTACGCCAGTTTCATGGCTTCAGCCATATGATGGATGGTGGCGGCTGAATTGTGGCCCATTTCACCGATAGGGTAGCCCTCCAGGATATTCAGGATTTGCACAATGTGTGTGCCGCCGGAGGAGGGTGGCGACATAGAGAAGATGTCGTAGCCACGGTAGGTGCCGCGCGCGGGCTGGCGGATGGCCGGTCGATAGTTCTTCAGATCATCCAGGGTGATCAGACCATCATTGTGCTGCATTTCCTCAACAATCAGGCGTGCCGTTTCCCCTTCATAAAAGCCTTTGATGCCTTGATCAGCAATGCGTTGAAGAGTGGCGGCCAGTTCGGGCTGTTTGAACACTTCGCCAGGTTGCGGCGCAGAACCGTCCTCCTTGTAAAAGGTGGCGTTGGTGGCAGGCCAGCGTTTTAATCGATTGGCGGCTCGTTCCAGGCCGATAGTAAATCGATGCGGCACGACGAATCCGTCTTTCGCCAAACGAATGGCCGGGGCGAGCGCTTCACTCAACGAAATGGTGCCATGGCGTTCCAGAGCGAGGGCGAGGCCCGCTACCGTCCCGGGCACTCCCGCTGCCAGGTGGCTGAACCGGCTGCGTTCTTTCACAACGTTGCCGTCGCTGTCTTGAAACATGTTTTCCGTTGCGGCGGCGGGGGCAGTTTCCCGATAATCAATCGCTTCCGGTGCTTTACCGTCTCCGGGCGAGTACAGCAAGAAACCGCCACCGCCAATGTTGCCGGACCTCGGTTGGGTGACAGCAAGCGCGAAGCCGGCGGTTACCGCGGCATCCACCGCATTGCCACCGTTTTTCAGAACATCCAGCGCCACGTCGGTCGCGAGTGTATGGCTGGTGGCGACCATGCCTAGCTTGCCTTGAGCAGGGTGGAATCGTTCTCCTTCCAGAATAGCTTGGTTGCTGGCGAGCGCAGAAAATGACAGCAAACCAAGCAGCATTGATGCTGTCAGGCTCCACAGGAGCCTTGAGCGAAGTTTGGGCTGGAGGCTGGGGTAAGTGTCGTGCATGGGGAATCCTCGTTTCTGGCGGTCATATAGGCTATCATAGCTGGTCATTTTTATAGGTGCGTGTTGATAGTTCCTCGTGCGTCATCGCTGGTGGTTTTCTAACGCATTCGCTTTCCCCGGATTCTAGTTAAGGAATGGCTTAATGGAGCATACCTATCGTCTTGTTATTTCCTGTCCGGACAGGGTGGGAATTGTTGCCAAGGTGAGTAATTTTCTGTCCACCTACAACGGCTGGATTACCGAGGCGAGTCACCACTCAGATACTCAGTCTGGTTGGTTCTTCATGCGGCACCAGATTAAAGCTGAATCTATTCCGTTTGGGTTGGATCAGTTTCGTGCGGCATTTGAACCGATTGCCCGAGAATTCAATATGCGCTGGCACATTGCCGATTCGGCGCGTCCGAAACGCGTGGTGTTGATGTGCAGCAAGGAATCTCACTGTTTGGCGGATCTCTTGCACCGCTGGCATAGCAAAGAACTGAACGCTGAAATGGCGGCGGTGATTTCCAACCACGATGATTTGCGGCGCATGGTGGAGTGGCACGACATTCCTTATCACCACATCCCGGTAAGCAAGGAAAACAAGGCCGAGGCCTTTGGTCAGATTGAAGAGCTGCTCGACAAGTACGAAGCCGATGTGATTGTGCTTGCGCGCTACATGCAAATACTGCCGGCGGATTTGTGCGAGAAGTACGCTGGCAAGGTGATTAATATTCACCACAGCTTCCTGCCCTCGTTCGCCGGAGCGCGTCCGTACCATCAGGCGTACAGTCGCGGCGTGAAACTGATTGGAGCTACCTGTCATTACGTGACTCAGGATTTGGATGAAGGTCCGATCATTGAGCAGGACGTGATTCGTATCAGTCACAGAGATTCGATTGAGGACATGGTCCGTCTGGGTAAAGACGTCGAAAAGAACGTTTTGGCGCGGGGGCTTCGTTCGCACATTGAAGATCGCGTGATTACCTACGAAAACAAGACGGTAGTGTTTGATTAACAAGTCACTGTGGCTACCCCGGGTCTGTTGGGACTGTGGTATGCTGGGCGGCTTGATGAAGAATAAAGACGGGGCCGGGACACGGCCCCGAGACGACTTCCAGATAACGCAAAGGAACCTTTCTCGATGGGTGAATTAGCCAAAGAGATCCTGCCGGTCAATATTGAAGACGAGTTGAAACAGTCCTACCTCGATTACGCAATGAGTGTAATTGTAGGTCGAGCATTGCCGGATGTAAGGGATGGTCTCAAGCCAGTGCATCGTAGGGTGCTGTTCGCCATGTCCGAACTGGGCAACGATTGGAATAAGGCGTACAAAAAATCTGCCCGTGTGGTCGGTGACGTTATCGGTAAGTATCACCCTCACGGTGACTCTGCTGTATACGACACCATCGTTCGGATGGCTCAGCCGTTTTCACTCCGATACCCGCTGGTTGATGGTCAGGGTAACTTCGGTTCCATCGACGGCGATAACGCGGCCGCCATGCGTTACACCGAGATTCGCATGGAGAAGGTGGCTCATTCGCTGCTGGCGGATCTTGAGAAAGAAACCGTTGATTTCGTTGATAACTACGACGGTTCCGAGCGTATTCCGGAAGTTATGCCAACCCGAGTGCCGAACCTGTTGGTGAATGGCTCCTCTGGTATTGCTGTTGGTATGGCAACCAACATTCCACCGCACAACCTGACCGAAGTGGTTAACGGTTGTCTGGCCCTGATTGAAAACCCGGACCTGACCGTCGATGAATTGATGGAGCACATCCCAGGCCCGGATTTCCCGACACAAGGCATTATTAATGGCCGTGCGGGCATCGTTGAAGCCTACCGGACAGGTCGTGGCCGGATTTACATTCGTGCCCGTCACGAAGTTGAGCATGATGCCAAGACTAAGCGCGATGCCATCATCATCACCGAGTTGCCGTATCAGCTGAATAAGTCGCGTCTTATCGAGAAGATTGCAGAGCTGGTGAAAGAGAAGCGCCTTGAGGGCATCACCGAGTTGCGGGATGAGTCCAACAAGGAAGGTATCCGGGTTGTCATTGAACTGCGTCGTGGTGAAAACCCCGAAGTGGTGGTTAACAACCTGTTTGCCCAGACCCAGCTCCAGACCGTGTTCGGCATCAACATGGTTGCGCTGATCAATGGCGAGCCAAAGACTCTGAACCTGAAAGAAATGCTGGATGCGTTCGTGCGCCACCGCCGTGAAGTGGTGACCCGTCGGACCATCTTTGAGCTGCGCAAAGCACGTGAGCGTGGCCATATTTTGGAAGGTTTGACCGTTGCTCTGGCCAACATCGACGAGATGATCGAGCTGATCAAGGCCTCTCCGACCTCGGTTGAGGCGAAAGAGAAGCTGATGAGCCGTGGCTGGGCTCCCGGCAATGTTCTGGCCATGCTGGAGCGCGCCGGCGAAGACGCTTGCCGTCCGGACGATCTGCCAGAAATCTACGGTCTGCGTGATGGCCTGTATTACATGTCTCCTGAGCAGACTCAGGCGATTCTGGATATGCGCCTGCACCGCCTGACCGGACTGGAAACTGAAAAGCTCCAGAACGAGTACAAAGAGATTCTGGAAAAGATCGCGGACCTGCTGGACATTCTTGGCGATCCGGATCGTCTGATGTCGGTTATCCGTGAAGAGTTGGAAGCGGTTGTTGCTGAATTTGGTGACGAGCGTCGTACCGAAATCACCAGTTCGCAGCGCGACCTGACCATCGCCGACCTGATTGATGAAGAAGATCTGGTTGTGACCATTTCTCATAGCGGTTATGCCAAGACTCAAGCCGTTGAAGATTATCAGGCCCAGCGCCGTGGTGGTCGTGGTAAAGCGGCGACGGCGATGAAAGACGAAGACTTTATCGAGAAGCTGTTGGTAGCGAACTCCCACGACACCATTTTGTGCTTCTCGAACCGTGGCAAGGTGTATTGGCTGCGTGTGTTTGAAATTCCCCGTGGTAGCCGTGGCTCCCGTGGTCGCCCGATGGTGAATATTTTGCCGTTGGATGAGGATGAGCGTATTACCACGTTCCTGCCGGTTCGTGATTACCCTGAAGACCAGTTTGTGCTGATGGCCACCTCCGCAGGTGTTGTCAAGAAGACACCTCTGCCCAACTTCTCCCGTCCGCGCAGCAGCGGCTTGATCGCACTGAATCTGGACGAAGGGGATACCCTGATTGGTGCAGCCATCACCAATGGTGATGCTGAAGTGATGCTGTTCTCAACGGCCGGTAAAGCGGTGCGCTTCAATGAAGAACAGGTTCGTCCGATGAGCCGGACCGCTCGTGGTGTTCGTGGCATCAAGATGCCAGAAGGTCATCACGTGGTGTCACTGATTATTCCTCAGGAAGGCGGCGTGCTGTTGACGGCCAGTGAGCATGGTTACGGTAAGCGTACCGCCATCGAAGAGTTCCCGGCCTACAGCCGTGGCAGCCAAGGCGTTATCGCTATGCAGTGTTCTGAGCGTAACGGCAACCTGGTAACGGCGCTTCAGTTGTTCGAAGGCGACGAGATGATGCTGATCTCTGATAAGGGTACGCTTGTGCGCACTCGTACAGATGAAGTCTCTATTCTTAGCCGTAATACCCAGGGCGTGCGCCTGATTCGTTTGGCTCAGGAAGACGAACGACTGGTCGGTGTTGAGCGTATCGCAGAATCTGATGACGACGATGAGGTCGCCGGCGCTAACGTTGAAGCGAATGTTGAGTCAGGTGCTGATGAAGGTACCGCAGGCGAGGAAACTGAAGAATGAGTAGGGCGTTTAACTTCTGTGCCGGCCCGGCTACATTGCCGGAAGCCGTGCTGAAACAGGCAGAAACCGAGCTGTTAGACTGGCGCGGCACCGGTATGTCAGTGATGGAAATGAGTCACCGCAGTGACGAATTTGTTTCTATTGCTGAAACCGCAGAAAAAGATCTGCGGGAACTGGCAGGTATCTCAGATGATTACGCTGTGTTGTTCATGCAAGGTGGCGCGTCCAGTCAGTTCGCGTCTATCCCGATGAACCTGATGGCAGAGAGCGCTTCAGCGGATTACGTGAATACCGGTATTTGGTCCAAGAAAGCCATTGCTGAAGCCAAGCGCTTCGGCAATGTGAATGTGGCGGCCAGTTCGGAAGACAGCGGCTTTACCACCATTCCGGACCAGTCTAGCTGGGCAACCAATCCCGATGCGGCCTACTTGCATTATACGCCGAACGAAACTATCGGTGGCTTGGAATACGACTTCGTGCCGGAGAGTGGGTCAGTCCCGCTGGTGGCGGATATGTCATCAACGATTCTGTCCCGCCCGCTGGATGTTTCGAAGTACGGCCTGATTTACGCAGGCGCTCAAAAGAACATCGGTCCATCCGGACTGGTTGTCGTGATCGTTCGCAAGGACCTTCTGGGCAAAGCCCGCAAAGAGACGCCGACGATGATGAATTATCAGGTCATCGCGGACAACGGCTCGATGTACAACACGCCTGCTACCTACTCTTGGTACCTTGCAGGCTTGGTGTTCAAGTGGTTGAAAGAGCAGGGCGGCGTGCAGGCAATGGGCGAGATGAACGCCCGTAAAGCCAGCAAACTGTACGGTTTTATTGATGACAACGACTTCTACGCCAACCCTATTGATCCGCGTTTCCGTTCTTGGATGAACGTACCGTTTACCTTGGCTGATGACGCCCTGAATGGTGAATTCCTGCAGGGTGCAAATGCTCGCGGCTTGCTCAATCTGGCGGGTCATCGCTCTGTTGGCGGTATGCGTGCCAGCTTGTACAACGCCATGCCGGAAGCGGGTGTGGACGCTTTGATTGAGTACATGGCTGAATTCGCGAAGGAGCGGGGCTGATCATGACCGACGAGAAGGCCCGCCTGAGCGAACTTCGGGACGAAATCGACAGCCTTGATCAGCAGATCATGAAGTTGATCAGCGCCAGAGCCGCCTGCGCTCAGGAAGTGGCCCATGTAAAAATGGCTGCGAACCCTGGGCAGGATGTGTTTTTCTACCGTCCGGAGCGGGAAGCTCAGGTGCTTCGCCGGATTAAAGACGAGAATCCGGGGCCTTTGCCCGCTGAAGAAATGGCGCGACTGTTTCGGGAAATTATGTCGGCTTGTCTGGCGCTAGAGAAACCGATGCACATCGCGTTTCTCGGGCCGCTGGGTACTTTCACCCAAGCGGCTGCGCTCAAGCATTTCGGCCATTCCGTCATCAGTGTGCCTATGCCGGCGATTGATGAAGTGTTCCGTGAGGTTGAATCCGGCTCCGCCCATTACGGCGTAGTACCGGTCGAGAATTCAACGGAAGGAATGGTTAATCATACGCTCGATATGTTTATGTCTTCGCCGCTGAAAATTTGCGGTGAGGTTCAGCTTCGTATCCATCATCATCTGATGGTGTCCCCGAAGTTTAAAGATCACGAGATTACCCGGATCTACTCGCATCAGCAGTCCTTTGCACAGTGTCGTCAATGGCTGGACTCTCATCGTGCCGGCATTGAGCGGATTACCGTTTCAAGTAACGCTGAGGCAGCCCGTCGTGCTGCGGAAGAACCAGGTTCGGCGGCGATAGCCGGCGACATGGCGGCGGAGCTCTACGGTATGGATCTGTTGGCCAGCAGCATTGAAGACCGTCCGGACAATACTACCCGGTTCCTGATTATCGGGCGGGAAGAGGTTGAGGCCAGCGGTCAGGATAAATCGTCCATTTTGGTGTCGATGCGCAACAAGCCGGGAGCTTTGTATCAATTGTTGGAACCCTTCCATCGTGAAGGCATCAGTCTGACCCGCATTGAAACTCGCCCCTCGCCCAGCGGCACTTGGGCTTACGTGTTCTATATCGATTTTGAAGGGCACATGGAAGACGAGCTTGCTCGCAAAGTGTTGGCCGAGATTGACGATGAAGCGGTGGAGTTGAAGCGCTTAGGTTCTTACCCGATTGGCGTGCTTTAAGCTCAGATTGAATAGACCCGGAGGAATGTTGAATGTCAGTGGATTACCAGAGTCTTGCGGTGAAAGGTGTTCAGGCTCTGTCTCCGTATCAGCCCGGAAAGCCTATCGAAGAGCTTGCCCGTGAGCTGGGGTTGAACCCGGAAGAGATCATCAAGCTGGCTAGCAACGAAAACCCTCTTGGGCCTAGCGAAAAAGCCATGGCCGCTGCTCGCAAGGCTCTGGAAGAGTCCTGCTTGTACCCGGACGGCAACGGCTTTGCACTGAAGCAGGCGCTGGTGAACCGGTTTGGCGTGGTCATGAATCAGATTACGTTGGGCAATGGCTCCAATGATGTACTGGAAGTGATTGCCCGCTGTTTTGCCGGACCCGAGAGCGAAGTAGTGTTCTCGCAATACGCCTTCGCGGTCTATCCGTTGGTGGCTCAGGCCATTGGTGCAAAAGGTGTGTCCGTTCCAGCTAAAGATTGGGGGCACGACCTCGATGCCATGGCGGAAGCGGTCAATGCGCGTACCAAACTTATCTTTGTCGCTAACCCGAACAACCCGACAGGTACAGTGCATACCGGTGACGCGATTGAAGTGTTTCTGCAACGAATCCCAGAGCACGTATTGGTTGTCCTGGATGAGGCCTATTGCGAATTCCTGACCGGTGAAGAATATGCTGACGGTATTCAGCTACTTGAGCGGTTCCCGAACCTGATTGTATGTCGGACTTTCTCCAAAGCTTGGGGTTTGGCTGCGATGCGGGTGGGTTACAGTATCAGTTCTCCTGAAATTGCCGATGTGCTGAATAGAGTACGTCAGCCCTTCAATGTGAACTCGGTTGCCTTGGCGGCAGCGGCTGCGGTGCTTGAGGACGATGTCTATTTGAATCGTTCGCGAGAGGTGAACGAATCCGGTTTGCGTCAGCTTACCGAAGGCTTCGAGCGTATCGGGTTATCTTTCATACCGTCGGTCGGAAACTTCATCGCAGTCGATGTGGGCGAGCGGTCCGCCAATGTTTATCAAGCGTTGCTAAGCCGTGGCGTGATTGTTCGCCCGGTTGCAGGTTACGGAATGCCCAACCATCTGCGTGTATCTGTAGGTCTTCCCGAAGAGAATGAGCGCTTCCTTGCGGCGCTGTCGGAAGCTTTAACGTCCGTACAGGAAGGGCGCTAAGGTGGCTGATAACGCGCATTCGTTTAAACGGGTTGCGATTATTGGTCTTGGCCTGATCGGTGGTTCGCTCGCTAGTGCTATTCGCAAGCACAAGCTGGCGGGCTCTGTTGTAGGCTTTGATCAGCGCGCCGATGAGCTTGAGTTGGGCGTTGAACTCGGTGTGATTGACCACGCCGCGCCAAGTCTTGAAGCGGCGGTTGAGGGCAGTGACTTAGTCGTTCTGGCGGTGCCCGTTCGGGCAACCCGTACCGTGCTGAAACAAATCAAGCCTTGGCTGGGTCGTGATGCAGTGCTGTCAGATGTGGGCAGCACCAAAACCAGTTTTGCTTCCGATGTGGAGGCTGTGTTTGGTGAGATTCCGCCGAACGTGATCCCAGGCCACCCCATTGCGGGCTCGGAAAAGAGCGGCATTAGAGCGGCTAATCCCGATCTTTTTGCTCATCATAAAGTGATTCTTACCCCGGCTGATAATGCCGACGGTGCGAGCTTGGCGCGCTTGAGAGCTTTGTGGGAAGGTGCCGGAGCGACAGTGCTGACCATGTCGGTCGCGTACCACGATGAAGTGCTTGCCGCGACCAGTCATTTGCCACACCTCATAGCCTTCTCGCTGGTTGATACGTTGGCGGGTGAGGATGAGAATCTGGATATCTTCCGGTACGCTGCCGGAGGCTTCAGGGATTTCACTCGAATTGCAGCCAGTGATCCCGTGATGTGGCATGACATTTTTCTGTCAAACCGCGACGCAGTACTGCGCGTGATTGACCACTTTACCCACGATTTGGGCGAACTCCGGGGCGCCATTGCCGATGGTGATGGAGCGACGTTGCTCCGGGTTTTCAGTCGTGCCAAGGCGGCGCGCGAACATTTTACGAAGATGCTTTCAGGGCAGGCGTACGTGACTAACAACAGTGATCAGCAAGTTATCTTTCATATGCAGCCGGGTGGTTCTGTCCGCGGCGACATCCGGGTACCCGGTGATAAATCCATTTCCCATCGTTCCATCATGTTGGGCGCGTTAGCTGAAGGCATCACTGAGGTGAAAGGCTTTCTAGAGGGTGAAGACAGTCTTGCCACCCTGCAGGCCTTCCGCGACATGGGTGTAACCATCGAAGGTCCGGAAAACGGATTGGTCCGGATTCACGGTGTGGGGCTGCATGGCTTGCAGGCCCCACGTGGCCCGCTGTATTTGGGTAACTCTGGCACGGGCATGCGTTTGTTTGCCGGGTTGCTGGCAGCTCAGCCGTTCGATTCCGAACTTTCTGGTGACACCAGCTTGTCAAAGCGCCCTATGGGGCGGGTTGCTGATCCCCTGCGTGCCATGGGGGCCGTGATTGAGACGGCGGAAGGTGGTCGTCCACCGCTGAAGATTAAAGGTGGGCAGTCTCTGACGGGTATCCATTACGACATGCCAGTGGCGAGTGCACAGGTTAAATCCTGTCTGTTGTTGGCTGGCCTATACGCGAATGGTTCAACGTCGGTTACCGAACCTGCGCCTACTCGTGACCACACCGAACGTATGCTGCAAGGTTTTGGCTATGATGTGCAGCGGGACGGTGCAACGGCCAAAGTAACCGGTGGCGGCAAGCTCGAAGCTGGCGTTATCGATGTACCCGCTGATATTTCATCTGCGGCGTTTTTCCTGGTTGCGGCCTCCATTGCTCCGGACTCTGATTTGATGCTGCGCCATGTGGGCATGAACCCGACTCGGGTAGGTGTTATCAATATCCTGAGGCAGATGGGCGCTAACATTGAGGTGTTGAACGAGCGTGTCATTGGCGGCGAGCCGGTGGCCGATCTGCGAGTGCGTTCTGCAGAGTTGCACGGTATTGATATTCCGGAAGATCAGGTGCCGCTGGCAATTGATGAATTCCCGGTTCTGTTTATCGCCGCGACCTGCGCCAAAGGCCGCACGGTGCTTCGTGGTGCGGAAGAGTTGCGAGTAAAAGAGAGTGACCGGATTCAGGTGATGGCGGATGGTCTGTCTGAGCTCGGTGTTGAAACAACCGTGACCCCGGATGGCATCATCATCGAGGGCGGTCAGACGATTGGCTCCGGTACGGTTGAGAGTCACGAAGATCACCGGATTTCGATGTCTTTCGCCGTTGCGTCTTTGCGAGCAACCGGTCCGATTACGATTAATGATTGTTCGAACGTTACGACATCGTTCCCGGACTTTGTCGAGTTGGCAAAACAGACAGGTTTCAATATCAGAACAGAAGGTGGTTCTTAATGGCGGATAGCAAGGCCCCGGTTATTACAGTTGACGGCCCTGGCGGTGCGGGTAAAGGCACGATTACCCAGATGTTGGCCCGCAAACTTGGGTGGCACTTGCTAGACAGTGGCGCCTTGTATCGCCTGACCGCCCTGGCTGCAACGCGCCAGGGCGTGCCGCTGGATGATGAGTCGGGCTTGGTTAAAGTCGCCGCGACTCTGGATGTAGAGTTCGAGCCGGGTGATGTTGGCCAGCCGGTGCGTGTGCTTTTGGCCGGGGAGGAAGTCACTTCCGACATCCGTACCGAGACATGCGGTAACAACGCATCCAAAGTCGCCGTGATGCAACCGGTTCGGGACGCTCTCCTGCAGCGCCAAAGAGATTTCCAGAAAGCTCCCGGCGTGGTGGCTGACGGGCGGGATATGGGTACGGTGGTTTTCCCCGATGCGCCGGTGAAAATATTCCTTACAGCGAGTGCCGAAGAGCGCGCACGGCGCCGCTATAATCAGTTGAAGGAAGCTGGGGTCGATGTTACCATTGATGCCGTTTTAGACGAGATTCGGGTGCGTGACGATCGGGATATGAACCGGTCTGCGGCCCCTCTTAAGCCTGCGGATGATGCGCAAGTCATTGATTCTACAGGTTTGAGTATAGAAGAGGTGTTAGACAGGTGTATGGCCGCAGCAGGTCAGGCCTGACTACACCTTTTTGTCGTTGGAATGCCGGAGTCAGCAAAATTTTGCCAGCCGCAGGCTGAATCCGGGAATCGTTAACAGACCGTGTTGCTGGCGGCACGGAGCATACTTGCGTTGATCATATAGGGCACATAATGAGCGAGAGCTTTGCGGATTTATTCGAAGAAAGTTTAAAAGAAATCGACATGCAGCCAGGTTCCATTGTTCAGGGAACCGTAGTTGATGTTGATAGCGACTGGGTCACCGTTAACGCTGGACTGAAGTCCGAAGGCGTTATCCCCGCCTCCCAGTTCCTCAACGAAAAAGGCGAGTTGGAAGTACAAATCGGCGACGTAGTCGACGTAGCTCTCGACGCAGTTGAAGACGGTTTCGGTGAAACTCGTCTGTCTCGTGAGAAAGCGAAGCGTGCCGAAGCTTGGAAGGTTCTTGAGAAGTCCTTCGAAGCTGAAGAAGTGGTTAAAGGTATTATTAACGGCAAGGTTAAGGGTGGTTTCACTGTTGATCTGGCTGGTATCCGTGCCTTCTTGCCGGGTTCTCTGGTAGACGTTCGGCCGGTTCGCGACACTGCGCACCTGGAAAACAAAGAACTCGAGTTTAAGGTTATCAAGCTGGACCAGAAGCGTAACAACGTGGTTGTTTCTCGCCGCGCCGTTCTGGAAGCTGAAAACAGCGAGCAGCGTGAAGCTCTGCTGGAAACTCTGACCGAAGGTCTGGAAATCAAAGGTATCGTCAAGAACCTGACCGACTACGGCGCATTCGTAGATCTGGGCGGTGTTGACGGCCTGCTGCACATCACTGATATGGCTTGGAAGCGCATCAAGCACCCAAGCGAAATTGTGAATGTGGGCGACGAAATCAATGTTAAAGTCCTGAAGTTCGACCGTGAGCGCAACCGCGTTTCTCTGGGTCTGAAGCAGCTGGGCGAAGATCCTTGGGTAGATATCAAAGGTCGTTACCCTGAGAGCGCTCGGGTAACTGCTCGTGTAACTAACCTGACTGATTACGGCTGCTTTGCTGAGCTGGAAGAAGGTGTTGAAGGTCTGGTACACGTATCCGAAATGGATTGGACCAACAAGAACATCCACCCGTCTAAGGTTGTTCAGGTAGGTGACGAAGTTGAAGTTATGATCCTGGATATCGACGAAGAGCGTCGTCGTATTTCTCTGGGTATCAAGCAGTGTGTGTCTAACCCATGGGAAGACTTCTCTGGCAACTTCAACAAGGGCGATCGCATCTCCGGTAAGATCAAGTCAATCACTGACTTCGGTATCTTCATCGGTCTGGATGGCGGCATCGACGGTCTGGTTCACCTGTCTGACATCAGCTGGAACGAGACTGGTGAAGAAGCCGTTCGTGAATACAAGAAGGGCGACGAAGTTGAAACCGTTATCCTGTCTGTTGATCCAGAGCGTGAGCGTATCTCCCTCGGTATCAAGCAGCTGGAAAGCGATCCGTTCGCCGAGTTCGTTCAGCTGAACGACAAGGGCTCCATCGTTAAGGGTACTGTTTCTGCAGTTGACGCCAAAGGCGCCACTATTGCCCTGAACGAAGAAGTTGAAGCGGTACTGAAAGCCTCTGAAATCAGCCGTGACCGCGTTGAAGACGCGCGCAACGTTCTGAAGGAAGGCGAAGAAGTTGAAGCGAAGATCATTAGCATCGATCGCAAGAACCGCGTAATCAACCTGTCTGTTAAGTCTAAAGACGTAGAAGACGACAAGCAGGCTCTTGATAACGTACGTAGTAAGACTGCAGAAACCTCAGGCGCCACCACCATCGGTGACCTGATCAAGGAACAGATGCAGCAGCAAAACGCCAATAAAGACTAATAGTCTGGTTGGTAGTGAAAAAAACGGGCTCTAAGAGCCCGTTTTTTTTGTGTTTTTTTCTGGTTTGGCTAAACTAGAGTCATTGGAATCCAGCATTTAGGTGCGGAATAATAATGACAGAGGGAAGTGCCTCATGACGAAGTCCGAACTGGTAGAACTGGTAGCATCAAAGCAGACACAGCTCTCGGTAAAGGATGTCGAGCTGGCTGTTAAGACCATCATTGAGCATATGTCTCAGGCGTTGGCGGATGGTCAGCGTATTGAGATTAGAGGGTTTGGTAGCTTTTCTTTGCATCACCGCGAAGCGCGTGTTGGCCGAAACCCCAAAACCGGCGAAGCTGTGCAGCTGCCGGCGAAGTATGTGCCGCATTTTAAACCGGGGAAAGAGCTGCGCGAGCAGGTTAACGATAGCTTGAAAAAAGGGTTCTAATCCTGCTTTAAGTGAGTCTCAGAGTATCATGAGATCGGAAATTTACCCGCCTGGAGCCTATACGAGATGGCAACACTGCAGAAGATTCTCTTAATTGTTTTAGTTATTATTCTGATAGTCGTTGCTCTGGTGTTCTCGTTGAATAATCAGATGGCGGTATCTCTTAACTTCCTCCTGTTCGAAACTCAGCCCCATGGCGTCGCCGTCTGGATTATCATGTCTTTTGTGCTGGGTGCGCTGGTAGGTGTTCTGCTGATGTTGATCGGGTCTTTCCGCTCATCGGTATCCCGGCGAAACCTCAAAAAGCGGCTTGAGCGAGCAGAGCAAGCGCTAGAGAAATCCAGGGCTGATAACGACCAGGCACTTTAATGGAACTAGTGTTCAACTGGCTACTTCTCACGGTAGCTGTTGCTGTTGGCTGGCTAGTGGGGCGGTACGGAAGTTCTTATCGCCGTTCGCGTAAAACCATCTCCGACGTAGACTCCGTCAAAGACCGTCTCCAATTTCTGTTTACCAACTATTCTGATCAGGCCGTCGAAAACTTTGTGCAATCTTTGCCGGTTAACAAAGATACGGTCAGCCTCCACTTATCGATTGGTAGTCACTTCCGCAATAAAGGGGAGACTGACCGCGCAACTCTGATTCACCAAAACCTGCTCGCCCGTCCTGAATTGCCTGCTCGTTACACGCCCAAAGTAACACTTGAATTGGCGATGGATTATCTGAGTGCAGGCTTGTTGGATCGGGCTGAGGCGCTTTTTCAGGAATTAATGGGTGATCGCGATTACGGTCGCCGGGCTTCAAGAGAACTTATCGAACTGTATCAGCAAGAGAAGGAGTGGGAAAAGGCTGGCCAAGTGGCGAAAACGCTCACGCGAACGGATTCCGATCCGGTTATGTTCAAGACTCTTGCCTATATTACTTGTGAGCTTGCGGACTTGGCGCTCAAAGAGGACGATCGCTGGACCGCCAAGAAGCTGTTTCGAGAAGCTCTAGAGTACGACCCCTCCTGTGTGCGTGCGACTTTATTGCTAATGAAGCTCCACATTCGCCAAGGAAATTTCCGGGAGGCCGGCAAGCAGGGCTTAAAGGTGTTCCAGCAAAATCCCGAATTCGGCCCCGAGGCTGTCGATCGGCTCATGCAGCTTGAGCGCGATCACGGTGATGTAGGGCGCTTATTTAAAAAGCTGAAAAAGCTCTATGAGCAACATCCTAGCACCAGTTTGTTGCTTGCCTTGGTAGAATCTGTGGAGCGCTCCTCCAGTCGTCTGGCAGCGATTGATCTGTTGCGGCAGGAATTGGAGGTGAGGCCTTCAGTGCGCGGGCTACTGCGACTGGTTGAGCTGGCCGGTTATGAGAAAGGCATGACGACCGATGAAGGGCGCTTGGTAAGCCGTATCGGTCATCTGATTCTCGCAAATCGCCCAATCTATCGTTGTGTGAATTGTGGCTTTGATGGCCAGCAATTGCACTGGCTGTGCCCAAGCTGTAAGCAATGGGAAACTGTGCGGCCGATTCAAGGTGTGGAAGCTGAATAACGTTTTAATTTACTGACTGGGAAAATCGAACGTGCAAAACCCAAACGACCCTAAAATCATTGTTGCTTTAGACTTTCCCTCTCAGGATCCAGCGTTGGCGTTAGCCGATCAGCTGGACCCCACAAAGTGCCGGCTGAAGGTGGGTAAAGAGCTGTTTACCCGCTCCGGTCCGCAGTTGGTTAAAGCGCTGCAGGGTAGGGGCTTTGACGTGTTTCTGGATCTGAAATTCCACGACATCCCGAACACAACCTCCTCGGCAGTTGCTGCTGCTGCGGACCTTGGTGTGTGGATGGTAAACGTCCATGCTTCTGGTGGTGAAAAGATGATGGTCGCCTGCCGTGAGCGTTTGGAACCGTTTGGTGCCTATAAGCCGTTGCTGATCGCGGTTACGGTTCTGACCAGTATGTCGGGAGAAGATTTGGCGGGTATCGGTATCACCGATTCGCCAGAGGTGCATGTCTCTCGTTTGGCCGCCTTAACCAAAAACTGTGGTCTGGATGGTGTCGTATGCTCTGCGCAGGAGGCTCCGCTCCTAAAAGCTGAGCAGGGTGCTGACTTCCAGCTCATTACCCCGGGCATTCGCCCTCTGTCCGCTGACAAAGGCGATCAGCAGCGCATTATGACTCCCACGGATGCCCTTAAAGCGGGTTCTGACTACCTAGTCATTGGTCGTCCTATTACCAAGGCTGCTGATCCTCTGGCGGCGTTGGAGGCTATTCATGCTGAGGTTGCTGCTGTTTAAACTTGTGTGCTGAGGCTGGTTTCCGGCCCTGGCCTGCTTGAATTGCGGGTAGGGCTGCGGGAGCTGGCTCCCAAAAACCGCTCCTTCGGCACGTCCATGTGACGCTTCTGCTCCGCCATCCATGGCATGGCTCCGCACATTTTTGGGAGCCAGCTCCCGCAGCCCTAGATCAAATTGCGTAGCAATAGTCGGCTAGAGTGGTGTCTGTCAGTGAGTACAGCGCCGAAGCGTGTTCTGAATTGCGTATATTTGCGTTGTTTGGTCGGCAGTGTGGGAAGCCCTTTCAAAAAATTTCGTAGGCCATGGATGGCCGGAGAGAAGCGCACATGGATGTGCTTGTAGCGGTTTTTGGAAAGGGCTTCCCGCACTGTCCTTGCACCCAAGCAGACAGGCTGGGGCCAAACACCGGCTCCCGACATGTAAGGTAAAACAAACGCCCGCAAAAAAGCCCGCTAATTCATAGAACTAGCGGGCTTTCGAAATAGTGGCTCCCCGAGCTGGGCTCGAACCAGCGACAAACGGATTAACAGTCCGTTGCTCTACCAACTGAGCTATCGGGGAACATCGTCATGTGACGAGGCGCGTATATTAGTGTGGCCATACCGCCTCGTCAACCCCTTAACTAAAAAAATTAGCCAAGAGCTTTTTCCAAACGCTCAACTGCCTTCTCGAGGTTGTCCATGCTGGTGGCAAAGCTCAACCGCATGTGGCCCGGGCTACCGAAAGCAGAGCCAGGAACCAACGCAACACCCGCTTCGCTCAGCAGTTTCTCAGCGAACTCAACGTCAGTGTTTACGCCATCAGTTGCATCAATCGCGCCCTGGAAGCTTGGGAACACGTAGAAGGTGCCGTCGCCGTAAGGGCACTCAACGCCCGGCAACTTGTTCAGTGCGTCAACCAGCCAGTCGTGGCGCTGCTTGAACGACTTAACCATCTCGCCTACGCAAGCCTGATCGCCGTCAAGCGCGGCGGTAGCGGCAGCCTGAGAGATGGAGCAGGGGTTCGAGGTGCTCTGGGACTGGATCTTCTTCATGGCACCGATGATCTTCGCCGGACCCGCAGCATAACCAATACGCCAGCCCGTCATGGAGTAGGCCTTGGATACGCCGTTCAGTACGAAGGTGCGGTCATAAAGCTCTGGGCATGCGTTCACGATGTTGCAGAACGGCTTGCCAGTCCAAAGGATCGGCTCGTACATGTCGTCAGTGGCGATCATGATGTTCGGGTGCTTTTTCAGCACTTCACCGATAGCCTTCAGCTCTTCCATCGAGTAGGCCATGCCACTCGGGTTGGACGGGCTGTTGATCACGAACAGACGAGTGCGATCAGTGATCGCATTTTCGAGCTGCTCCGGAGTGATCTTGAAGCGGGTATCCACGCTTGTTTCAATGATCACCGGCTTGCCTTCTGCAACCAGAACCATGTCCGGGTAAGATACCCAGTATGGAGCGGGGATAATGGCTTCGTCGCCCGGGTTCAGTGTGGCCAGAGCCAGGTTGAAAAAGCTTTGCTTGCCGCCACTGGATACCAAAATTTGATTGGCTTCGTATTCCAGGCCGTTGTCACGTTTGAACTTCGCAATGATCGCTTTTTTCAGAGCAGGCGTACCATCAACGGCGGTGTACTTGGTTTGACCGTTGGTGATGGCTTCAATAGCGGCCTGTTTGATGTGCTCTGGGGTATCGAAGTCCGGCTCGCCAGCACCTAAGCCAATAATGTCTTGGCCAGCAGCGCGAAGTTCAGCTGCTTTGTTGGTAACTGCGAGGGTCGGGGAAGGCTTGATGGCCTGTACACGGCTGGAAAGTTGAAGGTCCAAACTTGAGCTCCTTAAAGCTGCGTCTTATGGGCTGCGACCGGCGTGATAGCTCAGGGGGTATACTTCCCAGCTGAATTTTACACGGCCGTCGATCGGGCTGATGGTATCATGAAGCAGCGGTATCGCTAAATTTCTTGTAAGTAGTAGCCGTGATGGTTGCTATTGATGATTGGAGGTTCTTTGCCAGTTATGGTCAGTAAATCACCTAGTGCTACCAAAGAGGGTGCCTTTCGTGTTGAGTCTGCCTATCAGCCGGCTGGGGACCAACCCGCAGCGATTGCCGGGCTGGTAGACGGTATACACTCAGGCTTAGCGCATCAGACTCTGCTGGGCGTGACCGGTTCCGGTAAGACATTTACCATCGCTAACGTGATCCAAGAGATCCAGCGGCCGACGATTGTTATGGCTCACAACAAAACACTGGCGGCCCAGTTGTACGGTGAATTCAAAGAGTTCTTTCCGGACAACGCGGTGGAGTATTTTGTGTCCTACTACGATTACTACCAGCCGGAAGCTTATGTGCCGTCTTCCGATACGTTTATCGAAAAAGACGCCTCCATTAACGAACACATTGAGCAGATGCGCTTGTCGGCAACCAAGGCTCTTTTAGAACGCCCGGATGCGATTATCGTAGCCTCTGTGTCGTCGATCTACGGCCTGGGTGATCCGCAATCCTACATGAAGATGATGCTGCATCTGGATCGTGGTGATCCGGTGGAGCAGCGTGACATCTTGCGTCGGTTGGCAGAGCTTCAGTACACCCGTAACGATGTTGAGTTCCACCGGGCCAACTATCGGGTTCGGGGTGATGTGATTGATGTGTTCCCCGCGGAATCCGAGCGTGAGGCCATTCGGATTGAGCTGTTTGACGATGAGGTGGAACAGTTAAGTTATTTTGACCCTCTCACTGGCGAAGTTCTGCGCCGAGTACCTCGGGTAACCATCTACCCCAAATCCCACTATGTTACCCCGCGCCAGAAAGTGCTGGATGCGGTTGAGAACATCAAAGTGGAGCTGGATGAGCGGCTGAAACAGTTGCGCGATAACCATCGTTTGGTGGAGGCGCAGCGGTTGGAAGAGCGGACCCGTTACGACATCGAGATGATGTTGGAGCTGGGGTACTGCAACGGCATTGAAAACTATTCACGCTATCTGTCTGGTCGAGATCCGGGTGCGCCGCCCCCCACTTTGTTTGATTATCTGCCGCCCAATGCTTTGCTGGTGGTGGATGAATCCCACGTGACGATTTCGCAAATCGGGGCCATGTATAAGGGCGACCGTTCGCGGAAAGAAACTTTGGTCGAGTATGGCTTCCGGCTGCCGTCCGCACTGGATAACCGCCCCATGCGTTTTGAAGAGTGGGAGCGAATTGCGCCGCAGATGATTTTTGTCTCTGCAACGCCCGGTAATTACGAGGCAGAGCACGCGGGGCAAGTGGTGGAGCAGGTGGTTCGGCCGACAGGCTTGCTCGACCCTTTGATTGAGGTTCGGCCTGCGTCCACGCAGGTGGATGACCTGCTATCCGAGATCCATGCTCGGGTATCGGTTAAGGAACGGGTATTGGTTACTACGTTAACCAAGCGCATGGCGGAAGACTTAACCGATTTCCTGATGGAGCACGATATCCGGGTACGCTACCTGCACTCGGATATCGATACGGTTGAGCGGGTGGAAATCATTCGTGATCTGCGCCGAGGCGAGTTTGATGTGTTGGTCGGCATTAACCTGTTGCGGGAAGGCTTGGATATGCCAGAGGTCTCTTTGGTCGCCATTCTGGATGCTGACAAAGAAGGCTTCCTGCGCAGCGAGCGGTCGCTGATTCAGACCATAGGGCGAGCTGCTCGTAACGTGAACGGTAAAGCGATTCTTTACGGTGACCGGATAACCGGCTCCATGCAGCGAGCTCTGGATGAAACCGAGCGCCGTAGAGCCAAGCAGCAGGCTCATAACGAAGAGCATGGCATCACACCGACAGGCCTGAATAAAAAAATCGCAGACATCATGGAGGGGGCTCCGGGCGGAGGCCGTGGTCGCCGCAAGGCGGAGCGGCCTGGCCAGAAAGCCGCGGAAGAGTCGGAAGACTACCTCGTTGCGGCAAGCAAGCGTTCTTCGCAGGATCTGCTTAAAGAAGTGGCTGGGCTGGAAGATGAGATGTACAAAGCGGCTGCCGATCTGGATTTTGAAGCCGCTGCCCGTTTGCGTGATCGGATTTCCGAGCTTAAGGAAGCGGCGATCAGAAACGCTTGATCATGGTCGCCGGGGGCCGACAATCACCGCTGCTTGCAGTGGTTGATTTCGGCCATAGCTCGACATCTTGCTGAAGACCCGTTTGTCGATGGGCAAATACTGCTTGTCGGCTACGGTTTCGCCTTCCTCGGCATCGATCTCCGGATCGTGCAGGTAAACGAAATCGTCATCGATCGCGCACACGGTGACCCAGTGGGGCACACGGCTGCGGTTCAGTTGCCACGTACTGATGAGAATGACCGGAATCTGGCCGTTGTGGAGAGCTGTCTCCATTGCTTCCAGAGTCAGCGGGTCGTGGTGAATCTGAATCCCGGTTTTGCCGATGTCATGTAGAAAGCCCTCATGTACCAGTTCCAATACCCGCTTTTTGTCGTCATTACGTACGGTATCTTTAAACAGTACGCCTTCTTGGCTGATCCAGGCACTGGCGTCAAAACCTCGATTCCAAGCAGAAAGCGCGAGGCCGTGAGGCCCGCACCCGCCGTGACCGGCGAGCATGAAAATAGTGGTGGCTTCGCGCCAAATTTTCAGCTCTTCGAGCGTGGTTAGGGGTTGCCGTTCATCCAATGCGGATAAGGCCATAATCAAGGCCGATGGGCCACAGGTGAATTCAGTGGTCTGCGGGTAGTAGGGCACCGGCAGAAACTCCCGCGAAGGTTCGTAATACAGGATCCGCCGCTCAAACCGCAGCGCGGTGCCCTGGTCCTCGTAGTAGTCCCGGTAGGTACCGAACTGGCGATAGCCCAGGCGCCGATAAAGGTTGATGGCTCCGTTGTTATCTTCTCGTACTTCGAGTCGCATGATGATGCGGTCGGCCTCGGCGGCTTCTTTCTCCGCCTCTTTAATCAGTTTTTCGCCCACGCCTTTCCCACGCACAGTGGGGGATACCGCAATGGAGTAGATTCTGGCCAGGCGAGTCGCTGCACTCATGAGAACCAAACAGTAGCCCACCAGTTCTTCGCCTAGCTCAGCAACGATCAGTCGGTCTCTGGGTACTTCCAGAAAGCGGCGAAAGCTCCGGCGGGAAATTCGGTCGTCAGTAAAGCACCGGTTTTCAAGCTCGACGAGGCTTTTCAGGTCGTCAGCGACAGCTTGTCGTAGCAGTACATCTTGCATAGTGATTGAACCCCGGAGCACAGAAAAGGCGAGGAAGCTGGCGTGCACTTCCTCTGCAGCTATTATGGTAGAGACAGGGGGCTTCCGGTAGCGCGCAAGCATGCGTAAAAGCACTCATCAACGGTTGATTGTGGCGTGCCCTGCAGCGGCGTATTGTTGCGCCAATTATCCGGCTGAACCTTCAGGGAGGAATGCCTTTTATGTCCCGTTTGTTAATCGTTGTGGATCGTGCGAAAGATTGGGCGCCGTATTACCCTAGCGAAGACGTACTCACCTTTGACCAGTACCTGAAATTTACGGCTCCTGCTAACAGCCGGGTGCGGGTTATTAATCTTTGCCAGAGCGCCAAATACCTGAGCCGGGGCTACTACTGCTCATTGTTGGCGGAAGCACGAGGCCACCATGTTGTGCCCTCGGTGATGACGTTGAATGATCTCAGTCGGAAGGGCTTGTTTTCTCTTGAGTTGGAGGAATTGGACTCGAGCGTAGTTCAGTGGCTGGAAAACGAGGCTCAGGAGATCGATCCGTCCACAGACGAACGGGCCGCTACCCATGAAGTCCGGATTCGAACTCACTTTGGTCAAGCTGAACATGCTGACCTGAAGCCAGTGGCACGCGCCCTGTTTGAGCGCTTTCCTTGCCCGATCCTCGAGGTGGTTTTCCGCCACCGAAAGCAGTGGCAAATTGAATCCATGAAGCCGGCGTGTCCGGCAGACTTGAATGAACGTGAGCAGGACCTGTTTGCCGAAGCCTTCGATCGCTTTAGCAGTATGGTTTGGCGCAAACCCAAAACGCGCCGTCGCTATCGGTTTGACCTTGCCATGCTGGTGAATCCGGATGAGGAAATGCCGCCAAGTGATGAAGCAGCGCTTAAGCGATTCGAGCGTGCTGGGCGTAAGTTGGGTATTAACGTTGAGCGAATCACTCGTCGGGACTACATGCGGTTACCGGAATACGATGGTTTGTTTATTCGGGAAACCACGGCGATTGATCATCACACCTATCGTTTCGCTCGTAAGGCAGAGGCCGAAGGCTTGGTGGTGATTGATGATCCGGTCTCTATTCTGCGCTGCACGAATAAAGTATTTCTGGCCGACTTACTGAAAAATAACAAGGTACCGACACCAAAGACGCTGATTCTTTCCAAAGATCAGAAAGATGCCGTTGAGCAAGTGGTTAACGATTTGGGCTTTCCGGTCGTGATCAAAATTCCGGATGGTGCTTTTTCACTTGGGGTAGCCAAAGCGAAGGATGAAACAGAGTTAAGAGGCGGCTTGAAAGACTTGTTCAAGCAGTCTGCTCTGGTGCTCGCTCAGGAGTATTTTTACACTGAGTACGATTGGCGGATAGGTGTTCTGGGTGGTCGTGCTATATATGCTTGCAAATACATGATGGTGAAAGGGCACTGGCAAATCTATCAGCATGGCGGCGCATCGGTAGAAAGCGGTGGTTTTGAAACCATGCCGACCTATGAAGTGCCCAGAAATGTGATTCAGGCGGCGCTTAATTCCACTCGCCTTATCGGGAATGGGCTCTACGGTGTCGATATCAAGCAGGCCGGTAACCGGGTTGCTGTGATCGAAGTGAACGACAACCCAAGCATTGACTCAGGTGTTGAGGATAAATTTCTGGGGGGAGAGCTCTATACCTTGGTCATGCAGGAGTTCCTTTCCCGCATGGAAGCGAATCGCCGCCGGTAATCTCGTTGTCCGGATTAGGCTGCAATCCAAATCCGGACGCTGCCCAGCCAAGCAGCATCTACCAGCGCCTCTTGAACCCGATTGGTGGTGAGCTCCGGTGCAGGGTGATCCTCGTGCAGAAAGATCTCAAGGTGCACGCGATTTTCCAAATAGTGCAATCCTAGTCTGCTATGTGGGGGTAATTCCCCTAAAGCTTGTGCGATCTGAGCGTGAATTTCTTCCCGGGAAGGGAGTCCCGGCTCATTAAGTGATGGGATTAACTCATCGTTCTCCGCATCAATATGAAAGTTGATGTCTTGAATGTTGTCGAGGGCCTCGCGCATCCCGGTAACCACCTTGAGGCCGATTTGATGGCCTTCAGAGACGCTGATTTCCGGGCGCACCACCAAATCGATATCCAGCAGAATGTCTTGGCCCATGCGCCGGCTTCGAAGCTCATGCACGTTTCGAACGCCAGGCGTAGTGAGAGCAATGGCGCGCAGCTTCTCGGTATCTTCCTTTGATAAGCCCGTGTCGATCAGTTCTTTGACGCTGTCCCAAGTGAACTTCCATCCGATGTGAACGATGATGACCGCAACGGCCACCGCAGCGACGGTATCCAGCCAGACCACCCCAAGCATCGCGCCGACGGTTGATAGCAGGACGACGACGGATGAAAATGCGTCCGTGCGGCTGTGCCACGCGTTGGCGACAATGAGGTCTGAGCGGATTTTGAGACCCACGTATCGGGTGTAACGGAAAATCCATTCTTTACTCAGCACGGATATGGCTGCAGCAACCAGCACGGGCCACTCGGGGATGAGAAGTTCGTCGCCTTCGAATAAGCGAAGTATGTTTTCCCACGCCAGTGCAGCACCCACGGCAATTAGAATGCTGCCTAATAAAAGCGTACCAAGTGTTTCAATTCTTTGATGGCCATACGGGTGGTCATCATCCGGACCTTTTCGGGATAGGCGCATCACAGCCAGTACGACCCAGTCGGAGGCTACGTCGGTAAATGAGTGGATCCCGTCTACCACCAGTGCATGGGAATGGAATAAGGTGCCGCCCACCACTTTTATCAAACCGAGAAACGTATCAAGGAGCATGCCAATGATGGTGACTTTGGAGGCAGCGTGCCTCTCGGTTTCAAGGTCGCGTTCGGGGATTGGCTGACTGCTAGGCGTGCTTTCCATTCGGGCTGGCTCTTATGTGTTGCTGTGGCGCCAGTATAGCCCCAAAAAACTAAAAAAGGGCTTGCAAAATCAAGAATGAGCGACCGCTTTATGCACATTTTGAAATGTTAATCGCTAGCTACCATTGTGTTACGGTTTTCGTCAATTCTTATTTCAATCTTTGTAAGTGCATGAAATTAAAAGAATAAAAAGCTGATCAAAAAATGATCAATCTGTAGGCTGGCGCAGTAATCAAGGCTTAGAAACGTTTGCCCCGCGCTTATCAACAGAGTTATCCACAGATTCCGTGGAAAAGCCTCGGAAGCCTCGACAGCATGCGGCTTTTGGCGACATTTGTCGGTTCAGGAAGATGGTGTGGAAAACTTCCGGTATACTCCCGCCACCTCTTGCAAGGAGTTTTCTGATGTACCCCGTTCTTAGAAATTTGTTATTCCGGTTACCGCCAGAGCAGGCACACCATGTTGCGCTAAAGAGCTTAGACGTTGCTAAAAAGATGGGCATGCTCAACGTGTTTACTCGCCTCCCCGATGCTTGCCCTGTGAATGTTATGGGCTTGGAATTTCCGAATCCGGTGGGGCTTGCTGCGGGGTTGGACAAAAATGCAGATCATTTGGACGCGTTAGGTGCATTAGGGTTCGGGTTCATCGAAGTGGGGACGGTTACGCCTCTGGCCCAGCCAGGCAACCCGAAGCCGCGGATGTTCCGGTTGCCGGAGCATGAAGCCATTATTAACCGAATGGGTTTCAACAACGAAGGGCTCGAGCATTTGATCGGCAACGTCGAGAATCGGCGCTATAAGGGAATTCTCGGCATCAACGTTGGCAAGAACAAAGATACGCCCAACGAGCAATCCGAGTCGGATTATCGTAAAGGCATTGCGGCGGTTTATGGCTACGCCGATTACATCACCGTGAATGTTTCGTCGCCCAATACGCCGGGCCTACGGGACCTACAGTTTGGTGATTCGTTAAAGCAGTTGCTGCATGCGATCAAAGATGAGCAAACACGTTGCCACCAAGCGCAGGGGCGTTACGTGCCGATAGCGGTGAAAATTGCGCCGGATATGGATGATGAAGGTGTGCGCTTTGTTGCTGCAGCGCTCCTAGAGGCCGGGTTGGATGGCGTGATTGCAACGAATACGACCATCAGTCGAGAGGCCGTTAAGGGGCATCAGCACGAGCAGGAGGCTGGTGGTTTGAGTGGAGCGCCCGTGCGGGAGTCGTCAGTGCGGGTTATTGCCGGGTTGTATGCCGAGTTAGGTGATCGCATACCAATCATTGGTGTTGGCGGCATTACGGATGCAGAGAGCGCAGCAGAAAAAATTCGGGCAGGTGCTAAGTTGGTGCAAATCTACACCGGCTTTATTTATAAAGGCCCGAAGCTGATTGGTGAGGCGGTAGAGGCAGTTCGAAAAGAGCGGAAGGCATAAAATGGTAGGGCCCGCTTAGCGGGCCCTTTGCGGGGAATGAACCCCGTGGCGCTTCTTCGCATGGTACGGGGCGGGTGGCCCCGTTTCGGTTGCTCGGAATACTGCGTCAAATTGTCGAGTTAAAGTGATTGAAAAAACAAATCAAACTAACTGAGATAGGCCAACACCGCGATTATGTTGCAGTTACGTTGGCTAACTTGTGGATGCCGGAAACGCCGGTCATGCCCTCCCAGTTATCTGTGCGGCCTTCTCGCCACCCGTTCAACCATTCTTGGCGCGCTTCTGGTTGATCTATTGGGCAGCTGTCTTTGGATTTTCCGGACACGCCAGCGAGGTATCCCCGCTTGAATGCACGAGCGTAAACGTCTCTTTTCTGTCTTTTCATGCCGTTCCTCACTATGGATTAACAGAACAAGCGTGTACACATCTGCAGTGACCATGGCTTGTGGAGCCCATCCGGGACAACCCACTATTGCCAGCTCCGGTCAGAGCAGTCAGGATCCTGTTAATGGAAGCTTTAATTGTTGCTTCCAGAACGACGCGTCAAGTACAAGGTAAGACGAACCTTGACGAGAAGTACACTAACGATTTCGTCTATGTGAAAGCTTTTTTATAGATTTATGAAATAATGATGACAGCCCATTTTGGCTTTCGCTGCGAATCCAGCGGCTTACCAGCTTTATCTAGAAAACCAGGAGTTGATTTTGTCCAAGTATGTCTTTTTTGTAACCTGCCCTAAGGGCGTAGAGTATCTCCTGGGTGATGAGTTGGAGACTTTTGGCCTCTCGTTAGTGCGAAATGCACCGGCGGGTGTCTGGGTTGAAGGTGAAATGGAAGCCGGATATCGAGCCTGTATGTGGTCCCGGTTAGCGAACCGGGTGATCCTGCATATCGATGAAGTGGATGCTCGCAGTGCCGACGAACTTTACGATGGTATTGTTAAGTTGGATTGGCAGGCTCACATTCCTGCAGGCGGCAGTTTTCGGGTGAATTTCTTGGGGCAAAACGAAGCCCTTAGAAATACTCAGTTTGGCGCTCAGAAAGTCAAAGATGGCATTGTCGACAGCATTCGGGGTGCAGGCGCCCCACGGCCGGCGGTTGCCCAGAAAGATCCGGATGTGACCATCTCCGCTCGACTGAACCGCGGCCGTTTGGCGGTTGGTCTTGATCTCAGCGGTCACAGCCTTCATATGCGAGGCTACCGCACAGAGCAGGGCTTGGCGCCGCTGAAGGAAAATCTGGCCGCGGCCGTTTTATTGCGGGCCGGTTGGCCAAACATCGCCACCGCGGGTGGGGATTTTGTTGATCCCATGTGTGGCTCGGGGACGCTATTGATCGAAGCGGCTTTGATGGCTCTGGATATTGCACCGGGTCGCAGGCAGGAGCGCTTCGGATTTGAAAAGTGGCCCGGCCACAATCCAGAGTTGTGGTTAAGTATTCGCCAGGAAGCCGAGCGCCGTGCACACGAGGGTAAGCAGGGCAGAGTGCCTGTGTTTGCAGGGTTCGATCAGGACCGCCGTGTGCTGGATACTGCACAAAGAAACATCCAGCGTGCAGGGCTTGAAGGTATTGTTACTGTAGAAGAGCGTGCATTGGCCGATTTTGCCCGTCAAGACGGCTGGGCGGATCAGGGGCTGGTTTTGACGAACCCCCCGTACGGTGAGCGGTTGAGCGAACGAAACGTCCTTGCGGCGCTCTACCAGAGCATAGGTGAGGTTTCGCTGCGCGAGCTGACTGGATGGCGTTTGGGCGTGTTTACCGGCGCACCAGAGTTCGGTAAATCCGTCGGACTTCGAAGCTTCAAGCAATACAACCTGTTCAACGGCAAACTGCCGGCGCAATTGCTGTTGTTCGAAGTTCGTCCTGAAAACGCAATGACTCCAAGAGACCCTGCTGCCGCTGGCCAAGTGGTCCCGCGTATCGTAAACGCTGAACGGGCAGAGATGCTTCGGAACCGTCTGAAGAAGAACGTGAAATCCATCGGGCAATGGGCCAGAAAGCAAAATATTGGTTGCTACCGCCTATACGATGCCGACATGCCGGAATACGCGCTGGCTATCGATATCTATGAGGGTAGGGTGCACGTTCAGGAATACCTGGCGCCGAAATCCATCGACGAAAGAGCCGCCCGCGAACGTTTGGCAGAAGCGTTGGCCATTATTCCGGACGTGCTGGATATCGACCCCAAGGACATGGTCTGCAAGCAGCGCCAGCGACAGAGCGGTACCAAGCAATATGAGAAGCAAGCGGCGACCGGCGAATACCTCAAGGTACAAGAGCATGGCTGCACGCTGAAAGTTAACCTGAAAGACTACCTCGATACCGGCTTGTTCCTGGATCATCGCCCCGTGCGCCACTGGATTCAGCAGAATGCCCAAGGTAAGCGGTTCCTGAACCTGTTCTGTTACACCGGCGCAGCAACGGTGCATGCCGCGGTCGGCGGTGCCAGTCGCTCGTTGAGCCTAGATATGTCCAAAACTTACGTAAACTGGGCTATGGATAATCTTTCCCTCAACGGCGCAGACCCACGTAAGCACGTGGTTGAGCAGGCTGACTGCCTGGCATGGCTGGCGGACAAGCGAACGGCAAATCAAACCTTCGACCTGATCTTTATGGACCCGCCAACCTTCTCCAACTCAGCCCGCATGGCCGGCGTGTTGGACGTTCAGCGGGATCACGGAGTGATGGTTCGCCAGTGCATGGAACGCTTGTCCACTGACGGTTTGCTGATCTTCTCCAACAATTTCCGGAAGTTTAAGCTGGATGAAGATTTGGCCGCGGAGTTTGATGTGAAGGAGGTGACTGCGAGCACCTTAGATAAGGATTTCCAGAGGAATCAGAAGATTCACCAGTGCTGGCATATTCAGCATAAGTTGCTTGATTGAGCGGTAAGAGCCTGAAGCCCCGAACCTAAGTTTGGGGCGAGCGGGGCTAGAGTCCTTTTTCTGGAATTTCGAAGGCCAAGGATGGCCTGAGAGAAGCGCACATGGATGTGCTTGTAGCGGTTCCAGAAAAAGGACTCTAGCCCCGCTTGACCTGCACCGAACAAGGCGCCCAGTTAGAACTCGTAACGAATCCCCGAAGAAAACTGAAAGGCATTTGCGCTGGTATCGGTATCTTCAAACAGCTTCCCGCCTTCCAGCACCAGATACATACTGTCGATTAACTCGAAATCGATACCCGCTATCCAGCTGAAACTGAAGCTGCTGCTCGGATAGTCCTCGCCAAACTCCTGAAACTCTCGGTTACGACGCTCGTCTGGGTTATTAAGCGTGGCCTCGCCACTGATATGGGTAAAACCAGCCTGAGCATACACGTTGCCAAGCTCACCGACCGGGTAGTGCAGCCCCATGTACCAACTGCCGTAATAATCGACGGCGAGGGTCAAATCACTGTTGATTTCAGCATCTTTATAGCCGCCGCCTAAACGGACTTCGGCGTGAATGAGGTCGTTCAGATGACCGCCAATCACTAGAGTGCCTGCTTGGCTCCAAGCATCTTCTTTGGAAAACTTCCCAATAGATCGATGCTCAATGGTGGTTGCCAGTAGGCCGACGTAGTGCTTGTCTGAGCGGGGTGTTTCCTGAGCTTGCGTCGCCACAGGTAACAGGCATAAGGACATCATGCTGGCGGTGAGGAGACGGCTTGCGACCTTATTCATTATTATCTGGCTTCCTGTCAGTAACGGTACTGACGCCAGATTCTGCCTTGTGTAACACCTTGTTACGCAGACACCGGTCACACTTCCTCGTCTCTAGCGCTCAGTTGAGCAAGTCATCTAATAACCCTGACTCGCGAGCAATCAACAACAAGGCGTATACCCCGTTTTCGGGAAGCTGCGGTTCCAGCCCTTCTTCAAACATCAGCTCGCGCCGCCGGTCTTCCAAGGTGCCGGTGTCCAAATCGGTAACCAGGTCAGCGATAGGGGCAATTTCAAATGGTGCTTCTTGCTTTACGGCCTCGAAAATCAGATCAACGAGGATCTCATCTGGATCCATGCCATCCACGTATATCGTTTGGCCGGGGAGGTCTTCGTGAAGTTCACGAACAAGCTCAAGAATGGGAACACCCTGTTCCTCGAGGTAGAACAGATCGATATCGCCCAAATCTGCACCATCGGGAACCCAGGCTTCATCGGGAGCGATGACCACGGACTTCATTTGCCCATCTTCCAAAGACCAGGCAATGGCTGTCGGAAATAGTGCATCGTCGGTTTGGCAGTATTCGATGTCCAGAAAACGGGGTATCGACACAGTGAACTCCGGGTTAAATCGTTGGATTACTAATAGGGACAAACCGCCAGCCTGTAGGCGAGGTAGCGGCTTCATGCCATACTGTAGCAGCCATTATCATGCAATCAGGAAGATCATGGAACACACTGAATTTAATAATGACTTGCTGCAGTTTTTAAATGCTTCGCCCACGCCTTGGCATGCGGTGAATTCAATGAAAGAACGCCTTGAGGCGTCCGGTTTTGAACGGCTCGATGAGCGGGACGAGTGGACGCTGGAACAGGGAAAAAGCTATTACGCGATTCGTAACGGCTCCTCCATCATCGCGTTCCGCACCGGAAAAAAAGGCGCTGAAAACTCGGGCATCCGAATGGTGGGCGCGCATACCGATAGCCCTTGCCTGAAAGTAAAACCGAACCCGGAAGTTCGCCGCAAGGGGTACTTTCAGTTGGGCGTTGAAGTCTACGGTGGCGTGCTGCTGAACCCGTGGTTTGACCGTGACCTATCTTTGGCAGGTCGGGTGACTGTGCTTGATGAGAATGGCAAAGTTCAGGATGTCCTCATCGACTTTAAAAAGCCTGTCGCTATCATCCCGAGCTTGGCAATCCACCTGGATCGTGAAGCCAACAGCAACCGCTCGGTTAACGCCCAGACTGATCTGCCTCCACTATTGATGCAAGCATCTGAGACTGAAACGTTCAGCGATTTACTTAAAGAGCAGATTGCCATTGAATCCGGCCTGAAAGCCAGCAAGGTTCTCGGCTACGAGCTCAGCTTCTACGATGCTCAAGATGCCGCATTGGTTGGATTGCGTGAAGACTTCCTGGCTTCAGCACGCTTGGATAACCTTTTGAGCTGTTACATCGGACTGCAATCGCTCCTCGATACGTCCGGCGATCAAGCTGCGCTTTTGGTGTGCAACGATCACGAAGAAGTTGGCAGTGTGTCGGCAGAGGGCGCGCAAGGGCCCTTCCTGGGAGAAGTATTGGAGCGCTGGTGTGGCGCTGGCAAGGGCAGGGCGATTGCCCGGTCTATGATGATTTCAGCAGACAACGCGCACGGCGTGCACCCGAACTTCATGGACAAGCATGACGAAAACCATGGTCCTATACTGAATCAAGGGCCGGTGATCAAAGTGAACCACAACCAACGTTATGCAACCAACAGTCGCTCAGCTGCGTTGTATCGACACATCAGTGATGAGTTGGGGTTGCCTCACCAGACCTTCGTGGTGCGCAGTGACATGGGGTGTGGTAGTACCATCGGCCCGCTGACTGCCGCTAACCTCGGAGTAACCACTCTGGATATCGGTGTGCCACAGTTTGCGATGCATTCGATTCGGGAGCTGATTGGCGTTCAGGATGGCTTCACCCTGTACCAGGTTCTTAAAGAATTTATGCAGCGGGAAGAAGTGCTTTGACGTAGAAAGAAAAAAGCCGCTGATTGGGACAATCAGCGGCTTTTTAAAAGAAGTGGCTCCCCGAGCTGGGCTCGAACCAGCGACAAACGGATTAACAGTCCGTTGCTCTACCAACTGAGCTATCGGGGAACAGCATCAATGTGCGGCGCATATTAAGGACTTTGATTTGGTTCGTCAACCCCCTGAATTAAAAGGTCAAAATTTGCACAGGCGAGTCCAGTATCCGTACCGCCCACCGGTGTGGTTACGTAATGGGCACGTGCAGTCTATTTGGCCCACACTGTTCCGAAACGTCGAGATGCCAGCACCCCAAACCGAGGTTCTCGCAACGCCCGATAACGACGAACTCCATCTGGATTGGTACCGCCAGAACAGCGACCGCATCGCCGTGATATCACATGGTTTAGAAGGACACAGCCGCCGGCCCTATGTGCTCGGCCTCGCAAAAGCGCTGATGGCCGAAGGCTGGGATGTACTGGCCTGGAACTTCCGCTCCTGCGGCGGAAACATGAACCACCAACCCAGGTTCTACCACAGCGGTGCCACCGAAGACCTACACACCGTCGTCACCCGAGCGCTGCGCGAACGCTATACAAACCTGTTCTTATCCGGCTTCAGCATGGGCGGCAACCTGACCTTGCTGTACCTCGGGCAGCAAAGCGAACAGCTCGACAGCCGAATCAGCGGCGCTGTGACCTATTCCGTACCCGTTGACTTAGCCGGCAGCGCGGACATGCTGGCACTGCCCAGCCGACGAATCTACATGCAGAGATTCCTAAACGACCTGTACGGAAAAATGCAGGAGAAATCGGAACGCTTCCCCGACTTGATCGACATCAGCGACTTCAAAAGCATCCGAAATTTCCATCAATTCGACAACCGATACACCGCACCGTTACACGGCTTCAAAGATGCAAAAGACTACTGGGCCCAATGCTCGGCGCTATATCGACTAAAAGACATCCGAGTCCCCGCCCTGATGGTCAACGCCGCAGACGACCCGTTCCTGTCTGCCGCCTGCTACCCCGAATCTAAAAAAGTACTGGGCCGGCACGTAACAGTCGAAGCACCCCGATGGGGCGGCCACGTAGGATTTGTTGAACACGCAAAAGATGGTTACTACTGGTCGGAAAGGCGGGTTCTGGATTTCGTTGGAAACTTCGCTTAAGTACGCTGTTAGATGCTTTCGTGGTATTCCGGAAAAGCCTGGGGCGGGGGAGTGCGGTATCCTGTCCTGAAATTTCGTAGGCCATGGATGGCCGAAGAGAAGCGCACACGGACGTGCTCGTAGCGGTTTCAGGACAGGATACCGCACTCCCTCGACCTGCACCCAAGCCAAAAACCAGTAGGGCAACAAATTACTGAACCAGAGGCACCAGCTGAGGCCAAACGTTGTCCAGCAACATAGGCTGCGCCTCCTCAGTAGGATGAATGCCGTCCCCCTGCATCAACCCCTCTTGATCGTAAATTCCCTCCAAAAAGAACGGAACCAACCCTACGCTATACCGGTCAGACAACGCTGGAAAGATATCCGAAAACATCTGCGTATAACGCTGACCGTAATTTGGCGGAATCTGAATGCCCACAAGAATTGGAGTAGCATCAGCTGCTAACGTTAACTCAATCATCTTGGCTAGATTCGCCTCAATCACATTCGGAGGGAACCCGCGCAAGCCATCGTTACCGCCTAGCTCAATGACAACCACATCCGGCTCATTCTGCTTTAGTAAACGAGGCAACCGGCGCAAACCCCCATCGGTCGTTTCACCGCTGATACTGGCGTTAACCACTTGCCATGGCAGGCCCTCGCGCTCCAGCCGATCACGCAGCAGAGGCACCCAAGCGGTTTCGGAAGGTACACCGTACGCAGCACTTAAACTGTCGCCAACAACGAGCAGCGTGGATTGATTGGCCTGCACGGACCAGGCAACCACCACAAAAGCGATGAGCAAAAACGACCGAACCAACGTAAACGCCTTATGCATAATAGATTCGTGTACCCTTAAAATTTCAAACGTTGAACGCCAGCGAACGGAGCAACCGTGGACCAAATGACGGACCTGACAAAAAACGATCATCGCCCCATGCTGAAAGTTACCGGACTGACCCATAAAGTAAGCTTGGAAACCGACACGCTGACGATCTTGCAGGGGGTGAACCTGGAAATCAATCGGGGCGAATCCGTAGCCATCGTTGGCCGTTCCGGTTCCGGTAAAACCACTCTATTAGGACTGCTCGCCGGACTCGACACCCCAAGCGAAGGCACCGTGGAATTGGATGGTGCCGAGATCAGTAGCCTAACCGAAGACGAGCGCGCGAAACTGCGCGCAAGGCGAGTAGGCTTTGTTTTTCAGTCCTTCCAGCTCCTTCCGGCTCTAAGTGCTTTGGAAAACGTCATGTTACCTTTGGAACTGGCTGGAATAGAAGAGCCCCAGAAGCGTGCCCGCGATTTGCTTGAACGCGTCGGCTTGGGAGAACGCCTGAATCATACACCTCGACAGCTATCGGGTGGTGAACAGCAACGCGTGGCCATCGCCCGAGCGTTCGCCTCCGACCCCAGCATACTCTTTGCCGATGAACCCACCGGCAACCTTGATAACCGAACCGGACAATCAGTTTCCGATTTGCTGATGGATCTTAACCGGGAGCAGGGCGCTACCCTCGTGATGGTGACCCACGATGAGCGATTGGCTGAACGGTGTAACCGCACCTTTCACATTGAAGCTGGTGTGGTAAGCGAGCCTGATGCGGCGCGGGAGTTAGCTGACTGATGGCCGCCGCAAAGAAATTGATGTCCGTAAGGCGTGACTGGCGCGAGCGGGATGTTCGGGTGGTTTTGGTTGCCTTGATCATTGCAGTGGCGACGGTGGCAACCATCGCGCTGTTTGCTAACCAGCTTCAACGCACGTTGGTCTCCTCCGCAAGCTCCTTTTTGGCGGCTGATCGCCAGCTTGACGCAGAGAACGGAAAGCCTGTGCCTTCAGGCTGGATAGAAGAAGCACAAAACCGCGGCTTGGAAACCGGTCAGATGATCAAGTTTTCAACCATGGTATTTGGCGAAAATGGATTCCAGTTGGTGTCGGTGAAAGCCGTTAGCGATGAGTACCCACTGCGTGGTGACATCGAAGTTCAACCAAACGAAGACGCATCGCGAATAACCGTTGATGCGGGGCCAAGGCCCGGAGAGATCTGGATCAATCCGAGGCTGCTCAAGTTATTGGAACTAGAGATCGGCGACACTCTGGAGGTGGGGAACCTTAAACTTACCGTCTCGAACCTGCTGATACGAGAGCCAGATGGCGGTTTCCGACTTTCCTCATTGGCGCCTCGTGTGATGATGCACGTCGACGATGTCGCGGCCACCGGTGTGTTGCAGGAAGGCAGTCGGGTGGGATTCGTATCCCTATTTGCCGGCGAAGAGCGCCTGCTTGAAGACTACTATCAGTGGCTGGAGCCACAACTGGAACCCAGCCATGAATGGGAGGGCGTTAGGGACGGCGAAACCTTCTCCCGCTCATTAGAGCGCGCCGAGCGATTCTTGTTGCTTGGCGGCAGCCTGGCCGTATTGCTAGCCGCTGTAGCCGTTGCGGTCGCGAGCCGTCAGTACGCGCTTTCCCAGCGCGATACGGTCGCACTTCTGAAAACGTTGGGGCTGACGGGTGCTGGTATTGGCCGTTTATATCTGCGCCGCCTGGCTTTGTGGGGTGTTGTAGGTATTGTTGGCGGTTTAGCGGTGGCGTTGCCGCTGTTTTGGATGCTGGTGCGTATGTTGAGCAACGTGCTGGAACGCCCCATTGATTTCTATCTGGACCCTGCGGCGCTCACGCCTGCGTTGCTGACCGCCCTGATCTCGCTGTTTGCTTTCGCGTACCCACCCGTTCGCCGCCTACAAAACGTACCCGCGATGAGGGTGTTGCGTGCGCAGCCAGGTGAATCCGGGAGGGAAGTTGTGCCAGATATCCTGATCGCTGTCGTTGCGGTCTTTGGTTTGGTTTGGCTCTATGCTGGTGAGCTAACCTTGGTGGTTTCGTTACTCGGCGGTTTGGTTCTTTTGCTCACGGTATTGGCGCTCATTGGCTGGCTGATGGTGTCTCTGCTCCGCCGTGTGCGCGGGGGCGGAAATTCATGGCGCCTTGCGCTTGTCGGCTTGTATCGGCACCGACAAGCCAGCATGGCGCAAATGGCGGTATTTGCCATGACACTTATGCTGGCCGCCACGCTGGTGTTGGTTCGCTCTGCGCTGCTGGAGGATTGGCAGGCCCAGCTACCGGAAGATACGCCCAATCACTTTCTGATCAATATTGCTCCGGACGATGTTGGCTCTGTGGAATCCTTTTGGGCAGAGCGCGGTGTGCCTTTGGATGCTGTGTATCCGATGGTCCGAGGACGACTGACAGAGCTGAATGGCCGGCCCGTCAAAGAGGCCGTGAGCAAGGATGAGCGCATAAATGCACTCAATCGCGAGTTAAACTTGACGTGGATGGCGAAGCTTCCAGAGGATAACCAAATTCAGGAAGGGGAGTGGTTTGCTGATGATACGGAAGGCGTATCGGTAGAGGCGGAATTAGCCGGTAAGCTTGGCTTGAAGCTGGGGGACAAATTAACGTTCACCATCGGCTCGGAGAAAGTCACGGAGCCGGTAGCCAGCATTCGCAGTGTCCAATGGGACAGCATGAAGCCAAACTTCTACATGGCTTTCCCGCCTGGCGGCGGACTGACTGAGATGCCCGCGACCTGGATCACCAGTTTTCACCTTGATGAAAACGACAAACTGTTGTTGAACGAGTTTTCCCGGCAGTACCCAACGGTTTCTGTCTTGGAGATCGATCACATCATCAAGCGCATTCAGGAAATTGTTAAGCAGGTGACGCAAGCCATTGAAGCCATTCTGGCTTTGATTCTTGCAGCGGCGCTTGTGGTGATGGCCGCGGTGGTGAGTGCTACTTTGCGAGACAGGCAGCGGGAAGGTGCGTTGCTGCGAACGCTGGGAGGCCAGCAGTCGTTGTTAGTGCGAAGCACTATGCTGGAGTTTGCGTTACTGGGATTCTTTGCGGGGGTGCTTGGCGTGCTAGCGGCTGAAGCAGCGGTTTATGCATTGCAGGCTCGGGCGTTTGAAGGCGAATTTCGCTGGCATTGGCAAGTCGTGTTGTCGGTTCCACTCGTTAGCGCTTTGTTGCTGGCATTGTTCGGGCGCTGGCAGCTAAGGCCGGTGTTGAGCGTGTCTCCGATGCTGCTGTTGCGCAGACTGGAGTAATGGGGCCATCTTTATGATTTAACGGTAATTCGCGAGGATGGCGTTCAGTTCGCCATTCTCGTGCATGGCCGACAGTTCGCGATTAAAGCCTTGTGCGAAGTCAGTCCAATCCTTTCGGAGCATGAGGCGGAAGCCATACTTGCTGATATTTCCGGTAGAAGACCGGAACCGATTTGTGAGCCCTTCATTGCGCAATATCCACTGACCCACCAATCGGTCAGCCAATGCTCCGTCAAAGCGATCTCCCAGCAACACATAGCGGAACAAGTCTTTGTCGCTAGAGACGTTGAAACGTTTGATTGCCTCTTGCTCAAAGTAGGGGGCAAGAACAGGATACCGGTAGCCCAAGTGCGCAACGATGGTATGTCCGAACAGGTCAGCCGGGTCAGAGAATTCCAGTTCGGTGCCGCGTTCGAAAAACAACACTTCTTCCACATCTACCACAGCTTGAGTGAACAGATATTTTTCTGGTTTCTCGGTCCATTCAATGGCCCTTAAGGTGCCATCGATGTAGCCATCAAGCAGCATGCTATCCACCCGTTTCCGGGGGATCTTTCTTGGAATCAGCACATAGCCCAGTCGTGGCGCTATCTCTGCCATAACATCCCACAAGATTCCGGACGGTTCTTCACCGTCAACGATCAAATAGGGAGGGTACCCATGAGGGGAAATGTTGAGACGGAATGTTTGGAGATTTTCTTCGGTGCCGGCAGAGGCGCTCGCTACAGTGGCTAAAAATAGAAGCGGGAAAGCCAGAAGTTTGGCGGAAGATTTTAGAGCGTAGATGGATCGAAAAAACATGCAAGAAACCCTGACGGCCGGGTAAACGAAACGATATAAAGGCCCTCCAGCTTGCTCTGTGCCAGAATGCTAACAGAATATTACCTTTTAAATGGTGGATGTGAAATGCTGTTTATGTAGCGAAATGCTAGTCGGTTGTTACCGAGTAGCATTTCGCTATAGAGGCGGGGGTTAGGCCCAGGCTCTCCGCAAGATCGTCATCGCGTCTTCAAGCGAGACTTCTCTTGGGTTGAACATGATCGAACCGTCGTCCAGAGCCATTGATGCAATGGCTTCAAGTTGGTTTTCGAGTACCTTTTCGGTTTCCTTCAGCGTCCGTGGCAGCTTGCAGCGTTTGTAGAGTTCATCGCGAAGTTTGCGGATGGCAGAGATGCTGGCCTCTGCGCGACGAGCCGAAGGTGTGGCGGAATACACTTCTGGGCCTTCCAAATACAGCAGTAGCTCGCCCAGCGGTTCGCGAATACTTTCCAGATTGAACTCCAGAACGTATGGCAGATACAGGCTCATGCACAGGCCGTGTGGCAAATGGCAAATTGCACCTGTGGCGTGGCCTAGTGAGTGGACAAGGCCAACCATGGAGTTGGAAAAGGCTATACCAGCCATGGTGGAAGCCTGCGCCAAATCCAGGCGTCCGTCTTCGTCTTTTGGCTGATCCATTACTTTCAGCAGGGACTGGCTGACCTTTTTCACGGCGGCAGTCGCGTAGGCATCGCTCAGTGGGTTCTTGGCCATGCAGGTGAAGGCTTCGGTTGCATGTGTTAAAGCGTCCATCGCGGTAGCCGCCGTAATGTGCGGAGGCAGCGTAAGCGTCATTCTAGGGTCGATAACGGCAGCATTTGGCAGCAAGAATGGTGATGAGTAGGGCAGTTTTACACCTTTTTTCTCATCGGAAATAACCGCAACCGAGGTCACTTCCGAGCCGGTGCCAGCGGTGGTTGGAACTACGAAGAACGGCTTCAAAGGGTGCTTCAGTATTCCGGCACCACTGTACTCGGCAATGTCATCACCGCCTTCAGAAACCAGAATGTTGACCGCTTTGCCAGTGTCGATGGCGGAGCCACCACCCACTGCGATGATCGAGTCGCATTTTTCTTTACGGTACACCTTGGCGATAGCACTTACCACGGTTGTGGATGAGTCCGGGGGCACGTCATCGTATATTGTAACGATGTCCAGACCGCTTTCTTCGCAGGCAGCAATCACGGGTTCTAAGAGGCCAGCAGCGCGCACACCTTTATCGGTAATGATCATTGGGCGTTTTGCGGCCAGACTGGTCAGTTCAAACGGGATGTGTTCCAAAGCGGCTTTGCCTGCAATGACTTTCACCGGGCAGAAGAACTCGTAGTATTTGTTGGTCATTATGCTCTCACTGTCTCGACAAGGTTGGTGGCAACTTTCAGGTAAATACGGGCGGCATTCATGAGTTTGTTCGGGAGGTTAAGGTTTGCCGGGTATTCTTTTACGGCGCGCTCAGCGACCAGTTTGGGCAGGATGAACGATTCCAAACGGTTTAGAACGCGTGTCATCCGAATCGCGAGGCTCAGGTCGCCATCGACCAGCATGCGGTCGTTTGCAAAGGCAACCGCGGTCTTTTCCTGAAATGACATAACCAGGAACGCGTGCGCCATGTGTTTGAATTGGATCGACAGATCAACCGGCCGCGGAGCCTGGTCACCAAGATAATGCAAGTGGCCGTCACCGGTATGCTCCACAATCAACTTTGGGCCGGCAGGCATAACCTGCATTTCAAAGAGGAATCCATCGGGGAGGAGCTTGGTTTCTTCGCGTGCTGTGTCGTCTACTTCGCTAATGGCTTGCAAAGCGCGTCCCATGACCTGAAACATCAATTCGACGTAGGTTCGCCTCGCCTGAAATGTGATCGGTTGCAGTCGTTTTGAGAGCATGTTTTTCATCCGATTGTTATTGGGTTATCTGATTTTTAGAGTTATTGCTCTAGAAGTCAATGCAATCGTTGACAGAAGAAGGGGGTCAAACGGGCCATGTTTTCATGCATAAAAAAACCGGAGGTGGTTAACCTCCGGTTTTGTTTGAAATTTCGATAACTTTTCTAGTTTGTCATGGCCGCCAGTTTGCGTTTGGCTTCTTCGCCAATATCTCCTCCAGCCTCGGCCGCTGCCGAATAATAACGGATGGCCTCATCCTGGCGATCTTGTTCTTTAGAAATGTCACCTAGACGCAGGTAAGCGATTGACGTTGGTACCACTTGGTTTGCGCGTTCAAGGTGGCCCTTTGCTTTAGCGAGGTTGTTCAGGGCCAATTCGTTCAGGCCATTATGCAGCTGGTATTGAAACATTTCGGGGTATAGGGATACCGCTTTATCGAAATCTGCACGTGCCTTTTCGGGTTCATTCTGTTTTTTATAGATCCGACCACGTAGGGCATAAAACATCGCCTCTCGAGGCTCTGCTTTGATGGCGCTGTTGATTGAGGTTAAAGCTCCGCTGAAGTCACCCTCGGAAGCCAGCTTCAGGGCCTTGTCGTGTGCGTCGTAGGCAGGTTGTAGCTTCTTGATCATGGCAATTCGCCGTTGGTAAACCTCTGTGCCCCGGTAACCACCAGCACCGACTTTCTGAACAAGTTCTTGATTCGCTTGCACGCGCTTTGCGGAGGGCGGGTGGCTGGCGAATAAACCGTTTAGCCAGCTCGATTGCTTACCTTCGGATAAAGATAGGAAAAGCTCTTGTAGCTCGACCGCGGCTTGAGGGTCGTAGCCGGCCGCTTTCATGTATTTAATTCCGTAGGCGTCAGACTCCAGCTCATCACCCTGGCCGTACTGCGCGAGTGCCAATTGAGCACCCACAGCCGCGCCTCCCATAATCAGTCCGGCCCACTCGTTATCGGACATCGCCATTCCGATTCCCGCCATGCCCGCGCTGATTAACATGCCTTGCTGCATGCGCTGAACACTGTGCCGCGCGGCGGCGTGAACAATTTCGTGGCCGAGTACAGAGGCCAGCTGCGCTTCGTCATCCAGCTTCGCCAGCAGGCCGCGGTTAATCGCAATCTTGCCTCCCGGCAATGCCCAGGCATTCGGTACGCTGCTGTTTAACACGACGAAGTCATAAGGCAGGTCGGGGCGGTCGCTTACCTGTGCCATTTTCTTTCCGACTTCCCGTACATACACCGTGAGCTCAGGATCTAAATAAAACTGGCCGCCTTGTGTTTGTTGAGTGGGCACGTATTGCTCAGCACCTAGTGACAGCTCCTGACTTTCGGGAATCAAGGCCAGCTGGCGTTCGCCGGTAACCGGGTTGACTGCGCATCCGGTGAGCGTTGACAGCATTGCCAGAATAATAATCAAGCTGGGCAAGTTTCCTGATTTCACGCATGACTCCTTGGTGGTACGAGTGTTCGTTCCTTTTGAACGAAAAGTGGTCAAGTAGACCGCATTTTATAGCACAATCGCGGCATTATGCCGTATTGCGTTGGCTGTGAAGTGGCCGAAAAAGCCGCCTTGGCGTATTATATTGGAACGTTTTTACCGCATTTCTACTAGCCCGGACTCAAAAGCATCCAATGACACATTACTTAGACCTATTGGCGTTGCTCTGGTTTCTAGTTTGTTGGGTTGGTTATACCTGGTACTCCAGAAACCGCGCCAATACCCGTTCGTGCTTGTCAAATACGCTCGATTTATATCGTGAGGACTGGATGCGGGTCATGCTTAAGCGCGACAACCGCATCGCCGATACTTCTGCGGTTGGCAATCTTGAGCGAAACGGGGCGTTTTTCGCGTCCAGCTGTTTGTTGATTTTGGCGGGTCTTATCACCGCTTTAGGCTATACCAGCGAGGCCATGGAGGTTTTTGCCACCATGCCTTTCAGCATCGTACCCACCCGCGCGGTTTGGGAGTTGAGGTTGGTGGTTTTGCTGGTGGTGTTTGTTTACGCCTTCTTTAAATTTACGTGGGCGATGAGGATGTACAATTTTGTCGCCGTCATGATTGGCAGTGCTCCTTTGGCGGGTGACACCAAAATAAGCCCCGCTGCCAGAGAAGCCTTCGCCTGTAACGCCGGTAAGATCTGTAATCTGGCGGGGGATGCCTTCAACTTGGGGCTTCGTTCTTATTACTATGCACTTGCTGTCGTGGTTGGCTTTATCCACCCTCTGGCTTTTATTGCTGCTTCAACTCTGGTGGTCATCGTACTGTATCGCCGCGAATTCCACTCCGATGCTCTCAACGCACTGCGCGACGGTAAGGTTTTTGAAGAAGCCATACCGGTGCAGCAGGGCGCGGATACAAAGACGAAAAACTGATCTGCAGGACCTCCCTGAATGAATGATGAAACCCGAATTGACCGGGTAACCCGGTTTATAGGCACTTTGAACCAGGCAAAGGAGTTAGGGCTGGTCGCGAGAGAAGTGGGTGACGGATATTTGGTTCTGGAACTGCCGTACAGCGATAAGATTATTGGTAATCCTGATACCGGCGTGATTCATGGCGGCGCGATCACCACGCTGATGGATACCACGTCTGGCTCGGTGATGATCTGCGCGCTGGATGAATTCGAGCTGTGCCCGACGCTGGATTTGCGTGTTGACTACATGCGCCCGGCAGAGCCAAGGAAACCTGTATTTGCGCGAGCAGAAACCTACAAAGTGACGCGGAATATTATCTTTACCCGTTGTGTTGCTTATCAGGAGGGTGGGGAGATTATTGCCAACTGTGTGGGCACGTTTATGCGTATCGGTAAAGAGGCCAGCCCGAAGTCCTATCGAGATCTGATTACCGGAGGAGAGGAATGACCAGTCCGGAAATTTTGAAGTACACTCAGCAAACGGGTGACTTTTCCCGAATGCTGGATAGCGTTCCGTACGCAAAGTGGATTGGCTTGCAGTGTGACCGTTTCGGGGATGATTTGATTTTCCGCCTGCCGGTGAAAGAAGAAAATCTGGGCAACCCCATTTTGCCTGCTATTCATGGCGGCGTAATTGGTGGTTTCATGGAGATGTCGGCCGCCATTTACTTGATGATGTCTCAAGACACGCTGCGTATGCCCCGAATTATCGACTTTTCGTTGGATTATCTGCGTGCCGGTCTGAATCGCGAGACCTACGCTGAATGCCATTTGACCCGTCAGGGGAATCGGGTGGCGAACGTGATGATCACCGCTTGGCAAAAGTCCCGCTCCCAGCCCATTGCCACCGCACGGGCTCACTTTCTACTCGAAGACTGATTTTGCTTTCGCCGGGGTTGAAATCCCCCGCCGGGCCCCCATTTCTGAGTTCAGTCCACGCTGTATTGGTGTAAGCCCTCATGCGGGGATGCGCTTCCGAAACACGCCTCGAGACGTCCCTGTTCGGCTCGGGCTCCGCCATCCATGGCTCCGCACGGTTTCGGAAGCGCATCCCCGCATGAGGGCCCAAGCTCCATGCAGCTTTCGGCCTTTTACATAAGTCGGGTGGTGTGGTCGGGTAGCGGTTTCCAAAACCTTGCGTAGCCATGGATGGCGAAGCAGAGCGTACAAGGATGTATTTACAGCGTGTTTTGGAAACCGCTACCCGATCGCACCGCTCCACCGAACGTTAAATAGTAGGAGATAGCACAAGCCATGACGGTAGAAACCAATAAAGAGACCCTAGGATTCCAGACTGAAGTGAAGCAGCTGCTTCAGCTGATGATCCACTCTCTGTATTCCAATAAGGAAATCTTCCTTCGTGAGCTGATTTCCAACGCATCAGACGCCGAAGACAAACTGCGCTTCGCCGCCCTGAAAGATGATGCCCTGTTTGAAGGCGATTCCGAGCTGAAAATTCGGCTGGATTACGATAAAGACGCCGGCACCATCACCCTGACCGATAACGGTATCGGCATGAACCGCGATGACGTGGTAGCCAACCTGGGCACCATTGCCCGTTCTGGCACTGCTGAATTCCTCAAGCAGCTGTCTGGCGACGAAAAGAAAGACAGCAAGCTGATTGGTCAGTTTGGAGTGGGCTTCTACTCCGCATTTATCGTTGCTGACAAAGTTGACGTGTTCACCCGCCGTGCAGGCACCCCGGTAGAGGAGGGTGTGCATTGGTCGTCCAAAGGCGACGGTGAGTTCACCATCGAACAGGTCAGCCGTGACAAGCGCGGTACCGAGATTGTGCTGCACCTGAAACCGGATGCCACCGAATTCGCCGATGGCTGGAAGCTGCGTACTCTGGTGAAGAAGTACTCCGACCACATCTCCTTCCCGGTGGTTATGAAGTCCGAGAGCGAGGAAGAGGACAAGAAGGGCGAAGACGAAACCATCAACGATGCGACCGCTCTATGGACCCTGCCGCGTACAGAGATCAAAGACGAAGAGTACAAAGAGTTCTACAAGCACATCGCCCACGACTTTGAAGACCCGCTGACTTGGTCTCACAACAAAGTGGAAGGTAAGCTGGACTACACCAGCCTGCTTTACATTCCTAAGCGTGCTCCGTTTGATCTGTACAACCGTGAAGCGCCGCGCGGCCTGAAGCTGTACGTTCAGCGTGTGTTCATCATGGACGATGCCGAGCAGTTCCTGCCGTTGTACCTGCGCTTCACCAAAGGTGTGATCGATTCCAACGATCTGTCTCTGAACGTGTCTCGTGAGATTCTGCAGAACGACAGCACCGTGGAAAGTATTCGCACTGCTATGACCAAGCGTGTACTGGACATGCTGTCTAAGCTGGCCAAGAAGGATGCCGATGAATACCAGAGCTTCTGGAATGAGTTCGGTGCGGTTCTGAAAGAAGGCCCGGCTGAAGACTTCAGCAACAAAGAGAAGATTGCTGGCCTGTTGCGTTTTGCGTCTACTCATACCGGTGAAGCCACCCAGAATGTGTCTTTGGATGACTACATCAGCCGGATGAAAGAAGGTCAGAAGAAGATCTACTACATCACCGCTGATAACTTCGTGGCCGCCAAGAGCAGCCCGCACCTGGAAGTGTTCCGTAAGAAGGGCATCGAGGTTCTGATCCTGTCTGACCGTATCGACGAGTGGATGATGGGTTACCTCAACGAATACGACAGCAAACAGTTCCAGGACGTTGCTCGTGGTGATCTTGACTTGGGCGAAGTGGAAACCGAGGAAGATAAGAAGCAGCAGGAAGAAGCCGCTAAAGAGCACAAAGAGCTGACTGAGCGCATCAAGAAAGCCCTGGAAGACAGTGTTCAGGACGTGCGGGTAACCAACCGTCTGACCGACTCTCCGGCTTGTTTGGTGACCGGTGAGTTCGATATGGGCGCACAGATGAAGAAGATCATGGAGGCCGCTGGCCAGGCGGTGCCGGACAGCAAGCCGATCTTTGAAATCAACGTAGACCACCCGCTGGTTCAGCGTCTTGAAAGCGAGCAGGGCGAAGAACGTTTCGGTGAGCTTTCTGCCGTGTTGTTCGATCAAGCTACGCTGGCCAGCGGCGAGCAGCTGAAAGATCCCGGCGCTTATGTGAGCCGTTTGAACCGTTTGCTGCTCGAATTGGCCAACTGAGCTAGTTCCTAGATGCAGCAAATCATTGTGGACATCGCGATCAGCCCTGATGAATGGATTAAGTTCTATCAGGGCGTAGCGACCGATGTTCATGCCACGAGCCGGGACGGGCGTTCTGTCCGTTTCCCGGCGCGTATCCTCTCCAAGTTTTACCTTCGTGACGGCGTGCGAGGCACTTTTCGTATTCTGTTTGACGATGCCGGTAAGTTCTCCGCCATCGAAAGGCTCTGAGCGCTCCCGCGCTATTCCCCGCTAGGCAATTTCGATAAATCAAAGTTCGATAGACGTTCCCTATTCAGGCAGTAGTAAAGTTTCAAGCAGCGGCTACTGGGTGCTCTATAGTTAAGGTTACCCACACCAAGAAAACGACTTTTGCGAATGACGCAGAGAAGGAGAACCCAATGACCAAGAATAAAGCTGGCGGCCAATGCCCCGTGATGCACGGCGCGAACTCTACTGAAAGCGCAAATGTTATGAATTGGTGGCCGGAGGGGCTCAATCTCGACATCTTGCATCAGCACGATCGCAAAACTAATCCGCTCGGTGAGGACTTTGATTACCGCGAAGCGGTCAAAACACTCGATTTCGACGGAATCAAAAAAGACCTCCATGCCTTGATGACCGATAGCCAGGACTGGTGGCCGGCAGATTGGGGCCACTATGGTGGCTTTATGATTCGTATGGCCTGGCATGCTGCCGGCACCTACCGCATAGCCGACGGCCGTGGGGGCGCTGGCACCGGAAACCAGCGGTTCGCACCGCTAAACTCCTGGCCGGATAACGTAAGTCTCGATAAGGCCCGACGTTTGCTGTGGCCGGTCAAGAAAAAGTACGGCAACAAAATCAGTTGGGCTGACCTGATCGTTCTCGCTGGCACGGTGGCTTATGAATCTATGGGGCTGCCTTCTTATGGCTTTTCCTTTGGCCGGGAAGACATTTGGCATCCCGAGAAGGATATCTATTGGGGCGCCGAGAAAGAATGGCTCGCGCCGTCTGACGAACGTTATGAGGACGTTGATAAGCCAGACACAATGGAGAACCCGCTTGCGGCCGTTCAGATGGGCTTGATCTACGTAAACCCTGAAGGCGTGAACGGTAAGTCTGACCCGCTCAAGACCGCCGAGCAGGTGCGTGTAACCTTTGCCCGTATGGCGATGGACGATGAAGAAACCGCAGCACTGACGGCCGGAGGGCACACTGTTGGTAAGTGTCATGGCAACGGTGATGCGGGGGCGCTTGGCCCGGAGCCGGAAGCCGCAGATGTTGAAGAGCAAGGGTTCGGCTGGCGCAACCCTGATATGAAAGGGAAGGCGAGCCGGGCAGTGAGCTCCGGCATCGAAGGGGCCTGGACCACCAACCCAACCAAGTTTGATATGGGCTACTTCGAGCTCCTGTTTGGCTATGAGTGGGAGCTAAAGAAGAGTCCTGCTGGTGCTTCGCAGTGGGAGCCCATCAATATCAAGGAAGAGGATAAGCCGGTTGATGCCAGCGATCCTTCTGTACGCCACAACCCGATCATGACCGATGCGGATATGGCGATGAAGATGGACCCTAAGTATCGTGCGATCTGTGAAAAATTCAGGGCCGATCCGGAATACTTCAAAGACTGTTTTGCTCGTGCATGGTTCAAGCTGACTCATCGTGACTTGGGGCCAAAAGCGCGCTACATCGGTCCGGAAGTCCCGGCTGAAGATCTGATCTGGCAGGATCCTGTGCCTGCTGGCCGGACAGACTACTGCGAAGAAGCGGTGAAAGAAAAAATCGCCAAGAGCGGCTTGAGCTTGAGTGACATGGTCAGCACCGCTTGGGACAGCGCACGAACCTACCGTGGCTCGGACATGCGCGGAGGCGCCAACGGAGCACGGATTCGTTTGGCTCCGCAAAAAGATTGGGAAGGCAACGAACCAGCGCGCCTTGCCAAGGTACTAAAGGTCTACGAGAAAATTTCTGCTGATACTGGTGCTAGTGTGGCAGACGTGATCGTGCTAGGTGGTAGCGTGGGCATTGAGCAAGCAGCGAAAGCTGCGGGATACAGCGTCCGGGTGCCTTTCCTGAAAGGCCGGGGCGATGCCACTGACGCAATGACCGATGCCGAATCGTTCAAACCGCTGGAGCCCGTAGCCGATGCCTTCCGTAACTGGCTCAAAAAGGACTATGTGGTGAAGCCGGAGGAGTTGCTTCTTGATCGGGCCCAGCTGATGGGTCTTACCGCGCCTGAAATGACGGTATTGATTGGCGGTATGCGTATGCTTGGCGCCAACCATGGTGGTTCTAAGTTGGGTATGTTCACCGACCGCGGAGGCCAGCTGACGAATGACTTCTTCGTGAACCTAACCGATATGGGCAACACTTGGAAGCCAGCCGGCAAAAACCTCTATGAGATTTGTGATCGCAAAACTGACAAAGTGAAGTGGACTGCCAGCCGTGTGGACTTGGTGTTCGGGTCGAACTCGATCTTGCGCTCCTATGCCGAAGTCTATGCTCAGGACGACAACCAAGAGAAGTTCGTGAAAGACTTTGTGGCAGCCTGGGCCAAAGTCATGAACGCTGACCGTTTCGACGTGCAAAAGTAAGTTGCTCGTTAGAAGCCGGGCATTCCCGTAGGGGAGTGTCCGGCTACCAACTTCCCGCTAAATTCCTTACAATCCGCCCCGCCTGATTTTTGAACAGCCACATTCTGATTTTCTTCTTTCATTTTCTGGAGCCTTCATGCGAATCATCCTTGCCCCGATGGAAGGGCTGGTCGACGCACCTATCCGTGAAACCCTGACCAAAGTCGGCGGGATTGACCGGTGTGTTACTGAGTTTATTCGCGTGACTCAGGGCATGTTGCCACCCCGTATTTTCTACAAGTACGCTCCGGAATTACATAACCAATCTCTGACGCAAGTGGGTGTCCCGGTTGCGGTCCAACTTTTGGGGTCAGACCCCGAAATGATGGGGCGCCACGGCGCGAAAGCGGCCGAGTTAGGTGCTACGCAGGTAGACATCAACTTCGGTTGCCCCGCGAAGACGGTGAACCGGCACAAGGGCGGCTGTGTGCTGATGCGTGAGCCGGAGCTGATGTATGAAATTGCGGCAGGCGTGCGTAATGCTGTGCCTGCTCACGTACCGGTGACCGCCAAGATGCGTTTGGGTTATGACGACCGCTCCATGGGTGTTGCCTGTGGCCAGGCTTTGGAAGCCGCTGGCGCCTCCGAAATTGTGATTCACGCCCGTAGCAAGGTGGATGGCTATAAGCCGCCTGCCTACTGGGAAGAAATAGCCAAAGTTCGTGAAGCTGTGAGCAGCCATGTGATCGCCAATGGTGAAATCTGGACCGTTGATGACTATTGGCGCTGCCGTGAGGTGTCTGGCTGTGAAGATGTGATGATTGGTCGGGGCTTGATCGCCCGCCCGGACCTTGCAGCACAAATTAAAGCATCCCAGCGCGGCGAATCCTTGGAACCGATGACTTGGTCTGAAGCTGTCGCTTTGGTTCGTGAATACGCAACTGCGCTGCAAACCCGGCTGGAAGACAGGTTCGTGACGGGGCGGATTAAGCAGTGGCTTAATTTTCTGAGGCAAGGGTTCCCTGAGGCTGAGGCCTTGTGGCCCGAGGCGCGCAAACTCCGTGAAGTGGCACCTATGCTGGCCTGCCTTAACCAGCCTGCAACTGCCCGTGCCAAAGGCACGCAGGCTGCTTAAGGGGCCGCGTTTCGGGCTCTGGAGTTAGTTGTCGTTTTCCATATCGGGTGAATAACGGCCGGAGCGAGCCAGACCATTCAGGCGTGCGCGTTTTTTCAGGGCAGACTGTGCTTTTTCTCCATTAACCAGCTGTCCCGCCCAAGCCTTCTGAGCGGGTTCTTGCAGTGCTCGGCCATAGGAAAAGCTTAACTCCCAGGGCTGAGAGCCCAGGCTGTTTATCGCGTTCAGGTTCTCGGTTGATTCTTCCGGTGTTTGTCCGCCAGACAAAAACATAATACCCGGCACTGCCGCTGGGACGACTCGCCGGAAAACGCGCAGTGTCGCTTCAGCGACTTGTTCCGGAGTGGCTTTGCCTGCGTCCTTTCCGGGCGTCACCATGCTTGGCTTTAGTACCATCCACTCGAGTGTGACGTGGTGGCGATGAAGTGATTCGAACACTCTCAGCAAGACTTCTTCGCTTACCTGCGCCGCCCGTTCGATGGAGTGAGGGCCATCGATAAGCACTTCCGGCTCCACAATTGGCACAATGCCCGCAGCCTGACAGTCCGCGGCATAGCGTGCCAGCACCTCGGCATTGGCGTTGATCGCCTGATTGGAAGGCTGGGTGCCCGATATGTGGAATACACTCCGCCATTTTGCAAAGCGGGCTCCGAGGGCTTTGTAACGTTCCAGTCGGGCAGAAAGTCCATCCAATCCGTAAGTGATTTCATCACCGGGAGCATTCACTAATGGGCCTTTTCCGGCATCTACCTTGATGCCGGGCACTATGCCCTGATTTTCAAGAAGCTCGGGGATGGGAACATTATCAAGGCTCAACTGCTCCAGTGTTTCTTCGTAGAGAATAACGCCACTGATGTGATCAGCCAGATTCGGCGTGGAAAAAATCAGGCTTCGATACTCCCGCCGCGAAGCCTCTGTCGACTCTACACCTACGGCGGTAAACCGTTTGGCGATGGTAGGGGCGCTTTCATCAGCGGCCAGTATGCCTTTGTGCGTTTGCACCAAGTCTTTGATGGTTGTTTTTAGCTCGTCCTCGATGCTCATGGTGCCTCCTTGGGTTTGGTTCTCCTTATAGTCTAGTCGGTAAATTCGATACCCCTGACCTGAAATTGGCCCCGAAACACCTGACGTAATCTAATAGCGCGAGTAGTCTGTTGGTAAACAACAGAACGATAAGGTCATGGGAGGTTTATGATGAACATGCCTTCGTATAACGTTAAAAACGTAAAAAGGCGGGACTATATGTCTGTAACGCCGCCCGGATTTCAGCCTGTGGTGCGCAAGCCGGATTTTGATTTTCCGGAAGACCTACCTAAATACTGGTGGGATAACGATCCAGCCAAAACACTGCTGCTGGCGGCATTATCGGCCAGCTTCCCTCCTGGTGAGCGGTTCTTTATTGATTCGGTTCGGTACTATCAGGATCAAATCACGGACCCAGAACTGAAAAAGTCGATTCGAGCCTTTATTGGCCAAGAAGCCCATCATTCCAAAGAACATAAACTGATGAATGGTTTTCTGGAAGAAAAGGGCGTTGGCTTAGGTCGGATTGAGCGCGAAATTCAGTGGTTCATGGATTGGCTGCGCAAGCACCTTTCCCCCGAGCGTCAGTTAGCCCATACGGTCGCAGTGGAACACTTCACCGCTATGTTGTCCGAAGAGTTCCTGCTCAAATTTGATGCGCTTGAAGAGATGGACCCACGGATTGCGCCGGTTTGGGCCTGGCATGCGATTGAGGAAGCAGAGCACAAGGCCGTCGCTTTCGATGTTTATAAAAGTGTGGGCGGGAGTGAGTTTGCTCGAGTAACTGAAATGATGTTTGTCAGCGTGATGTTTCCACTCTTTGCTTCTCTTCACTTAGCGCAGCTAATGAAAGAAGAGGGTGAGCTGGGCAACCTGAAATCCTGGGCGGGTGCCGTTAATTATATGTGGGGCAAGCCGGGGATATTTCGCAAGATGATTCCATCGTACTTGAGGTATTACAGCCCCAATTTTCACCCGTGGAACCAAGACACGCGGGGTTTGTTGGAAAAGGCTAAGAAACGATGGCTGCCAGCTTCGCTTCGCGATTGAGTAAGGCTTTTTTACGCTCGATACCCCATCGGTAGCCACCCAGACCACCGTCAGATCGGACAACGCGGTGGCAGGGGATAATGACGGCTAGTTTATTCGCCCCGCACGCATTAGCCACCGCGCGCACCGCATCAGGTTTGCCAAGACTGGTTGCCAGTTCTGAATAGGTGACCCTCTTTCCTGGAGGGATGGACTTAAGACTCTCCCAGACGGCTCGTTGAAACGCCGTGCCCTCTAGGGCTAATGGATAGTCGAGAACACTTTCGGGGTTATCTATGACGTGCGCAATGCGCCTAAGCAGTTCAGCGCCAGCTTGGTTCGATTGCTCCAAGGTTTGATCCGGAAAGTGCCCTTGGAGCAGTGCCACTAGCTCTTCTTTACTGTCAGCCAGCTCAATGGCGCAAAGGCCCCGTTCGGACCAGCCGGCAATTAACCAGCCTAAGCCGCAGTGGGTGATGCCATAGTGCATCACCTCGTTAGGCCTGTAACTGCTTGTGCATGTTGAAGCGAAGGAACTGGACGCCCTTAATGGTTACCCGCTGCTCTTCAAGAACCTCAAAGCCGTGTTTTTCAAAGAAGGGGCGTGCGACAACGCTCGCTTCAGTTTGGAGTTCTTTGATGCCTTTCTTTTGAAGCTGCTTTTCGGCTTCTTGGTAAAGGGCGGAAGCAATGCCTTGGCGGGCGTAGTTTGGCGCGGTAAACACCAAATCTATGACTCCACTTGGCTCATAGGATATAAAGCCCGCAAGCGCATCACCGTCTTCAGCGACAAGTGTTTCCAGTGAGGCTAGCCGATCCTGCCATGTGTCCAGGTTTGGCGTTCGCGATGCCCATGCATAACGCTGGGTCTCGTCGTATGCGGCGGCCGTCAGTTCATGAACGGAGTCGGTAAACAGGCGAACGACCGGGCTCAGGTCTTTTATTCTATATTTGCGAATGGTGATCGAAGTGACTGTACTCATATCGTTTCAGTATCCACCTGTGTTGAAAAGCAGGTTGATGGCCAAGGCGCCGACCACTATTAGATTTAGCATACCGACAACTACAGGAAAATCCAGCGCTTTGACCGAGCGTCAGTTCCTGTTCTTTAATAACGAATAGATTTGGTAAGCGGCGGCATCGGCATCCGGGTAGCCGCGCTCTTGCTCCGCTTTAAAAAAGCGCGCTTCAACGGCAGTTGGGTCATCGAGGCCCTGCGCCCAGCGGCCAAGTAACGCTATCACGCGCTTTTCATCGTTACTTCGCAACCCCGGCCAGTAGACGTAGGGCACCAAGTCTGGATGGCTGATGAAGAACAATGCCGCCTCTTTGGGTTTTTCGGTGATGTCGCCACGCAGCCCTATGGTGAATGGCTGTCCGTCGCTCCCCAACAACGAGACGAGCAGCGAGTTATCGTTGTCGACATAACGGGCACTTGTTGGCGTGATGGGGGCCTCAAGGTCCGGCACTGAAGTAATGTAATACTGAAAGGCGATCAGCGCTGCCAGGATGGCAAGAAGGCCGGAAAGGGCAATAGATTTTACCATGATAGCGTACCGTCAAGAATGGATTGGTGAGGATGCTACGCAGCATGAAAATAAAAAGCCCGGAAACTCTCGTAACCGGGCTTTGCTTTTTATGCAGTGAGTGACCTCAACCGCATTTGCTATCGCCGCAGGATAGGCAAGTGGCACAACCGTCCATGACAATCACGGCCTTGGTGTTGCACTTGCCGCACATGGTGGCGTTGGCAGGGTAGTCGCTGCTGGTATCATCGTTGGTCGCGCTGCTGTGAGACGCTTCAAACTCGGCACGCTTTTCCGCCAAAATGCGCTTGGTGGTTTCGCTCATCTCGTCGCTTTCCAGCAGGCCGATGGCCTTCAGGTGCTTCTCGATAACGGCGCCAATTTCGGCAACCAGCGATGGCATGAACACGCCGCCTTTCTTGAAGTAACCGCCGTTCGGGTCGTACACGCTGCGCAGTTCCTCAACCAGGAACGTGAGGTCCCCGCCTTTGCGGAATACTGCAGAAATAACCCGGGTCAGAGCGATAACCCACTGGAAGTGTTCCATCGACTTGGAGTTGATGAACACTTCGTACGGCTGACGGCTTTCATGATCCGTGTCTTCGTTCAGCAGGATGTCATTGATCGTAATGTACATCGCGTGCTCCGCCACTGGCGGTTTGATCTTGTAGGTGGTTCCTAGCAAGAAGTCAGGCCGCTCGATGTATTCATTCATCTGAACCGGCTTGCTTTCTGGCTGCGCGGTGGTCGGGCCAGTGTTGCTGGTCTCTGTGTCGGCTTTTTTCACTCGGTAGCCGACAATTTGGTTGCTGATTTTAACTGTCATGTTCGTTGTCCTATCTGTCGGGTTCCGGGATCAATACTTGCCGTAAGTGCCTTCTTTGAGCGCATCAAACAGGTTAGCGGCAGTATGGATTTCGCCGTCGTATTCTACCTGTTCGTTGCCCTTCAAGGTGACTTTGCTGCCATCATCCAGGGTAAACTCGTACAGAGTGTTTTCGAGATCTTTCTCTTTGACCAGTACGCCCTGGAAGGCTTCCGGGTTGAAACGGAAGGTGGTGCAACCTTTCAAGCCTTGGTCGTAGGCATACAGATAAATGCCCTTGAAGTCCTGGTATGCGAAATCCTGAGGCACGTTCGCGGTCTTGGAAATGGAAGAATCGACCCATTTCTGTGCGGCGGCCTGGATGTCTACATGCTGCTTCGGTGTCACATCGTCGGATGTCGTGAAGTAGCTGGGCAGTTTTTTATCTTCTTCATTCGAGAAGGGCATGGCACCCGGATTGACCAAGTGGCGGTAAGCCAGCAGCTCGAAGGAGAAAACGTCGACTTTCTCTTTGGTTTTACGGCCTTCACGGATGATGTTACGAGCATAGTGATGCGAGAAGCTCGGCTCAATACCGTTACTGGCGTTGTTCGCCAGCGACAGGCTGATGGTGCCGGTCGGTGCGATAGAGGTGTGGTGCGTGAATCGCCCACCTTTCTCTGCCAGCTTTTCTACCAACTCGGGCTCAACCTCACCAATCTTTTGCATGTAACGGCTGTATTTTGCGTGCAGCAGCTTACCTTTCAGCTTGTCCCCGACTTTGTGGCCGTCTTGCGCCAGTTCAGGGCACTTGGCTAGCATCTTGGGTGTGACTTCAAACTCGTCGTCCATGATGGGAGCAGCGCCTTTTTCTTCAGCAAGAGCCAACGACTGGCGCCAACCTTCAACGGCCATTTCACGAACAACTTCTTCAGTAAAGGCAACTGACTCGTCTGAGCCATAGGGCATGCGCAGCATTGCAAGCGTGGAACCTAGCCCCAGAATGCCCATGCCGTGGCGACGCTTATAAGTGATTTCATGACGCTGCTCGGCCAAAGGCAGGCCGTTGATTTCCACAACGTTGTCCAGCATGCGGGTAAAGGTACCCACAACTTTACGGTATTTTTCGTAGTTGAAGCTGGCTTTCTCGGTGAACGGGTAGTCGACAAACTTGGTCAGGTTCACAGAGCCCAGCAGGCAGCTACCGTAAGGTGGCAGAGGCTGTTCGCCACATGGGTTGGTGGCACGAATATCTTCACAGAACCAGTTGTTGTTCATCTGGTTGACCTTGTCGATCAGGATGAAGCCTGGCTCGGCGTAGTCGTATGTGCTGGTCATGATGGTGTCCCAGATGAACTGGGCTTTCACGGTTTTATAGATGCGGCAGGCTACTTTGCCTTCATCGTTAACCACGTAGCTGTCCTGAACCGGGAAGTCACGGTACAAGAACTTGCTGGTGTCGGTCAGGTCGAGTTCTTCTTGCTCAACTTCTTTCCGGCTGACCGGGAAAGACAGGTGCCAGTCATCGCCATTACGTACCGCTTCGATGAAATCTTCAGTGATAAGCAGGGACAGGTTGAACTGGCGCAAGCGGCCATCTTCACGCTTGGCTTGAATGAACTCGATGACGTCAGGGTGGTGAACGTCAAAGGTCGCCATTTGCGCGCCGCGACGGCCGCCCGCAGAAGATACGGTAAAGCACATGCGGTCAAAGATATCCATGAACGACAGCGGGCCAGATGTTGTTGCACCTGCGCCAGCCACGTAGGCACCACGGGGACGCAGAGTGGAAAACTCATAACCAATACCACAGCCCGCCTTGAGGGTTAGACCGGCTTCGTGGTTTTTCTCCAGAATGTCGTTCATGGAGTCGTGGATGTTGCCAGAAACGGTGCAGTTAATGGTGGAAGTCGCCGGCTTGTGTGCTTCGGCTCCAGCATTAGATGTGATCCGGCCAGCGGGAATTGCGCCATTCTGCAAAGCCCACAGGAATTCTTTCATGTACTTGTCACGTACATTCTTTTTTTCGACTTCAGCAAGGGCTTTGGCGACCCGCTCGTAGGTTGCATTAATGTCTTTGTCTACGGACTCGCCGGTTTTGGTTTTCAGCTGATATTTGCTGGCCCAGATGTCGAGCGAAGCTTCCTGCATGGGAATCGTTGTGATCACTGCCTGTGCCTTAGCGTTCATTGCCACCCTCTGCTTTTTAAAAAACTGTCTTCTCGTCTTTAACCCTATATATGGGTTAATTTTCGATGAGTATAACAGGATATAGTGTTTTGTGAATAAGGGAGATCCTATGAATTGGGGTGGCGGAGCAAAGAAAAACAATGAAAAAAGACTTGAAAGTTCACAATCCCGTGTGGGAGTTGAGCTTATGGCTGACTCCGGATAATCAACCTGAAGGCTTGGGTTTTCAATGCTGATTTATTAGTGAACAAGCTGAAGGATTTGTGAACATTGCACGTCTGGTTTTACGACGTATCGGTAAAATGTAGTGGTGGTGTCGAACGTCTGCAGTGGCCCATAGGAATTGGCTAATACTATACAAGGAAAAAAATAATGAAAGGCCTGAAACCAACATTATTAGTGCTGTTCGTTAGTGGAGTGCCAATGCTGGCCGTTGCCGGAACAGGCATTCAGCCGCTGAATGAGGCTGCCATGGGCAATATTACCGGCCAAGCAGGTGTAACCATTGAACTTGAGACGAAGCTTAACATCGACCGCTTCATATACACCGATGAAGGATCGCTGGAAGTAAACGACATATTTGTCGGTGGTGCTAATCGTACGGACATGTTTTCAGAGATGGGGCTGAACATGAACGGTGCCGCTACGGATCGTCTGGATAACATCCGGGTCAAGATCGATGTGGCGAGCGATGGTGATGCCATCATCAATTTGTTGCCTTTGGCGTTCAATGCGGTGGACTTGAGGGTTTCGACCGGCGCTTGGAATCTGATCGGTAGTGGCGGTTCTACGACCGTTCTTAGCAACTTCAATATGGATGCGTTGATCGGTTCCGGTACGATCCGGATTGATACAGCTACAAACAAGCTGAATTTCAAAACGGACATCGCTATTGACGACATGGATTTCGATGTGCCGTTTATGGCATTAGGAATACGGGATTTTGAGCTGACGGGTGCAGATTATGATCTGCAGGCGCCTCAACCATTGAGAGTGTTTGCGCCGGTGGAGCTGGATATCTACAAGGCAGCCAACTCGCATGGAGTAGAGAGTCTGGCGGTTGATCTGCAAACGTTCGAAGCTGATGTGCGGATTGGGGGCGTTATCGTGGGCGGAACGTCTATCGGTTCAGTCACTTTGGATAATCTGGCGATCACTAATACTTCGATGCTTATATATGGCCACTAATTCTTAAAAGTGGCCGTTGAAAGAAAACGGGAGCCAATTCGGCTCCCGTTTTTCGTTAGCCTAGTAATAGGCTGTCGTCATCTACAGAGATTCCTCGTTGCTTTTCAAACAGTTCGAGGAGATCTTTCACTTCCAGACCTTCACGTTCCTTGCCGCCAATATCGAACACTACCTGACCTTGGTGCAGCATCACGGTGCGCGTGCCGACTTCCAGAGCCTGCTTCATGCTATGGGTGACCATCAGTGCAGTCAGCTTTTGTTCTTCGATGATCTTGGTGGTGAGCTCAAGTACGAAGGCTGCCGTTTTAGGGTCGAGTGCCGCGGTGTGCTCATCCAGCAAGAGGATAGAGGAGGGGGTTAGGCTCGCCATCAGCAAGCTAACGGCCTGACGTTGACCGCCCGAAAGAAGACCCATCTTGTCGCCCAAGCGGTTTTCCAAGCCCAGTTTCAGTGTCGACAGGCTTTCCCGGAACTGCTCAAGGTACTGCCGTTTAACGGCGCTGCTCAGGCCGCGGCGTTGGCCGCGTTTGATGGCTAGGGCAAGATTTTCTTCAATGCTCAAGCCTTCGCAGGTGCCTGCTAACGGGTCCTGAAACACTCGTGCCACACGGCCCGCTCGCTTATGGGTGGGGAGTCTAGTGACATCGAGGTTGTCGACTACGATTTTACCGCTATCAACCATGACTTCGCCGGATAAGGCGTTCAGGAAAGTCGATTTGCCGGCGCCATTGCTGCCAATCACGGTAACAAACTCACCCTGATTAACGGTCAGGCTCATGCCACGCAAGGCGGGGTTCTCCAGAGGCGTTCCCTTGCCAAAGGTGAGCTTAAGATCGGTTGCGCTGATCATAGGGCCTCCTCAGGCTTTCTTGCGGCTAAAGCGGTTTGTAAGGTTGGTACGCACACCCGGCAAAACAATCGCCAGAGTTACCAGAACCGCGGTAATCAGGTTGAGGTCTTGTGCTTGAAGCCCAAGAACGTCAGCGTTCAGTGCGAAGGCAATGGCCAGACGATAAATAATGGCACCAATAACGCAGGCGATCAGTGCGCGCATTACCGATGACGGAGTAATGACTGCTTCACCGCCGATAAGTGACGCCAGGCCGATAACGATAACGCCTACACCCATGGTGACGTCTGCAGCGCCTTGGCTTTGGGCGAAGAGGGCGCCGGCAAGGCCAACCAGGCCGTTCGATAAAGCAACGCCAAAAATGATCATGCCACCTGTGGCGATACCTTGAGCACGAGCCATTCGGGCATTGGCGCCGGTCGCGCGCATGGCAAGGCCTGTTTCAGACTTCATAAATCGCCATAAGAGTATCAGAGCAATGATGGTAACGATCGCAAAAAGCACAACCGAAACTTGGTGATACTCAAGAAACTCAATGTCATACCAGGGAGTTAGCACTGTGTCTTCAGTTAACAACGCGAGGTTTGGGCGGCCCATGATGCGCAGGTTAACCGAGTAAAGCGCGATCATGGTCAGGATGGATGCCAGCAGGTTCAGAATGTTGAGTTTTACATTCAAAATAGCAGTAACTGCACCGGCTGCCATGCCTGCAAGTACGGCCATGCCGGTAGCAAGCCATGGGTTCCAGCCTGAAATAATGAGAACGGCCGCTACAGCAGCACCTAAAGGAAAGCTGCCGTCGACTGTTAGATCTGGGAAATCCAGAACACGGAAAGAAAGATAGATACCAAAAGCAACCAGACCATAAATGAGGCCGGTTTCAAGAGCACCGTAGAATGCGATTTCGCTTAGCATGGGTAATGGGTCACCGTGAAAGAAAACGGGCGGGCCCTTGTGAGGCTCGCCCGTGTTGGTCAGGCATTATTTGTCGCTGTTGACGACTTCTTTGGCGTCCTTGATAAGGTCTTCAGACAGGGTGAGGCCCATGCGCTCTCCGGCAGCAGGGTTCACAAACAGGTCCAGTTCTTCCATGGTTTCGACAGGCATGGTGGCGGTGTCAGCACCTTCCAGGATTCGGACTACCATGGCGCCAGTTTGGCGGCCGTGTTTGTAGTAGTCAAAGCCCAGTGCAGCAACCGCGCCACGAGCAACCGTGGCGGTGTCAGCCGCGAATACGGGGATCTTGGAGCGCTCACCGACAGAAACGACCGCTTCTGCAGCACTGATAACGGTGTTGTCTGTGGTTAGGTAGATGGCATCGACCTTACCAACCAGTGAACGGGCAGCACCCAGTACTTCGGAAGTTTTGGTGGCAGCACCTTTTACTAGCTCAAGACCGCGAGCCTCGAGGCGCTCTTCAAGCAGCTCAATCAGAGCAACCGCGTTGGCTTCACCCGGGTTGTACACGGTGCCGATTCGCTTGGCATCGGGTAGAACACGTTGCAGCAAATCGATGTGTTTCTCAATCGGCAGCATGTCGCTTACACCGGTAATGTTCGCGCCCGGTTCTTCCCAGCTTTTAACCAGTTTGGCCGCAACTGGATCAGTAACTGCTGAAAATACCACAGGGGTTTTGCGCGCTGCAGCAGCGACGGTTTGCGCGGAAGGCGTTGCAATGGCAACGATCACATCGGGGCTTTCGCCTACAAACTTACGGGCGATTTGAGTCGCAATGGCGGAGTTGCCCTGTGCACTTTCGTGCATGAGGCGCAAGTTTTTGCCGTCAATGTATCCGCGCTCCGCCAGTTCGTCTTTCACGCCTTGGTGAGCAGAGTCGAGCGCAGGGTGCTCAACAATTTGTGTGATGGCTACAACACGGGTGTCTTCAGCCTGTACCAGGCTCGCAGCCGCCAGCAATGACGCGCCGAGCAGGGTGCGCAGGGTCTTTTTGGCCATATGCCCATCTCCGGTTTTTGGGGTTATTATCCCTTGTGTTCAGGGTTGTAAACTCAAAGTTGGCCAGTTTAACACAGGCTTACGGCATTGAGGGTAGTGACTATCGACAGTTTTCAGGTTTAAAGTTGCGAACTGCTGATGAATTGAAAAGGTTTCGTAATGACAACATTTGGATATACACTCATATGTTGCATTGCGCGACTAAAGTCTAATAATACGTAAGTCATCCAACTATAAAGAAAAGACAGGAAGATCCATGGACTCCAACCAAAAACTCCCGCTCGATATGGTCTACCACTGGGAGGCCACGAACGCCGACGCACTCTACATGACCCAGCCAATTGGAAATGGCCAGGTTGTTGAATATACGTGGGGGCGCGCGATTGACGAAGCTCGTCGGATGGCGGCTTACCTGAAATCCCTCAACCTTCCGGAAAAAAGCCGCATAGGCCTTATTTCCAAGAACTGCGCCCACTGGGTAATGACCGATTGGGCCATTTGGTTGGCCGGCCACGTCTCGGTACCTTTGTATCCAACGTTGAATGCTGACACCGTTAACTACATTCTTGGCCATGCAGAATGCGATGTGCTGTTTGTGGGTAAGCTGGATGATTGGGAAATGATGAAGCCTGGCGTGCCAGACTCTGTTCGTTGCATTTCCTATCCATTGAGCCCGTCCAACGATTTTGAAACCTGGGACGATATTGTCGCCAAGTACCCGCCGCTGGAAGGTAAGCCACAGCGCGAAGCCGCCGAGCTGGCGACTATTGTATATACCTCGGGCAGTACTGGCCGTCCGAAAGGTGTCATGCTGAGCTTTGAGAATATGGCATTTGCTGCAGTCGGTGGTACTCAGACCTTGGGTGTTGGGCCTAACGAGCGGATGTTGTCCTACTTGCCGCTGGCTCACGTTTTCGAGCGCACCTTTGTTGAGCTTGGTTCACTGTATTCTGGTTTTGAACTGTATTTCGCAGAATCTCTCGATACCTTTGTTGCGGATTTGCAGCGTGCTGAGCCAACTCTGTTCTTGTCAGTACCGCGCCTGTGGGTGAAGTTCCAGCAGGGTGTGCTGCAGAAGTTGCCTAAGAAAAAGTTGGAGCGCCTGCTTAAGGTTCCCCTGCTGAACAAAGTTATTAAGAAGAAGGTGCTTAAAGGTCTCGGTTTGAGCAAGGTGAAGCTGGCAGGCTCCGGTTCAGCACCTTTGTCTAACGATGTATTGGACTGGTACCGCAACCTCGGGCTTGAGCTTCTTGAAGGCTACGGTATGTCCGAAAACTTCGCTTATTCTCACATGAACAAGCCGGGCCGTACCCGTACGGGTTATGTCGGTGAGGCTCTGCCAGGTGTTGAAACCAAAATCAGTGAAATCGGTGAAATTCTGGTGAAGAGCCCGGCCACGATGATGGGCTATTACAAGGATGAAGAGAAAACTGCCGAAGCCTTTACCGAAGATGGTTTCCTTCGGACGGGCGACAAGGGTGAAATTGATGAGATGGGTCGCCTGAAGCTGACCGGTCGTATCAAAGAAATCTTCAAAACCAGTAAGGGCAAATACATTGCTCCAGCTCCGATCGAAAACAGCTTGATGTCGCACGGCGCAATTGAGATGGTGTGTGTCTCGGGAGCTAACCAGACTCAGCCTCACGCGCTGGTAGTGCTGTCTGAAGAGATTCGTCCGAAGTCTGCCGATGCGGCCTTCCGTGCGGAGATCGAAGAGAGCTTCAAGAAGCTGATTGAAGACGTTAACAAGACCGTTGATCCGCACGAGCAGTTGGCGTTCATTACTGTGGTCAGTGATGAATGGTCTATCGAAAACAGCTTCCTGACGCCAACACTTAAGCTTAAGCGTAATGTGGTTGAAGACGCATACCAAGCTAAGGTTGATGGTTGGTATGCTCAGAAGCAGAAGGTGATTTGGCAATAAGTTTTAAGCCAAGCACTTGATAAAAGAAAGGCCCGACAATGTCGGGCCTTTCTTGTTTTTGGCTAGCAAATAATCAACTCATGGTGCGGGAATTGGAAATCGACCGGCTCATCAAAATAATCGGAATGATGCCAGCCAGCACAATGATCAGAGCAGGCAAGGCGCTGTGGTAAAGCTGCTCGTCAGAGGCAAACTGGTACACATAGGTTGCCAGAGTCTCGTAGTTAAACGGCCTTAGGATCAGGGTTGCAGGCAGTTCCTTCATGCAGTCCACGAACACAACCAAAGCAGCTGTTAATAGTGTGCCGCGCAGCATAGGCAGGTGAACGTTGAGCAGCGTTTTGCCTGGACTGTGGCCCAAAGAGCGTGACGCCATGTCCATGCTTGGGGTGATTTTCTGAAGTGCGCTTTCCACACTGCCTGCCGATACCGCCAAAAAACGAACGGTATAGGCAAACACTAATGCGAAAGCGGATCCGCTTAGCAGCAGGCCGGTGCTGACGCCTAAGTAATCACGCATGAGTGAGTCAAGCCAGTTGTCGAAACCTGCCAGCGGAACGATCACACCAACCGCAAGTACGGCGCCGGGCATGGCATAACCAAGGCTGGACAAGCGCATCAATACCTTCATGCCTTTGGTGTTATGAAGGCGGCGGCTGTAGGCCAGGGTTACACCGATAATCAGGGTGGTTAATGCGGCTGTACCTGACAGGAACAGGCTGTTCATGGTGTTGCGAACGAACGCCGGGTTCCAGCTGACATCGAAGTACTCCCAAGCGTAGTAGCCAAGGGTCGCGCCAGGAATCAGAAAGCCAAAGACCAGTGGGATTGCGCAGACCACCACGCAGATCATCTGCCGTGGAAAGGACATGCTGAAGCGGCGGATCGGGTCCCGGTTATCTCTGGCTGCAAACTGTTCTTGCCGGCGCCGGGAGTAGCGTTCGAGCGTTACCAGAATCACCACGAAGATAAGCATGGTGGTGGCTATTTGCGCGGCTCCGCCAAGGTTACCCAGATTCATCCAGGTATCGAACAGGCCTCGGGTGAGTGTTTGCACAGCGAAGAAATCAACGGTGCCAAAATCGTTCAGCGTTTCCATCAGGACCAGAGACAGGCCAACAGCGATGGCTGGGCGGGCTATGGGCAAGACTACTTTGAAAAAGGTGCTCAAAGCCGAGTGGCCGAGACTTCGACTAACGGCAAACAGAGAAGGCGACTGCTCGAGGAAGGCGGCGCGGCCCAATAGATATACGTAGGGATAAAGGACCAGGCCAATCATCAGCGTGGCGCCTTCGAGGCTGCGAATCTCGGGGAACCAGTACTCACTGGCGTTTTGCCAGCCAAACCACTCTCGCAGTGCTCTCTGCACGGGGCCCGCATAGTCGAGCAGGCTGGTATACACGTAGGCGATAACATAGGCGGGTACGGCAAAAGGGAGCAGTAACGCCCATTCGAAAAATTTCCTGCCGGGAAAGTCGCACATGGTGACGGCCCAAGCAGTTGAGAGGCCGATGACCAACGTCAGCGCACCCACTCCGACCATCAGCTGGATGGTTGTGACGAGGTAGCGGGGCAGGGTGGTGCTGATCAAATGTGGCCAGATATTTTCTTCAGGGAATAAGGCAAGAAAAATAACGGCAAGAACAGGCAACGCAACAATGGCGGTGGTGATGATGGCGCTTACCAGCCATCTTTTCGAGGTGCGTTTTGCCAGTAAGGGTTGTGAAAGCCCGGGGTTGGCACTGCTAACAACCTCAGTCATGGCGTTCCTGTATTTGATAGTGGTGATGAGAAGTGTTGCGATTTTAGATACTGAGCCAGCTCCCTGCAATGACTCGCGTCATCTTGTTGTTCGTCAACTTAATCTATAAGGGGCCAAAATAACGAAAAAAGGGTGCACTTAACGTGCACCCTTTAGTATGACTCTAATGAACAATGATTCTTAGCTGTCGTAATCTACGCGATCAACCAGTTTCACAGCGGCATTCCGATTCTCTGCAATTTCTTGCAGGGAAAGGCTGTCAGGGTTGATCTCTCCCCATTCAGCTACCAGACCTGTCGGTTTAACCTCCGGGTTGGCGGGGTATTCGGTATTGGCTTCAGCGTAAATGCGCTGAGCTTCCGGTGAGGACAAGAATTCCATCAGTTTGATGGCGTTGTCTTTGTTCGGTGCGCTCTTGGTCAGAGAAATACCGCTAATGTTGACGTGAGTGCCGCGACCTTCTGCATTAGGGAAAATGAGGTTTACTTGCTCGGCAATTGGGCGCTGGTTGTCATCTTTCAGCATGTTGCCGTAGTAGTAGCTGTTGCCGATGGAAATGTCGCACTCACCTTCCGCGATGGCTTTGATTTGATCGCGATCGCCGCCCTGAGGTTTGCGGGCGAGGTTGTTTTTAACGCCCTTCAACCACGCTTCGGTTTCAGCTTCGCCGTGGTGGGCAATCATGGAGGAAATCAGCGCGATGTTGTACGGGTGCTTGCCGCTGCGGGTGCAGATGCGATCTTCCCATTTCTTATCGGCCAGCTCTTCGTAGCTGGTGATTTCCCCTTCTTTTACACGGTCTTTAGAGGCAAAGATTAAACGGCCGCGAGTGGTGAGGGCGTACCATTTGCCTTCAGGGTGGCGCAGGTTTTCAGGGATGTTGTGGGACAGCGTTTCGGATTCAACACCCGCCACCAGGTCTCGTTCGACCAGTTCGTTAATACGAGAGATGTCGACGGTCATGACAACGTCAGCCGGGCTGTTACGGCCTTCACGCTCAAGGCGCTCTGCCAGGCCTTGTTTGGCAAATACGACGTTGGCTTCAATGCCGGTTTCTTTGGTGAACGCGTTCAATAAAGGTTCGAGCAGGTATGCTTGGCGATAGGAGTAGATGTTAACTTCGCCATCGGCTGAGGCGCTGAGCGGCATGGCTGCAAGGGCCATGGCGGCGGTTGCGGCTAGTTTCATACGCATAGGTGCTTTCCTTTAATTTCGATGCTAGTGAATGCGTGCCTGTAATTGGGTATCAACGGCATTTCAGAACGACAACCATTCTCATTCATAGTGGCTGTTGAGTCAATAACTCTCTTGGCATATTTTCGTAAAAATGGTGGTATGCTTCTTAACACTATAAAAAGACGTAACTTCTTAGGAAATCCCAGAATGTCCACAAGTGATCGCAGGGAGCACGGTCGCACAGCGATGAGTGCAAAGGTAAAGGTCATCCACGAAGAATTGGGAGAGCATGTTTTTCCCACTCGCGATATTTCGGATGGCGGAATATTCATTGCGTTAGAAGGTGCGTCTTTTGCACCGAAACTGGGTGATCGGGTTGTTGTCCAGGTTCAGGGTTTGCCGGTGCCAGCGCCAATATTGGATATGGTCGTGGTCCGGCAGACGGACGAGGGGTACGGGCTTCAATTTGCCTCTGAAGTTGAATAGCGTTCTGGAAAAAAATGTTAGTGATGGATTAATGCGCTTGGGAAGGCCCGCTTTCATGATTTTGTTTGATGCTTTTCGTATAAAACCTGTCGTTATCGGCTTGTCCTTCCTGTTGCTTCAGGGGTGCGCCAGCTATTACACCCACTACGCCATGTTTCCCGGGGAAAATTCATCGGGCGAATCTCGCCAGATAAGGGTGTCGTGGCAAACGGCAGACTATCCGGGCTGGTCGTTCATTCGCGACAAATCAACCACCATGAAAGTGGAAACCCAATGCAGTGATCGGGTGTGGCGGCTCGCGGATGACAGTCATGAACAAGCCGGCAGTTGTTCGGGAGGCGTGAGAGGCTGCGGTGATCCAAACCTGGATGCGAGTGTGTTTGACGGAGGCCCGGTGGGCGATGTTGCTTGCATGAAAGTTGTCGGGCCTGAGTCTGTACAGCGCATTGCTGATATCGGTGCCAAGTTTCAGTTGTCGGTTTCTTGCCAGCCTTTGGCAGCACAAGTATCTAAAGGCGATGAAGTGGTAACTATGGATTACCTTCGCCCGTCAACCGTCGCGTATACCGTGTATGCCCGTAAGGTATCTCGAGGTACGCTGAACGCCCGATTGCCAGAGTTTGATGAATCGGTGTGTAAAACGGATTGATCCTAAGCTGGCATCTGTGTGATTTGGTTCCCATTCCTACACTTTGTTGCGATTAGATAAGCAGAGTTACCTTTTGGTCCGTTTTAGTGACCGATCTCTACAAAATGGTAATGGCAGCTATGCACCGGCGTGCCACACTTAGTACCCTGAGACACTTGTATCTGAGGGGAAAGTGGTGGGCGTTCAGCAACGAAAGCTAGCGGTGCATGATCTTGAGATTGGCATGTTTGTGTCTGATCTCGATCGACCGTGGCATCAAACTCCTTTCCCGGTTCAGGGTTTTTATATTCGTTCGCAAAACGATGTGCGAGCGCTCGTTTCTCACTGCAAATGGGTGATGGTTGACGAGCCTGAATCCCGTGAATCCATCGGTGTTGAAGCCCGAAGTGTTGTAGGGTTTCGGACACGCTCTAAACAAAGAGCTAACGGTCGTGAAGAGGTGGAGCTTCCGCCACTGAGTATTCGTGAGCCCGTAAACCACCGAGTTACCACTTCCTTAAAGAAAGAAATCAAAGCCTCGAAAAAACTCCTGGGTGATGCTGAAGTCGCGCTGGAGAAATTGTTCGACTCTGTACGTTCCGAGGGTGGATTGGATGGCCGCCTCGTAGCCGACGTTACCAAAAAAATGGTGAAAAGCGTCTGCAGGCAACCCAGTGCGCTCTTGTGGCTGAGCCGAACCCGACAATACGATGATTTTGTGTATCGCCATGCGTTGAATACGTCGGTGTGGGCGTTAGTGGTAGGGCGTCAGCTGGGGCTGAATGAAGGGCTTTTGAATCATCTGGGAGCCGGTTGCCTGCTTTCTCAAGTAGGTAAGACGACGCTACCCGCAGGGATTGTTGAGCAGGAGCAGCAGCTGTCTGTCGAAGAATTCGAGATTTTCAGGACCTACGTTCAGCGAGGTGTTGAAATATTGCGGCCGTCAGGCATTTCCAAGGCGGTGCTGAGTGTTGTTCAGGGCCACAGAGAGCGTCACAATGGATCCGGGTTTCCAGCCGGTGTAGGCGGCGAAAGGATTCCGTTGTTAGCGAAAGTGGCGGGTATTGCCGAGTTTTTCGAATCGTTGATTGCGCCCCGTGAGGGGCAAGAGCCCATGACGCCGGCTAAAGCCGTAGGCTTGCTCTACGAAATGCGTAACATTGAGTTTCAGAAGGACTTGGTTGAGGCGTTTATTCAGGCGGTTGGCGTGTACCCTGCCGGTACCTTGGTTGAGCTCTCGGATGGTTGTCGTGGTGTTGTGGTTTCGCACAGTCCGGAGCGTCGGTTATGGCCAAGTGTTATGGTCATGCAGGCGGCAGGCCAAAGTTCGCTTAAAAGTGGAAAGGTGGTTGATCTGGCCCGGTACAACGAATCTAGAGCGCAGGGTGAAGTCCTTTCGGTGCGGGAGTGTTTGCCGCACGGAACGGACGGCCTCGATCTGATGGGCTTGGATGCGACCAATGAGCCTCAATGGTCGCTCGGCAAGCTTTTTACTCGGTGATCAGAACCCGTAGAGATTTCCGAATCCAACGGTAATCGTTTTCTGGCTTGAAGTTGATCAGGATTTCCGATTCTCCACCGGCGTCCCCGTCCACGAAATATTCGACGCCTGCTTCTTGCCAGCTCCATGAGTGCACGGCAACGTCTTGGGGCCGTGTACTGATCGCTTCAACTCCGTTCTTGGTGATGGCGATATTGCCCCCCACTTTTTTTATCGTAATCGTTTTTAACGCGGTGTCGCTCGCCGGGTGCGATGCCACATGATCAGAGAGGTAGTATTGCCGGCTAATGGCATTGGTGATGCCAGAGAGCTCAGTGGCCAAGTATTCCTTGGCGCCTTGCGCGTCGATGTCTTCGATGCTTCGAACGGATTGGAGAATGCGCTCCCTTAATGATTGGAGGTCTTGCTTGTAGGAAATACTAGGGTCGATGTCATCGTCATTTTCGGGGCGTTCCGGTGCGCTTTCGATGTCGGCCAGTGTGGGAGGTTGGTCGCACAGCTGGTCGCCTATTTCATGGAAACATATGGCAGCCAGCAGTTGGTTCGCTGCAGACTCGGGAGCTTCGAACTCGGCTGACGGTATTGTGAAGTCTACGTTGGAGGGCCGGCCGGGATCACTAAGGGCTGCGTTTAGTTGATCAATCACACGAGGAAGAATCTCAATGCCGTCGTCGTCTTGAATGACTTCCGTCCAGTTCAGTGCCATCAGGAAGCGGGTGCGGTTGAGCAGTTCTTGATTGTTGAGAAGCGTGGATTCCGTGAGAGCATGATCTTTCAGGTTTTGACTATCAACCTTTGAAGTTTTTAAGGCTTCACGGAGTTCCGGTTGGAAATCGAGAAAGCTGACAAACTCTTTTGCGGGCACGTTCTCTGCAATCAGCAGGGCGCCGACTTTTAAGGATAAGGTTTCGCCGGCGTAGTAACGGAATTTGCCTTGTGCATCGGTGGTGCTTTTCTGGCTGGCCGTTTGATAAGTTAGGCCGCTTATGCCGTGGCTTTGGATTTGACCTGTGTGAGTATCATCAGAGCCTGAACCTCCTCCGTCAGAGCATGCAGACAGCATCAGGGCAGTGGAGAGTAACAGTAGTAAACGGCGCAGATGAACGAGTTCCATGGTGTGTCGTACAATCCCTTCGCGATCACCTGATTTGCCGAAGGCAGTTACAGGTTTTGTAAGTTGTTGTAACGGCATTATAGGGAGGGTGGTTCGCCTATATCGGGAAACCTGTCGCAGTTTGGGGCTTTCGTGCGCTGCTGATGAATATCGTCCATCGCCTTGAATTTTGACGAATTGCCTCAATCACATAGCCCACTACATATTTTACCGTTCGCGCGGTGCATTTATTAACAGCGGTTCGACTTATGACCTATGCATTGGAAATTGAAAGACTTGAGAAACGCTACGGAGACGGCTTCTACGCTCTGAAAGGGATTGATCTTCAGGTAGATGAAGGCGATTTCTTTGCCTTGCTGGGCCCGAACGGCGCCGGTAAATCGACTACGCTCGGAATCGTGTCTTCGCTGGTGAATAAGTCTGGAGGCGTGGTCCGGGTATTTGGGAAAGATATCGACACCCAGCTTTCCGATGCAAAGCTTAATCTTGGTGTGGTGCCTCAAGAGTTTAATTTTAATCAGTTTGAAAAGGTGTTTGATATTGTCACCACTCAGGCAGGCTACTATGGGATTCCTCTGAAGCAAGCCCGAGTGTCTGCTGAAAAGTACCTGAAAAAACTGGGGCTTTGGGACAAACGCAATACACCTGCCCGCATGTTGTCCGGGGGTATGAAGCGGCGACTTATGATTGCGCGTGCTTTGGTGCATGAACCCAGGCTGTTGATACTTGATGAGCCGACCGCTGGCGTTGATATCGAGTTGCGCCGCTCTATGTGGCAATTTCTTGAAGAGATTAACCGGCAAGGTACCACCATTATCCTCACCACTCATTATCTGGAAGAGGCCGAGGCCCTGTGCCGGAATATCGCGATCATTGATCATGGCGAGATTATCCGCCATACCAGCAAGCGAGAGCTGCTACAGCAATTAAGTGTTGAAGCCTTTATTCTTGATACCGAGCAAACACTGGACGCCGCACCTGAGTTGGAGGGGTTTAAGTGCTTGATTAATAGCGATGGAGCCTTGGAAGTTGAGGTGGCAAAAGGGCAGGGGCTAAATGCTCTGTTCAAGGAATTGGAAAAAGAAGGAATCAAGGTCAGCAGTATGCGAACCAAGGCAAACCGCCTGGAGGAATTGTTTGTGCGAATGGTGGAAGAGAATGCCAGTGATGCCCCAAAAGCGAAGGAGGGTTCCGTATGACACCTCTTGCTCTTTGGACGGCGTTTCAAACCATTGTTCTGCGCGAAATCCGCCGGTTTACTCGAATCTGGCCCCAGACCCTGCTACCACCAGCGGTCACCATGACCTTGTATTTCATTATATTCGGTAATTTGATCGGCTCTCGCATCGGCAATATGGGCGGTTTTGACTATATGCAGTTCATAGTCCCGGGGCTGATTATGATGGCGGTGATCACGAACTCCTACGCCAACGTGGTCTCGTCGTTCTTCTCGATGAAGTTTCAGCGAAGCATTGAAGAATTGTTGGTGTCGCCGGTGCCGAACTGGACCATTCTGGCCGGCTACGTGGTGGGAGGAATGTCCAGAGGGCTGATTATCGGGTTGATTGTCACCCTGTTGTCCCTGGCCTTCACGCAGCTTGCGATCCACAACCTTCCGATGGTGATCATTACCGTGTTCCTGACCTCGGCATTGTTCTCGCTCGGCGGCTTTATCAATGCCATGTTGGCGACCAAATTCGATGACATCTCCATCGTGCCTACGTTTGTGCTGACACCGCTCACTTATCTCGGTGGTGTGTTTTACAGCATCGAATTGCTGCCAACGTTCTGGCAGAACGTGTCGCTGGCCAATCCGATCCTGTATATGGTGAATGGCTTCCGCTACGGCATACTGGGTGTTTCGGATGTTAATCCGTTCGTGTCGCTTGGTATGATTCTGGTCTTTATTGTTCTGCTTTCAGTCATTGCTTTGCGTATGCTTGCGCGCGGCAAAGGCATCCGACACTAACTGGGTCCGGTAGGATTTATGGCACTTGATAACGCTCCGCTGGGCAAGTCCAGCGATTACCCGGATCAGTACGATCCTTCGTTGTTGTTTCCGGTAGCCCGGGAAGAAAACCGTCGCCGTATCGGTCTCGAGGATGGGCGCTGGCCCTGGTTCGGGGAAGATATGTGGCAAGCGTGGGAGCTTTCCTGGCTGCGCCCCGGCGGTGTGCCGGTGGTGGCTTGGGCGGAGATCCGCTTCCCGGCTGCATCGCCTTCTATTGTTGAGAGTAAGTCGTTAAAACTGTATCTCAACTCTCTGAATCAACATGTTTTCTCCTCGGAAGAGCAGGTTGCTGAAACGATCACCCGGGATTTGTCCAAGGTGTGTGGTGGTGCCGTTCTGGTGCACATGCTAAGTGTCGATGAAACCACGGCAGCGGTTGGTCGGCCAGACGGATATGAGCTGATCGATGATGAAGCAGTGGAGGATGTGGTGTACGAATACGCTCCGGACTCCCTGTTAGCCGGCGGGGCAGAGGTAACAGAGGGACTGTGTTCCCATTTGCTGAAGAGTAATTGCCCGGTAACGGGGCAGCCCGATTGGGCAACGATTTTCATTCGATACACGGGGCCGGCCATTGATCGGGCCGGGCTGCTTCGCTACATCATCAGCTTCCGACAGAAGCAAGACTTCCACGAGCACTGTGTAGAAACCGTGTTTACGGACTTGATGCAGCGTTGTAAGCCAACAGAATTGATGGTGTGCGCGCGTTACACTCGCCGGGGCGGGTTGGATATTAACCCTTGGCGCAGCACCAGCCCTCAGGATGGGGTGGGGCCAAGGTTGGTTCGGCAGTAACGGGGTTACTCTGTATCGTCTTCCTGGCGAAGGCGATCAGCTGCATCTTCGAGCGCAGTCAGGATGGCTTTGCGCTCACGTTCGGTGATCTTGTCTGAATCCAGATACATAGCAAAGCCGCTGTGTTCGTGCTCCAGGAAGCTGCGATTGGGTCCCATGTCTCGACGGAAGTCGACGACTTCGTAGATCGGTACTGGCTTGCCGAAGCCTTTGACGGTGATTTCGCCTTTGTCTCGGCACATTATGCGGTCTTTGATCAGCGAGAAAGTTTCGTAGGAAATCAAAATCTCGCCCGCCTCGGCTAGAGATTCCAGTCGGCTGGCGAGGTTCACTTCCTTGCCGATAATGGTGTAATCCATACGGTTCTCGGCGCCGAAGTTACCAACAGTGGTGTAGCCGGTGCTGATGCCCATGCGTATTTCCAGTGGTGTTTTAATGCCTTGGCTGCGCCACTTCTGGCGCATAATCTTCATGTGTTTGCGCATGTCGATGGCCATAGACACGCAGGCAAACGCGTCTTCACGCTGGCCGCGGCTGGTCGGGTCTCCAAAAAATACCATAATGGAATCACCCACGAACTTATCGATGGTGCCACCGTAGCGCAGCGCCACTTGGGACATTTCGTTGAAGTAGTGGTTCAGGAGTTCGGTAAGGGCTTCGGGCTCCATCTCTTCAGACAGTTCGGTGAAGCCTTTAATGTCCGAAAAGAAAACGGCCAGCTTTTTCCGCTGGGTCTCAAGCCGAACATCTCGTTCTCCGGTAAAGATCGATTGCCAGACTTGCGGTGAGAGGTATTTTGACAATTTGTGAGAAAGCGCGATGGATTGCTCACGCTGGTTCTGAATTTGGGTTTTGGCGTAAAGCAGAGCTCTTGCCTGAACGTGCGAGTAATAGGCCGTCACGCAAATGTACACGCCGGTTGCTAACACAGCTATCACGCTGGTCAGAAGAGGGGCTTGCAGATTATCCGCGGTGCCGAGCGCGGCAATCGTGGCGGATAGAGATGCCCCCGTTAACGCGGTGCCAAACAGCCATTGGCGAACACCGCCGACGATCAAGCAGCTAAACATCAACATGAGAATGATGGCCGTGGTGGGTATAGCAACCAAACCCATTGCCCCGATTAATGCCCCGCCCATAGCGCAGTCCAGAAGCAACATTTTCTGACGAATGCGCGAGGAGTTTTTCAGGAATGTGCGTCGCGTGAGTAAATGGGCAATATGAGGCCAAACCATGGCCACCGCCACTAACCACAGAAGCCATTGAGCAAAAATGCCCTGGAAAACGCCGGTAACAATGACCAGTGACGTGGACGTGTAAGCCAGAATTCGGCCACCGTAGTCTGGCATCGGGGGGATAACGACTGTGTTATCGTAGGAGGCGTTTGTTGAAGTTTTGCCAGAATTGGCTGAAACGTTGCGAAGCTCTACCGGAGCACTCATCATTTTACTGGCGCACCCATACTGCCACGCTGAAGGTAGGCTTGCTTTGTTTTTCAGCGTTGTGATTTTGTTGAGTGTGGCTCATGGTGAATGCCGAATGTTTTTATTGGTAGTATCTGCGACTAAAGGTTAACAGTATTACGTATTAGTCACAATTAACCCACGTCAACAGAAACGATGATTTTGTGCACACTTGTATGAATAGCGAGAGTATATGAGTTCTATTACCCAGTTTCTTATGGAGCGTTCGTCAGAACCGCGGCTGGAAGCACCGGCTCCGCCACGGGAGGTGGTGGATGTTGCGCTTCAATGCGCTGCTCGTGCGCCAGATCACGCATTATTAAGGCCGTGGCGTTACCTCGTTATTGAAGGCCAAGCGTTGACGGCGCTAGGGGAGCTGTTTGCGCAAGCGTGCGGAGACAATGACGGCGATAAGGCGCGTGAGAGGGCCAAAAGCGCGCCCCTCAGGGCTCCTATGATCATCGTGGGTATCGCCTCCCCGAAACCCCATAAAAAGGTGCCGGATGTAGAGCAGATTATGTCTGCAGCTGCGGGTATGTCGTTCTTGTCACTGGCACTATCCGATGCCGGTTATGGCGTTATGTGGCGGTCAGGTTCGTTTGCTTATGACCCGGCTATTCTTGAAGGTTTGGGTTTAGCCGAGGGGGAAACAATTACAGGGTTCCTGTATACCGGCACCGTCTCTTCTGAAAAGCCGCCGGTTCCGCGCCCGTCATGTGCAGATTTTGTCGAGGAGTGGTCGGGGCCAAAGCAATCACGGCCCTGGAGCGTCTGACCGCAGGATGGCAAGGTGAGGAAATAGCTTGCCGCCTTTGCTCTGGTTTCTAACCAATTAGCAAGTAAAGCGACACCACAACTTCGTTTAATACCCTTTAAAACCTGCGGTCCCGCAGGTTTTTTCATTTTTGGCATCCCGTTTGCTTCATCTCTTTCAGAACGCAAAACCGGCAAACCCTGAGTCAGATAGCCGGAGCAGAATTCTGGAGGCGGTAATGGCAATTTCATTCGATAGCGCATTGGGTATTCATGAGCAGGCTCTTCAAGGCCGTGTTAAGCGGGCAGAAGTGCTGGCCAACAATATGGCTAACGCAGACACCCCTGGCTACAAGGCGCGGGACATCGATTTTCGGGCGATGATGCAGAAAGCGCAGAATGAAATGAACGGTGTTCAGATGGCGACAACCCACAGCGCGCACATGGACGTATCCGGAACGGCTGGCAGTGAGGGTGAATTATTGTACCGCACGCCCCACCAGCCTTCCATCGATGGTAATTCCGTGGATGCGCAGCAGGAACAAGCCCGTTTTATGCGCAACGCCATGGACTATCAGGCCAGCTTCCAGTTTCTCAGCAGCAAGTTTTCCGGACTGACCAAAGCCCTTAAGGGCGAGTAAGCCGCAGCCACTTTTGATTGAAGGAGACAGTCATGTCACTGGGTACCATTTTTGACATCGCGGGTTCAGGCATGACCGCGCAGTCCCTGCGGCTGAATACCACCGCCTCGAACATTGCTAACGCCGAAACCGCCAGCTCAAGCACAGAGGGAACTTACCGTGCGCGCAAGCCGGTGTTCGCTGCGATTCAGCAATCCATGTTGAACCCGGACCAGCAAACCTTTGGTGTCAGCCAGCAAGAAGGCGCGGGTGCCGGCGTTCGGGTAGAGGGAATCGTTGAAAGCGATGCAGAACTGCAGATGCGTTACGAGCCAAACCACCCGGCAGCGAATGAAGACGGCTATGTGTTCTACCCGAACGTCAATGTAGTGGAAGAAATGGCAGACATGATGTCGTCATCGCGAAGCTTTCAGATGAACGTGGATGTGATGAACACCGCTAAATCCATGATGCAGCGTATCTTGACGCTGGGTCAGCAGTAATAGGGCGAGGAGAGAGAGATGAGTGCAGTAAATTCAGCGTCCGTTGCCGATGTGCTGGGCCAGTACCGAGTTCAGCAAGACAGCAAGGCCCAAGGTGGCAGTGAGCTTGGTAAAGATGCCTTCATGGAATTGATGTTGGCACAGATGAAAAATCAGAATCCGCTGGAGCCACAAGACAACGGCGACTTCATTTCCCAGTTGGCGCAGTTCAGTTCTCTGGAAGAGATGCAGAACCTCACCGGCACGGTGGATGAGGTGGCAGGTCAGTTCCGCTCAAGTCAGGCGTTGCAAGCGTCGGCCATGGTGGGCAAGACCGTACTTGCGCCGTCCAGCGTGGGCATTCTGGGAACAGAGGGTGAAGTGACTGGCACGATAGAAGTGCCGGCTTCTACGGGTGGTTTGAGACTGTCTGTTATGAACCAGTCGGGCGAGCTCGTGCGCCAGATTGATATGGGCAGCAGTCAGGCCGGTGTGGTGTCTTTCCGTTGGGATGGTCAAGACGGCAACGGCAACGCTTTGCCGCCTGGCCCATACCAGATTATTGCGCAGGGTAGCTACCCATCCGGCCCCCAGCAGCTGGGTACGATGGTGAGTGCCAATGTAGACAGCGTGTCTCTAGCTAATGGTGGCTCCATCACTTTGAATCTCGCCGGCATGGGCTCGATTGCCCTGTCTGACGTCAAGCAAATTAACTGAGCCGGTGTCGGACCAGGAGGTATAAGTCATGGCATTTAATACAGGATTAAGTGGTCTGCGGGCCGCATCGGTGGATCTGGACGTAACCGGCAACAACATTGCCAACGCCAGTACAGTCGGATTTAAAGGCAGCAAAGTGCAGTTCGGTGATTTGTACGCCAACGGCTTTTTAAGTGGCGGGACAAACCCGGTCGGCGACGGTGTTCGGGTGCAGGATGTTAAGCAGTCGTTTGGCCAGGGCAACATCAGCTTCACCGATAGCGGGCTGGATATGGCCATCAGTGGCGATGGCTTTTTTATTCTGAGCAATAACGGTGAAACCCGTTACTCCCGGGCTGGCCAGTTCGGGATCGATAAAGACGGATTCGTGGTGAATAACCAGAACATGAAGGTTCAGGGTTATGTGGCTGATGATGACGGAAATCTGTCTGGTGTTCGTGGGGATTTGAGTATTGAAACCGGAAATCTCGCGCCGCGTAGGACGACGAATCTGGTAACGGATTTGAATTTGGATTCCAGGCAGCCGGTCCTGGAGCAGCAGGTTCGCAACTTTTCATTGGCATCTTCTGCCATGGCTGGCGGTGAATATAGGTTCACATATTCTGATGGTAGCCCTGACTTTAGTGTGGGGCCCATTCCGAGTCCTGCACCATCCGCTAAAGAAGTGGCTGACACGATTTCATCAGCTCCGGGTGTCAATGCTTCTGGGACTGAAACAGTAACAATTGCACCGCCAAGCGATGCAGATATTAACGACTCAGGGTTTGCGTTCAGTGTTGCTGGGGTTGCGCTTAGTAATCTAGATACGGTTACAACTTTGGAGGAGTTGGCCGCGGCGATATCCAATATAGCTGACAGCTCTATTTCGGCGAAGGTGAATACCAATACGGGCGCACTTGAGATCACTAATAGTGCCGGAGAGCAGTTTACTGCCGAGTGGAGTAGCACTAATAATAGTTCGGGAGGCCCGCAATCATCCGTGGGTGAAATTAGTGTTGTCTCAGACCGCAGTGTAAGTGGCGTTGTGACTCAGCCTACGGGTTCAACTGCTGGCCCTTTGGAGGCGGAGTTCAGAAATACTCAGCCAACTCCAATCAATGCCTTCAACCCATTAGACCAACGCACATACAATCACGCCACCTCAACGAAGATTTATGACAGCTTGGGTAACACCCACGAAATGACCCAGTTCTTTGTGAAGGAGCCATCTCCAGGAAATGGTGTGGGTCAAAGCCAGTGGTCGATTTATATAGAGATCGACGGCGAGATGGTCGCGGGTACGGATCAGCAGCCATACACCGCTCTGTTCAATCAGGACGGTCAGCTGGAGTCGATTAACGGCGATGTTAACGGAGAAATCATTATCACGGATTGGGTGCCGAAAGACCCGAACGGCGCCCCAAATGGTGCCGATGGTCCACCAGCGGATCCTTCAAGTGTGGTTAGTCCTATTCCGTTACCGGCCAATAGCTCAGCCTTTGTTCTGGATCTTGGCAGAGCCACGCAGTACGGCGCTACTTTTGGTGTAAATAATCAGCAGCAGAACGGTTATACAACCGGGCGGCTTTCAGGGCTGGATGTGTCTGGAGAGGGGGTGATCTTTGCCCGCTACACCAACGGCCAGTCCAAGGCATTGGGGCAGGTAGCGCTTGCATCGTTCAACAATACGAATGGCTTGTCTCCGGTGGGAGATACCACTTGGGTTGAGTCCTTCGAATCCGGGCAGCCCGTGATCGGCGCACCCGATACCGGAACCTTGGGTTCAATCAAGGCAAGCTCGGTTGAAGAGTCTAACGTTGATCTTTCAGCCGAGCTGGTCAACCTGATCATTGCCCAGCGCAACTATCAGGCGAACGCCAAGACCATTGAAACCTCGGATGCGGTCACCCAGACCATCATCAACCTCCGCTAATCCTTCCAAGTAAACATGGCATGACTCCTGCAGGAAGACTGGAAACAGTCAAAATTCCGGCAGGAGTTTGCCCATGGACAAAGCCCTCTACATTGGAATGTCTGGCGCCAAGCAGAACATGCTGGCCCAGCGTGCCCACGCCAACAACCTCGCCAACGTGAACACCACGGGGTTCAAGAAGGATTTTGCTCAGGCCCGCAGCATGCCGGTGTTTGGTGAGCATCATCCTACCCGCGCCTATGCTATGACCGAGCGGCCAGGCACAGATCTTTCCGCCGGTGCGCTGATGGATACCGGTCGAAAACTAGATGTTGCCGTTGAAGGCGACGGTTGGTTGGCGGTTCAGAACAATCAAGGCGAAGAAGTGTTCACCCGCAGCGGCAGCCTTCAGGTAGATGTAAACGGTTTGGTTCGCATGCCCAGTGGCGAGTTGGTGCTGGGTAATGGTGGGCCAGTTGCCTTGCCACCGTTCGATGATCTTCTGATTGGCGCGGATGGCACCGTTTCCGTCGTACCAGTCGGAGGCCCGCCCGATCAGTTGGTGGAAGTGGATCGCCTGAAATTGGTCAATCCACCGGCGGATGCGTTGGAAAAGGGGCTAGACGGATTTATCCGCCGCAAGCCGGGGCAGGCGATTGGCGCGGTTGAGCCCGCGGACGCCAATATGCGCGTTGCGACAGGGTTTTTGGAAAGCTCCAATGTCAATGCAGTGGAAGAGATGATCTCCAACCTCCAACTGTCTCGCCAATACGAGATGCAGGTGAAGGTTATGTCTACCGCTAACGAGAATTCCGAGGCAACGGCACGACTGTTGCAGAATCTCTGATAACGCTGATTTAAGCATCACCGGCCGGCATCAAGCGGCAAACAATGGCCGCTTCTGCAGCCGGCAAGGTAAGGAGTAGAAACATGCATCCAGCACTATGGGTCAGTAAAACCGGGTTGAGTGCACAGGACACCAACCTGTCCACCATCTCCAACAACCTGGCGAACGTGAACACCACAGGTTTTAAGCGGGATCGTGCGGTGTTTCAGGATCTGCTGTATCAGATCAACCGCCAGCCCGGCGGAATGAGCACCGAGAACACCGAACTGCCGTCTGGTCTGCAACTCGGTACGGGTGTGCGCGTGGTGGGCACGGCGAAGCAGTTCAGCCAGGGCAATCTGCAGATTACCGAGCAGCCACTGGATATGGCCGTTAATGGTCGGGGTTTCTTCCAGATTGCCATGCCTGATGGCCAGATTGCCTATACCCGTGACGGCCAGTTCCAATTGAATTCCAATGGAGATGTCGTCACACCTGACGGCTACCCGCTGGAACCGAACATCAATGTGCCGGAAGACACGACGAACGTAACCATCGGTCGCGACGGCACGGTTACGGCGGTCACGAATGATCAGGCGGCGCCGGTCAATCTGGGGCAGATCACGCTTGTGAACTTCATTAACCCGCAGGGATTACAGGCGATTGGTAACAACCTGTTCAAGGAAACCAATGCCAGTGGTGATCCGCAAGAAGGCGAACCGGGGCTGGCGGGAATTGGCACCATCGAGCAGGGCACCGTTGAATCTTCGAACGTGGAAGTGGTGGAGGAGTTGGTCAACATGATCACCACTCAGCGCGCCTACGAGATGAACTCAAAGGTGGTTTCCACAACCGATCAGATGCTTCAGTTCATTACCAACAATATTGGGTAAGTTATGAATCGCATACATCAAACCTGGACAGCAAAGCGCGTGGCCACACTGGCATTGGTGGGAGGCCTTATTATTTTGCAAGGCTGCACGGCCATGACCCGCCCTCGTGCGATGCCAGACGACCCGGCGTATGCGCCGGTGCGTGCTCAGGCCATGATGCAGCGTGACCCGGACTCCGGCTCTATTTATCAGGTATCCCGTAACTACAACATCTACGGTGACACCAAAGCACTGAACGTTGGAGATGTGCTGACGGTCTTGTTGGAAGAGTCCACTCGAGCCAGCAAAAATGCCGAAACCACCATCACCAAAGACCAGGAGTTGAGCCTTCCTGAACCCAACATCTTCGGAAAGAACAACATCGGCCTGAATGCCTCGGCCAACCTAGAGCGGGATTTCGCAGGCTCCGCTGAAGCCGATCAAAGCAATAGCTTGGCCGGAAGCATCACCGTGACAGTAACGGAAGTTTTACCGAACGGCGTGCTGCGGATCCGTGGCGAGAAGTGGCTCTCCCTGACCAATGGTGATGAGTACATCCGCCTGACCGGCATGGTTCGCCCACAGGACATCGCGCCGGACAACACTGTGGCTTCCAATCGAATCGCGGATGCCCGTTTTGCCTATGGCGGAACCGGTGACTTTGATCAGGCTAATCAAATGGGCTGGTTGGCCCGCTTCTTTAACAGTGAGTGGTGGCCGTTATGATCCGCAAACTTTGTGTTGTTTTTACCTTGTTAGCGGCGATCGCATCGCCGGTCGCGGCGGACCGGTTGAAAGATCTGGCGAAAGTAAAAGGTGTCCGGAACAACCAGCTGATTGGCTATGGTTTGGTGGTGGGGCTGGACGGTACGGGTGATAAAGCCCCGTTCACCAACCAGACCTTCCGGAACATGATGAATCAGTTCGGCATCACGCTTCCGGACGGTGTTAATCCGAAGTTGGCTAACGTGGCGGCAGTTACTGTGAGCGCCACGCTGCCGGCCTTCGCCAAATCCGGCCAGGAACTGGATATCACCGTATCGTCTATTGGCAATGCCGGCAGTTTGCGGGGCGGCACATTGCTTATGACCCCTCTGAAGGGCGCTGATGGCCAAGTATATGCTATGGCCCAGGGTAGTTTGGTTGTAGGCGGATTTGGTGCCCAGGGGCTAGACGGCTCGCGCATCACCGTGAACGTGCCGAGTGTTGGCCGCATTCCGAATGGGGCAACCATTGAGCGGGAAGTGGCTTCGCCGTTCAATCGTGGCGACACCATCACGTTTAACTTATTGCGTGCTGATTTTACGACGGCTCGTCGAGTGGTTGAGGCCATCAACAGCCATTTGGGGCCTGATATGGCCTATGCCCACGACCCCACATCTATTTCAGTCAGAGCGCCGCGGGACCCTTCCCAGCGAGTGAGTTTTCTGTCGATTGTCGAAAACATTGAGGTCGACCCCGCTGAAGAGTCCGCCAAGGTGGTCATTAACAGCCGTACCGGCACCATCGTGGTTGGCCAGAATGTGAAGGTGAGCCCAGCGGCCATAACCCACGGCAATCTCACGGTAACTATTCAGGAAAACCCAGAAGTGGTTCAGCCTAATCCGTTTGCCGGTGGTAGCACTGAGGTGCAGCAAAACACTCAGATAGCCGTGACCGAAGACCCGGCCCGGATGTTCCAGTTTGGCCCAGCGACCACGCTCAATGAAATTGTTCAGGCGGTGAACCAGGTTGGAGCGGCGCCCGGTGATGTCATGGCGGTTCTGGAAGCTCTGAAGCAGGCCGGCGCATTGCGTGCCGAGCTGATTGTGATTTAGGGGTAGTCATGCAGGACCATCGCATACAGCAAGCTCAGGTATACACCGATTTCAGTGGTCTTAACGCGTTGAAGACTCAGGCTCGCACCGATAAAAAAGCGGCTCTGGAGCAAGTGGCAAAACAGTTCGAGAGCCTGTTCCTGTCGGAAATGCTCAAGTCGATGCGTAAAGCGGGCGATGTATTTGCGGAAGGCAATTACCTGAACAGCAACGAGAGCGAATTCTACCGGGACATGTTTGATAGCCAGATCAGTCTGAGTATGGCGACTGGCTCAGGGACCGGTTTGGCGGAAGCGCTGGTACGGCAGTTGGGTGAGAGTATCCCGGGTGTGGCGTCTAATGGCGAAAAACTGGCAGGTCACAAGGCTACGCTGGTGGATTACGACCGCACTTTGCCTGCCATTTCTCCCGCATTACCTGAACGAATGAAGGCGGTAGAGGAAGTGGTGCAGGCTTTGCCCGGCGCTGTTTCCGAATTGAGCCCTAATACACAATTGCCTGCCACCTTTGAAAGCGCTGAGCACTTTGTCAGCGAGTTGATGCCTTATGCCCAGCGCATCGGGCAGGAGAGTGGTATTGACCCTCGCTTGATGGTTGCTCAAGCAGCGCTGGAAACAGGGTGGGGCAAGCACATGATTGAAGGTGACGGTAACGAGCCGAGCTTCAACCTGTTTGGCATCAAGGCTGACAGCCGTTGGAATGGAGATGCAGTCACCATTACAACCACTGAGTTTCGTGGCGGTGTTGCGATGAAGGAACGGGCAGACTTCCGGGCGTATCCGGATTACGAAGCCAGCTTTCGTGATTATGTGGAATTCCTTCAAAGCAATCCGCGCTATAAAGATGTGCTTTCTTCAGCAGGCGAGCCTGAAGTATTCGCAGAAAAACTGCAGCAAGCTGGTTACGCCACCGATCCGGAATACGGTTCCAAGATTCGCCGGATTATGAATCGTGATTCCCTGATGACGTTGTCCATGGGCAACGGCGGGATAAAGGAGTAACAGGTCATGGCAGGATTAATCGGGATAGGCTTGTCGGGTGTGCTCAGTCACCAGAACGCGCTCAATACCACGGCCAATAACATTACCAACGCCAATACCCCGGGCTACAGTCGTCAGGAAGTTCACTTTGCGACGCAGGAAGGCAACCGCACAGGTGCCGGGACGGTGGGAACGGGCGTTACCATCGAAAATATCCGTCGCCTGGCAAACGAATACTTGACGCAGCAGTTGCGCGAAGACAGCACGCTGTTTGGGGAACAGAACGCCCTCAATGCCGAGCTGACTCAGTTGGACAACTTGCTCGGTGGTGAGAGCACCGGGCTGAACGGCGCGCTGAACAACTTCTTTGCCTCGCTGCAAAATGCGGCAGAAGACCCAACGTCTTTGCCGCAGCGCCAGTTGGTGCTGAGTGAAGCGCAGCAGGTGGTGAATCGCTTTCAGGCCCTGAACGAACAGTTCATACAGCAGCGGGAATCCGTCAAGACACAGATGAAGCAGGGCGTGCAGGATGCCAACACATTACTGAAAAATATTGCGGATCTGAACCTGGCCATTTCCGAATCGCCCGGTATTGCTCAGGGCAAAATGCCTCTTGAGTTGATGGATAAGAGAGACGAAAACCTTCGGGAGCTGTCTGCGCTGGTCGGTATTCGGGTTACTCATACCGATGGCAGCCAAGTGAATGTGTCACTCGCCAACGGGCAGTCACTCGTTACGGGTTCCGATGCCGCTCAACTTGGTACCAGAGTCAGTGCGCAAGATCCGACACAGTTGGAATTTACACTGACCAGCGGTGGTCGAATGTTGCAGGTCGATGACCAGATTCAGGGTGGGTCTTTGGGTGGTTTGCGCCGCTTCGAGCAGGAAGCTTTGAGGCCGGCCTTCGATGAACTTGGCCGTTTGGCGATTGGTATTTCTGCTGCCATGAACCACCAGCACGAAATCGGCATCGACCTGGAAGGTGATCTGGGCGGCAACTTCTTCACGGATATAAACAATGTAGAGCTGCAGCGCAGCCGTGTGATTGCCAACGGCAACAACTCAGAGCCCCAAAACGCACAGCTGGCTGTGGAGATTACCGACAGCAGTTTGTTGGCTGCCGGTACTTGGTCGTTGAAGTTCAGCGGTGACGGCAAAAGCTATCAGTTGGTGGATGCATCAACAGGCGAAGTGGCCCGCCAAGGGCGGTTGCCGGACCCTGTGCAGTCTGAAATCAGCATGCCGGGCTTTAACGTGCGGATTGAAGGCGGTGACTTTAATGCCGGGGATGAGTATCTGATTCAGCCCAGTCGAAACGCAGCGGCGAATATTGCTCTGAACGTTCGTCGGGAAGAGGATCTTGCGTTTGCGAGTCCTATTCGGGCTAGTGCAGCGGAGGGCAATCTCGGAACGGCAAGCATTTCGCAGGGGAAGATGTTGAATGTTCGCAACCCCAATACCAATGCGTTGTTGCCTGGATTTCAAACTCGTGGTGAGTTGTCTAACGGCCCGATAAAGATTGAGTTCGGCGCATACGATTCAAATAGCGAAACGTATAGTTACACCATTAGGGATAACGCCAACAATGAGCTGGAATCGGGAAATTACGACCCTAAAAAAGTTCATACGTTTTTCAGTGAAGACCCATCTGACGGCACCCGCTACCAAGGCTATCAGTTTGAAATGACCGGCGAGCCTGCCGAGGGTGATGAATTTGTCATCGATTTCAATAAAAACGGCGTTTCTGATAACCGAAACGCCGAATTGCTGGCGGCGCTGGGCACGGCAAACACCCTGAACGGCGGTAGCCAGAACTTTGCCGAAGGATACGCCGGTTTGGTGGAAGATGTGGGTGTGAAAACCCGTCAGAGCCAACTTGATAAGGCTGCGGGCCAAACGCTATTGGAGCAGTCTAATAATCAGCGTGAATCTGTATCCGGGGTTAATTTGGATGAAGAGGCAGGCAAGCTGATTCAGTATCAGGCGGCTTACAACGCTTCGGCGCAGGTTATGTCGGTGGCGCAGGACTTGTTCAACACGTTGCTGCAAAGCTTCCGGTAAGGTGAGGTAAGGTAAAATGGTCCGCATTTCATCACAACAAATCTTCTCCGGTGGTATTAACCGGATGCAGGATGTTAATAGCGATCTGGTCAAGACGCAGCAGCAGATTTCCACGGGCAAAAAAGTTAATAAGCCCTCCGACGATCCGGTAGCGGCCGCTCGTATTCTTAAGCTCGATCAGGATCTGAGCCGCGTTGAAACCTATCAACGTAATTCGGACCTGGCGAACAATCGCTTGAAGCAGGAAGAAAGCGCGTTGGCGAGTGCCATCGACATCATTCAGCGGGTACGTGAGTTAACGGTTCAAGCGGGAAATAGCTCGTTGTCTGCTAATGATCGCAAGTCAATTTCATCTGAACTCAAAGAGCGGTTAGGGCAGTTGGCTGATGTGGCCAACACGCGCGACGCTTCGGGTGAGTATGTCTTTAGCGGCTTTCAGGGTGGTTCGCCGGCTTTCGCCAAAGATGAATCGGGTGCTTGGGTTTACCAAGGGGACGAAGGACAGCGTGTGTTGGAGATTGATGATGGCGTGACTGTGCCGATCAGCGATCACGGGAAGGGGATTTTTGCGGATGTGCCCGCGGCCGTTTCGGTGAAGGCATCCGGCCCTACCAGCGGATTTATTTCGGGTTTGTCCCTTACCAATGAAGGTGCGCTTAAAACTGCGTTTCAACCTTCGTTGCCGGATGACCTGACGGTTAGGGTAGGTGCTTCGGATGCTGTGTCAGTGGAGGACAAAGATGGTAACCCGATGGTAACTACGCCCTCGAATCCAGTGGTTGGTGATTCGTTTGAGGTGGCCGGAATTCAGATGACGGTCAATGATGCTGCCGCGGGCGACACGTTTACGCTTGGCATCAACGACAAACAATCCATCTTCGGTACTATCGAAAATCTCATAACCGGTCTGAATAACATCTCGAAGGATTCGCCAAAGGGTAATGCTGAATACGATGCCTTGATATCAGAATCTTTGGTCAATCTGGACAACGGCCAGGAGTCTATTCTTCTTAAGCAAACCGAAATAGGCGGCCGTATGAACGCGGTGGAATCAACCAGTGCGTTTTTGGAAGATTCAGCGCTCTATACCAAGGAGATTCGGTCGCAGCTTCAGGATATTGATTATGCTGAAGCAATAAGCAATTTGAGTTTTCAAAGCTTTGTATTGCAGGCCGCTCAGCAGTCGTTTGCGCAGATCTCACGGTTGTCATTATTTGATCGATTGTAATTGTTTGAGGCGGTGGGAAATTTTTTTTCTGTGCGTGTTGCTTTCAGACTCAGGCTCAGTATAATTCCCACCACTTCCTGATGGCGGCGTGGTGAAATTGGTAGACACGACGGATTCAAAATCCGTTTCCTTAACGGGAGTGGCGGTTCGAGTCCGCCCGCCGCTACCACTTATTGGCCGTACTCTACGGCATCTTAAATAGCCGGCCCATGAACGTCTCCGATTTTCATTTTGACCTGCCGGACGAGTTGATCGCCCGTTATCCGCTTAAACAACGCAGTGCCTCTCGTTTGCTGACCCTTGATGGGTCCTCCGGCAATACCAAGCATCTTCAGTTTACTGATCTCCCGGATTTACTCGAACCCGGTGACCTTCTTGTATTCAACAATACCCGCGTTATTCCTGCCCGCTTGTTTGGTCAGAAAGAGACGGGTGGTCGTGTTGAGGTGCTCGTGGAGCGATTGCTGGGCGAGCGCGAGATTCTTGCGCACGCTCGAGCTTCCAAAGCGCTGAAAGAAGGGCAGAAAGTTATCCTGGAAGATGGTTCCTCGCTAACGATGGTTGGTCGGGAAGATGCCTTGTTCCGATTCGTGAACGAAGGCGACGAAGCCATTCTCGATTTGCTTGAGCGCATTGGCCATATGCCACTCCCGCCGTATATGGAGCGGGACGATGATCTTTCTGATCGCGAGCGTTATCAAACGGTCTACGCCAGAGAGGCCGGAGCGGTTGCAGCGCCGACAGCGGGTTTGCACTTCGATGATGCTTTGCTGGAAATATTGAAGGCTAAAGGCGTCGAGTTTGCCTACGTGACCCTGCATGTTGGCGCAGGCACGTTTCAGCCGGTACGAGTCGACAAGATCGAAGAGCACGTGATGCACAGTGAGGTTGCGCATGTGCCCGAAGAGACGGTCGAGGCTGTCCGCCAAGCACGGGCGAGAGGCGGAAGAGTGGTCGCTGTTGGCACCACTTCCGTGCGCTCACTGGAATCCGCCAGTCAGACCGGCGAGCTAAGTACCTTTCGGGGTGAAACGGATATTTTCATTTATCCCGGTTATCGATTTAACACCGTGGATGCCATGGTGACCAATTTTCACTTGCCCGAATCGACACTGATCATGCTGGTCAGTGCGTTTGCCGGGTACGACAATATTATGAACGCCTACCGGCAAGCGGTAGATCAACAGTATCGATTTTTCAGCTACGGCGATGCGATGTTCCTGACAGCACAGGAACCAAGTCGTGGCAGGTTGGCAGCCTCTGAATCAATTGACCCAGCCACCTCCGATTCCAGTGGAGAACCCTAGTGAGTGATTCCTGTTTTATGTCCTTTGAAAAGCTTGGCGAAGACGGTAAAGCCCGTCGTGGTCGCCTGACTTTTCCTCGTGGCACAGTAGAAACCCCAGCCTTCATGCCAGTGGGTACCTACGGCACCGTTAAAGGTATGTTGCCCCGTGATATCGAAGAGATTGGTGCAGAGATTATTCTGGGTAACACCTTTCATCTTATGTTGCGCCCCGGCACAGAAGTGGTGAAAGCCCATGGTGATCTGCACGATTTCACCCAATGGCACGGCCCGATTCTCACCGATTCTGGTGGTTTTCAGGTGTTCAGTCTCGGCGAAATGCGCAAAATTACAGAGCAGGGTGTTACCTTCCGCTCGCCTGTGGATGGCGCCAAGGTCGAGCTTAACCCTGAAATCGCCATGCAAGTTCAGCGGGATCTGGGGTCGGACATTGTCATGATATTTGACGAGTGCACTCCGTACCCGGCTACCGAGAAGCAGGCGAAGGACTCCATGGAGCTTTCGTTGCGCTGGGCAGCCCGAAGCAAGAAGGCGCACGAGGGCAATCCGTCGGCTCTGTTCGGTATTGTGCAGGGTGGTATGTACGAATCCCTGCGCGACCGTTCACTCGAAGGTCTGACCGAAATCGGCTTCGACGGCTACGCCATTGGAGGGCTTTCGGTGGGTGAGCCAAAAGAAGACATGATTCGGATTCTTGATCATCTGCCGCCTAAAATGCCGGAAGACAAGCCACGGTATTTGATGGGGGTAGGGCGCCCGGAGGATATCGTGGAAGCGGTGCGCCGTGGCGTTGATATGTTCGATTGCGTGATGCCTACGCGTAACGCTCGGAATGGCTACCTGTTCACCTCAACAGGCATCGTGAAAATTCGTAACGCCAAGAATCGTCATGATGCTGGGCCTCTGGATGAGCGTTGCGATTGCTACACCTGTAAAAACTTTTCGAAAAGCTACCTGCATCATCTGGATAAGTGTGGAGAGATGCTCGGCTCCCAGCTCAATACCATCCACAATCTGCGTTTCTATCAGAACCTGATGAGCGGATTGCGTGGTGCCATTGAAGCAGGTACATTGTCCGACTTTGTAAGCGAATTCTACGCCTTACGTGGCGAAAATGTGCCGCCGCTGGGTGATGAGTGATCAATTTTGACTAAAGAATAGTCCACAAACGGAGAACCTGAATGAAATCAATCAAACTGCTAATCGCTGGCCTGCTGTCTCTTTTGCCGACCCTGACCATGGCTCAAGGTGTTGAAGGCCAGTCCATGGGTGTTATGGGTCAGGTCATCTTTTTCGCAGGCTTCATTCTGATTTTCTACTTCTTGATCTGGCGTCCGCAGTCCAAGCGCGCTAAAGAGCACAAGAATCTGATGTCCAGCCTGAACAAAGGTGACGAAGTGGTGACTTCTGGTGGCATGGTTGGCCGTATCACCAAAGTTTCTGATGACTTCATCGTTCTGGAAGTAGCTGAAAACATCGAAATCAAAATTCAGAAAGTTGCTGTTGCCGGTGCTCTGCCCAAGGGCACGCTCAAGGATATCTGAGCCGATTCCTGGCTGGCGCGTTGCGCCGGCCGAATCATTTTGGCTGAAACACCAAGGCTGGCGGCTTAGCCGGCTCAAAGGGATCCCATGCTAAATAAGTATCCTCTCTGGAAAAATCTGGTGATCGTGTTCGCGCTGATCATTGGATTCATATACGCCTTACCTAATTTCTTCCCTGACGATTACGCCATTCAGATCACTGGTTCCCGCGGTAGTACCGAGGTTGACCAGCGCATACTTGATCGCGCTTTAGGAGCGCTAGAAAGTCAGGGTATTGAAGTGAAATCCAGCGCTGTTGAAGAGCGCGATGCTTTGATTCGTCTGAACAGCTCCGATGCGCAATTGCGTGCGCGCCCTGCGGTGCAGGCAGCGTTAGGAAATGATTACCTGGTCGCATTGAATATGGCGCCATCGACACCGAATTGGCTGCGTAGCCTTGGTGCCGGCCCCATGAAGCTTGGTCTTGATCTTCGTGGTGGTGTTCACTTCCTGTTGGAAGTGGATATGGATACTGCGGTGACTCAGCGGTTGGAAGCGCTTTCAGGTCAGATTAAGCAGGATATGCGTGAAGAGAGGATTCGTTACCGTGGTGGTGATGTTCGGAACAGTCGTGACATTGTCCTGAGTTTCCGGGATTCGGGCACGCGCGCAGAAGCCTTCTCGCTGGTTCGTGATCAGTACAACGAGTTTTTGTTGAAGGAGAGCTCCGAGGGTGGCGAGTTTCTGCTAACGCTGACCTTGTCCGAGGCAGAAATTCAGGGAATTAGAGAATATGCCCTGGAGCAGAACCTGACGACCATTCGGAATCGAGTGAACGAACTGGGTGTTGCAGAGCCGTTGGTTCAGCGTCAAGGTTCTGATCGCATCATTGTTGAATTGCCTGGTGTTCAAGATACTGCGCAAGCAAAGCGGGTTCTGGGTGCGACAGCCAACCTCGAGTTCCGTATGGAGGCTCGTCAGGACGCTTCGTCATCGGAAACCGAACAGTTCAGCTTCCGCGATACACCTCAGCGTACCGCTCGCCTTCAGCGTGATGTGATTGCCACCGGTAATAATGTGGCGAACGCGCAACAGGCGTTTGATGAGAACGGCCAGCCTCAGGTTAATATCACCATGGATTCGGTCGGTGGTGATCTGATGAACCGGGCGACCCGGAACAACATTGGTCGCCGTATGGCCGTTCTGTTCATTGAGTTCCGTACAGAGATGGAGACCCGGGAAGTTAACGGCGAGCTGAAACAGGTTGAAAAGCGCGTTGTTGAAAAAGGTCTGATCAGTCTTGCCACGGTGCAGTCGGCGCTCGGAAGCAGTTTCCGTATTACCGGATTGGATTCGATTCCGGAAGCGGCTGAGCTTGCACTGTTGCTGCGAGCAGGTGCCTTGGCTGCGCCGATGTACTTTGTGCAAGAGCGCACCATCGGGCCAAGCCTCGGTCAGAAGAACATCGATGCCGGTGTGATGTCTGTAGCCTTGGGCTTCGGTTTGGTGCTTCTTTATATGCTGGCGTTCTATCGCGGCTTCGGCATGATTGCCAATGTTTCTCTGACCTTGAACTTGATGCTGCTTGTGGCTTGCATGTCGATCTTGTCTGCCACGCTTACGTTGCCGGGTATCGCCGGTATCGTATTGACGGTGGGTATGGCGGTCGATGCTAACGTGCTCATCTTCGAGAGAATCAAAGAGGAGCTAAGAGCAGGGGTGCCGCCTCAGACAGCCATTAACTCGGGTTACGGGCGTGCGTTCGTGTCGATTTTCGATGCCAATATCACCACGCTTTTGGTGGCGATTATCTTGTTCGCCATGGGTTCTGGCCCGGTGAAGGGTTTCGCGGTCACTCTTTGTATCGGGATACTCACGTCTATGTTCAGTGGTTTGATGGTAAGCCGAGGCATCGTCAATCTGGTATACGGCGGCCGTAGGGTCGAGAAACTGTCGATCGGAGGTAAGCTCGCCAATGTCTGATACGAATACGCAACCGTTTGATTTTATGGGGCTTCGAAAGGCCGCGTCAGTGTTATCGCTGGTGTTGGTTATCGGTTCCATTGTTTTGCTTGGGGTTCGTGGCCTGAATTTGGGCATGGACTTCACGGGTGGTACGTCTGTTGAGTTTGAATATGCAGAGGCTCCGAGCCTGGACAATATTCGTAACCAGCTTACCGAGGCCGGATATGAGCAGTTCTCGGTTCAGAACTTTGGTGCAGACACCACGGTTCTGATCCGTATGGCTGAGTCAGGTAATGATGAGTTGGCTCGGGAAGTGACTGCGGCCCTTTCTAAGTCTGGGGATGATCTGGAGCTTGTGAGTTCGGAGTTCGTTGGTTCCCAGGTTGGGGAAGAGCTTAAAGAGGACAGTGGACTTGGTCTTCTGATTGCTCTGGCCGTTGTGCTGATTTATGTCGGTATGCGCTTCCAGTTCAAGTTTGGCATCGCTTCGGTCGTACCTCTGGCTCACGATGTGCTGATTGTTTTGGGCATGTTCGCGTTGTTCCAGTGGACGTTCGATCTGACGGTACTCGCTGCGATTCTGGCGGTTATCGGTTACTCCCTGAACGACACCATTGTTGTGGCTGACCGGATTCGGGAGAACTTCCGTAAGTTGCGGGTGGGGGAGCCCTGGGATGTGATCAATCAGTCCATCCACGAAACCATTTCCCGTACCATCAATACCTCCGGTACGACGTTGGTGGTTCTAATCGCGCTTTACTTCTTGGGTGGTGAAGCCATCAACAACTTTGCGCTGGCGTTGATGATCGGTGTGGTTGTGGGTACTTACTCGTCCATCTATGTGTCTGCAAACATGTTGATGGTGATGGGTGTTACTCGTGAAGACTTGATGGTGCCCGCTGAAGAGGGTGCTGGCGATGAAGCGGAAGAAGAGCAGCCGCCTGAGTGGTTGAACCGCATGTAATCGGCCTGGAGCCGGTTAACGTCGGCGCCAAAAAAAACCGCCAATCCGAATGGATGGCGGTTTTTTTGTGCCCGAAAATCTTATCGAGGTAGTCGACCGCGGAACGGGTTCAGTACCTTGAGGATTTCGCGGAACAGTTTTGGGTTTGCAACGATCAGCTGTCGCGCAGTACCCATCGATGGATTGCCAGAGAAGTCGCCGGTCAAAGCGCCTGACTCCATGGCCAGTGTTACACCCAGATCAAGGTCGGCAGCGGATGGGCGGAAAATAACGGCGGCATCCAGCAGGCCTGCAGAAACACGGGCTATGTCGAGCACAACGCAGCCGGACGTCCGGAAAATGGAGGTCTCGCTAGCCAGAGTGGCTGCCATCTCGCCCCAAATCATCGGGTCGTCGCCTTGGCGAGTCTGATCCAGTAGGTTGGAGGCCAGTGCGGATTTGGCTGGCATTTTAACGTCTGAGGCGCGAACCCGGCGGCTGTTCAATGCGGCGCCGTGACCCCGGCTGGCAGAGTACTCTTCGCCGGTAATCGGGTTAACGATCAGAAGGTTCTCGGTGCGGTTGTTCTTCTTCTGGGAAAGTGCCAGAGCGAACTCGGGGATTCCGCGAACGAAGTTGTCCCGGCCAAGAATCGGAAAGATGTGCCAGCTTCTTTCGCTGCCATTGGCGTCGGCTTCACCCATCGGTGCGATGGTGTGATCTTTATAAGCTTTGGCCAGCTGTTCTGTGAAGTTGTCGTAGATAGATTGCTCTACCCGTTCCAGCTGTCGGTAACGGTCGGCTTCGTCTTTGCCGTTGGGTTCCTGACGCTCGAAATGGGCTTTGAGGTAGTCAGACCCATGGCGGGCAACGCGCAGGGCCATTTTAATTGCTGGTTGCATCTGAGAGTTCATTATCCGAATGTGTGAAGGGCCGCCATCATAGCAAAAACTTGCCGCCCTTGTATGCTTTTTGCCTCAGCAAATGCACGCATACCTTAGGGTTTCGGGATATTCAGAGAACCGTTCTTTTTGGGTTTCTGGTATAATTCGCCTCTTTTTTCAAAATACTGATGAGTAACAGGCCCAGATACCATGCATGAACCCGCGCTGTCGCCGGAAAGTAATGACTCGTTCAAAGACCAAATCCGTATTGTTCTGGTAGAAACCTCCCACTCCGGAAACATCGGGGCTGTTGCGCGGGCCATGAAAAATATGGGGCTGGGAAATCTTTGGTTGGTGAACCCGGCATCGTTTCCTGATGAAACCTCTTACGCTCGGTCAGCAGGAGCGAGCGATGTGCTGGATAGGGCTCAGGTGGTCTCTTCGCTGGACGAGGCGTTAGCAGATTGCGTGATGGTGATGGGAACCAGTGCTCGAGGTCGTAAAGTGCCTTGGCCAGTGATTCCGCCGCCGGACGCAGCCGCAACCGCTGTGCAGCAAGCGGCTACTGGCAAGGTGGCTCTGGTTTTCGGTCGTGAGAATCACGGTCTTTCTAATGACGAGCTGCAGCGTTGTCATTATCACATACATATCCCTTCTAATCCTGATTACAGCTCGTTGAATCTGGCTATGGCAGTTCAGGTGATCTGCTATGAGCTGAGGATGTTTCACCTGAAAAGCCTTGAGGAGGGCGAATCGAGCCCCTACCTTCAGCCTATGGTTGCGCCAGGCGATGAGGGTTGGGATTCCCCTCCCGCTACGGCTGGTGAAGTGGAAGGCTTTTTCGGGCATTTCGAGCAGACGCTTGTCGACGTAAACTTCCATCGACGGGATAACCCGCGTCATCTGATTGCTCGTATGCGACGACTGTTCCAGCGAGCGCGCATGGACCAAATGGAAGTGAACATTCTTCGTGGAGTTCTTTCCTCGATACAAAAGGCGGCCGGTAACCAGAACGGCAAAGAGCAGGGCGCGGGAATTTCTTCAGACTCCCAAGATAGAGGTCAGGAGTAGAGTTATGCTTGAACGTTTGAGGGAAGATGTAAATAGCGTTTTTCATCGTGACCCTGCGGCGCGAAATACCTTTGAAGTTCTAACGAACTACCCGGGCTTGCATGCGCTTCTGTTGCATCGTTTGGCTCACTGGATCTGGGGGCTTGGTCTGAAGTGGTTGGCGCGAACGATCTCCACGCTGACGCGTTGGTTTACCGGTATTGAAATTCACCCGGGAGCGACGATTGGCCGGCGGTTTTTTATCGATCACGGCATGGGAGTGGTTATTGGTGAGACGACCGTTATCGGCGACGACGTCACCCTCTATCAAGGGGTAACTCTTGGGGGTACTAGTTGGAATAAAGGTAAGCGGCACCCCACTATCGGTGATGGTGTGGTGGTGGGTGCCGGCGCCAAGATTCTGGGGCCGTTTGAAGTGGGCGCTGGCGCTAAGATTGGTTCCAACTCGGTTGTGACCAAGGCTGTTCCTGCGGGTGCAACGGTTGTGGGTATCCCGGGTCGGATCATTGTTAAGCGGAAGGCGGAAGAAGCGGATAATCCTCGCCGGAAAGTTATGGAAGAGCGAATGGGTTTCGATGCATACGGAGTTACCGAAGAGATGCCGGACCCAGTGGCTCGCTCTGTCCGCGCATTGCTTGACCATATGCATGCCGTAGATGAACGGTTAGAGGTCATGTGCAAGGCGCTTCGCAAGGTGAACAGCGAATATCAGAACGGGGATTTGCCGCAATTGGATGAAGAGGACTTTGATTGTGTGCGCGATGAGCCCGAGAGCGACGGCAAAGTCTGAATACTTGACTGTTTTAGTGGGTCAATTCATACTCAGCGATGAAATCCAATATTCAAACCCATTGTCGGGGCTGAGAATATGAAGCTCACTACAAAAGGCCGCTATGCCGTTACAGCAATGCTGGATCTGGCGCTGCATGGTAGCGAGAGGCCGGTGAGCTTGGCCGATATTTCGTCGCGTCAGGAAATCTCCTTATCCTACCTGGAACAGCTCTTTTCCCGTTTGCGCCGACAACAGCTTGTCGTGAGTATTCGCGGGCCTGGTGGAGGGTACCGCTTGAGTCGGCATGCGGACGAGGTGTTTATCGCTGAAGTGGTCGATGCCGTCAGCGAGTCACTCGATACCACGCGTTGTGGCAATAAAGGTGATTGTCAAAATGGGGAAAAGTGTTTGACCCATCACCTTTGGTCCGATCTAAGTGATCAGATCCATCAGTTCTTGAGTGATATCAGTCTCGGTGATCTGATGCGTAAGCGTGAAATTCAATTGGTCGCTGACCGTCAAAATCGCAAGCAGTCAGAGACCGATGCGGATGCGATCAATACCCGCCAACTGACAGATCAGGCCCCGGCCTGACAACAACGTACTCCCGTTAAATTATGAAAAAGCCTGTATATCTGGATTATGCGGCGACGACGCCGGTTGACCCGGTTGTTGCTGAATTCATGGCAAAACACCTCACGCTTGAGGGTGTTTTTGGTAATCCTGCCTCGCGATCCCACGGGTTCGGCTGGCAGGCGGAAGCTGCGGTAGAAAATGCCCGCCGACAAGTGGCCGGGCTGATTCACGCTGACCCTAGAGAGATAGTTTGGACCTCGGGTGCGACCGAGTCCGATAACCTCGCGATAAAAGGGTCGGTGGATATCGGCAGTAAGCCACATATTGTGACCTCGATCATTGAGCATAAAGCGGTGGTTGATACCTGTAAGTGGTTGGAGCAGCAGGGTGTCGAGGTTACCTGGTTGAGTCCTCAAGCCGATGGTCGTGTTTCTCCCGAGTCTGTTGAGCAGGCGCTAAAAGAGAACACGGTGCTCGTTAGTCTGATGCTGGTGAACAACGAGCTCGGGTGTATCACCGACATTGCTGCCATTGGTTCCATGTTAAGAGAGCGGGGTGTCCGTTTTCATGTTGATGCGGCTCAGGCAGCCGGAAAGATGCCTGTAGATGTCGGTCAGCTTAACGTTGATCTTTTGTCGCTGTCCGCCCACAAGGTTTACGGGCCGAAAGGTATTGGGGCCTTATACGTGCGTCGCTCGCCGGACGTTCGTGTTGAAGCGCAGATGCATGGCGGTGGTCACGAACGGAATATGCGCTCTGGCACCCTTGCTACCCATCAGATTGTGGGTATGGGCAAGGCGTTCGAGCTGGCAGGTCAGGGGCTTGAGAATGAGATGGCGCGGCTGGAAGACTTGCGCCAGCGTTTCTTGTCTGGCTTGGAATCATTGGAAGGCGTGCATTTTAACGGAAGTTCGGAGTATCGCGTTCCAGGTGTCGTTAATCTGTCATTCGAAGGTGTTGAAGCGGAATCGCTCATGCTTGGCCTGCGAAACATGGCGGTGTCTTCCGGATCTGCGTGTGCGTCGGCTTCGGTTGAGCCATCTTTTGTACTGCGCGGGATTGGTCTGAGTGATGAGCTTGCGCATCGAGCGTTGAGGTTTTCGTTCGGTCGTTACACGACGAACGACGAAATCGAATGCGCGAGCAGCCAAATTGTTGATGTGGTTACGCGACTTCGCACGGTGCGGTAGGCAGTGGCCCATTGACTGCGTATAATCTACGCCCTGATTTTTACCCATAACCAGACTGGAGAAGTAACATGGCAAACGAGCGCACGCTCTCTATCATCAAGCCCGACGCGGTAGCTAAGAACGTAATCGGCGAAATCTACAGCCGCTTCGAGAAGGCTGGCCTGAAAATCGTTGCAGCCAAGATGATGCACCTGACTCAGGAGCAAGCTGAAGGTTTCTACGCTGAGCACAAAGAGCGTCCTTTCTTCAACGACCTGGTTGCGTTCATGACCTCTGGTCCTGTTGTTGTTCAGGCTCTGGAAGGCGAAGGCGCCATCCTGAAGAACCGCGAACTGATGGGTGCTACCAACCCGAAGGAAGCTGAAGCCGGTACTATCCGTGCAGATTTCGCTTCTTCTATCGATGCCAACGCCGTTCACGGCTCCGACTCCGCAGCTTCTGCAGAGCGCGAAGTGGCTTATTTCTTTAACGACAACGAAATCTGCCCGCGCGGCTAAAGTTGTCTGTTCAGGGGTGACGATCGTTACCCCTGAATTGGTTATCTGATCGAGGTTATGCCATGACTGCCCCTGCTGAAAAAACCAATCTTCTTGGACTGCCAAAAGCGAAGCTGGAGGCCTTTTTCGAGACTCTGGGCGAAAAACGTTTTCGTGCGCAGCAGGTACTGCAGTGGATTCATCAGCGTGGTGTTGATGACTTCGATCAAATGACCAATATGAGCGTGGCTCTGCGCGAGCGGCTCAAGGAAATCGCTGAAGTGCGTGGTCCGGAGGTCGTTTACGACGAGACCTCCAAAGACGGAACCCGTAAATGGGTCATGCGGATGGACAACGGGAACAACGTTGAAACCGTACTGATTCCTGACGGTGAGCGGGGCACCTTGTGTGTGTCGTCTCAGATCGGTTGCAGCCTTGATTGCACCTTTTGCTCAACCGGTAAACGTGGTTTTAACCGGAACCTTACCGCCGCTGAAATCATCGGTCAGGTGTGGGTTGCTCGTAAGGCGTTTATGCCCTATGAGCCCAGCAGTCGACCGATAACCAACGTTGTCATGATGGGCATGGGTGAACCGCTGCTTAATTTTGACAATGTAGTGGATGCCATGAATTTGATGATGGAAGACCTCGCTTACGGGATCTCCAAGCGTCGCGTAACATTAAGCACATCTGGCGTAGTGCCTGCACTGGATCGCTTGGGTGAGGTTACCGATGTTTCACTGGCCATCTCGCTTCACGCACCTAATGATGAGTTGCGTAACCAATTGGTACCGCTGAATAAAAAGTACCCGATTGCCGAGTTGCTGGCCGCTACCCGTCGCTATTTGGCGCGATTGCCTGATAAGCGTAAGGCGACTATCGAGTATACGGTCATTCAAGGTGTTAATGACCAGCTCGAGCATGCCAGAGAGTTGGCGGTGGTGTTGAAAGGATTGCCTTGCAAGGTCAACCTGATACCGTTCAACCCGTTCCCGGAGAGTGATTTCGAACGCCCGAGTATGAATGCAACAAGGCGGTTCCAGAATATTTTGACCGAAGCGGGTTATGTGACCACGGTTCGCACGCCACGTGGTGATGATATCGATGCCGCCTGCGGCCAGTTGGTCGGTCTGGTCGAAGATCGAACGAAACGAAGTCAGCGTTATATTGCCGTGCAACAAGTGAACCCCTGAACGAAAGGGGCAGTCAGTCATAACAGAAGGTGTTTGTAGATGGTTAAGAACACAGCCGTAAAACTGGCCACACTTTCCTTACTGGTTTTGGGATTGCTTGTTTCAGGTTGCGTAACCACTACAGACAGCCGATTTAACCGCGAAGCTGATCGCGAAAAAGCGCTTGAGAATTACGTCAAACTTGCCTCTCGGTACATCGCTCAGGGAAATCTGACGCGAGCTCGTCACCATCTTGAACGAGCCTTCGAAATCGACGACGACTACGCCCCTGCGCTAGCCGCTATGGGTTTGGTTTACAGCGCTGAAGGGGACGGGCGGCTTTCAGAACAGAGTTTTAAAGATGCCGTGTCAGCCGATGGCGGCTACACACGTGGCCGTGTCTACTATGGCGCGTTTTTGTTCAGTGAGGGTGAGTTTGCGAAAGCTCGGGCCCAGTTCGCCAAAGCATCTGAAGACACCGCCTACAAAGATCGTGGCGGGGTCTTTTATAATCTTGGTATGACCGAGGAGCAGCTCGGCAATCTTGAGCAGGCAGAACAAGCCTATCGCAGAGCGGTAGAGCTAACTCGGGGTGAGGCGCGTACATTGTTATCGCTTTCCCGCGTTTTGGTGGAGCAGGGCGATTATTCAGCGGCCTCCCGGTATTACTCTCGCCTGCAAGTAATGATTCAAAATACTCCCAGATTGGTTCATTCTGCTGAAAGCCTGTATACGGGTATCCGTATTGCACGACATTTCCAGGACCGTGATCAGGAGGCCAGCTTGGCACTCTTGCTGAAAAACGAGTTTGCCGAGTCTGAGGAATACCAACAATATAAGGTGCTGATTGCTAATGGTCAGTGAACAGCCAGAACACTACGTCCCTGCAGAGCCAGTTGGCCAGCAGTTAAAGCGCGCTCGGGAAGCGAAAGGTCTGTCGGTCTCAGCGATTGCTGAGCAGCAGCACCTGCGCTCTTCCATTGTTCAGGCGATTGAAGCCGGGGACTATGAGAAAATTGATACCGAGTTGTTTCTGAAAGGTTATGTCAGAGCTTATGCCCGGCAGGTGGGCCTGAACGCTGACTCGGTAATACGTGACCTGGATGTTGAATTGGCGCCGGCTCGGAAGAGGCGGGAGGAAGCGCTTCAGGCCAATCCGTTGATCGACATTGAGCGTCGTAAGAAACGAAAACAGCGAATGGCTAAAGCCATTCTGTGGCTCTTGTTGATTGGCGTGGTGGCGTTTATCTCCATCCATTTCATCACGCGGGACCAGTCAGTTGTCGGAGACAGCGTTGCGCCTGCCGCTGAGACAACAGCTAGGGACGAAGTGGATGCCAGCGAATCTCTGGTTGAGCCGGTTGTTTCAGAGCCTGCCCCTGATTCGTTGGTGATTGAGCAGGTCGAAGTGTCTGACTCAGTGGATAGCATGGAACGTGTAGATGCTACAGCCGGCGATGCCGAACTGATTTCAACTGCGGATAGTGCTTCGGTTCAGTTAGAGGTGATGTCAGAAGCACCCGACTCGGTTGAGGGTGTTCAGGCACCGTTGGAACAGGTTCAAACACCGGATCCTGTTGAACAGGTAGCGGTGTCCTCTATTGGTCGTCTTGAAATGACTTTTAATGGTGACTGCTGGATAAAAGTCACAGATGCCACCGGCCAGCGCTTGGCGAGTGGTTTGCGCCGACAGGGTAATAAGGTAGATGTGCGTGGTACACCGCCGTTGAAGGTGGTTGTCGGCGCTATGAGTGCATTGGAAGCTATCCGGTTTCAGGATGAAACGCTCGATAAGGGTAGCTTTCGTGTCGTGAACAATCGGTCAGAGTTCACACTCGAACCCTGAATTAAACGTCCGGATATAGTGTTGGTTCCTGTCCATGAAACAAGATTCCCCGATCAAAAGACGTAAATCCCGGCAGATCATGGTTGGTGATGTGCCCGTAGGTGGTGATGCCCCTATCGCGGTTCAGAGCATGACCAACACCAATACCTGTGACGTGGCTGCCACGGTAGGTCAAATCAACGCCATTCAGGAGGCGGGGGCCGACATCGTTCGTGTTTCTGTGCCGTCTATGGAGGCTGCAGAAGCATTTGGTCAGATACGCAAACAAGTATCGGTGCCCTTGGTAGCGGATATCCATTTCGATTATAAGATCGCGCTTCGTGTGGCTGAACTGGGCGTCGACTGTCTGCGAATCAACCCGGGAAATATCGGTCGTGATGATCGTGTCAGTGCTGTGATCAATGCCGCTAAAGATCGCAACATTCCCATTCGTATCGGGGTGAATGCGGGTTCTCTTGAGAAGGCATTGCAGCGCAAATATGGTGAGCCGACGCCTGAGGCATTGGTTGAATCTGCGATGCGCCACATCGATATTCTGGATCGTCATGACTTTCAAAACTTCAAGGTCAGCTTGAAGGCTTCCGAAGTGTTCATGACAGTCGCGGCGTACCGCTTGATCGCTCAACAAATTGAACAGCCATTGCACCTGGGCATTACTGAAGCCGGCGGGTTCCGCTCTGGCACCGTGAAGTCCTCTATCGGTCTGGGGATGTTGCTGATGGACGGCATTGGCGACACCATACGGGTATCGCTGGCTGCCGATCCTGTCCAAGAGATCAAAGTCGGTTTTGATATTCTGAAAAGTCTTCGGTTGCGTAGCCACGGCATTAACTTTATTGCCTGCCCAAGCTGCTCCAGACAGAACTTCGACGTTATTCAGACCATGAACGATCTGGAAGCGCGGCTGGAAGACGTGAATCGTTCGTTGGACGTTGCGATCATCGGATGCATTGTTAACGGCCCCGGCGAAGCTCGCGAGGCCGATATCGGCCTGACCGGTGGTTCACCGAAGAATCTGTTTTATCTTCACGGAAAGCCAAACCAAAAGTTGGTCAATGAGACGCTGACGGATGACTTGGAGCGGTTGATTCGAGAAGAGGTTGCTCGTCGCGAAGAGCAGGACTCGCTCTTAATTGCTAAGTCCGAAGACTGATTTCCATACATTTAATTAAGAAGCAATCAGGGTTTTACTTTGGCTAAAATTCAGGCAATCCGGGGGATGAACGACATTCTTCCGGACCAGACACCTATCTGGCAGTACGTTGAATCAACGGTTCGCAAAGTGCTTTCGCAGTATGGCTATCAGGAAATCCGTATGCCGATTGTGGAGCAGACGGACCTGTTTAAGCGTTCTATCGGCGAAGTCACCGACATCGTCGAAAAAGAAATGTATACCTTTGACGACCGCAACGGTGACAGCCTGACACTGCGCCCGGAAGGTACTGCAGGGTGTGTTCGAGCTGCGGAAGAGCATGGTTTGCTGTTCAATCAGACCCGCCGCCTTTGGTACACCGGCCCAATGTTCCGTCACGAACGCCCGCAGAAAGGCCGTTATCGCCAGTTCCACCAGATTGGTGTTGAGTGCTTTGGCATGGCCGGCCCGGATATCGATGCTGAACTTTTGATGCTAACCGCGCGCCTGTGGGAAGAATTTGGGTTGTCTACCCATGCCCGTCTGGAGATCAACTCCATCGGCACCAGCGAAGCTCGTAAAGTGTATCGGGAAGCCTTGGTTAGCTATCTCGAACAGTATCGGGACGAATTGGACGAAGACAGCAAGCGCCGTTTAACGACTAATCCGCTTCGTATTCTGGACAGCAAAGATCCGAATACTCGCAAACTGCTTGTTAACGCGCCGAGCTTGAGTGAGTACTTGGACGAAGAGTCGGTCGCGCACTTTGAACAGCTCAAGGCTTTGCTGGATGCTGCAGGCGTTGAGTATACGGTGAATCCAGCGCTGGTTCGTGGCCTTGATTATTACGGTAAGACTGTATTTGAATGGGTTACCGAAAGCTTGGGCGCGCAAGGCACCATTTGTGCCGGTGGGCGCTATGATGGCCTGGTACAGCAGTTAGGTGGCAAACCAACGGTAGCGGTAGGTTTTGCGATGGGGCTAGAGCGTCTGATACTGCTTCTGGAAACGCTTAATCTGGTTCCGGATGAGGTTAACAATCAGGCGGATGTCTATGTGACTGCTATGGGTGACCAGAGTGTGGCCTCGGCCATGTCGATTGCGAATACGTTGCGAAATGAATTGCCCGGTAAAGTTGTGATTACTCATTGCGGCGGCGGAAGTTTCAAAAGCCAGATGAAGAAAGCTGACCGCAGCGGTGCTCGCTATGCGGTTATTCTTGGCGAAAACGAAGTGGCGAATGGCACAGCAGGCTTAAAGCCCTTGAGAGATGATCAGCCTCAACAGGAAGTCTCACAGTCAGAGCTGGCGAGTGTTCTGGCCGCACTTGTGTAATGAATTCGACCGATTAACGGGCAACAACAAATAATTAACAGGAGTTTTCATGGCTGAGTTACGCACCGAGGAAGAACAGGTCCAGGCAATCAAGGACTGGTGGAAAAAGAACGGTAGCTCACTGCTAATCGGTATTGGCGCAGCGTTGGCCATCGTATTTGGCTGGCAGGCTTGGCAAAACCATCAGGCCCAAGAACGTGCGGAAGCCGCAAATCAGTTTACAACGTTGCTGACCGCATTCTCTACAGGCGGTGAAGACAGCACAAACACTGTTGAGTTCGTGGCAGAGTCTCTGCGTGAAGAGCATAGCAGCAGTGCCTACGCCATTTATGGCAACTTGGTGCTGGCACGTCAGCAGATGATGGTAGAGAACAATCCAGAGGCGGCTGTTGAATCTCTGCAATGGGCATTGGACAAGGCCGCTGACTATAAGGCCTTGTCGTTGGTTATTCGGAATCGCCTCGCTCAGGCGCAGTTTGCAGCAGGTGAGCACGATGCTGCCTTGGCGACCTTGGACGGTGTAAACGATGCGCACACCTTTGCAGCGGTATTTTCTGAATTGCAAGGCGATATCTTGCTTTCGAAAGGCGACACCGAAGGTGCACGCAAAGCGTATCTTACTGCTAGAGAGCAAGGGCAGGCCCGTGGTGGCGACTTGCTGGAGCTGAAACTGTCTGACCTTGGTGTCGGGGAGGGCGCTTGATGCCTTTGGGGCGTAACAAACCGTTCGGACTAGCGTCAGTATGCGCGGCTTTTGTCTTTTTGTTGGCAGGGTGTAGCGCAACGGATACGTTTGAGCAGCCGGCACCGGTGCCCGAGATAGAAACCTCCGTCGGTTTTGAACGCGTTTGGAGAATGTCCGTTGGTAACGGCCATGACGGTGAGTTTCTTCAGTTAGCGCCCCTGTATGCGGGTGACGTAATATACGCTGCCTCTGCAGATGGCGAAGTGGTTGCCGTATCGGTGGAAGACGGGAAAGTGGTTTGGGAGAAAGAGCTCGACGACCGCATTTTCGCAGGCCCGGGAGCCGATGGACGACAGCTTTATCTCGTAACCCGTGATGCGGAGTTGGTTGCGCTGTCCAGTGAAGATGGCAGTGAAAACTGGCGTGTTGATTTGCCAACCGAAGTGTTGGCAGCGCCCCAGTCGAACGGCTCTCTGGTGGTTGTCCAAACCACTGATGGACGCGTGATTAGCTTCGACACCGAGAAGGGGGAACAGATTTGGCAGTATGAAGCGCAAGTGCCGGTGCTCACGATGCGCACAGCTGCAGCTCCCCTCGTAGGTGCTGATATTGTCATTGCCTCATTCGCCAATGGCCGTGTGATTGCCCTGACAGCTGAGAATGGCCAGCCTGTGTGGCAGTATCAGGTAGGCCAGGCGCAAGGGCGCACGGAATTAGAGCGGTTGGTTGATATTGGCGGCCAGCCACTGGTACTGGATTCGGCCATTATGGTGGTCGGGTATCAGGGCAAATTGGCGTTGATCGACATCCGTTCAGGACAAGAAATCTGGAGCCGCACTGCGTCCAGTTACTACTCGCCTGCGATCGGCAATGGCAACATTTTCCTCGCAGCAGCGAACGGTGATGTCGTCGCTTTGCGTGGTAACGACCGACGTGAGTTATGGCTGCAGAGCGATTTGGCTTGGCGACAGGTGACTCGCCCAGCGGTGGCCGGTGAATACTTGGTGGTAGGAGATTACGAAGGGTATTTGCACGTCATACAGATGAGTGACGGTCGTTTGGTTGGCCAAACGAAATATGATAGTGACGGTATCCGCGTACCTGTCCAGGTACTGAGTAATGGTAACCTGTTGGTTTATGGTAACGGTGGCAAAATGTCGGTTCTCAAGCTTGAACAGGACGACTGAAGCCCCGCTGAAATTACCCGGCTCAGGCCGGGTTTTTGTTTCTTTGTATAGCAGATAATTATGACCCCAGTAATTGCCCTTGTAGGACGCCCGAACGTAGGCAAGTCCACCTTGTTTAACCAAATGACCCGCTCTCGGGACGCTTTGGTCGCGGATTTTCCCGGGCTAACTCGTGATCGAAAATACGGAGAAGGTTTCTACGAGGATCGAAAATTTATTGTTATCGATACTGGTGGACTCACAGGCCAAGAGGCCGGTTTGGACTCGGAAATGGCCCAGCAGTCCCTTCAGGCCGTTGAAGAGGCAGACATTGTATTGTTTCTGGTGGATGGCCGTGCAGGTCTGACCGCCGGTGACGAAGTGATCGCCGACCATCTGCGCCGCTCGGACAAGCAGGCCCATCTGGTAGTGAATAAAACCGATGGTCAAGATCCCGATGTGGCGGCGGCTGATTTTTATAAATTGGGTTTTCAGTCCGTTTTCATGATCGCAGCTGCTCATAACCGCGGCGTCCGTTCTTTGCTTGAACATCTGCTTCCAGAGCCTGAAGAGCCGCAAGAGCAAGACCGGGCGGATCGCTATCCAGGCATTCGTATCGGTGTTGTCGGACGTCCAAACGTGGGTAAGTCAACACTGGTTAACCGCATGCTCGGCGAAGAACGAGTGGTTGTTTACGATATGCCAGGCACAACTCGGGACAGTATTTACATTCCCTATGAACGGCATGGGCACGAATACACCTTGATCGATACGGCGGGTGTGCGCCGTAGAAAGAATGTAAAGGAAGTGGTCGAGAAGTTTTCCATCATCAAAACCTTACAAGCGATTGATGATGCCCACGTTGTGATTCTGGTAATCGATGCTCGTGAAGGGCTGGTTGACCAGGATTTGCACTTGATCGGCTTTGTGCTGGACGCTGGCCGCTCGTTGGTTATTGCGATCAACAAGTGGGATGGCATGAACTCTGAAGATCGGGCGAAAGTAAAAGAGCAAGTGGCCCGTCGTTTGGACTTCCTCGATTACGCCGATAAGTATTACATCTCAGCTTTGCACGGCACCGGTGTCGGCACGATGTATGAGTCGGTTCAGGCCAGCTACGAATCCTCGATGGCTAAATGGCCGACGAACCGGTTGACCGCCATTCTCGAAGACGCGATCGCTCAGCATCAGCCACCGATGGTTCACGGTCGCAGAATCAAGTTGCGGTACGCTCACCAAGGTGGTTCGAACCCTCCCATCATTGTGGTTCACGGTAACCAGGTGGGCTCTCTGCCGGGTGCTTACAAGCGCTATCTGGAAAACACGTTCCGCAAAGTGCTGAAGGTGGTTGGTTCACCGATTCGCTTCGAGTTCCGCGGGGGTGAAAACCCCTTTGCCAATAAGGTGGATCGACTCACGCCAAGGCAAAAGGTTAAGAAGGACAACGACATTAAGAAAGGTCGTGTCGTCAAGAGAGTCCGGCAGAAAAGTACGAAGCGCTAATCTGCCGGATTACCTACCTGATCAGAGAGCGGCTCAGGCCGCTCCTGCATCTTCTACCTGTTTAGCCTGAACGCTTGTCAGTGCGATGGTGAAGACAATATCTTCTACCAAAGCCCCTCGCGACAAATCATTAACTGGCTTTCGTAGGCCCTGCAGCATTGGGCCAACGCTGACGACATTCGCGCTACGCTGTACGGCTTTGTAAGTTGTATTGCCAGTGTTGAGGTCAGGGAATACGAAGACGGTTGCCTTGCCAGCCACTTTGCTGTCGGGTGCCTTCGATTTGCCCACGCTTTCGATCACCGCTGCATCGTACTGCAAAGGTCCGTCAATCAAGAGATCTGGCCGGCGTTCACGGGCAATGCGTGTTGCCTCCCGTACCTTCTCCACATCCTGTCCGGTACCGGATTCACCGGTGCTGTAGCTGATCATGGCCACGACCGGTTCAATACCAAAGGCCTCGGCTGATTCAGCGCTCTGAATTGCTATGTCGGCCAGCTCCTCGGCATTTGGGTCGGGATTAATCGCGCAGTCGCCATACACCAACACTTGTTGCGGTAGCAGCATGAAAAAGACTGAAGAGACCACCTTGGCGTTGTCGTGAGTCTTGATCAACTGCAGGGCAGGGCGAACGGTATTGGCCGTGGTGTGAATGGCACCGGAAACCAGTCCATCTGCTTCGTCCATGGCAACCATCATAGTGCCAAGTACAACGTTGTCTTCAAGGAGTGCTTCCGCTTGATCCGCCGTCAGGCCCTTGTGTTTACGCAGCTCTACCATGGGGGCGATATAGCGTTCACGTACCGATAGTGGATCAATGATTTCCATATCGTCTGGTATTTGCACGCCCAGCGAGTCGGCCACGGACTGCACTTCTTGTGCGGAGGCGATCAATGCACAGCGGGCAAGGCGCCGTTCGTGGCAGATAATCGCGGCTTGCACGGTTCTGGGTTCGCTGCCTTCGGGAAGAACGATACGTTTATCCGCCGCACGGGAGCGCTCAGACAGTTGGTAGCGGAAGGCCGGCGGTGAAAGACGACGTTGTCGGGTTACTTTCAGGTGCTCTTCAAGCCATGCCGTATCGATGCTTTTAGCAACTGCTTCCATGGTTTGCTCAACCCGTTCGGTATCATCAATAGGGACTGCAGGTGAAAGGCTAGCCAGCCTGTTTGCGGATTCATAGGTGTTGTTGTCCGAACCAAGAATAGGCAGCCCCGTATCGAGTGCTCGCCGGCACAGTTCGATGACGTTGTCGTCGGGCAGTAGGCCACCGGTAAGCACTAGGCCCGCAAGTGGAACGCCGTTCAGGGCTGCAACGGCTGTCGTCACGATGATATCGTCCCGGTCGCCCGGAGTGACCAACAGCGTGCCGGGTTTCAATATGTCGGTCATGTTTCGGATGGTGCGGGCACACACGGCTACTTTCTGTATCCGGCGATGGTTCATTTGGCCTTCATGGAGCACCTTTATGCCTAGCTCTCGGGCCACGTCTGACACGCGCGGCGCCAGAAGCTGAGGGTCCCAGGGGATTTTACCTAATAGATGAAAGCGCCCGGTCGAAAACACCTTGCAGGACGTTTGAAAATCGATCTCGGGAGTGTTGTCTTTGGATTGGAGCGATAAATCCGGGCGGGACTGTCGTGGCTCGCCTACTTTGTTCAGTATGACAGCGATGACTTCCGGGTCAGAAGGCCCTGCGAATAAGCGAGCGGAGAAATCGAGTTCCTCATCCAGCTCCTTCGCCGAGCAGTTTTTTGGGGCGCTCACGAGAATCACTTCGGAGCCAAGGTTGCGCGCTACTTCCACATTCAGGCGTGCGATGTAAGTTTCGCCGCTGTCGGGAACAAGACCTTCGATAATAACGACATCGACTTCCTTGGCGACCTTCTGGTATTCGCCAACCACGTTTTCCAGCAACAGGTCTGCTTTTCCGTGGTTCAGTAGTTGTTGTGCTTTTTTCAGAGGGATTGGGTCTGGGACTTTTTGTTCACCGTGCGCCCGTACAAAAGCAACCGAGGAGTCCTTGCCGCCATTGTGAATGGCTTCTCCTTGATGGACGGACTGAGTGAAAGGTTTGTAAAAACCAACACTGACTCCTTCCTGTTCCAGCGCGCGGAGCAGCCCGAGGCAAACGGAGGTCAAACCTGAATTCATTGAGGTCGGCGCGATAAAAAGACTTTTTGCCATGATCTATCCAGTTTAAATTCGTGTGTTGTCAGGCGTTGGCCAGCCGGCTGGCCGCACGAGCGATCACCAATTCTTCATTCGTAGGGATCACGAGAATCGGGAACCGAGAATCAGCATGGTTCACCTGGCTCTCTGTCTGCCTGCCGTGTTGCTGGTTCCGTTCGGGGTCGATTTCCAAGCCAAGCAGCCCGAGATGTTTGATGGTTTCTTGCCGCACTTGAGCGCTGTTCTCGCCGATTCCACCGGTGAATACCACGGCATCCAGGTGAGTAAGCGAGGCTGTCATAGCGCCGATATAACGCGCTAACCTGAAGCAGAAAACGTCTATCGCTAATTGGGCGGGCTTGTCGCCTTGCTCGGCGAGTTCACACAGTGTGCGCATATCGTTGGTATGGCCAGATAATCCCATTAAGCCACTGTCGTTGTTCAGCATGGCGTGGACTTCGCTTGCGCGAACGCCGCGGCCGGACAGGTAATCGAACAAGCCCGGATCGACGTCACCACTGCGTGTGCCCATCACAAGTCCTTCCAGTGGGGTGAGTCCCATACTTGTGTCAACGCTCTTGCCGTATTGTATGGCGGTGATGCTGCAGCCATTCCCCAAATGCGCTGAGATAATTGAGGTGCTATCCACGGGTTTACCAAGCAGTCGAGCCGCTTCTTGAGCCATGAAGTAATGGCTGGTCCCGTGGAAGCCGTAACGGCGCACGCCCCAATCTTCGTAACAGTGTTTTGGCAGGGCGTACCGGTAAGCCTTTTCGGGCAAAGTTTGGTGATACGCGGTATCAAATACAGCCACCTGAGGAACCGCTGGAAATAACGCTTGCATGGCGTCAATGCCAACCAGATTCACAGGGTTGTGGAGCGGTGCAAGGCTGGAAACCTTTTTGATGGCCGTAATCGTGTATGAGTCTATCAAGGCGGCTTCTCGGAAGGTCTCGCCACCGTGCACGACCCGATGGCCGATGGCGATAGGCGAGCCTTTAAGAAGTTCTTTTTGAGTGAAGGTTTCGATGAGTATCTGGAGCGCCTGTTGGTGGTTAGCGCCTTTTGGCAGTTCTATGGGCTCGGGGCTGCCATTTATATGCGCAATAGCATCTTGTTTGTTGAGTCTTTCGGCCAGCGCCGACGCTTTTTTCTGATGGTGTTTGTCGAATAACGCGAGCTTTACAGATGAACTGCCGCTGTTCACGACCAGTATCGATTCGTCCATGGATGGTGCCGTTTTAGTGCTTAGATAGCGGCTCGATGATTGTTCTCAAGCCAGTGGATAAATTCCTGCTCAGGCAGGGGGCGGCTGTAGAAGTAGCCTTGGGAATAATCGCAATGCTCCGATTTCAAAAAGTGGGTTTGTGCTTCTTCTTCGACGCCTTCAGCGATGACCTTCAGGCCTAAGCTGTGAGCCATGTTAATGATGGCTCTGACCAGTGCGAGGTCATCGGTATCCGTAAGAACGTCTTGAATGAAAGACTTATCAATTTTAAGCGTATCAAAGGGATAAGTTTTGAGGTAGCTCAAAGCAGAATAACCGGTTCCAAAATCATCAACCGACAACCGAACACCGGCGACATCGAGTTGTCTGAGAATGTCGGCAGTTTCTATCGTGTTATCCAGAATCAGTCTTTCGGTGATCTCCAATTCGAGAAGCTCAGCTTTGAGGTTGCTGTCAGTGAGAGCTCGGTGCACCACATCTGTAAATCCAGGGTCTCTAAACTGTCTGGGCGATACATTGACTGCAATACCAATGCCGTAGCCCGTTAAAGCTTGCCAGCACTGAGCAGCCTTGCAGGCTTCTTTGATCACCCACTCACCGATTGGGATAATCATGCCGGTTTCTTCCGCCAGTGGGATAAAGCGGTCAGGCATCACCGTACCGAGTGAAGGATTATTCCAGCGCAACAGCGCTTCGGCTGCAATCAGTTTGCCTGACGATGTATCAACAATTGGTTGATAAACCAGTTGGAACTCATTGAGTTCTAATGCCTTTCTCATATGCGACTCCATATGGAGTCGTTCATGAGAAACTTCCGTCATTTCCGGAGTGAAGAGTGCGTATGAGCTTTTACCTTGGTGCTTGGCTTCATACATGGCGGCATCGGCATGTTGGAGTAGTGTCCCGCTCGTATCGGCGTCGGTTGGAAAAATGGCAATTCCGATGCTAGTTGTAACGAATACTTCCTGAGCATGAAGCATGAAAGGGGATGAGAAGGTCAGCAAAATACGCTGTGCAACCTGGCACGCATCGGCCTGATCAGTCAGTCCGGGGAGGATAACCAGAAACTCGTCGCCGCCTAGCCGAGCGACGGTACTTGTGCCGCGTAGGCAACTGGATACCCGGCGGGCCGCTTCAACCAGCAAAGTATCGCCGGCGTCATGGCCAAGCGTGTCGTTAATGTGCTTGAAATTGTCTAGATCGAGAAACATCACCCCGACTTGCGTGCTGTCTCGTCGTGCTTGAGCAATGGCGAGCTTCAAGCGATCGAGGGCAAGCATTCTGTTCGGTAGGCCTGTGAGGATGTCGTAATTGGCCTGCCTTAACAGCTGTTGTTCATAACGTTTTCGAATGCTGATGTCCTCCCCCAGAATCAGGTAACCGGTTGTCTCATCATTGGCCCCTTTGATCGGCGTGATCACTAGCTGTTCCCAGTAGCGTTCGCCATTAGATCGCGCACTATTAATTTCGCCTTGCCATACTCCTACGCGCTGCACCTGGAGGCGTACAGATTGCCAAAGTTGTTGGGCTTCCCGCTCATCCATACTTTGACTAATGAGGCTGGAAGGATGCTGGTTTTGAATCTCCTCGAGGCGGTGGCCGGTAAGTTGCAGAAACTTCCGGTTGGCGTATTCAATGTGCCAGTGTTTATCGCAAATAAGAACGGAGGAGGGGCTTTGGTCAATGGCTTTAGAAAACTTCAGGATCTCGGCGGCATCGTGTTCGCGACGGGCTATGTCTTCATTGAGCCTTTCTCGCATCTGGTTGATGGCGTCTGTCACCATGCCTAACTCATCTTTGAGGTTGCTAGCAGGCTCGTGACGGTCCAGTTGCAACGGGCGAGATAGGTCAGCGAGCGATAAATCGCGCGTGTACTCCGCCATGGCGGTCAAATGCCGGGTTACCAAATGGCGGAAAATAGAGAGGATAACGATAGAGACCACAAAGATGGTCAAGAATTGTGTGATCAGGGTGACACCAATCTTGGTTTGAAGATCCTCATATACGCGATCAAGACTTGCCGTGATTGTCAGGCGACCGAGATTGAATAGCTCTCCTTCGTGATGCTCAAGATCGAAGCTGTGGCTAAGCGTGTTTGAGCCGGCAGCTATGTTGCCCATAACCAGCTCTGAATCGGGTTCGATACGCAGCCGCAGATGAGAAATATCAGGTAGGCTCAGAATGCCTTCCATCTGGGTTTGCAGAAGCGTTTGATCCAGGGCCCACAGGCTCCGGGTTAGGCTTGATGCATAGCCTGATTCAATGACTTCCATTCTGTTTTCGATGTCATTCAGATCTTTTCTGTAGTCAGAGTATATTTGCACGCCTGATGCCAGCAGTGTCAGGGCCGAGCTAAAGACAAGTATCCAGCTCAGTAGCCGGAAGGAAAGGGGGGAGGTGCTTCGAAATCGTCTCAGACGACTGGAAATATCTGGCATGTTTTTGGTTTGGTCACCGCATGATGTTCCGGAGCTGGGCCGCCATTTGCGGGGCATTCCTAAATTGAACGCGTTAACTAATGATTTAGAAACTGACTATAGCAGCAGTCTTTTTCAAATGCTTAGGAATTGAGTATGGGGAACAGTAAAGGGAGGAGTGCTTCTCAGCTTTGGATGGCCGGGCTAACAAAGGCGCATACTTGATGCAGGTCAATACTAAGTTTCTGCACACCGCGTAACCTGAGCTTAGTCAATTTAGACCAGCTAGAGCTGTGTTGGGGGTATTTATGTTTATAGATGTGGTTGTGTTTGCTGGAATAGCAACTGTGTTGCTTATGATCAGCTTTTTCGTCGGTGTTGGGATCTTTGTTGTAAAAGATCAGGAGCGACACGAAGAAAAAGTGAAAGGAAAGACTGACAGAGGCCACGTTGGCTTGTCTTAGAGAGAAAAAATTGGCGTCCCCTAGGGGGTTCGAACCCCTGTTGCCGCCGTGAAAGGGCGGAGTCCTAGGCCACTAGACGAAGGGGACGCAACGTTTTCTTGACTTGCCTCGTCGAGATGGCGCGTATATTAAGTATCGATCGCTGGGCTGTCAATGATTATTTTGAAAAAGTTTCATTTTTTTACGCACTCGCTTAATGCGGCTTGTAAATCGGGGTAGTGGAACTCGAAACCCTCCGATTGCAGTCGCGCTGGTATCGCTTTCTGCCCGGTAAGAAGTAGTCCTGCCATTTCACCAAGAGCCAACTTTAGAGCGGATGCTGGTGCTGGGAGGAATGCGGGTCGCTTCAGTACGCTTGCAAGTGTGCGTGTAAACTCAGCGTTAGAAACGGGGTTGGGGCTCACCATGTTGTAAGGGCCTTGGGCGAGGCGATTCTCAAACATCCAAATCAAGCCCGCCACTACATCCTCTCTATGCACCCACGGCATGTATTGTTGTCCGGAACCTAGCTTGCCTCCCAGACCTAGCTTAAAGGGCAGTAGCATTCGCGCAAGAAAGCCCCCGTTCCTCCCTACAACCAGACCCGTCCTAGAAAGGCAAACCCGAACTCCGTCCGCCTGAAGAGAAAGTGCCGCATCTTCCCATTCTGAACAAAGCTGATGGGTAAACTCCGGGTTTGGTGTTGTGTCTTCTGTAACGAGGTGTTCTTGTTGATCGCCATAGAAGCCGACTGCCGATCCTGAGATCAAGGCTTCAGGCAGCTGGTTCCAGGTTCTGATTACTTTAACCAGGCTGAGTGTCAGTGCGACGCGACTGTCTAATAGGGCTGCTTTTCTTTCTGGGGACCAGCGTTTGTCTGCGATGCCTTCGCCTGCAAGGTTAAAAACCGCATCAAAGCCCGGGTGAGCTTTTAGCAGGTTGAGGTCGGTTACCGGCTCAACTTTGCCGCAGATGGCCTTAACCGTTGCGGGTTTCTGGCGGCTTAATACGGTGAGGGAATGCCCGTCTTTTAGCAGTTGTTTGCATAATTCCCGGCCGATGAAGCCTGTGCCTCCAGTGACAAGAATTTTCTTCGACATGCCGGTCTCCCCAATTAATGTTGTTAACCGATCTCTTTAGATGGCTGTTTTTGCCAATTCTTCTTGCACGACATCTCTGATTGCCAAGCCGAGTTGAGGGTTGTAGCCAATCGGGTCTGCCAACCTCATGGTCACCTCGTGTTCCTCTGAGATCGTTTTGATCATTGCTGGTACGTCTTTTCGTAAATGTCGACCGGCCGCAAGAAATAAGGGAACCACGGTAAATTGCTTGGCTCCTTGTGCTTTAGCTTGAGCAACGATCGTATCCATAGACGGTTCAGCTAGCTCCATGTATGCGATAGTGGAGTTCTCTATAGAGTTGAGGGTGGGCTTTGCGAGCTTCTCGAACGTTTCGCACCAGCGTTTGTCGCTGCTGCCATGGGCGAGCAAAATGATATGGTGCGTGTCGGTCATAACGTCTCCGGTTTGATCTGCAGTGGTTAGGTTAATGTATCAGGGAGTTGGGGAATGTTCGATTGGAAAGAGCTTTTGGATTTCTGGTTTGGCGAATTGGATGATCAGGGACTTCCAGACAAATTTCATCGAGGCCGTTGGTTTCGATCTGACCGCGCTTTTGATCAGGAGATAAGGCGGCGCTTTATGTCTCTGGTTGTGTTTGCGTCAGAGCAAGGGCTGGAGAGCTGGAGGGCGAACCCCGGCGGTTGCTTGGCTGAGATTATTTTGCTGGACCAGTTTACCCGGAACATATACCGAGGCACTTCGCTTGCCTTTGAGCACGACCGGCTCGCGAGGGAGCGTTGTAAGGCTGCGATGCGCAGAGGCTTTGATGTGGCCTTGCCATCGGTTATGCGAGCGTTCGTTTATATGCCGCTTCAGCACTCTGAGCGTTCGGAAGATCAGGAGTTGTCGGTGCAGTGTTATCGTCAATTGGCAGCAACAGAGGGCGGCTTGCTCGGCGAGTTTCTAGAGAGTTTTGTGCAGTCTGCGGAGGATCACCGAGAGGTTGTTCGGCAGTATGGGCGGTTTCCACATCGAAACAGAGCGCTAGGGCGGATTTCTTCAGAAGAGGAGGAATTTTATTTACGGGGTGGTTCCCGTTATGGTCAGTAGGTTGTTATTTGATCGATCTATTTTTTTGCAAAAAAAGTTTTAGAAAACTGTTGACGACCGGCCCGCGATCAGTAGAATACGCAGCCGTTGAGAGGCAATGCCTCACAGCCGAAAAGCGGGAATAGCTCAGTTGGTAGAGCACAACCTTGCCAAGGTTGGGGTCGCGAGTTCGAATCTCGTTTCCCGCTCCAGAATTTAGAAAAACCCGACCCTTGTGTCGGGTTTTTTGCTATTGGTGTTCAGTAATTTACCCCCTTTCTGCTTTAGCCATCTGCCTCGGTTATACTCTGTCGTCTCATTTTCCTAACAGCGTGCTCAAAGAGTTCTCTATGAACGTGCAGTCCCTCTATATATACCCGGTTAAATCGCTTGCCGGTATCTCGGTGCCGTACCTCGAGTTGGATGATTTTGGCCCTTCCAGGGATCGCCGGTGGATGATCGTTGACGAGCTTGGCAAGTTTGTCACCCAGAGGCGATTGCCGCGCTTGGCATTAATTAAAGCCGAGCTTAATGATGGGGTGGTAGGTATTGATATTCCGGGGCAAGGTAGATTTATGCTGGAGCCGACCTCTGAGCAGCAGCGAGTAACGGTATGGCGCGACCAAGTTGTCGCCGGTGTCGCGCAGAACCTTGTTAATGAGGCATTGAGTCGCTTTTGTGGTGAGCGGTTGCGGCTGGTTTATATGCCAGACTCAACGTTTCGTCGTGTTGATCCGGAACGGGTAGTGGATGTTCGCCGAGTGGGATTTGCGGATGGCTTCCCTTTTCTGATTGCGAATACAGCATCTCTGGGTGAACTGAATAGTCGGCTTGCGCAAGCAGTAGACATACGGCGGTTTCGCCCGAACATTCTGATCTCCGGCGCAGAACCTTGGGATGAAGATAAATGGCGTGCGTTAACCGTTGGTAGTGTGAATTTTAGTGTGGTCAAGCCGTGTTCTCGGTGTGTGCTGACAACCGTTGATCCGGACACTGGAGAGAAAGACCCGAATACTGAGCCTCTTAAGACTCTGTCAGGTTACCGAAAAACCGAGGGCGGAGTGATATTTGGTCAAAACGCCGTGCATGAGAGCCCTGGAAGGATTGTTGTTGGGGATTCCGTTTCTATTTTCGAGCAGGAGTGTTGAATACAGTGCCTTTGTTAACCCTGGATAAAATATCCCTGTCGTTTGGTATGCACCCGCTATTAGATGGTGCTTCTTTGCTTCTCGAACCGAGCGAGCGGGTGTGCTTGCTGGGTCGAAACGGTGAGGGTAAGTCGACACTGCTCAAAATTGTGAAGGGTGAAGTAACGCCTGAGAGCGGTGTGGTTCGATTGGAAGAAGGCGCTGTATTGTCAGTACTTCCCCAGAATCTCCCATCCGGAGATGAACGAACAGCCTATGAAGTGGTGGCATCAGCTTTCCCTGAAACTGGTGAGCTACTTGCTCAGTTTCATCATTTGTCTCAGCAAGCTGATGAAGCCAGTCTGAACAAAATGATGGTGGTTCAGGAGCGGCTCGAAGCGCTGGACGGCTGGCGTCTGGATCAAAAGGTAACCACCATTCTCGCTCAGTATGGTGTAGAGCCGGACCGGGCTCTGAACACTCTGTCTGGCGGCTGGCAGCGGCGTGTATTGCTCGCCAAAGCTTTGGTGGCTGAGCCGGATGTTTTGCTGTTAGATGAGCCAACGAACCATTTGGATGTTCCGGCCATTGCGTGGCTAGAGGATGCGTTGGCCCAGTTCCGTGGCGCGATGCTGTTTGTGAGTCACGATAGGGCGTTTATCCGCCGGATGGCGACTCGAGTCGTTGAGTTGGACCGGGGGCAGCTCGTTAGCTTTTCCGCGACTTACGATAAATACCTTGAGCTCAAAGAAAAGGCGCTGGAAGAAGAAGAGCGGCAAAATGCACTGTTCGATAAGCGCTTAAAGCAGGAAGAAGCATGGATCCGTCAGGGTATCAAAGCTCGGAGAACCCGGAACATGGGTCGTGTGCGTCATTTGAAGGCGATGCGCGAGGAGCACCGCCAAAGACGTGTTCGTGGAGGAACTGCCAGCTTCGCTGTCGAAGAGGCGGCGCGTTCCGGCAAGTTGGTCGCTGAAGCCAGTCACGCTGATTTCGCTTATCCGGGGCAGTCTCCGATCATTCGCGATCTGGAGCTAACGGTTCTGCGCGGCGACAAAATCGGTTTGGTGGGTGAAAACGGTACGGGCAAAACGACGTTGGTTCGGTTGCTTTTGGGAGAGCTGGAGCCCAGTTCAGGCAGCATAAGGCTGGGTACGAATCTGAAAGTTGCGTATTTTGATCAGCTTCGTGGTGAGCTGGATCTGGAAAAGAATGCTCTTGATAACCTCTCTGAAGGGCGTGAATTCATAGAGATCAACGGCCAGAGCAAACACGTACTGGGCTACTTGCAAGAGTTCCTGTTTACACCAGAGCGGGCACGCTCTCCGGTCAGTGTGTTTTCAGGGGGAGAGCGAGCGAGATTGCTGCTGGCGAAGTTGTTTAGTAAGCCTGCCAATATTCTTGTGTTGGATGAGCCGACCAACGACCTGGATGTAGAGACTCTGGAATTGCTTGAAGAGCAGGTGTCCGAGTTCAAGGGTACGGTGCTCGTTATCAGTCACGACCGTGAATTTCTCGATAACGTAGTGACTGATGTTATTTTCCTGGATGGCACAGGCGCGGCGCGGGAGTATGTTGGCGGTTACAGTGATTGGCGTCGCCAAGGCGGCACTTTTCCCTCGGAAGCCTCGGGGAGTCGGCCGGATAAGCAAGATAAGCGCGGTAAGGGAGGGGTTGGAGCTGTCAGTGCTAAGTCCGGTACGGCTGGTGTTGAGCCGCCTTCAAAGCCGAAGCCGGTCAAACTCAGCTACAAGCTCAAGCTTGAGCTTGAACAATTGCCGGGCAAAATCGAACAGCTTGAAACTCGCGTAGCAGCGTTACAGGAAGAGATCTCTGCGTCAGACTTTTATTCTAAGGCGCCCGATGAAGTGGCTTCCATTCTGGAGGCGTTAAGTGAAGCTGAGGCGCAACTGGAGGTTGTGATCGAGCGCTGGATGGAGCTGGAAGAGCAGGCCGGCGAATGAAGTCGGGGGCGAAAGATTGCCCCCACTTTTCGGAATCAGTGAATTCTGATCGCCATGACGTCGCACTCGGTTCCGTGCAATACCCCGTTGGCTGTGGAGCCTAGCAGTAACTGGAAGCCTTTTCGGCCATGACTGCCAACAATCGTCAGGTCGATTTGGTGTTCGGACACGAGACGGTGTATCTCAGACTCGGGACGGCCTACGGTCACGATTTGATCTTCTTTGTTGATGCCGTATTGCTCGCCGTACTTGCTTAGCTGTTCTTTCGCAGCTTTATCCAATTGGTCCTGCAGTTCCGAGAGGTCCATGGGGATGTCACCGCCATACGCATAGCCGACCGGCTCAACCACGTGCGCAAGAATGAGCTTGGCGCCGTGGGCTTCACAGATCGCTTTTGCTTTGTCCAAAACTTGCGGGGCCTCTTCCGTTAAATCAATCGCCACCAGCATTCGTTTGTACGTCGGCATGGTTTCACTCCTTTGTGATTTATAAGGCATGAACCAAGCATAGTACCGTTAGGTAATTGATGAAAGGGGGGGGAGGGGCAGTGAGAGCTGCCCCAGCGGAAATAGCCTTACCTGTTGCTGCTCATCAGTTCGATGGCGGAAGCCAGGCCATCAATGATGCCTTTCGAGTAACGGTCGATGATGAAGGATACGTTGTTGTCGTTGTAGTTGACGTAAGAGCTTCTAATAAACTGCCACTTCGAAGAAACGTCACTTAGGGTTGCCTTAAGGTCGCCTGTGGGCGAGCCAGAGTTCACGTTTTTCAGGTGGTTATCGAAGGCTTCGGCCTGTTCATCCAGCGGGATTTCGGTGGTCGCGCCTTGAAACGTTTGCGATACAGACGAATGGGTGCGAGCTGCGTAACGCGCCATCATCTGTGCCATTAGAACCGATGCAGATCTGGCAGACTCAATCCGGTTGTCGGCTTTCGCGCCACTGTTTTCCTGCGCGACTCCGTATAGCTCTGCGGCGGTCATGTTCATTGTCAGAGCTTGGTCGGCCATGTCTGCCATCAAGCGAAGATCGGGGTAGCCTCGGTCGCGAACTTCATTGATGTTGCTTCGCATAAGATTTTTGAACTTGTCGAAGGACTGGTTCAGGCCCTCAATTTGATCACTGGAAAGTACGCCGCTGGTGCTCGAAATGACCGAATTCATGGCGTCGTTTGCTTTGTTGATGGCGACCACGATGCGGTTCAGGGTATCCGTGTCGCCCGATGCGCTGAAATTGTAGAAAGCATCCACGGCGAGGTAGTTGTTGATTCGAAAGTCGTGAAGGTCAGCCAGAAATTCACCGCCCGTCTCCTGAGCCCGGGCGCCAAAGGCTACCAGCGAGAAAAATAAGATTGCCGTAATGATTGAGGTGAAACGCGTGCGACTGCCGGTCATCGGAAGAGTCTCCGTAATGCGGTTTTATTATTGTGGACTATTATTGTTCAGCGAAGTTAAAGTAACTCAGTCGGCTTATCAAGTAGTTTCCGGCGGTTGCGGAGTGTTCCGTGAGCCAGTTCCGCTCGAGTTCCTTGAGAAGTTTCTCTGGGCTTCCGAAAGAAACAAATTGACAAACGCTCCATTTTTTTTCATCGTGTGCCCTCACGATTCAAACAACTGTATGAATTTTGGATCGGAAAGATCGGGCAGTGACCGAAATCTCGCTGCACAAACAGCCGGTTTAACGCTATGCGTTGGCTGGCTGTCAGCAGTTCCAAACACAGACTGGAGATCAGTTGATGATTTACGAAGGTAAAGCCATCACGGTTAAAGAGATCGACGGTGGGATCGCTCAGTTGGACTTTGACTTGCAAGGCGAGTCAGTCAATAAGTTCAACCGTCTCACCATCGAAGAGCTAGGCGCCGCAGCTGAAGCACTCAAATCCCAGAAGAACCTGAAGGGTCTGGTAGTAACCAGCTCTAAAGACAGCTTCATCGTTGGTGCAGACATCACCGAGTTTACCGAGCTGTTCGCGGGTTCTGAGGAAGAGCTTGTTGCCAACAACTTGAAGGCAAACGAAGTATTCAACGCAGTTGAAGACCTGCCGTTCCCGACGGTTACCGCTATCAACGGTATCGCTCTGGGCGGTGGTTTCGAAATGTGTCTGGCTACCGACTACCGTGTAATGGCCCCTAAAGCCAAGGTAGGGCTGCCGGAAACCAAGCTGGGTATCTTCCCAGGCTTTGGTGGCACCGTTCGTCTGTCTCGTCTTGTAGGTGTAGACAACGCAGTTGAGTGGATTGCCGGTGGTACTGAGAATCGTGCTGATGCCGCTCTGAAAGTTGGCGCTGTTGACGCTGTTGTCGCTCCTGACCAGTTGGTTGCCGCTGCTGTTGCCATTATCAACCAGTGCAACGAAGGCAAACTGGACAACCAGGCGCGCCGCGAAGAGAAGAAGGGCAAGATTAAGCTGAACGCTATGGAAAGCATGATGGCGTTCGAGATCTCTAAAGCCTTTGTTGCTGGTAAAGCAGGTAAGAACTACCCAGCTCCAGTTGAAGCGATCAAGACCATGCAGAAGCATGCTGGCATGACTCGCGACAAGGCCCTTGAAGTAGAAGCCAAAGGCTTCGCTAAGATGGCTAAGACCAACGTTGCCGCTTGCTTGGTAGGTCTGTTCCTGAACGACCAGGCGCTGAAGAAGAAAGCCAGCGCTTGGGAAAAAGAAGCCTCTGATGTGAAACTGGCCGCGGTATTGGGCGCCGGCATCATGGGTGGTGGTGTTGCTTACCAGTCTGCACTGAAAGGCACGCCGATCATCATGAAGGACATCAACCAGGACGGCATCGCGCTGGGCCTGAAAGAAGCCAAGAAGCTTCTGTCCAAGCGTGTTGATAAAGGCCGTATGGACGCTGGCAAGATGGCCGACGTTCTGAACAGCATCACTCCGACCCTAAACTACGGTGATTTCAAGAACGTAGACTTGGTTGTTGAAGCTGTTGTTGAGAACCCGAAGGTTAAAGATGCGGTACTGCGTGAAACCGAAGATGCGGTTCGCGAAGACGCTATCCTGACTTCTAACACCTCCACAATTTCCATCAACCTTCTGGCTAAAAACCTGAAGCGTCCGGAAAATTTCTGTGGCATGCACTTCTTCAACCCGGTACACATGATGCCGTTGGTTGAGGTTATCCGTGGCGAGAAGACCAGTGATCGCGCTATCGCGACGACTGTTGCGTACGCCAAGGCCATGGGTAAGACTCCGATCGTTGTAAACGATTGCCCGGGCTTCCTGGTTAACCGTGTACTGTTCCCATACTTTGGTGGCTTTGTAGGTCTGGTCCGTGACGGCGCCGACTTCCAGAAAGTCGACAAGGTTATGGAAAAGTTTGGCTGGCCGATGGGTCCTGCGTATCTGCTGGACGTTGTAGGCATGGACACTGGCAAGCACGCTGGTGAAGTCATGGCTGAAGGCTTCCCGGATCGCATGAAGCATGCTGAAACCACAGCTATTGACGTAATGTTTGAAAACAACCGTTACGGTCAGAAGAACGATGTTGGTTTCTACAAGTATGAGCTGGACCGCAAGGGCAAGCAGAAGAAAGTTGTAGACGAAGAAACCTACAAGCTGCTTGAGCCAGTAGTAAAAGCCAAGAACGACTTCAGCGACGAAGACATCATCGCTCGTATGATGATCCCTCTGTGTCTGGAAACTGTTCGCTGCCTGGAAGACGGCATCGTTGAAGATCCGGCCGACGCAGATATGGGTCTCATCTTCGGCATCGGCTTCCCGCCGTTCCGTGGTGGTGCACTGCGCTACATCGATGATATGGGTGTAGATAAGTTCGTTGAACTGGCAGACAAGTTTGCAGATCTGGGTCCTTTGTATCACCCGACCGAGAAGCTGCGTGAAATGGCCAAGACTGGCGAAAAATTCTTTGGCTAACCCTGAAAGAGATTTCCGAACGGAGAAAGATCAATGAGCCTTAATCCGAGAGACGTTGTCGTCGTCGATTGCGTACGGACTCCGATGGGTCGTGCCAAAAACGGTTGCTTCCGTAACGTACGTGCGGAAACCCTGTCGGCTACGCTGATCGACGCACTGTTCGAGCGCAACCCGAAGCTCGATCCAAAAGAAGTTGAAGATGTAATCTGGGGTTGTGTAAACCAGACTAAAGAGCAGGGCTTTAACGTGGCTCGGCAGATTTCTCTGCTGACCCGTATCCCGCACGAGTCTGCAGCACAAACCGTAAACCGTCTGTGTGGCTCCGCTATGAGCGCCATCCACACTGCGGCCCAGGCCATCATGACCGGTAACGGTGATGTATTCATGGTTGGTGGTGTTGAGCACATGGGTCACGTACCTATGACTGCTGGCTTCGACCACAACCCGGCTGCATCTAAGTACTCTGCTAAAGCGTCCAACATGATGGGCCTGACTGCAGAAATGCTGGCTAAAATGCACGGTATCACCCGTGAGCAGCAGGACGAATTCGGTGCGCGTTCTCACCGCTTGGCTCACGAAGCCACGCTTGAGGGTCGCTTCAAGAACGAAATCGTTCCTGTTCAAGGTCACGACGAAAATGGCTTTGTGAAGCTGATCGAAGAAGACGAGACCATTCGTCCGGAAACCACTGCGGAATCCTTGGGCCAGCTGAAGCCGGCTTTTGATCCGAAGAACGGTACCGTGACTGCTGGTACTTCTTCACAGTTGACTGACGGTGCCGCTGCTATGGTACTGATGTCTGCAGAGCGCGCTGAAGCGCTTGGATTGAAGCCAATCGCTAAGATCCGCAGCATGGCTGTAGCTGGCTGTGATCCCGCGATCATGGGTTACGGCCCGGTTCCGGCTACCAAGAAAGCGCTGAAGCGTGCAGGCCTGAAAGTTGAAGATATCGACTTCTGGGAACTGAACGAAGCGTTTGCTGGTCAGTCTCTGCCAGTACTGAAAGACCTTAAGCTTCTGGGTGTAATGGAAGAGAAGGTTAACCTGAACGGTGGCGCGATTGCTCTTGGGCATCCGCTGGGCTGCTCTGGTGCCCGTATCTCTACCACCCTGCTGAACGTCATGCAGGCCAAAGGCGGTAAGCTTGGTGTATCCACCATGTGTATCGGTTTGGGCCAGGGCATCGCGACGGTCTGGGAGCGTCTCTGATCGAGTAATTTAGATCAGTAACGCTTACTCAGGAAGGCCCGGCTTATGCCGGGCCTTCCTGTTTCTGGCGCTCCGTTTTGGTGCCAAAAAATCAGAAAAAGACCGTTTCAAGTTAAAGAATGGGTTGTCTTGCCATTCTTGACCCTGTAAAACAGTGAGCCTATACACAATGGCAACCCTTACGTTTCCAGTTGCCTGATTTTTATGCGAGTTTGCGGTTTGTTCAGTTATTAACCGATTCGCCGCCAAGGATATAGATCTCCGATATGGGTAAAAGTCTCGTTATTGTCGAGTCTCCAGCGAAAGCGAAGACCATCAACAAGTATCTGGGCTCTGACTTCATTGTTAAGTCGAGCGTCGGCCACATTCGTGACCTGCCAGTCAGTGGCAGTGGTAGTCAGTCTGACCCGAAAGAGCGGGCTAAGCAGGCGGCTGCTACACGTAAGTTGAGTCCCGAGGAAAAGGTCGAACACAAGAAGCGTAAAGCCAGGGAACAGTTGGTCGCACGCATGGGTGTCGATCCGGACCGCGACTGGAGTGCGCGTTACGAAGTCCTGCCGGGCAAAGAGAAAGTGGTGAGTGAGCTGAAGCGTTTGGCTAAGAATGCAGACCACATCTATCTCGCAACGGATTTGGATAGAGAGGGGGAGGCTATTGCATGGCACCTCCAGGAAACCATCGGTGGTGAGCCTGAAAAATATCGGCGAGTTGTGTTTAACGAAATCACCAAGCGTGCAATACAGGAAGCGTTTGAAGATCCGGGCAATCTCGATACTGATCGCGTAAACGCTCAGCAGGCGCGTCGCTTTCTGGACCGGGTTGTGGGCTATATGGTTTCGCCTCTGCTCTGGAGCAAAATTGCACGTGGTTTGTCTGCAGGGCGCGTTCAGTCGGTTGCTGTCCGCCTGATCGTTGAGCGCGAACGAGAAATCCGCAAGTTTATACCGGAAGAGTTTTGGCAGTTGCACGCTGACTTGAGCCCGAACGAAGCAAAACAACCGGTACGCTTTGAGGTCACTCGACACGCCGGTAAGCCTTATCGCCCTGTCAATGAAGCTCAGAGCAACGAGCATGTGGCTCGCCTCAAAGAGGGTGGCTTCAAAGTTGCTAAGCGTGAGGACAAGCCGACGCGTTCAAAACCGTCCGCACCCTTCATCACATCGACGCTGCAACAAGCTGCCAGTAATCGCATGGGCTTCAGCGTTAAGAAAACTATGATGCTGGCTCAGCGTCTGTACGAGGCAGGTTACATCACCTACATGCGTACGGACTCGACCAACCTCAGCAAAGATGCGGTTGAAGGCTGTCGCGAGTTTGTCCAAAAGCAGTTTGGTGACCGTTATCTGCCGGACGCTCCGCGCTTGTATGGCAGCAAAGAAGGCGCTCAGGAGGCTCACGAGGCTATCCGTCCATCGGATGTGACTCGCAGGCCGTCTGATATTTCCGGTCTTGAGAAAGACGCTGAGAAGCTGTACGACTTGATCTGGCGTCAGTTCATTGCTTGCCAAATGGCCGATGCGGAATTCCTGAGTACATCCATTGTGGTTGCCAATGGTGACTACGAGCTGCGCACCCGTGGGCGCATCGTTAAGTTTGAAGGTTTCCTGAAGGCGGCGCCGCAATCGTCCAAGAAAGATGAAGATGTGGCGTTGCCTGATATCAAGGTTGATGAAGTGCTCGATCTAAGCAAGCTGGATCCCACCCAGCACTTCACCAAGCCATCGCCACGATATACAGAAGCGAGCCTGGTTAAAGAGTTGGAGAAGCAGGGGATTGGCCGGCCCTCCACTTATGCGTCGATCATTTCGACCATTCAGGATCGCGGCTATGTCCGCTTGCAGAATCGCCGCTTTTACGCCGAGAAAATGGGCGAGATTGTCACTGAGCGTTTGGCCGAGTCGTTCCCGAATTTGATGGACTATGACTTTACTGCGCGCTTGGAAGATGAGCTGGACCACATTGCTGGCGGCGAAGTGAAGTGGAAGAAGGTCCTTAACGATTTCTACGCTAAGTTCCGTAAACAGCTCGACAGTGCGAGTCAGACGGAAGGCGGCATGCGCGCCAATACGCCAACCGAAACGGACATACCTTGCCCAAGTTGTGGCCGTAACATGCAGATTCGCGTGGCCAGTACGGGCGTGTTCCTGGGTTGCTCAGGGTATTCCTTGCCGCCTAAGGAACGCTGCAAAACGACGATTAACCTGGTGTCGGGTGATGAAGTCGTCAGTGCTGATGAAGACGTGGAAGGTGAAGGTGAAACGCGTCTTCTACGAATGAAGCGCCGCTGCGGCCAGTGCGGTACCGCCATGGACAGCTATTTGGTTGATGAAACCCGTAAGTTGCATGTGTGCGGTAACAATCCTGATTGCTCGGGCTATGAAGTGGAGCAGGGCACATTCCGGATTAAGGGCTACGATGGTCCCACGCTTGAATGTGATAAGTGTGGCTCTGAGATGCAGCTCAAAACCGGCCGTTTTGGCAAGTACTTTGGTTGCACGAGTGACGACTGTAAAAATACGCGTAAGTTGCTAAAGAGTGGGGAGCCTGCGCCACCCAAGATGGATCCGGTGCCCATGCCTGAGCTGCAGTGTCAGAAGGTTGATGACACCTATGTTCTGCGTGATGGTGCCTCTGGGTTGTTCCTGGCCGCGAGTAAGTTTCCGAAGAACCGGGAAACCAGGCCGCCTTTGGTGATGGAGATCAAACCGCACCGTAAGGAAATTGATCCGAAGCATGATTACTTGATGGATGCTCCGGAGAAGGACCCCGAGGGCAACCCAACCGTGATTCGTTACAGCCGAAAAACCAAAGAACAGTACGTGATGTCGGAGAAAGACGGCAAAGCGACGGGTTGGTCTGCTTGGTACGAGAACGGGCGTTGGGTTCCGAGAGACAAGAAAAAGTAATTCTTGGTATCTAACCCTACGGGAAGTGCCTGATAGAAGGGCGCATCCCGTAGGGTTGATTGACCTTATTCGCGGGCTATCACGGTTCCGCTTACTTCTTGCGAAGCCGCTGAATCAACGAAGATGTATCCCAGCGGCTCCCGCCCATCTTTTGTACATCTCCGTAGAACTGATCCACCAGAGCAGTAACCGGCAAGGTTGCGCCGTTACGATTCGCCTCCTGCAGGCAAATTCCCAAGTCTTTCCGCATCCAGTCCACAGCGAAGCCATAATCGAACTTCCCATCCGCCATGGTGGCTGAGCGGTTTTCCATCTGCCACGACTGAGCAGCGCCTTTGGAGATGACATCCACTACCTTTTTGATGTCCAAATCCGCCTGTTCTGCGAAATGCAGCGCCTCTGAAAGCCCTTGAATCAGGCCGGCAATGGCGATCTGGTTCACCATCTTCGTTTTCTGGCCGCTTCCAGCGGGGCCCATCAGGTTCAGTGCGCGAGCATAGTGTTCCATGACCGCTACGGCTTTGTCATAGGCTTCTTGGTTGCCGCCACACATGATAGTTAGCTGTCCGTTTTCAGCGCCTTGTTGGCCGCCGGAGACCGGTGCATCGATAAAGCCTTGGCTGGCCTTGGAAGCGGCCGCCGAGAGGTGTTCGGCGATTCCAGCAGAGGCGGTTGTGTGATCAATAAGGATTGCACCTGCGGGGGCGTTTTCAATAATGCCGCCCGGGCCTTCATAAACGGCCAGTAGGTCTTTATCGGCGCCCACGCAAGTCATCACGAAGTCGGCATTCTGGACGGCTTCCGAGATCGTCTGGCAGGATTTTCCGGGGAATTCGGAGGCCCATTTCTCGGCTTTGTCGCCGGAACGATTCCAGACTTGAACCGAGATGCCTGATTTGGCCAAATGTCCGGCCATGGGGTAACCCATAACGCCTAAACCAATAAAAGCGGCTGTTGTTGTCATTGTTGAACTCCTTTTTTCCTTATAAACACAAAGGCCGCTGAAATCAGCGGCCTTTGTGTGTTTTTCGATGTTCCCCAAACAATTACTTGGTTGGGTAGTCGCGCTTCGGAGAGCCGGTGTACAGCTGGCGCGGACGGCCGATGCGGTTGGCGCCGCTGACCATTTCATTCCAGTGTGAGAACCAGCCAATCGTGCGGGACATTGCGAAGATAACGGTAAACATGGATGTTGGGATACCGATAGCCTTCAGAATGATGCCGGAGTAGAAGTCGACGTTCGGGTACAGCTGACGCTTCACGAAGTATTCGTCCTCCAGGGCGATTTTTTCCAGACGCTGGGCGATCTTCAGCAGCGGATCGTTTTCCAGGCCGAGTTCGCTCAGTACTTCGTGAGCGGTCTGAGCCATAACCTTGGCGCGCGGGTCGAAGTTCTTGTAAACCCGGTGGCCGAAGCCCATCAGACGGAATGGGTCGTCTTTGTCCTTCGCTTTCGCGATGAACTTTTCAATGTTGGACTCATCGCCAATTTCAGCCAGCATATCCAGAACAGCTTCGTTCGCGCCGCCGTGTGCTGGCCCCCACAATGCTGCGATACCAGAGGCGATACAGGCGTATGGGTTGGCGCCAGTGGAGCCGGCCAAGCGTACGGTGGAAGTAGAAGCGTTTTGCTCGTGGTCTGCGTGCAGAATAAAGATCTTGTCCATCGCGTTCGCGAGAACCGGGTTCGGTTTGTACTCTTCGCACGGAGTGCCGAACATCATCTGCAGGAAGTTTTCTGCGTATGACATATCGTTGCGCGGGTACATGAATGGCTGGCCTACGGAGTACTTGTAGCACCAGGCTGCGATGGTTGGCATTTTCGCAATCAAGCGGTGCCCGGTGATCTCGCGCTGTTTCGGATCGCCGACATCCATTTGGTCGTGGTAGAACGCAGACAAAGCTCCAACAACGCCACACATGATGGCCATCGGATGCGCGTCACGGCGGAAGCCGTTGAAGAAATTGCGCATCTGGTCGTGCAGCATTGTGTGGTTTTTGATGGTGTTGTGGAAGCGCTTGTTCTCTTCTTCGCTCGGCAGTTCGCCGTTAAGAAGGAGGTAGCACACTTCAAGAAAGTCAGATTTTTCGGCAAGCTGGTCGATCGGGTAGCCCCGGTGAAGCAGAACGCCGTTAGCGCCATCGATGTAAGTGATAGCAGATTCGCAGGCTGCGGTAGAAACAAAACCTGGATCGTATGTGAAAACGCCTTCCTGGACTAGCCCGCGTACGTCAATAACGTCAGGGCCGACGGTGCCGGAATAAATCGGAAGCTCAATGGACTTATCTCCCACCGAGAGCGTGGCTTTCCTGTCGGTCATGGTGCTCTCCTGTTCTATTAGGTTTAGCAGCTCTTTGCATTTATCGATGCGCGAGAAGGCGCGTATTATCGCAAAACTGGCGGCAAAATATAGGGTGTCAGCTTTTTTTGTCAATCTATTGATGATGAAAACACGGATTTACATGAGCAAAAGAGGGCCCTGAACCACGGGTTTTCGGCGCTTCAGGCTCCGAAAAATTTTTGTCAATAAGCTAAATAGGGGAGACGGTTGTGCGGCTGGCAAGGCTTTCGGCGCAGTTGCAGGTTTGTAATTACCGAGGTGTCTCCTTATAATCCGTAGCCCGGAATCGGGGATGCGCCTGCCTGCAGGCTAGAGCATAGCAAGCTATCGGGTTGTCATCCGCCCTCCTGAACCAATCGGTTATCGGTTTCGTATCGATTCTCCGGTCCCAACATACTAACCATCCGCTGCCGGAATATCGGTTTTGCGGAACCAAAAGAGAGTGTGAGAGCGCTGTGAATAGCAAACGACCAGTAAATCTCGATCTCGGCAAGTTCCATTTTCCGCTGCCAGCCATTACATCGATCCTGCATCGCATTAGCGGCATCATCATCTTCGTGGGTGTTGCTTTTCTGATGTACGGTTTGGATCTCTCCTTGTCCGGAGAAGATGGCTTCAATCGCGTTAATGAACTGCTGGACAGCTTCCTGGCAAAGCTGATTACCTGGGGCATCCTGTCTGCTCTGCTGTACCACCTCGTTGCGGGTATTAAGCACCTGCTGATGGACGCTGGTATCGGCGAAGAGCTTGAGAGCGGTCGCCTTGCCGCGAAAATCACGCTAGTGGTTTCCATTGTTCTGATTATTCTGGCAGGAGTCTGGGTATGGGCATGAACAGTGTAACGAATATCGGTCGTAACGGGATTCAGGATTGGATCATTCAGCGTGCTACAGCCTACGTGTTGGCGCTTTATACGCTGTTCCTGTTGGGTTTCTTTATTACGACTGACGTTGACTACCAGGCTTGGGCGGCGCTGTTCAATCAGGGTTGGTTCAAGATCTTTAGCCTGCTGGCGTTGCTGTCTATTGCCGGACACGCGTGGGTTGGTTTGTGGACCGTTTCTACTGACTACATTAAAGCGGCACTTCCACGCTTTTTGCTGCAGGCAGCCTGCATCATTGTGATGTTTGTGTATGTCGTGTGGGGCATTCAGATCCTTTGGGGGCTTTAATCGATGTCTAACATCAAAACCATGTCTTACGACGCGATTGTTATCGGTGGTGGTGGAGCTGGTATGCGAGCCGCCCTCCAGCTGACTGAGTCTGGTCTTAACACCGCGTGTATCACGAAAGTATTTCCAACCCGTTCGCACACTGTATCCGCTCAGGGTGGTATTACTTGTGCGATCGCGAGTGCTGATCCCAATGACGATTGGCGCTGGCACATGTACGACACCGTTAAAGGTTCCGATTACATCGGTGACCAAGACGCTATCGAATACATGTGTTCTGTAGGTCCTCAGGCGGTATTCGAGCTTGAGCACATGGGGCTGCCGTTCTCCCGTACCGAACAGGGCCGCATCTATCAGCGTCCTTTCGGTGGTCAGTCCAAGGGTCCTGATAACCCGACTCAGGCTGCTCGTACCTGTGCTGCAGCTGACCGTACTGGTCACGCTCTTCTGCACACGTTGTACCAGGCAAACCTGAAAGGCGGCACCAGCTTCCTGAATGAGTGGTACGCGGTTGATCTGGTTAAGAACTCCAAGAACGAAGTTGTTGGTGTTGTGGCCATTGAGATCGAAACTGGTGAAGTTGCCTACATCAAGTCCAAGGCAACCGTTCTGGCGACGGGTGGTGCTGGTCGTATTTATGCGTCCACGACCAATGCACTGATCAATACCGGTGACGGTATTGGTATGGCCCTGCGTGCCGGGTTCCCGGTTCAGGATATGGAAATGTGGCAGTTCCACCCAACCGGTATTTACGGTGCCGGTACACTGGTAACAGAAGGTTGCCGGGGTGAGGGTGGTTATCTGATCAACTCTGAAGGTGAGCGTTTCATGGAGCGTTATGCTCCGAACGCGAAAGACCTGGCGGGCCGTGACGTTGTTGCGCGCTCCATGGTTCTTGAAATTCTGGAAGGACGTGGTTGTGGCCCTGAGAAGGATCACGTACTGCTGAAGCTGGATCACCTGGGTGAAGAAACTCTGAACCTGCGTCTGCCGGGCATCTGTGAGCTGTCACGTACCTTCGCTCACGTTGACCCTGTTAAAGAGCCGGTTCCCGTTGTTCCGACCTGTCACTACATGATGGGCGGTATCCCGACCAACGTTGGTGGTCAGGCTTTGTCTCAGGACGAAAACGGTAACGATCAGCCTATTCCGGGTCTGTTTGCTTGTGGTGAAGCAGCTTGTGTATCTGTACACGGCGCTAACCGTTTGGGCGGCAACTCCCTGTTGGATCTGGTTGTCTTCGGTCGTGCGGCTGGTCTGCACATTGAAGAGCAGATCCGTGGTGGCTTTGAAGTAGATAGCGCCAGCGATGAAGATATCAAGCGTGCCATGGCTCGTCTGGACCGCCTGAACAGTGCATCTGAAGGTGAAGATGTAGCTGCGGTTCGTAAGGACCTGCAGAACTGCATGCAGCTGTACTTCGGTGTGTTCCGTGACGGTAAGAGCATGGAAGAAGGTCTGAAGAAGCTGGAAGCAATCGGTGAGCGTGTTCGCAAGACCAAGCTGGCCGATACCAGTAAGGCGTTCAACACGGCGCGTATTGAGGCTCTTGAGCTCGATAACCTGTACGAAGTTGCGCTGGCTACTGCTATTTCTGCGAATGAGCGTAAAGAAAGTCGTGGTGCACATGCACGTAACGACTTCACTGAGCGTGATGACGAGAACTGGCTGAAGCATTCCATGTACTTCCCGCTTGAGAAGCGTGTGGGCAAGCGTGACGTGAACTTTGCGCCGAAGACTGTTCCGACCTTCCAGCCGAAAGTCCGGACCTACTAAGGGGAGATTCTGAATATGTTGGTAAGTCTGTATCGCTACAATCCAGAAGCTGATAACGCCCCTTACATGCAGGATGTTGAAGTTGAGATTCCTGCAGGCAAAGACCTTATGGTTCTGGATGTTCTGAACCTTGTGAAGGAGAAAGATCCTTCCATGAGTTACCGTCGTTCCTGCCGCGAAGGTGTGTGTGGTTCTGACGGCATGAACATGAACGGCAAGAACGGCTTAGCTTGTATTACGCCTGTTTCCGACGTGGTCAAGAACAACAAGCTGGTTTTGCGCCCTCTGCCAGGTCTGCCAGTCATTCGTGACTTGGTTGTCGACATGGGCCTTTTCTACAAGCAGTACGAAAAGGTTATGCCGTACTTGGTTAACGATAAGCCGGCGCCCGCCATTGAGCGCCTGCAAACTCCTGAAGAACGTGAGAAGTTGGATGGTCTGTACGAGTGTATTCTCTGTGCGTGCTGCTCCACAGCTTGTCCGTCCTTCTGGTGGAACCCGGATAAGTTCATTGGTCCGTCTGGCCTGCTGCAAGCATACCGCTTCCTGGCAGACAGTCGTGACACGGCTCAGGCTGAGCGTTTGGCCGAGCTGGATGATCCGTTCAGCGTATTCCGCTGCAGGGGTATCATGAACTGCGTAAGCGTTTGTCCGAAAGGTCTGAATCCCACCAAGGCGATCGGCCACATTCGGAATTTGCTGCTGCAAAGGGCCACCTGACCGGCAAATCTCGAAGAAATAGCTATACTGGTTACCCGATGCCAGTTAGCACTCCTGAGGGCCTCGCTTATGCGGGGCCTTCAACCAAAGGCTTATAGTCAAAAGTCTTACCAGGATGCAAACTGACTCCGCTGCCTGGTTTCCCTCTCTTTGGTTTCCTTGCAGTGTCGCTGAGTACAAAAAATCACAGGGGACGGAATCTTCCGTAATGGTTGTGGTATCCGGTTGTCATGCCGTAATAACCCGTATTGACTGGAAAATACCACTGGCCGACCATACCCGCTCCCCCGCACCAGCCAAGGTGAGCTATTCAAAATGCACGAAAGCATCATGGAGCAGTTATGGCAGACTTCCCACTTACAGGGTGGAAATCTAGCCTATGTTGAACAGCTTTTTGAAACCTACCTGACAGATCCCAATGCTATTCCTGAAGAGTGGCGGAGCTACTTCGATAAGCTCCCGAGCGTCGATGGCCAGCAAGGCCGTGATGTTATTCACTCGACGATCCGTGAACAGTTTGAACACATCTCGCGAAACCAGCGCTTTTTGGCCAGTGGCGGCGTTCCGGCCAGCGCCACATCCGATGCTGACAAAAAGCAGATCCGTGTTCTACAGCTGATTAACGCGTACCGTTTCCGTGGTCATCAGGAATCCAAGCTTGACCCACTGGGTGTCTGGCAGCGTGAACCTGTAGAAGATCTTGATCCGGCTTTTCATGACTTGCATGAATCCGATCTGGATTTAGAGTTTCAGACCGGCTCTTTGAGCTTCGGTTCTGAGACAATGAAGCTTAGAGACATCGTTGACGGGCTTCGTCAAACCTATTGTCAAAGTATCGGCGCTGAATACATGCACGTGGTGGACACGCGCATCAAGCGCTGGTTCCAGCAGCGCATGGAACCGGTACGTTCTCGTCCTCAGTATGAGACTGAAACGCGCAAGCATCTTCTGGAGCGTCTGACGGCTGCTGAAGGGCTCGAGAAGTATTTGGGCTCCCGTTACCCGGGTGTTAAGCGTTTCGGCCTTGAAGGCGGTGAGAGCCTTATCCCTTGTCTTGACGAATTGATTCAGCGTGCCGGCTCGTACGGCGCCAAAGAAATCGTCTTGGGCATGGCGCACCGTGGCCGTTTGAACGTGTTGGTCAACACGCTCGGTAAGAACCCCAAAGAATTGTTTGACGAGTTCGAGGGCAAGAAGCTCGCGGATTCCGGTTCGGGTGACGTGAAATACCACCAGGGCTTCTCTTCAAACGTCATGACTCCGGGTGGCGAAGTTCACTTGGCTATGGCGTTTAACCCGTCGCACTTGGAAATCGTTGCTCCGGTTGTTGTGGGCTCGGTTCGAGCGCGTCAGGATCGCCGTAACGACACGGACGGAACCAAAGTGTTGCCGATCGTGATGCACGGTGATGCGGCCTTTGCGGGCCAGGGTGTGGTGATGGAAACCTTCCAGATGTCCCAGACACGGGGCTTCGGCGTGGGTGGTACCATTCACATCGTGATTAACAACCAGGTTGGTTTCACCACGAGCAGGCAGGAAGATGCTCGTTCTACGGAATACTGTACTGACGTGGCCAAGATGGTCCAGGCACCTATTCTTCACGTTAACGCAGACGATCCCGAAGCGGTGATGTTCGCGACCCACCTGGCCGTTGATTACCGCAACGAGTTCAAACGTGATGTCGTCATCGATCTGGTTTGCTACCGTCGTCGCGGTCACAACGAAGCTGACGAGCCTGCTGCCACCCAGCCGTTGATGTACGAAAAGATTCGTAAACTGAAAACCACGCGAAACATCTACGCCGATCAGCTGATGCAGGACGGTATCCTCACCGAGGATGAAGTCAAGCAGATGGAAATGGATTACCGGGATGCGCTCGACAATGGCGAGCACGTGGTCAAGTCGCTGGTTAAAGAGCCTAACAAAGACCTGTATGTGGACTGGACTCCCTACCTCGGGCATGAGTGGACGGCCAAGTGTAAAACCAGCGTAGCGGCCAAAACGATCAAGAAGTTGGGGGCCAAGTTGACGCAGGTTCCGGAAGGTTTCAGCGTGCAGCGTCAGGTGTCCAAGATCGTGAATGACCGTGAGAAGATGACGGCAGGCGCGTTGCCTCTGAACTGGGGTTACGGTGAGATGATGTCGTACGCGACACTGCTCAACGAAGGGCACCAGATCCGCCTGACGGGTCAAGACGTTGGACGTGGTACTTTCTCCCACCGTCATGCGGTACTTCATAACCAGAAGGACGGTTCTTCGCACATCTCGCTTCAGGCGTTGTCGGAAGACCAGCCGAGTTTCGACATTTATGACTCTCTGCTGTCTGAAGAAGCCGTTATGGCGTTTGAGTACGGCTACGCAACCACTCAGCCGGACGCATTGATTATCTGGGAAGCGCAGTTTGGTGACTTCGCCAACGGTGCTCAGGTGGTTATCGACCAATTCCTGACCAGCGGCGAGCACAAGTGGGGCCGTTTGTGCGGTCTGACACTCCTGCTGCCCCATGGTTATGAGGGGCAGGGGCCGGAACACAGTTCAGCCCGTTTGGAGCGTTTCCTTCAGCTGTCCGCGCAGCACAACATTCAGGTGTGTGTGCCGACGACGCCGTCCCAGGTATTCCACATGTTGCGACGCCAGGTTAAGCGTCCGTTGCGGAAGCCGTTGATTGCGATCACGCCGAAGAGCCTGCTGCGCCATAAAGAAGCTATTTCAAGCTTGGACGATTTGACGTCTGGCACATTCCAGACTGTGTTGCCCGAAAAGGATCTGCCTGATCCGAAGAAGGTGACGCGCCTGATCATGTGCAGCGGTAAGGTGTATTACGATCTGCTGGATAAGAAGAAAGCAGATGAGCGTGATGATGTCGCGCTGGTTCGCATTGAACAGCTATACCCGTTCCCGGCTGACGACCTTGATGAAATTCTGGGTCAGTATCCTAAGCTGAAAAATGTGGTTTGGTGTCAAGAAGAGCCAATGAACCAGGGTGCTTGGTACCCAAGTCAGCACCATATGCGTAATGCACTGCAACGCCTGAACCCAAAACTCTACCTTCAGTATGCCGGTCGTGAGCCTTCCGCTGCTCCTGCGTGTGGACATATGTCCGTACACATTGAAGAGCAGAAGAAATTGGTTAACGACGCGTTCGAAATCTGACGAGCTACCGAGCTAAGGAATTGTAATGACAACAGAGATTAAAGCCCCAGTTTTCCCTGAGTCGGTTGCCGAAGGCACCGTCGCGACTTGGCATAAGCAGCCAGGCGAAGCCTGTTCACGTGACGAGCTGATTGTCGACATTGAGACCGACAAAGTTGTGCTCGAAGTGGTTGCTCCGGCTGACGGTGTGATTGAAGAAATCGTAAAAGCCGAAGGCGATACCTGCGAAAGCGGTGAAGTTATCGGTAAGTTTAAAGAAGGCGCCGCGGGTGAATCCAAGCCTGCAGAAAGCAAGGCGGATACCAGCAAGGCCGAAGATAAGTCCGATGCGAGCGAAGATGCTCCGGCATCCGGCGATGCGATCTTGAGCCCGGCAGCACGTAAGTTGGCGGAAGAGAACAGCGTTGATCCGGCTTCTGTTAAAGGCACCGGCAAAGATGGCCGTGTTACTAAGGAAGATGTTCAGAGCCACATCGAGAGCAAGAAGTCTTCGGGTTCTGCGTCCTCTAAGCCTGCTGCGGCACCTGAAGTTACCGTTGCACAAGGCGAGCGCCCAGAGAAGCGTGTTCCGATGACGCGTCTGCGTGCCAGCATCGCGAAGCGTCTGGTTGAAGCTCAACAGACCGCGGCTATGTTGACTACGTTCAACGAAGTGAACATGGCACCGATCATGGAGCTGCGTAAGCAGTATCAGGAAAGCTTCGTTAAGCGTCATGACATCAAGCTTGGCTTTATGTCGTTCTTTGCTAAAGCTGCGACCGAAGCGCTGAAGCGCTTCCCGGCTGTTAACGCATCCATCGACGGCAACGACATGGTTTACCACGGATACCAGGATATCGGTGTTGCGGTCTCTACCGAACGTGGTCTAGTTGTGCCTGTTATCCGTGACGTTGACGCACTGGGACTGGCAGATATCGAGAAAAAGATCGTTGAATACGGAAACAAGGCCAAAGGCGGCAAGCTGGGTATTGACGATATGACCGGTGGTACCTTTACCATCACCAACGGTGGTATTTTCGGATCGTTGATTTCTACGCCAATCCTGAACCCGCCACAGACAGCAATCCTGGGCATGCACAAGATCCAGGAGCGCCCAATGGCGGTGAACGGCAAGGTTGAGATCCTGCCAATGATGTACCTGGCGCTGTCATACGATCACCGTATGATTGACGGCAAAGACGCCGTTCAATTCCTGGTAGCCATCAAGGAAATGCTTGAAGACCCGGCGCGTATCCTGCTGGACGTGTAAGCTGATACTCAACGAATCTGAGAACAGGAAAAATTATGTCCGATAAGTACGATGTGATTGTCATTGGTGCAGGCCCCGGCGGTTACGTGGCGGCTATCAAGGCTGCCCAGCTGGGTCTGAAAACTGCGTGTGTTGAATCCTGGACTGCTGAAGACGGCAAAAGCCAGGTACTGGGTGGAACCTGCTTGAACGTAGGCTGTATTCCATCCAAAGCGTTGCTGGAAGTGACTCACAAGTTTGAGGAAGCTAGCCACGATTACGAGTCCATGGGTATTTTGGCCAAGAGCGTCGATATCGACGTCGCCAAAATGATGGAGCGTAAGGCTGGTATCGTTAAGCAGCTGACCGGTGGCATCGCCGGTCTGTTCAAGGCTAACGGCGTAACGTCGATTCACGGTCACGGCAAATTGCTTAATGGTCGTAAGGTAGAAGTTACCGATAAAGACGGTAAAACCAAGACTTACGAAGCCGAGAACGTCATCTTGGCGAGTGGTTCAAAGCCGGTCGAGATTCCACCTGCACCGTTTGACGGTGAATACATCGTGGACTCTGAAGGTGCGCTTGAGTTCACTGAAGTTCCTAAGCGCTTGGGTGTAATCGGTGCAGGTGTTATCGGTCTTGAGCTGGGTAGTGTTTGGGCTCGTTTGGGCTCAGAAGTCACCATTCTGGAAGCACAAGATAACTTCCTGCCAGTGGTTGACCAGCAGATTGCCAAAGACGCTCTGAAGCACTTCAAAAAGCAAGGCCTGAATATTATCACGGGTGCTCGCATGACCGGTGCTGAAGTAAAGCGCAAGCTGGTTAACGTGAGCTACGAAGATTCCAAAGGTAAGCAGGAAGCGAAGTTCGACAAGCTGATCGTAGCTGTTGGTCGTCGTCCTTATACTGATGGTCTGTTGGCAGAAGACTCCGGTGTGAATCTGGACGAGCGTGGCTTTATCTTTGTCGATGACAAGTGCAAGACCGAAGCGCCGGGCGTTTGGGCTGTTGGTGATATCGTGCGTGGCCCGATGCTGGCACACAAGGCATCTGAGGAAGGTGTCATGGTTGCTGAGCGTATTGCTGGCCACAAGCCTCAGGTCAATTACGACTGCATTCCTAACGTGATCTACACGGCTCCGGAAGTGGCCTGGGTAGGCAAGACCGAAGAACAGCTGAAAGCGGAAGGTGAAGAGTATAACGTTGGCACTTTCCCGTTTGCAGCTAACGGTCGTGCTATGGCTGCCAATGCCACGGGCGGTATGGTCAAGATCATCGCAGATGCGAAGACAGACCGTATTCTTGGCTTCCACGTTGTTGGGCCCCAAGCGTCAGAAATCGTTGCTCAGGGCGTGATCGCCATGGAGTTCGGTTCTACCGCTGAAGATTTGGCTTTGACCTGCTTTGCGCATCCGACTCTGTCTGAGTCTGTGCATGAAGCGGCCCTGGCCGTTGCGGGTGGGGCGATTCACGTCGCCAACCGTCGCAAAAAGAAGTAACGCAGACCAGAAGCAAGGGGCGCCCGTAAGAGCGCCCCTTCGCTATAACAACAACCGATTTCTGGTTGCGGACATGGTGAGCTGAGGTGATCCCCTGCTCATCAAACCGAATTCGCATTTAAGACTTCCCAAGTGGGGAGCAGCGGGTTCTTCTCCGTACGTGGTTATCCTCCATCAAATAGCGGGACATTAACTATGAATTTGCATGAATATCAGGGCAAACAGCTATTCGCTGAATATGGCCTGCCTGTCTCACAAGGCATCGCCTGTGATACCCCGGAAGAAGCAGTTGCAGCTGCCGAAAAAATTGGCGGCAACAGCTGGGTTGTCAAAGCACAGGTTCACGCTGGCGGCCGTGGTAAGGCTGGCGGTGTAAAGTTGGTCAAGAGCACTGACGAGATCCGTGCGTTTGCCGAGCAGTGGTTGGGCAAGAATCTGGTCACTTTCCAGACCGACGAAAACGGTCAGCCAGTTAGCAAGATTCTTGTCGAGTCATTGACCGACATCGATCAGGAGCTTTACCTGGGAGCGGTTGTAGACCGTGGTACTCGCCGTATCGTATTCATGGCGTCCACTGAAGGTGGTGTTGAGATCGAAACGGTTGCTGAAGAAACACCGGAAAAGATCCTTCGCGCTGAAATCGATCCGCTGGTTGGCCCTCAGCCATACCAAGGTCGTGACCTGGCATTCCAGCTGGGCCTTGAAGGCAAGCAGATTGGCCAGTTCACCAAGATCTTCATGGGTCTGGCAAAGCTGTTCGAAGACTACGACCTGGCACTGATGGAAATCAACCCGCTGGTTATCACTCCGGCCGGTGATCTGCACTGTCTGGACGCCAAGATTGGCGCTGATGGCAACGCTTTGTACCGTCAGAAGAAGCTGCAGGAAATGCGCGATCCTTCACAGGAAGATGCCCGTGAAGCGGAAGCTGCTGCTTGGGAACTGAACTACGTTGCGCTTGAAGGCAACATCGGTTGCATGGTTAACGGTGCTGGTCTGGCCATGGGTACCATGGACATCATCAAGCTGTCTGGCGGTAAACCAGCCAACTTCCTGGACGTTGGTGGCGGTGCGACCAAAGAGCGTGTTTCTGAAGCGTTCAAGATCATCCTGTCTGACGACGCTGTACAGGCCGTTCTGGTTAACATCTTCGGTGGTATCGTTCGTTGCGACATGATTGCTGAAGGCATCATCGGTGCAGTGAAGGAAGTAGGCGTTAAAGTTCCCGTGGTTGTTCGCCTTGAAGGTAACAACGCTGAGCTGGGTTCCAAAGTTCTGGCTGACAGTGGCTTGAACATCATCGCCGCTAGCAGCCTTGCTGATGCTGCAGAGCAAGTCGTTAAAGCCGCAGGGGGTAAATAATGAGCATCCTGATTAATAAAGACACCAAGGTTATCTGCCAGGGCTTTACCGGCGCACAGGGTACTTTCCACTCTGAGCAGGCTATCGAGTACGGCACCAAAATGGTTGGTGGCGTAAGCCCGGGTAAGGGCGGCACTACTCACTTGGGTCTGCCGGTATTCAACACCGTGCGTGAAGCCGTAGAACAGACCGGTGCTCAGGCTACCGTGATCTACGTGCCAGCTCCGTTCTGTAAAGATGCCATCATCGAAGCGGCAGACGCCGGTCTCGAGCTGATCGTGTGCATCACCGAAGGCATTCCGACCATCGATATGCTGTACGCCAAAGAATACGTTGATCGTAAAGGCGTTCGTATGATCGGGCCTAACTGCCCAGGCGTCATCACACCGGGCGAAAGCAAGATCGGTATCATGCCGGGCCACATTCACAAGCCAGGTAAAGTCGGTATCGTATCTCGCTCCGGCACCCTGACTTACGAAGCGGTCAAGCAGACCACGGACTTCGGCTACGGCCAGTCTACTTGCGTAGGTATCGGTGGTGATCCAATCCCGGGTTCCAACTTCATCGACATCCTCAAGCTGCTGCAGGAAGATCCGCAGACTGAGGCTATCGTGATGATTGGTGAAATCGGTGGTACTGCTGAAGAAGAAGCGGCAGCCTTCATCAAAGATAACGTCACCAAGCCTGTTGTTTCCTACATTGCCGGCGTAACTGCGCCTCCAGGCAAGCGTATGGGCCACGCAGGTGCCATCATTTCAGGTGGTAAGGGTACCGCGGATGAGAAATTCGCAGCTCTGAATGACGCCGGTGTTAAAACCGTGCGCAGCCTTGCTGACATTGGCAAAGCCCTGCAGGAAGTGACTGGCTGGTAAGCCTTTTCACAACCTGTGAAAAACCCTCGGATTCGTAAGAATGCCGGGGGTTTTTCGTTTGAGGGCGATTGTTTTCAGCCTGTTTGTTTAACGCGGGCGGGTGTTAAGACTATAATGCCCGGTCAGCCTGATGACTAACCCCGTGACTTCACGCTCATTCAGGCGCTCTATAAATAGAAAGAAGGAGTTTGTGCTTTGAGTTCCGTCGATTCCCAGCAAAGAATTTTGTCCGGCATGCGTCCGACCGGCAAGCTTCACCTCGGCCACTACCACGGTGTGCTGAAAAACTGGGTTAAACTCCAGCACGAATTCGAGTGCTTCTTCTTCGTCGCCGATTGGCATGCGTTAACCACGCAATATGACGACCCTTCCGGCATTGAACAAAGTGTCTGGGATATGGTGGTGGATTGGTTGGCTGCTGGTGTGAATCCTGGCTCGTCGACTATGTTTATCCAGTCTCAGGTCCCTGAACACGCAGAATTGCACCTGCTACTGTCGATGATTACGCCGCTGGGCTGGCTCGAACGAATTCCGACGTACAAAGACCAGCAGGAAAAGTTGCGTGAAAAAGACCTCGCGACCTATGGTTTCCTAGGTTACCCGTTGCTTCAAAGCGCCGATATTTTGCTGTATCGCGCCGGAAAGGTGCCGGTCGGAGCCGATCAGGTTTCACACGTGGAAATCACCCGCGAAATCGCTCGCCGCTTCAATCACATCTATGGCCGAGAGCCCGGGTTTGAAGAACTCGCTGAAGCGGCCATTGTGAAAATGGGTAAGAAAAACGCCAAATTGTACCGCTCACTGAAAAAACGTTATCAGGAAGAGGGGAGCACCGAGGCGCTGGAAATCGCGCGGGCTTTACTGAAAGAGCAGCAGAATATTTCGCTGGGTGACCGTGAGCGCCTGTACGGTTACATCGAAGGCGGCGGCAAAGTGATCCTGCCGGAGCCGCAGCCGTTGCTAACTCCGGAATCCAAGATGCCAGGGCTGGACGGTCAGAAGATGTCCAAGTCCTACAATAACTACATTGGGCTGCGGGAAGACCCGGATAGTGTTGCCCAGAAAGTCCGCACCATGCAGACCGACCCGCAACGTGTTCGTCGCACGGATCCGGGCGAGCCTGAGAAGTGCCCGGTTTGGGGTCTGCACAAGGTTTACTCCGACGAAGCAACCTGCGCCTGGGTTCAGGAAGGTTGTCGCAGCGCAGGCATCGGTTGCCTGGAGTGCAAGACCCCGCTGATCGAAGCCATCGTGGAAGAGCAAAAGCCGCTGCACGAAAGGGCCAAAGAATATGAAGACAACCCGGATTTGGTGTACTCAATCCTGCAGGAAGGTAGAGAGCACGCGAGGGATGCCGCAAGAGATACCCTTGAAGAAGTTCGGGAAGCCATGGGGCTTGGTTATCGCTGAGTCGGGCGCGGCTAATCATTGAGACAGGCCACGGTGGTATGACGGAAGAGATCAAAGAGCCAGTCGATGCTTCATCCGGTGAGATGGAGCAGGTGCCGCTTGCCTTGGTTTCCGGTAAGCCCATAGTTGATGTTCCCAAAGATCTCTACATACCGCCGGATGCCCTCGCAGTCTTTCTGGAGGCCTTCGAAGGGCCTCTTGATTTATTGCTATACCTGATCCGACGTCAGAATATGAATATTCTGGACATCGATGTCAGCGAAATTACCCGCCAGTACATGGAGTACATAGGGGCAGTTGAGTCTATGCGTTTTGAGTTGGCGGCTGAATACCTCGTTATGGCGGCCACCCTTGCCGAGATTAAATCCCGGATGCTCTTACCGCGACAAGAAAGTGACGACGACGAGGAACTCGACCCGAGAGCCGAGCTTATTAGGCGGTTGCAGCAGTATGAGCGGTTCAAAAAAGCAGCTGAAGATATTGATCAGATGCCGAGAATGGAGCGCGATAGTTTTGCGGGCTCAGCCGCGCTGCCGAAATTGCCATCCAGCCAGCCGCATCCCGATGTTGATATGCGGGAGTTGATTCTGGCGCTGCAAGGTGTGCTGAAACGCGCGGATTTGTTTACCAGTCACCACGTTGAAAAAGAGCGTCTGTCCACTCGAGAAAGGATGTCACACATTCTTTCCGTATTGCAGGGTGATCGCTTTGTCACCTTCGAAAGCCTGTTTTCCGTTGAAGAAGGCCGGCTGGGCGTTGTGGTGAGCTTTCTGGCAACGCTTGAATTGGTGAAAGAGCAATTGATCGAGCTTGTGCAAGCAGAGGTGCTAGGGCCTATTCACGTCAGAGCTCGAGCCGTCAGCTGAAGGATTACCGACTACCATGAACGAAGACGATATTGTCAGAATTCAGGCCATCGCGGAGGCGGCCTTGTTGGCTGCTGGAAAACCCTTGTCGCTTGAGCAGCTTCGAGAACTGTTTTTTGAAAACGAGCAGCCGTCACGCCAGGTCATGGAGCATGCCATGGTCATGCTGGAAAAAGCGTGTGAGGGTAGAGGGTTTGAATTGAAGCAAGTCGCCAGCGGCTACCGTTTGCAGGTGAGAGAAGAGTTCGCGCCATGGGTAGGCCGACTGTTCGAAGAAAAGCCTCAGCGGTATTCCAGGGCGCTTTTGGAAACGCTCGCATTGATTGCTTACCGGCAACCAATTACTCGAGGCGAGATTGAAGAAATTCGAGGTGTTACGGTAAGCAGCAATATCATTCGGACCCTGCTTGAGCGAGAGTGGGTCCGTGTTGTGGGGCACCGCGATGTGCCGGGTAGGCCGGCGATGTATGCCACCACCAAACAATTTTTGGATTATTTCAACCTCGCCGGTCTTGACGAGTTGCCCGCTTTGTCAGAAGTGCGGGATTTGGAAGAGATTGGCCGGGAAATTGAGAAGAGCATGCAGGGTGAGCGCGAGCTTGAAGTCCCCTCGGTCGAAGGTGATCCATCTGATGGCCAAGATCTGGACGAATTGCCCCCAGAGCAGACAATTCACTGACACCGCGAAGGTGTCAGATACTTATTAAGGAAAGAATACATGGCGGCATCTAGCCCCGGAAAACCACGCGCAGGCAAGAAGACTGCGCAGGGTGATAAATCATTATCTGAAGGCCCCGAGCGTATTCAGAAACTTTTGGCGCGCGCCGGCGTAGGTTCACGCAGGGAGATCGAAGGCTGGATGGACTCCGGCCGTCTGTTGGTTAACGGTCAGCCAGCGGTGCCTGGTCAGAAAGCGACGATAGAAGATACGTTTGAACTGGACGGCAAGAAGTTGGATGTCTCCTCGGCGGGCCAGGTTGTGCGCCGAGTTCTGATTTACAACAAGCCGGAAGGTGAAGTGACGACCCGTAAAGATCCTGAAGGCCGGCCCACGGTGTTCGATCGTTTGCCGCGTTTGAAAGATCAACGCTGGATCTCTATCGGGCGTCTGGATCTGAATACCACCGGTCTGGTGTTGTTTACCACCGATGGTGAACTGGCAAACCGACTGATGCACCCGTCTCGCCAGATCGACCGGGAGTACGCCGTTCGAGTATTTGGTGAAGTTGATGAGGCCATGATTCAGCGGTTGCTTCAGGGTGTCTTGTTGGAAGACGGCATGGCGCAGTTCTCCGATATTTCTGAAGCCGGCGGCAGCGGCATGAACAAATGGTTCCATGTCACCTTGCTCGAGGGGCGTAATCGCGAAGTGCGTCGTCTTTGGGAATCCCAAGGTGTCCGTGTGAGCAGGCTTAAGCGGGTTCGGTACGGGCCTATTTTCCTGCCCAGCCGTCTGTCGTTAGGCAAGTGGGAAGAGTTGGATCAGAAAGCGGTAGATTTGCTCAGCCGCACGGTGGAGTTGCAGTCGGTGCCTGTTCCCCAGAAGACGCCGGGAGAGCAAGCCGAGCATGATCGGAAACTCCGTAAGAGCCCCGGTAGATCCGTGCATAAATCCAAGCGCGGTAGTTGGCAGGTTAGTGATGCTGGTCAGCCTAAGGCTAAGCGAGATACTAAAAAGAAGACGGCTGGCGCTACACGCCCGGCTCGCAATAACCGGGGCGCGTAACCCCGGTTCCGTTATGGAATAGAGGCAAAGACGCGGCTGCAATTGCGGCCGCCGGCTTTCGCCTGATAAAGAGCCTCATCGGCACGAGCAAGCCACTGCTCGGTTTGTTCGGTAGGTAGGTGGGCGGCGATACCGCAGCTGCCCGTTACGGTAATGGGTGCTTCGCCACCGTCCACGCGTATACTCTCCAGCGCCAAGCGAATGCGCTCTGCCACTGTTTTTGCTTCCTGTATATCGGTGTGAGGCAACAAGACGGCGAACTCTTCCCCGCCAAACCGAAAGACGGAATCAGAGTTTCGTATCGCCCGTTCCAGGTTTTCTGCAGCTTTAGACAGTATGTGGTCTCCCACAACGTGACCGTGGTTGTCGTTGATGCGCTTGAAATGATCCAGGTCACACAATATTAAGCTGCAAGGTGCCTCGAGACGGTCAGCAAGTGAGCTCGCTCGAGTGAGTTCTTCTTGAAGCGCTCGCTTATTCCCGATGCCAGTAAGCGAGTCGGTCAACGCTGCTTGTTCAATGGCAATGAACTGGCAGGCGTTTCGCAAGGGGCAGATGATTGCCGATAGCATCATCTCGAACCCTGTCAGTTCCTCCTCGCTAAATTTATGGCGCCGGTGAAAGGTAAGCCAGCCATAATGGCTGCCTTCCAGTGAGAGGCGGTATTCGCAGCGGTGCGGGCCGCCGACGCCCGTGGAAAAAACAAAGTCCTGACGGGCAATCCGGTGACGGTATTGCATAGAGTCGAAGGGGATCGTTGCGGAAATTTCTTCCGCTATTATCTCCAGCTGGTTTTCCAGAGACAGAGTTGTTGAGAGTCTTTTGTTTAGTCGTGCCAGTGGGTCTGGCTCTTGGCTCCATGCCTGAAATGCCTGTCTAAGTGCTGCCAGCTTGGCAGGTTGAGATTTAGAAGACTGGATTGATGTCAGGTTTTTCACGGCAGCTCGCTCGTTCCGGAAAATAAAGATGATTATCTCTAAGCATCTTTAGTGCCAGGTTCTGTTTCTGCATTAAAACCATACACATAAGATTGCTTTTTGCCGTTTTGACGTTTGATTCTCTCATTTGCGTCAATGTTTCGGCAGTACATTGCCGTTTGTAAGGCAGCCGCAATCAAAATGTCCGACAAGGGTGTGGGCCGTTTGGACGCCTGTGATAAACTTCCGCGCACGAACGCAAACGTCATAGGTGAGCAGTTTTAGCATGAGATTTGAGGCCCCCGAGAGTCTTTCAGAACAAATAGCCCAGCATATTGGCCAGCGTATTGTCGTCCGGAGCCTTAAGCCCGGTGAGCGTATTCAGGAGCTTAAAGTGGCCGGTGAACTCAACGTCAGTCGTGGTTCTGTTCGCGAGGCGTTGCTTATTCTCGAACGCCGGCATCTGGTGGAGATATACCCGCGCAGGGGGGCGGTGGTCTCTGAAATGACCGTCAGCTCAGTGAATGCTCTTTATGATATTTATATTGATCTGCTTTGCATGCTTGGGCGCAAGGTGCTTGACCGTTGGTCCGGGCATGAGCTCAGCGGGCTAGCAGGGCAGGTGCGCAAACACGGTTCGGCGCTTGGTGACTTGAGTACATCGAGGAGTGATCCTGAGCAGGTTATTGATGCTGGTTTCGATCTGGTCCGAAGCGCCTGTCGGTTGGTCGAAAACCCGTTCCTGCAGGAAACACTAGAAAACTTCCGCCCGGCCATTAGTCGAACCTATTACGTAGTGCTGGAGAATCGCCCCAGCGAGACCGCAGAAACCGGCCTGTTATTTCAAAAACTAGCGGATGCGGCCATCCAAGAAGATGCGGCCCAGCTTCAGCAAGTTATTCAGGATTACGGCGAGCACCAACGATCACAGATTTTGAATATTCTCATGGAGGAGAACGCCTGATATGAGGCTTAAGTCCATTAAACTGGCCGGCTTCAAATCGTTTGTCGATCCCACAACCGTTCCATTTCCGACCAATCTCACTGCAGTGGTTGGTCCGAACGGTTGTGGCAAGTCGAACATCATTGATGCTGTGCGCTGGGTTATGGGCGAGAGTTCCGCCAAATACCTGCGCGGTGAATCTATGTCAGACGTTATTTTCAACGGCTCCACTGCGCGCAAGCCGGTTGGTCAGGCATCCATCGAGTTGGTCTTCGATAACGATGCCGGTAAGGCTCCTGGTGAGTTCGTTAAGTTTAACGAAATCTCGGTCAAACGGCGGGTTTCCCGTGAAGGACAGTCGGAGTACTTCCTGAACGGCTCGAAATGTCGCCGCCGTGACATTACCGATCTATTCCTTGGAACCGGTCTTGGGCCTCGTAGCTACGCCATCATCGAGCAGGGGATGATTTCTCGTCTGATCGAAGCCAAGCCTGAAGAGCTGCGCGTTTACATCGAAGAAGCAGCGGGTATTTCCAAGTACAAAGAGCGCCGGCGAGAAACGGAAAACCGCATCAAGCGCACCCAGGAAAATCTCGAACGATTAACCGATCTGCGGGAAGAGCTTGGCCGGCAGCTGCAGCATCTGGAGCGTCAGGCCGCCGCCGCAGAAAAGTATAAGGCTTACAAACTTGAAGAGCGGCAAAAGAAGGCCGAGTTAACAGTGCTCCGTTGGAAGGCGCTTGATAACGACTTGCAAACCTGGCGCGAGAAAATTCGCGATACCGAGCTTGAGCTGGAAAAGCTGCTGACCGAAAGGGTCAATCTCGAGACCTCACTGGAATCCCTGCGTGAGGCTCATCACGAACGCACCGAACATTTCAATCGTGCTCAGGCCAAATACTATGAGGCCGGAGCAGATATTGCCCGCATAGAACAGAGCCTTGAACATCACCGTGACCGCAGTCGCCAAGCCGCGGCGGAGTTGGACCAGGCGGTTTCTAATCAACGCGAAATACAGCGTGAACTGGAACAGGATGAAGACAAGCTGGCCACCATTCTTGAAGAGCTCAACATGATTGAGCCTGAGCAAGAAGCGCTGGCTATGCGTTCGGAGGAGTCGGGCGAGAAATTACAGCTGGCCGAAGAGGCTATGGCTGACTGGCAGCATCGTTGGGATGAGTTCAGTACGCGTTCTTCTGATGCGCGTCGTCAGGCGGAACTTGCCCAATCGCGGATACGCTCGCTTGACGATGCTATCGCCCAGTTACAGTCCCGCCATCTAAAGCTGAAAGACGAGCAAGAACTGCTCGAAAGTCAGTTAGATAGATCCGAACTTGAAGAGCTGCTCGAACAGCAAGAAACCCTCGAGCTTCAACGGGAAGAGGCGGCTGAACGAATTCAGTGGTTACAAGACGATGTGTATCAGTCGAGGCAGCGCCTGAAAGACGCTGAAGAAGAGGTGTCGAGTCATCGCCAGCAAGTGCAAAGCCTTCGTGCATCGTTGGAATCCCAGCAGGCGCTTTTGGATGAGCAAATGGGCGGGCAGGATGATGTCTTGCAAACGTGGCTTGCCGAGCACGGTTTTTCGGACGCGCCTCGCGTGGCCGCTCAGCTCAACATAGAAAGTGGCTGGGAATTTGCGGTAGAGCAGGTGATTGGCCGCTTTACTCAAGGCCTGGCTTTACCAGGGCTCGAGAATCTTGACGATGTAATGGCCCATGCACCCAAAGGGGTTGCGGTAGTTGCTCAGCAAACGCCGGGTAGCGCAGCAACGTCCGGGCTGGTCGCTAAGGTCAGCGGGCTTGGGGCTATTGAGAATTTGGTCAGCCATATCGATACGGCGAACTCCACTGCAGAAGCATTGGCTCGCCGCTCGAGTCTGGATGTCAACCAAAGTGTGATCACGCGGGAGGGCGTCTGGGTCGCCCGGGATTGGGTGTTGATGCCTGACTCAGACGTGGGCCAGATTGGCGTTATTGAACGGCAGAAGAAGGTAGATGAACTTCAGCTTCAATTGGCTGAAGCCGAACAGAAGCTGGCGTTGGCAAACGCTCAGTTAGAGCAGCTGAAAGAGCAGGGAGAACGCGCTGAAACCGCTCGGGAAGATGCTCAGGGTCGGTTGAGTGAAGTTCAACGGGAGCTGTCAGCGCTGTCCTCACAGGTGAGCGGACTGAAGGCAAGGGCTGAGCAGATTGATGCCCGCATTGCCCGCATCTACGATGATATCGAAGACGTGAGTGGCAACCTCGAAGAGCAACAAATTCAGCTTCAGGAAGCCAAAGAAGAATGGGATATGGCACTGGCTTCTAGCGAAGACAGCGATGAAGAGAAAGAGCGGTTGTTGGAGCAGCGAGACACGCTTCGGGAAAACCTTGACCGGTTGCGTCAGGAAGCACGTCATGACCGTGATCACGCTCATCAATTACAGCTGCAGCTGCAAACCCTGCAAAGCCAGCGTGACGCTCTGAAGCAAACCATTGACCGGATGCAGCTGCAAAAAGAACGCCTTGAAGAGCGCCTTGAGGTGTTGCGTGAAACCCGAGAAGGTTCAGAGGAGCCCATCGAGGATCTCAAGCTGCAACTGGAAGGCTTGCTGGAAAGACGCTTGGCAGAGGAAGAAAAGCTGAGTGCCGCCAGAGACGCTTTGGAAGATATCGACAAAGAAGTCCGTGACCGTGAGCAGGGACGAAGCCGCACAGACCATGTTGTTCAGGATGTGCGAGCGAACCTCGAAAAGCTTAAAATGGAATCGCAAGCGCTTGAAATCCGTTCGGGTAACCACATTGAACAGCTCACAGAGCTGGGTGTGAAGTTGCAGGAAGTGCTCGGCGAGTTGCCAGAAGATGCGGATGAAAAGGTTTGGGCCGAAGAACTCACCAAAATCGGTAACCGCATTCAGCGTTTAGGCGCGATTAACTTGGCGGCCATTGAGGAATATCAGGTTCAGAGTGAGCGTAAAAACTATCTGGACGAGCAAAACGATGACCTGATGGAAGCGCTGGAAACCCTGGATAACGCCATTCGTAAGATTGACCGGGAAACCCGGCAACGCTTTAGGGAAACCTTTGATCAGGTTAATGGCGGTTTGCAGGCGTTGTTCCCGAAGGTGTTTGGCGGTGGTAGCGCCTACTTGGAGCTGACCAGCGATGACCTCTTGGAAACCGGCGTTGCCATCATGGCGCGCCCCCCGGGGAAGAAGAACAGTACTATTCACTTGCTGTCGGGTGGCGAAAAGGCGCTGACGGCCATTGCGCTGGTATTTTCGATCTTCCAGTTGAACCCGGCACCATTTTGTATGCTGGACGAAGTGGATGCGCCTTTGGACGATGCCAACGTAGGGCGTTACGCAAATCTGGTGAAAGAAATGTCCAAACAGGTACAATTTATCTACATTACCCATAACAAGATTGCCATGGAAATGGCGGATCAGCTGATGGGGGTTACCATGCACGAACCCGGCTGTTCCCGATTGGTAACTGTGGATGTAGATGAGGCGGCGGCTTTGGCCGAAGCCTAGGGTTGGTGGAAAAGTCACCAACCATGACAATACGGCCATCTGGGCCCGGTGTGCGTTGTATTCGCTACGGGCTTTTCTTAGAGTAACAACGTTGCAAACTGCCAACAGGACAGCAGAATTATGTCACTTAGGGAATGGTTAATTGCCATAGGTACCCTGGTTATTATCGGAATCGTCGTTGATGGCATCCGAAGAATGCACCGTGCCCGGAAAGAGTCCATTGCGATATCGTCTGGAATGGGCGTGGATGAGCTGGACGACTCCCCACTGGATCCAGACTTCAATCCTGAACTGCCCAATGGGGGGGCACGAATAGTTTCGAGAGGAACGCTCGAAGAGCAAGGCTATTTGAAATCGGATCATTCGGACTCCTTGAGCAGCCTGGATGACGATCAGGATTTTGCACCCGAGTCTGGATGGGGTGCTGAACGACAAGACGCCTATGCCCCTGATGAGCCGGAACAAGCCGTTCACCTGTACGAATCAGAACAGGTGAATCCAGTCGCAGGCGGTGACAGCCGGGATGCCGCTGCGGCTCAAACGGTAGATGACTTCACGCGAGACAATGCGGGTTCATCGCCAAAGCGTGATGAGGTGGTTTCGGACGTTCAAGAAGACACTGCAAACCGTGAAGTTGCTCAACGGGATGCCAACCGGCCTTTGGCTGGCGCCAATCGGCCAGAAGCCAAGGAAGTTTTGGTCATTAACGTGCTTTCCCCGCAAGAAAAGCCCTTCGCAGGAGCTGTTCTTAAAAACTTGTTTGAAGCCTGTGGATTGGAATTCGGTGATCTGGATATTTATCACCGCCATGAAGGCAGTGATACCACTACGCCGGTCCAATTCAGTGTGGCCAGTGCGGTTGAGCCCGGTACCTTCCGTCCGGAAGATATGCCTGCGCTCAGCACTCCAGGCATCAGTTTCTTCATGAGCTTGCCCGGTCCGACCAATGCGATGCAAGCGTTCGAATTCATGCTTGAGACCGCCCAGTGCGTGGTTCGTAACATGGGCGGTGAACTGAAAGACGAGCGTCGAAGTGTCATGACCCCCCAAACCATTGAACATTGTCGCCAGCGCATCCGTGAGTTTGAACGTAAACAGCGTTTCCACCGGGTGTAACGCTTAACCAGGACACCCACCTGATGACACAAATCCCTTCAGAAGTTCAGCTGCGCGTAGAAGAACTACGCGCAGTGCTCGATGATCATAATTACCAATACTACGTTCTGGATGACCCTAGAATCCCAGATGCTGAATACGACCGTCTGTTCCGGGAGCTGCAAGCACTAGAAGCAGAGCACCCGCAACTTGCCTCTGAAGAATCACCCACCCGCAGAGTCGGTAGTGCCGCTGATACCAGTTTCGCTGAGGTCACCCATCGTGTTCCCATGCTTTCGCTGGACAATGCCTTCAGTGAAGTAGAGCTTCAGGAATTCGACCGCCGGGTGCGAGACAGGTTGGGTACGGACGAGCCCGTCGAGTACGTGTGCGAGCCTAAGCTGGATGGTTTGGCAGTCAGTCTTCACTACGAGAAAGGCATACTCACGCGAGCGGCAACCCGCGGTGACGGGACTACCGGTGAAGACATTACCGCCAACATTCGAACCATTCCGTCGGTGCCTCTCAAATTGCGTGGGGATGATTTCCCTGATCTCGTGGAGGTGAGGGGCGAGGTTTACATGCCCAAAGCCGGATTCGAAAAGCTCAACAAAGGGCTGGCGGACCAAGGTGAGAAAACCTTTGTGAATCCGCGCAACGCAGCGGCGGGAAGCTTGCGCCAGAAAAAGTCGACCGTCACAGCTAAGCGGCCTTTGGAGATGTGCGCCTATAGCATGGCGGTTCTGGACGAAGAGCAATTGCCGGCCACGCATTGGGAAAGTTTGCAGCGGGTAAAAGAGTGGGGCTTTCGGATTAATCCTGAAATGCGTTTGGCGACAGGAGCCAAAGCCTGCCTCGAAGCCTACAACGACTTGATGGATAAGCGGGCCAGCTTGCCCTATGAGATTGATGGCATTGTGTTCAAAGTGAACCGTCTGGATCTTCAAAACCAGCTTGGCTTCGTGTCTCGCGCGCCCAGATGGGCCATCGCCCAGAAGTTTCCGGCTCAGGAAGAGCTTACGACCATTGAAGGCGTGGAGTTTCAGGTTGGACGAACAGGCGCAGTGACTCCCGTCGCCCGTTTGAAACCAGTGTTTGTAGGCGGTGTGACCGTATCCAATGCAACGCTTCACAACATGGACGAAGTGCGTCGGTTGGATGTCCATATTGGTGACACGGTGTTTATTCGCCGGGCTGGTGATGTGATCCCCCAAGTCGTAAAAGTGGTGCCTGAGAAGCGCCCAGAAAACGCCGAAGGGGTAATGATGCCCACTCAATGTCCGGTGTGTGAGTCGGACATCGTGCAAATTGAAGGCGAAGCGGTCGCACGTTGTTCTGGCGGCCTATATTGCCCCGCGCAGCGTAAAGAGGCCATTCGCCACTATGCCTCCCGTAAAGCCCTCGACATTGAAGGCTTGGGTGACCGCCTGATTGAAGTGTTGGTGGATGAAGATATGGTTGCCACCGTTGCAGACCTTTACCGTTTAACCAAATTCCAGATATCCAGTCTGGAACGCATGGGCGATAAATCGGCCAGCAATCTTGTCGCAGCGATTGATCGCTCCCGCAACCCCGTGTTGTGGCGCTTCCTATATGCTCTGGGGATTCGGGAAGTCGGTGAGGCCACTGCTAAATCTCTGGCTTCTTGGTTCGGTACGCTGGAAGCTATTTCAGAAGCGAATGAAGAGTCGTTGCAGCAAGTGCCAGATGTTGGCCCTATCGTGGCCGGGCACATTCGAAGCTTCTTCGATCAAGCGCACAACCAGGAAACCTTGCAGGCTTTGAAAGACGCAGGCGTGACTTGGCAAGAAGAGCAGGTGGCTGATGCCGATGAGCAGCCGTTGGCTGGTGAAACCTGGGTTTTGACGGGCACCTTGTCACAAATGACCCGGGATCAGGCGAAGGAGAAGCTGGAAAGCCTGGGTGCAAAAGTTGCCGGCAGTGTCTCCAAGAAAACCGCCTGCGTGGTAGCCGGTGAAGCTGCAGGTTCCAAGCTTGTGAAAGCCGAGCAGCTTGGTGTGAAGGTGTTGGATGAAGATGCGCTTTTGGCCTTTTTAAATCAACACGGAGTGGAAATCTGACCACATGCCTGCCGGGTGAATCTGAGAACTCGCGCAGGTCCTGCTCTAAGCAAATTGGCTACCATGACGTTGATCTGTAACGGTGTGTAATTCAGGTTCGTAACCGCGGGCCTAGCCACCGTCCTAACAACAACGTCAAGAAACGGATTTTTGCATGCGTGCCGATTTGTCTCCCCGTACCTTTCTGGCAGGCCGCTTGGCCAGCCTTGCGCTTCTCGCTTTAGTGACTGCTGGCTGCAAAACCGAAAAAGATCCCGATCAGCCTACTTTAATAGGCACACCGGCGCCGACCGCCTATCTTGGTGTTGAGTATTACTACAATTGGGGCGCCTACGGCGGTGAGGATATCCTCGATTATTCGTTGGTTAACGCCCCCTCTTGGCTTGCGCTGGAAGATACCTCAAACAAAGCCCGGCAAGGCATTATTATGCGGGGCGTACCCGGTCTTTCCGGCGGGAACCGCGGTGAAGCGGATCTTGGCAAAAACACGAATGTCGAAATTGTCAGCACCGATGGCAAAATGTCGGGCTTCCAACCGTTCGATATTGAAGTTAAGCGCAACATGATGTCGATTGAGGCGGCGGAGTTCACCGAAGGTGAGGCTGCTGAGGTTGAGCAAAAGTCTAACGCGCGTACTTGTGCGGCACCGGATCTTAGTGCTGCCGGAAAGCATTCTTTTGACCTGAACACCTATCAGGATGATGGTTCTTTCGACCAAACGGAAGAAACCACCACTACAACTCACCGTACCTATGCAAAGGTGTCGCTGGAGAAACCATCTGTTACTCGTATACTCGTTGCGTTTCAACTGGATAGCGATTTCGATCCGGAAAATTGCGACGCCGGCATCAGTGCTCCCCACCAAAAATGCGAATACGGCACATCCAATACTGGGCGCGCGATTGTAGGTCAGGATATTGTCGTCCTTGGCTCTGAATCAGATAAAGCCGTTGATAAAGACGGGAATCCACTTGCCTACATCACCTACCAGCAGAATAACGCCAAGGTTTACGATCGTGGCGTACTGACGTTAGAACCGGGCATCACCGAATGCTACATCCCCTTAGAGGTAGTCGATGACCGCATTCCAGAGCCCAGTGAGCTAGCGTTCATCCGTTTGACGGAAGTGCGCGAAGGTATTGCGTCGCTCGGGGCAAAAAACACAGGCACCCGCGCTGGAATCACCATCGCTGATAATGAGCCTGTGGTTTCCGTTCAAACATTGAAGGGTGGAGCAAAAGATGCCATCAACGCGGATGACCGCGGCACTCCCACCACCTATAAAGCGATATTGACCGGTGATAGAGACGGCGAGGTGATGGTTCGGTTTGCGGAGCAGGGTAAAGGCTCCGGTGCCAAGAAAGGTACGCACTTCGAAATCTTAGACTCCGATGGATTGCCGATGCCGGAACTTGTGTTTCCAGCGGATCAGAATGAGGTCGAGTTCGGTATTCAGGGTAAGGCATACAACCTGGACTCAGACGACGGTTATGACGATTTGTTTTTAATCCTGGCGGTGGATGATGCCTACCAAGCTGGGCGCCAAGGGTATGCGCGGGGCGCCGGCGATAGCCTGCTACGGGTTAACCTGAATCGGCTGATTTCCGCGCAAACTTTTACCGGGTTTACACCAACGGATATCGAGCTGGGCCATGCCAGCCGGTTGTTTGTGGCCGGGTATACCGATACGGATTCTGAAGTTCGTATATACGATCAAGCAGGCACCTTGCTAGACACAGTTACTGTTGGAGCAGGGGTGACCAATGCCGACGTGTACATCAGTGTTGCTGAGCGAATCGACAGTAGCGCAACCCCGAGAGTGACCTATCAGGAATTGGCCGTTGGTTACTCCTCGCCAGGTGCCAAAGGCGGCCACGACGCCTATGCGGGTCTCTTCCGGTTTGATGGTTCGACTTACTTGCCTGTCTGGAGCAATGCGTACGAAGCCGGTTCAAACGCTGATGATTATGTCCGTTGGGTAGGTTTGAGCTCAGACCGGGGCAAGCCCGTGGTGGTGTTGGCGGGTGATACCGAGGGTAGCTGGGTAGGTCAGAGCAATGCCGGAGGTATAGATGTGTTTTTGGTCGAAGTTGGAGACAACGCCGGCACCCCTGAGCTGAAAGGCACCAGGGTGCTTGGGTCGAATGCTGATGATCAATTAGTGGCTGGTGACCTGAGCTCTTCTTCTCTGGTTTTGTTTGGCCAAGCGCCAGTTACGCTCGACGGCACCAGTGCTATTGGGCCGTTTTTTGCCACAGGCCGTGTAAATGCAGAGCTGAATGTTGTGCAGGTTGGCGAAGATGCCTCAGAGATATTGCAAAACGGTGTGTACGGTGCTGGTTTGGCCTGGTTGGTGGGTAATTCAAATGGGTTGAGCTACGACATTAAGGAAGTCGAGGACGAGGTCAATGAGCTGACACGGAGCCATAGCCAAAATAGCCAAGCCGGGTTTGTATGGGGGCTAGGGGGCAATGGTGCACCCAGGTACGTCTATCAAGTGAATGATTTTTCTGACACATCGAATGAAACACTCACGCAAAGCCTGTTATTTGACGGTGATATCGTGCTGGGGGGCAATACGGATGGGCAGCTGGAGGAAGGTTCTCCAAGTGCGACCAGCAACGATGGCATTCTGGCGCGCAGAAGCGCACAGGATGGTTTAGCCTACCGAAACTGGAGTACTCAGATCCCCACGGATATGACATTCCTGGATATGCTGAATTACCGTGACGACGAGATAATGGCGCTGGTGAATGTGGCAGGCGAACGGCAGCTGCTCGTCTTCAGCCCTGAAGGCGTATTGTTGACATCTGTTGCGCCATGATAAGAACAGGTGAGGTAGGAAAGAGGGAGCCTAGACGGCTCTCTCGTGTCTGCTCGCGCTGGCATAGAGTTTTAAGTAGTCAGTGCTTGTGACAATGCCAGAGGGCTGACCACTAGCGGCATCTACAATAAGCGCTGCATCAAGACGGTGGGCGAGCATCAACCGGGCCAGTTGGTGCGCATCGGTCTCCGGGAATGCGGTCAGAAAAGCAGGCAGCTCTATGTTGAGCAGGCTTTGGGTGTCGGTTTCAGCACGGTTTTCGTGTATCCAGGATAGTAGCCATCTGAAGTCGATTAATCCCGCAATGTTATCGTCCGACATCACCACCAAGTGGTGTACGGCATTGTCTTCCATCACCGCTAGTGCTTGGCTCATGGTGGCAGTGGCGGGAATGGCGTACTGCGCCGGGGAAGCGATCTCCGAGACCGGAAGGTAAACCCGTTCTTCTTTTCTTTCTCCGGCCGCAACCGTGCCGTACTGTTGCAACGCCCTGTGCCGGCCGCTGTTGGCCGCTTGCTGAAACTCTGCGTCCGTGGCTTCGTTATGGCTATTCGACACCGCGCTGGAAGGCTCAAGTTCGGTCACGTCGCCAACGCTACGATTCCGAAATATCTCTGGAAGGCGAGTACCGATGGGACGGCCGGGTTCACTGACATGAATAGACATAACAACACCTGCAATGGTCGCTCGACCATATCCTTGTGAGCTTCATTAAACGCTTATCGGCCGCAGCGTCGAAAACTTCAGTTTTATTGCTCCAGTGCTAAGTCTCAGGCTTGGGGTACAAGCGCAGAGTAGCCACGCGCCGACTAAGGTGATTGGGTAAACAAGGTGGTTGCCCTGCGATCAGGTCGCCCAGATATTCCGCGAGTAACGGCCCCCAAACCAAGCCCTTACTGCCAAGCCCTGTAAATAGGTACGCGTCTTCTACTTTGGTGCCCGATGCCGTGCGTAGTTCCCCAGCCACCGGTTGATAATCATGGGTGGTGCATCGGAAAGCGACACGGCCCTTAAGAGCCTGAGCTGAAGGCGCCTGCGATACAGGAAGGTTCGGTAGCATGCGCAGGAGCTCGTCCATGTTCTCTTGATGGCCTTCGACGGTTACCTCAGGGTTGTCATTTCTGATGTCGAACGTTGCGCCGGTGGTCGCTTGCCCATGGGCAACAGGGTTTAAATACTTTGAGCCACAGATAACCGTGGCGGGTGGGTTCACGGTACTCTCTGGCAAATAAGTGACCTGCCCACGAATAGGCTTTAGTCGTAGCGTGCCGGTTACAGGGGCAATCTCGGCCGTTTGATGGCCACAAGCGATGATCCATCGCGAAACCTGATGGCTTGTATTTTGAGTACCCTGCAGAGACCAGCCGCCTTCGACGCGTTCAATCTGCGCAACTTCAAAACCAAACAAGGGTGTGATCAGGGGGTGCTGGGATAGACGCTCACAGGCTTTGGCGGGTTCTAGCCAGCCTGACTGTGGAAACCAAAGTCCTTCAACAGGGATGTCAATGCCGGCAAGCTCTGAGGCTTTCGCCGCGCTCACCGGGGTCAAAAAGTTTTCAGGATATTGGTTCCGTTCACAAAATTTACGCTGGCGATCGGACTCTTTATCGGTCGTGGCCAGTTGCAACAAACCGGTGGGGTGCCAGAAATCATCCTGCCAAGGGCGATAGTAGCGCTGGCTGAAACTCAGAGCAGTTGCCGCCAATTCGGCTTGTGCGTTGTATTCAATGCCGAGCTTTGCATACAGCGCGCCCTGTAGGTTACCTGACGCCGCTGAGCCGGCATTGGCCGCTTTGTCGATCAACAATACCGGGATGCCGCGTTCGGCTAGATTGCGGGCTAAAAGCGTTCCTGCGATACCTGCGCCTATGATGGCAACGGGGTCATTGGAGAGGGGGGCTGGTACAGTGGCCTTAGGGGCGTTCGCTAAGGCTCCGGAGAGCATTTCACGTTTTCGGCCAAAGCCCGTTAGTTTTCGAGTCTCGAACCCTGCAGCTTCAAGGGATCGCCGAATTCGGCCCACGGCGGTGAAGGTAGCGAACGTTGTGCCCGGTTGGCTGTGAGCCCGCACGGATTGAATGACCTCATCGGACCACATCTCCGGGTTGTACTGTGGGTCAAAGCCATCGAGAAACCACGCATCTGCATAAAACGGGAGTTGGTCCAGACCGTTGCGAAGCTCACCAAAAAACAAAGTGAGTCTGACTCGCCCGCCATCGAAAACCAGGCGGTGAACACCTTTCATTAGCGGTGGATAGTGGCTGATTAATTGTACTGATAACGGGGTGACTTCTGGCCAGCGCGCTAATGCGAGTTTCAGTTCTTCGCGGGTTAACGGGTAACGCTCAAAGGAAATAAAGTGCAGTACGGTGTTTTGCTGGTGCGAAGTTTGCCGTTGCCATTCATCCCAAGCTGTCAAAAAGCTCAGACCCGATCCAAACCCTGTTTCGCCGATCACAAAGTGGCCATGGCTCGGCAGTTGAGCGAAACGCCCAGACAGGTTGTTGGGTTCGATAAACACATGCCGGGTTTCGGAGAGACCATCGTTGCGATTGAAATAGACATCGCCAAAACGGGCCGATTCGGGAACGCCATCTTGCCAAATCAATTCCGCCGGCTCTGTGGCCGGCGGTTTCAGGGGGCCAGTGATCGACATCAGTCTTCAGCGGTAATCCGGGTAACACTTTTAATAACGACAGGGGAGAGCGGTACGTCGGACATGCCTCGCTTGCGTCCGGTCTGCACTGAGGCGATTTTGTCGATCACGCCCATGCCCTGAGTTACTTTTCCGAAAACCGCATAACCGGCACCGCGCACACCTGCATTCAGGAAGTCGTTATCCACGACATTAATGAAGAACTGTGATGTGGCAGAGTCGGGGTTGCTGGTGCGGGCCATCGCGATGGTACCACGCAGGTTTGGCAGGGTTTCGCTGCCTTCATTGACGATGGGGGAGTTGGTGGGTTTCTGGCGCATGTCAGCAGTGAACCCACCGCCCTGGATCATGAAGCCTGATATGACACGGTGAAAAATAGTGTCATCGTAGAAGTCATCTTCCACGTAGTTCAAAAAGTTCTCGACGGTTTTGGGGGCAACGTCGGGGCGCAAAAGGAGTTCAAACGCCCCTTCGGAAGTCACGAAGCGTACTTTTGGCAACTCATCGTTGCTGTCCGCGTGCGCTGTGCTGGCAAAAATAAGCGCCGAAAGGACCAACAATGCGGCATAAATCACAAGAGATTGTTGTTTTACGAAGTTTGTCATTTAAAGGCTGCTCTTTGTTTCAGTGAGTGTCGGAATAGGTGACATAATCAGATTCGCTACAAAGCAGTTAACGATATTAACAGATCCTTACGCCGATAAGAGTAAAAGCAAACAGCAAGTAGGTCGGTGCTCAACTACGCTTGTAATAGCTTGAAGGAAATCACAATGCCGGGCTTGGTTGTACGGTGTTCATGGTGAACACAGGAGAACATGAGTGAAAGTCCAAAGAGGATTTGAAGAAAAGTCACGGCTTGGCCGGTTGTTGATCAATCGCGGATACTTGTCTGAGTCAGAGCTCGATGATGCGTTGAAGCTTCAGCGAACCTCTGGGCAGCGCTTGGGTGAGGTTCTGATTGCATCGGGCTGTATCACTGAAAAAGACCTGATTCGGGTTTTGAAGCACCAGTCTCGATACCGCAATACGGCGGCACTGGTGACGATGGTTGCTCTTCCATTTCAACCGTTGGTCTCTTTTGCGTCTACGAACACTGATAATGACGATGCAGAAACTGTAGCGAGTGCAGGGCAGTTGTATGAAGGGCGCGGATTCGCTCCGTTGACGGAAGATGAAATGTCGTCGGTGTCAGGGCAGCGGGGCATAGGTTTGATGGACCGCATTGAAAAGGTGGCGTCAATGCCGGGTAAGGCGGCGGATGCGAAGGGCGGCAACGCTGATGAGGCTGGCCTTGATGCGGTAGAGGGGGTTCGGCTTGCGGCCAACGTGTTTGTGCCTGTCTTGAGTTTCCTTGACTCTGACCTCACCATTTCGGGTGTGCAGTATCGTGAAGGCGAAGAGCGATACTCGATTCGGGATGATGGCGCTATAACGCTGGCGTTGCCCGAGCGCATTGAGGAAATCAGAGTGGAGAATATCCGAGTCGCAGGCGGGAACGGCGCATCGATGGGGAGTGTCAGTATTCAGGATATTCGGTTTCATCCCGATTCGAACATGACCATCTATACCCGTTAACAACCAATTGTTGCGTTCTAAACAAAATGCCCGGCCAAGAGCCGGGCATTTTACTTTTTACTAGCGAGAATCAAGCGCTGGCAAAAACGGTGCTACTTGAAACGCTGGTCTGCTGACCCTGAGCGCCGTAGAGCTTTTGCTGGCTAGAGGCACCGCGGAAAATATCAGTGACGCGTGCGAGGCGCTTTTGCAGATGACTGACCACTCGACTGTTGTTCTGGTTGAGTGACTGACACTCCCGAAGCTTTTGATCGGCCGCTTTCCACAGCTGATGCAAATCACTCATTCCGCCGGCCTGAATAAAGCGCGAGGGCTCGCCGGAGTCAGGGCGATAGCCCATGTTCACCAACAGGTGGATCTTCTGTCGGGCTCGATCACGGATAGCGCCAAGAATTTGATTCTTTTCTTGTGTAAGCTCTTGCAGAGGACTGATATCCGGAGAGGACAATGCCTGCTTCTCCCTAAGGAGAAGATCCGCCAAGCCTTCCAGCTGGCGGAGGTCTTCACTAAGAAGGGTCTTCAACTCATCGATAGCGGCCATATTCTACTCACCCAAAAATGCTTTCATCCATCTCAAGCATTTTCTGGGCCAGTTTTTCTGCGTCGATCTTGTAGGTGCCGTTATCCAGTGCCGAGCGAATCTGCGCGATGCGATCGTCGTCCATTTCCGGGTAATCGCCAAGCTTTTGCTCAAGCTGTTTCAGGTTTTTGGCCTGACTGCTAAGGCTAACGTTCTCGCCACGAGCAGCTGGGCCTTGCGCCTGGGCTTGATCGGCTGCTGATGACGTGGTGTTGGCGGTGCTTGCCGCTTTATCGGCCGGTGTTCTGGTGGTGTTGACCTGGCCTGGGCCAATTCCATTTAAGTCAACTGACATAAAATTACCTGCTTGCCTGTGACCACTGCTAACGAGTGGCAGAATCGGGTTTATACCTTCTTATCGGCAAGGTGTTGCCGTACTTTAGTCTTTTCAGGAAAAAAATTTCCGCTCTGTCGTTAAGCGCTATTGCATCGGTATCTCAACACGCCCCGGCGCTACCACGGTTGCCTTGAGTGTGCGCGCGGAACGAAGATTCTCTACCAGCACTTGCTCCCCGATACTTGCGTTGCCAAGAGCTTTGCCGCGGGAACTGACCGAAAACGAGCCGGATTGGGCAACAATAATAACATGGTCGCCCCGCTCGATGGCATCAGGGGCTTCCAGCAAGTCCGGAGTCAGCATTGTGCCCGTTTTAACGGGGCGGCGAACCATCATGCCCTGAATTGTGTCTATGTCGGTTAGAGTGCCCCGGCGACTGGCATTCAGCTGAACTTCGCTTGTCGTCAGGGCAGCGCTGGTTAATCGCTCGCCCCTTGTTAAGGGGCGTGCAGCAACGATGGCTTCGCCGTAGATCTCCACAGACGCCGTAACGTACATTCGCCACGGACGCTCGCCAGCGCAGCTAATAAGAATGGAAGGGCTCGGCGTTCGCAGCGGATCGCTAACGAAGTTCAGTTCAGGCTTTCCCTCGCACGGTGCCAGTTTCAGGCGCCGGTCAATATTGCCTATTTGATACTCAATGCGCCGATTTAGTTCCGATTGATCCTCGGCCCATGTTTGCAAGAAACGCTGTGCCATGTTTCGAATATCGCTGGCGGTTGTGGTCTGTTTGGCGAAGACGGGGAGGCTGAAAAAGAGGGTCAGCGTAAGAAATAAGAGGGTGCGCATCTTTGTTGCTTTGTCCTATGCTGTTGGTATGTCTGCTGCCCTTTAAAAAAAGTTAAGGATCTGGGCATATGGCCGTTACACTGTGTCTGAATTCAATGCTTGTGAACTATAAAGCAAAATCAGTGCCGGTTAAGGGCACCCTAGGAGTAGAGCGTCATGACAGGGGTACTTCAAAGCGTTAATCAGCGCACCCAGCTGGTCGGCCAGAATCGGCTCGAACTGTTGCTGTTTCGGCTCCGTGGCCGTCAGGTCTATGGTATTAACGTCTTCAAAGTGAAAGAAGTGTTGCAGTGCCCAAGACTGTCTTCTATTCCTAACAGTCGTGCGGTTGTGCGCGGCGTATCCCATATTCGTGGGGAGACCATTCCCATTGTTGACATGGGCATGGCGATCGGTCTGCCAGGCGTACCCCAGGAGCAACTGGCGACGAGCTTTGTGATCATCACGGAATACAACCGAAAGACCCAGGGGTTTTTGGTGTCTGGCGTCGACCGCATTTTAAATATGAATTGGGAAGACATCATGCCGCCGCCGAAAGGAGCGGGCAAAGATGTATACTTGACGGCGGTTACCAAAGTTGATGAAAAACTGGTTGAAATCATCGATGTAGAGAAGATTCTTTCAGAGGTTTCTCCGCTTCGTGAAGACGTTAATCAAGAGATTGTGACGCGAAGTGCGGCTCAGTCCAAACGTCATCTTCCTGTCCTCGTGGTAGATGATTCCGCCGTAGCGCGGCGCCAGATCAGCCGTTGTCTGACGGCGATTGGAATGGAAGTCATTACTCATAACGATGGCAGGCAAGCGCTGGACTACTTGAAAAGTCTCACGCAGGATGGTTCATCCATTCGAGACCACCTCTCGCTGATTATCTCCGATGTGGAAATGCCCGAGATGGATGGCTATACGCTGGTTACCCGAATCAAAGAAGACCCTGCGCTAAAAGATATGTTCATCATGCTGCACACATCGCTGAGCGGTGTTTTTAACCGGGCCATGGTGCAGAAGGTGGGTGCAGACGATTTTATGGCAAAATTTAGCCCGGACGAACTGGCTGAGCGTGTAATGGAATTGATCGGGCAGGATTGATGTCCCGGTTAACCGTTTTACCCATGATAGAGATGCAATGAACGCGGAAATAACGCCTCGGGAATACGAAGAGTTCAAAACGTTCTTACAGGATGCCTGTGGCATTTTGCTGGGCGATAACAAGCAGTATTTGGTTAAAAGCCGGCTACGCAGAATTCTTGAAGATAACGGTTTGAGTTCGCTTGGTGAGCTTCTCGAGCGGCTAAAACGGTCTGGGCGTATGGGCCTTCGCGAAGTCGTGATTGATGCGATGACCACCAACGAGACGCTTTGGTTTCGGGATAATCATCCGTTTCGTATTCTCCAGGACAAACTTCTGCCAGAGTTTGCTGAGCGCAAATCGTTGCAGCCACTGCGGATTTGGTCGGCTGCATGTTCAACCGGGCAGGAGCCATACTCGGTTTCAATGGTGCTTGATGAGTTTCGGCAGACCCGTCCGGGCAAACTCCGGGACGTTCGTATAACCGCGACCGATATATCCAAAAGCGTTCTGGAAGTGGCTCGTAAGGGCGAGTATGAAATGATTGCGATCGGGCGTGGTTTGTCCCCTGAGCGCCAAAAGCGCTACTTTAAGCCCTCTGTAAACGGTGGTTGGCAGATCAATAATCAAATCAAGGCGATGGTGGAGTTTAAAGAGCTGAACCTTCTCGAGCGTTATATGCTCGGAAAGTTCGACATTATTCTATGTCGCAATGTGTTGATCTACTTCTCGGCAGAATCTAAAAAAGACATCCTGACTCGCTTGCACGGAGCATTGAACCCTGGCGGCTACCTGATTTTAGGGGCGTCAGAATCGCTGAATGGCTTGCCGGATTTGTACGAAATGGTGCAGTGCCAGCCGGGTATTGTTTACCGCAAAAAATAGGCTCGCTTTGATCCGGACATCTGCCTCCGCTTATTCGAGTGGCAGATGACCGGTCTTTACCCAAATCACGGTTTCTTCTTCTACGAAGGGGTGGTGTTGGCTCATGTGTGGTGAGCGCATCCAGGTACCTTTCGAGTACCGGCCTTGCTCATCACAAAACTCTCCCGATAACACCAGAATTTCCTCACCACCAAAGTGCCGATGCGGCTGGAACACTTCGTTGGCTGGCCACTTTACCAGGGCAACGTGTTCGTGTTCGAAATCATGCAGGGGCATAACTTGCAGGCCGCCGATACCCGGTAACCACTCGGCCGTAGTGGTATCGATGCAAACCGTTGAGGTATCGCGCGGATCAAACTGGTGCAGTTTGACTAATAACGTGCAGCCTTCCTCGCTGAACGGTGCGTGGCCGCTGCCTGGAGGATTTCGAAGATACGTTCCGGCCGAGTAGTGGCCGTTTTCGTCGGAAAAAACGCCTTCAAGCACCAGAATCTCTTCGCCTAACGGGTGTTCATGCCGACTGAAAGAAGCGCCAGGCTTATAACGGACGATGCTGGTCGCGTGCCCGCGTTCTGCTTCCTCGCGTGCCAGCGGTTTGCGCTCGACACCCGAAGCAGGGCTAGGTGCCCAGTCAAGCTCGTGGGTGCGGATGACCAAGCGTTGAGAAAAGTCCATGTTCAGCATAAAGGCGCTCGCTACTCGTTATTTGATCAACTCTTGAATGTCGCGGAAACGTGGGTGCTTGCAGTCGCCCATCCATTCAAAGGCGACCATTTCAGTTGTGACAATCCTTGCACCGCTTTGGTGGAGGCGGTCGAGGGCCACATCACGGTCGAAATCATTCCGCGAACCGGTGGCATCGGCAACGACCCAAACCTTGTAGCCGGCATCCAGTAGGCTCAAAGCCGTCTGCAGCATGCAAACGTGGGTTTCGCATCCGCCAATAATAACGTGCTGGCGGCCTTCCGGTAATTCATCAATGAGGCCGTCCGGGCAGGCATCAAAGTGGGTTTTTCCAATGGTGTTATTGCACAACTCGCGAACGGACTCGACATTCGAGCCGAGCTTTTCAGGCAATTGCTCGGTGCCAATCACGGGTACTTCGAGGAGACCAGCGATAATCGCCAGTGTTGTGCAGCGATCAATCACTTCCTCACCTTGGCTGATCGCCGGCATCAGCTTCTCTTGTACGTCGACTAGCAGCAAGGTGGATTGCTCGGCTTTCATCAGCATTCTGTTTCTCCAAAAAGGTGGGCTTCAGGGTGTTAAGCATAGCGAAAATACCGGGCGAGTAGGGCGTACCGCCGGCTCTGGAATAAATTTTTAGAGAATTTCTCAGATACGGTTGCCAAACGCCGCCAAAACAATTAAAGTTTGCGCCCTCAAATGAGCGGCGAGTTCGCTGATTTGAAACAGTTTATTGGAGAGGTGGCCGAGTGGCTGAAGGCGCACGCCTGGAAAGTGTGTATACGTTAATAGCGTATCGAGGGTTCGAATCCCTCCCTCTCCGCCAATACGAAACCCCAGCAGAAATGCTGGGGTTTTTTGTTTGTGGCTATGAAAAGGTTGCTTCAACCTAACCCGGTAGACCGTAAAACGAACACGCCAATGGTCACAGTCACACTCGCCATCAGTGTGGTTAGCGCGATAATGTTGGCGGCCATCCGGTCATTGCCCCCCAGCGCTTTCACCATCACAAAACTCGCCGCTGCGGTGGGGCTGGCAAAGAACAGAAACATCAGCCCCAGTTCACGCCCTTCAAATCCCGCTAGCCACGCTGCCAACGTGCAGGCTACCGGCAGTGTAATCATCTTCCAGGTTGCGGAGCCCAGCGCCGGCCCATTGTCACTGCGCATTGATTTCAATGACACCGTACCGCCGATGCAGAGCAGGGCAAGGGGAAGAGTCAGTGAGGCAAAGTAGTCGCCGCTGGTCATCACCCACTTTGGTAGGGTGATTTGCAGCGCGGCGAAGGGTATCGCGACAACCACCGCGATAATGAGTGGGTTGTGGACGATATCTCTCGCGGTGTTTGAGAAATTCATGTGTTTGTTGGGCTGATAGGCCAGCAATACCACCACCGAAAGTATGTTGTACGAAATAATGATCAGGCCGAGCAATAACCCCCCGGCTGAAAGGCCGTAGTCCCCATAGAGGCTGGCAGCGAGCGCTAGGCCGACAATGCCGCAATTGCCCCGAAAAGCCCCTTGAACGTAAACACCGCGATCATCTCTGGGGACTCGTCGGGTGGCCCAGAGCCAAACCGCAAAAAAGCTCCCCAGCGTGGCCGCCAAGTAAAACAGCAGCATGCTGGCGCTCAGGGTCGTGCTCAAGTCGGCTTTGATGATTGCCAGGAAGACTAGGGTAGGCAGGGTCGCTTTAAATACCAGAGCTGATGCCGTTGAAATGAAGTTCTGGTCAATCCAGTCAAGCCGGCGTAGCCCGATACCAAGAAACACCATGGCAAATACGGGCAGGGTGGTTTCCAGTGTGTAGCTGAACGTGGCTAGTAATTCGCTCAAAGTACATTACTCTCTCGATGTGCATGGCCGAGCATTTTGGTTTATGGTGCGAAGGTACGTGGGTACTTTGGCACTCTCTATAACAAATAAAAAGGATACTTATGGCGACCGTCGACTCTTCACAGGAAGAGCTGAAAAAAGTCTTACAGGAAACCCCTAAAGATCAGCCGGTAGTCATGCTCAACTTGCTGCGATTCCGCGACCGAGCGAACTACCAGGATGAAAGTGAAGCGTGTTCCGGGCGCGATGCGTACAAGCGTTACATGAAAGAGGCGGCCGCCTGTGTCAAAGCCGTCGGCGCTGAAGTCATTTGGTCAGGCCGAAGTGTGGGTTCTCTGATTGCGCCGCCGGATGAAGCTTGGGATCAGGTATTGCTGGTGCGATACCCTTCGACAGACGCCTTCTTGGCTATGATCGAAAGCCCCGATTACAAAGGCGTTCTCAAGCATCGAACCGCCGCACTCGAAGATTCCCGACTGGTAGCCAATGTCGAAGATGGGGTGTAACCCGAACCCCTAAACAACCACTCCGGTTTGCTGAATAGCCATATAGGCGATGGTGCCTGTCGCAATCGATAGCAATGCATTACCACGCCATAGGTGGATAGCCACAACGAGCAAGCCCGGTATCAGGGCATCTAATCCCAATATTCCAGTATTCCAGTTACCCGATCGCTGCAAAAAGACCGTGGCCAATAGTGCCATTACCGCCGCTGGCAAAAAACGCCCGAGATGTTTAATTAGCGGGTGCTCGGTGTGGCGTTCGAAAAACAGAAACGGTACCACGCGGGTCGCGAAGGTGGCTAAAGCAGTGACCGTAATAAACGCGGCCAAGTAGTAGCTTTCACTCATGGCTGACCTCCGGTTCAAGCCTGGTTTGGCGCTGGTAACGGTATTGCAGAAGCAGCACAGTAGTCACAATCGCGATGGCAGCAATCAGCTGGTGTGTGGCCGGTATCAGCAGCATGGCAACGCCTGCGGCCAGGGCGCCCGCCCAGATTGGGAAACCATTCCTCAAGGCTTTGAATTGCTCGATGGTCAATACAATAAACAGCGCAACCAGTGCGAACTCGATACCGGTGCTATCGAAAGCCACCCACTCGCCCAACAGGGCGCCCAAAGTGCAGCCGGCGACCCAGTAAAGTTGATTAAAAGCGGTAATGCGGAAGTCGATTTCTTGTTCGTGAGACGTGTTGGCCGAACGTGGCCGGCTGGTGAGGAGCGAATAGGTTTCATCGGTCAGCCCGAAAATCAGGTAGCCTTTACGCCAGCCTGCACCGCGGAATTGTCCGAGTAACGACAGGCCGTAGAACAAGTGGCGGGCATTGAGAACCAGCATAGCAACGGCCACTTCTACCAAACCGGCATTGACGGCCAGCAGGCTAACGGCGAGGATCTGTCCGGCACCTGCGTAGATAACGAGCCCCATTAAAGGGGCTATCCACCAAGCGTAGTCGAGCTGAGTGGCGAACAGCACCCCAAAGGCCATCCCGAGCGGCAGATAGCCAAACAGGATGGGTAGTGTTAGCTTGAAGACATTCTGGTTCATTAGCATCCAAACTTTGTGAAAGGCACGATGATAATGAATTGCTTGGGGCTTTTGAAGGTAGCGTGAAAGGATTAATGATGAGCGATTATGCTAATGGACCTGAGTCGGATCCGCGTCAGGAAAAGTTTATCGTTGAAGCCAGCTTGCTCACCGAGGATCAGCTTGGAGGGCTGGCTGAAGAGTATTGCACCCGGTACCACGGATTAAACGATACCGAAGATCCGTTGGCAGAGCTCGGTCGCATACTTGCGGCTATTCGGAGTGGGGAACTTGTGGTGTGGTTTGACCCGGTCGAAAACACGGCAAGTTTGGGCTCCCCGACCTGACGCACTAAACTCAAGGGTGCAAGGTTTGACGTAGGCCAAGGTTTTGAGCTCCTTGCCTATGCGGTGGAACCGGTAATGGGTACAATTGAGTCGCTTTATACGTTTCCTGTTGGTGAGGTGAGCTTTGATCAGGGTTCTGGTTGTTGATGACCACGAGTTGGTGCGCTCCGGTATTACCCGCATGTTGGCTGACAATCCTGACATTGATGTGATTGGCCAGGCATCCTCGGGTGAAGATGCGATCGATTTCGTACGCAAAGCGCGCCCGGACATCGTACTGATGGATATCCGTATGCCGGGTATTGGAGGGCTTGAAGCCACACGCCGGATTATCAGGCTGGATGATTCTATTCGAATCATTGTGGTTACCGCTTGCGCTGACGACCCTTACCCAGCTCGCGTGATGCAAAGCGGCGCGGCGGCCTACATCACCAAGGGTGCGGACATTCAGGAAATGGTTCGTGCCATTCGTAAGGCCCATTCCGGTCAGCGTTATATCAGCCCTGAGATTGCCCAGAAGATGGCACTTAATTCTCTTGGTGGTGGCGATAGGGATGAAGACGGCGAGCTGTCGAAGTTCGAGCGCTTGTCGGAGCGTGAAATGCAGATTGCCATGATGGTGGTGGAGTGCCAGAAAGTTCAGGATATTTCGGACAAGCTCTGTCTGAGCCCGAAAACCGTGAACAGTTACCGCTACCGGATCTTCGAAAAGCTCGAGATTTCCAGCGACGTAGAATTAGCGCTGATGGCAGTACGGCTTGGGTTGCTGGATGCCGACACCGTCTGACCCCAATCAAACCCCCGGGGAGTTCGACAGCAAGAGCTTCCTGAAACAACTCTCTGAACGCGCCGGTGTCTATCGTATGTACGATAGTGCAGGGGAGATCCTGTATGTCGGCAAAGCGCGTAACCTCAAAAACCGAGTCAGCAGTTACTTCCGTAAAACGGGGTTGGCCCCGAAAACCGAAGCATTGGTTGGCAAGATTCATTCGATTGAAGTGACGATCACCGGCAGCGAAACCGAAGCTCTGCTGCTTGAACAAAACCTGATCAAATCTCTGCGGCCGCCGTATAACATTCTGCTTAGGGACGATAAATCCTACCCCTATATCTATTTGTCTTCGCATAGCGATTACCCGTCGCTGACCTTCCGTCGTGGCCGGACTAAAAAGGGTGGCGGAACCTGGTTCGGACCTTTTCCGAGCTCTGGGGCGGTTAAAGAAAGTCTTAATGTTCTACAGAAGGTTTTCAAGATAAGATCTTGTAATGAAAGCTATTTCAGAAACAGGAATCGACCTTGTCTTCAGTATCAGATTAACCGCTGCACAGCGCCCTGCGTTGAGTACATCAGCCCGGAGGAATACCAGCAGGACATCCGGCGTGCCACCATGTTTCTGGAAGGCAAGAACCCGGTGATCATCCGCGATCTGATGAACGCGATGGAAGAGGCATCCTCAAGACTCGAGTTTGAGAAAGCGGCAACCTACCGCGATCAGGTCAATCACTTGCGCCATGTGCAGGAGCAGCAGTCGGTTGACGGGGAGGGCGGTGATGCCGATGTGATCGCCATTGCTCAGGATGCCGGCGTGGTGTGTATTGTGGTGATCATTGTGCGGGGCGGACGAGTGCTGGGTACCAAGGATTACTTTCCGAAATTCTCTTTGGAACAGACGGAAGGCGAATTGCTGGCAGCGTTCCTTGGTCAGTATTATTTTGGTGGTGATACCCGCCGGGAAATCCCAAACGATATTTTGGTGCCGGTGAAAGTGGAGGGGCAGGAGCTTCTAGCGGAAGCTCTTACGGAGGCCGCTAATCGCGAGACCAGAGTGCGCGGCAACGTTCGGGGTGAGCGTAAACGCTGGCTTGAGTTAGCCATGACCAACGCCCAGCAGACCCTGCTGACGCACCTCGCCAGCAAAGAAACGGTGTACCGGCGATTGCTTGCGCTGCGGGACCTGCTCGAACTGACTGAAACCCCCAGTCGAATGGAATGTTTTGATATTAGCCACAGTCATGGTGAAAATACCGTCGCATCCTGCGTGGTTTTCGACGAGAATGGCCCCCTCAAAAGCGACTATCGGCTTTATAATATCGAAGGCGTGAAGGCGGGGGATGACTATGCTGCCATGCGCCAGGTGCTTAGCCGCCGTTATCGTCGGTTAGCCAATGGCGAAGGCAAAAAGCCCGACTTGGTTTTTATCGATGGCGGTAAAGGTCAGTTGAACATCGCCCGAGAAGTGTTTGAAGAACTGAATATTTCCGATATTCCGCTGATTGGCGTGGCTAAGGGTGTCACTCGTCGGGCTGGCATGGAACAATTGATCGATGCTATGACCGACGCTGTCTTCAGAGTGCCAGCCGATTCACCGGCGTTGCACCTGATTCAGCACATACGGGATGAGTCGCACCGGTTTGCCATTACCGGGCACCGAGCGCGGCGCGACAAAAAACGCCGGCAGTCCACCCTTGAAGGCATTGAGGGCGTAGGGCCAAAACGCAGGCGAGAATTGATACGCTACTTCGGCGGTATACAGGGTATCCGCAAAGCCGGAGTGGACGAAATTGCCAAGGTGCAAGGCATCAGCAAAGCACTGGCCGAAACCATTTACGCAGCACTGCATAACGAATAGGAACACCATGAATGTACCGAACCTGATTACCCTGTCCCGCATCGTCATGATTCCGGTGTTCGTGGTGGTTTTCTATTTGCCGGCGAGCTGGAGTTATATGGCGAGTGCAGCGATTTTTGCGTTGGCGGGGATCACGGACTGGTTGGATGGATATCTGGCGCGGCGATTGAATCAAAGCACGCCGTTCGGCGCCTTTTTGGACCCGGTCGCGGATAAATTGATGGTAGCCGTGGCGTTGGCGGTACTGATTGAAGAATACTCTGCAGTGCTGCTCACCATCCCGGCCACGATCATTATCGGTCGTGAAATCGTGATTTCGGCATTGCGGGAATGGATGGCTGAAATCGGCAGCCGAGGTAGTGTGGCGGTATCTTACATTGGCAAGATCAAAACTACGGCTCAGATTTCAGCCATTGTTGGTTTGCTCGCGTTCCCGCCGGGCAATTTCCTAGCCGACGTAGCAATCGGCTTGTTGTATATCGCAGCGGTCTTGACCCTTTGGTCTATGTACCTGTATCTGCACGCGGCCTGGGACGACTTGTTCCCGAAGGCGATTGAGGACAATAGCGAGGTTTAACCTCGCTTTCCTGTCGGGTGCGGTTCACCGCGCCCGTTGAACACAGTTCCACACCCACTCTGTAAGTTCATGAGCCAGAAGGTTGCCGGCCCTAGAAAACGCTTCCACCGATGAATCCAGATCAGCGCCGGCAGACGGTTCTTCAATCGCCCAGTTGTTAATGCACATGCTCTCGTTACTGCGATTCCCGGTGAGTTCGGCGTGTAACTGGAGGGTTACCTTATATTCGTTTGACCTCTGGTCTACGTGAAACGCCGAGAGTTCCGTTAACAGGGTTAACCCGGTTGTTGCCGTACTGGTGTCGACCACAATGTTTCGGAATCCGTGGCTGTTGCGCAGGTGTTGCGCTAAATGGTCACGAATAACCACCGGTGAGCTGTCTCTCCAGCGGGCTTTCTTGTAGACCAGGAACTCGTAAGGAGTGGGCTTTAACAGAATGTTGGAGCTGTCCACCGGGTCTGAAGCCAATGGCGTAACCACACGAATGTTGACCGGTAACACTTGGTCGAACGTCGCTTGCGACGGTGCACTCGCCAAACTCATCACTCGGGGTGGCTCAGGCCGGGGAAGAACTGTGCAAGCGGCGGTGCTCAATACTGTCACAACGACAGCAAGCCGGGCCAGACCTGTGTTCATTGTTCGAACTCCTTGATGGTTGATCTACCCCATAGCGTACCTGCAGGGTCTTGCTCGAGCCTGCGTGTCAGGTTATTCAGGCTACGCAAAGTGGATCTAAGCTCTCTCAGGGCAGGGTCAAGCTGTGAAAGCCCTTGCAGCCCCGCGTCCAACGCGTGCTCGTTATTGGCAGTGATCCGGTTTACTCGATCCAGAGAGGGTTGCAGGGTTGAAATGGCGGTATCCATAGCGTTCAGCACCGGCACAACCCGGTCGTTGAGTACCGCTCGGGTATTGTCAGAAACGCCAGAAACCTTGATCGCCGCTTCCTCTGCCCGAACCGCGGCAACATTAAATTGCTCCATCAGTGCAATCAGCGCGTCTCGGTTGGCAAGGAGGGATTCGCTCGCTTCTCGTGCATTGCCAAGCAGAGCCGAGACATTGTCGATGTTCTCGGTAGCCAGTAAGCGGTTCATGTTGGTGAGAAGCTGTTCAGCCTGAGCGAGCATGGCCTCGCCGTTATTCAGTAGGTTGTTCAGTGCCGACGGCTCCGCGAGAATTAAAGGCGGATTTTCACGGGAGCCCTGAAGTTGGGGGCTTTGAGGTGTACCACCGGTAAATTGGATGCTCATGCTTCCAGTGATGTTTGCCAATATCAGACCGGCTTTGGTGTCGGCGCGCACGGGGACTTCCTTATGAACACGGACCAACACGCGAACATGGGCGGGGTTATCGGGTGCCAGAGTGAGGTCCATAACATCGCCGACCTGAATGCCGCTGTAAAGCACCGGGTTCCCCTTGGTCAGACCGCTGACAGGGTGATCAAAGCCAATCTGGTAATAGGCCCATTCCCGGTCAGCAGAGGATTTTCCGAGCCACAAAGCGAACAGTAGGGCGGCCGCCACCGCTGCCAGTGTGAAAAATCCAATAACAACGTGGTGGGCCTTTGGCTCCATTAACTGAACTCCTGTTGTACCAGCTTGCTTCCGGCGGCGCGCCCGCGGGGGCCGTGAAAATACTCCTGCACCCAAGCGTCATCGGTTTGGGCAACCCGGTCAAGGGTGTCGACGACTAAAACTTTTCGTTGTGACAACACCGCCACACGATCACAGGTTGAGTAGAGCGTGTCTAAATCGTGGGTAACCAGGAAAACCGTTAACCCCAGCGCCTTGCTCAGGGTCACGATCAGCTCGTCAAACGCGGCTGCGCCAATAGGGTCCAGCCCCGCAGTCGGCTCATCCAGAAACAGAATCTCCGGGTCCAGCGCCAAGGCTCGAGCCAGCGCGGCGCGCTTTACCATGCCCCCCGACAGCTCGGAGGGGTATTTCAAAGCGGCTTCGGGTGGCAATCCGGTCAGTGCAAGTTTCATGCGAGCCAACTCTTCCGCCTCAGCCCGACTCAGCCTGGCATGCTCAATCAGGGGTACTGATATGTTCTGAACCAGATTCAGAGACGTAAACAGGGCACCACCCTGAAACAGCACCCCGAAACGTTGCTCGTACAACGAACGTTCCATGGCTGATAGCTCGGTCAGGTCCACATCGAATACACGGATATGGCCGGCACTGGGTGTGTTCAGCCCGACAATGGTTCTCAGAAGAACTGATTTTCCGGTTCCTGAGCCGCCCACCACGCCCAATATCTCGCCCGCATATAAATCGAGATCCAAGTTCTCATGAACAACATGGCTGCCGAAGCGCGTACCCAAACCGCGCACCTGAATGATCGGCGTGCCGGGAGAGTGACGTTGCGTGCGAGATTCGGTCATGCGCTACCAGCCCATTTCCATGAAAAACAACGCTGCGATTGAATCCAGCAGGATAACCATAAAAATAGACTGAACCACGCTTGAGGTGGTGTGTTCGCCAACGGATTGAGCGCTGCCAGACACCTTGAATCCTTCGAGGCAGCCAATGACTGCGATCAAAAACGCAAACACCGGCGCTTTGCCAATCCCGACCAGAAAGTGCGTTAAGCCAATGTCTCGTTCAATGATCGCCATAAACTGGCTAGGCGGAATCTCCAGAGTGATTGCGCACACCACGGCACCGCCAATCATGCCTGAAATCATACCGACGAAGGTCAGTACCGGCAGGCTCACCATCATTGCCAAAACGCGGGGAACCACCAATAACTCCACGGGGTTCAGGCCCAGCGTTCGAATGGCGTCGAGTTCCTCGTTAACCTTCATGGCACCGATGTGTGCGGTGAAGGAGCTGGCGGTCCGGCCGGCTAACAAAATGGCAGCCAGCAGAACGCCAAATTCCCGAAGGAAGGAAAAAGCCACGAGGTTTACGGTGTAGATGGTGGCACCAAAATCCTGCAGGACCGTCGCACCTAAAAAAGCGACCACTGAACCGACGAGAAAAGTGAGTAGGGCAACAATGGGCAGCGCGTTCAACCCGGTATCGTGCACGGCGGCGACGAAGGAGGTAAAACGCCAGCGGCTTGGCCGAGGCAAGATGTAAAACAACGTGGACAAGGTTTCGCCGATGAAGCCGGCCAAAAGCCAGAGAAGCTGGGCAACGGCCGTCACTTTCTGGCCGATGTCTGCCAGAAAACCCAGTACCGGGTTTACCCTGGGAGGTTGGAATACCTCGTTCTTCATTGCTGAAGCAACCGCTGTAATCAGCGCTTGTTGCTCGTTGGCGATTTCCGAGTTATTCAGTGCCTCAACAAGCGCTGGGCCTCCCATCAGTTTAACCAATAGGGAGGCACCTGCAGTATCTACTCGAGTAAGTTGAGAGACATCCAGCGAGACGTTCGCGAGGTCCTTCTCCTGAACGGTTTGCACCAGGCGGGACAGGGCTGTGTAATAAGTCAGCGTCCAGTCGCCACTGAGCACCAATGAAGCGCCGTTAAGCTCAACATTGCCTGCGCTTTGTTCTGGTGATGTCGAAGGATGTCCGGAATGGATCGCCACTGAATAAAACCAGCCCTGTAACAGTTCACTCCAAGCTTAGAGATTCCAGTAGGAGTCTGCCAGTAACTTTCGGTCATCTTCGTCGTGGCTGGCGAGCACCAAGGCGACGCCCCGAGATTTTTCTTCCAAGAGCATGGCTCTCAGGCAGGCTTTTGCCTCATTGTCCAAGCCGGTTAGCGGCTCATCCAGAAGCAGCAAAGGCTGTCGGCGTAGAATTGCTCTCACCAAACCCACTCGCTGTCGTTGCCCGCCGGAAAGATCACCGGGCATTCTCGTGCCGAAACCTGCAAGCCCGGTGCGCTCAAGGCCCTGTTCGATCTGTTGCTTTTGTTCTGAGGTCAGCTTCAAGCCTGGGTGCAGCCCCAGGCCAATATTCGTAGCCACGTCTAGGTGTTCAAACAGGTTGTGTTCTTGAAAGACGCTGGTAACCGGCCGGTTCCAAGGCTCCAGATGCTGAATGGGCTTCCCCTTCCAATGGATCTTGCCGGAATCGGGCTGAAGAAAACCTGCAATTAGGTTCAGCAGGGTGGTTTTGCCGGTACCGCTAGCGCCGTGAATCGCTACACAATGGCCGGGTTGCAGCGAGAAGTGATACTCCCAGCCGTCGGCTTGACCCGGGTAGCGAAAACTCAGGTGTTCTACATCAAGCATGCTCAGGCTCCAGAGTTGCTTCGGGCAAACGATTTTTTCGGAGGTTTGCAGGCGGGCGGCCTAGGGCTGAGAGGAGGCCGAAAATAGATATCAGCAATATCAGCAGCCATAAACCGGTGCCAGCTGCTGCTGATACCTGATAGCTGCCCAGCTGCTGGTACAGTAAAACTGGCAGGGTTGGTTGGCTGGGGCTTCCAAAGAGTGCGATGACGCCGAAATCCCCCATCGACAGAGCTATGCCATAAGCCAGGCCTAGCGCGATTGGGCGGCGCAACAAGGGCCAATAAATCCAGCGCCAACGGTACCAGCCCAATATGCCGAGTTGGTCAGCGACACGAAGTGAGTGGCTATCGAGACTGTTCAATGGGCCGCGTAATACCTGAATAATGAAGGGCAGGGCCATCAAACTGTTGATCAACGCCACTAGCACCCAACCCTGTGCGTGGTTGCCCAAGCCCGGGCGAAGCAAAAGGAAAAGCCCGGTCCCGAGCACGATGGGCGGGACAATCAACGGCAGGTAACCGGTGGTGGTAGGGATGGCTTTCAATACCGGGTTTTTCGCTTTGTTGGCCGAGGCCAGAATCATCAGCGCGGCCCCAACCGAGGCAAAACCAGCGGGTAAGGCAATCAGCAAACTGCGCCCAGTGGCGGGAAGCAGTTGCTCGTAGATTGAAGCGCCGGCATCCAGGGCCAGCAGCGCCGGAAAGCCACGGATTCCGATGGCGAGCAAGGGCAACAGCAAGAAAAGACTGAATACAAACAGCAGAACCGCATAGAGCACTGGCTGACCCGACCAGGCCTTCAGGGGTACCGCGTGGGAAAGTTGCCGGTTAGGAAGAAGAGAGGATTCCAGGCGCTGGCGGAATACCAGCCACCACAAACCACCGCAAATCAGCAATTGTATGACGGCTAATACCGCCGCCTGCGGGAAGTCGAACTCGAACCGCAACGCCTGATAAATCGCCACCTCCAAGGTGGTGGCCGCGGGACCGCCGCCGAGTGTCATGATGATGGCGAAGCTGGTAAAGCACAAGGTGAATACCAGAGCGCTCAGCCCCGGTAGCACCGGGCGCAGGGCCGGCCATTCAACCGAACGCCACAGCCACCAGCCGCGAAGCCCGAGTTGCGAGGCAATCCGAAGGCGCGATGGAGGTACCGCTTCCAGTGATTGCAGCAAAACTCTTGCGGCCAGAGGGGCATTAAAGAAAGCGTGGGCAAGCAGGATGCCGTTCAAGCCATAGAGATGCCAGCCATGCCCGGGGAACCATTCATTCAACAAGCCTGTGACCCAGCCTTGCCGGCCATACACACCAATAATGCCGGAAACCGCGACGATGGTGGGTAACACCAAGCTGAGCTCCATCACTCTGAGCAGCGCCGAGCGGCCCGGAAAACTTCGGTACCTGGCTAAAGCGCGGGCAATAGGCAGAGCCAGTGCCAGGCTGAGCAAAACAGACAACATGGCCTGCCATACCGTAAACCACACCACACCCCGCAAGTAGCGGCTTTTGAAAACCGTTGCCAGATCAAGGCTACCGGCGGTCATCAGCATGCTGCCCAGGCCCAGGGCGACCAACAGCAATAGCGCCAGTCCAAGCACTTGGCCAGGGACGAGCTGCCAGCCTGGATGGCTCAGTGGCACGGGTTTGAGGGAATAGGGCACGGTGTTATCGTGTCATTGCATCCAGCCAATCATTGACCAGCTGGCGGCGTTGGCTTGCAACCTCAGCCGGTGCCATGAAGAACGTGTGCTCGGGGGTAATCAGCCGATCAAACACCTCAGGCAAATCTGCGCCAAGATCGATGGCCGGGTACATCACGTTCTTCAGGGGAATATGCTCTTGGAAATCCGGGGTCAGCATGAAATCCAGAAAGCGGCGCGCCAAGTCTTTTTGTTTGGAAGACTCGACCAACGCGGCAACTTCCACTTGCAGATAATGGCCTTCTTCGAATTGCGCGGCCTGATAGCGGTCGGTTTTATCTACGGCCATGTGGTAAGCGGGTGAGGTGCTGTAGGAAAGGATCATGGGCGCTTCGCCGTTCATGAACAGTGAAAAGTAACCGTCGCTCCAGCTTTGTGTTGTCGCGAGAATCTTGCCGTTCAGCTGTTCCCATTTTTGAGCGGCTTCATCGCCATAGACAGAGTGCATCCACAGTAGCAGACCTAGCCCGGGGGTACTGGTGCGCGGGTCCTGGATGATGATTTTGAGGTCATCGGGTGCATTGATGAGCGCATCGAAACTGGCAGGTGGTTCTGCCAGCTGCTGAGTGTCGTACACGAACGCAAAGTAACCCCAGTCGTAAGGAATGAAGTGAGCATCGTTCCAGTCGATGGGCAAATCCAATGCGTCCAGAGCCCGTTCGTGCTTGCCAATCATGCCGGTTTGAAGGGCTGTTTCCATTGTTGCGGTGTCGAGCCCCAACAAAACATCCGCAGGGGTTGAAGCTCCTTCCAAACGCAGCCTCTGCAAAATATCGCCACCGCTGTTCAGAACGGTGTAGTTAAGGGTGCAGTCACACTGCTTTTCAAAGGCATCTTTCACACCGGGCCCGGGGCCCCATTCTGCCGCGAAGGACGGATGGGTATACACGTTCAGGACAGGGCGCTCGGCCGAGTGAGCGGCCAACGGTAAGGTAACGGCCAACAGCAGTAGAGATAAGCGATTGAGCATGTGCGGCATCCTTATTAAGAGGGGGAGTAACCATGCCGCGGCAAACACTGCGAAGTTCAGTGCGACTCAATCCCTTCGCCGGTATTATCCGTGTCAGGTTCCGCGGGTGTGGTCTCAGCCCCGATAGAGGGCACCCCGTTGAGTTGGAGTAATTCTATCATGGCGCTGTGGTAGGACAAATTCGAGGGGTTTGTAGGCTAAAGGTTAAAAAATGTACGGAAAGACGAAAGTCTCAAAATACGCTGTTAGAATGAGGCACCTTTTCAGTCAGCTACCAAACTATCTTAAACCTTGAGGTAATGTGCGTATGTCTTTGCACACGAAACGACACCCTTTTTCATTGGGAGCAGGCCTGGCAGTCCTTTTGTCGTTTTCCGCACACGGTAATGCGGAAGCCCTTGATAACGAACTTCTCGATAAATTGGCTGGGGCTGCACCGTACTTGAAGTCAGAGGTGCTAGGTGCGGCAGTTAAGGCAACGCAGTGTGCGGTCAACAACGGCGTAGCTATGCCGGAGCGGTTGGCGGTTATCGATTTTTCACTGCCGTCCAGTGAAGAACGGATGTGGATTTTTGATCTGGAGCAGGGAGATTTGCTGCTCAGGGATCTGGTTGCCCACGGAAAAAATTCTGGTGATGTGGAAGCCCGTGCGTTCTCGAATATCGAGGGCAGCCACCAGTCCAGTATTGGCTTGTTCAAAGGCAACGAAAGCTACAGTGGGGCCCATGGCTACGCATTACGCTTGGATGGGCTGGAGCCTGGTGTAAACGACTTGGCTCGCCAAAGAGCGATTGTTATTCACGGCGCAGACTATGTCAGCCCGAACTGGGTGGCAGACTATGGCCGGATTGGGCGCAGTCACGGTTGCCCAGCGGTCGACCGGAAAGTGATTCGTTCTGTGGTGGATAACCTGAAAGGCGGACAGCTGGTGTTTACCTATTATCCGGACCAGGAATGGCTGCAGAGTTCCAGTTTCTTAAATTGCGATGCCCCCGCCCAAATGGCCGAAGCCAGTCAGGCACAGGGTAATAACTCGTAATTCGACGAAATTCTTAAAAACCCAAGGTTGAGAAGCGCAGATTGTGCTTCTCAATCAGTTTTGTTGGCAGGTTCTCCTCGCTGTAGTTTTTGAACGGTTCCTTGTTCATCATCTTCTGAAGCCCTTCCAGGGTGCGAATGGGTGCGTCTGTCGCGACCATGTTCGCAATCCATGCCGGCACAAGCCCACCCGGATCGACCTGAGTAGTGAACGTGATGCGCGTCCAGCCGTCTGCAAGTGGTTCTATATAAAAGCTGTTGTTCAGCATCGGAATCCGAACATAGTCCGCCTGCTCCGGCGCGCCACCTGGCTGGCCAATCGATTGAACGGTGACCGGGCCATTAACGTCTTCTTGTATGAACGACGACTTCATCACCAAGTCGCGATCCGATGCTGGCCATACCCCATCGAACATCATCCAAAGAAATTTTTCGCCGTCTTCCGCGTAGTGGTAGCGAGCTTCCTGGCAGTTGTAGATCCACTCTTGGCACACGGAAATGTCGTTAATGACCGACATGGCTGAAAACATGGAGTGCTGAGTTTCAACCACTCCCCGGAATTGTTTAATGGCGGAGTTTTCAGTATCACGAACATAGGTTGTGATGTCTGACCGCTTGTCACCCTGTTGCTTGACGACCCAATCAGAGGCGAGGGTAGGGCTTACACTGCATAATGTCAGGGCAAGAAATACCAGGGTCGAAAAACTGAAATGTCGCATAGTAAATACAGGCCTTTATAAGATCGGAATTGCTAAAGTCGGCGATTCTCGGCTAACGAATGGGGGTAATCTATGGCGGGAATGACCGGGTCAGCCAGGCGAAAGGCAAACAAGTCCTGAGGTTTGGCTAAAAAATGCCCAAATAGTGCGAAAAAACAAAAGGTTGAAAAAAGTTGTTGACGGCGCCGGAGTAATCCGTAGAATACGCATCCGTTGACGAGGCAATGCCTCTTAAACGAAGAGCGGGAATAGCTCAGTTGGTAGAGCACAACCTTGCCAAGGTTGGGGTCGCGAGTTCGAATCTCGTTTCCCGCTCCAATTCCAAGTCTCTCACGCCCCCTGAGAGCAAAGCCCGAAAAGGCTTACCCGGCGCGGTGGCAGAGTGGTTATGCAGCGGACTGCAACTCCGTGTACGCCGGTTCGATTCCGACCCGCGCCTCCATTTTTTACCCTTTTATTTCAATCGCTTAGCCTTTTGCTGTCTTAACCGGCGTGTCGATGGCGACAAAATGGCGACATCGATTTCATTTTCTCTCCGTGTCTCTCAGTGATTTTAACGTCGATTTCGAACGCTCTGGTGGGCGAATCAATCGGTAGTGTTTCCGCATTGGTTTGCTCTCGTGGTCGCCCTTGTTGTTTTCTCCTTTGAACTTCTTCGGTGCTGTCGAACAGATACTGCGCCAGCCAATGGTAACGGACAATTCGGTGTTGTCGCGAATAGAGCGTCGGGGTCCTAATGAAGCATTTCAGTGAAATTTACAGTACTGCTCAGGGATGGATCTAGGATTAGAGTAAGCGGATAGAGTCAGCTTGAACAGCTAGGCCGGGTAACCGGCCTAGCTTGCTGGGGATTTCAAACAGGGAAATGTTTTGGTGCAGTCATTTAATGGTTAATCTTCGACAGCCGCATAGACGACCAATTCAACCAGCATCTCTTCTCGAGCCAGGCCGGCTATTACCAAAGCAGCACGGTTAGGGTAAGGTTTTTCGAAGTACTCTGCGTAGATTCTGTTAACAACCGGCAGGTGCGATCTGTCGGTAACGTAAATCAAAACCTGAGTGACATCTGTGAGGTTTGTGTTTGCGCATTCCAGTGTGTGACGCAGGTTTTCCATGGTCTGGCGTGTTTGGGCTTCAATACCGCCGTCAACAACTTTCCCTTGGTCATCAATAGGGATCTGAGCAGTGAACAATATGCCGTTACCAATGGTTGCCCACTCTAGTGGTGATGGGGACGCGTATAATTCAGTTTTTACTGTTTTAATCATGTTTGCTCTTCCTTAGGTGGGTTTTGGTTAGCGCTCAGCACCTGCCAGACGCCTTTCCACGGCGCTGACGAGGTTGAATCCAATGTGTCTAATTGGCTCAGGTGGCATCCAACTGGGCACGCCCATGAGCTCGTGGACGTTCAGGCAGGGCTGGCCGGAAGCTAGATTGGCCAACTGCTGTCCCAGAAGCGTTCCCTTTAAAATACCGACGCCGTTGCAGCCGATGGAGGCGAATAGCCCTTTTTTTAGCTGACCCCAAAGCGGTGCTCCATTGGCTGTCAGCGACGTGGTGCCGCCCCACCATTCCTCCAAGCCATAACTGCTCAGTTCAGGGAAACGGTTTAACAGGCTTTGTTCAAGATAGCTTCGTGTGGAGTCATTGCCTTCGCGCTCGTAGCCGTAAAAGCCGCGTATAAGAAGTCTTCCATCGTCAGTGGTTCTTAGGGTGGAGCCAAGACGGTGGGCAGGCAGCAACCCCCATTGACCTTCTGGTGCTAGGGCGGCGAATAAATCGGCTGGCAATTTTGGGGTGATCCCTGCATAGGTAAATATTTTCACGCTATAAGCATTTCCGAACCCCAAAGAGGCGGCGAAGGCATTGTTGGCTAGAAATACCTTTGGTGCCTGAAGTGAACCTTCGGGTGTTGTGGCTAACCAGCCAAATGGGTTTTGTGACAGGTGAACAGCCGGGCTTTGCTCATGCAATTTAATGGTAGCTGGAAGGCTTCGGGCCAGGTTCGAAATAAGTGCATAGGGGTTGACTAGGCTGTTGCCTGGCAAATTTAGCCCAGCACGGTAATAGCAACTGCCCGTAATTGACCTTAAGCGCTCCGCACTCATCCACTCGAAGGGTTGGCCGCTTTTTTCAAGGAGGGTAGCTAAGGCTGATAAATTTCTCATGCCTCGGTCTGTAGCTGCGCCTTTGAAGATTTTAGGGTTTGCTGTGACGGCTCCCGGATAGCCTATTTCACGCATAGTATCTTGGGTGGACTGATAGTGCCGATAGAGTGCTCCGGCAGCCTCAGGGTTGGCACCGGTGAAGGCGTGCTCCAGAACAAATCCCGAGTTGCGGCCGGGTGACCCTGCGCCAATGGTTTCCGCCTCCAAGACTCTGATATCACTATTTGGCTGTAACTTAGCGAGCTGACGGGCTATGCCGATGCCGGTATAGCCAGCGCCGACAATGATCGCGTCGCAGGTTTGAGAGCCTGTAAGGCGAGGGTGTTTCGGGGACAACGTAGCCGTCTCATTCCAACCACAGGCGCGTTTATAATCAGGGTAGGGGGAGCTGCATCTGTTCATCGTGGGAATACTCTTTTATCAGGTGTTTTCCACCGGGTCGAAAAGGTTGTGGCTAATCGCTCTCGCACTGGCCAGCAGTGATTTCGTAAGGCGATCGTAATGTTCGTCGGACAACCGGGAACGCCGCAGGCAACAACTTAATGCAGCGATTGGTGTCTGGTTTTTTCCGAAAACAGGGACAGCTACACCCGTAAACTCGGGAGGATCAGTGCCTTCCACTCCACAGGTGACTTCTAGGTGTCGGCAGTTGGCGATGGCTTCCTGCACGCGCTCGCGCGTAATTCCTTTTGCTCGCAGAAACGGCGCTTCGTTGTGGTCAAGGATGTGTGTCTGTTCTTGCTTGCTCATAAAGCTAAGGATGGCGATGGACGCCTGGCCGACTCCGAAGGGAATTCGGTCACCCTTTTGACGGGTGTAACTCCGTGCTGGGTGTTGCCCATCTGCGATATCTAGGCATAACACGTGAAAGCCGTCAGGGATCATAAGAAAAAAGCTGTCACCTAAATTCTCTGCCATATCCAGCAGGTGCATGTGCGCAACCTTGTCCAGTGCGGCGCGGGTCAGCTCGCTCCAGCTCAAGAGTTCCGGACCGGGGTAGACTGGCCCGCGACTAAGTGGTTGCCTGACAAGACCTAGATCTTTTAGGGCGCGAACCAAGCGATACACTGTTGGCGTGCTCAGGCCTGTTGCATCGGTGAGTTCGGAAATGGAGAGGCCGTGTTGCCCGGCTCTTATCACTAGGCGAAGCAATGAATAACTCCTGTCCAGAGTTTGAATGCCGCTTTCATACATACCGGTCTTACCCTTTTCGATTTCATTGCCCACTTTGAGTGTAACTGTACCTCTTAGCGTTCATTTTGGCTTATCGCAAAGTGAGAAATGTGCCGAAATATAACCATCAAAATTTATATGTGAATACGACATTTATATATGTATGACATGTGACGTCAGGGTGTTTAAATGTCGGTTTCTATGTGCTTATATGATCGTATCGTGAATTAGGGTGAGAGAGTATGGTCACGTTCAAGCCAGCATCAGAGTGGCACGGCAGGGTAGATAGTGAAGAAGGGGCTGGTGCAATACGGTGGCATCAGAAGGTGTCACTAGCGCCAAATGGACGCTCCGGTCAAACCGTTGGAATGCTCGGCTTCGCGTGCGATGCAGGTGTCCAGAGAAATAAGGGGCGCCCCGGCGCTGCTGCTGGGCCGGATGCTCTTCGGCGTCAACTGGGTAGCTTAGCTTGGCACGGTGGTGATGACCTGTCGGTAATGGACCTTGGTACGGTCGAGGTTAGCGGTGACGCACTTGAGCAGGGTCAAGAAGAGTTGGCGTCAAGAGTTGCGGAAGCACTTACGTCCGTTAGTCGCCTATTAGTTGTAGGCGGGGGACATGAGACAGCTTGGGGCAGTTTTTCGGGACTAGCAAAGGTGTACGACCCGACCACTACAAGAATCGGCATTATTAATCTAGACGCCCATTTTGATCTGCGCATGAAAGGTGAACAGGGTGCATCGTCGGGTACGCCCTTTACCCAAATAGCTGAGCACTGCGGTCGGGATTTTTTTCATTACTGCTGCTTGGGCCTTGCTCGTCCGAGCAACACCTCCTCATTATTCGATCGTGCCCGTGCTATGGGCGTTAGTTATCGTGAAGATCGAGATATGCGGGTGGCAGATATTCCGGACGTTATAAAACAAGTGCGCGAATTTAGCCAGGGTTTGGACATGCTCTACCTGACCATCGACTTGGATGTACTTCCACATTATCAGGCACCTGGTGTTAGTGCTCCAGCGGCACGAGGTGTTGCGTTGGAAGTTGTGCAAGCTGTGATTGATGAAGCGCAGCAGATCGCTGCGACATTACCTTACGGCATGCCACTGGTAGAACTTTGCGAGTTGAATCCCGAATTTGATGAATCTGGCGTTACCGCTAAAACAGCGGCTCTGCTGGCGGACACATTGCTGTGTCAACACTGCCGCTCATGAGGCGGTTTCACTAAGCTAAAACAGTAAAGGAAGTGAAAACAATGAAAAAACTGAAAACAATGCTTATGACTGCCGCCTTGGGAGTGGGTCTAGCTGCCGGAGCTGCGCAGGCGCAGGAGCGAGTGTTTTTCGGTATTGCCACCGGTGGCACTGGCGGCACTTACTATCCGCTTGGCGGCATGCTCGCTCAGGTGATCTCCAACAACGCCGAATTGGAAGGAAAGAAGCTCTCAGCAACAGCGGAAACCGGCAACGCGTCGGTAGCTAATGCCGGCTTGCTCGGGCGTGGAGATATAGAGTCAGCATTTGTGGCAGCCGACATCCTGGATTCAGCCTACAAAGGCCAGAACCAGTTTGAGGGGAAGGCGCAGAAGAATCTTAGGGCCCTAGGCGCCCTCTACCCAGAAGCAGTCCAACTGGTAGCCCAGCCCGGACTGAAGAAATTTGAAGATCTTAAAGGTAACTCAATCAGCTCAGGTTCACCTGGCTCTGGACAGTGGCAATTGCTGGGCGATTTGTTGCAAGCTCACGGCATGACTCGTGACGATGTCACTGAGGATTACTCCTCGTTCTCCCAGTCTGCCGAGAAGATTAAAGACGGCAACCTGGACGCGTCCTTGATTACTGCTGGTTCGCCAACTGCATCCATCCTGGAGTTGGCCAACGGGCACGATATCAACATTATTCCGCTGACCGGTGAACCGATCAAGAAGCTGCAGGAAACCCAGCCGTATTACGCATCCACGATTCTGCCGGGTGGAACCTACAAAGGCGTGGACAACGACGTTGAAACTATTGCTGTCCGAGCGATCTGGGCCACCCACGCCGACTTGCCAGACGATATCGCTTACGCGGTTACCAAGGCGCTTTACGAAAATACCGAGACCTTGGCCAAGGTGCATGTGAAGGGTAAGGAAATCACACGCGAAACCGCTCTTGAGTCGGTATCCATTCCTCTGCACCCAGGTGCAGAAAAGTATTTCCGTGAAAAGGGCATCATTGAATAAGCTAGTCCTGCTGCTGGCCGGGGCCTTTGCTCTGGCTGGCAATTTGCAGGCTGCTGGTCTTGAGATTAGCCATTACCGTGAAGGCAGGCTGCTTGCTTGCATTTCTGTCGCGGACAAGGAGTTTGAACTTTCATTCATCCACTCCGTGTCGCTTACGCCCGTCAAGGACTACTACCGACTGGTAGAACCCGCGACTGGCGGATTGACGATTAACCAGACAGCAGAAGTTTTCATCGCCCATGGGCAAGGGCTGCCCTCACTGGTGAACGAACCCGATGCGAAGTCATTCAAGCACAGGAATGGCCAGTTCATTCTGGAAATGGATCGGGATATTGGGCAGCTGATTGTACGAACCGATCGGCGCTTCAAGAACAGATTGCACACTGGAAACAAGAATATCAATTTGAACCAATGGCCGGACGGCGGGCTGCTGATTTCTCCGGTCTTTAACTGCCAACCATAACTCAGAGTGAACGGGTATGAGCAACTCAAACAGCCAGGCGGACAACCGTTCTTCGTTCAGCGGGCCTGAAATGCACCAAGCTGATCTGGATAACCTGATAAAAAAGTTCGATAACGAATCGAATTTCAGGGACCTGAAAGGAATTCTTAAAACGCTGGTGACTATCACTTGCGTGATCCTGAGTGTTTTCCATATATATACAGCTGGATTTGGTTTATTAAACGAGATCACCCACCGTAACGTGCACATGGCCTTTATCATGGGCCTGCTTTTTATCGTGTTTCCGCGGCGACCACCGAAACACCTCAAGATCAATGTCGTCTTGAGCCTTGCCTACGGAGCCTTCTATCTCCTGATTGCCCATCAGCTAGCTCAAGCCTTGGCTAGTGATATTCCGGTCTGGTGGTCATGGATGATCTACGGTTTTGCGGGGTTCATGGCGCTGTCTGCTTTGCCCATTGCTGCTATGGGTAGTCGGAATAAACCCAGTTGGCTTGATTGGCCATTGGTGCTGGCGGGTGCTGGTTTTTCAGCCTACCTGGTAATATTTTTCAAAGATATCTTCATCATCAATATTGGCTTCCCGAAAGCGTTTGATTATCTCATGGGCGGAATGGCCGTCATGTTGGTGGTTGAGGGTGCACGCCGGACCATGGGGGAGTCGCTCTCCATTATTGGAGTCTTGGCGTTGCTATATGCGATGTTTGGCCCCAGCTTGCCCGGAGTTATGGCGCACAGAGGTTACGATATTATTCGCCTCGTTGAGCACCTGTATCTTGGTACAGAGGGTATTTATGGCATAGCTATTGGTGTTGTCGCTACTTATGTATTCCACTTCGTGCTTTTTGGCGTACTTGCCCAAGCTTCCGGCCTTGGCCAGCTTTTCATTGAACTCGCAACCCTGGTTGCAGGCCGATATTCAGGTGGTCCGGCCAAAGTATCTGTAGTTTCGTCAGGATTTTTTGGCATGATTTCCGGATCACCGGTCGCTAACACGGTTACGACCGGTGCATTCACAATACCGATGATGAAAAAGTACGGCTTTAGCGGCCGCTTTGCCGCAGCTACAGAAGCCGCATCTTCCTGTGGTGGACAGATTACGCCCCCGATCATGGGCGCTTCTGCTTTTGTGATGGCGGAAATGCTGGGCGTTCCGTACAGTGAATTGATTCTGATTGCCATCATACCGGCTGCTTTTCACTACCTTGCAACCTTGTGTATGGTTCATTTTGAGGCTCGCCGACTGAACCTTAAAGGCATGCCAGAAGAGCAAATTCCTCGCCTTGGAGCCGTGCTTGCCAAGCACTGGCATCAGGTGATTCCGTTAGTGGTTATGGTCACACTACTGCTAATGCAGTTCACCCCATTCCTGGCGGCATTTTGGGGGATTATCTTGACCATTATTTGCTCGTACATACCTCTCGTGCTCAGGCCACTTGGGTTCACCAAATTGGACCATGAAAGTGCCTTAACACCACGACGTTTGATTGATGGTCTTGAAGAAGGGGCGAAGCAATCCATCGCTATCACCGCTGCATGCGCCTGCGTTGGCTTTCTGCTGGGTGTAACGACATTGACCGGGCTTGGTTTTAAGTTCTCAGGAGCTATTGTCGGGCTAGCGAATGATTTTGGTAGCACACTGGCCGTATTGATTCCTTTTGATTTGGTGACTGAAGGCAGTTTGACCCTGTTCATCGCGCTGATCTTGGTCGCGTTGGCTTGCATCCTGATGGGAGCTGGAATCCCAACCACACCAACGTACATTATCCTAGCCGCTATTGTGGCTCCGGCACTGGATGATTTTGGCATTGCCTTGTTGGCATCCCACTTCTTCATCTTTTACTACGGTGTACTTGCTGATGTGACGCCGCCTGTGGCTTTGGCTGCGTATGCAGGGGCGGGGATTTCGGGGTCTGACCCGATGAAAACGGGTGTTACCGCATTCCGGCTGTCTATGGGTAAGGCGCTTGTGCCATTGATGTTCATCTACGCTCCAAGCCTGTTATTTCTCAACTTCACATGGTTCGAATTCTCGCTCGCGATGATCAGTGGCATCTTGTGCATTGTAGCCTTGTCGGCGGCGTATATCGGTTTCTTCAGTGCGCCAATTTCGAGGTTTGAGAAAACAGTGCTTAGCCTTGCAGGGTTGTCTCTGGTAGGGAACAATCCTTGGTTGATCTTGGTCTCCGGTGCAGTAGTGCTCGTGGTTCTTGGTAGGAACTACAGGGCGGGGCACTCTCAACCGTTGGCGCACACAGCATAGGGAATATAACTCTTGAGTCAGAAGGACTATACCGTTCCGGCCTTACAGAAAGGGCTGCGTATCCTGGAGATGTTTGACAGTAATTGTCGGGCACTGAGCCAGGCAGAGATGGCACAGAGCTTGGGGGTCAGCACGAGTTCTTTATACAGAATCGTGCAGACTCTGGTCTCCATGGGGTATTTGAACAAGATCGGAACCAATACCTATTCGTTAGGTACTCAAGTAGTTTCTCGTGGCTTCAGCTACCTCGCCAGTCGGGAGATTGTCGAGGTGGCTGCTCCTTTCGTGACACGATTGCGAGACAGTACTTCATTATCAAGCCACGTTGGCGTTCGAGACGGCACGGAAGTGCTCTATGTATACCGGGCGCTGGCGTTACAGAGGGTTTCGGTCAACGTGCCCGTGGGTACTCGTTTTCCGCTGCACACAACCGCTATGGGTAGGGCGCTCCTGACGGGGATGTCGCCAACTGAGTTGCAGCACCTGTTTCAGGGGCAACGACTTGATGGCTATCCTCGGCCAGCACCACAGTCAATGCCAGAATTGATGGCGCTCTGTGAAAAAGAACGCGCCCAAGGGTGGACTCGTCATTATTCAGATCATTCGACGGCACTGGCGATCCCTATCCGAAATTTTACTGGGCAGGTCATAGCGGCCATAAACATTTCAGGACCAGACCCGGTTATGAACGCGGAAGGCGTTATGGAGACATTACTCTCTGAATTAAAACATACTGCTGCCGCAGTAATGCGCCAGGTAGGTGGAATATAGTGTCGATAGCTTTGAAGGTTGGTGGTGTGCAAAAGAGGTGCAAAGCTCTTGGACGTTAATAACCGTCAGCTGGAAACAAATGAGTCCGCTAAGGGTTCAGGCAAAGAAGAGCCCCTATTGGACTCTTCTGCATTCCTGATGATCGCCAAGATTCGATCAGAGCGTTTCAGGAGAAACAAACAAAGCTGTAAATCCTGGCGTAAATTTGTTCAGAAGATTGTCAGGCGATCCCAGCGCTAGTGATATCACATTTTTTCTTTGGTTGTCTCAAGGCCCTTTCGAGGGCCTTTATTTGTTTATAGTTTGGTTGATTACGATCGCTTCGGTGGATGTGTAATCGGTCGTAGTTGACGACCTTGTGTGGGTTGAGCGGATGAATGTGTTCTGCGGGCCGCGGATCAGTGAAACCGTCCGTCAGAAAACAAACTCAAGACCAGCATACCAAGTGCGCCCAGAAGCCGGTTCATAGTACCGATCATTACTGGCGTTAATACGAACATTGGCAAAGTGCTCCTTATCGCCGAGATTGTGCACGCCCGCAAATCCTTTCAACAGATAACTCCTTTCGGCGTAAAACGTATTGCCACCCCGAAAGTTGATCAGCCAGTAGTCATCGACCTTGGTTTCATTGGCATCGTCGGCGAAAATGTCTCCGATATAACGGACCTCGAGGGTGGTAAACGCGCCCCCCAAGCCTTGCCAAGTGAGTTGGTTTGACCAAACCTGCTCAGGTAGGCCGGGTAACCGATTTCCATCATAACTAGTGGCACTCGAACGGTACGTATCAAACTCGTAGCTAGCCAACGTGAGTGCTGTTTCTGCGCGCCAGCTCGGAGAAATTAGCCAATCGGCCGCAGCCTCAACACCTTTGCGTGTCGTGTTACCGGCATTACGATAGAAGGTCCGGTCATCCAGCCCTGACAATTCATAGGGGATCAGTTCATCGCGGACATCTACCCAGAACAGAGTTATGTCGTAATGGACGCCGTTGTCAAAGCTGCCTCGCAGCCCTATTTCATGATTCAGCGATTTTTGCGGTTCAGCTGCTGGGTTAAGCCCACCCACTCCAGACGGGTTTGCAAACTCCGAGAAAGTGGGGGTTTCGTAAGCACTGCTGATATTGGCATAGGCTTGGTGGGATTTAAGGTAGCGGTAACTCAAACCTGAAGAGCCACTCCATTCACGTAGGGTGCGACCGCCGCTTTGGTCTCCGTCGGTGGTGAAATCATCATCGACTTTGAGATGTACCCGATCGAAACGACCACCCACTGATAGGGTTAGCTGCTCGGATAGGCTCACATCTCCTTGTGCGAAGGCACCCAAAGCCGTGGCGGTTTGCAGTTCATCGGCGGTTCGCCCTTGCAGCTCTCCTCCGAAGCTCATGCCTCTGCGGATACGATCATCCCGTTGTTTTCGGGCTTCTAGGCCGGCGACATAGCGAAAAGGCAACCCGGAGATCAAAAGCGACTCTCGGTAATCGGCCCTTACCCCATAATAATCCCTATCGTAATCAATTCGACTGTCACCGGGGTAGGGCAGTTGCTGTTCAAAGTTCCTGCGGAGGTAAAAGGTATTCGCGCGGAATTCGCCTGGCCCCGCAGAAAGATTCTGATAATGGAGGCTAATTACTTGTTGATCAACGGATTGCCCAGCGTGGTAAGCCTCAGTAAAGCGCCCAGCCTGAGATCGGTCTTCTTCAACCTGCTGAGCGGTCAGCGCGCCCGGGTCTTCTGAACGTGGGTTGTCTAGGAGGTTGATAATGGCGGCCATCGAGCGATCGTTTCCGAGCTCTCGACGCAGTTTGGCATTCAGAAGGTATTTTTCAACCTTAGCGTTCTCGCGATATCCCTCATAGTTAAGTGCTGAACCGTTGATGCTGTGAGACCAGGGGCCATTGTTCTGGCTGTTTTTCAGCGAGACCTTGCCAAAGCGATCGCTGCCGCCCGTAACTCGCAGAGATGTTTCATTGGGTCTCCGTCGACCATCTGATGTGGTTACACTGATAACGCCACCGGCTGCGTTGCCATACAGAGCTGAGGCCGGGCCGCGGATAACTTCGATGCGCTCGGCGCTGTCTAGGTCAATCGTATCCAGCTGGGCCTGCCCATCCGGCAGAGTATACGGGATGCCATCTACTACAACCGTAATGCCCCGAACCCCAAAAGGTGCTCGCGCTCCAAACCCCCGTATGGCTATACGTTCTCCTTGTGCGAAGTTCTCCTTGTTCTGCAGAAAAAGACCCGGAACCATAGCAAGGGTTTCATCAAGCTTTAGCTTGGGTTGGCCTTTATGAATCGTATCTGGCTGAACGACCGAGATGGCTGCCGGTGTTTGGTACAAAGTACGCTCCATCACCGGCGCAGTCACCACTATTTCGGCAGGTGTTTGTGCATAGGCCGTCATGGTGAAAGGTAACATGATAAGTCCACTCAACAAGCGAAAGGTCAATTTGTAGTTATTCATAAATGTCGTCTTGGGAGGGTGTTTGACAGTGTAAACCAGTGGCTCGTAGATCGAAGCCCCGGTATCCGTACCCCGGGGCCTCACGCTCTCAATTTTCCTAAAGGGCCATAAAAACCGATTTGGTTTCTAGATAGGAGTCCAGAGACTGTTTGCCCATATCGCGGCCAACTCCAGAAAGTTTGTAGCCTCCAAATGGCACGTTTGCGTCAAGCATATTGTGCCCATTGACCCAGACCGTGCCGGCCTTAAGTCTTGGGATTATACGTTGCACTTGTGAGAGATCGTTTGACCAGATACTGGCTGCCAAGCCATAGCGGCTGTCATTGGCGCGGAGAACTACATCGTCCACATCATCAAAGGGGATTGCTACCAGTACTGGGCCAAATATTTCCTCTTTGGCGATAACCAGGCTGTCATCTTCACTGGTGAAAATGGTTGGTTTGACGTAATAGCCCTTGCGATCAGCCCTCTTGCCGCCAGTTACCAAGCGGGCACCTTCCTCGCGTCCTTTCTCAATGAAATGGCAGACCCTATCTAGCTGTACCTGAGACACTAGCGGCCCCATTTCCGTAGCAGGGTCGAGGCCCGACCCCATTGGAATGGTCTCGGCTAGCTCCGCGAGCCGATTCACAACCACATCAAAGATGCTTCGGTGCACGTATAAGCGTGAGCCCGCGCTACAGGTTTGCCCGTGATTAAAAAATATGGCTGTCGCTGCACCTTGTGCCGCTTTTTCAGGATCACAGTCCCCCAAGACAATCATTGGTGACTTACCGCCTAACTCCAGAGTGACGCGGGCCATATTGTCCATGGCGGCGCGGCCGATGACCTGTCCTACCTGTGTTGACCCCGTGAAGCTGATTTTGTTGATGCCCGGGTGCTTGGTCAAAGCCGAACCGGCATTTTGCCCATCACCCGTGACGATGTTGACGACACCTTCAGGAAAGTTGGCCTCTTCAATAAGCTCCCCTAAATACAGGGCAGAAAGAGATGTTTGCTCTGCGGGCTTAAGAACCACGGTACAGCCGGCTGCAAGTGCTGGGGCGAGTTTCCAGCACGCCATCAGAAAGGGGAAATTCCACGGTATGATGGCGGCCACAACGCCAACTGGCTCCCGCCGAGTGTAGGCAAAAAAGTCGGCTTCGGGTGGCGCAAAAGGCACAGATACATCCAAAGTGGACCCTTCAATTTTGGTAGTCCAGCCCGCCATGTAGCGGAAAAACTCCAGTCCTAAACCGATATCGACTGCCTGAGCAATGGCGGCAGATTTGCCATTGTCGATGGCTTCCAGTTCGGCGATTACTCGAGCGTCACGCTCAATCAGATCGGCCAACTTTAAAAGCAAATTTTGCCGGGTGGAAGGGCGCATCCGCGCCCAAGTACCATGTTCCAACGCGTTTTTTGCACACTCTACAGCGTTATCAACATCCTCTGCGTGGGCAGAAGGTATGCTTCCAATCACCGCTTCATCGGCCGGGTTGACGATCTGTAGGCGCTCGCCATTCAGCGCATCAACCCATTGTCCGCCTATCAACATGCGGTGTTTTTGGCGATCTAGAAATGCACGTGTCTTTTGTTGGGTACTTGCTACTTCGTTTGTCATAGTGTTCATTGAAAATTCCTCGATTCATTGGCTTTTAGGGCGAATTGCGTCAGCGGTACCTTGGATAAAGGCCTTTATTTTCTCGACATCGGCCTCGCTCAGCCTGCCCGTGAAGTCAGGCATTCCTTTGGATACAAATGGACCGTTAAAAACAAAGGCTCCTAGGTTTTCAATAACAGCACTATTGACGTAACCCAGGTTCGGAATGTTGCCGCCTTTATCCACCCCGGGGACGCCGTGGCAAAACACGCAGTTACTGACGTAAAGCCCGGTGCCTTCCTCGACAAACTCCGGATTGTATTTGACGCCGGATATCAATGAACCCAACTGATATTTGGTGAACTCAGGCATTTCCGCATCACCATTCAGGGCAAATGTATAAACGGTGCCGGGAGTCTTTAGGTCCGAGCCTCGCTGAGATTGGCCGTAGACGCCGCCCCAGCCCGCTGCAATAGAGATATATTGGGTGCCATCCACTTCATAAGTGACCGGAGCTGCGATCACACCGGTCCCCATAGGAGACTCCCATAACGGCTTGCCTGTTTGAGCGTTAAACGCCATTAATCGAGCATCTGCAGTACCTTGAAAGACCAGGTTGCCCGCGGTAGAAAGCGCGCCACCGTTCCACGGAGAGGCATGCTCGTAACGCCAGGCCTCCTCTTGTTTAACAGGATCCCAAGCTGTCAGGCGTCCGAATGGTTTGCTCGAAGGAGGGGCCTCGTTGATTCTCATGGCCGTATTCCAGCCAATACCACTCATGGGTTGTCCGGGCTCATTGCTGTCTATATTTAGCCAGGTGGGGTCTTCGGATAATGTCACTGGAATGTTCTGAGACGGGAAGTAGGCTAGCCCTGTGTCAGAATTAAACGACATTGAGTGCCAGTTGTGTCCGCCAAAGGGGCCCGGGATCGCATCAAACGGTTTGTCAGTAGCCCGCGCGTCAGGTGCCTCGATAGGTCGTCCGTTGCTGTCGTACCCTACTGCCCAGTTCACATCGACGAAATTCTTGGCGGATATAAACTCCCCGTTGGTCCGGTCGACCACGAAAAAGAATCCGTTTTTAGGCGCATGTATAATAACTTTTCGCTGTTCGCCCTCTATAACCAGATCTGTAAGTATCATGTCCTGCGCTGAGGTGTAGTCCCAGTTATCTCCCGGCGTTTCCTGGTAATGCCAAACATACTCGCCGGTATCGGGGTTTAGTGCGACGATAGAAGCTACGTAGAGGTTGTCTCCGCCTTTTGGACTGCGCTTTTTATGCGACCATGGAGCGCCATTACCTGTGCCGATGTACATAAGGTTTAGGTCTGGATCAAAGACCATTGAGTTCCAAACGGTGCCGCCACCACCGCTTTCCCAGTATTTGCCACTGGGGTCCCAGGTCTTTGCGGCTTTTTCCATAGCCTCGTTCTCAAAGGGCTTGTTTGGGTTCCCGGGTACGGTGAACCAGCGCCATTTTTGCTCTCCACTTTTGGCGTCGTATGCTGTTATATAGCCCCTTACACCGCGTTCTGCGCCGCCGTTTCCGATGATTACATTGCCTTTAAACACCCGTGGTGCCCCTGTCAGCGTGTAACCAATTTCCTTGTCAATCAGCGTATTTTTTTCCCAGACTTTTTTGCCTGTTTTTGCGTCGACGGCGACCAGTCTCCCATCAAGTGCCGCAACATAGACATTGCCTTCGTATAAGGCGACACCTCTGTTGACCACGTCACAGCAGGCCTCGTAGGCTTTTTCGCGAGGAACTTCCGGATCGAACGTCCATAGCTTTTTACCGTTTTTGGCATCAACTGCATGCACCACGCTCCAGGATGCGGTGACATACATCACACCGTCGACAACCAAGGGGGTCGCTTCAATCCCGCGACTTGATTGCAGGTCGTAGGTCCAGGCGAGCCCCAGTTTATCGACATTATCGGCTGTAATTTGGGAGAGGGGACTGTAGCGTGTTTCTGAGTAATCGAAACCGTGAGCCGGCCAATCTTTGCCTGTTTTGGCGTTTTCTAAGATGTAGCGTTCATTGACTTGGTCAATGCGATTGGCAGCGATTGCATGAGCGCTAGTAAACCCTAGGCTCACCACCAGGGCCAATCGGAGGGCATGGGGTATTATAAGGATTCCGGAGCCGTTTTTTATAAATGTCATCTCAATGTCCTTTATCTTTGTTATTTCTGCTTCTAGCCATTCAGAAGGCTTTGAGAACACGAAGGTTGATTCGATGCTGTTCTTTAAACCCGTTGTCTACTGAAAGGTCTGTCCCATAATTTGCCATTAACTGTAAGCCTGGCGTCGCGGACCAAGCCGTACCCACGGTTATCTTTGTGTGTGATATCCGGTTGTCCTGATCGGTACCGTTCACAGATGTTTCGCCTCCTAGTGTGTGAGAAACTCCTGCGCGAAAATCCAATTGTGAAGACAGGTGATAACGAAGAAACCCTTGGAATTGATAAGAAGGGTCCTGTTCTAGGGTTGCGTTAGTCGATCCAAACTTATCGTTGTCACCATAAACCGTAACGTCAGCGGCCAGATCTAGTGAGATCTTAGGGGTAATCCCGTTAACGTAGCCGGCTTGCAAGGCATATTTCCAACGATTCTCTCCAAGGTTTAAAGCGTCAGTTCGGTCATAGCTTCCAGTGGGGAGGTAGAGGAAAGGAGTAATACCGAAATAGGTGTTACTTTCAGGTTTGTTTACCAGCCAGACTGTGGCGGCTAAGATCAGATCACCTACGCCACTGGCATCGCCTAGGCCAGATGTGTCGTCCTTGCCTCCAAGCTTTCCTACCGGTAGAAGGAACTGAGGGTCTACGGTGTAACCTCCGATTTCAGTAAAGTGGACGCCCCGAAGAATACCGATATGTGAATCGAGCCTAGCATTGATAGGGGCTTTATCGCCGTCTGAGTAGAGGGAGTCCCGAGTAGCGAACTGGTAGTAGCCCATTGCTAGATTAGTGCCCGGCGGGAGCGCAGTGTAGTCTCCCGCATCGATATCAACGGCGTTGGCATTGCCTGAAGAGAGCAGCAAAGAGGCTATGGTAGCAGTAGCTAGGCATAGGAAACGCTGCTTTGAGGACGCTGGGGTTATTTTTCCAAAGCTTGACATAAATGGCATAGTGCAGATTCCTTATTGATTTTGTTGGTACCGCAGACGTGTCTAAGCAGAGCTCGTGCCAAGTAAACTGAAATATAAATAGACCGATGAAACAGAGGGTTACGGATCAATAGAAATACATAAAGGCCCAGGGAAGGAAAAACTGGATCGTTTTAATACACACCATCCGGTCAGGTGAATAAAAATAAAACAGCTTGGTGGAGGAAGTATGGAGGTACATAATTTCGATCAAGATACCCGGGTTCAGCAAGCACGGGAGCTTTTTGATGCGGGCCTTGAGGTGCCGTCTCAGTGGGTGCGGGATGAGGTTATGCGATCCTGGTTGCGCTCTAGAGAGCACGGCCTTTCTCCTGTCGATCAGGTTTTACGAAAGACCTTGTCGCTCAATGAATTACCTTATTTGCACGATCAGCACCGAGATCTTCTGTGTTATGTAGAACCGGAAATGCGAAATTTGTTTCGGTCTTGGGGGGCAGCTGGCTGGGTCTTTGCCTGTCTGGAAAGAGAAGGTCGGAGTATTAAGTATTTTGGAAAGGAAAGCCTGCTGGGAACATCGTTAAGCTCGGGGCTCGATCTTTCTGAGCAAGTTGCGGGTACTAATGGCCCTGGCTGTGCTTTGCTCGAACACAGGCCTTCAGTCGTGTGTGGTGATGAGCATTTTTTGCATGAATTTCGAGATCTTGCTTGCGTTGCTGTCCCCATTTTTGACCCGGCAGGAATGGTGATCGGGGCCCTGAATGCGACTAAGCACTACGATGGTCGTCCTGTAGGGATACTCGAGTCCGTTGCTTTGGCGAGCAGAGCTGTTGAAAACCGGATGGTAGGAGATTTGTCTGGTGCTTGGGTGCTTGCGATTCACTATCTTCCAGAGCTAACCGGTTCGCCGATGCGAGGTCTGATTCATTTCTGTGCAGATGGTGAAGTGTTGGGGGCAAACCCCACTGCTCGGCAGATGCTGGAACTGGACATTCTTGAGCAGAACGGGGGAGCGGTGACGTTCAGAGATTTGTTCTCTTGCAGTCTTGATGAGGTAAGGCGTTCGCAACGTAGTCCAATTAAGGTGGCATGCCACAATGGATCAGAACTGTTTTTGAAGGCCGAAACAGTGCCCGAAGTATCCTCACCTGTTCACGCCCAAGTTGTGTTGGAACGCGCATCAGCAACAGCACCGTCTCCATTTTTTGCAGAGGTTTCCCTGCGTCCTCTTTTTGAAAAGGCACGCCGTGCTTTCATGCATCGTGTGCCGATGTTGATTAGCGGTGAAACGGGAACAGGAAAGGAGGTGCTTGCCCGTTGGTTACACTCGCAGGGCCCTTCCCCTAAAGGTGCCTTTGTGGCTGTAAATTGCTCAGCTATCCCAGCAGGCTTAATTGAATCTGAGCTATTTGGCTACGCCGACGGAGCGTTCACCGGTGCTCGCCGTGGGGGCGCCAAAGGCAAGTTCGAAGAGGCCTGCGGAGGGACGCTGTTTCTTGATGAGATTGGAGACATGCCGGTGGAGTTTCAAGCACGCTTGTTACGTGTACTGCAGGAGCGAACGGTAACTCGGCTGGGGGAAGAAAAAACTCGTGAAGTCTGCTTTTCTTTGATTTGCGCTACCCACCGGAATCTGGATGACCTAATGGAGCAAGGGAGCTTTCGCGATGATCTTTACTATCGGGTGAATGGCCTGAAGGTAACGTTGCCGCCATTAAGAGAGCGTGAAGATCTAGATGGGTTGATCGATCATTTGCTGGCGATCGCCGCATCACCAGATAGACCATCGATATTGTCTCCGGAAGCCCGCAACCTGTTAAGAAATTATCCCTGGAAAGGAAACATTCGAGAGCTGGAGCAGGCACTAAAGTTAGGGCAGGCGCTGGCTAATAACGGTTTTATTGAAGTGGATCACCTGCCTGAAGCAGTCAAAGCGAATCGATTTACCGCGTTAGCGCCAGCAATGCCTCCGAAATCGGGAAGCTTATTGGCGAATGCCGAACGCGAGGCTGTGTGTGCGGCGCTCGAAAAATGCAGTGACAATATTAGTGCTGCGGCGCGAGAGTTGGGAATAACCCGAGCAACGCTGTACCGGAAAATAAAACGGTTTGGGCTTTAAATGGATTCAGACCAAAACAATTGCCATGGCAGATAAAGCTGAACACGTGAACACGCAGAGAATCAACGGCCTAAAGTCCAAGAGATTGTGTTCAGCAAATTCAGTAAGCTCTTTGAGTCAATAATTGTTTGTGCTTTGAAATCCGAACCACCCCACCGAGGTTAAGATGTCCCATTGCGTCAATCTTGAATACGTTCAGCATACAGCGACTATTACCATTAGCCGCCCCTCGCAGCTCAATTCCTTGTCTGAAGAAGCCTTTCTTGAGCTCAGGCAAGTGCTTCGTGAGCTGCATGACAATCAAGACGTACGAGTGGTGATATTGAAGGGTGATGGCAAGGTATTCTGTGCGGGGGGGGATATTGATTTCTTCGCAGAACTGGTTGACCTCCCTTCTTCCGAACGGTCTGAACAAGCGCGCCAATACGTTAGCTTAGCTCATGAAGTTATGGCGCTTTTTGCATCACTGCGTGTTCCGTTGCTGGTGGCTGTGCAAGGCGCGGCCGCAGGCTTTGGTCTTAGCCTGTGTTGCGTCGCCGATATAGTGGTTGCGGCTCGTGGGAGCCGATTCGTACCGGCCTACCTTGGTCTTGGCGTGACACCTGATGGCGGGCTGTCTTACAGCCTATCCCGTTTGATTGGAGAGCGGCGAGCATCAGATGTGCTTTTGACTAACCGTAGCTTTGATGCTGAGCAGGCCGAGAGTTGGGGGCTTGTTACGAGGTTGGTTGACGCAAATGAGTTAGAAGAAGATGTCAGCCAAGTGGCGAAACAACTGGTTGCAGGGCCGAGTATTGCTTCAGCAAATACTCTGCGGTTGTTGCATGCTCAGCGTAATTTCGATGAATTTTATGAAACTCTGGCAGCGGAGTTAGATAGCTTTTCCGATTGTGTTAATGCCGATGACTTCGTAGAAGGGGTTAGGGCTTTCATCGAACGGCGCTCCCCCAGTTTTTAGGGCTAGATGAATGAGCAGTTTCATGGGATGTGCGGCCTTGTAACGAAATAGGCCAGTCGTTGTTGTTAACGGTGATGAATCGGGTCGATGAGCGATGATCAAAAATTACGGCATCCTTTTGCTGCCAGAGTTTAGTAATCTTTGTTTTTCCAATCTTATTGAGCCTATTCGCGCCGCAAATGATCTGTCGGACCGGCCTGTTGCTAAGTGGCATTTATTCTCGGTTGATGGCCAAAGCGTATCAAGTACCAGTGGACTGACTTTTCCTGTTACTAAAAGTATTGCCGACATTCCCAGCATAGCACCGTTGGACGTGCTCTTTGTACTTGCCAGCTATAACTATGAGTCTTATGTCACGGCGGATTTGGTTAAGAGCCTCCGGAAACTTAAACCCTATGCCGTTCAAATTGCGGGTATGGATGCTGGTGCTTTTGCGCTTGCTAAAGCGGGCTTGCTGAGTGGTTATCGGGCTACGATTCATTGGGCAGAGCTAGAGGTGTTTCATGAGCGCTTTCCCGACATCAAAGTGTGTGCCGACCGTTATGTGATTGATAGAGACAGGATTACGACAGGTGGGGCGAGCACCTCTATGGACCTCATCTTGGAGTTGATACGCCAGCATCACGGCGAGCAATTAGCCCTTGCGGTAGCTGAGTACCTTATATTCGATATTGAGCAGCCGGGCAGCAAACAACAGAGAGAGTATGCCTCTACCTGGCTTAGCGTTCGAGCGCCGCGATTGGCGAAAGCCGTGAGAATTATGGAAGCCAATATTGAACAGCCAATTGCGATCTCGGATTTGGCTTCAAAGGTAGGAACTTCGCAACGTCAGCTCGAGCGAGAATTTCATGAAATATTTAAAACAACACCGGCCCGGCATTACATTGAGTTGCGCATAGCCGCAGCACAGCGTTTATTGCGGGAAACCAGTCTCGGAATAACTCAGATAGCGGTGCGTTGTGGGTTTAGTTCTTCTGCAGCTCTGACACGAAATTACCGATCGGTATATAGCTGCACTCCGTCGAATGACCGTAAATCTCACCGGGCGCGTGCAGGTGCGTCTATTCAGGCATAAAAAAAGCCCCCGAAGGGGCAAAGGTTAAGGCATATTTCTGTTTAGTATGTACTAAGCGCTGATCAGTTTGGCTAGGCGTCCCTGAACAATTTCGTAAGCATCTGAGACTATTCGTTTTACCAAAACGTCCACGGTTGGGATGTCGTAAATCAGGCCTTGTGACATACCTGCCCACCAAATGCCGTGTTCCATGTCGCCGGTTTCTAGAACTTTTGCACCTCGTTTACCGGACACTAATTCCGCTATATCCGAAAATTCGGTGTCCTTCTTTTGCTCAATGCTGACAACTTCTTCAGCCACCGAGTTTCGGTAGACTCGGGCCGTGTTACGGAACTTACGGAAAATCAGCTGAGTATCTAACTCGCTGCCTTCGAGAAGTTTGTCTTTGAGGTTCTGGTGCACAGGTGCTTCTACAGTTCCTAAAAAACGGGTGCCCATGCTGACGGCTTCCGCTCCCATGGCCAGAGCCGCCGCTAGCCCCCGGCCATCGCTGAACCCACCACAGGCTATAACCGGGATGTCCAAAGTATCAACGGTGCGAGGTAGTAGAACGAGAGAAGGGATGTCATCTTCGCCTGGATGACCCGCAGCCTCAAATCCATCAATGATGACCGCATCGCAGCCGACTTCTTGTGCTTTCAGCGCATGGCGCACAGATGTGCACTTGTGGGCCACTTTTATTCCCGCTTCCTTAAATGCGGCCATGAACGGTTTGGGACTGCGCCCTGCGGTTTCGACGATCTTCACGCCAGAATCAATGATGACCTGAGCATACTCTTCGTACGGAGGAGGTGTAATGCTCGGTAAGATCGTTAGGTTCACTCCGAAAGGTTTGTTCGTCATCGCCTGGGTTCGAGTAATTTCCTCAGCCAGCGCCGCAGGGGTGGGCTGGGTGAGGGCGCTGAGAAATCCCAACCCTCCGGCATTGGCCACAGCTGCAACCAACTCTGCAGTTGAGACCCGTTGCATTCCGCCCTGAATAACTGGGTACTCAATACCGAAAAGTTCGGTTATTCGAGTCTTAAACATAGCTCTCTGCTCCTACTGCTGAGTTACGGTTGGCTTCGACATTAATGTGCACGTTGCCCGTCATTGTTTGCTCAATGCTTGGGGTAAGCATGGGGTAGTCCGCCTTCAACCAATTTAAAAGTGAGAAGAAGGACATGCACATCACTACCAGAAGCGGTACGCCGACAACGAGACTCGCTGTTTTAATAGGCTCAAGGCCACCCGCATTCATAAGAACCAGTCCAGCACCCCCTAACGCAATCGCCCAGAAAAAACGGTTGGCAACGTTTGGCTCAACGCCTTCACGGAGGTTATAGGAAGTGACGGAGGCCAAAACATACGCTGAGGAATCGACCGTTGTGCCTGAATAGACGAAGCCAACTACGATGAACAGGATGAGGATGACGTCATAAAATGGCAGCTGCTCTAACGTGCCCAAAATGGCAGCCGAAGGACTTTCGTTGGCAATTGTTTCGAGTACCGGGAAAGCACCCGTTAGTTCAGCGTTCATAGAGGTGCTGCCAAAGAGTACGAAGAACAACATGCACCCGGCGCTGCCCGCCGACAAAACAGTCAGGCCAATGTCTCTGAAGGTACGGCCACGAGAAATCCGTGCAATGAAAATGCCCATATAGGGGCCCATCGCTACCCACCAAGCCCAGTAGAAAATCGTCCACCACTGCGGGAACATGCTGTTAGCAATTGGATCTGTGTAGAACGCCATATGGGCGAACTCGGTGACCATCAGGCCGAGACTGTTGGTAAAGCTGTTCAACATAAAGAAGGTTGGACCACCAACAAACACTAGGATGCACAGAATGGTCAGCGCATACATGTTGAGCCGACTTAGACGCTGGATGCCTTTCTTAAGGCCGAGCACGACGGATGTGACGAAGATCGCCACCCATACAAGGACAACCGCGATATCGACTTTGAACGTGTGCTCAATATCCAATTGACGGCTAACGGCCTCTGCGAGCATCGGTGTACCCGACGCGAGTACTGTGCCGATACCGCCAACTAGACCGAATACCATCAGGATATCGATGACCTTACCTGCGAGGCCATTGGCATGCTTGTCGCCAAGAAGCCCTGAACAGGCAGCACTTAGTCGCAGCTGAGATTTTTTCCGGTTGTAGAAAGCGTATCCGATAGGGAAGGCCGTCAAACAATAGAACGCCCAGGCAAGCGGTCCCCAATGGAACATGCCGTACATTGCAGCGTAATCTGCGGCAAGATCACTTTTAGGCTCCAACCCGAAAGGAGGCGCCGTAAAATAATAAGTCCACTCAATCGAAGACCAAAAGATCAGTGAGGTGCCAATGCCTGAGCAGAAAAACATTGTGATCCAGCTTAGGCGCGAGAATTCAGGGCGTGCGTCGGGCCCGCCAAGGCGTACTTGACTATAGCGCCCTAGCGATAACCATAACACTGCACCAAAAAAGAACGCGCCAGCCCAGATATAGGCAAAGCCGAATTGGTTGGTAACAAAATCAAATGCGACCTTGATACCTGCTAGCGCCTGATCTTCAAAGACAATCATCCCAAGGATGACTGCTGAAACGATTAGGCAAGAAGGCCAGAAGATGTGCTTATCTATCGGAGCATCTTTGGGGCGGGTAGCCCCTGCAATATTGTTGTTCATTGTTCAATGCCTTTGTTTTGATCTGTTTTATTGTTGGAAGATCTTTTTGGGCAATATCTTTTACTGTGCCTGATTCCGCAGCAGGTCTTTTGAAATAATGTGGCGCTGAATCTCAGAAGTGCCTTCCCAAATCCGTTCAATGCGGGCGTTTCGCCACAATCGCTCTACAGGTGTTTCATTCATCAGCCCCATGCCACCGAAGATCTGCACGGCTTCGTCTGTGACTCGACCAAGCATTTCACTCGCGAACAATTTTGCTATACCTGCATCTGAATCGGTCATAGTACCTTGGTCCATCTTCCAGGCAGCATGAAGCGTTAACAGCTCTGCGGCGCGAATCTCTGTTGCCATATCCGCAAGCTTGAACGAAACGCCCTGATTTCTTCCTATGGCTTTTCCGAATTGCTTGCGATCTGCTGCCCACTGGACGGCCATGTCCATGGCACGCTGCGCTTGTCCCACACAGTTTGCGGCCACCATGACGCGTCCCGCTGTCAGCCAAGTGTTGGCGACTTCCCAGCCTTTGCCCACTTCACCCAGCACCTTGGACTTGTGTACACGGCAATCATCAAAGAACAGCTCATATTGCTCGTAACCGCGGTTGCTGACGCAAATCGGGCCGCGGCGGCATTCAAAGCCAGCTGTGCCTTTGTCGACTAGGAATGCCGTCACCTGATTACGTGGGCGTGATGAGGAGTTATCAACCCCTGTGACCGCAAATACAATGGCAAAGTCAGCTTCACCGGCGTGGCTTATAAAGTGTTTGCTTCCGTTAATAACATACTCATCACCGTCTTCTCGTGCGCGAGTGGTGATGCCTGCAGCGTCCGAACCGGCGCCTGGCTCTGTAAGTGCAAAGCAGTCCGATTTTTCGCCGCGTACGCATGGCATTAGGTAATCATTGATTTGGTCGTCTCGACAGGCCATCAAGATATTGCTTGGACGAGCTACGTTTACGTGAAGCGCCCACGAAACTTTCGATAGTTCCCGCTCAATAAGTGCTTGGCTAACGTGATCAATTCCGAGCCCACCAACAGATTCAGGCAGGTTGAAAGCGTAAAGGCCTGCATCAAGGGCTTTGGATCGGATGGTTGCTGCTAGTTCAGGGCTTACAAAGCCACGTTCCTCAACTTCGTTTTCATAAGGCAGCAGCTCTTTTTCCACAAACGTGGATACGGTCTGCACCAGCATGTTCTGTTCTTCAGTCAGTTGAAAATCCATAACGTTTCTCCGATTAGAATATTGTTATTGTCCGGTCCACTCTGGAGAGCGTCCCTCGAGAAAAGCTTTGGCGCCTTCCTGCGCATCACTGCTTTCAAGCATGGCCATAAACGCCGGCCACTCTTTCGAGCGAAGGGCGGCGTAACTTTCACTGAATGTAAGCCCCTCAGTCAGTTCAGCGGCTTCTTTTATGGCTGCCAGCGATAGCGGAGCGGCTTTGATGAGTTCCTCTGCAAGATCTCGTGCTGCGGCCATTGCTTGCCCCGCTGGCACAACATTGTTTACCAATCCCAGGTCGGCCAGCTCGTGGCCTGTATATCGACGGCCGGTCATTAAAATTTCCATGGCCTTTTGACGAGGCAAGAGTTTCGGTAGCAGGAAGGTTGCTACATCTGGCGCTACGCCAAGCTGGGATTCTGGAAGCCAGAATTGTGCGTTTTCAGCAGCGATCACAAAGTCGGAGCGCAGCAGCATTTCGAAACCCGCGCCGATCGCGTAGCCGTTAACGGCACAAATGACGGGTTTGTAGAGTTTTGGCATTTCGATGAAACCGCCAAAGCCACCTTCACCGAAGTCGCCGGTATACTCCTCACCGTCTGCTACTGAATTCAGGTCCCAGCCACCGCAAAAGAACTTCTCGCCCGCACCCGTCAGTATTGCGACGCGTAGGGATGGATCGTCTCGAAATTTGGCAAACAGTTTTCCCATCTCTCGGCTTAGGGCAGCGCTAACGGCATTGCCTTTTGGCTTATCTAAAGTGATTTCGAAAATTTCGCCATTATGTACAGCGTGTAAATAGTCAGACATTACGCTCTTCCTTTATTGTTCTGGGTGGATCTTGGTTGTTTATTTTTGAGCCCAACGAGGAGGGCGGCGCTCACCAAATGCTCTGGCACCTTCTATTGCGTCGTCGCTCTCCAGCATGGCCTTGAATGCTGGCCAGGTATTGCTCCGCAAACGTTGGTAGCAGTCAGAAAATGTAGTGGTTTCAGTTTCGTTAACGGTTTCTTTGATGGCTGCCAATGACAGTGGGGCGGAGGTGAGCAAGCGCTCTGCCAGTGCCCGAGCAGCCGTCATAAGCTCTGACCTAGGAACCACTTGGTTTACTAGGCCCCAGCTCGCCATCTGCTGGGCCGAATAGCGTCGACGAGTCATTAGGACCTCCATGGCGCGCTGGCGGGTGAACAGCTTGGGAAGCATAAAGGTCCCGATGTCCGGGGCAATTCCGATGCGCACTTCTGGCAACAAGAACTCGGTGTGCTCGGCGGCAACGACAAAGTCAGCACGGGTTAGCATTTCAAAACCAGCACCTACGGCCATGCCATTGACTGCACATATCACTGGCTTGTTGAGTGATTTCAATTCGGGGAAGCCGGCGAATCCGCCTTCGCCGAATTCACCGATGTACTCCTCGCCATCAGCAACTGCATTTAGGTCCCAGCCCGCAGAATAGAAGCGATCTCCCGCCCCCGTCATAATGGCAACACGAAGCTCGGGGTCATCGCGAAACTCAGCAAATACCCGGCTCAGTTCTTGGCTCAACGGGATATCAATGGTGTTTGCTTTAGGACGGTTCAGCGTGATTTCGAGCACCGCCCCACGACGTTCCAGTTCCAGGTAGTTGCTCATCACGCTGGCTCCTGATCGGCGGTCTCACGAACGGCTTGTTCTGCGTGAGGGAGTGCGGGTGCCTTGCGAATTAAGGCATCGGCAGCCACCACGCCTTGGCCTTTAGGTAGAACCATTAATGGGTTAACGTCTAATTCGATCAGCGAAGAAGCGTGTTCTTGGGCGTAGGCAGCGATCGCCATAACAGCATCAATGACAGCGTCAAGATCAGCTTCTTCTCGCCCGCGAAAGCCAAACAACAAGCTTGAGGTCTTAAGTGAGCGAAGGGCTGCCTCAATCTCAGATCGGCTGGTCGGTAATAAAAGCGGGCGACTGTCTTTAAGTAGCTCTACCATGATGCCACCGGCACCAACCACAAGATGCAACCCGAACTGCTCGTCGCGGCTAACTCCGACGATCAACTCGGTGACAGCGCCAGTTACCATCTTTTCGACAAGAACATCCTGAGCCAGCTGCCTCATTTCAGACACAGCTTCGGCAACAGACTGTGGGTTGGTTAAATTGAGGCGAACGCCGCCTACATCGGTTTTGTGAGCGATGCCCAGAGCTTTAATCACCACTGGGTACCCAAGTGCTTCAGCGGCTGCAATGCCTTCCTCTTCACTTTTAACAATGCGGGAGGGAGGGACTGCCAAACCGTGTTTGGCAAGCGCTGTTTTTGCGCTCGCTTCATTAATAATAATCTGCTCACCCGAAAAACATGTTGGTACACTCTGCAGTATTAGTTCCGTTGTCGAATTGCGTGCCCAGAGTTGGCCGATGCGGGCTGCTGCCTCGATGGCCGGAACCGCGGCCTGGATACCGTTTAGAGGGACGATACCTCTCTCCATCAAACGAAGTGCCAGCGCTTCAGGCAGGTTGTCTGAAACAGTTGACATCACTGCCGTTGGGTACTGAGTACTAATGCTGGCTTCAATGAAAGCGTGCTCGGCACTTTGCCAGTCAGACGCATCGCATCGATCTTCGCGAGGAAGGTCGAGCATGCTAATAGCCAGGTCGAAGCCATCGTTCATAAACGCTTCATAGGTGATCTGCAGTCGTTCTTGGTTACCCCAGTCGAACAACTGGTAATCCAGAGGGTTGACAACCGCCATGCGCTCGTGAACTACTTGTTTCAGCGCTATCGCACCGCTGTCAGATAGGGGCGCCAGAGATAGCTCTGTTTCGCTTATAGCATCTGCCAGGATTGTCATGTCTCCGCCGGAGGTGCTCATTGCACCAATACGGGCGCCGCGAAGGGGGCCGTGCACATGTAGCAGCTTCAACGTTTCAATTAGTGTCTCCAAAGAGTTAACCCTGGCTACGCCTGAGCGTTCGAACAAGGCATCGATCAGTTCGTCGGAACCACTGAGCGCAGCGGTGTGCGACATTACAACTTGGCTGGCTACTTCTGAGTGGCCGGACTTCAGGGCGACAATTGGCTTACCAAACTGACGCGCTACTTCAGCTGCTTCCTGGAATGCTCGAGGATCGGTAATACCCTCGACGTATAAGCCAATTGCAGTGACTTCTTCTTGTTGGGCAAAGGTGGTGATCGCGTCTTGGAGGTCAAACTTGAGGCGGTTGCCCAGAGACACAAGGTAAGAGATTGGCAGGCCGCGCCGTTGCATTGTGAGATTGAAGGCGATGTTACTCGACATGGTAATGAGAGCGACGCCTCGATCTACCTGTCGACCGCCTTGTTGGTCAGGCCACATCATTGCTCCCTGAATATAGTTCAGGAACCCATAACAGTTAGGCCCGAGCAACGGCATATTTCCGGCTGCCTTTAAAAGTTGCTGCTCAAGTTCCTTACCATCCTCACCAGACTCAGAGAACCCTGTGGCGTAGCACACCACACCACCTGCATCCCGAGCTGCTAGTTCCGCAACAATCTGGATGCTCAGGTTGCGATTAACAGCGATATAAGCCGCGTCCGGGCTGCTAGGTAGCTCAGCAACCGAGCGGTATGTTTTACGCCCGGAAATTTCGGCATGCTTTGGGTGAACCGGCCAGATTTCTCCGGTAAACCCCAGGGCTTCGCACTGTTCAATAACTTTTTTTGCTTCACGCCCACCAAACACAGCGATGGATTTTGGGTGTAAGAAACGTGCAGATAACATGAGGATTCATCACTCCGGCTTGGGGTTTTTGTTTTTGCTAATTTTCGCCATTACTCAGGTAGAAACTTCTGGAGCTCAATTGCTCCTTGAGATATCTGCCTGGTACATGGCCTAGTGTTACCCACAAGGTGAGACGACCAATTTCTAAAAATCGACAGAAAAAGGCCATAAATCGACATTGTTGATCTTGGCCCTTGAAGAGATTCGCCGTTTTGGGCTGATCTAGAAGTACTTGGAGATGCTCCCTCCTGTACTGGGAGTTCTAGTGTTCCCAAGCTCATTCCAGGCCGTGCAATTGTTGTAAACGTCCCGCCAAAAGCTATATTTTTAAAAGCAGGGGAGAGTGGCGCATGGGTCAGGGTAATGTTCAGGACTTGGACACCAGCTTGCCGGAACACAGCGAAGGCATCCGGGTAGACCGGGCGCTGCTTGCGGCTACCACGCCCTACGTTGAACAGTCTTCGGCGACGAGCTGGCGGCATGTTGGAACTGCTTTTTTGTTGATGATTACTACCCTGACAGCCGCGGGGGGCATCGCGTGGTGGCCTTTGCGACTGGCGTTTTCAGTGCTGGGCGCCCTGTTGATGGTGCGGGTGTTCATCACCTTCCATGACTACCTGCATGGTGGCATTCTCAAGGAATCCCGGGCCGCTCATTGGTTTTTTCATACTTATGGGGCTTTTGCCCTGACGCCGACTCGATCCTGGCTAGCCAGTCATAATTATCATCACGGCCACGTGGGTCAGATTTCAGACGCCGGTGTGGGCGCTTTTCCGCTTTTGACCACCGAAGTGTGGCAGTCCTCAACCCGGTGGCAACGCTTTGCCTATCGAGCCCAGCGGCACCCCCTGGTGGTGCTGTTGAGCTACCCGATAGTCTTCGGTTTGAACATTACGCTCTTACCGCTGCTACGGGCACCCGCGAAACACAGCGATTCTCTGGTAGCGCTGATCTGCCATTCGAGTTGTTTGCGGATGAACCGGGTTATGCAGTGGTTTACCGGAAATATTGGCTACCATCATATTCACCATCTCAACGTACGAATTCCTTTTTACCGCCTGCCGGAAGTGATGGCGGCCATTCCCGAGCTGCAATCACCCTTGATCACAACGCTTGCACCCAGGGACATTGCAGATTGCTTCCGGTACGCCCTTTGGGACGAAGAAAAGCAACGAATGGTGACCTATCGGGAGGCTCGAGCATCGTCATAATGCTCAACTTGGCATGGGTAGATCGGAAGCTAAAGAGGTTGAATCCGGGAGGTTCCATTGTATCGGAACCTCCAGTTTGAGTTGGATGCTGGTGAGGTCAGTTTTAGGGAATCAGGACGATTTTCTCAGAGCTACCTTCGCTCACTTTGCGGTAGGCCGCGATGGCTTCTGAGAGCGGCATTTCTGTAAAGTGATCAGGAATCGGCAAGTCGCCGTCAAACACTTCAGCTATTTGCTCCAGCATCCGAGCGCAATCCTCCACGCTGTATAGCAATGAATTGATGCCAACAATGGAGCCACCCCGGCGGTATAAGTTGAGGGATGACAGGCTAGCCATGCCATCTGTCGGTGCGGCAATAACGGCAATTCGCCCGAACGTGTCAACGGTGTTAACGGCCGCGGCTAACCAGAAGCCTGTGGTATCGAAGATCACTTCGGGTAAATTCCCTCCAAAGTTTTCTTTCGCCTGTTCCGGCAGTTGATCGTTATCCTTCAGCGTTAGGGCGTTTATGCCTTCGGCTTTAAGGTTCTCGACAACCTCGGGGCGCCGTGCGGCGGCGACAACCTCAGCACCTTTCGCTTTGGCTAATGATTGAGCTGCTTTGGCCACTGCACCTGCGCCAATAATTAAAAACCGTGTGCCCGCTTTTACTTGGCTACGCTCGAGCGCGTCCCATGCTGTGATAAAAGGAACACCGAACGTTGCTGCTTGAGCAAAGGTGAGTGATTCTGGCATAAGGGCAACAGCGTTGGCCGGCACTGCTACATACTGCGAATGGCAACCATCTTGATAAAAACCGAAGCCTTTACCCGTTCCACCCCAAACCGATTTTCCTTGGAGCTCGGCGGGCCCATCCACTATAACGCCGGCAAAGTCACGCCCTGGAATGACCGGTGGTTTGGTATAAGGGAATCGACCGAGGACATTCTTGATGTCACTCGGGTTGACTCCGGTAGCCCGAACTTCAACCAGAACTTCACCGTCCTTAGGCACGGGTTTCGGGAGATCTTGCATTTGTAGTGCATCGAGAGTGCCGGTTGCTGTTAACTGTAGTGCTTGCATGGTGGACCTCAGGCTGTATCGGTAAGTGCAGAGCGTGTAGGCGCGATGTTAGGTGAATCGCCTTTGCTCATCATCGTGCCGCTGTATCTGGTCAGTGGCGTTGTTTGAGGCGAGTAATATAGTGAGTAAGTTTCGTTGAGAATAGCGGAACGATTCGATGTGAACGATCAGGAAAACTGAATAATTTGAGGGAAGAAGGCATCCATGCCTGTTTTTCAGGGGCGCTCCGGTGTTACCGGATTGGTAGCCAATATCTTCTTAAGAAAATCCTGGGTGCGGGGATCTTTAGGGTTCTGGAAAATCTCGCTGGGAGGCCCTTGCTCAACAATGCGGCCGCCTTCCACAAAAATAACGCGGTCCGCCACGTCCCGGGCAAAAGACATCTCATGGGTGACCACCAGCATGGTCTGACGTTCCGCTGCGAGCTGTTTCATTAACCCCAGTACTTCCTCCACCCACTCGGGGTCCAGAGAGGATGTAGGCTCATCAAACAGGATCACTTCCGCGCCTGCAGCCATAGCACGGCCAATGGCCACTCGCTGTTGCTGGCCACCCGACATGGAGGCTGGGTAGGCACCAGCCTTGTCGCCCAAGCCGATCTTATTCAAAATTTCGTGAGCTTTGCGATGCGCTTTTTCTTTAGGCCACTTATCGACCACCAGCAGGCGTTCTGCGATGTTCTGCAGTGCGGTCTTGTTGGCGAACAAGGCATAGTTTTGGAATACGAACGCGGTTTGCCTTCGCATCGCGAGAATGTCTGCCCGGCTGGCGCGTTTGACATCGACCGTGAGGTCAGCAACCGAGATGGTTCCGGAGGTGGGCTGTTCAAGAAAATTGATGCAGCGAAGTAGGGTAGACTTGCCGGTTCCAGAGGGGCCGATGATGACCACAATCTCGCCTTTTTCGATGGTTAGGTCGATCTTGTCGAGAACTACGGTATCGCCAAAATGTTTGCTCAGTGAGGCTAGTTTGATCATCGGTTATAGGCCTTGTTCAGGCGTGTTTCCAGATAGTTTTGGAGCTTGGACAGGATTTCAACCACGATCCAGTACATGATGGCGGCGACAATGAACGCCTCGAAGTAGAGGAAGCTTCCGGCCGCCTCTTTTTGCGTCGCTCCCATCAATTCGGTAACACCTAGCGTGAAAGCGAGAGATGTGGCTTTGATCATGTCGATGAAATAGTTCATCAGTGTTGGCAGGGCCACTCGGGTAGCTTGGGGTAGCACGATTCTGCGCATCAGCTGACCGTTAGTCATGCCGATGGATAAGGCGGCTTCGGTTTGGCTGCGATCGACTCCCACGATAGCGGCTCGAATGGATTCGGCCATGTAGGCCGCAAAGTGCATGGTCAGGCCCATGATGGTGGCGGTGATGCCATCGATTACGGTTAGTGCGCTGAACAGTTGTGGCAGCCCGTAATAGAACAGGAACAGCTGCACAAGTAACGGTGTGCCCCGGAAGAAGGAGATGAATACGATCGTTAGCTGATTAAGGACTGGAATGCGCAGTACCCGGACAACGGCAAACAGGCATGCGAGGATCAGCGCGAACACCATCCCGATGCCTGCCAGCTGTAGAGTGAGGGGTAGGTACCTAAGTAGAACAGGTACCAAGCCTAGCATGTACTCGACGTTCAGCACGTCCATAATGAGTCAGTCCTCGATAAGCCCCTCAAGGCTGAGTAATGTCGGTGCCGAACCATTTTTCGGAAATGTTAGCCAGTGTGCCGTTTTCACGTAGGGTAGCCATGGCTTTGTTCACTTCGTCACGCAGTGCGCGCCCGGCTTCGTTGCCGTGGAACGGGTAGGCGTTTTTGATTTGGGAGAATGTGGGGCCTGCCAGTTCGAGGGGTAGGGGCTTCTCTTTAATAATCTGGCTGGCACTCACGCGATCCATCACGAAAGCATCAACACGGCCCAAGGCCGTATCTCGTTCAAGGTTGCTTTCATAGGTTTTGATGTTGATCTGGTCGGCGTAAGGCAGTTCTTTAAGAAGGGCTTCAAAATTGGAGCCCAGGTTCACTGCAACGGTTTTCCCCTTAAGGTCCTCAACCGATTGAACCTCAGCGTTGCCTTTCTTGGTGACCACCTGTGCGCCGTCATAAACGTAGGGGTCGCTGAAGACATAGGCCTTCTGTCTTTCTTCTGTGATGGTGATCTGGTTAGCAACGGTGTCGATGCGCCCGGATTGAAGCATCCCAAACAGGCCGGAGAAGTTCGCCGTTTCGTATTGGATTTCTCGACCCATCTCTTCGCCTAGGGCGTTCATGACATCAACCTCAAAGCCTTTAAGCTCGTCCTGTTCGACAAACGTGAAAGGGAAGTACTGACCGGACATTCCGACTCTCAAGGGACCGTCTTGCGCTAGCAATGGGGTGCTCGCGAGTAATGAAATGGCTAGCAATATGTTAGGCAATAGCGTTTTCATAAAATCTCCTTGCGGCCTGATGCAAGTGCTTTCTACCCGCAAATGGTTGTCAGAAGCGATTGGGGTGAACTTTAACAGCAACGTAATAGCTGGTACACCGGGATTCGGCGGACCAACAATAGAAGGATAGACTGCGCTTGCTATTGAGGGGAGAATGAATGCGTTACAGTGGTGATTATCTGATGTTATCAGGCAGGTGCGCTGGCAGCGCTCGAATTTGCGAGACTGGGAGCGCTTTCGAAAAAAAGTAGCCCTGCAAGGTATCGCAATTAAGCCCCAGAAGGTGTTGGCGGTGCTCCGCGGTTTCGATGCCTTCGGCAACGACTTCCAGCTCCAATCGGTGGGCCATGGTGATAACACCTTCTACGATCGCTGCATTTACATTGCTGGTGTCGATATGTCTGATAAAGGTCTGATCTATCTTTATCTTGTTGATGGGAAATCGGTGCAGGTATGCGAGGTTTGAATAGCCCGTGCCGAAATCATCGATCGCCACCTTGACACCAAGGGCTCGAAGATTGCGGAGTCGCTCGACAGATTTGTCGGTGTCGCACATTAGAGAGCTTTCGGTAACCTCGAGCTCCAGGTATTGAGAGCTGAGGCCACTGACGTTAAGAATGTGTTTAATCTCTTCAATGAACCCGTTTCGCCCGAAGTGTGCAGGGGAAATATTAACTGCAATGGATAAGGGATGTTTGCGGCCGGAATTTAAGTTTCGGATATCTTTGCATGCTCGACGAAGCACCCAACGTTCGATATCAATGATTTGTCCTGTCTTTTCGGCAAGCGAAATAAATTCTTGTGGTGACATCAGTCCGCGACTGGGGTGCTGCCATCTGACGAGCGCTTCCAGTGACTTTATTTCTCCGGTTTGCGCATTGACCAGTGGTTGGTAGTGGAGCACAAGTCCATTATCGTCAATGGCATCCGCAAGATCACGGCGAAGCGAAACATGCTCTAGCACGACTGAATTTGAATCATCAGAATACCAGCCCCAGGTGTTTCGCCCTTGTGTTTTGGCATCTGTTACCGCTATACAGGCGCGCTGAATCAGTGTTGCGCTAGAGGGGGGCGCTGTATGACGAAAGGCGATGCCGATGCTGGCGGTTACCTGGAGTACGTGTTGATCGATAACAAAAGGGCAGGAGAGCAGATACAAATAGCCTTCTGCAATTTGTAGTGCGATCTCTTCATTAGTAATGTTCGGTAATAGCACGCCAAATTCGTCTCCGGCACAGCGCGCCAAAAAATCACCGTACTGGACCCCTTCCTTTAAGCGATTTGCTGCTGCCTGAAGTAAACGGTCTCCTATATTGTGGCCAAGATGCCTGTTCACGGAGCTGAAATCGTCGAGGTTGATAATCAAAACTGCAGAGAGCTGTTGATCACTCTGTTCGGTTTCACTAATCCGCTTTTCAAATGCCAAACGATTCGGTAGGCCTGTTAGGCTATCCACATTGCGCAGTGTTAGAGCGTTTATGGTCTGACTGGATAGGTCTTTCGCGATGCCATAAACGCTAGCAACGTGATGATCAACAATGGAAGGAATGAGAGTGATCTCGATCAGAGATTCACGACCGAGTTCTGTCGAATTGTCTATTTCAATTCGGGCTGACGTCCCTTGTAGTGCTAGCCGAAGGGAATCACGGGTGTCGTCAGTGTGCTCGGGGCCGACCAGCTCTTCAAAGTCCAGCCCTATAATACTGGCTTTTGTAGTGCCGAAAAGGTGTTCGAAATTATGATTGACCTCGATGAAGCAGCCATCCCGGTCGAGTTCAAAGACTGAATCCGGGTGAAGAGAGAGCAGCGACTGATAGCGTTGTGCATCTATATAGTTGCCCGGGGTGCTAATATGCTCAGGGCGATCGGCGTCGATAGGAGTCGTTGGCATGAGTTCACGGTAGATGGTTATATTTGTATTAGCAACGTATCATCTGAATGGACGTAACACCATCTTCCTCAGGGTAGTGCTCGTAGTTTTTGGTTGTTTTTTGCTCGCCCTGGGCATTAAATAATCGAAGTGGGATCAGTGAGTTGCGGGAAACCGAGATAAATGAAAAACTTTCGATAATACCTGTTGACAGGTTTCGAGAACGCTGTAGAATTCGCCCCACTGTTGAGCAACGAGACGCTCAAACGCTCTTTAAAAAG
>NZ_JBLWAZ010000019.1:0-246 GCF_048285575.1 Marinobacter sp. SBS5 | reverse complement strand
TGCTAGTTCTGCGTCCACCGTTTCGCCGAGCAACTGCTTACCTTCAAGCCGCGGTTTGACCGGGATTATTCGATAGCCCTTTTGTTGCAGGTACTCCATCACTTTGTGGGACGGGCGGCTGTTTTTGTCACTGGCACCCACCAAGGCGGTGGTGCAGATGCTGGCTAGAATGTCGCGAATGCCTTGATTGTTCTCAATGGGCACGAGTGGTCTCCTTGAAGTCGCGGTGGCGTGGTCACAAAAGGA
>NZ_JBLWAZ010000018.1:0-393 GCF_048285575.1 Marinobacter sp. SBS5 | reverse complement strand
CCCCCCCCCCCCCCCCCCCCCCCCCCCCCCCCCCCCCCCCCCCCCCCCCCCCCCCCCCCCCCCCCCCCCCCCCCCCCCCCCCCCCCCCCCCCCCCCCCCCCCCCCCCCCCCCCCCCCCCCCCCCCCCCCCCCCCCCCCACCCCTACTTCGCGTCTCGTGGGCTCGGAGATGTGGAGAAGAGACGGGCTGATTGGTGAGGCGGGAGAGGCAGTTAGAAAAGAGCGGAAGGCAGAAAGTGGTAGGGCCCGCTTAGCGGGCCCTTTGCGGGGAATGAACCCCGTGGCGCTTCTTCGCATGGTACGGGGCGGGTGGCCCCGTTTCGGTTGCTCGGAATGCTGCGTCAAATTGTCGAGTTAAAATGATTGGAAAAACAAATCAAACTAACTGAGATAG
>NZ_JBLWAZ010000017.1:0-228 GCF_048285575.1 Marinobacter sp. SBS5 | reverse complement strand
TAACTGCTTGAAAGTTCTGAAGAAAACGTTTTAAAGATTCTTCAAAAAGCAGTTGACAAGGTGGCGGTTCAGTGTAGAATGCGCACCACGATTTAGCAGTAACGCCGGTGAGTTTTTCGGCCCTTTCCGGAGACGGAAACAGCGAAAAAATTAACGGTTGACAAGGTGGCGAGGCGATGTATAATTCGCGGCCTTGATTGAGCAGCAGCTCAAACGCTCTTTAAAAAG
>NZ_JBLWAZ010000016.1:0-1848 GCF_048285575.1 Marinobacter sp. SBS5 | reverse complement strand
ATAACGAGGCTGTAGAAAAACCCAAAAATAAGCGAGCATTCCACCGCCTACGATCTCGTTTGTTTCAGCCGGCCAGTTCGCCCAGCAATTTCCAGTTTCCGGATTGATTGCCCTTTATAGACCTCAATCCCGCTATTTCAGTGTTCAGGCGCTCGTGGCCTTGTGCCCTAGGGTATTTCTGGGCGCATTGCCTCGCCCTGTTCACGCAGCCATCTGCCCATAATTCGCCAGTTTTTCAATATTGTGCACCAAGCAATACAACTGCCATTGCCCCTGCACTTTTCGCTTTCCACGCAGACTAAAACGGTTCAGGCGTTTGGTGGTACCGATGTTGCCGAACACTGGCTCCACCACCGACATGCGGTGGCTGTAGATTTCTTTGCCTTGCGGGCTATCTACCCGATGCTTCATCCAGTCCGTGTAGTTCGGGAGCCGCTTGTTTGCGATGGTGAAGGAGACTTGTCGGCCGGACCCTTTACGGTGGTTAGCGGAAGCCGGATTCTGCATGCATCGGTGTTTCTTTGGGCAGTGCCGGCACTGGAGCAGACGACCTTCGAATTGCACACGAGTCTTACCGTTCTCGGTTTCCCGTGTGCCTTGGTAACTGATGGCGTTGCCAGCCGGACAGATGCAAGTGAGGTTGACCGGATCGAACTGGAATTCACTCGCCGGAATGATGTTTTTCCAACCGGTTTTGGGCAGATTCTGGTGTCGTTTTCCGTACTTGCCTTTCTGCTGCGCGAACTTGGGGTCCCGGCTTCGGAATTTGTTGTCCGGCACGTAGCCGTTGATTTGCCGCTCGTGCAAATACTTCATGTTCGCTTCGTTGGCGAAGCCGGTGTCCGCCGTAACGACGGCACCTTGCTGGTAGATATTGTCGGCAATGCCCAACTTCTTGAAGCGAGCTTCGACCGTTTCCAGTACGGGTTGTAGGGTGTGGTGTTCCTGCCCTTCCCCGAAGGCTTGAGCATCGATGATGACTTGGTGCTTCTTGTCCACCGTTGCCACCCCGTTATAGCCCTGGATCGTGCCTTTGCTGGTGGTCATCTTGGCACTTTCGTTATCGGTGATGTTGCTCTTCACTTCCTTGCGCCGTTTCCCTTGGCCCATCCTTGGGCTGCTCGTCTTTAGGAATCGGTCTACTTTGGTCATCGCTTCGTCCAGCGACAGGATGGTTTTCGCACGGCGAATATCCCGATCCAGTTCGGCTTCGGTTTCCGCCTCATCCCGTTGGTGGTGTTCACGCAGATGATGGCGAATCAACCGCTTCAGCTTGTCGCGTTTTTCACCCAACTCTTTAAAGGTGCCCGACCATTCTTTCGCGGCGTTCGAGGACATTTTGCAGCCGTCGATGGCAAACAACTCGTTGCCTAGCAAGCCTTGCTCGTGACACACCAGCAACACCTGTTCGAACAGCTCTTCGATTTCTTCAGCGTGGCTGCTAACGAACTTAGCCAAGGTGGTGAAGTGCGGAACGGTGTCGCAGGACAGCGCTTTAAAAATGATGTTGGTTTCGCAGCACCACTGGATTTCGCGGCTAGAGGTGATGCCTTTCGAATAGGCGAACAGGATGATCTTCAGAAGAATGGCTGGATCGTAGGCCATGCGGCCGGTGTCGTCGTTGCGGTACTTGGGATGAAACACCGACAAATCCAGCTTGTGCTCAATCAGATAATGAACGGCGTGTTCAAAGGTGCCCGGCTGGAGCTGCTCTTGGTAATTGATCACGACCATCGCATCCTGGTCGTAGTTGTAGTGCTTGAAACGAGGCATCCCGACGACTCCTTGTCTGTTTGCTCAATGCTACCAAAACGAGTTCGATTTGGGTTTTTTCTACAGCCTCAACGC
>NZ_JBLWAZ010000015.1:0-311 GCF_048285575.1 Marinobacter sp. SBS5 | reverse complement strand
CGCGTGTCCCAAGGCTGGGCTGGCGGACAGTATGGTTTTATGGCCTTGCCCAGAATCGGCAACGAAGTGATTGTCAGCTTCCTCGATGGCGACCCGGACCAGCCGATCATCACCGGCCGCACCTACCACGTCACGAATACGCCACCGTACGCGCTGCCGGAGCACAAAACCCGCACCACGTTAAAAACCAAAACCCACAAGGGTGACGGCAGCAACGAACTGCGTTTTGAGGACGAAGCCGGCGAAGAGCAAATTTACGTTCATGCCCAGAAAGATCTCGATCTGCTCACGGAAAACAACCGCACCGAAGT
>NZ_JBLWAZ010000014.1:4010-6028 GCF_048285575.1 Marinobacter sp. SBS5 | reverse complement strand
GATATCTGGCAGTACATCTATCTGGAAAACATCGACATCGTTCCTCTGTACTACTCGGCCGTGCGTCCGGTTGTCGAGCGCGATGGCACTCTGATCATGGTGGATGATGATCGCATGCCTTTGAAAGAAGGTGAGAAGCCAATGATGAAGTCGGTGCGCTTCCGTACGCTGGGTTGCTACCCCCTCACCGGAGCCATCGAATCAGAAGCGGATACGCTGCCAGAGATCATTCAAGAAATGTTGCTAGCCACCAGCTCCGAACGTCAGGGGCGGGTCATTGACCACGATTCAGCTGGCTCCATGGAACAGAAAAAGCGGGAAGGGTACTTCTAAGATGTCACACCAGTCTGAACTGATCGCCGACGATATTCTGTCGTACCTGAAACAGCACGAGAACAAAGAACTGCTGCGTCTGCTGACCTGCGGTAGCGTTGATGACGGCAAAAGCACCCTGATTGGCCGCTTGCTGCACGACACCAAGATGATCTACGAAGATCACATGGCCACCCTGAAAACCGACAGTGCCAAGATGGGCACCACCGGTGAAAAACTGGACTTGGCCCTTTTGGTGGATGGTTTGCAGGCCGAGCGTGAGCAAGGCATCACCATTGATGTTGCCTACCGCTACTTCAGTACCGACAAGCGCAAGTTCATCATTGCCGATACCCCGGGCCATGAGCAGTACACTCGCAACATGGCCACTGGTGCGTCGACCGCCCAATTGGCGATTTTGATGATCGACGCCCGCCACGGCGTGATGACCCAGACCCGCCGCCACTCATTCATTGCCTCGTTGCTGGGCATACGCCACATCGTGGTGGCTGTAAACAAGATGGACTTGGTGGATTTCAGCGAAGAACGCTTCAACGAAATTCGTGAAGAGTACTTGGCCTTTGCCTCCAAACTGGGCCTAAAAGACATTCGCTTTGTGCCTCTTTCGGCGCTAGATGGCGACAACGTAGTGAACCGGAGCGAAAACACGCCCTGGTTCACCGGCCAGCCGCTAATGGAAATCCTTGAAACCGTTGAAGTGTCCCGAGACAAGAACTTGGAGCACTTCCGTTTCCCGGTGCAATACGTCACGCGCCCGAACCTCAACTTCCGGGGCTTCTGCGGCACCATCGCCTCCGGAGTGATCCGCCCGGGTGAAACCGTGATGGCTCTGCCCTCACGCCGCACCAGCAAGGTTAAAGAAATTGTGACCTTCGATGGCAATCTGGACGAAGCCTATATCGATCAGGCCGTCACTCTGACGCTGGAAGACGAAATCGACATCAGTCGTGGCGACATGCTGGTTAAAGCGGACGACGAGCCGGAAGTGGCTAACCGCTTCAACGCCAACATTGTTTGGATGATGGACGCACCGCTGGAAACCGGCCGCCTGTACGACATCAAACTCGGCCCTACGTTCACCTCGGGTACCGTGAAGAAAATTCACCACCAGACCGATGTAAACACGCTGGAGCAGAACCCGAACCCAAGCCGGTTGCAGCTCAATGAAATTGGCTTGTGCGAACTGACTCTGAACCAGCCCATCGCGTTTGATGCGTACCAACGTAACCACGCTACCGGCAGCTTCATCGTCATTGACCGCCTGACCAACGTGACGGTCGGTGCTGGGATGATCGCTGGCCTAGCCGATGGCCTTGAGTCGCTGGATCCGGTCACCGCAGAAGAGCGTGAGCGTCGTTTGGCTCAGAAGCCGACGATCATTGCCTGTAATGGCAAGCAAGCCCCGGCTTTGGCCCTGGCAGTCGAGCGTGCGTTGTTCGATCAAGGTCGAACTGCGGTGGTGGTTTCCGAAGAAAACACCGGTGATGCGGATGAGCGCCGTCGCGTGGCTCAGCTGCTGACTGCTCATGGCTTGATTGCCGTGACTGTGAATCTGGGCACTGACATTGCTAACACCAGCGTTACTGCTGATAGCGAAGCCGAGATTACTGAGGCGGTTTCTGGATTGCTTCGGGCTTTGTGATCTGACTCGAGACTCCCCTTCCTTGGCGGGCAAGCTGCTGGGG
>NZ_JBLWAZ010000014.1:1705-3971 GCF_048285575.1 Marinobacter sp. SBS5 | reverse complement strand
GCGCCGACGAACATCTGTGTTCACGCCGATCTATCTTTTCCTTTTCGGCGGTGAAACTGCTCTACTCCGTACATTCTACAAATGAATCCCTTTACGATCCGTGGCATCATCACCGCCATCTGAATCACCCGTAAACCCGACAGGATCGTTATATGGCCATCAAACACCTCCGCACCGCTTTTGCCAGCCAGTATCAGCCGGGCCAACCCGCTCGCCTTGTTGCCGGTGAGGCCTTGCAGGAGCCCGGTGGCGATTACGAGGCGCTGCACAAGCAGATGAAACGTTTGTTTAACAGCAAACCGGGCAAGAAGTATGGACGTTTCTCTGAAGACGTTGGCGAGTGCCCGTTCAGTGCCTGGCTGAAAGACTATCTGGAAGACAAACAAACCTTCGCGGCGATGACCGATCGGTTGTTCGGCCAGTGGCAGGAGCTACTGAACGGCAGTCAGGAAGAGTTCGATGGTCACTTGATGGTTGTGCACGATGCGCTGGCAGATTCGGAAGTGGTATATCTGTTCGTTCTGGAAACCGACAGCGCCATGCGTTTCGACGGCAGCCAAAAGCTGGATGCCACCGATGTTCTGAGTCTTTCCCGCTTGAACTTGGCTGTTCGCATTGAGCTGGACGATTGGCGCGATGGCAAAGACGGCGACAACTACATGACCCTCGTCCACGCCCGCGGCACGGGCGATCCCGGTGAGTTGTTCATTCGTTTGTGCGCGTTTACCAACAGCGTGGATGTGGAGAAAGAAACCACCACTTTCCTGGATGCGGTTGAAGCCTTCGCCAAAACCAGCGAGCCGGAGAAAGCGGGTGAGGTGCGCGCCAAGGCCTATGAATTCTGCAAAGACCAGCATGCTTTGGGTGAGCCGGTGGCGATTGAGGCTTTGTCTAGCTATCTGGACGAAAGCCAACCTGAGCGGTTTAAGGAATTTGCCAGCCAGAATGTAGAAATGCCTGAAACCGGCGTTCTGCACCCGGATCACCGTAAGGTTAAAAAGTTGGTACGAATCGCTGGCTCTGGTGGGGGTATGAGTGTTTCTTTTTCATCAGACTTGGTGAATCAGGCTGTGTATTACGACCGCGATAAGGATGCGCTGACGATTACTCGTTTGCCCAAGGCATTGCGGGAGCAGTTGCAGCGATATCTTGAGGCTCGGGAGGATTGAGGTTCTGGCTTCGGCTTTTTCTAGCCTGATGGGTTTGGGGGCGGGTTGCGGGGNNTTTGTTTGGGGGTGGCGTGGGGGGGGGTTTTTTTTTTTGGGGAAAAATAACTCGCTTCGCTCAGACATCTTTTTCCGGCGGAAAAAAGAATCCTCACCCCACACCGGCAGAACTTTTTGGGATACTGAGTTTAAAGACATAAACAAGAAAACAGTGGCGTTTTTGGACTCAGAATAGCCGCTGGTTACTCTTCTGCTACCGGCTCTTTTTCATCGTCCCATCTGGGGCGATTGGCCCTTATTTTTCTGACTTCTTGCATCCAGCCTACGCCATCGATGAGATCACCGGTTTCGTGATCTATGGGTGGGTACGGTAGGTTTCTGTCGTCACAATAGCGTTTAACCGTGGGCTGGCACCATGAGAACAGCAGTCGGTTGTATTCATCATCCGGCATCCGCCGCTGTTCAAACATCCCCGCCAGCTTCCGTTGCCGTTGGGCTTCCGACAGGATGATTGAGCAGGCTGCCGATACGTTCAGTGATTCCACCATCCCCATCATCGGCACCACGATGTGCTCATCCGCCTGCTCTGCGGTAACCGGGTTCACTCCGTCCACTTCATTGCCCATGACGATCGTACAGGGCACGGTAAAGTCCACATCCCGAAAATCCACTGCCCGGTCCGACAACTGTGCGGCGTAGATTTTATGCCCCTGCCCTTTCAATTCGGCCACGGCGTCTTTCATGGTCGGGTGGGTGTGAGTGGTGACCCAGTGATAGCTGCCACCGGCGGTTTTCCTGAACGCCCGAAAACCTTCTTTCGGCCACACCACGTGCATATTGGCCAAGCCGAAGGCATCGCAGGAGCGAATGATGGCTGAGAGGTTTCTGGGTTTATGCACCTGATCGGTCAGCACCCGAAGGTCTGGTTGGCGGGTGTCGAGGATGTGTTTGATTCGGGCGAGGCGTTCGGGGGTCATGTTTAAAACTTCATTCAGTTTACGGAGCGATTCATGGAGCAGCGAACCGGCTTAGAGACTCCAGCTCCCACAGTTAGAGAAGGGTTTTGGCGGAGGCTTTCCAAAAATGTGCGGAGCCATGGA
>NZ_JBLWAZ010000014.1:0-1679 GCF_048285575.1 Marinobacter sp. SBS5 | reverse complement strand
AAAACATGAAGGCCGCAAATAATAGCATAGTGTTTGGTAAGGAATACCGAGACAACGGTGGTTGAAGTTTAATCACACCGGTATAATGTGCCGTCCAATTTTTGCCAGCGCCAAAAACACCACACCCGGCGCAACATACACCAAACCGCGTGAGACCCATGGCCAAGAAGCTGTACATCAAAACCCACGGCTGCCAAATGAACGAGTACGACTCCGCCCGCATGGCAGACCTACTCAAAACTGGCGAGCCCGTCGAAATGACCGACTCACCAGAGGACGCCGACATCCTGCTGCTGAACACCTGCTCCATCCGGGAAAAAGCCCAGGAAAAAGTATTTCACCAACTCGGCCGTTGGAAAAAGCTCAAAAGCAACAAACCCGACACCATCATCGGCGTCGGCGGCTGCGTAGCGAGTCAGGAAGGTCAGGCGATCATCGACCGGGCCCCATTTGTAGATATGGTTTTCGGCCCGCAAACCCTGCACCGCCTGCCAGACATGATCACCGAAGTGCGCGCCAAAGGTAATGGCGTTGGCGTGGTTGATGTTAGCTTCCCGGAAATCGAAAAATTCGACAACCTGCCAGACCCCGGCGCAGACGGCCCCTCCGCGTTTGTTTCTATCATGGAAGGCTGCAGCAAGTACTGCACTTTCTGCGTGGTGCCCTACACCCGCGGTGAAGAAGTCAGTCGTCCGGTGGATGACGTGATTGCCGAAGTTGCTCACTTGGCCAGCCAGGGCGTGCGTGAAGTAAACCTGCTGGGCCAGAACGTGAACGCATACCGTGGTGAAACCCACGACGGCGACGTGATGGACATGGCTGAACTGGTTGAAATGATCGCCACCATCGATGGCATCGACCGAATCCGCTACACCACCTCTCACCCGGTGGAATTCAGCGATTCGCTGATCGAAGTTTACGAGCGGGTACCCGAGCTAGTCAGCCACCTGCACTTGCCGGTGCAAAGCGGTTCCGATCGCATCTTGGCGGCCATGAAGCGCGGTCACACAGCGTTGGAGTACAAATCCAAGCTGCGCCGTTTGCGCAAGATTCGCCCGGACATCAGTTTCTCTTCCGATTTCATTATTGGCTTCCCCGGCGAAACCGACAAAGATTTCGAGGACACCATGAAGCTGATCAACGACATCGGTTTCGATATGTCGTTCAGTTTCATTTACAGCGCCCGTCCGGGTACGCCGGCAGCCGACCTGCCAGACGATACGCCGATGGAAGTAAAGAAGCAGCGTCTGAAGATCCTGCAGGATCGTATCAACCAGACGGTAATGGACATCAGCCGCAAGATGGTAGGCTCGACTCAGCGCATTCTGGTTACCGGGCTTTCGAAGAAAGATCCTGGAGAATACTCAGGCCGCACCGAGAACAACCGGATTGTGAACTTCCGTCACGACAACCCAGAGATCGTTGGGCACTTTGTCGATGTGGAGATTGTTGAGGCTTACGCGAACTCTTTGCGTGGTAAGCCTGTGGATTCGGCGATGTACTAAATTTCGGCCCCCATGTGCTTTGGGGCTGGTGGTGGGATGCGGGCTGGTGAAGCCTCCCAAAAACCGCTCCTTCGGCACATCCATGTGGCGCTTCTGCTCCGCCATCCATGGCTCCGCACATTTTGGGGAGGCTTCACCAACCCACCTCCTTCCGGCTTCACGATGGCATGAAAA
>NZ_JBLWAZ010000013.1:0-5509 GCF_048285575.1 Marinobacter sp. SBS5 | reverse complement strand
GATAGCCAGAAATGAAAAAACCCCCGATAGCAACGCTATCGGGGGTTTTAGGTATTAAGAGTCTGACGATGACCTACTCTCACATGGGCAAGTGCCACACTACCATCGGCGCTGGCTTGTTTCACTTCTGAGTTCGGGATGGGATCAGGTGGTTCCAAGCCGCTATGGTCGTCAGACAAAACGGTTTGATCACTGGGGGACGAGATAAAACGTGATATTGATTTCGTTGTTGCGTTATCCGCAATTGTCTTGGGTGTTATATAGTCAAGCCGCACGAGCAATTAGTACTGGTTAGCTCAACGCCTCGCAGCGCTTACACACCCAGCCTATCAACGTCCTGGTCTTGAACGGCTCTTCAGGAGGCTCAAGGCCTCAGGGAGATCTCATCTTGGAAGGGGCTTCCCGCTTAGATGCTTTCAGCGGTTATCCTATCCGAACATAGCTACCCAGCAGTGCTTCTGGCGAAACAACTGGAACACCAGCGGTTCGTCCACTCCGGTCCTCTCGTACTAGGAGCAGCTTTCCTCAAATCTCCAACGTCCACGGCAGATAGGGACCGAACTGTCTCACGACGTTCTAAACCCAGCTCGCGTACCACTTTAAATGGCGAACAGCCATACCCTTGGGACCGGCTTCAGCCCCAGGATGTGATGAGCCGACATCGAGGTGCCAAACACCGCCGTCGATGTGAACTCTTGGGCGGTATCAGCCTGTTATCCCCGGAGTACCTTTTATCCGTTGAGCGATGGCCCTTCCATACAGAACCACCGGATCACTATGACCTACTTTCGTACCTGCTCGACGTGTCTGTCTCGCAGTCAAGCGGGCTTGTGCCATTACACTAACCGTACGATGTCCGACCGTACTTAGCCCACCTTTGTGCTCCTCCGTTACGCTTTGGGAGGAGACCGCCCCAGTCAAACTACCCACCACACAGTGTCCTCAACCCCGATAAGGGGCCAGAGTTAGAACCTCAAACATGCCAGGCTGGTATTTCAAGGTTGGCTCCACCAGAACTGGCGTCCTGGTTTCAAAGCCTCCCAGCTATCCTACACAAGCATATTCAAAGTTCACTGTGAAGCTATAGTAAAGGTTCACGGGGTCTTTCCGTCTAGCCGCGGATACACCGCATCTTCACGGCGATTTCAATTTCACTGAGTCTCGGGTAGAGACAGCGCCCCCATCGTTACGCCATTCGTGCAGGTCGGAACTTACCCGACAAGGAATTTCGCTACCTTAGGACCGTTATAGTTACGGCCGCCGTTTACCGGGGCTTCGATCAAGAGCTTCGCACGAATGCTAACCCCATCAATTAACCTTCCGGCACCGGGCAGGCGTCACACCGTATACGTCCACTTTCGTGTTTGCACAGTGCTGTGTTTTTAATAAACAGTCGCAGGGGCCTGGTATCTTCGACCGGCTTCCGCTCCACCCGCGGGGGTTTCACGTACACACCGGCGTGCCTTCTCCCGAAGTTACGGCACCATTTTGCCTAGTTCCTTTACCCGAGTTCTCTCAAGCGCCTTGGTATTCTCTACCTGACCACCTGTGTCGGTTTGGGGTACGGTCCCGAATAGCCTGAAGCTTAGAAGATTTTCCTGGAAGCAGGGCATCAATGACTTCGCGCCCTTGGGCACTCGTCGTCGCGTCTCAGGATTGTGGACCCGGATTTGCCTAAGTCCACTCCCTACTCGCTTAAACCGGGACAACCGTCGCCCGGCTCACCTAGCCTTCTCCGTCTCTCCATCGCAGCTATCCAAGGTACGGGAATATTAACCCGTTTCCCATCGACTACACCTTTCGGTCTCGCCTTAGGGGCCGACTCACCCTGCGCCGATTAGCGTTGCGCAGGAACCCTTGGTCTTCCGGCGTGGGAGTTTTTCACTCCCATTGTCGTTACTCATGTCAGCATTCGCACTTCTGATACCTCCAGCAAGCTTCTCAACTCACCTTCGCAGGCTTACAGAACGCTCCCCTACCCCGCATACAAAGTATGCAGCCGCAGCTTCGGTAACCAGTTTGAGCCCCGTTACATCTTCCGCGCAGGCCGACTCGACTAGTGAGCTATTACGCTTTCTTTAAAGGATGGCTGCTTCTAAGCCAACCTCCTAGCTGTCTGAGCCTTCCCACATCGTTTCCCACTTAACTGGTATTTTGGGACCTTAGCTGGCGGTCTGGGTTGTTTCCCTCTTCACGATGGACGTTAGCACCCATCGTGTGTCTCCCGGATAGTACTCACAGGTATTCGGAGTTTGCATGGGGTTGGTAAGTCGAGATGACCCCCTAGCCCAAACAGTGCTCTACCCCCTGTGGTATTCGTCCGAGGCGCTACCTAAATAGCTTTCGGGGAGAACCAGCTATCTCCGGGCTTGATTAGCCTTTCACTCCGATCCACAAGTCATCCCCTGGCTTTTCAACGACAGTGGGTTCGGTCCTCCAGTTGATGTTACTCAACCTTCAACCTGCTCATGGATAGATCGCCCGGTTTCGGGTCTATGCCCAGCGACTAAATCGCCCTATTCAGACTCGGTTTCCCTACGGCTCCCCTAAACGGTTAACCTCGCCACTGAACATAAGTCGCTGACCCATTATACAAAAGGTACGCCGTCACAGAACAAGTCTGCTCCGACTGCTTGTACGCATACGGTTTCAGGATCTATTTCACTCCCCTCACAGGGGTTCTTTTCGCCTTTCCCTCACGGTACTGGTTCACTATCGGTCAGTCAGGAGTATTTAGCCTTGGAGGATGGTCCCCCCATGTTCAGTCAACGTTTCTCGTGCGCCGACCTACTCGATTTCACTAGACTCAGATTTCGGATACGGGGCTATCACCCACTATGGCGGCACTTTCCAGAGCCTTCTCCTATCAGTTGTCTAGCTTAAGGGCTAGTCCCCGTTCGCTCGCCGCTACTTAGGGAATCTCGGTTGATTTCTTTTCCTCGGGGTACTTAGATGTTTCAGTTCCCCCGGTTCGCCTCTTACACCTATGTATTCAGTGCAAGATACCCGATCGAAATCGGGTGGGTTTCCCCATTCAGAAATGTCCGGATCACAGCTCGTTTGCCAGCTCCCCGAACCTTATCGCAGGCTTCCACGTCTTTCATCGCCTCTGACTGCCAAGGCATCCACCGTATGCGCTTAGTTGCTTGACTATATAACCCCAAGACAACTGTTCTCGATATCCATCCTTCCAGGCAAGCCTGAAGAGAAGGTTATAGAGACAGTCACTTGAAGCGATATAACAACCACTTCAACGACAACACCGGATAACGCTTGAAATCGTTATCACTTTGAATATTTTCTCTCGGAGATAATGAGAGAAGAATATTCGTGTTCTATCTCGTCCAATTTGTTAAAGAGCAAATCTGACCCAGTGATCAGAAAGAAGGATTTCGAACGTCATCACGTTGAAACACTTTTTTCTGCACACTGCTAACCGAAGTTAGTCAGTAAATTTTTGGTGGAGCTAGGCAGGATCGAACTGCCGACCTCCTGCGTGCAAGGCAGGCGCTCTCCCAGCTGAGCTATAGCCCCATATAAGCTACGTCATCAAATCGTGTAGATCTAGGCGTGTTCGGACGCCGCATAGCCTGCTATGCAAGTTCGGACACAACGACGAGCTACGCGATTTTGGTGGGTCTGGGTGGACTTGAACCACCGACCTCACCCTTATCAGGGGTGCGCTCTAACCACCTGAGCTACAGACCCGGTTTTGCTCGTCATAACGACAAGCCAAGTCGGGCCTGAAAGACCCAATTGCTCTCTTTATTCGCTAACCAAGTAATTCGTGTGGACTCTGACCGAAGCATTCAGCTTCGTTTAAGGAGGTGATCCAGCCCCAGGTTCCCCTAGGGCTACCTTGTTACGACTTCACCCCAGTCATGAACCACACCGTGGTAATCGTCCTCCCGAAGGTTAGACTAACTACTTCTGGTGCAATCCACTCCCATGGTGTGACGGGCGGTGTGTACAAGGCCCGGGAACGTATTCACCGCGACATTCTGATTCGCGATTACTAGCGATTCCGACTTCACGCAGTCGAGTTGCAGACTGCGATCCGGACTACGACGCACTTTAAGGGATTGGCTCACTCTCGCGAGTTGGCAGCCCTCTGTATACGCCATTGTAGCACGTGTGTAGCCCTGGCCGTAAGGGCCATGATGACCTGACGTCATCCCCACCTTCCTCCGGTTTGTCACCGGCAGTCTCCCTGGAGTTCTCAGCATTACCTGCTAGCAACCAAGGATAGGGGTTGCGCTCGTTACGGGACTTAACCCAACATCTCACGACACGAGCTGACGACGGCCATGCAGCACCTGTGTCAGAGTTCCCGAAGGCACCAATCCATCTCTGGAAAGTTCTCTGCATGTCAAGGCCAGGTAAGGTTCTTCGCGTTGCGTCGAATTAAACCACATGCTCCACCGCTTGTGCGGGCCCCCGTCAATTCATTTGAGTTTTAACCTTGCGGCCGTACTCCCCAGGCGGTCAACTTAGTGCGTTAGCTGCGCCACTAAGGATTCAAGATCCCCAACGGCTAGTTGACATCGTTTACGGCGTGGACTACCAGGGTATCTAATCCTGTTTGCTCCCCACGCTTTCGCACCTCAGTGTCAGTGTTGGTCCAGGTAGCCGCCTTCGCCACTGGTGTTCCTTCCTATATCTACGCATTTCACCGCTACACAGGAAATTCCACTACCCTCTACCACACTCTAGCCGAGCAGTTCGAAATGCCGTTCCCAGGTTAAGCCCGGGGCTTTCACATCTCGCTTACTCAACCACCTACGCGCGCTTTACGCCCAGTAATTCCGATTAACGCTTGCACCCTCCGTATTACCGCGGCTGCTGGCACGGAGTTAGCCGGTGCTTCTTCTGCGAGTAACGTCAATCCCTAAAGGTATTAGCTTTAGAGCCTTCCTCCTCGCTGAAAGTGCTTTACAACCCGAAAGCCTTCTTCACACACGCGGCATGGCTGGATCAGGGTTGCCCCCATTGTCCAATATTCCCCACTGCTGCCTCCCGTAGGAGTTCGGGCCGTGTCTCAGTCCCGATGTGGCTGATCATCCTCTCAAACCAGCTACGGATCGTGGCCTTGGTGAGCCTTTACCTCACCAACTAGCTAATCCGACTTAGGCTCATCCAATAGCGCAAGGTCCGAAGATCCCCTGCTTTCCCCCGTAGGGCGTATGCGGTATTAGCAGCCGTTTCCGACTGTTGTCCCCCACTACTGGGCAGATTCCTAAGCATTACTCACCCGTCCGCCGCTCGACGCCTGATAGCAAGCTATCATCGTTTCCGCTCGACTTGCATGTGTTAAGCCTGCCGCCAGCGTTCAATCTGAGCCATGATCAAACTCTTCAGTTTAAATCATACAAGAATCCGAAGATTCTTAATTCTTGCTCAAGACAAAACTCAATTTTCGACGAGTCACTGTCCTGATATTTCGTATCTGAAATACCTCGGCCAGCGCCCACACGAATTACTTGGTCAACTTTTTAAAGAGCGTTTGAGC
>NZ_JBLWAZ010000012.1:0-8572 GCF_048285575.1 Marinobacter sp. SBS5 | reverse complement strand
TTCCGGTGCGTTATCGATCTGGTCGAAAGCACTTGCAGAACCCGTACCCCAAACTTCGTGACATACACGAGTCAGAGCAGCGGTCAGAGTGGTCTTACCATGGTCAACGTGACCGATGGTGCCGACGTTTACGTGCGGCTTACTACGTTCAAATTTTTCTTTAGACATTCGACCAATCCCCCTAATCAACCAGGACCGTAACGTTGACCGGAATTAAAAGTGGAGCTCATGACCGGAATTGAACCGGTGACCTCATCCTTACCAAGGATGTGCTCTACCGACTGAGCTACATGAGCGAAAAACTAAATTGGAGCGGGCAGCGGGAATCGAACCCGCGTCATCAGCTTGGAAGGCTGAGGTAATAGCCACTATACGATGCCCGCGAGCAATAAGTGGTGGAGGGGGCTGGATTCGAACCAGCGAAGCTTTCGCGTCAGATTTACAGTCTGATCCCTTTGGCCACTCGGGAACCCCTCCAATACAAACCCGCTTCGCGGATCTGCTCAAAACAAAAAAGTGGAGCTGGCGGACGGAATCGAACCCCCGACCTGCTGATTACAAGTCAGCTGCTCTACCAACTGAGCTACGCCAGCTCACATTCGCTCGTTCAGCGAGGGCGGTATACTACGGATTTTTTTCTGACGTTGCAACACCTTCGCAAGCGTTACGTTCGATGAAATCGAAATTGCCATCATAATCCGCTTCAACCGCTTGAAGCACTTCGGTTTCCCGACTTGATTCAACTTCAAAAGCGAGCGCGTATCCTATCCGATTACGAGTGAACTTGGCTAGGGTTACGTTCAAATTTTCCAACTTTTTTTCTGTTATTAGCCTCTCGGCGGCTTTAACAGACTCAAACATGCCCAACGAAATGGCGTTTCGGTACTGCCCCTTGGCAACAACATATACATCGCCCCCCTGCGCACGCAAGACATCCGCTTGAGCCTTTGCATCGGATTCAGGCTGAGGAGACACCAAAACCCAGTGCAACGGCGGTAAAGATTCCTCTTTCGGCTCCACCCGATAATCCAACTCAGATGCGAGCCCCACGGCATTTGCTGCCGCGGGTGATTTGAACCAACCAACGGTGAGACAAATCGACTCTCCGTTAGCTTCGGCAGACACGCCCTCTACGGACTTAAGACTTGCCACCCGAGGCAACGCACCCGCCACCTGAGGGCTCACGGTCGGCAGCGCTAACCGGTCCGGCAAAAACCACAAACCAAGATTAAGAAGCGCCAAACAAAACGCCAACCACTTCATAGCGGATCATCCTTCGCAGCGACCTCGTGCAGTCCATCAAGTACTAGCTCTGGACAATGTTCGGCCTGCAAGCCAAGCCCCAAAAACCGTTCCGCATCACCCCCTGTTACCAAAACATGCCGGATGCCGTACGCAGCAACATCACGATGCACCTGACGAACAACGCCCTCGGTTAGCCACGCCAAACCATGATTCGCACACTCCCCCGTTGTTTTTCCAGGGCGGGTATTAAGCTGCTCATCGAAATCGAAACCGATTCTCGCAGCCTCTAACTTGAGACTACGGCGCATCATTCGTAAACCCGGCAGGATAAATCCGCCAGTATGCTGTCCGTCTCCATCGATATAATCCACTGTCACAGCACTGCCCGCGTCAATGATGGCGCAACCTGCCCGCAAACGCTTCCAGGCGGCAACCATTGCGTGCCAACGGTCTGCCCCCATTCGGGAAACATCCTGATACGAATTCTGAAGCCCTTCTCGTTGAGACTCGCTCCAGTAAAAGGTGACCGGCGCAGTCGTAATCTTTGCTACCGCCGCTTCCAATGCTTCTCGGCTCGATTCTGAGCCTACCGTAGAAACACAGACCCGTCTGATCTCTGCAGAATACGTCTCCAGCCCCGAAAAAGGCTCAGGCGCACTCAGCTCAGCCGCTCCAGTAACGAGGCTTTCTAATCCACGCACCAAACGCCATTTAATACGGGTGTTTCCTGAATCGACAAGTAAGATCACACGCTTACCCGTAAGCTGATGTCGCCCGCCATGACCGATACAAGCCCTGTGTCCGTTTCGAGTTGATAATTACCGCCATCATCCACTCCGGCTCCGGTTCCGGACAGTGTCCCATCGCGCGCCGCCAGTGGCTTGTCTAGGAAAATGTCATGCCCTTGCCACTCTTCCCTAAATCCGGAAAAGCCGGCGATTTCAAACTGCTCCATGGCCACCCTCACGGCATTAATAACCGTAGCGGCTACGTCATTCCGCACCCACTCATGGTCAGGCCAGTGCTTGGCAAGACTTGTCCAGGGTTGATCAACGGCGACCGCCTCTGTCATATGGACATTGATTCCGAGGCCCGCAATCACTTGAACCTGCCCTTCCTGCAACTCACCCTGGATCTCGACCAGAATACCGCCAAATTTCTTTCCGCCCGCATACAGGTCATTCGGCCATTTCAGCCCTGCCCCCTGCACACCCAATGCGCTCAACGCTCGGACCACCGCCACGCCTAACACCAAGCTGAGGCCACTCAAGCCCTCAAATCCGCCTCGAAGCGTCAAGCCCATACTCATATACAGATTTTGCCCCTTGGGGCTGGACCAGTTTCGGCCGCGCCGGCCGCGCCCCTCTGTCTGAGAGTCAGCCAAGACAACCGGCATACCGGGAGCGGCTGCCAACAATCTTCGGGCAACTTCGGCGTTCGTCGAGTCCACTTCCTTGAGCACGGTGACATCGACATTGTCTTGGCTCACTTTGGCCAACTTCTCGACAATCTTTTCTCGGTCCAGCAAGTCGAGCGCCGTCACCAACTGATACCCCTGCCCTCTTATCGTCTTTATTTCTATGCCTTCGGCCGCTGCTTTTCGAATCTGCTTCCATACCGCTGTACGTGAAACGCCTAGCTGTTTTGCTAACGACTCACCAGAGTGAACGCGATGGTCGCTAAGTAGATCTAACAATGTATTAGGCTTCATCGAACTGGTTCCAGACAGGAAATGACTGAACGGGATTAAACAACAGGACGCATAAAAAAACAAAAGGGCAGCGCGATGGCTGCCCTTCTTTTCTACTTTAACACCTTCAGGGAATCGGTGTGGCCGTCAAATTTGCGCGGATATCGAAGTTCTGGAGCTTAACTCCGTATATGGCAGTTTGGGCACCCCCATTACGATGAATCAAGTCGACGTTGTTTATTGAAAGCTCTTTGAACCGACTCTCGGCTTTTACTGCAAATCCTAGCGGCCTGTTGGCTATATCGGCCGCGCCGGCAGTCGATACATACCGATAACCTTGAGGCGAACTTGGGTCCATAATTTTCTCATCGCCCTTATTCCCTATAACGCCGTGCGAATCTGGCCCATCTTCCTTTTTCGTTACCCTTGTCTGGTACACATCCACGGAGAGGTCCGTCTGTATACCGAAGGTATTATCATCGATACCGTCACCATTAAAATCACCGCCATCACTGGTATGTATATCGTCAACCAGCAGACCGGTTCCGGTGCCATTCAATCCATTGCCCTGGCTGTCTTGATTGCGATTAGTCTCCCAAAGAATCGAGTTCCTTTTGTCGGCCCCTTCAGCACGAGCAAGGACCTTCTTCATCCCGATGCTAACCCCCTCTTGCCCACGTTCTTCCCAGGTTCCTCCTGACGCAACGCAGGCCGCTGCTGAAGCGCCAGAACCTCCAACACACACATCACCGGCACCGCCTGGTGAAAGGGTCATAGAACTGCCTTTTTCGAAGCTCTGTAGCCGAAACCGCCCAAAGCTTGCGCCATCATCGCTGGACCCTACCCGAACATCACTCACATCCATCGTGCTCCAGGCCTCACCGGTCTGCATGACAAGGCCTTCCTCGGCGACGTCAATGGTCATATCTCGGACATGCCCTTCGTAGCTTACACCGGTCAACCAAATACCTTTCTGGCTTACCTCACCGCCACCTTCATCGAAAGGTGACGCAACCACCGCCGCCTTGCCATTACGGATGTATATATCCGAGTTCAACGTCAGGCCATCTCCAGAGGAACCACCCGGCCCAAGCGTTACATGCCCGTCCATTTCAAATTCATAGGCAGGATAAACACCCAACGCTAACAGCAGCTCTGTACCTCCTTGCAGAGGCGCGTCCTCGCTACCCACGCGCAAGCCGTTGATCCGATACCCCGCCTTCAAGCCTTCAAAGCCGATTCGCAAGCCGTCGTAAAACCGGGTGCCGTTTCGCGTTTCGTCACGAGTTACGTTAACCGTTACGTCGCCGCGCCCCCATGACTGCAAACCACTCACAATGACCTGGTTGCCATCCTCGATATAGCTTAAATTCGCGGAACTTAAACTCCATTCGGCCGCCAATCTTAAGCCTTGCGGACCAGCATCCGAATGCCCGCCCCCCTGAATATATAGGGCGTTACTATAGGCTTCGCCGTTGAACACAGAATCTTCCAAAATGAAGTTCATGTTTACCGAACCCATGCTCTTGCCAATACCGCCCATCTCAATAGCGCCAATATTGACCTCGACACTGAGCCGGCTAAGCGTCAGTGCCAAAGCTGATCGATTATTCCAGTCAGTACCAACATCCAGCCTTAGATCAGCAATTCTATATTCCCCGGTGATATCTCTAAGCGCCAGCACATTTCCATCATCGGTATAGATAAATGACGCGCTGTTGATGATGGTTTCGTTGTCGATAGTTAGGCCTTGCCCTTCTCGCCCTCCCGCGGTTATACCTGTTGTAGAGGAAACATTGTAGGTTGCAGCCAACGCCCCATAACTCGGGCCTTGCGGGCCAAGCCCCGCGGAACCCACCCCATGATCGGCCGGATTATCACTAAATCGTATCGCCCCCGCACTCCACTGCCCTTTCACTTCGGGGGCTGCCAATTGCAAGGTGTTCCCGATGACATCGAGCGTGACTCCCAGCGCCTCGAAGCCCATCGTTATGTCGTCAAGGAACACAGAATTGCCGTTGGTTTGGTATCCAAGGCGCCCGCCGGTCATGGTATATGCGGTATCGAAAGTGTAACCATTTCCCGCAACGCCACCTTTACGAAGGTTAAAAAAACCATCAAGTGAATGCTGCAGGAACACGGCACCCAAACTCACGCCAGGCGCTCCACCCAGCCGGATATCCGAAAATTCGATACGCCGATCTTCTACCAAATACTCCAAATTCAACGAAGCATCAGATGCGATATCAATTCTAGTTCGGTGAAAGGCGCCCTTACCTTCAACCTCCGACGAACCAATTTTTATACCTTCTATGTGAACACCTTTACCATCGTCGTAATAAGACAGGCGATCGGCGGACATACTGAGATCCATCTCCAGAGTGATGCCACTCTGTCCCTGCACTTCAGCCAAAGCACGGTCATCGAGCGACTGCATATCTGCTTGCGCTAGACCCGTGATAACCAACATACAAACAGTGGTGAACACAGGCTGCTGGCTAGACAGAATTTTTGTTATCGACTTATGCATAATCGCCTCCCTTATGGGTTTCCGTCAGGAAACACCAATAGGTTCCCCTGCATGATCACATCACCCTGCATTTCGATGCCAAAAATATCAGTTTGATGAAAGCCAGGGTCGATCGGGCGCGCAGTGCTACTTGCGGCCAGCTTGAACTGAACATCTTTAAACCTGACGGTATCCGGGAGCCCCACCTCTATAACATCACGATTAAACTGCTCGCCATCACCGCCAAAGCCCGAATCGATGCTTCGGACCCGCAAGGTCAGACCTTCAAAAGAGAATTTCCCTCGGAGCTCGTCCAAAACCAGCCACCCGCCGTCTTCTTTCAAGCGATACGCGAATCGTGCTCCGCACTTTTTGTCCTGCTCATCACAGCGCCCGAAATAACTGTTCTGAACTGGCCCGCCCACCTCGTTTACACTCACATCCCCCGACAAATAAATACCGCCTTTCCCCGACACATCGGATAAGGCGTCATCAGCAAGAGGGTCCAGTTCAGCGTTGGCATAAAACGGCATGAGCAATAGACAAACAAACCAAAAATACGCGCCGCACCGGGCCACTGGAGAATAGTTCATTGCGCCAGATCCTTTGTCTGAATCTTCAGGTGCTGGATGAGCATGCCATCCATTCGGGCTGAGCCGAAATTCCGGCCCCCGACACTGAAGTTCCCGATGTGTAAATTGCTCCTATATTCGGCATTCGAATAATAGTCGTTGTAATGATCCCAGGTTGCAGCATCGCTATCGGCAAGCTGGCCATTGGCTGCAATCTTGCCTGGCGCTGGCGCATCGATAGTGTCAACCTCGAGCAAAAAGTTACCACTGCCATCAACGTCAAAAAACACGGGCTGCAGGCTGTTCCCCATGGCCAACTCCAACGCAAAATCAGCCATCGTGATCCTTGACCCACAAGCGGTTCCATCTTGGGAGCAGGCGTTAATGGACAATTCCGGTGAATAGAGATTCAAACGGAATTGGCCAGCCATTTGTTTTCGCGCCTCGTCACCCCACAGGCGAATGAAACTGCCGTCAATCACGGCACTGCTAGCATGTAGATTGAGGTTCGAAGAGCGGTCCACTCCAACAGCCACGTTCATCTGCATGCCTATATCCGCACGCTCCCCTCGCCAATCATCTGTTGCCGGCCGGCTCGAACAGGTGCCGGAACCCGCCGTAACAGATCCGCCGAGGCAGTCATAACCTTCGGTTGAAGCAACTTTGGCAGGAGCGGCTATCTCTAAAACGGATTTATTCGGAACATTGATGTTGTCACCGTCAACGATGTCGATTCGCCACGGATGTAAGAGGCGCCCAAGATTGACTGGAGAGAGGGTCTCTCCGTAATTACTCCCAGCGCCAGCGATGTATAGATGATTAACAGTGATATCTACATCTTCACCGTTACTACTTTTGATGCCGGTGATTCGGAAAATTCTTGCTTGGTCACCGTTAACATCAGGCTGGTCGGTACCGTGCGAGAAGGTAAAGTTATCAAGTACCAAGCCAATTCCCGCACCATCAACCTCCGACATCTCGCCATCATCCAAGGTCTGCAGCTCTGCGGATGCCTGCGTTTGCGCAGATAAAAGGACCAACGCCCCCAAACCAGGCAGTATCTTTTTCATAACCCGATTAGCGAACATCAGAATAGCCCTTTTCCGCGATCGATATATTCCGCCCTATACCGGGGCACGCCAGTCAGAGCCTCGCCTAGATTAACTTCTGTCGCGCCGTTGGGAATGTTCAAAAAGGCTCCGCTGGTTGCCTGGACAAACTCTGCATTGGACATATTGCCCTGCTTTACGTCCTTTACCCATTCAACGGTTTTGGTTTGAAACGACAAAAAAGCCCCGCTTACTGGCGCCACAATACTTCGCTCACCGTTCGTTTCACCCAGTTCGCCAACGGCAAAAGAGCGATATTGGGCCAAATCGAAGCAAGATTTGATAGACAGCACCATGCAATCCTGAGCTACCACTTCAATAGTGCCACCTGGACAATCAAACAAGTTATTACAGCCGGGCACCAGCACTTGGGAGCTCGCTCCCGGCGCGAGCAACGTCTTCATAGCCCATCGCGCGAACCCACTGGCACCTTCCAGCACAAATTTTTCACCATTCGGTACACCAATATGCTCCGCACGTATGGGGTCCAATTCACCGTAGGTGCCAGAGTTGGGATCACCATCTACAAGCCTTGCTTTAGTTTGAATGTCGTTATTTTTTTCGAGTGTTTCAGACGCGAACTTGATCAACCTATCGGATAGCGTTGGACTTTCCTGGACAGCATCGGCCATCGCTCCGCCCACATCCTTGATCATTACGTTGATATTACCGGTTAGCGTTTGTATGTCACCGGATAGGATGCCCATCGATTCGCCAAACCCTAAGCGAACACCAATGACTTCCTGAGTGGCGTTATCAAAAGCGAATTCAATGAAGGGGTTATCAATAAAAAAGGGAACTATCTCCCCATCGGCGTAAGCACTGCCATCGGCCTTATACATTTCGGGGACCTTAGGGTGATCCTGAAAGAATTGATCACTCTGGATATAACCTAAGGAAAAATTATCGATAAGAACGTCGGAGGTTCCGGATTTCTCTCCGGCACGATTGTACCGCCCGAGTTCGAGTGTTTCGATATTAGTCTGGATCTCCATATCCATACCGAGGTTAACCCTCGTATAGGCTGTAGAGTCATCTAGATGGTAGTTACGATCGACCGACACAAATGCCTGGCCAGTAACTTCAGATAATTGGCTGTCGCTGACGGGCTCTAGATCCGCTAATGCAGAAACAGATAGAGCCATAGTGAACGCCAGCAATGATGCACTTAGTTGTTTACTCATAGCCGAACTTACCAAAGGTCATTTTATTGGTGGTGGTAGCGCTTGGCTAAAGAGCGTCTCTGATGTTGGTTCTTATTGTTTTGTGACCAACTGTAAGTGCATGTTAATAGATTGGGAAAAAGGAAGGTGTGCGACTGTTCATGATTTCAGCAGCAGAAATGAAAAAACCCCAGCCTCTTACGAAGCTGGGGTTTTTGGTATTAAGAGTCTGACGATGACCTACTCTCACATGGGCAAGTGCCACACTACCATCGGCGCTGGCT
>NZ_JBLWAZ010000011.1:0-50940 GCF_048285575.1 Marinobacter sp. SBS5 | reverse complement strand
GAGATGCGCATTCTACAGACCCCCACTGAGGAGTCAACAGGCTTTCTGAAGAATTTAACCAACCCCTCGGTTTCCACTTATTCGGCCGATCAAAACACCATCAAAACGATCAAAATACAGGCTAACTCAGACCTTTTTCAGTGGCACCAGTGATGACACCCCAAACCAGTACGCTCGAATCGCCAGTAAAGCAATCAAGACGACACCGTAAACAACCATTTCTAATACGTCACTTCTTGCCTGCCAAAGAAAGTGCAGCCACGCAAAGAACGCCGATAGATAGATAAGACGATGAAGTGGCTTCCACATACGCCCAGTTCGCTTCATCATTTTTTGAGTCGAGGTCAGCGCCAGAGGCACCAATAACAGGAACGCTACCGCCCCCATAATGATGTAAGGGCGACGAGTGAAGGTTGCCCACAAATCCCCCCACCCCAATATCAACTGCAGGAAAGCCAGTACATGTAGCACGGCATAGAAAAAGGCAAACAAGCCAAGCATCCGCCGGCAACGTACCCACCCGGTCCAACCAGTCAGTTTTCGTAACGGCGTCATGAATAACGTGGCCAACAAAAGCTGAAGTGCAGCCTTGCCCAAACTCTCGGTAATCACCTGAGCCGGATCAGGCCCCAGCCCCCCCAAAGCAATTCGCTGGACCAACATGTACAGAGGGATCAACGCCACGATGAAAAGCGCGACCTTGACCACTCGGAGGGTGGTCACCTTATTCCATTTAGCCAACATCAGTAGAACTTCGCCAAATCCATACCTTTGTACAACTGAGCCACCTGCTCACCGTAACCGTTAAATTTTTCAGTCTCTCGCCAGTTCGGACTGAAAATGCCGGACGGCAACCTGCGCTCTCGCTTCTGACTCCAGCGCGGGTGATCGACCTCTGGGTTTACGTTTGCGTAGAAACCGTACTCATCCGGGGCAATCATTTCCCAACTGGTCTTCGGCCGCTCTTCCATAAACCGGATCCGGACGATCGACTTGATGCTTTTGAACCCGTACTTCCACGGTACCACCAATCGAATGGGTGCACCGTTCTGATTCGGCAGCCCTCGCCCGTATAAACCGACCGCTAGAAAAGATAGCTCGTTCATGGCCTCATCCATCCTCAAGCCTTCCCGGTAGGGCCAGTCAATTGTACTGAACAAAGACCTCTGGCCGGGCATCTGCTCCGGACGCTCAAGAGTTTCAAAATACACGTACTTGGCTTTTGAAGTCGGCTCCAACTGTTTCAACACATCAGCCAGCGGAATGCCCACCCACGGAATCACCATCGACCAAGCCTCAACACACCGCAGCCGGTATATACGCTCTTGGTAGCTGTGAGGCTTAAGGAGCTGCTCTAACGGATAGCGGCCCGGCCGTGCACATTCACCCTCAACATCGATTGACCACGGCTCAACCACCAGCTGGCCGGCGTGACGTGACGGATCTTCCTTACCCGGCCCGAATTCATAGAAATTGTTGTACCTGGCAATGTCCTTATAGGGCGTAAGTTCTTCGTCCGGAACGTATTTGCCCGCCTTTTTATAATCCAAGGTGGGTAGCTTCTCATGCTGGTTGGCAAGAACTAGCCCCGGAACAGCCATCGCGGCAGCTGACGCGGCAACGCCGGACATAAATTTACGTCGGTTCAGGTAGACAGACTCAGGCGTGACTTCGGATTCGGAGATAGCCCAGGATGGGCGTTTCTTGATATGCATTGGCAGGCTCCAGCTGTCGTGGTTCTATCAGTAGACCACAGTTTGCTGGAGAAATTCCCGCCCAGCGGTACTGGGCAGGAACTATTGATTAATCAGGCGCGCTTGCCCTTACGACGGAACAAGGCTCGCACGGGGCCAGAGGCCGCATAGATCAAAAACGCAGAGAACAATACGGTAGCCGGATCAAGGGCAATCACCACGAAGATGAGCACTACCAGCAGGATTGCGGCAAAAGGCACCCTTCCCCGCAAATCCAGATCCTTAAAACTCCGGTACAGAATGTTGCTGACCATCAGCACACCCGTCCCGCCGACGACAACCATGGTCAGCGCAGTTAACCAGACCGCCGGCTCAAACGTGTGAAAACTCCAGACCAACCCTGCAACACAGGCGGCTGCAGCAGGACTCGCCAAGCCAACAAAGTACTTTTTATCTACCGAGCCAATCTGGGTGTTGAAGCGCGCAAGGCGCAGCGCAGCGCCGGCAACGTAGATGAAGGTAACAGCCCAACCGAGCTTGCCCATTCCGTTCAGCAACCAGAAAAAGGCCACCAACCCCGGAGCTACCCCGAAGGCAACCATATCCGCCAAGCTGTCGTATTCTTCACCGAACTTACTTTGGGTGTTGGTCATACGCGCTACCCGACCATCGAGCCCATCCAGAATCATGGACACAAAGATCGCAATGGCTGCGTTATCGAATACCCCGTTCGAGGCCGACACAATCGCGTAAAAGCCTGAAAACAACGATGCGGTCGTCAGCGCATTGGGCAGCAGAAAGATGCCTTTCCGCCTTACTTTTGCACCCTCAACCACTTCTTCTTCTATGACTTCTCCCGCCTCAATCTCAGCTTCAGCGACATAGTGCGGGTCGGTCTTGTTTATCGACGTGTTCTGTTCTGTCATTCCTTCAACTCCGGAAAGCATTTGTGCGGAGTATATACGAAAAACGCGGCCACTAGGGCCGCGCTTTAAAACCGTACCGGAAATTCCGGATCAGTTCTTATCTTTGTCCACGATTTTGTTCGCGGAAATCCACGGCATCATGGAACGCAGCTTTTCACCAACCACTTCAATTTCGTGAGCCGCGTTTTCACGACGACGCGCTGTCATTGACGGGTAGTTCAGCGCGCCTTCAGAGATGAACATTTTGGCGTATTCGCCACTCTGGATGCGCTTCAGAGCGTTACGCATTGCTGCACGGGACTCATCGTTGATCACCTCTGGGCCGGTTACGTACTCGCCGTACTCAGCGTTGTTAGAGATGGAGTAGTTCATGTTGGCGATACCGCCTTCGTACATCAGGTCAACAATCAGCTTCAACTCGTGCAGACACTCGAAGTACGCCATTTCCGGAGCGTAACCCGCTTCAGTCAGGGTTTCAAAACCGGCTTTAACCAGCTCAACCGCACCACCACACAGAACAGCCTGCTCACCGAACAGGTCGGTTTCAGTTTCGTCTTTGAATGTGGTTTCGATGATACCGGTACGACCGCCGCCCACACCGCTGGCGTAGGACAGAGCAACGTTCTTGGCGTTACCAGACGCGTCCTGGAAGATCGCGATCAGGTCAGGGATACCGCCGCCCTTGGTGAACTCGGTACGTACGGTGTGACCAGGCGCCTTTGGAGCAACCATGATTACGTCCAGATCTTTACGGGGAACGATCTGGTTGTAGTGGATTGCAAAACCATGAGCGAAGGCCAGAGTGGCACCTTGCTTCAGGTTCGGCTCGATTTCGTCGCGGTACAGTTCAGCCTGGAACTCGTCAGGGGTCAGAACCATAACAACGTCAGCAGAAGCAACCGCAGAGGCTACGTCGCTGGTCTTCAGGCCGTATGCTTCAGCCTTGGCAATGGAAGCAGAACCTGCACGCAGACCAACAACCACGTCTACGCCGGAATCTTTCAGGTTGCACGCGTGGGCGTGGCCCTGAGAACCGAAACCAAGAATGGCAACTTTCTTGCCCTGGATGATGGAAAGATCACAATCCTTATCGTAATAAACCTGCATTTCAAACCTCAACTTTTATAGGTAATAGCCGCTAACGGCCATGGTATTCGAATTTTTTCAGCCGACTTTAGAGACTGAGTACCTTTTCGCCTCGAGCAATACCGGATACACCGGTACGCACCACTTCCAAGATTCCAGACGTGCCAACCGCTTGAATAAAGCCGTCAAGCTTGCTGCTATCACCCGCTAACTGAACGGTGTAGACGGAGCTGGTGACATCAACAATCTGGCCACGGAAGATATCCACAGTGCGCTTGATCTCGGCACGCTGAGAGCCAGTCGCCTTCAGCTTCACCAACATCATCTCACGCTCGATGTGGGCACCTTCAGTAAGGTCCACCAGCTTTACCACTTCAATCAGCTTGTTCAACTGCTTGGTGATTTGCTCGATAACCTTGTCGGAACCAGACGTGGTGACAGTCAGTCGTGACAAAGTAGGATCTTCCGTAGGAGCTACCGTCAGTGTCTCAATGTTGTAGTTGCGCTGGGAAAACAGCCCAACCACTCGAGACAGTGCGCCCGGCTCGTTTTCCAGCAACACAGAAATGATTCGACGCATGATCACACCCTCTCCGTCTTGCTGAGCCACATATCTTTCATCGAACCACGGGCAACTTGCATTGGGTACACATGCTCAAAACGGTCGACATAAATATCCACAAACACCAGCTTGTCTTTCATCGCCAGAACTTCTTTCAGCTTGGGCTCAAGATCTTCTTTGCGATCAATGCGCACGCCAACGTGGCCGTAGGCTTCCGCCAGCTTGATGAAATCCGGGAGAGATTCCATGTAGGACTGCGAATGGCGGGACTCGTAGTTCATGTCCTGCCACTGCTTAACCATGCCCAGCGCCTGGTTGTTCAGGTTAATAATCTTGACCGGCAGATCGTACTGCTTACAGGTAGACAGTTCCTGAATGTTCATCTGGATACTGCCTTCGCCGGTAAAGCACAAGACTTCTTCATCCGGATGGGTCAGTTTGACCCCCATAGCCGCCGGCAAACCGAAGCCCATCGTGCCCAGACCACCGGAGTTAATCCAACGGTTCGGCTTGTCGAACTTGTAGTACTGCGCAGTAAACATCTGGTGCTGGCCGACATCGGTGGTCACGTAAGCATCACCGTTGGTGAGCTTCCAGAGCATCTCGACCACTTCTTGCGGCTTGATCACATCCGGGCTGGTTTCGTAACGCATGCCGTGGAAAGCGCGCCACTCACCGATTTGCTTCCACCAGGCTGCCAAGGCTTCGGCTTCTGGTTTTTCTTTGGACTCTTTCACCAAAGTCAGCATTTCTTTAAGGACTGCATCCACCGGGCCGACAATCGGCACATCAACATCGATCGTTTTGGAGATCGACGCTGGGTCAATATCGATGTGGATAATTCGAGCACCCGGGCAGAACTTCTCTGTGGCGTTGGTTACCCGGTCATCGAAACGAGCGCCTACGCAGAGGATCAGGTCTGAGTGGTGCATGGCCATGTTGGCTTCATAGGTACCGTGCATGCCGAGCCAGCCCAAATGCTGTTTGTCGGTTGCCGGATAACAGCCAATGCCCATCAAGGTGTTGGTAATCGGGAAGCCAAGCTTTCGGGTCAGTTCGGTCAACTGATCGGAGGCCCTGCCAAGAATGACACCACCGCCGGCGTAGATCACCGGGCGCTTGGCAGCCATCAGCATATCGACGGCTTTCTTGATCTGCCCAGCATGACCGCGAACGGCCGGGTTGTATGAACGCAACTTGACCTTTTTCGGATAGGAATACTCGAAACGCTCGTTGGGCGCTGTCATATCCTTCGGAATATCCACAACAACCGGACCAGGGCGGCCAGTTGAGGCGATGTAATAGGCCTTGCGGATAATTTCCGGGATTTCCTCCGGGTGCCGGACGCTGAGGTTATGTTTCACCACAGGGCGGGAGACACCGATCATATCGGTTTCCTGGAAGGCATCCTCACCAATCAATGTGGATGCAACCTGGCCACATAGAACCACCATAGGAATTGAATCCATAAATGCGGTGGCAATGCCAGTAATCGTGTTGGTAGCGCCAGGGCCAGAGGTCACCAGGACAGTGCCTGGTTTTCCGGTTGCACGGGCATAACCATCGGCCATATGGACCGCTGCTTGCTCATGCCGCACCAGAATGTGTTTGACTTTATCCTGCCTGAACAGCGCATCATAAATATGAAGGGCTGCGCCACCCGGATAGCCGTATACGTGTTCGATACCTTCATCTTGAAGGGACCGGATCAACATATCGGCACCAGACAATAACTCCACGTTTTCTACCCTCTTTTACAAGTGAATGAGCCGGGATTCGTCCCGGTTGCCTGGATCCACGGTTTACCAGCTTCTTGTGAAAGCGGTACCGGCGTACTCCTCCACACCAATTCTTTAGAGGTTGTCTCTTGGCCAGCCGCACTCCTGAGGGTTGCGGAGAACGGCCGGCAACGGGTTGCAACGTTAGCAACAACCATCGCCCGCCTAGTAATGGCGCACTCGGTGTGGTGATTAACGGGGGATACTTGCTCGGGATTGCCGGCCGTATTTACCCCTATCTTCAGGCAGTCGGTAATTCTGACAGCGGGAAACTCGCTGTCAATAGCCGTTGTGGCTTAATTGGCACCATTTTATGCTCTTCTCTGCCATACTGCGCAAATAACAATGCTAGAGTTTTGAACCAGACGAAAGAAAAACCTTTGTTCTGGTGGCACTATTTCTTCAGGCGATAAACGAACAACGGGCAACGACATGAACCGAAAAATACTGATGTTTTCTATTCTGATGGCCGCAACTCCCGGCCTGGCCGCTGATAGTTCAGTATATAAATGGACCGATGACAACGGCGTAACGCATTTTGGCGATCGGCAACCAACCGGCAAAAAAGCTGAGCAGGTCAATGTCCGCTCGGGCACCAGCCGTAACGCGAGTTCAAGCCGTGTTACACCGCAAGAACGCCTTAGCCAAATTGAAGAGCAGCAGCAAGCGACTGCCCAGCGCAAGAAAGAAACCGCCGTCGAAGAGGCCAACCGCAAGCAGCGTGAAGCCAACTGCGAGACCGCCAAGGCCAACCTGAAGGTTATCGGCAGCAATGCGCGAATCCGAGTGGAAGAAGATGGCGAGCAGCGCTACTTGAGCCCGGAAGAAATCGAAGAACAGCGTCAGAAGTTCGAAGATATCGCTAACGAAAACTGCGGAGCCGCCTAAAACGACAGCGCTGAACGCTAAAAAACCAAGAAAACATCAGAAAAGTCAGAGAGCTCTCACCCTCTGGCTTTTTGTACATCGCTAACCGCGACCGTTAGCCTTTGCTGAATGCCAAAGCACTACCTTCAACCGTAGCCTTTACCGTGTCACCAGGCACAAACTCACCTTGCAAGAGCTTCTGCGCCAGCGGGTTTTCGATCAAACGCTGAATCGCTCGTTTCAGAGGACGCGCTCCATACACCGGATCGTAGCCCACCTCGGCCAGCAACTGCAGAGCATCTTCACCCAACTCCAGGTTCATATCCTGCTCTTTCAGGCGCTTCGCAAGATTCTCAATCTGGATGCTCGCAATGCCCTGAATCTGACTTTCCGCCAGCGGATGGAACACCACCACTTCATCCACCCGGTTGATAAACTCGGGCCGGAAGTGCGTGCCGACCACTTCCATAACGGCAGACTTCATGTCTTCGTAATTCTCTTCGCCGGCTTTTTCCTGAATGATGTGAGAGCCTAGGTTCGAGGTCATCACCACCACGGTGTTGCGGAAGTCTACGGTACGGCCCTGACTGTCGGTCAGGCGACCGTCATCCAGCACTTGCAACAGGATATTGAAGACATCCGGGTGCGCCTTCTCCACCTCATCCAGCAAGAGCACAGAGTATGGCCGGCGACGAACTGCCTCGGTCAAATAGCCACCTTCTTCATAGCCCACATACCCTGGAGGCGCACCGATCAAACGAGCCACGGCGTGCTTCTCCATAAACTCGGACATATCAATGCGCACCATGGCGTCCTCGGTGTCGAACAGGAACGCCGCCAGCGCTTTACACAGCTCGGTTTTACCCACGCCAGTCGGTCCAAGGAACAAGAAGGAACCATTAGGCCGATTCGGATCAGACAAGCCGGCACGGGAACGCCGCACCGCATTGGAAACCGCTTCTACCGCTTCGTTCTGGCCAATCACCCGGCCATGCAGCGCCTCTTCCATTCGCATAAGCTTGTCCCGCTCCCCCTCCATCATCTTGGAGACAGGGATACCGGTCCATTTGGAGACAATCTCGGCGATCTCTTCCTCGGTGACCCGGTTACGCAGCAGCGTCATTTCCATCATTTCAGCCTGGCTGGCCATATCTAACTGGCGCTCAAGCTCTGGAATCTTGCCGTACTGCAGCTCCGACATTTTGCCCAGATCGCCACTGCGGCGAGCGTTTTCCAGATCGATTCGGGTCTGCTCGAGTTCGCTCTTGATCTTCTGGGAGCCGTGCAGGGCGGCTTTTTCCGTGTTCCAAACTTCTTCCAGATCCGCGTATTCACGCTCAACACCGCCGATAACAGAAGACAGCTCTTCCAAGCGTTTTTTAGACGCGGCATCGGTTTCTTTCTTCAATGCTTCTCGCTCAATCTTGAGCTGAATCAGACGCCGCTCAAGACGATCCAGCGGTTCGGGCTTGGAATCCATTTCCATTCGGATTTGGCTCGCCGCTTCGTCGACCAAATCGATGGCCTTATCCGGCAGCTGGCGATCGGTAATGTACCGGTGGGACAACTTGGCTGCCGCAATAATAGCGCCGTCTGTCACTTCCACGCCGTGGTGAACCTCGTAACGCTCCTTCAGTCCTCGCAGAATCGCAATGGTGTCTTCTTCACTGGGCTCGCTGACCAACACTTTCTGGAATCGACGCTCCAAGGCGGCATCTTTCTCAATGTTTTCGCGGTATTCGTTCAGGGTCGTGGCACCAACACAGTGAAGCTCACCACGAGCGAGCGCAGGTTTGAGCATATTGCCTGCGTCCATCGAGCCTTCAGCCTTGCCCGCTCCAACCATGGTATGCAGTTCATCGATGAATAGAATGATCTGGCCTTCCTGTTTCGACAGTTCGTTCAGAACCGCCTTCAGGCGCTCTTCAAATTCACCGCGGAACTTGGCTCCGGCAATCAGAGCTCCCATATCCAGTGACAGCACCTTCTTCTCTTTCAGACTATCCGGCACTTCACCGTTCACAATACGCTGCGCCAAGCCTTCAACAATGGCGGTCTTACCAACACCCGGTTCACCAATCAGCACCGGATTATTCTTGCGGCGGCGCTGCAGCACTTGAATCGTGCGGCGAATCTCATCATCCCGGCCAATCACCGGGTCTAACTTGCCCGCGACCGCCTGCTCAGTCAGATCGATGGTGTACTTCGACAGCGCCTGACGGTTTTCTTCAGCACCGGGATCATTCACAGCTTCACCACCTCTCACTTCATCTATGGCTTTTTCCAAAGCCGCTTTGTCCAATCCGTGCTCACGCAGAATCCGCCCCAGCGAGCCGCGGTCTTCAACCGCTGCCAGCAGGATCAACTCACTGGAAATAAATTGGTCCCCACGCTTTTGGGCCAGCTTGTCGGAAATATTGAACAAGCGTCCCATGTCGTTCGACATGGACACGTCGCCGCCATTGCCTTGTACTTCCGGCAAAGTTTCAATCTCACTGGCAACAGCCTGCCGAACTCGGCCAAATTCAACACCCACTTGCTGCAAAAGCGGTTTGATCGAACCACCCTGCTGATCGAGCAAGGCCTGCATCAAATGTACGGGCTCAATAAAGTTGTGGTCTTTTCCGACAGCAATGGACTGAGCGTCTGCCAAGGCGCTCTGCAGTTTGCTGGTCAACTTATCGATTCTCATAACAATTCTTCCCCGAATAGGTAAAGCGCGCCAACATTTCCACACATAGGTTAATACTTGGCATGAGTGGCGTTCGCGATGTCTTGATAACTAATGTAGGGGCTAAAGAAGAGAGTTCAAGGAAACAAAAAGAAATAATGTCAGAAAATTGACGCCCGTCAGTCTAGCCAGACCAATGTTGCCATACGGCCGGTCTGGCCGTCGCGGCGATAAGAGTAAAACCGCTCGCTATCCTCCACGGTGCATAGACCTCCGCCGAAGATATCGGAAACGCCCGCACGAGACAGACGCAGACGAGCCAGCTCATAGATATCCGCGATAAAATGCCCGGAGCGCGCACCTTGTTCGGAGAAAGCGCTGGCCGATTCTTCCTGCTGTTCAACGAACGCCGCTCGAACCTCGGGGCCCACTTCGAAATTCGCGGGACCAATAGATGGCCCGAACCACGCAATCAGCTCCGATGGCTCCACCGCCATGGCACGAATCAGATTTTCCAGCACACCGCCGCAAAGGCTACGCCAACCTGCATGAGCGGCACCAACCACCTCACCGTTACGATCAGCGAGGATCACGGGCAGACAGTCTGCCGTCAGAATGGCGCAAGCGACGCCTTTTTCGCGGGTGAAGCTGGCGTCGGCATCGGGGCACTCTTTCAGGCGTTCGAGCGTAAGCTCTAACACATGGGTGCCGTGCACCTGATTCAGCCAGCCAATATGACCGGCTTCGATGCCGATGAACTTCGCCAAACGCCGGCGATTCTGCGTCACACTCTCCGGGTTATCACCAACATGACCACCCAAATTCAGTGATTGCCATGGCGGTTGGCTAACACCCCCTAAACGCGTGGTGCTAAATGCCCGCACACGCGACGGTGCAGACCAATCAGGCCGGAGCACATCGCTCTCAGAAATCATTTTCTTCCAGCTCGCGCGCGTGCTTACGCAATGCTGCTATGAGTTGAACCATATCTTCGGGCAAAGCCACTTCCCAACTCATGGTCTCACCGGTCTCTGGGTGCTCCAGAGTCAACTGGCGAGCATGCAGCGCCTGGCGATTGAATGCCGCCAGCTCGGCCCTCAACTCTTCCGTTGTGCCCTTGGGCAAGCGCAACCGGCCACCGTAAACCGGGTCACCCACCAACGGGTGACGAACGTGGGTCAGGTGCACACGAATCTGGTGAGTACGGCCACTTTCCAATTTACAGCGCACGTGGGTGTGAGCCGCGAAGCGCTCAATCAACCGATAATGGGTCACCGCGGGCTTGCCCGACGACACCACCGCCATACGCTTGCGATCCTGCGGATGACGGCCAATCGGCGCATCCACCGTTGCACCACCGGTCAAGGAACCCACCACAACCGCTTCGTACTCTCGGCCCATGGTGCGTTCCTGAAGCTGATTCACCAACGAGGTGTGAGCAATCAAGCTTCTCGCCACCACCATAATGCCGGAAGTATCTTTATCCAGACGGTGCACAATGCCGGCGCGAGGCAGGTTCTCTACCTCCGGCGCGTAGTTCAGCAGCGCATTCACCAAGGTACCATCGGCATGACCCGCCGCCGGGTGAACCACCAGGCCAGCCGGTTTATTAATGACCAGCAAATGCTCGTCTTCATAAACAATATCAAGCGTGATGGGCTCTGCTTCCCAGGTCACTTTCACTTCCGGCTCGGCATCCAGCTCAAGCACATCGTTGAGCATCACCTTGTCTCTGGGCTTACAGGTTTTGCCGTTGACCGTCAGCACGCCGCTTTTAATCCACGACTGCAGACGGGAGCGGGAATGCTCGGGCATCAACTCGGCCGCCGCCTGATCGAGTCGTTTATCGCTCAAACCCGGTGGAATTTTGAACTGGCCGGTGATTCTGTTTTCGGAAGACATCAAGCCTCGCTTCGCCACTATGCTTTCAAATGTGAGGACACCGGCTTCACACCGATGTTACGTTTCAGTCAGATTAACCAGAGATACTTCTGTTAGCACTGCACATGGGCAGTCTTCCCCGTTACAATGGCCAATCCAATCATAAGTCTGACCATTATACGGGATTCCGGCATGAGATCAGTTGTCCGATTACTGCTACTTTCCACCATCATAGCGCTGGCTGCCGGCTGCGCCTCCAATAAAGACGTGGAAGTGCTACCGGAACAAACCTACTACGAGAACGCTCGCAAGGCCATGAACGCCGGCAACTTCAACGAAGCCGAACAAAGCCTGGACGCTCTCGAAACCTACTATCCGTTCGGCCGCTATGCAGAACAGGCTCAGGTGGACTTGATTTATGCCCGCTATCAGAACCTTGATCTGGAAGGCGCCCGAGCAGCCGCAGACCGCTTTATGCGCCTGAACCCGCAAAGTGAGCTGCTGGACTACGCCATGTATATGCGCGGCCTGGCTTCCTACAATCTAGACCTAGGCCTCGCCGCCCGCTACTTCCCGATTGACGTGGCCGCCCGCAACCCAGGCGAACAACTGCAGGCTTTCCGCGACTTCTCACAATTGCTGAGCCGGTTCCCTGACAGCCAATACGCGCCGGATGCCCGCCAGCGCATGATCTCTATTCGCAACCGCATGGCCGAGCTGGAAATCCACGCCGCTCGCTATTACATCAAGCGGGAAGCTTACGTTGCGGCCAACAACCGGGCGCGTTACGTCGTCGAGAACTACCCGTCGTCACCGGCGGTTGAAGATGCGCTGATTATTCTGGCTGACACCTTCCTGTTTATGGATCTGAGGAAAGGTGCCAGCGATGCCATCGCTACGCTGCGCAAAAACTTCCCTAACAGTGAAGCCTTCGGCCCCAACGGCAAGTTCCAAGCGAACCAGTTCGAGCGGCAAAACCGCTCGCTCCTGAACGTGGTCACATTCGGCTTACTGGGCGACGAGTAAGGCGCAAAGCCTTACTTGCCTATTTTCCAGCCGTTGGTGATCGGATACCGGCGGTCTTTACCAAACCCCCGCTCGGTAATACGCACACCAATCGGAGCCTGCCGGCGTTTATACTCGTTGATATCCACCAATCGAGTGACCCGCTCCACGTCGGCACGCTCATACCCCTCCGCCACGATGGCTTCGGCACTGTAATCCCGCTCAACGTACAGGTTTAGAATGGCATCCAGCGTGTCATAGCTTGGCAGGCTGTCTTCGTCTTTCTGATCCGGGGCCAGCTCGGCAGACGGTGGACGGGTAATCACTCGCTCCGGAATCGCCGGTGCGACACTGTTTCGATAACGAGCAAGACGAAACACCAAAGTTTTGGGCACATCTTTGAGTACGTCAAAACCGCCCGCCATATCACCGTATAACGTGGAATACCCCACCGCAAGCTCACTCTTGTTCCCAGTGGTTAACACCAGTGAACCAAATTTGTTAGACAGCGACATCAGCAGTACACCACGCAAACGGGCCTGCAAGTTTTCCTCGGTGGTATCAGGCTGAGTGCCTTCGAAGGGCGCTTCCAGAGTTTGCATGAACACGTCGTACATCGGCTCGATGGAAAATACATCGTACTGCACGCCCATCGCAGTGGCCTGAGCTTCCGCGTCTTCCAAGCTGGCACTGGACGTGTAGCGGAACGGCATCATGACCGCCCTGACACGCTCTTTCCCTAGTGCATCCACAGCGACCGCCAAGGTCAATGCCGAATCGATACCCCCGGACAGGCCGAGCACAACGGACTTGAAACCGTTTTTATTAACGTAATCGCGAACGCCGGTTACCAATGCGTTATACACATTGGCCTCGAGCGAAGGCACTGGGCACGGCAGCTGCGAGACTGGCTGGCAATGGTGCTCGCACAAAAACTCAACCGGAAACAAACCCTCTTGAAATTGCGGCACTTCCACTGCAAGCGTGCCCGAGTGGTCAACCACCATCGAACCACCGTCGAACACCAACTCGTCTTGCCCACCCATCAGGTTCACGTAAACAATGCTGACGTTGTTATTTGCAGCTTTGCGCTCCAGCAGCGCTTTGCGGCGGGCTTGTTTGTCAATGTCGTAGGGGGAGGCGTTCAGGTTCAGGATCAGCTGAGCGCCTGCAGCTGCGGCGTCTTCCACCGGCCCATCGGCCCAGATATCCTCACACACGGTGATGCCGACTGGCACGCCCTTGATGTTCAACACTTTGGCCTCTTGGCCTTCTGCAAAATATCGCTTCTCGTCAAACACCTGATAATTCGGCGGGCACTGCTTGAAGTATTGCCCCACCAACTCGCCGGCCTCGATGACAAGGGCTGCGTTATAGAGCAAACCGCCTGAACGCACAGGAGCACCGATAACAATCGCGGGCTCCAGCTTTGCCTGCTTCAATTGCTCCAGCGCTTCCGACACTCGAATTCCGAGACTGGGGCGCAGCAAAAGATCTTCCGGCGGATAGCCGGTAATGCATAGCTCCGGGAAGACCACAATATCGGCCTGATGCTCTTGCCAGGCGTCTCGTGCGGCCTGAATAACCCGCTCTGTATTACCTGGAATATCCCCTACCAGAAAATCCAACTGGGCCATCACCACCCGTAACTTTTTGACGGTGGTAGACGCCTCGGATGTTTTACCGGGTGCCGACATGCAAAAGGCTCCTGTAACTTATTGCCGTTAAAAGGCTATTATAACCACGCACTGACGAGGAATCCTCCTGGCTGACAACAGATAACTTCCGATATGGCTTCAGACTCCCTCACAAGCACTGCGCGCTCGCCCTTCGGGCCTCTTGCAAAATATCAGCAAGCCAGATTATTTCGGATCTATAACCACTACCGACTCGTGATCAGCCTCTTGCTGGCTGGCCTGTTGTTTGTTGAACCCTTCATGGCGGAAGCCAAGTTTCGTTGGCTGAATTCTTACCAGGTCGGCGCCCTATCTTACTTGGCTGTAAACAGTTTCATTGCCTTGGTACTTGTGGCAGGTTTTCATCCACGCCAGCGGCACATCACACTCTCAGTACTGGCCGACATCCTGATCATCCACGGTTTGTTGCTGGCCAGTTCCGGCATTACTAGCGGTTTGGCCAACTTGGTCATCGTCTCTGTCGCTGCGGGCAATATCCTGGCACCCAACCGTTTGGGTACCTTTTATGCCGCGCTTGCGACGATCTGTTCACTGGGCATTTCCAGTTGGGCCACCTTGACCCTCAATGCTCCTGCTGACGATATCGTTCGCGCGGGCTCCTTGGGCATACTGTATTTTGCCGCGGCCTTTGTTTTGCAGGGCATTTCCAAACGAGTGATCCGAAGCGAAGCACTGGCCACCAGCCGGGCCAAGAGCATTGCCGAGCTTGAGCAAATCAACCAACAGATCATTCAACGCATGCGCACCGGTATTCTGGTGCTGGACCGATTCGGCCACATTCGCTTGGCTAACGCAGCGGCCGAAGAAATGCTATTCGAAGAGACCTCTCTTCATCCCTACGGCATGCGCCAAACGCGAGTACTGCCCCCCCCTTTGCGGGACGGACTGGACACTTGGCTGAACGACCACTACGCCAAAATCGAGCCGTTCCAAGCGACTCCGACTTCCCCGCTACTGCAAGCCAACTTCACCCAGCTTGATCAGGATCGCGGCGATCAAATTCTCGTTTTCATTGAAGACATGAGCAAAGTCACCCAGCAGGCCCAACAAATGAAGCTGGCCTCGCTGGGAAGGCTAACCGCTGGTATCGCCCATGAAATCCGCAACCCTCTGGGCGCAATCAGTCATGCGGCTCAATTAATGGAAGAGTCCCCACATCTCGACCAAGGTGACCAGCAAATGCTGGACATCATCCGCCGGCACTCCAAGCGGGTAAACGGCATTATCGAGAACGTTCTTGACCTGTCTCGCCGCCGTATCGCAAACACTGAAATTATTGATGTGCAGGCTTGGTTAACGGAATTTTGTAACGACTTCCAGCACACTCAGAGCGACAACACGCCCGCTGCTATTGAGCTACTGATCGAAGGAGATGTTCCCAGAGCCCGCTTTGATAAAAGCCAGATTGAACAAGTCATGGTAAACCTGTGCGACAATGGCCTGCGGTACAGCGAACAGAATACCGGTGAAAAAAAGATACAATTACTGATTGGGACAACCGCAGACGGCGAGCGGGCCCGCGTCGATATTCGAGATTTCGGTGCCGGCATTGCCCCGGAGTATCGCAATTCCATATTCGAACCGTTTTTTACCACGGATAAAAACGGAACCGGGCTCGGGCTTTATCTTGCGAGAGAGTTGTGTGAAGCAAATCAGGCGCACCTGTCACTGGTTGAGGACAGCCAGCAAGGGTGCCGCTTCCGCATTACTTTCGCTCACCCAGGGCGGATGATCTAAGCCACCACAGCCATCGGGCGTTAGCAATTCAACAGGGAACCGGCAACAGACCATGAGCAAGCACACAGCGCTGATCGTAGACGATGAACCAGACATCCGGAGCCTTCTGGAGATCACTCTGGGGCGTATGGGCATCACCACCTACACCGCAGCCGATCTGACCAGCGCGCGCGCCATACTGGAAGAACATAAACCCCAACTCTGCCTGACGGACATGAACCTGCCAGATGGTAACGGCATTGAACTGGTGCAGTGGATCCAGAAACACGCCCCGGCCACACCGGTTGCTGTCATCACAGCCTATGGCAGCATGGATACCGCCATTGAATCCCTGAAAGCCGGCGCGTTTGACTTCGTGTCCAAACCGGTAGAGCTGCCGAGGTTGCGCGAACTGGTGAACAGCGCTTTGCGGTTGTCGGAACCCAAAGCCCAGACAAGAACCGAGGTGGACGAACCCGGCCTGCTGCTGGGCAATTCACCGGAACTTCGCAAACTCCGTAACCAAACCCGAAAGCTGGCCCGCAGCCAGGCACCGGTGTTTATCAGCGGCGAATCCGGCAGCGGTAAAGAACTGGTTGCTAGGATGATCCACCTGCAGGGCCCTCGCGCTGAAGCGCCGTTCGTCGCTGTTAACTGTGGCGCGATTCCGTCAGAGCTGATGGAAAGCGAATTCTTCGGGCATAAAAAAGGCAGCTTCACCGGCGCCGTGGAGAGCAAAGAGGGCCTGTTCCGAAGTGCCGACGGTGGCACCCTATTTTTGGACGAAGTCGCGGACTTGCCACTCGCCATGCAGGTAAAACTGCTGCGCGCCATTCAAGAAAAAGCCGTGCGACCGGTTGGCGATGCTAAAGAGGCTCCCGTGGACATTCGCGTGCTGAGCGCCACCCACAAGAATCTGCCCGAATTGGTGCTGTCCGGAGACTTTCGCCAAGACTTGTTCTACCGCATCAACGTCATCGAGCTGGCCGTACCCGCACTTCGAGAACGAAGAGATGACATTCCCATGCTGGCCGAACACATACTTGAGCGCATTGCCCGCGAGTATGAGTGTGACCCAGCCACACTAACCACGGCCGCGATTGACCGACTGAAGAGTTATGACTTCCCGGGTAACGTGCGTGAGCTGGAGAACATTCTAGAACGGGCGTTTACACTGTGTGACGAAGACCGTATTGATGCGGAAGATTTGCACCTTGGCGGTGGCGTGGCCCACGGCAGCGCCGCCCGAAGGCCCGGACACGGTGGCGAAGGGCTGTCGGCTTTAGTACCTGAAGGTGAGATTGATCTGGAAGGCTATCTTGAGACGATTGAACGGCAGGCCATTGAGAAGGCGCTTGAGGCTACACGGTGGAATAAGACAGCTGCTGCAAAAAGGCTAGGGATTAGTTTTCGAGCGATGCGGTATCGGCTGAAGAAGTTGGGGATGGAGTGACCGCTTCAGACTCACTCCATCTCCTCCGAACCATCACAGTGGAGGGCAAGCTCCGTTGAAATCAACACGCTGCATACGAACCCTGCCACTGACTGAAATAACGAGTTCACGCGCATTCGGCGCTATTTCCCGCTTCACACATACCCTCAAGCGGCCAGCACCAAAGGCTCCACTGATACGCTCGGCATGACCTAACGGCGTATAAACCAACGCAGACCGCAGCGGCCCATTACCGCTCATCGACACATTGCGACCGGCGCCAGGAACGCGCCCATGCTGCAATACCGTATCACCACTGTCGATATCACCGCTATGATTAGAATCTCGGAATACAATCCACTGGCCGCTGGACCAGTCGCCACTGCAACCACTTGCAGGTTCACCAGCGCATAGCGAGACAGGGTGCCCCCGCATCACCGATGCCTCTCTGGCGACCATCAGCGCACCTCGCGCAGCATTGGTCGCCACAGCCAACTCGTTTCGAGCCATCATATTGGAAAATGCAGGAATAGCTGTTGCTAGCAGGATCGCCGCAACCGCCATGGTTACCATCAGCTCAATCAGAGAAAAACCTGCTGGCCGGCCATGCACATCGTAAAAAGAAACCGCCCGAGTTCGGGCATTTCGCTCATCCTTGAGCATGAAGAACTCCCTGTTATTCCTGAAAATACGCAGCCCAATTCCTTTGGAAATCCGCGCATCTAATTAATCAATTAACAAACTCAAAAACCAATCACCAACACTTATCAACACTACCACCAGCACCACGCGTACCCTTTTGATCAAGCGTCAACGTACCGCATTTGCCGCTGTCATGACTGGCTTGCGCACCCTTAGGAGCTGCACTGATAGTATATCCGGTCCTTGTTAGTGGTTTGATTTCATAAGTGTAATCAGCTCCTGTTTGCGCCTGAGTCATGCAAGCAAGCTCCAGCGGGTTTTTGGCCGCCTTAAAAGGATTGTCTTTTCCGGCTAGGTCTTTGTCGTACCGCATATTAGTGGTGTAGAACCGCTCCATATAACTCGCTTGCTCTACCAAGCAAGCTGCAGCAGCCGCTCGCTTGGTTTTGACCACCTGCTGTGTATACGAAGGATAAGCAATCGCTGCGATAATCCCAATGATCGCCACCACGATCATCAGTTCAATCAAAGTAAATCCGGACTCAGCGCCGCGGTGCCCGAGATTCGGTACCTTAGCGATATGGAGATCCAGTCCACAGCGAGCAGGAGTGGAGCTGTTTTCTACTGTTTCCAACTGCATGTGACTCTCCGTTCCTGCCTTAATTAATGATTTCATGCCAGTTTAAACGTTGGGATCCACTCGTGCCTATGGTCGTTTCCTTGCTCACATCACTTGAATCGAGCGCGGAGCCAAACAGTCGAACATTACCATTGCTCGTTCTCAACGCTGAAAACACACCGGCCATCCCAACTTTATATCGTTCACCGTTAAAGTGATAAAGCTTACCGCCCATAGTTACAGTGTCGTTGGAGTCTATTGATCCGTCACCATCAGCATCCAAAACAGGCTCTTCTGGATTCGCACCCGAGAATGGATCGACAATTAATGTCGCTCCCGCTGGCGATGTATCACATGGGCTGCTTGATTTAGGTATCAGTGTATTGACGACAAGCCTACCTGCGATCAATTGCGTCTGATAAACAACCCTTTCTCCTTCCCTTCCGTTCTCAGGCGAGACAAGGTCCATATACCAACCAACATCACCGTCTGTTGTTAGATCTGAAAACTCACCAACACTCGTGACCCTAAACACACCGCCAGTGGTGCTCTTTTCAACGATGATCTTACGCTCTTGCAGATTGCTTCGTGAACTTGTTGCTTTGGCTTCCGCGAAACCTGAAGGGCCAGCTAAAGCACGCAATCCATACCAAGTTTGTACCTTCGGGCTGCTCTCCAGAATATCGGATTTGGTCAAATAACGCCCTGTCCCGAAGAACACCCATATAGCACCCGTATCTGGATTCTGAGTGGCGTACATGTCTGCGGTAATAGGCTGACGATTGCCGTTGCTATCCTTGGCGACATAAATCGGCTGACTAACACTTCCTCCATTAGCACTTAACTCGAACCGCCAAACATTACCCTGAAGATCACCAGCAAAGGCATATTCACTCACACCATCAGTATCATTCTTTTGGATAACGTATGGCGCTGAAAGCCCATTCTCCACCGCAGTACCTGCAGGGTAGACTTTGAGATCCCCAGTTTTAAGATCGAACTGCAACAGAGCGGCTCGCCCGTTTTCACTATTTGGGCCATTACCCAAGTGGGCAACCCATTTTCCCGTACCTTTGTTGCCTTGAGTACTTTCCTCAATCAAAGAAATCGTAGGGCGCCCCAACGCCATGCCAATCCACTCATCGTTAGATTTTCCATCCCCCGCGGAACGTTCCCAGAGAATCGCATCGTCGGCTTTTTGGGGATCTGCAAGATCGGCCGGATTTGTTATATCCAACGCATAGACAGTACGCGACGTACCTCGCCCGGTTGTCCCTACCAAAATGGTCTTCCACGCGCCATCGATATAGACGTTTTGGGTCGTCAATTTACCGTCATTATAAAACTGATGCGGAATAGGTTGGGTACCATCAACCGGGTTATATACACCATACTCGGGATTTGCAATCCTAGCTAAAGACGCATCCCCTGTGCCGCCAACAACTGCTCCAGGAATATAGGCAAAGATCTCTTTACCTGTTTCAGCATTAAAAGCGTGTAGCATTCCATCGTTAGCTGCAACGTATGCGACAGGCGTACGGCCCGAATTGTCGGTAACAAATTTTTTATAGTCATTCGTACCACTCAAACCATCGAAATAAGTCTCGTCGAGAACATGCTTATAAAGATTGGGCTTCGGATCACCAATCAAAACAGGAGTGGAGTTTACGATGTCACCTAATACCGTATCACGCTTGCGCAACGCTGAAGTAAGCGGCTGTTTAGCTGAGTCCTCATACGACTGGTCACCACGCAAATAATTGACAATATGAGCGCCCCATGCAGCTCCTTTCGGGTCTGAAGGATAAAGATTGTCACCCAATATTCCTAAATAATCGCCTAACGTTGCTGATTTGAACTCTACTGCAGCGCCACTAGCATCTACGGTCCAAATATTTCTATCCGCCGCCACAGGTAGCTGTTCTGATGCTCTCCATACATCAACGCTGAATGAATCAGTAGCAGAATCATAGCCCACTGCTTTCAGGTCTCCTGTCCAAGAGCCTGTCATATAGCTAGACGTGTATTGTTTAGTATTTGAGGTCAACGTTTCTCCACCACTAAAGGTAGGCGAGCCGCCCGCCCCCGGTGCTGCTGCTATATCGGCTAAAGCTTTCTTAAGTCCATCCGCGAATTGCTGAGGATTACGAGCGGAGAAAAAGTCGCCGCGACCATTAACCGCCGCGTGCGCTAAGTCAGCGATCTTATCGCTTCCCCAGTCAAATTTGCTTTTATCAATCGAGCCCACGTTTCCGGTACGAGCCCAATTAAAGATATCCGCTAAGCTCCCTCCGCCATTGTCCGCTAATACGGGCTCGACACCTAACCCAATCGTGAAGGTGCTCATGTGCTGCCAATTGGCGCCATCTCGACTGGTCACCGGCACATCATCTTTCAGATTCGGCCTTAAATCCGATTTCCAGTATTTTAAAGCTACGTCAGCTAAGTAGTTGGACTGGTCGCTCCCATTGAACGGCTTAGATTCACTGTTATCCTGATTACCAACACTTGGACTATCCCCATTCCAGTAACCATCACTCATCAAGATTGAGAATGATTGGCGACAAGAATATTGGCTACTATCATAGGTTCCCTGGTCATCGTAGCCGACTTCCCATGGCTGATTTTCGTTTTTAAAGTACTCCCCAACAGAAACCAACGCCCTTCTCAACGGCGTACCACCGAACGAAGAGCCATTATAAAAACTACTATTTGCTCTTAGCTTCTCGAGCCAACCATACAAACCCGACCGACTACCGGGCGAAGCCGCATCCCCGAAAGGTTTTACTTTACTGATGTACGCGTGGCTATCACCATAGATTGGATTGGTTAGGTAATCGTCGTTATTATTAGATCCATAGGTTCCGCCATTTATTGAGCCAAACCCCACTCTAAATGCTGGATCGAGAGTAACAAAAGCGTTCATAACACCAGCCTTAGATGCAAACACCCTTGTTCGATAATAAGCAAACCAGTTCGCAACGTTCTCACCTGCCTCCACCCCAGATGGCGCAGCAGCCCCTGACGTATCGCTGGCATCCACGCAAACGCCACTCATACTACTTGGCTTCTCTGAACATTTATCCGATACCAAAACCTCATTTCCATTATTTTTTGTATACGCGAAAGCACCGAACCTTGTTTTCTCATAGTAATAATAAGTTCTTCCGTTAACCTGACGGGTCGTATAGAAGAGATGAGCCAAATCAGTTCGTTCGCTACTGGAGTAGCAATAGTCATCGTCCCAGCCACTTTCGGTTGTGCCACTAGGGCAACTTTTACCACCGAACTTGCCAAAATAGAAAGACTTAAAGGGCGACTGCCATGCTGGAATAAACTTACTTTCAGAAGATTTGTCATACCCATTTAAAGGAGCATTAGGAAATGTCGTTACGATCGGATACCGGGTACCATCAGCTTTAAACGGCGGAAGGTACGTAACTGCAGGGTCGTAGTAAACTCTGTTTACTGATGGTGCTCGCCAGTTTTTACTAGATGAGTCTCCGCTCAAATTCGGCATGTAATCAAACGCCATCGAACCGGAGTCATCCAACATTAGGACGATATTTGGCGGTAAGGGTTCGCTAACGATCAGCGGGCTTTGGTCAACGTTCACACTATCGATGGCAGCTTGAACACCGTTCATCGGCGCAACGAACAACAATATCACTGCCACCATCAACCGGTGAACCATGGCGCGCCTGCTCCCAGAAGGCGACAGATGGAAAACTTTACCCATCTCCGCCGAAGTGGCCACCACATTCTTGTTAAAGGTTTTCATAACGGACATCTCCTACATCCGGTAGGTCGCTTGAAGGACGACCTGCGCGCGTTCAGCGTTTATCGCCGCAGTGGGATCTAGCGCCCGCGCGGTGATGCGGTAACAAGTACCTTGGTTCGTGAGCTGGGTGCCTCCCGGGCCCCCTTCGTTCTGATCAGTGGTTCCGGTATACCCCGCTCCAACCCCTGTGGATGAACAGTCACCTAGCAGTTGCACGACGAACTGTGGCGGGCTAGCCGAGTCGATAGCAGTAAATTCCGTTTGGCCAGTCCCATTGGGAATTGATTGCCATAAATTATTAGCAATTTGGCCACTGGGGTTGGAGGCACAGCTTTTATCGCTGCAATCCAGCGAAGCCGAGTTGGCTGCTATCAGTGCTTCCCATGTCTGCCGATTGCTGGTGAAATCACGCGCTCCCATGATTAACGCTGCCTCAGCCGCCTGGAAGCCCGTCTCACGATCATAGGCACCACCCGCCATGCGTTCTTGGAGTATTGTGCCTCGCATTCCGGCGAGACCAACAAGAGTCACTGCAATCAGCAACACCAGCGAAACCACAAGAGCCATTCCTTGCTGTTGGCGTTGGCTCCACACCTCTACGATTCTGCTTCTTCGTTCGGACATCATGATTGACCGCTCAACTTTCAATTAATATTCAGCCGGTTACGAAGTGCCACCGTCGACGTAAAAACCCGCTGAAGTGGCTGATTATCCGTTCCTGCAGCGGCTCCTGGTTGAGTTCCCCCACTCTGGACTGTTAACGCAAACCGAACTGCATCCACATTTTCCCAGTTACCCACACCGCCAGCTGTAACGAAAGAGTTTCCACCCTGCTCATGATATCTCACCGTCATATCCCAAACTCCTCGCACCATTTCCGCCGCTGCAGAAGTTGTGCTTTGGCCACGACCGAAGCGGTATAGCGAGCGACCTCCGGCATCATTGACCCCTATGTACCAGATATAGTTAGTAGGTAGAGCAAGATATGACGTTGGGCTAAACGTATTACAGGACCCACCGGCAGGAGTTTGAGGCACGGGATGGTTCAAGCACTTTGTTTGGTTTCCCGGTTTTTCCGAACTTCCCGAGTTGTGCACTAACGTTTTCTTTGAGTTGAAATTTGTCACCTGAAACATTGTGGCCTTATCGACATCGCAGAGCATTAGAACATCGCCCTTGCTGATGGCCGTTGTTTCATTTTGGAGCGTGACACTGGCTTGAGGACCATCCATCGAGTCAATAGCCAGCCCGGTGTTCCTAGCACTCGCCAAACGAATCGCACCAGTTGCCACAGGCTGTCCTGCGCCGCTAGTGGGAAGCCCCGCAACCGTCGTTGCGTCGTCCCAACCTTGGATTGGCGTATTGTTATCAAGCATCTGATCGCCCGCGGCGTTGAGCACACTATCCACGTTAGCCGTCCCACATGGATTAGCGCCTGCGGCCCTAATTTCCCTTGCCAGGAACTCAAAAGAAGTGCGCGCGCCCTCCTGAACTTCTCCTAAGGCCACATTACTGCGGTAAGCGTTCTGGTTAGCCAGAAATACACTGCCGACCCCGGCGATAACCAGCAGACCCAGCACGAGAGCAATCATTAACTCGACCAGCGTGAAGCCGGCGGCTGCTCGTGGCTGAACCAAAATCTGACTGTATCGTTTGCTAGACATCATAACTTCGCTCGCGTGATCATGGTTTGGCCGGCAATACCGCCAGTCGCCCTCTCGTCGTTAAAGGTGATGGTAATCGTGTAATTACCCCCTCCATTAGCCGTGATATCACCTTGCGTTCCCGGCCCCATCAAACTGCCGAGATCATCACACCACTGATTTTGATTGGCTTGGGCCAGTGCGCTGCCCTTCGTCGCTCCGGAACAATCACCCGGAGCCGCCCAGTCCTTAGGCACCGTCACCTTCAAATTATCGTAATCACCGGCTCGAACGCCTGTTAAATCAACCCTCATAGCATCCAGAATAGAGTAACTAGCAATCGTTCCGATACTGCGCACCATCGCACTGTTGTTATTGCTGAGAGCCTTTGATTGCAGCGCAGCCATGCCGAGAAAGCCAATCGACAGCACCAGTACGGCGATCAACACTTCAATCAAGCCAACTCCTGATTGGCGACCCGGAAAAACCGTTAACGGTTGTTTTACTTGGAGGTTGGCCATGCGTATAGCTCCACTCTGACGGGCATCGTTCATCAATCGGTTCATGGACAATTTGCTCGCGTTTCGGTGACGACCTGCACCGTACTGCCGGCAATCAACTCCACACGCCGAGCGTTATCGCTCGTGAGCGCAGAACTGCACAACACGACCACTGACGGGTCTCCACCGGCTGTGTTGTACGGGGTCATCATGTTATCTCCCAGGTAGCCCATTCCGTCCCCCCGGAAACGCACGGTTGTGGAAGCAACAACGACCAATGGCTGGTCGATCGAATCAGCTAACGCAGAATGGAGGGCTTCAGCAGCACCACCATCTCGCGGCAAATACCGCACTTCACCGGCGAGTGCAGCGGTGCAACCAGAGCCGATCCCGCTCGTCGGTGCGTTATCCTCCCCGCACAACGCCACCGACTGGTTGCGTTTAACGGCTTCTGCACGGGCTGAACTGATCGCTCCAACCCACGCATTCGTCGCGGTAACCAACTCGTTACGCGCGAGCAGGTCCCGAAAACTCGGGATAGCAACGGTTACCAATATCACCGCCACCGCCAAAGTAATCATCAACTCAACCAACGTAAAACCGCTGTCGCTCCGGACACGCATAAAGCAAACCTCTTATTATCTCAATTTCAGCTTACGAAACTCTGTTGAGAACACCTACCGCTAAACGACAAACGGTGAGAAACCGCGCGTGAGCGGTAACCAGACAACAAAAAAGCGTGATCGAAATCACGCTTTTTTGTTGTCTGGACAAATCACTTGCCCTTGGTGGCCAATGCTCGCTATTGAACATTCACCACATCAATTCGCAATTCCTTAGGCATAGAGAACACAATATTCTCCTCCCGCCCAGCAATCTCCTGCGGCTCTTCCCCACCTAATTCCTTCAAGCGGTTAATCACATCAGCCACAAGCACTTCAGGAGCAGAGGCACCGGCAGTCACACCCACCGATTTTTTACCTTCCAGCCACTGTTTGTCGATTTGGGAGGCTTCATCAATCAGGAAAGCGGGGGTGCCCATACGTTCCGCCAGCTCGCGCAGGCGGTTGGAGTTGGAACTGTTCGGGGAGCCCACTACCAGCATCAGGTCGCAGTCGCCGGCCAATTGCTTTACCGCATCCTGGCGGTTTTGGGTGGCATAGCAAATGTCGTCTTTGCGTGGGCCTTCGATTTTCGGGAACTTGGCGCGCAGTGCGTCAATCACTCGGGCGGTGTCATCCATGGAAAGCGTGGTTTGGGTCACGTAGGCGAGGCGCTCAGGATCTTTCACTTCCAGCTTTTCAACATCCCCGTCGTCTTCGACCAAGTAGATGTTACCACCGTTGCTGTGGTCGTACTGGCCCATGGTGCCTTCGACTTCCGGGTGGCCATGGTGGCCGATGAGGATGCATTCACGGCCGTCCCGGCTGTTGCGCATGACTTCCATATGAACTTTGGTGACCAGCGGGCAGGTGGCGTCAAAGACTTTAAGGCCACGGCGAGCGGCTTCGTTTTGAACGGCCTGGGATACGCCGTGGGCGCTGAAGATCACTAAGGTGTCATCAGGTACTTCGTGCAGTTCGTCAACAAACACGGCTCCCCGATTGCGCAGGTTATCAACCACAAACTTGTTGTGGACGACTTCGTGGCGCACGTAGATGGGCGCACCGAATACGTCGAGCGCGCGGTTTACGATTTCTATCGCTCGGTCTACACCGGCGCAGAAGCCACGAGGATTTGCTAATCGGATTTGCATATCGTTGCCCTTCAGTGTGTTTGCCCAGCGGGCTCCACATCGATGATCTGTACTTCAAAACTCAGTGTACGCCCTGCCAGCGGGTGGTTGAAGTCGACTTCAACTTCATCACCTTCCACCCGACTGATCACGCCGGGCAGTTCTTGCTGCCGGGCATCGGCGAAAGAAATCACCACGCCCTTCTCCAATACCATATCGGCGCTGAATTCGTGGCGCTTGAAGGTCTGAAGGTTATTGGGGTTGTGTTGACCGAACGCTTTTTCGGGCGGCACTTCGAAGGTTTTGTGGTCCCCGGCTTTCAGGCCCATCAGGTAAGCTTCGAAATTCTCCGGCAGGTTTTCATCGCCGATTTCCAGCGTAGCCGGCTCTTTGCCGAAGGTGGTATCCACGGTTTCGCCATCTTCAAACTTGAGAGCGAAATGCAGGGTTACACGAGTTCCCTTGTCGATTGGCAGGTCGTTCATAGGATCATTTACTCCTGTCGGCATCCCCGCTGTCTTCAGCGGGTTTGCGGAATACGTCGAGCACCATCATGGCAGCGCCGATGGTGATGGCGGTGTCGGCCAGATTGAAGGCGGGGAAATGCCAGTCCTGCCAATAAAAATGCAGGAAATCGACCACGTAGCCATGAACCACACGGTCGTATACGTTACCAATGGCCCCACCCAATATCAGCACAATGGCGATGGCGGTCCAGGTTTCGTTGGCTTTGAGCTTTTTCAGCCAACCGGTCAGAACCACGCTGACAACCAAGGCCAGAGCTACGAAGAACCAGCGCTGCCAACCGGCGGCGTCGGCCAGAAAGCTGAAGGCCGCGCCGGTATTGTGCAGCAAGGTCAGGTTAAAGCTGGGGATCACCGGCACCGGGTTGCCGTAGGTCAACATGGCGGTGGCCATGTATTTGGTACCTAGGTCCACCGCAATCACCAAGACGGCCAGCCATAACCACTTCAGCTTGCTGCCTTCCCGCTCATCAACCATGACGGTGTCCATCAAGCGTAGGCTCGGGTTTCGCCCGGGCCTTCCACGTTGCTGACACAGCGGCCGCACAGGTCCGCATGGTTTTCGTTCTGGCCAACGTCTTCACGGTGGTGCCAGCAGCGCTCGCACTTGGCGTGAGCGGCCGGAGTCACTTTCACCATCAAGCCTTCAAGGCTGGTTTGCTCGGCACCTTCCGCTTCGCTGACTGGCTTAACCGTAGCTTCGGAAGTGATCAACACGAAACGCAGCTCTTGGCCCAGGAAGTTCAGGCGCTCGGCCAAACTGCCTTCGCAGTACAAGGTAACTTCGGCACTCAAGGAGCCTTTGATGTCACCACGGGCACGAACATCTTCGAGGCATTTGTTGACGGCCTCTTTCACGCTATAGATTTCGCGCCAGTAGTCGCGACCCAGCTCTGCGTCTTCCGGCAGTGCGGTCAGGCCTTCGTACCAGGTTTCGTAGAACACGGTTTCGCCACGCTGTCCCGGCAGGTGCTGCCAGATCTCGTCAGCGGTAAAGCTGAGGATCGGGGCAATCCAGCGCACCAGCGCTTCTGCCACATGGTACAGCGCGGTCTGGCAGGAACGGCGAGCCAAGCTGTCGGCCTGAGTCGTGTACTGGCGATCTTTGATGATATCCAGATAGAAACCACCCAGCGTCGCTTCACAGAAGTTATACACTTTCTGGTAAATGCGCAGGAAGGCGTAGTTTTCGTAGTCTTCTTGCAGCTCGTTTTGCAGCTGCAAGGCACGATCTACCATCCAGCGGTCGAGGGCGATCATATCTTCCGGCGCCACCATGTGCTGCTCCGGCTCAAAACCGTTCAGGTTGCTGAGCAGGAAGCGGGCGGTGTTCCGGATACGGCGGTAACCGTCTGCGGTCTGGCGCAGGATGTCTTTGGAGACTGACATCTCGCCGCTGTAATCGGTGGCCGATACCCACAAACGCAGGATGTCAGCACCAAGCTCATTCATCACTTCCTGAGGCGCAATCACGTTGCCCATGGATTTGGACATCTTGTAGCCTTTGGCATCCACGGTGAAGCCGTGGGTCAGCACCTGCTTGTAGGGCGCTACGCCATTCATGGCGATGGAAGTCTTCAGTGACGACTGGAACCAACCGCGGTGCTGGTCAGAGCCTTCCAGGTAAAGGTCCGCAGGGAACTGCCCTAATTCTTCCCGTGCTCGCAGTACAGACTCGTGAGTGACACCGGAATCGAACCAAACGTCCAGGGTGTCGAGCACCTTGTCGTACTGGTCAGCGTCGTCACCCAGCAGTTCGTTTTGATCGATATCGTACCAAGCGTCGATACCATCGGTTTCAACCGCTTGCGCCACTTTTTCGATCAGTTCCTGAGTGTTCGGGTGCAGGTCCTGAGTTTCCTTGTGAATGAACAAGGTGATCGGAACACCCCAGGTGCGCTGACGGGAGATACACCAGTCAGGGCTTTGCTGGAACATGGCTTCAATGCGGTTCTGGCCCCAGCTCGGCACCCAGCGGATGCCTTTGATGGCTTCCAGCGCATCGTCACGCAGGTTGAGCTTGTCCATGCTGATGAACCATTGCGGCGTTGCACGGTAGATCAGCGGTGTTTTGGTGCGCCAGCAGTGCGGGTAGCTGTGGCGGAATTTCTCGGCACGCACCAACTTACCTTCACGCTCCAGCGCAGCGCTGACCGGCTCGTCGGCTTTATACACGTGAATACCGGCGAATTCGCCTGCTGCATCGGTATAGGTGCCGTCTGCTTTGACCAGGTTGATGGTGTCAATGCCGTAGGCTTTGCCCACTTCAAAGTCTTCCATACCGTGGTCTGGAGCGGTGTGAACTGCACCGGTACCGGCATCCAGCGATACGTGATCGCCCAGAAGCACGGGCACTTGCTTGTCGTAGATCGGGTGCTGCAGCAGTTGGTTTTCGAGTGCGGAGCCGGTTACGTTGGCCAACACGCGGAAATCTTCTACGCCCCAGCGAGCCATGATGCCTGCAACCATATCGGTAGCCAGAATCATGCGCTCCGGGCCGTTGCCGGCATCCACCTGGACCAAGGCGTATTCCAGATCAGCGCCTAGAGAAACTGCTTGGTTGGCCGGGATGGTCCACGGCGTGGTGGTCCAGATAACCACTGAAACGTCACCTTCACCTTCGTCGGTACCGAACAACTTGAGCACGCCAGCCTGATCAACCGCGGTAAAACGCACGTCAATCTGGGTAGAGGTTTTGTCCTGATACTCAACCTCGGCTTCTGCCAGTGCGGACTGACCAACCACACTCCAGTAAACCGGTTTGAAGCCACGAACCAGATGACCTTTGGCCACGATCTTGCCGAGAGCACGAACAATGCCGGCTTCTACTTTCGGGTCCATGGTCAGGTAGGGCTTGTCCCACTCACCCATCACACCCAAACGGATGAAGTCGGCTTTCTGGCCGTCGATCTGCTTCGCCGCATAATCGCGACAGGCCTGGCGGAAGGTTTTGTAGTCCACTTTCACGCCGGCTTTGCCGATTTCCTGCTCAACCTTGTGCTCGATGGGCAGACCGTGACAGTCCCAGCCCGGCACGTAGGGCGCGTCGTACCCCATGAAGCTACGGGATTTAACGATCATGTCCTTCAGAATTTTGTTGACCGCATGCCCGATATGAATGCTGCCGTTCGCATAAGGAGGGCCATCGTGCAGGATGAACTTTTCCCGGCCTTCGCGCTGCTTGCGCAGGTTGCCGTAAACGTCGAGATCCTGCCAGCGTTTGAGCATATCCGGCTCACGCTTGGCCAGGTTACCGCGCATCGGAAAGGCGGTTTCCGGCAGATTCAGGGTATGCTTGTAGTCGCTCATGTTTGTGTGCGCACTCTCTGGTTGGTCAGTTAAATCAGTTGATGGGCTGGGCGGGGTTGTCCGCCAGCCAGGCCCGGGCATGCTCGAAATCCCGGGCGATCTGTTGCCGTAACTCGTCAACAGAATCGAATTTCACTTCGTCCCGCAGGCCGTGACGGAACACAACACTCAAATGCTGGCCGTAGAGTGTGCCAGCAAAGTCGAACAGGTGCACTTCCAGCGCTGGCCGTTTCCCGTCCACCGTTGGCCGAAGGCCAATGTTTGCAATGCCATCTTGCCATTCACCCGTCTCAAGGCGGGCACGTACCACATAAACACCACGCAAGGCGGGCATCCGGTTCAGCAAGATGTTCGCTGTGGGCGCGCCCAGCTGACGACCGAGCTGCCGGCCGTACACCACTCGACCATGAATCTGGTAAGGGTGCCCCAAAAGGCGCTCCGCTTCCTCAAGGCCGTTCACATTCAGAACCTTACGAACCCGAGTGCTGCTAACCCGCTCACCATCAACCGTTACCGTGCGAGTATTCTCGACGGTGAAGTCGTGCTCCTGCCCCACTTGTTTCAGTAGACGGAAGTCTCCCGCTCGATCACAACCGAAACGGAAATCATCACCCACCACCAGATGGCGCACCGCCAAGCCGTGGATCAGCACGTTTTCGATGAAATCCATGGCCGAAAAGCTGCGGAAGGTGTCATCGAAACGGATGCACAGCACTATGTCGATGCCTTCACTCAACAGCGCTTCGAACTTCTGACGGAATGGCATCAACCGGGGAGGCGCTTCGTTACCCTGAAAAAATTCCCGAGGCTGGGGCTCAAAAAACATCACCACAGAGGGCACACCCAGTTCTACAGCCTTTTGCCGCACCTGTTCGATAATCGTTTTGTGGCCCAAGTGCACACCATCGAAGTTCCCGATGGTTGCGACACAGCCACCGGCGAGCGGAGAATCCGCTTCCGCGGACAGGCGCTTAAGATTGGTGAGGCCTCGAATCAGACGCATGTACTGCGAACCTTTACTTGCCAACTGGCTTTGGGTGCACTCCCTACGGAACATGCACTGGTGAGAAAACGCGCGATTATACCCCAGTCGCGAGTATGGTAAAAATCGTGAAGACGCTTACTTCTGTCGGAACTGGCGAAGGCGCACACCGCACAGGACCAAAGTCACGAAATACGCCGCTACGCCAGCCGATACGATCACCGCCATATCAGTCGTTCTTTGCAGCCCCCCCGCGCCTAGCCAATCGGCCACAGGGGCGTTCAACCAAAGCACCACAGCGGCTAACGCCGAGTTAGCTACAGCCAATTGAATCAGGAACTTAGGCCAACCCGACTGACTCTGCCATGCACCATCCTTGCGTAAGCCGCGCCACAAAAGGTAGCCGTTCAACCAAGCCGACAAGGAGGTTGCCAAAGCCAGCCCGGCATGAGCTAGCGGCACAATCAACGCCAAGTTAAACGCCATATTGGCCACCATGGCGATGATGCCAATTTTCACCGGCGTCTTGGTGTCCTGCCGAGCAAAAAAGCCGGGGGCCAGCACTTTGATCAACATAAACGCTAAAAGCCCGGCAGAATACGCCCGCAAACTCTGGGCTGACATAGCCACATCTCGGTCCGTCACTTCGCCGTAATGGAACAGCGTGGCAATCAAAGGCTCGGCCAGCAGCGCCAGTGCCAACGCGGCCGGCAATCCAATCAACAGCACCGCCCTAACCGCCCAATCCAACGTGGCGGCAAACTGATCTTTTGATTCCGCCGCATGCTTGCGGGACAGGCTCGGCAGAATAACCGTCGCAATGGCAATGCCGAACACGCCCAAAGGTAATTCAGACAAGCGATCGGAATAATACAGCCAGGACACGCTGCCGGTTTGCAGGAACGAAGCCAGTACGGTATCCAGCAACAGGTTGATCTGACTCACCGACACACCAAAGAGCGCGGGCATCATCAACTTCAAAATACGACTGACACCTTCATGCCGGTAATCCACCCGGGGCCGCGGCATCAAGCCAAGCCGCATGAGAAAAGGCAGCTGGAAGAACAACTGCAAAGCGCCCGCAATAAACACACCCCAAGCCAGCGCCATGACTGGCTCACTCATCAACGGCGAAAGAAAAATAGCCGCCGCGATCATGGCCAGATTCAGCAGTACTGGCGTAAACGCTGGCACAGCAAAGCGGTCATAGCTGTTCAGAATACCGCCCGCAAACGCAGTGAGTGATATCAGCAGAAGATAGGGAAAGGTGATTCGCAGCATGTCGCTGGCCAGCGCAAACTTCACCTCATCCCCGAGAAACCCGGGGGCAAAGATGGTCGTCAGCACTGGTGCGCCCAACATAGCCACCAGCGTCACCGCTAAAAGCACCAAACCGAGTGAGCCGGCGACCGCATCCACCAAACGCTTTACGTCAGAGATGTCACGATTTTCCCGGTAGGATGACAACACTGGCACAAACGCCTGAGAGAACGCCCCCTCTGCAAAAAGCCGACGCAGAAAATTGGGAATCTTGAATGCCACAAAAAACGCATCCGCAGCGGTCCCGGCACCGAAATAGCGAGCAATCACCATGTCCCGCACCAATCCCAGCACTCGAGACAGCATGGTCATAACTCCGACCAAGCCCGACGATCTCAGCAATCCAGGCGGCTTAGGCGGCTCTTTTTTGGGGGACAGCGCTTGTGTTGGTTGCGGTTCCGAGGACATGTTGCGAGAATCCAAATCCAGAGTTCACGCCTGAGCGGCGTTTCGGTATTCCACAGGGCGGGCCTAGGCGCCGCAGTATGCCCCGTGCAGCGATGCGCGAGTGTAGCACAGGCCTTTAGCACGCGGGGATTACTGCGCCGACAACCTTGACATTTCAAGCTTACGGCGGCATAGTTCCGCGTCATTTATATCGACGCGCTCGTTATGGCGCGCCCGCGATCTAAACATATTCCGTTTTTATAGCAACGAATTCAGGAGTTTTACGGTGGCAAATTCCCCGCAAGCCAAAAAGCGCGCTCGTCAAAACGAGAAAAACCGCAAGCACAACGCCAGCCTGCGTTCCATGGCACGTACCTACATGAAAAAGGTCGACGCCAAGATCAAGGCCGGCAACTACGAAGAAGCCCAAGCAGCCATGAAGCAGGCTCAGCCGATTCTGGACAGCATGGTCAACAAAGGCATCTTCGCCAAGAACAAAGTTGCTCGTCATAAGAGCCGCGTGAACGCAAAAATCAAGGCTCTGAAAACTGCCTAATTTTGCGAACATAAAAAAACCGGCTTTCTAGCCGGTTTTTTTATGTCTGAAATTTGTCAAAACCTACTTTGGCGCTAGACAACCACCAGATTATCCCGATGAATCATCTCCTCATCGGACACATACCCCAACAGTTCAGCAATACGATCACTGGAATGACCGGCTATTTTGCCTGCTTCGTCCGCATCGTAGTTGACCAACCCACGAGCAATTTCACGCCCAGCCAAATCTACGCACATCACCATCTCACCGCGACGAAACTTTCCGCTTACCGCCTTAACTCCAACCGGCAGCAGGCTGCGCCCACCCTGACGCAAGACCTTCACTGCACCATCATCCAAAACCAGCGTGCCACGGGTCTGCAAATGGCTGGCGATCCACTGCTTTCGAGCCGCCAACCTGCCCTGCTCCGGCAACAACAAGGTGCCAATGACCTCCCCTTGCCGCAAGCGATCAATCGCACTCTCGATACGACCACCCACGATTACGGTGAAGGCACCAGAACGCGCCGCCAATCTGGACGCCCGCAACTTGGTCAGCATACCGCCACGGCCTAACGCGCCAGCACCACCACCAGCCATCGCATCCAACTCAGGATCTTCAGCTTTACGCTCGGTCACCAGCTCAGCATCTTCGTGCTTACGCGGGTCTTTGGTGAACAAGCCCAACTGGTCAGTCAGAATAATGAGGCCATCCGCCTCTACCAAGTTCGCGACCAGCGCTCCCAGCGTATCGTTATCGCCAAACCGAATTTCATCGGTGACCACGGTGTCGTTCTCGTTAACGATTGGCACAACACCGTAATCCAGAAGCGTGCGCAGCGTACTGCGGCCATTTAAGTAGCGTTTTCGATCGGAAAGATCATCATGAGTCAGAAGAATTTGTGCGGTATGAATGCCATGGCGCTTGAACTGGGCCTCCCAGGTTTGCACCAACCCCATCTGACCAACCGCCGCCGCGGCCTGTAACTCGTGCAGATGCTCAGGCCGAGCACTCCATCCGAGTCGACTCATACCCTCAGCTACCGACCCTGAAGACACCACCACAACCTCAACACCGCTCCGGATCAAGGCAGCGATCTGGTCAACCCACTGGCCCAGCGCGGAGACATCCAGCCCTTCACCATCATTGGTTAACAAAGCGCTGCCAATTTTCACCACCAATCGACGGGCTTTCTTTAGCTGGATGCGTTCACTCATGACAGCAGCAGAATCTCTTTGGGTTGCACGTTATTCGGGAGCGTAAACCACTTCGACATCATCATCGTCATCAAAATCGTCATCGTCGTCTTCTTCACGAGAAGCCCGACGAGCATTGCGATCAGCCTCAATCTTGGCGCGCGCCTCTTCATCCATCCGGCGACGACGAGCTGCTTCCTGCTCGGCAATTTCAGGATTTTCAGCCTCTTCTTCGGCCTGCTCTTCAATCCAGCGCATTACAGCCTGAACCAACGGTTTGGTACCTTCACCGGTAAGCGCGGACACAACAAAAACCGGACCTTCCCAGCCGAGCTCATCCACGATCGCCTGACAATGCGCCTCTCGATCCTCTTCAGGCACCATATCGACCTTGTTAAGCACCAGCCAGCGAGGACGATTCGCCAAGGTTTCACTGAATTTTTCCAGCTCGTAAGCAATCGCCTTAACCGCCTCCACAGGAGAAGAGCCGTCGTACGGCGCTACATCCACGAGGTGCAACAACAACCGAGTACGAACCAAGTGCTTCAGGAAGCGAATCCCCAAACCCGCACCTTCTGCCGCACCTTCAATCAACCCCGGAATATCCGCGATCACAAAGCTTTGGTGGGCCTGAACACTCACCACACCCAAATTAGGCACCAAAGTGGTAAACGGATAATCCGCCACTTTTGGCTGCGCCGCAGACACTGAACGGATAAAGGTGGACTTACCGGCGTTGGGCATACCCAGAAGCCCCACATCCGCCAGCACTTTCAGCTCCAAGCGCAAGTTTCGAGCTTCGCCGTCAGAACCCTTACTGGTCTGGCGTGGCGCACGGTTGATCGATGACTTAAAGCGGGTATTCCCAAGGCCGTGAAAACCACCCTGAGCCACTTTAAGGCGCTGACCTTCTTTGGTCAGATCCCCCAACACCTCATGAGTGTCCATATCCACCACCGTGGTACCAACAGGTACTGGCAGCTCTAGGTCATCACCTTTGATACCGGTACAGTTCCGACCCGAACCTGGCTGACCGTTCGGCGCCTTATGTTTGCGCTGAAAACGATAGTCAATTAAGGTATTCAGGTTACCGTCTGCTACCAGATAGACGGAACCGCCATCCCCGCCGTCACCGCCGTCGGGACCACCCTTGGGTACGTATTTTTCACGCCGAAAACTCAAGCAGCCATGGCCGCCCTTTCCCGCTTCAACAATGATGGTGGCTTCGTCTACAAATTTCATACGTCAAATGCCTTTGCATAAACTAAAAAGCCCCGCAGCCTCATGGAAGCTTTGCGGGGCTCCGGATTCACCTGAGAACTGATCAAATCAGCATATCAGGAAATCCAAGGTTCGACAGAACCGGATCGCCGCTGCTTACGCAGCTGGAACGATGCTCACGAACTTGCGGTTCTGCGGGCCTTTAACTTCGAACTTCACCTGACCTTCTGCTTTCGCAAAAAGGGTGTGGTCCTTGCCAAGGCCTACGTTGTTGCCAGCGTGGAAACGAGTGCCGCGCTGACGAACGATGATGCTACCTGCAGTTACAGTCTCGCCGCCGTAACGCTTGACACCAAGTCGTTTCGACTCGGAATCGCGACCGTTACGGGTACTACCTGCTGCCTTTTTATGAGCCATTACCAGCCTCCTTCTTTAAGGGGTATGTTCAGAGCTTAGCCCTGAATGCCCGTGATCTTGACTTCAGTAAACCACTGACGGTGGCCCTGACGCTTCATGGAATGCTTACGACGACGGAACTTGATGATGTTGATCTTGTCGTGACGACCGTGGCTTACCACTTCCGCAGTCACTTTAGCACCATCAACAACTGGAGCACCGACTTTAACGTCGTCGCCATTGGCTACCAGCAGAACACGATCGAACTCAACAGAGCCGCCAGTTTCAACTTCGAGCTTTTCCAGCTTCAGTGTTTCGCCTTCTTTTACACGGTGCTGCTTGCCACCGCTAACAATAACTGCGTACATTTTCTGTCTCCGCGATTGACCCATCCCTGCTCTTATCCACCTGGTTCTAAGGGAAGCGCTTTGGCAACCCTATTGCAGGGAGCGCAGGTTGGGATGAGTTGGGCGCGTGATTGTACGAAAAGCCGCCGACCAATACAAGGGAGTTTACGACTCAAGTTGACACTCTAGGCAGCAATACCTAGCATTGCCGCGTCCTGCCCGAAAACTCAACGAACATACCAGCAAGGGACTTACCAGCCCCATGACAGCCCAGCGCATCCATGACACCGTAGCGGACGACTTCAGCCGCGTGAATGACCTTATTATCCAGCGGCTTGCCTCGGATGTCCCGATGGTCGAGAAAATCGCCCAATACATCATCGAGAGCGGCGGTAAGCGCTTGAGACCCTTACTGGTTTTGCTCGCCAGCCAAGCCGCGGGCTACACCAAGGACGACCACCTGAAGCTGGCTGCCGTGATCGAATTCCTGCACACAGCCACGCTTTTGCACGATGACGTTGTCGACACGTCCGACATGCGCCGAGGCCGCAGCACCGCCAACGCAAAATGGGGCAACGCTCCGAGCGTGCTGGTAGGTGATTTCCTTTACGCCCGCGCTTTCGAGATGATGGTGGAGCTTCAAAGCCTTCCTATTATGAACGTTCTGTCTCGCGCCACCGCGGTGATTGCCGAAGGTGAAGTGATGCAGCTGATGAACGTGAAGAACCCTGATCTGACGGAAGATCAGTACATGGTCGTCATCCACAACAAGACGGCTATGCTTTTCGAGGCCTCATCCCACACCGGGGCTCTACTGGCAGGCGCTAGCGCTGAACAAGAAGCGGCACTGAAAGATTACGGCAAGCACTTGGGGCTGGCATTCCAGCTGGTGGATGACGTACTCGACTATCAAGGTGACGCCGAGACCATGGGCAAAAACGTCGGTGACGATCTGGCTGAAGGCAAAACCACTCTTCCGCTCATTCACGCCATGGCAAACAGCGGCGAAGACGAGCGCCAACTGATTCGCCAGGCGATTCGCAAAGGCGGGTTGGACGACCTCCCGAGAGTTCTGGAGATTGTTAAAGCGTCTGGTGCTATTGAGTACACCATGAACAAGGCAAGAGAAGAAGCAGAGACCGCACGCAACCGATTAGATTGCTTGCCGGAATCACCTTATCGTGAAGCCTTGGAGTTACTCACTGAAGTTGCTGTCGCGCGCGTAAGCTGAAGCAAAAAACCGGCAGCCCGCTTCGCGCATACAGAGCTGAAGAACTGACCGGAAAGCAGTATGACGATTGGCCTTCGGGCCAACCAAGGTGCAATACTCTTTGCGCTATACTGCCGCCCACTTGGTCACACACCACCTATAAGGGAGCTCTCTGCATGCAGCAGCTGTCGGAACTGGACGCTTCGTTTCTGTACCTTGAATCAGAAACTACGCCGATGCACATCGGTGGCGTTTACCTTTTCGATGCCAGCGGCCTGGAAACCCCCGTTTCATACGCCACCTTTGTCAATTACCTCTGCAGCCGTCTGCACGTTGCGCCTATATTTCGACAGAAACTCAAAGAGATCCCTCTACGCTTAGGCCGACCTTACTGGGTGGACGATGCCGAATTCAGCATCGAGCGCCATCTCGCGTACGTATCGCTTGGGGAAAGCGGCAAACAAACCTGCATCAACGCCCTTGCCGCCAAGATTCTGGAAGAACCCCTCAAACGCGATCGCCCTCTGTGGCACATCACCTTTGTGGATGGCTTTAAACTCGACACCCCAGAAGGTGACAAAGACGGGTTCGCCCTGATCGTTAAACTGCACCACGCTTCTATTGACGCCTTCAGCGGCGAGGAAATCATGGGCAAGCTACTGGAATATTCTCCGGTACCCAGAGAGATTAACCCGCCGCGCCCATGGCAACCGCAGCCGGAACCTTCGGAAGAACGTGTTTTCCTGCAAGCCGGCGCGAACATACTGAAGGCACCGATGCAGTTCGCATCCCTCGCTTACAATACGGCTGAAGCCACGGCTCGCGGGCTTATTCAAAAACAGATTCACAAGCTCCCACTGCCCGCCTCACTCTTTACGGCTCCGCACTCTCCGTTCAACAGGCAGATCACCGGCAATCGAAACATTGTTTCTGCCAGCGTCGATCTTGCTCGCCTGAAAACCATCAAGGCACAGTTGGGCGACGTCACACTGAATGACGTGGTGCTTGGAATTTGCGCGGAAACCCTGAACAGATACCTGATTACGCAAGGCGCGAAAGCCACCAAATCTCTCGTAGCGATGACCCCGATTTCAGTGAGATCCAGTAGCTTACGACATGCTACGGGTAACCAAATGTCTGCGATGCTGCTTAACCTCGCGACAAACGAAGCCGATCCAGCACTCAGGATCCGACACATTCACCGCAATGCCGTTGAAACAGAACCTTACCGGGAAGCCATTGCCGCCGACCGCCTGACAGAGCTGCTACCCTCCACGCTACTGGCACTGTCAGCTCGGCTTTATTCGGAATTCCGGGTCGCCCAGCGGTATCAACCACTGTTCAACCTTCCGATTACCAACGTGCCCGGACCACAAGTTCCCATGTACCTGCAAGGTGCCAAGCTGGTCCAACAGCACAACAGCGCGCCGCTGTTCGACAGTATGGGACTGGTGATTGTTGCGGTAAGCTACGAGGGCATGGTGACGCTCAATTTCACCCTATGTCCGGACGTCGTCCCGGGCGGAGAGAGCTTGGAAGGCTTGGTACATGACAGCCTTGAAGCTATTGAAATGCGGGCAGAAGCCGCTGGGGAAGCCATCATCGATGACGAAGCGAGCCTCAATTCAAAAGGCCTGACCAATGAAATCTTCAGCTACCTTGAAGGTCTATTAAAAAAACGCCCGCTTCGCTTTAAGCGCTAGCCAGTTCGGCTAGCGCTAATACCACTCTTGTTATTCAAAAGCCCAGCGTAGGAAGGTTTTCTTCTCTTCGTCCGTGGCCTCGCCCCACAAGAGCTTCAGCTTATCAAGCGTATTGTCAGAACCTGCTGCGTAGGCGCTTGCGCTAACTCCTGAAACCGGAGTCCGCATTTTGGTCGGTTCCGTCCAGACATCTGCCTCAGCAACCGCGTCACCCGCGGCATTTACAATGACTGCGGAGAAGTTTTTGCTAAAGGCTTCAGCTTCACGGCGCGTTGCGGGCTTATCAAACGCAAACTGATAGGTCATGCCCGGCTCGGCATCAAAACGCACCACCTGCGGGTCAGTTTCGATGACATGAACTTTCGATTCACCATTATCGACCACACCAGACTTGGCCCAAATGGTCTTATAGGTGAATACTACTTCATTGCGCCCCGGAAGCAGGCCGTAATCCAGCGCCAAGTCGTCCATAAGGAAATTGGTCATAGCCTTGCCGTTAACGTCAGTCACCTGAATGGTACCGGGTGCTTTCAGCACGGCAGGCTCAGTCGCAGCCGGCAAATCGCCCTCCCACGTATCAATCGTGGCCAAAGAGGAGGCACACCCTGCTACCAACAAACTCAGCACACCCACCGCTAATTTGAAAAAACCACCAACGTGACACATACTCATTTATACATCCTTTTTAAGAAAAACATTGAATTCGGCCGCATTTAAGCTAATTCTAAACAGGATACGCCAAACAATTCGATGCCCGAACCAAAAAATAGCGGAAGGAGGAAATATGGATACTCAACAACGGGCCGGCGAAAACACTCCCCCACCCTTTCGAAGCAGCCGCTTCTTTTGTGTAGGGAGCAAATGGTACTTCACCACGCGTGAAGGCTTCGACAGCGGCCCCTTTGCCTCAAAAGAACGCGCTGAAATTGGCCTGAAACGCTTTCTTCACGTCGTTAAGCTATTGCCAGAGGAACAACTCCACTAACGACGATCTCCGCACCATCCTTTTCCTGCACCCCTCAAACCATGAACGGCATTACCCAGCGGTCTATAGCAGACAGGCAGCCTAGCGCCATAAATCCAGCAACGACATCATCAAACATAATCCCCAGGCCGCCGGGCATACGAGCATCCAACCAACTGATGGGCCAAGGTTTCAGCACATCAAACAGCCGGAATAACATGAACGCCATCAGCACTCCGTATACCTGATCCGGAAAAAGGCCCAGAGCGATCCACATGCCAACGAACTCGTCCCAGACGATGCCGCCATGATCGTGGACCTTCAAATCTTCGGCGGTTTTTCCGCATAACCAGATACCGACAACAAAAGCCGCTAGAACAACCAGCCAGTAGGCAACCGGCGGCATCCAAGCAATGCCATACCACAACGGAATGGCGGCAAGACTTCCCCAAGTGCCGGGCGCCTTTGGTGCTGCTCCGCTGCCAAAACCGAAAGCCAGCAAATGCACCGGATTGCGCAAAAAGCCCGGCGGCAGAATTGCCTTCACGTTATCTGGCTCTTGCATCACGTTATTGTCCGTCAAACAGACCTCCCAAAATGATCATACCCCTGGCGGCGGCCAACGGTTTCTGCATTTGCCACATTTAGACCGAGCTTAGGGCTTATGCGCCCAATAGCGGTTAGCTGACTGCGAACATGAGAGTCCAGTTCCGCCAGCACCTCTTCAGCAATGGTCAGACACAATTGATAATCGTCGCCGGCATTCAAAGCCAAGCCTAACGCTTCGCCCCCCTTCAGTGCCACCAAGGCGGGAGACAATGGAATCTTGCCGGCATCAACCTCGGCCCCCACTCCGGACGCATCCAGAATATGCTGCAAGTCAGAGAGCAAGCCATCAGAAATATCGATTGCCGCTGAGGCTTTACCGACCAAGACAGCACCTAACTGCAACCGGGGTTCGGGATAGTGGTAACGTGCAAGCACTGCCTGCTGGTCGTCTGTGGGCGCTGCAGTATCAAGGAAGTCCAGAGCAGCACCCGCATCGCCTAACGGTCCGGTAACGCACACAAGATCCCCTGCGCGCGCACCAGAGCGTTGCAGGGCCAACCCTTCCTGAACCGTACCATGCACTTGAAGTGTAATCGTCAGTGGGCCGCGTGTCGTGTCTCCACCCGCAAGAGCGATACCAAAAGCGTCACTGGCCCGAGCCAAGCCTCGGGAATAGCCTGCCAGCCACTCAGGTTCCGCGCGTGGAAGTGATAGCGCCAAGGTAAAGCAGACAGGATCAGCTCCCATAGCAGCCAAATCACTAACAGCCACCGCTAACGAGCGCCAACCAAGATATTCAGGGGGATAGTTCGGAGGGAAGTGGACACCCTCTACGAGGGTATCCACTGAAAACACCAAATCTCGTCCCGGTGGGATGCGCTGAATCGCGCAGTCGTCACCGGGACCAAGAATGAGCTGACCTTGCCGTGCGTTGTCAGCCAGCGGCTGAAAATACTGGCGGATCAGCTCAAATTCACCCATAAATCAGCGTGGACGGGTTTCAGCCAACCGCAGGCGGCGACTGAGTTTGTCCAGAATACTGTTCACGAACTTATGACCTTCTGTGCCGCCAAAGCGCTTGGCCATTTCAACACCTTCGTTGATCACCACCTTGTAGGGCACATCAATACGGTGCTTCAGTTCATAGGCACCCAAGCGAACGATAGCCAACTCAACCGCGTCCACCTCTTTCATGGGGCGGTCCAGGAACGGTTCCAGCAGCCGATCCAGCTCGGCCTGCTCACGATGAACACCTCTCAAAACGTCCCGGAAATACATGATATCCACTTTGCTCATGTCGTTATCGACCATGAACTCGGCTTCAATATCCGAAATAGGGGTTTTGCTGAAATGCCGCTGGTACAACCCCTGCATTGCTAACGCCCGAGCGCGACGACGGTCGCCGGCTTTGGGCTTACTCGTATTCCCCGGTTGGGGACTGCTATCGCCTGCTTCGCTCATTACTCACCCAACTTCTTGAACAAACTGACCATTTCCAGGGCAGTAATTGCTGCTTCCGCGCCTTTGTTGCCAGCCTTCGTTCCTGAACGCTCAATCGCCTGCTCGATAGAATCGACGGTCAGCACACCAAAGGTTACTGGCACGTCTGTTTCCAGGCTCACTGCGCCCAAACCACTGGACGCTTCACCAGCCACGTACTCAAAGTGCGGCGTACCACCACGGATCACCGCACCCAGCGCTATAATGGCGTCGTAGTCAGAGGTTTCTGCTACACGCTTAACCGCAAGCGGCATTTCATAAGCACCCGGTACGCGAATCACGGTGATATCGCTCTCGGAAATACCATGGCGACGCAGTGTATCGATCGCGCCTTCAACCAGGCTCTCAACTACAAAACCGTTAAAACGGCCAACCACCAGCGCGTAACGTCCGCTGCAGTGGGTAAAATCACCTTCAATTACTTTGATATCTGCCATCTCGGGCTCCTTCTCGGGCTGCAGCACATTCAGGCTGCAACCAGGTTTATCATTCGGGGGTATAAGGTACGTATTCCACAACTTCCAGGTCGAAACCGGAGATAGCCGAGAATTTTACGGGCGGGCTCAGCAAACGCATCTTGCCTACGCCAATGTCGCGCAGAATCTGAGAGCCCGTGCCTACGGTAAAGTACACACCGGAGCTGCCTTTGCCTGAAGATCCACGACCTTCATCAAAAAACTCCTGCATGCGATCTTCCAGATTGCGACTGTCTTCTGCGCTGTTCAAAAGCACGACCACGCCTTTGCCTTCATTGGCAACCTTCTCCAAGGCATGATGCAGAGGCCAGCTTCGGGAATCCTTGCGACGAGCACCCAACAGATCGCGCAGCGTGTCGGTAATATGAACACGGACGTATACCGGCTCATCCGCACTGATGTCACCCATTACCATGGCCAGGTGGGTTGAACCCTGAATATTGTCCCGGTAGGTGCGCAGCTTGAAGACACCGTATTCGGTATCCAGATCATTCTCTTCCACGCAGGCTACGGTCTTTTCATTCATGGTGCGGTAGTGAATCAGATCGGCAATGGTGCCAATCTTGAGATCATGCTCTTCCGCGAACTTTTCGAGATCTTCACGACGGGCCATCGAGCCATCATCGTTCATGATTTCGCAGATGACACCCGCGGGCTCACAACCGGCCAGAGACGCCAGGTCACAAGAAGCTTCCGTATGACCCGCTCGGCTCAAGACGCCACCGGGGTCAGACATCAACGGGAAAATATGGCCCGGCTGAACCAGATCAGCGGCTTTGGCATCGCGTGCCACCGCAGCCTGCACGGTACGGGCACGGTCCGCTGCCGAAATGCCGGTGGTCACACCTTCACGGGCTTCAATCGACAAGGTGAACTTGGTACCAAAGCCTGATGCGTTCTGCTGAACCATCAGCGGCAAGCCGAGTTGTTCGCAGCGCTGCCGGGTCATCGGCATGCAGATGAGACCGCGGCCAAAGCGCGCCATAAAGTTGATCGCTTCCGGCGTGCAATGTTCTGCAGCCATCACCAGATCACCCTCGTTTTCGCGGTCTTCGTCATCCATCAGGATGACCATTTTACCCTGTCGAATATCTTCGATGATGTCTTCAATGCTGTTCAGTGCCATACGGTTCTGCACCCTGTCACCCCGGCTGTTCGCAATCACAGCCCAGAGGAATGAATTGAATGATTAACTGCGGGCGAGGATCAATCGTTGATCTTCGCCCACCTGACGGCGATCCAGCACCTTCCATTGCACTTTGTCTGCCATAACTTCAATGGGCAGATGAGCCGTTGGGCGCCCTGTACTCCCCAAAAACACCGGGGCTTGGTATAACCAGAGCTCATCTACCAAATTCTCGTTGATAAAGGTGCCAGCCAGCGTTGGCCCCGCCTCCACCAATAATTCGTTAATACCTTTTTCGCCAAGGGCGTCCAGCAACTCAGCTACGTCTACCCCGTTATCTCTCCAGGCAACGCCGGCAATACTCACACCCAGCGCGGCCAGATCCTGTGCCGGTGCCGTTGGCTGAGTGGAACTGGCGCAGAATACCTGAACATTACCGCCGCGAAGGATTCGGGCCGACGTTGGCGTTCGCGCATCACGGTCAGCAATCACCCTTAGCGGCTGGCGCGAAGGTGCCGCAGCATCCCCCAGGTCACCCATATCATCCAGGCGCACGGTCAAGGACGGATCATCCGCCAACACTGTACCCACGCCTGTGAGAATAGCATCGCTCATGGCCCGCAACCGCTGTACATCCCGGCGAGCCTCAGGGCCAGTAATCCACTGGCTTTCACCGGACGCCATCGCCGTACGACCATCCAGACTGGCGGCCATTTTCAGTCGCACCCAGGGTCGTCCGGTATTCATGCGTTTCATAAAGCCGGGATTCAGGCGCGCAGCTTCTTCACTCAGCACGCCTTCGGTTACCCTTATGCCCGCATCTCGCAGCATATCAAGCCCCCGGCCAGAGACCGTAGGGTTCGGATCTTTCGTGGCGACAAATACTTGCGCGACACCGGCCTCCATCAAAGCCTTCGCGCAAGGCGGTGTACGGCCATAATGGCTGCACGGCTCCAGTGTTACGTATGCCGTTGCACCACGAGCTTCTTGACCCGCTTGGCTCAGCGCATGCACTTCTGCGTGCGCTTCTCCCGCTCGCTCATGCCAGCCTTCGCCAACAATACGGTTGCCTCGGGCGATCACACACCCCACTCGCGGATTCGGATGAGTGGAGTAACGACCACGCCAGGCCAACTGGATAGCCCGAGCCATCATTGCCCTGTCGCGGTCTGAAATCATACCTTACCTTTCCCTGTAGGGGTTTCAGCCAGTGCGCGAGCCACGTCCGCGGCATCGCCGTTACCCTGGGATAAGCGTTCAATCTCTTCTTTGAACTCGTTGATGTCCTGAAAACTGCGATAAACCGAGGCAAAACGCACGTAAGCCACCTTATCCAGCTGGCGCAGTTCAGTCATCACCTCTTCGCCCAACTGCATCGACTTCACTTCTCGCTCGCCGGTAGCGCGCAGTCGGTACTTAATTCTGTTGAGCGCGGCTTCGATCGATTCAATACTGACCGGGCGTTTTTCCAGAGCTTTCATCAGACCGGCCCGCAACTTTTCTTCATCGAAAGGTTGCCGGGTACCGTCTTGCTTGACCACGCGCGGCATCACCAATTCTGCCGTTTCAAACGTGGTAAACCGCTCATGGCAGGACAAGCACTCCCTGCGGCGGCGCACCTGATCACCTTCGGCCACCAGGCGCGAATCAATCACCTTGGTATCGGCTTCACCACAGAAAGGACAATGCATAGTTCAGACGCTCCGAAAAAAAGGGCCCGGAAAGCCCCAAAAGGACTTCCGGGCAGACTCACTCAGTGCAAATCAAGCGTAAACCGGGAAACGCGCGCACACGGCTTCAACCTGCTCGCGCACACGGTTGATGGTCGCTTCGTCTTCCAGGTTGTCGAGGATGTCACACATCCAGCCTGCCAGATCACGGCATTCCTGCTCACCGAAACCACGAGTGGTCACGGCCGGAGTGCCAACACGCAGACCAGAGGTCACGAACGGAGAACGTGGATCGTTAGGAACCGCGTTCTTGTTTACAGTGATGTGGGCACGGCCCAGCGCTGCATCCGCATCTTTACCGGTGATGTCCTGCTTGATCAGGCTAACCAGGAACAGGTGGTTCTTGGTGCCACCGGATACCACGTCGTAGCCGCGATCGATGAACACCTCGGCCATAGCGGCAGCATTCTTGACCACTTGCTGCTGGTAGGCTTTGAACTCGTCACTCATGGCTTCTTTGAAGCAGATGGCCTTAGCCGCAATCACGTGCATCAAAGGACCACCCTGACCGCCCGGGAACACAGCAGAGTTCAACTTCTTCTGCAGGGCTTCGTCATCACAAGCCAAAATCAGGCCGCCACGGGGGCCGCGCAGAGTCTTGTGAGTGGTGGTGGTCACTACGTGAGCGTGAGGAACCGGGTCCGGGTATACACCTGCGGCAACCAGGCCAGCTACGTGCGCCATATCGACAAACAGGTATGCGCCTACTTTGTCTGCGATCTCACGGAAGCGGGCGAAATCCAGTTCCTGAGAGTAGGCAGAGAAGCCGGCAATGATCATCTTCGGCTTGTGCTCAACCGCCAGAGCTTCCACTTCATCGTAATCGATCAGGCCAGTTTCCGGGTTCAGACCGTACTGCACGGCGTTATAGATCTTGCCGGAGAAGTTTACACTGGCACCATGAGTCAGGTGACCACCGTGAGCCAGACTCATGCCTAGAACGGTATCGCCCGGCTGAACCAGCGCCATGAACACGGCAGAGTTGGCCTGAGAACCAGAGTGCGGTTGCACGTTAGCGTAGGCAGCACCAAACAGCTCTTTGGCGCGATCGATCGCCAACTGTTCCGCCACGTCTACGAACTCACAGCCACCGTAGTAACGCTTACCGGGATAGCCTTCGGCGTACTTGTTGGTCAGCACGCTGCCTTGGGCTTCCATGACCCGGGGGCTGGTGTAGTTTTCGGACGCGATCAGCTCGATGTGCGCTTCCTGGCGTTTTTCTTCCGCCTGCATTGCGTTCAACAGTTCGTCATCGAAACCGGCGATTTTCATATCACGATTAAACATGGAGTGCTGCCCCTGTCTGAATGGCTGGTCCGGCTTACCGTTGTGTATGCCGCAACCCCTGAAAAATTGGGCCGTCATTCTATCTCGAATGCGGGTCAAAAATCATCCTTTATACCGTCCGCAGATACCGACACGCCGGCAATCCCGGTTTCCACTCAATTGCTATCCCCGACCGGTTTCGATACCTTACCGAATCAAAACTACGCAGTCAGATCGGGCGCGGCACAGAAACACACTGCCCGCGTTACCGACACCAGAATTCATAAACCTATTTCTTACCAGAGGTTTCAGCCGATATGGCCCAGTACGTATACAGCATGAACCGCGTGGGCAAAGTGGTACCGCCCAAGCGGGAAATCCTGAAAGACATTTCTCTTAGCTTCTTTCCGGGCGCCAAAATTGGCGTACTCGGCCTGAACGGCTCAGGTAAATCTACCCTGCTCCGCATCATGGCCGGCGTCGACCAGGATTACATTGGCGAAGCCCGCCCGCAGCCCGGCATCAATGTCGGCTACCTGCCACAGGAACCAGAGCTGGACGAAGAGAAAACTGTCAAAGAAATCGTGGACGAGTCCGTCGCCCACGTACACAACGCGCTAGCCGAGCTCGATCAAGTGTACGCGGCGTACGCCGAGCCCGACGCCGACTTTGATGAACTGGCCAAGAAGCAAGGCCAACTGGAAGCTATCATCCAAGCCACCGACGGCCACGACATCGAGCGCAAGATGGAAGTCGCCGCCGACGCGCTGCGCCTTCCGGCTTGGGATCAGAAAGTAAAAGTTCTTTCCGGTGGGGAGCGCCGCCGAGTAGCCCTGTGCCGGCTGCTGCTATCCGGCCCGGACATGCTGCTGCTCGACGAGCCTACCAACCACCTGGACGCAGAGTCCGTCGCTTGGCTGGAGCGCTTCCTCCACGATTACGAAGGCACCGTGGTTGCGATTACCCACGACCGTTACTTCCTGGACAACGTTGCGGGCTGGATTCTCGAACTGGACCGCGGCCAAGGCATTCCGTTTGAAGGTAACTACAGCCAGTGGCTGGAGAACAAAGAAAAGCGTCTGGAGATGGAGTCCAAACAGGAAGCCGCTCATCAGAAGGCTGTTAAGCAAGAGCTTGAATGGGTTCGCTCGAATGCGAAGGGCCGCCAGTCCAAGAGCAAGGCCCGCCTGTCTCGCTTTGAGGAAATGAGCTCTCAAGAGTTCCAGAAGCGCAACGAAACCAACGAACTGTACATCCCACCCGGACCGCGTCTGGGCGACAAGGTGATTGAAATCGAAGGCATCAGCAAAGCCTTTGGCGACCGCCTGCTGTACGAGAACGTTTCACTGACTGTACCTCCCGGAGCCATTGTCGGCATTATCGGTGGTAACGGTGCCGGTAAGTCCACGCTGTTCAAGATGATCGCCGGCATGGACCAGCCGAACTCCGGCACCATCACCGTTGGCGAGACCGTTGAGCTTGCGTATGTCGATCAGATGCGCGATCTGGATGGCAGCAAAACCGTTTGGGAAGAGCTGTCCGACGGCAACGACATTATCAAAGTCGGCAACTACGAAACCCCGTCCCGCGCCTACGTGGGCCGCTTTAACTTTAAGGGCACAGACCAGCAAAAACGCGTTGGCGATTTGTCCGGTGGTGAGCGTAACCGCCTGCACCTTGCCAAGCTGCTGAAACAAGGCGGCAACGTGTTGCTGCTGGACGAACCCACCAACGACCTCGACGTAGAAACCCTGCGCGCACTGGAAGAAGCCCTACTGAACTTCCCGGGCTCCGCGCTGGTAATCTCGCACGACCGTTGGTTCCTGGACCGTGTCGCAACACACATTCTGGCGTTCGAAGACGATGGTGAAGTGGTCTATTTCGATGGCAACTTCACGGAATACGACGCCGACTTCAAGAAACGTAAGGGCGACTCTGCAATGCAGCCTAAGCGTATGAAGTATAAGAAGCTGGCGTAATGGCCAAAGCCAAAACCGCATACGTCTGCACGGAGTGCGGCGCTGATTATTCCAAATGGCAGGGGCAATGCACGGCCTGCCAAGCGTGGAACACCGTCAGCGAAATGCGTGGTATATCCGGCAACAGCACCAAAGGCGCTCGCGGCATCCGATTTGAGGGTTACGCGGGCAGCTTGTCGGAGGTTAAGAGCCTTGACGAGGTCAGCCTCGCCGAACAGGCACGCATCAGCACCGGCATGCAGGAGTTTGACCGCGTGCTCGGTGGCGGCCTGATCGAAGGCTCGGCAGTGTTGATGGGCGGCCACCCGGGCGCCGGTAAAAGCACCTTGCTGCTTCAAGCCGTGTGCCAACTGGCAGCCCAGCACCCTGCCCTGTATGTGACCGGCGAGGAATCGCTGCAACAGGTTGCCATGCGCGCCAAGCGCCTCGGCTTGCCCACCAAAGACCTGAAAATGCTGTCCGAAACCAGTGTCGAGCGGGTCATGCAGGTGGCCGAAACTGAAAAGCCCCGCATTCTGGTGGTGGACAGTATTCAGGTCATGCACGTTGCCGACATTGAATCCGCACCCGGCTCGGTCTCTCAGGTGCGCGAAAGCGCCGCTTACCTGACCCGCTTCGCCAAGCAGACCGGCACCATTCTATTTTTGGTAGGCCACGTTACCAAAGACGGCAGTCTGGCTGGCCCGAAAGTACTCGAGCACATGATCGACTGCTCGATCCTGCTGGAAGGCTCCAGCGATAGCCGTTACCGCACCCTGCGGGGCATCAAGAACCGTTTTGGTGCAGTCAATGAGCTAGGCGTTTTCGCCATGCTGGAACAAGGCCTGAAAGAGGTGAAGAATCCCAGCGCCATTTTCCTGAACCGGGGCGAGGAAGCGGCTCCGGGCAGTGTTGTTATGGTGGTTTGGGAAGGCACCCGGCCGATGCTGGTGGAAATTCAGGCACTGGTGGATATGGCTCAGGGCAGTTACCCAAGGCGGGTTGCGGTTGGCCTAGATCAGAATCGTTTGGCGATGTTGTTAGCGGTTCTGCACCGGCATGGCGGTATGCATGTGGCGGATCAGGATGTGTTTGTGAACGTGGTTGGTGGGGTGAAAGTTGCCGAAACCAGTGCTGATTTGGCTTTGCTGGCTGCGGTTGTTTCGTCCTTCCGGAATCGAGCCTTGCCGCAGGATTTGGTGATTTTCGGGGAAGTCGGCCTTTCCGGTGAAATTCGCCCTGTGCCCAGCGGGCAAGAGCGGATTTACGAAGCTTCCAAGCATGGCTTCACCCGGGCGCTGGTTCCGAAAGGCAATGCACCTCGCAAGCCAATCGACGGGATGAAGGTTATTCCTGTGACAAAACTGTCGGATGCGCTTTCGGCTCTGGAGGAGCTTTAATCTACCCCCACCAGCCTAGCCTGCGGACTTTGGTGCAATCAGGCTCTCTAAATAAGCAATCTTCAATCAATCAGGTGCGAAAGCTCCCGTTCTAAAAGCTCTGGATCTCCTAGGTTCAATTCCACCAACCGCCTCAAATGCGTTGCACTTTCGATGTCGATGTACTGGCACTTAAAGCCCAGACGATGCCCTTCAACGTGCACCAACTCCACCGCCATAACAATACCGGCCTCGTGGCCATTCAGCTGTACAACAAGCTCACAGGGCTCACCGAGTGGCACGCCCCAGCCTTCTGGCCGCTCAACAAGCGCCCCTTTGAGGGAGATATCCAACACCTCCGTTAACCACACCTGTTCCTGCCAATGCAGCTCACAGGGAGCATCAAAGCTAATACGGTGGAAACGGCGATTTTCGGGATTCTGGGCAGCCAAGGCATGTCTCCGAGTCTTGAATAGATCTGCTATGACTATAGACCGGACATAAAGTGGAATCCATCACACAGAGCCACGAGAAACCAATTCCCTTATGGCGGACAAAAGCTACGGGGCATGAAGTGGCTTGGGGGGACGGCCTCCAAAAAATTTCGGAGGCCATGGATGGCCG
>NZ_JBLWAZ010000010.1:0-1061 GCF_048285575.1 Marinobacter sp. SBS5 | reverse complement strand
CCAACGGTACGGCCGCCTTCACGAATCGCGAAGCGCAGACCATCTTCCATGGCGATCGGAGCGATCAGAGTAACAACCATCTGAACGTTGTCACCCGGCATTACCATTTCAACACCTTCCGGCAGTTCGCAAGATCCGGTCACGTCTGTGGTACGGAAGTAGAACTGAGGACGGTAGCCCTTGAAGAACGGAGTATGACGACCACCTTCTTCTTTGGACAATACGTACACTTCACACTCGAACTTGGTGTGCGGCTTGATCGAACCAGGAACACACAGAACCTGACCACGCTCAACGTCGTCACGCTTAGTACCACGCAACAGAACACCAACGTTCTCACCAGCACGACCTTCGTCGAGCAGCTTACGGAACATCTCTACGCCAGTACAAGTAGTCTTCACGGTATCTTTGATACCAACGATTTCCACTTCGTCACCAACTTTAACGATACCGCGCTCTACACGACCGGTTACAACAGTACCACGGCCAGAGATAGAGAATACGTCCTCGATCGGCATCAGGAACGGCTGATCAACAGCACGCTCAGGATCCGGGATGTACGAATCAAGAGCTTCTACCAGCTTCTTAACAGCGGTAGTACCCATTTCGTTGTCGTCTTTGCCTTCCAGAGCCATCAACGCAGAACCGGTGATGATCGGAGTGTCGTCACCTGGGAAGTCGTACATGCTCAGCAGGTCACGAACTTCCATTTCTACCAACTCAAGCAGCTCTTCGTCATCAACCATGTCCGCCTTGTTCAGGAACACAACGATGAACGGAACACCAACCTGACGAGACAGCAGGATGTGCTCACGAGTCTGAGGCATTGGACCGTCAGCTGCAGAGCAAACCAGAATAGCGCCGTCCATCTGCGCAGCACCAGTGATCATGTTTTTAACATAGTCAGCGTGGCCCGGGCAGTCTACGTGTGCGTAGTGACGTGCAGGTGAATCGTACTCAACGTGAGAAGTGGCGATGGTTATACCACGTGCACGCTCTTCCGGTGCGTTATCGATCTGATCGAAAGCACTTGCAGAACCCGTACCCCAAACTTCGTGACA
>NZ_JBLWAZ010000001.1:1127641-1204391 GCF_048285575.1 Marinobacter sp. SBS5 | reverse complement strand
CGAGATGCGCATTCTACAGACATCCTTGAGGGTGTCAACGGGTGATCTGAAACTTTCTAAAATTTCTTCAAATCACCCACTTTTGCCGCCTCAATACTGGCGGTTAAACCTCTACTTTAACCTTGCCCGCTACAGCCAGCGCTCTTGCCCTAGCGTCTTCTATAGTAGAACCGTGCGCCAGCGCGACACCCATTCGCCTTCTTCCTTTAAGCTCGGGCTTACCAAACAGCCGTATTTGCGTATCCGGCTCGGATAGCGCTTCACCCAGCCCGCTGTAGGACACTAATGCTGAGTCACCTTCGGGAAGAATCACCGCAGATGCCGTTGGCCCTTTTTGCCTAATTGCGGGAATAGGCAGACCCAGTATCGCCCTTGCATGCAAAGCAAACTCCGACAGATCCTGGGACATCAGCGTCACCAAACCGGTATCGTGCGGTCGAGGTGACACCTCAGAAAACCAAACGTCATCACCCTTAACAAAAAGCTCGACGCCATAGATGCCATACCCACCGAGATCATTTACCACAGACCGTGCAATTTCAGTGGCACGCTCAAATGCCTTCGCTGACATGGGGTGGGGCTGCCAGGATTCCCGATAATCGCCATCTTCCTGCAAATGACCTATGGGATCACAAAATGAAATCCCGTCACGGTGCTTAACGGTTAGCAATGTGATCTCATAATCGAAATCAACAAATCCTTCTACAATCACGCGGCCACGCCCCGCCCTGCCGCCACTTTGTGCATATTCCCATGCGGCATCGATATCGCCTTCCGCTTTAACGGTACTCTGCCCTTTACCCGACGAACTCATAACAGGCTTAACCACCAAGGGCATACCGACTTCTTTTACCGCCGCCAAATACTCTTCGCGATTGCCCGCAAAACGATACGGCGATGTCGGCACTTTCAGCTCTTCGGCAGCTAAACGCCGAATGCCTTCCCGATTCATTGTCAGGTGCACCGCTCGCGCTGTTGGCACCACGCGACAACCTTCTTCCTCCAGTTTCACCAGCTCAGCCGTAGCAATCGCTTCAATCTCTGGAACGATCAAGTCTGGCTTTTCCAGCTCAACAACTTGCCTTAACGCCTCACCGTCCAACATATCAACAACATGGCTCCGGTGCGCCACTTGCATTGCCGGTGCATTCGCATATCGATCGATGGCGATCACTTCTACGCCAAACCGCTGGAGCTCAATAACAACCTCTTTACCCAACTCTCCGGATCCACAAAAAAGAACGCGAGTAGCGTTCGGAGTTAGAGGGGTGCCAATACGCACGACATCATCAGTTACAGTCATTCCGGTTTACGCCCTGTTCTTTTAGATTTGAAACTTCTTTTCGCGCTCTGCAACACTCTTGAGCACTTGCCGCCGCTCTTCATCGGTCATCGAGCTCCAACGCAAAATCTCATCGCCAGTGCGCTGACAACCAATACAGACATCATCGTCATTCAACGCGCACACCGACACACAAGGCGACCGTACCTTATCCCGAACTTTCATCGCAGCAGATCAACCTCTTTCAACTTCGCGAGGTAGCGTTTCGCATTGTGAACGTAATGCAGCGCACTCATCTCCAGCATTTTTCTCTGGCTATCGTTCAGCTCCCGACGAATTTTCCCGGGCGAGCCTACCACCATCGAACCATCAGGTATTTCCATCCCCTCCGGTATTAATGTGTTCGCGCCGATGAGGCAATGCTTACCAATTTTGGCGCCATTCAATACAACCGCATTAATTCCGACAAGCGAATAGTCACCAATTTCACAGCCATGGAGCATTGCTTTATGCCCCACTGTCACCCCGCGACCAAGCGTGAGCGCTATTCCCGGGTCAGTATGCAGAACGGATCCATCTTGTACATTGGTCTCAGGGCCAATGGTGATTAGCTCATTGTCACCACGAATCACCACGTTAAACCAAATACTGGACTTCTCCATCAGTTTAACGCTGCCAATCACCGTAGCGTTGCCGGCAACAAACTGCTCGCCCCCACAGTACTCAGGCGTGCGATCATCAAGACTGTAAAACATCACTTTCTCCGTTTGATTCAACTTGGCGGCTCAAGAATATCGATACCTGCATCGTAGACAGCATTCAGGAAATCGACTAAAACCACCGCAGACAACCCCCAAATCTGGAAACGCTCCCATTTATAACATGGGACATAAAGAGTACTGTTCTGAAATCCGAGCGCATCAGTACGTTCGCGCTTATCTTCCAGAAAGAACTCAACAGGTACACGAAAGATACTTTCGATTTCATCGGGATTGGGCTTAAAAGGATGATCTTCCGGTACGACACCCACATAAGGCGTGACAAGAATTCGATGCAGGGACACCACCTGGCTCAGCGGTGCAATGACGTTAACCTGATCCGGTGGCAGGCCAATTTCCTCATGGGTTTCCCGCAGCGCGGTCGCGGCCAGTGACGAATCCTCCGGATCACGCTTACCCCCGGGGTAAGCCACTTGGCCGCGATGGGTCTTAAGGTTTGCAGATCGCAGGGTGAAAATCATCTCAGGGTTGCTGGCATTATCGGTAACCGGTACCAATATCCCCGCCTCGGGATAATCCAGAGCCAATTGCCTAGGGGCATAATTTAACAGCTTTTCCTGCAACAGATCCTGCACTCTGCACTCCCACCACATATCAACATTGAATGAGACACAAGCAGCCGCGATCGTTAAACTGGCGACTATTGAACTCTCAGTATACGGGGAAAACGATGAAGTATTGCAGCACATGCGGCCAACAGGTTGAACAAAAAATCCCGGCGGGCGACAACCGGTACCGCTATGTGTGCGTGAGTTGTGAAACCATTCATTATCAGAACCCAAGGATTATCGCCGGTACCGTTCCGGTGTGGGACGGTAAGATTCTGCTATGCCGCCGAGCGATCGAACCCCGCTATGGTTACTGGACTCTGCCCGCCGGATTTATGGAAAATGCTGAAACAACGATTGAAGCCGCTGCCCGCGAAACTCTGGAAGAGGCTCTGGCCGAGGTCACTATTGATGGCTTGTACTCCATCATTGATGTTCCGCACATCAATCAGGTGCACATGTTCTACCGCGCGACCCTCATTGACGGAAGCTTCGGCGCAGGCGAAGAGTCTCTGGAGTCACGACTCTTTGCCGCAGACGAAATCCCCTGGGACGAGATTTCATTCCCGACCGTGAAGAAAACCCTGGAATATTTCCTCTCGGAGATGGAGTCCGGTAACTACGGCCTACACATTACCGATATCCGTCCACGGCCCAGCAAGAGCGTGACTCACAAGGCTTCCAGCCGGAACACTTCGTAAGCCGGCTCTTCATACGGGTGGGCCTGTTTCAACGCGTTAATGGCCCCCTGTATCGCCGCCTCCGCACAGACCAACTCCACCTTAAATTCTGCTACCACTTCCAACTCACCCCGCTCTCCCAAAAAAGGATCGCTGCCCTCCAACGGGCGAAACTGGCCCTGCCCCTTACACTGCCACGCACACCTATCATAATCACCTATTTTCCCTGCGCCCGCATCGAATAGCGCCTGCTTAGTGATCTCCAAATGACTCTCAGGAACGAAGTAACAAAGCTTAAACATCAGGCACCTCAAATCGTACAAGTTTTGTTCAAATCGAGACTTTTTCGACTTACCCACAAAATCTGTGGATAACTCTGGGGAAAGTATTAGGGAATCTACTCTAAACCCTTATGAATACTGGCCTCACCTCAAATTGACGAGAAATTCACCTGTTACACAAAGCCATTAAAATTCAACAACTTAACGAGCAAGCTCAAAAAATGAACGCATATCCCTTTGTTTGTTCATAGTTCCACCAACCCGGACCTTCAAATGTGCATAAAAAACTTGAGTCAAGCCCTTAATCGCCAATTTCAGCATAATTCCTCAAGACACATCGTACATTTATTGACCAGACAAATACTTACACCACAAAAAAAGCCGACCGGCTAATACCCCCTCAAAGAAAGAGCACTACCCGGCCGGCTTTTGCACTAACCTAAGCCGCTTACATTAGCCTAGCCAACGCCTCGCATTTCTGAACATCCGAATCCACGGACCATCTTCCTGCCAGCCATCCGGCCGCCACGAATGCTGCACCGCACGGAATACACGCTCAGGGTGAGGCATCATAATGGTTACGCGGCCATCCCGATTGGTAACACCCGTAATACCGCCTTCCGACCCATTCGGGTTGTATGGATAACGGCTGGTTACTTCACCACGATTGTCCACATAACGCAGTGCTGCCAGTTTATTCTCAACCAGAGCATCGGCTGTGTTACCTGAAGCAAACTCAATGCGACCTTCGCCATGAGCCACGGCGATCGGCATACTCGAACCCGCCATGCCATCAAGGAAAGCCGAAGGAGACGGCGCCACTTCCACCATCACCAAGCGCGCCTCAAACTGTTCTGACTGGTTCCGTACGAAGCGGGGCCAGCCTTCACTACCGGGAATAAGCTCGTGCAGGTTGGACAGCATCTGACAACCATTACACACACCCAGTGCCAAGGTATCTTCACGGTTGAAGAAGGCAGCAAACTGATCACGAACACGGTCGTTAAACAGAATGGACTTAGCCCAACCTTCACCAGCACCCAACACGTCGCCGTAGGAGAATCCGCCACACGCCACCAAACTCTGGAAGCTCTCTAGTGAAATTCGGCCTGACAACAGGTCACTCATGTGCACATCGACAGCTTCAAAGCCGGCGCGATCAAAGGCGGCCGCCATTTCAATCTGGCCGTTCACGCCCTGCTCTCGCAGCACTGCCACTTTCGGGCGAGCACCTGAATTGATAAACGGCGCTGCAATGTCCTCGTTGATATCAAACGTCAGATCAACGTTGAGACCAGGATCTTCGGTGTCCAGCAGGTTATCGAATTCTTCTTTCGCGCAATCCGCGTTGTCGCGCAAGGATTGAATTTGATAACTGGTCTCAGCCCACAAACGCTGAAGCTCTGCACGAGATTCATCAACAACACTCTCACCGGCGAAGGTCAGCTCAATGCGATCGGACTCGTTCAACGTACCGATGACACCGGTATGATCGCCAAGGCCGGCAGCGGAGAACTGCTGAAGCACGAATTCTGTGTCTTCACGACGAACCTGAACCACAGCACCCAGCTCTTCGTTAAACAGCTCGCGAGCGAACTGAGAGCTGTCTTCTGCCAAACCGTCCAGCTTGACGCTGACACCGGTGCGGCCGGCAAAGCTCATTTCCGCCAACGTCACGAACAGACCACCGTCAGAGCGGTCGTGGTAGGCCAACAGTTTTCCATCAGAGTTAAGCCCCTGAATCACCGCGAAGAAGGCTTTGATATCTTCCGGATCATCCAGGTCAGGCGCCACTGCACCCACCTGGCTATACACCTGAGCCAACGCAGAACCACCCAGACGATTCTGACCAGCAGCCAGATCAATCAGGATCAAATCAGTTTCGCCGGCATCCGTACGAAGTTCTGGGGTCAGCGTGCGAGCCACGTCAGTTACCGGAGCGAAGCCACTCACGATGAGAGACAAAGGCGATGTAACACTCTTCTGTTCGCCGTTCTCTTCTTCCCAAGTGGTCTTCATAGACATAGAGTCTTTGCCAACCGGGATTGTGATACCCAATGCCGGGCACAACTCCATACCCACCGCTCGAACGGTTTCGTAGAGGTTTTCATCTTCACCGGGATGCCCGGCAGCGGCCATCCAGTTGGCAGAAAGCCGGATATTCGAAAGCTTTTCAATCGGCGCAGCAGCCAAGTTAGTAATGGCTTCACCCACCGCCATACGGCCGGATGCAGGTGCATCGATTACCGCCAGCGGTGTGCGCTCACCCATGGCCATCGCCTCACCCGCGCGAACGTCAAAAGACGCTGCGGTCACGGCCACGTCAGCCACTGGCACCTGCCAAGGGCCAACCATTTGGTCGCGAGCTACCAAGCCCGTGATCGTACGGTCACCAATGGTGATCAGGAAGCTCTTGGAGCCCACTGAGGGCAACCGGAGAACACGGCGAATGGCGTCTTGAAGGTTGATTTTCGAAGAATCGAAGATCGGCTTTGTGAAGGACGCACGGGTGACACTCCGATGCATTCTCGGGGGCTTGCCGAACAAGACATCCATCGGAAGATCAACAGGCTTGTCGTTGAAGTACGAATCAGCCAGTTCAAGATGGTGCTCTTCAGTCGCTTCACCAATGACTGCGTACGGGCATCGCTCACGACGACACAGAGCATCAAAACGCTCAAGGTCTTCCGGAGCTACCGCAAGAACGTATCGTTCCTGAGATTCGTTACTCCAGATTTCCAACGGCGACATGCCGGGCTCGTCACTGGGGATGTCCCGCAACTCAAATTTACCGCCGCGACCACCGTCTTTGACCAGCTCTGGCATGGCGTTAGACAAGCCGCCAGCGCCCACGTCGTGGATAAAGCAAATAGGGTTCTGTTCGCCCAACTGCCAGCAACGATCGATCACTTCCTGACAGCGGCGCTCCATTTCAGGGTTGTCACGCTGAACCGAGGCGAAATCGAGGTTTTCATTACTCGAACCGGAGTCCATGGAAGAGGCGGCGCCGCCACCCAGTCCGATCAGCATGGACGGACCGCCCAACACAATCAGCTTCGCGCCAACGGGGATATTGCCCTTTTCCACATCCTCTTCACGGATGTTGCCCATACCACCGGCGATCATGATCGGCTTGTGGTAGCCGCGCACTTCTTCGCCCGCTGCTCCGGGGACTTTTTCCTCGAAGGTACGGAAGTAACCGGCCAGGTTCGGACGACCAAACTCGTTATTGAAGGCAGCGCCACCAATTGGACCTTCGATCATGATATCCAGTGGCGAAGCAATACGGCTGGGCTTCCCGTAACCAAGTTCCCATGGCTGTTCGTCGCCCGGGATATTCAGGTTAGATACGGTAAAGCCAGAGAGGCCAGCCTTTGGTTTAGAACCACGGCCGGTAGCGCCTTCATCACGAATCTCACCGCCAGAACCGGTCGCAGCGCCCGCAAAGGGAGCTATCGCCGTTGGGTGGTTGTGAGTTTCCACCTTCATCAGAATATGCACGGGCTCACGGTTGTAGCTATACACACCCGTACCCGGCGCCGGGTAGAAACGACCCGCCTCGCTGCCAACAATCACAGAAGCGTTGTCTTTATAAGCAGACAGTACGCCTTCGCTGTTCATCTCGTAGGTGTTTTTGATCATCGCGAACAGGGACTTTTCCTGCGCTTCACCATCGATATCCCAAGAGGCATTAAAGATTTTATGACGGCAATGCTCTGAGTTCGCCTGTGCGAACATCATTAGCTCAACGTCGGTCGGATCACGCTCGAGCTTGATGAAAGACTCGACCAGATAATCAATTTCATCGTCAGCCAGAGCCAGCCCCAAACGGGCATTAGCTTCAACCAATGCTGCGCGGCCACCGGAGACAATTGGAACACGGCCTAACCGCCTTGGCTCTTCATTGCTGAACAGCAGCTCGGCTCCGCCCATTTCGTGGAACACTTTCTGTGTCATGCGATCATGCAGAAGTGCAGCGATTTTTTCCCGCTGCTCCAACCCAAGCTTTTTGCTGGACTGGATATAGTAAGCAATACCGCGCTCAATTCTGCGGATCTGCCGCAGACCGCAATTACGGGCGATATCGGTCGCTTTACTGGACCAAGGAGACAGAGTGCCGGGGCGTGGAACCACGAGGAATAAAACTCCATCCTGCGCTTCTACTTCAACACTGGGCCCATAAGTAAGCAGCCGGTCCAGAATCGCCTGTTCGGTATCGGACAGGTCGTCATCTAGATCCACAAAGTGCATAAACTCAGCATAAACATGCTCCACATCCGGAACCATGTCCTTAATGCGAGAATGCAATTTGCGGGAACGAAAGGGCGAGAGCGCTGGCGCGCCGCGAAGTTCAAGCATGATATCAACCTGTATCGCGCGAAGAATCGGGGGACGTCTTTCTGAAAGGCGGCAATGATACTTGAAACTGGCGAAAGGTTACAGGGTAAGCTGATGCCTTTCGCAGGTGTATAATCAAACCGGTTTCGCTGATCAGGCCTCCGTACTAATTGACCGCAGAGGCGCAAGAAGAGATCATCACTTATGTGCATGGATTGCATCAGGCATCAAACAACAGGCAAGTGGCTTAAGTCACGCAGTTTCCTGAACATTGGGCTTTGCGGAGCGCATGGATTTGTCAAAGATCATCAAAAATTTCCATGGTAGTCGTGCTGCATTATCGTTAGCTCTGGCCGCCATTTTGGCCGCCAGCGGATGCACTCAACCCAGCACCCTGCAAGAAGTAAAGAACGAAGGCGTATTGCACGTAATTACCCGTACGGCGCCCTCTGTCTATTACGAAGACGAGGGTGGCGCTACCGGGTACGACTACGAACTTGCTCGCAGATTTGCCGATGAATTGGACGTTGAACTGCGAGTTCGGGTGGCGAAAGACAACTCCGAAATTCTCTCCGTTCTTAAGCGCAACTACGCTCATATCGGATTGGCCGGTTTGGTGAATCGCCCCGATTTCGCTGCCGAGTTCCACCCTGTCCCGACCGGCATCAAAGCGCAGTCCATTGTGGTTTATCACCGAGACCATCCAGCACCTGATTCGATCGAAGACTTGTCTGGCCAAACCTTACATTTGTTAGCTGACAGTAATCACGAGCACGTCATCGAGGTCGCTGCTGGCAACCGGAAACCAGACACCCGCATCCACCCCGGCCTAGACGCGGAAGCATTGCTGGAAAAAGTAAACGCCGGCGAATTACCCTACGCCGTCATTGCATCGAATGAACTCGACCTGAACCACGTTTTCTTCCCGATGGTGAAGGAAGCCTTCGCCCTGAACGACCCGCAAGAACTCGTCTGGCTTTTTCCGCCACAACAGGACGAAACTCTCGCCAATGCCGCCCGACTGTTTATGGAGCGCGCCAACGAGGACGGTTCCAAGGCCCAACTGGCAGAAAGGTTCTACGGGCATCTGGATAGGCTCAATTACGTGGGCGCCCGCACCTTCATGCACCATCTGGAGAACCGGCTGCCACGATACCAAGCGCTGTTTGAAAGCCATGCCAAAGACATCGGTATGGACTGGCGGCTTCTGGCCGCCATCGGGTACCAAGAGTCTCACTGGAGGCCAAACGCCGTCTCCCCTACCGGTGTGCGTGGCCTGATGATGCTGACCCGGACCACCGCTAAATATATCGGCATCAATAACCGCCTGGATGCCGAGGAGAGCATAAAAGGAGGCGCTCGCTATTTCCGCATGGTGCATGAGCGCATTCCCGACCGCATTCCCGAACCCGATCGAACCTGGTTCGCACTGGCTTCCTATAACGTAGGGTATGGTCACTTGGAGGATGCACGAAGGCTAACCGAATCCGCCGGCCGGAACCCGGACCGCTGGATGGACGTGAAAGAATTCCTGCCATTGCTGGCAAAGAAAGAATGGTATTCGAAAACCCGGTTCGGCTATGCCAGAGGGCACGAGCCAGTAGCCTACGTTCAGAATATTCGACGCTACTACGACGTGCTGGCAAGAATACCCGCGCTCGATAAAAAGGCACCCGCACCGTCGGAGCAACCGCCAACGCTGGACACCCCCCACAACGTAGCGGAAGCCGGCGCATCTGAACAACCACTCCCCAACAAAGGGGAAGATCTCAGGGCCGCCCTACCACCAGAACTCAGCGTGATACCGCCAACGCTTTAGAAATCGTCGCCCGCCCAAAGCTGTTCGGAGTTGTCGATCTTTAGCGCTTTTTCCACCTGTGCTGACGAAAAACCGCGACGGGCCAGGAACCTCGCCTGTCGAAGCTTCTCGGACAAATCATCACTTAAAGAATGAAGTCCGAACCGCTTTTCCCGCAACTCTGCCGCGGCCCGAGACCAATCCGCATCAGTCCTGTCCGCAAGACAGTCCGGGCGAAAATGAACACCTCTTTGTTGCAGCTCCGCCATAATGCGCACCGGACCGTAGCCTGCATCTATCCGTTGACGACTGTAAACATCCGCGAAACGATGATCATCCAGCCAGCCTTCCTCTTCGTAATCATCAAGCACCAAGTCGATCACAGGTTGATGGAGCTGTCTCTGACGCAATTTCAACGAAAGCTCCTGCCGACTGTGTTCCCGGCGCGCCAATAAGCGCAGCGCTACCGAACGGGCTTTATACTCCGGATCATCCTGTTTTGAATCTTTTCCCATGTAGCCCCTTCCCGCATGCGCCAGCTAAACGCTAGACTAGCGCCCGATATTACAACTATCCGGCATGCGTAACATGCCGATGGCCGGTGGTGTGCACTCTGCCGCCACCGCAGACTGGTTTCAATCCCGAAGGATACCTTTTATGGCTGCATTTATTCAGAAACTGTTCAAGTCCCGCAAGACAAAAGCGACCTCCAGTTCTAAACCTCAGGTAAAGCCTGAAGTAAAACAGCCTGCCGAAGTAGACCAACGCAACGAGCTTCGGGAAGCTCAGCAACAACAGCTTGCAAACAGCCCTGAGCAATCCGTCTTAGCGAAGCTCGCAGTAGAGGGCGTTACGGCTTCTATCAGACTCGAAGCTGCAAAAGGTTTGCAGGACGAAGAATTGCTCCAACACGTGCAAAAAAATTCAAAAGGGCGGGACAAAAGCGTTTACCAGACGGTTCGGCAATCACTTCAACGCTTGCGTGAGCAGCAAGCCAAAGAAGCGGCCACTCAACAACGCATCAGCGACCTGATAGCACTAGCAAAAGACCAGGCAAACAGTGAGAACACCAAACTGTTCAAAGCGCGCCTCGAAGCATTGCAAGGGCAGTGGCAAGCCGTCAATGGTGATGCAAGCTCAGAGCAGGCTCAACAATTTTTGGAAGCCGTGCACCTATGCCAGAAACGCCTACATCAGATTGAAGAAGCGCAACAGGAAGAAGCTCGCCAGCAAGAACAGGCTCGCCAGCGAACTGAAACCCTAGACCTGCTTAAAGGCACGCTTGCCGACCTGAAAGCACAGGACGCCAACCAACCGCCCTCGCCTTCAGCGCTCGACGCCCTGCAGAAAACGCAAGAGAACCGTTGGCTGGAAGCGACTCGGGACACAACTGTCGATAAGAGCGAGCAAAAAACTTACGAACAGCAAATGCAGGCCCTGCGTAGCTATTTGAATGCCATCCGCTGGCTGTCGCAGGAAAAAGACACACTTAGCGCGCTAGCACAGGTAGTCGAGTCTGGTCAGGCCTCAGACGAACACAGAAAACAAGCTACCGAGCTGCTCCAACAGCTGGAATGGCCTGCCGATTTCCCCCAACCAGGCAGCGTCATTCAGGTCCGTAAGCTCACCGGCAAACAACCGGCACCGAAACACAACGAAAGCCAGCGCGAAAAACAGCAAGAGATTGCGAGCAAGCTAAAAAGTACACTGCCCGAACTGGAAGCTGCGCTCGAGGCTCGTCAGTTCAAAGAGTCCAAACAACTGTTCAAGACTACTCAAAACCTCTTTCAGCAGCTGGACCACTCCACTCGGCAGAACCTGCAAGCACGCATGCAGTTGTTGACCGGCCAGTTCCGCGAACTGAGCGATTGGCAAGGCTTTGCAACCGAACCCAAGCAGATCGCCCTATGCGAGCAAATGGAATACCTTGCTGAGCAGCCAATGGATCCGGAAGCAAAAGCGGAGCGGATCAAAGAGCTGCAAGGCGAGTGGCGTAACCTGGGTGGCTCTTCAGACCGAACCCTTTGGACCCGATTCAAGGCAGCTTCAGACCACGCTTACGAACCCTGCAAAGCCTATTTCGAAGCCAAGTCTGATCTGAAGCAGGCGAATCTGGATAAGCGGAAGGCGATCTGCGATGAACTGTCCAAGTTCCTCGAAAACGCCGACTGGGCATCTATTGACTGGAAGGCCATCGAGCGGATTTACCAAACCGCAAGACAGGAATGGAAAGAAGCTTGGCCCGTTGACTTCCGAAACAATCGATCGGTGCAAAAGCAGTATGATGAACTGCTGAAGCGACTAGAGCAGCCTCTAGACGAGGAGCGAAAAAAGAACGAAGCCTTGAAACAATCGATTGTTGAGCGAGCTCAGGCGCTGAGTAACCATGAACCCCTCCAAGAAGCGATGGATCAAGCTAAAGCCTTGCAAACGGAATGGACCAGCATTGGCATCACCCGGCACCGCGAAGACCGTAAAATGTGGCAGGCGTTCCGCAAAGCCTGCGATCAGATTTTTGCTCGTCGCGATGCCCAGCGCACCGAACAGCAACAAGCCAGCCAATTGGCCGATCAAGCCGCACAAGAAGTATTGGGCAAGTATCAGGCCATAGACTCAGAAACCGACGAGGCGATGCTGAACGAAGCACGGGAGGCCCTCCGGCCACTGGCTGCCGAGCCCTTGTCACCTGCCATCAAAGAGCAAGTGCAGCAATTAAAGCAGCAGCTCAACCGGGCGGCCGAGATCAAAAAGTTCCAGCAAACCGTAACCGACTGGCAAGCTTTCGTTAGTGGCAAAGTTGAGCAAAAGCTTTCTGACGAAGCTGCGCCTAAACACTGGTTTAACCTGGCCAAAGCCACTGGCCCGATCAACGGTCGTGATCTGGCTATCCGTGCTGAAATTCTGACGGGCACTCCAACACCGGAACAAGATCAGTCCCGACGTATGGAGATTCAGGTGCAACGTCTCAGTGACGGCATGGGCAGCACGGATAACGCTTCCCCGACTCAGGAGCTTGAGAAGCTGGTTGCACTTTGGTGCCTGCACCCAGAGGTTGAAGATACTTCACCTGAGAATGCAGAACGCCTGAATCAGGCATTAACCAGCCTCACACAAACCAGCTGATCACAACCCCGTGATCACAGCCCTCGAAATCCCTGACTGGATACCCAGTCAGGGATTTTTTGTTTCTGCCACACCACTCTTCCTGAGCAAATAGGCCAATGGGTTTGGCAGGCACTGTCATTACTACCTGCACGCAATAACCGCTATGGTTAGAGCACTGACCCATCTCTAAAAACAACGAACAGAGGAACAAGCATGTCCACCGAGGCGTATATCTTTGATGCAGTCCGCACCCCACGCGGGCGCGGCAAAAAAGACGGTTCACTGCACAGCGTCAAACCCGTCACCCTACTGGGCACCGTGCTTGAAGCACTCCGGGAGCGCAATCAACTGGATACCGCGCACGTCGACGACATTGTCATGGGCTGTGTGACCGCCGTTGGTGACCAGGGAGCGGACATCGCCAAAACCGCCGCTCTGGCCGTTGGCTGGGATGAAAAAGTCGCCGGGGTAACACTCAATCGTTTCTGCGCCTCGGGCCTTGAAGCCGTGAATCTGGCCGCGATGAAAGTGCGTTCAGGCTGGGAAGATCTGGTGGTTGCAGGCGGCGTGGAAGCCATGTCCCGAGTTCCCATGGGCGCTGATGGCGGCGCATGGGCGACCGACCCCGCCACCAACCTCGAAACCGGGTTTATGCCCCAAGGCATCGGGGCTGACCTGATCGCGACTCTGGGAGGCTTTAGCCGTGAAGATGTCGATGGTTTTGCGGTGAAATCTCAGCAGAAAGCCGCTAACGCTTGGGAAAAAGGTTATTTCGCCAAGTCCATTGTTCCCGTAACAGATCAAAACGGTGTCGTTATTCTGGACCGCGATGAACATGTGCGCGGCAACACCACGGTAGAGTCTCTGGCCAACCTCAAACCCTCGTTCCAGATGATGGGCGAAATGGGTTTCGATAGCGTGGCCCGTGAAAAGTACCACTACGTCGAGAAGATCAATCACGTCCACCATGCTGGCAACTCATCAGGCATTGTAGACGGTGCAACCGCCCTACTGATCGGTAGCGAGGCCAAAGGCAAAGAGCTCGGCCTGAACCCCCGCGCCCGCATTGTCGCCACGGCAGTCACCAGCACCGACCCCACCATCATGCTGACCGGCCCGGCTCCCGCCGCCATTAAAGCATTGAAAAAAGCAGGACTGACCGCAGACCAAATCGATCTGTTTGAAGTGAACGAAGCTTTCGCTTCAGTGGTGATGCGCTTCCAAAAAGAACTGTCCATTCCGGACGAGAAAGTGAACGTCAACGGCGGCGCCATTGCCATGGGGCACCCGCTCGGGGCTACCGGCGCCATGATACTCGGCACCCTGCTCGATGAACTCGAGCGCCGTGAACTGCGCTACGGCCTGGCCACGCTGTGTGTCGGCGGCGGCATGGGTATTGCCACCATCATCGAGCGCGTTTGAGCCCACTTTCACGATTAAGGAACACATCATGACAGCCATTAAGTACGACCTGGGTTCAGACCAGATCCTAACCCTCACCATCGATATGCCCGGCCAGTCCGCCAACACCATGAACGCCGAATTCCGCGCTGCGCTGACGGATACCGTCAACAAGGTAAAAGGTGATCTGGACAAGATCAAAGGCATCATAATTGCCTCCGCAAAGAAAACATTCTTTGCCGGTGGTGACCTTAACGAATTACACAAGGTAACCCGCGACCAGGCAGCTGAATTTGAAGCCATGGTGGACGGACTGAAAGCCAGCATGCGCTTTCTGGAAACGTGCGGAAAGCCTGTGGTTGCCGCCATCAATGGCACGGCCTTGGGCGGCGGTTTGGAACTTGCCCTAGCCTGTCACCACCGCATAGCACTCGATAACGACCGTACTCAGCTCGGCCTACCGGAAGTCACGCTAGGCCTGCTTCCCGGCGGCGGCGGGACCCAACGTCTGCCTCGCATGATTGGACTGGAAGCGGCCTTCCCGCTGCTGATGGAAGGCAAGAAGCTGAGTCCGAAAGCAGCGTTAAAAGCCGGCATTATCGATGCGTTGGCAAGCTTCCCTGAAGAGCTGATCAGCAAAGCTCGGGAATTTATCGAAGCCAACCCCAAATGCCAGCAGCCGTGGGACAAAAAAGGGTACAAGCTACCCGGCGGTGCACCACACCACCCCGCCATGGCGCAAAAACTTGCCATCGCGCCGGCTATGCTGCGCCAGAAAACCAAAGGTTGCTACCCGGCGCCAGAGCGGATTATGGCTGCTGCTGTGGAAGGTGCTCAGGTAGACTTCGATAACGGCAGCATGATCGAGACCCGGTATTTCGCCGAACTGGTCACTGGCCAAGTCGCGAAAAACATGACGAATACTTTCTGGTTCCAGTTGAACGCCATCAAGGCCGGCGGCAGCCGTCCCCAAGGCGTCGACAAAGCATCCTTCAAAAAAGTGGGTGTTCTGGGCGCTGGCATGATGGGCGCTGGCATTGCGTACTCCACAGCGACCCGCGGCATCAACGTGGTACTGAAAGATGTAACGATTGAAAATGCTGAAAAAGGCAAAAGCTATTCCGAAAAACTGTTAGCCAAGAAGGTCAGCCGCGGCCGGATGACCGAAACCGAAAAAGAAGCTGTTTTGAGCCGCATTACGGCGACAGCCTCCGCTGACGACCTGGAAAACTGCGACCTCATCATTGAAGCCGTGTTCGAAGACAGCAGCCTGAAAGCCAAGGTTACTCAAGAAGCTGAGCCGAAAATGGTGGCCAATGGTATCTTCGCATCCAACACCTCGACCATCCCCATTACCCAACTGGCAGAAGCTTCCGCCAAGCCGGATCACTTCATCGGCCTGCACTTCTTCTCGCCGGTGGACAAAATGCAGTTGGTGGAAATTATCGTCGGCGAAAAAACATCCGATGAAACCTTGGCCCGCGCTTTCGACTACGTGCAGCAAATTGGCAAGATCCCGATTGTCGTCAACGACAGCCGAGGCTTCTTCACTTCCCGGGTATTTGGCACCTTCGTCAACGAAGGCATCAGCATGCTCGCCGAGGGTATTCACCCTTCCAGCATCGAAAATGCTGGACTGCTTTCCGGCATGCCAGTTGGCCCGCTGGCGATATCCGATGAAGTCAGCATGACCCTCATGCAACACATTCGGGCGCAAAGTAAGAAAGACACCGAAGCAGCCGGCGGAACCTGGCAACCGCATCCCGCGGAGGCCGTTATCGATGCCATGGTCAACACCCATAACCGCAAGGGTAAAGCGGCTGGCGCCGGGTTCTACGAGTATCCGGAAAAGGGCAAGAAATACCTCTGGCCCGAACTGGAGAATCTGTTTGTTAACCGGGAAATAGCACCTAGCGTAGACCTTCAGAACCTGAAAGACCGCCTTTTGTTTATTCAGGCGATAGAAACCATCCGCTGCCTCGAAGAAGGTGTCTTGCGCACTGTGGAAGACGCCAACATTGGCAGCATCTTTGGCATTGGATACGCGCCGTGGACCGGCGGCGCCATTCAGTTCGTAAACCAATACGGCGTCCGTGACTTCGCAGAACGCGCCCAAGAACTGGCCGCGCAATACGGTGAACGGTTCACTCCCCCCGCACTGCTACTGGAAAAAGCGGAGAAAAACGACATATTCGCTTAAGCCCCTTCCGGCCGGAGGTTACGCCTCCGGTCGCATTCCCCCATTACTGCCCGCACAATGCATTCAAAGGGTTAAACTGCAACCTATATGGACATATTGTCACTAAGCTCTGCGCCTAGCCTATGGCAACGGATGTAGCAGTTGCCTACAATAAATTGACTAGTCACGGGTAAATAACACTGTCAGTAGACTCGACAGGCATAAAACAACCCAGTATCGCCAGGTATGCTTATATGACCATTGCGGAAAAAGCCGTTACGCGTAACCACCGGTCCTCCTTATTGAAAGTTGCTGGACTGAGTGCCGCGTTAGGCCTTGCTTTGCTTGTCCCCGGCTTGTCAGGCCTGCACGCAAAGATTGAAGAACCAGCAAGCTATCAACCGGTTTCCCCAACCATTGATCAGGCGCGGGCTAACATTCTTATTGCCCGCCAACTGCAATTCACTCATTTCCGCGACCTCGGCATCAGTGATGAACTCTCTGGCGATGTTTTTGATGCCTACCTCAACTACCTCGACAGCCAGCGCATTTACCTGACACAACAAGACATTGACGCGTTAAGCAAAGTCAAAGGCCGTTTAGGGTCCGCACTAAAAACCGGACAGCTGCAACCCGGATTCGATATCTACAACCTGGTTCAGCAGCGGATCATCGAACGACTGAAGTTTGCCAAAGAGATTATTAGCGCCGGCGTATCAGAGCTGGATTTCAGCGCCGACGAAAAAATCCGGGTTGATCGTTCAGAGGCTCCATGGGAGTCCGACCAAGCGGCTCTGGACCAACTCTGGATCAAACGCATCAAGAATGCCGTATTGGCGCAGCGCCTCAATGGCACTGACGACGAGGCAATTGAAGAAACCTTGATGCGCCGCTACGACGGCCAGCTCAAGCGCGCCTATCAGGCCCGGAGCGAAGACGCCTTCCAAGCGTACATGAATGCCTTTACCGGCATGTGGGACCCGCACACCTCGTATTTTTCTCCGCGCACTTCAGAGAACTTCAACATCAACATGAGCCTGTCTCTGGAAGGTATCGGCGCGGTTCTCCAATCAGACAATGAGTACACCAAAGTCGTTCGTCTGGTTCCGGGTGGTCCGGCATCCAAGCAAGGTCAGCTTCAGCCTGCAGACCGCATTGTCTCCGTTGCTCAGGAAGACAAGAAGCCAGTGAACGTGATTGGCTGGCGCCTTGATGAGGTGGTCGATCTTATCCGCGGCCCGCGCAATTCCACTGTGACACTGGAAGTCATCCCCGCAAACGCATCAGATGAAACCATCACGCGCAGCATTGCCATCAACCGTGATGAAGTAAAACTGGAAGAACAAAGCGCCAGCAAAGACATCATTCAACTGGACCGCATCGGTGCAACCTATAACATCGGCGTGATCACCATTCCGACCTTTTACGCCGACTTCCAAGCCATGCAAGCTGGCGATCCGAACTATAAGAGCACCACTCGAGACGTTCGCAAATTGATTGACGAGCTCAAGCGCGACGGTGTTGACGGCATTGTGATGGACCTGCGTAACAACGGTGGCGGCGCATTGCACGAGGCCAACGATCTGGTCGGACTGTTTATCGACAAAGGGCCAACCGTACAAATCCGCAACGCCAACAACGATGTTCAGGTTCTGGACGATAGAGACCCAACCGTTAGCTATGATGGCCCACTGGTGGTTCTGGTGAACCGTATGAGTGCCTCCGCTTCCGAAATTTTTGCGGGCGCCATACAAGACTATGGCCGCGGCTTGGTGGTTGGCTCCCAAACCTTTGGCAAAGGCACGGTTCAGGCTGTACGCCCCCTGAACCACGGCCAGTTGAAGATCACCCAATCCAAGTTCTACCGGGTGTCTGGCGGATCAACCCAGCACAAGGGCGTGATTCCCGACATCGAAATACCTTCCCGTATCGATAAATCGAGAATCGGCGAGGATGCGCTGGACCACGCTCTGCCCTGGGATCAGATCGAGGCCGTGCCTCACACTCGTTATTTCGATTTCAGCAGCGTGATTGATGAACTCCGTACTCGGCACGACGACCGCTTCAATACCAGTCCGGAATTCAGCTTGCTGCAAAAGGAAATCAACTTCCTGAACCAGCAGCGCCAGATTGACTATGTCAGCCTCAATCTTGACGAGCGCACAGCGCACCACAACCAGATTGAAAGCACCCGCCTCACCATCGCCAACGCTCGCCGTGAGCTTCGCGGAGAAGCCCCCTTCGAAACACCGGAGGATCTGGAAGAGTGGCAGGATGAGCAAGTAGCGAACCCAGACAGCTCAGACGACGAACTGGATTTCATAATCCGTGAGGGCGGCCACATCATGGCGGACTTGCTCGAACTGGATCAGCGCATGGCCTCCATTCTTACGCCCACACAATTTGCTGTAAAAACTGAGGTTCCATAGAAGCATGTCCGAAAAGGCACCCTCAGGAGGTCAACGAGAGAACCTCAAAAAAGCTCAGGTATTCCAGAGCATGCTGCTCGATGCATTACACGCCATGCGGTCGATGGAGGAAGCGGAGAGCATGGCGCCGGCCCCCGATGCCCGAGCCAAATCATCAGACCGGATTCTGGACCGCATCGTCGGTTTTACCGGCTCAGCGCTTAAGCTTGGTGCCCGCGCAACGGATACGTCGCTCAAGGTGGGTCGGGTGCTTGTCAACTCTCAGGACCAACTCAGGACCATGCTGGCCGCCGGTCAATCCCTCAAAGACATTCGGGAAGTGGCCGGGCTTACGCTCTCAGAAATGAGCGAAGCACTGAACCTCAAAGACAAGTCTCTGCTGGAAGCCATCGAGAATGGCACCGCCACGCTCTCCTTCGAACTGATCCTACGGTTTGCGGCACTGATTGCCAGAAACGACCCGATCCCCTTCATCATGCGCACCACGCGGAACTACAACCCCGAGGTTTGGCAGATACTGAACGACTGGGGTATTGGCCGGATTCCGTTGCAGTTTGAGCGTGAGCGGGAGTTCATCAACATCTTCCGCCGCCATGACAACGCACGAAACCTGTCGGACGAGGGCTTCAAGAAGGTATTGGAGTTCACCCGCAACAGCTTTGAAATGTCGATGCACTTCGTCGAGCAGCAAGAAATGGAAATGGCGGAACTGAAAGCCGGCCTTCAGCCCCGCAATCCCGAAGACTCAGAGCCGTCTTCAGGAAAATAACGCTTTCATGCCGGCAAGATCCGGCTTCAGCACCGCCCCTTTTTCGGTCACGATCGCATCAATCAGGCTTGCCGGCGTCACATCGAATACAGGATTAAACACCTCGACACCGGCAGGTGCCAGCGGAATCCCGCGAATCTCCCGAACCTCCGTGCCTTCGCGCACTTCGATCGGAATCTGAGCGCCCTCGAGCAAAGTCATATCCACCGTGCTGGAAGGCGCGACGACCATAAATCCGACATTATGATACCGGGCCAATACCGCCAGACTGTAGGTACCGATTTTGTTCGCCACGTCCCCGTTGGCGGTAATCCGATCCGCGCCAACAACGACCCAACTCACCTTGCCGCTGGCCAGAATGGCTGCGGCTGCGCCATCGGCATTCAAGGTCACAGGAATCTCGTCACGGCTTAGTTCCCAGGCCGTCAGACGGCTGCCCTGAAGCCAAGGCCGGGTTTCATCCGCATACACTTTCTCTAGCAGGTTGCGCTCGTGCAGCCGCCGAATTACGCCAAGGGCTGTGCCGTATCCCCCCGTAGCCAGCGCACCCGTATTGCAGTGGGTCAACACCCCAATCGCTTGCTCCAGGTTCATCACATCAAGCGCATGGTCTGCCATTGCCAAGTTGGCGGCGATATCTTCCTGATGAATCAAAACCGCTTCAGCGGCCAGTCGTTCGACGGCCTCATCCAGCTCAGAGCAGGCCAGAAAGACCTTTTCCATCCGCTGCAGTGCCCAGAACAGATTCACCGCTGTCGGCCGCGATTTCGCTAACTGATCAATCGCCTGCCTCACTTCAACCTGCCAATTTTCGCTGCCACCGGCATGACGCGCAGCCAAGGCGACGCCATAAGCAGCACTGATGCCGATAGCCGGCGCACCACGAACCACCATATCGGTAATGCACTGGGCAACAGCCGACGCCCCTTCTGCCGTAATCCAGTGCTCCTCGGTAGGCAACAACCGCTGATCCAGAAGTTCCAAGCTGTCGCCGTGCCAGCGCACCGGTTGTGTACCCAAAGATCGTTGGTCTGTGGAATTTTCCATCATCTGCTCCGATTGCACACGTAAAAAAGCGCAGTATAGCGTGTTACTTGCGGGTTTATACCTCCATTGGCACGACAAGCGGGGTAGTTCTGCCGGTGGCGGCTCGCTATACTTCCCAGTTGAATTTCCCGGCATACAGACTCTGTGCCCCCGACCCTCCAAGGCAGGTTAATGACGGCAAACACCATCATCGCAGCCGATATCCGGATTAATGCCCGCTGGCTGATCCCCGTTGAACCTTTTGGCGTTGTACTGGAACACCAGGCCGTCATTCTGCAAGGCAGCCAGATAGCAGCGGTACTACCCCAAACGGACGCAGACCAAAAATTCCGCACACGGGAAACCATTGATCTTCCGAATCATGTGGTACTCCCCGGGCTGATCAACCTACATGGCCACACCGCCATGTCCCTATTCCGTGGCATGGCCGACGACCTGCCACTAATGACCTGGCTGAACGAACACATCTGGCCGGCCGAAGGACAATTTGTGTGTGAGCAGTTCGTCGTGGATGGCAGCCGACTGGCCATGGCCGAAATGCTGCGCACCGGCACCACCACCTTTTCGGACATGTACTTCTTCCCGGAAGCCACCGCCCAAGCGGCTCATGACACCGGCATGCGCGCACAGGTGTGCTTTCCGCTGATGGACATGCCCACCATGTGGGGTTCTGGCCCGGACGAGTATCTGGCGAAAGGCGCTGATCTGATTGCCCAATGGCGCGGTGATGCGTTCATCATGCCAGCTATCGGCCCCCATGCACCCTACACCGTTTCGGATGCCCCCTTAACCGCGGCAGTGGCATTATCGGAGCAAACGGGCGCAGCCATCCAGATGCACCTGCACGAAACGGCTTTTGAGGTAGACGAAGCGTTGAAAGCATCCGGCAAACGTCCGATTGCCCGCATGGCCAACCTGGGTGTGCTGGGCAGCAACAGCCAATACGTGCACATGACCCAGTTGAATGAAGCCGATCTGGAACTGCTCGGCCAGGCGGGTGGGCACATTGTCCATTGCCCTGAATCTAACCTTAAACTCGCCAGCGGGCTCTGTCCGGTTCAAACGCTCATCGACCGCGGCATGAATGTCACCATCGGCACCGATGGCGCGGCCAGCAACAACGATCTAGACCTGTTTGGAGAACTGCAAACCGCGGCCATGCTGGCCAAAGTGGTGGCTGAAGACGCCACCGCCCTGTCGGCCCACAAGGCATTGGAAATGGCGACCCTGAATGGCGCTCGTGCCCTCGGTCGGGACCAGGAACTTGGATCGCTGGTAGCCGGCAAACTGGCCGACCTGATCGCCGTTGACCTCAGCGACCCGTTCATTCAGCCCGTCTACGACCCGGCCTCACACCTGATTTACAGCAACCACGGTAGAGCCGTCAGCCACAGTTGGATTCATGGCGTGCCTCAGTTGCAAGATGGCCGGTTAACCCGAATTGATGTGCCGGACCTGATGCTTCGGGTCCGTGATTGGCAAAAACATATTCTCAGTTAATTTTTCTCAGGGGCAAGCATGAGCAACCAGAACGTAGATCAGAAAGAGATTGCCAAGTTTGAGGCGCTCGCCAGCCGTTGGTGGGATCCCACCAGTGAGTTCAAACCACTGCACGACATCAACCCCCTGCGCTTGAACTTTATTGACGAGCGAGTTTCACTGGCAGGGAAACGCGTGCTAGACGTAGGTTGCGGCGGCGGTTTGTTGTCCGAAGGCATGGCCCTTCGCGGCGCGCACGTCACCGGAATTGATATGGGTGAAGCGCCCCTGCAAGTCGCGAAATTGCACGGTCTGGAATCCGGCGTCAAAGTGGATTATCGCCAGACCACCATCGAAGATCTGGCTAGAGATCCCGAGCATGCCGGCCAGTACGATGCCGTTACCTGCTTGGAAATGCTTGAGCATGTACCGAATCCGGCCTCGGTCATTAAATCATGCGCCGCCATGTTACGCCCGGGGGGGCACTTGTTTGTATCAACCATCAACCGGAACCCCAAGTCTTTCTTATTTGCCATTGTGGGCGCAGAGTACATCATGAACATGCTCCCTAAGGGCACTCATGAGTGGAACAAGTTCATCCGTCCCTCGGAAATGTCGGACTATCTGCGCCAGGCCGGGCTCGACATTCGGGAACTCACCGGTATGACCTACAACCCGATCACCAAAAGCTACAAACTCGGTCGTGATGTGGACGTTAATTATTTGATGCACGCCAAGGATATCCGTGAAGACTGAACGCAAACCGTCAGCGGTCCTGTTTGATCTCGACGGCACTCTGATCGACACAGCGCCAGATTTCATCCGCTGCCTGAATCAGTTGCGCCAACACCACAATTTGGAGCCACTCCCTCCAGAGCACATTCGCCGCTCGGTATCCAATGGGGCCCGAGCCATGGTTCGGCTGGGATTTAACCTGGAGCCGGAACAAGACGGCTACCTGGATAAACACACCGCCTTCCTTGACCTCTATGAAGCCGGCGTAGCGGTAGAAACCACCCTGTTTGAAGGGATGGATGAATTGCTGTTGGGGCTGGAAGCAAAAGGCATCCCGTGGGGCATCGTCACCAATAAGCCCTTGCGATTCGCCGCCCCACTGATCGAGGCGCTTGGCTTGCAGGAGCGTTGCGCGACACTGGTCTGTCCGGACCACGTGGCCGAGCGCAAACCCCATCCGGAACCGATGTTTCTGGCCTGTAAAGAAATCGATGCGGTCCCGGAACAGACCATTTACGTGGGCGATCACGTGCGTGACATCGAAGCCGGTCGCAACGCGGGCATGTACACCATTGCCGTCAGGTACGGTTATATTGAAGAACCGGAAACGGTTGATCTGTGGCAAGCCGATGCCATCGCCGATACCGTCAGCGACTTGGCAAAGCTGTTACAATAGCGCTCAAATTATTTCGCTCACCGGCCGCAACCCGGCCGGCATATGCCCGACAACGGAGACAGGTTATGCATGATTACCAGGCACCCGCCGATCTTCTAAAAGACCGCATTGTCATGGTAACCGGAGCCGGTAGCGGCATTGGCCGTGCTGCTGCAAAAGCCTACGCGGCTCACGGTGCCACCGTCATTCTAGTGGGACGGACTCTGTCCAGACTGGAAGAAGTTTACGATGAAATCGAAGCCGCCGGGCACCCTCAGCCTGCGCTGGTACCGATGAACTTCGAAGGCGCAGCCATGAAAGACTACGAAGAGCTGGCTATGACCATCGAAGAAAACTTCGGGCGGCTCGACGGCCTGCTCCATAACGCCGGCATTCTCGGCGCACGCAGCCCAGTGGAACTGTACGACCCGGAAACCTGGAATAAGGTCATGCAGGTCAACGCCACGGCACCTTTCATGCTTAGTCGAGCCATGATTCCTCTGCTGAGACAGTCGGATGCGGCTTCCATGATCTTTACCTCATCCGGTGTGGGCCGCCAAGCTCGCGCTTACTGGGGGGCCTATGCCGTGTCCAAGTTCGCCATTGAAGGGCTTTCACAATTGTTAGCCGACGAGCTGGACGATGAACGCAATAACATTCGCGTAAACAGCCTGAACCCCGGTGCGACCCGCACAGGAATGCGAGTGTTGGCCTACCCGGCGGAAGACCCACAGAAAAACCCGGATCCAGAGCAGCTCATGCCTGTCTACCTTTACCTGATGGGTAGAGACAGCCAAGGTGTGAACGGCCAGCAAATCGACGCGCAGCCGAAGAAATAATGGAACTGCTCTTCTACACCACCTCGAACTGCCACCTGTGCGAGCTGGCCGAAGCACTCTTGGTCAACACACCCATGCCGGAACCCATTCCTGTGGATGTGGTCGATATCGCCCAGTCCGAAGCGCTGGTTGAACGCTACGGCACTCGCATTCCAGTACTGCGCCGACAAGACACCGGCGCAGAACTCGGCTGGCCCTTTACCCAAGCCCAGCTACTCACGTTTTTGCAATAAAGGATCCGCTAATATGTTGATGGTCATCTCACCCGCCAAAACTCTGGACTACGAAAGCCCTCTGGCCACGGAAACATACTCCCAGCCAGAATATCTGGACGATGCGTGCGAGCTGATTGATCAACTGAAGGAGTTGGAACCCCATCAGGTCAGCAACTTGATGAGTATCAGCGACAAGCTGGGCCAGCTGAACGCCGACCGATTCCGCAACTGGCACATGCCTTTCACGCCCGATAACGCCCGCCAGGCTGTTCTGGCTTTCAAGGGCGACGTGTACACGGGGCTAGATGCCGAAAGCTTCAGCGAAGACGACTTCGCCTTTGCCCAAAAGCACTTGCGCATGCTGTCTGGCCTCTACGGTTTGCTCAAGCCGCTGGACCTGATGCAGCCCTACCGGCTTGAAATGGGTACCAAGTTCGAGAACCAGCGCGGCAAAGACCTCTATGCTTTTTGGGGCAACAAGCTGACCGAAGGCCTGAACGCCCTCCTGGCGGAAGACGATCAGATCTTGATCAATCTAGCCTCTAATGAATACTTCAAAAGTGTTCAGAAGAAGCACCTTGAAGGTCGGCTGATCACACCTCAGTTTAAAGACTTCAAAAATGGCAAATACAAAATCATCAGTTTTTATGCCAAAAAAGCACGTGGCTTGATGTGCCGCTACGCCATTCAAAACCACATCACCCAAGCGGAAGAGCTTAAAAGCTTTGATCTGGATGGTTACTATTTCAGTGAAGAACAATCCGATAAAAACAACTGGGTTTTCCTGCGTGATGAACAGGGTTAATCACACATCCTCATTTGTACATTTCTGTTGATATCGGAGCAAACATGAACGAAGCAGTGTTTTCCCAGATCGCCATGCTGGTGCTGGTGACAGGTCTTATTGGTTGGATGGGGTTCATTGTCTGGGATCTTGCCAAAAAATCACAGGCTGGCAAATTCGGCACCATCGCATTGTTTACGGTGCTCGGCACCGGCGTTATTGGCTTTGTGGTTAAAACCGTAGTGGTCGAGATTCTGCAAATCTGAACATGCCCTACCGGTAACTTTACGGCTGCCTGCCGGTAGCCGTATCATCCCTCTCCTTCTCCGAAACGCCCCAAACAATTAGCAAGGACTAAGCCCCAATGTGGTTTCGTAACGCCCGAGTTTTCCGTTTTACCAAGCCCTTCGACATTACGGCCGAAGCTTTAGAAGAAAAACTACAAGCCGATGCGTTCAATCCCTGCGGCCCCCAAGAAACCATGCGCCAAGGTTGGGTTCCGCCACTTGGCAAGCACGGCGAACTGCTGGTGCACAGTGCCAACGGCTACCACTTGATTGCCCTGCGTAAAGAAGAAAAAATCCTACCGGGCCCCGTAGTCAAAGAAGCCGTAGAAGAACGCGCTGAAGCCATTGAACTGGAGCAGAGCCGGAAGGTTCGTCGTAAAGAAAAGGACGAAATTAAAGAGCAGGTGATGTTGGAAATGCTGCCCCAGGCATTCTCCCGCAACCGCCGGTGCTACGCCTATCTGGCACCGAAAGACGGTGTTCTTGTGGTAGACGCAAGTTCAGCCAAGCAAGCCGAAGACCTGGCCTCTACGCTGCGAAAAACTCTGGGTTCACTGCCCGTGCGCCCACCCGTGGTTGAGCAGGCACCCGCGTTTACCTTTACCGGCTGGCTGACCGAAACCATCGATCTCCCGGCGACCATTGAACTGGGCAACGAATGCGAACTGAAAGACCCGTCCGAAGACGGCGGCGTTGTTCGCTGCAAAGGCCTGGACCTTAAGGCCGACGAAATCCGCAATCACCTGGAAACCGGCATGCAAGTCACCAAGCTGGCGGTAACCTGGGACAACAACGTGCATCTGGTTCTTGATGAAGAGCTGGGCATTCGCCGCTTGAAGTTTGGTGAGACTTTGCAGGAGCAATTGGACGATGTCGACGTAGACGATGCCGTGGCCAAGTTCGATGCAGCCTTTACCATCATGACGTTGGAACTGTCTCGTATGATTCCCGGTCTGCTGGAAGCCCTTGGCGGCGAAGATCGCTCCGCGATTGTCGAAGAATAAGCCGCAAACCGCTGGAACTGGCGGGAGTTAGTGCTCCCGCTTTTTCAGCCTTTCTTTCTGCCAGTCTTTTTCTGGCTCATTCAGCACAAGCCGCAGATCCATAACCTCCTCCATGGGGTTAAACTTGATCTCAAACCCGAGATGTTCAGCGAGCTGGAGCATCGGTCGATTTTCCGGCAACACGTTGCCAACCATTTCCATCGTCCCACGGCTTCGACAGTATTCAATCATCTTTTGCATAAGCGCGACCCCCAACCCTTCGCCTTTCACTCGGTCATCGACCATGACTGCGAACTCGCTGCGGAGATTATCGGCGTCAGTCCATATTCGCACTGTCCCGAGCGTTTCCTCATGCTCACTATTTTCTTTTTTGGCATTGGCAATGAACACCATCTCCCGGTCATAGTCGATCTGCACCATCTGAGCAACGTCTTCCCGGGAGAAATGTTTACGATACTGGAAGAACCGGTACCGTATGGATTCCGGGGACTGATATTCATGGAACGTTCGATGTGCAGGCTCATCCTGAGCCAGAACAGGGCGAAGAATAACCCGCCGGCCCGACTTGGGTAATACAATCCATTCTTCGAGTTCCCGCGGATAAGCCTGAATGATCGGCCGGCTCGGCTTGTCATCCAGATCAATCGCAATACTTACCGCAACAGCCCCCTGCTCATTGAACAACAGAGGAGAAATCTCCAAACCACGAATTTCAGGGATATCGATCACGATCTGCGACAGCTTCACCAGCGTTTCAGACACCGCCCGTATGTCTTCTTGCGGGCGTAGGCTGTGTTCTTTCAGCAACTTATACATATAGGTCCGGCGCAACAACTCACGGGCCAACACCATATTCAACGGCGGCAACGCAATCTGACGGTCGGTTGTAATATTGATCTGGGCGCCCGCTGCACCGCACACCACCAAGGGACCGAATACCTCGTCCCGTGTGATGCCCACACTGAATTCTATGCCGCCTATGTGCTGGTAGGAGCGCTGCATGCCAAACCCCAAGAAGCCGCTATTGGGGAAATGCTCTTTATACTCTTCAATCAAAAACCGGCAGCCATCAATAATGGCCTGCTCGCTATTCAGGTTTTTGATAGTGCCCTTATAGCGGCTCTGTGTCGGGGTGAGATCAAGGAAGGGATAACACACCTGCTCATGAACGATGGTCAGATCAATTGGGCGGCGCTCAACCGCAAACATTTCCAGTACTTCCTCAACATCATCGCAGTAAACGGTTTCAATGGCATTAACGCCATAATCCCGAATCACCTGACGGGCCTCGCGACTGGAAAGATGTTTACGGCCGTCCCGAAGGGCTTTGGCGACGAGCGAGCGCGTGTTAGCTCTGTCCGCGAAATGGTCCGTGAACGACTCAGGTGTTTCGCTCAAAAGCCGTTGCACACGCTGATGTTTCACGTGCTGCATGAAGGCGGTAACCGCTTTTTCCGGATTAAAGAACGACGGCAAGCCTGCACGATAAAATTCCTCGCGGGAATCCATCACCGTACTCTGGCCTAGCCAACAGGTGAAAATATTCAGCCGCGTACCTTTCGATGCCTGCACCACTGCATCGGCGATCTGTAGGCTGTCCTGCACCAGCGTGGGCGCGTACATCACCAAAACGTTCGCAATATTCGGATCTTTGGCGAGAATTTTGACCGCTTTGCCGTATAGCTCAGGCGACGCATCGTAGTTCAAATCGATGGGGTTCTTCCGGGTCCAATAGGGCGGCAACAACTCCCCAAGTTCTTTAACGGTTGTATCCGATAACTCAGCCAACTCGCCGCCTAGGTGCGACAACCGGTCAACCGCCAGCACTCCGGGGCCAACGCCGTTCGCGATAATAGCCAAGGATTCCCGTCTCAAGGGCCGCATACGGGTCAGAGTTTCCAGTGCATCAAACATCTGCCCCAAACCATCAACCCGCAGCACACCACCTCGTTGCAGCATCGCGTCATAAACAGGATCGCTGTGAGACACTCCGGCGGGAAGTTCATGGGGAATCCATTCCGACTCGGGCACCCGCCCGGATTTAACCGCAATAACCGGTTTGGTGCGTGAGGCGACCCGAACGGCCGACATAAACCGGCGAGGATTGGGGATGCTTTCGATATGTAACAAGATGGCTCGGGTTTGGCTGTCCTGTGCGAGATAATCAATCAGATCGTCATGATCGATATCCATACCATCGCCCAGCGTCAGGAAGTAGGAGAAGCCCACGCCTCGAGCGAACGCCCAATCCAGTACCGAACTGGCGATTGTGCCCGACTGGCCAATAAACGCCACGCGGCCAGGAATTGCCCCCATGTGCGCGTAGGTAGCGTTCAGGTGCCGCGCTGGCACCATCAAACCAATAGTGTTTGGCCCCAAGACCCGTATCCCGGTTTCTCTTGCCGCATCGCGCACCGAATACATTAAAGGCTGGCCGGTTTTACTGTGGGTACGAGACATACCACCGGTCATCACGATGGCCGTTCGAACGCCGCTTTCGCCCAGCTTTCGGATCATTTTGGGAACGGTATGGGGCGGGGTGCAGACAATGGCCAGATCGGGTGTGAAATCCAGTTGCGACACTTTCGCGACACAAGGGACACCATGAACGTTGTCATAATAGCTCTGGTTTACGACCACCATACGACCGGGGAAACCGCCACCCAGCATGTTCCGCAAAACCATGCCACCCAGATTATCTGACCGCTCGGAAGCACCGATGACAGCGATGGATTCGGGATTGAACAAACTTTCCAAATAACGGGTACTCAAGAGAACTCTCCCTGATCCAAGCGGCGGCAACGTAGATAAGAATCTCAATAAAACAGGTTACTTATCAATGTATACCTTATCTTAGATCGGTATTTCCTGATGTAAATCGACTATCCTGCCGGTTACCCGCCGGTTATTAGACGAAAGTAGCCCACATCTACCTCACATCCTTGTTAACATGACAATAATAGCAACCGGACTCAGGCTTAGACTCTCAGCATGACCACCGCATTCTTTTCCCACGATGATTGCCTGAAACACAACATGGGCCCGGAGCATCCGGAAAGCCCGGAACGCATTAAAAGCATTCTGGCACACATTGCTGACTCCGAGCTTCAAGAGAAACTCGATTGGGTAAGGCCTGAAGAAATTACTCGTGACCAGTTGCTGATGGTCCACCCCGAGTCCTACCTGCAACAACTCGACTTGATGTCACCCACCCGTGGCCGGGTGTTTACCGATCCGGATACCTCGCTGATGCCTGACACCCTCAGGGCCGCCAGATTGGCCGCCGGAGGAAATGTGCAAGCCGTTGATATGGTCATGAGCAGTCAGGTTACCAACGGGTTTATTTGTGCAAGACCTCCGGGGCATCATGCCGAACGCACAAAATCCATGGGATTTTGCTTTTACAACAACATTGCTCTGGCGGCGTTACGGGCCCTCAACTTCCATCAACTTGAGCGGGTTGCCATCATCGATTTCGATGTTCACCAGGGCAACGGAACCGTAGACATCGTCAGTGGTGACGAGCGCATACTGATGTGTTCAAGCTTCCAGCACCCGCTGTATCCCCACAGCCATGTGCACCGCCAGCCTGACAACATCATCAATGCGCCGATTGAAGCGAATTGCTCATCTGCGGAATATCGCAAACGTGTGGAAGCGACTTGGCTGAAAAAACTTCAAGATTTTCGCCCGCAACTGGTTCTAGTATCGGCAGGCTTTGACGGCCACAGGCTAGACCCGATGGCGGAAATGAATCTGGAAACAGAGGATTATCGTTGGCTGACCGAGATGATCGTAAGTGTGGCTCATGATCATGCCAACGATCGAGTGATCTCAACGCTGGAAGGCGGGTATCATTTGAGGGCGCTAGGCGAAAGCGTGACCGCTCACCTCGAGGTTTTGAACTCGGTTTATTAGTCTGGGTTAGGGTTAGGCTTAGCCAGAAAACTTGTCGCCGCTTCCGCTCGCCTGCTGAAACTCAGGGCGCTCCCCCTGCCGCTGCAAACGAATCGTCACCCTTCGGTTATCCCGGTGGCGACGCGATACCGGGAACTGATCTCCGTGACTGCGGACAATCAGCAGGTCTTCATCAAGGCCTTGAGCGACCAAATACTCCGCAACAACGTTCGCCCGTTCTTCTGACAGTGCACGGTTATCAATCCGACTCCCCACGCTGTCCGAATGGCCATCCACTAAAATGCGCTCGATCGTGGAATCAGCCATCACGTAAGTCACGATGTTATCCAACAGCGTTCGATCTGCCTCAGAAAGCACTGCGCCACCGCTGGCAAAAGGTACACGAGAGCGGCGAATTTGGTCATAGTTCACCGGCAATAGACCCGCTACACACTGCAGATAGTCCGAATATGGCGCCGAAAAATTCACGTTCGAAAGAGAGACTCTCACGGGGCCCTGATCATATCGGGATGCCCGGGTCAGAGTGGGTTGCATACCCTGCAGCAAACCCTGAGCCATCATGCTGGCCTCTCTAGCGCCAACGCTAACAGAGCGCTGGCCGTCCGATACACTTACGGTGCCAACGGGCCGAGGTGCTACGCCAGGGCGCCAAACAGGCGCTTCTACCACGAGCCGTCCTCTACCGGGCTTCATCACCGGGACGGTGGATTCCAGGTAGAACGCCAGGTCCTCTCCCGCCCGATGACTAAAAACCGCGCGCCCAAATCCGGGCACTTCATGGACCAATGAGCATTCGAACACCGATTCCGAAAGGTACCAACGGCTATTCTCAATACCGGCCCCATAACTGGATGCCGAAGCCGGGGATGCAAACGTCCACAACAGAAGTACGCTCGCTAAGGTAGCGACTTCCTTTTCTGTAGACCTGCGCTTTAACATCACCATAGAAACGCCCCGACACCCGTTAACTCATTCTCTTATTGAGTATCGGCAGCCTTGAACAATACTTGAGCCCCAGAAACACATTCAGATCGAAAACATTCGTGACGGCCTTCTGATATAATTTGCAAAATTTTTAGAGCTGCTTGGCGAATATCTCATGACCAAACAACTGACCATCACCCGCCCGGACGACTGGCATTTGCACGTTCGTGATGGCGATGTATTGAACAGTGTTGTACCGGCGACTGCCGCTTGCTTCGGCCGCGCCATCATCATGCCGAACCTAGTACCACCGGTAACCGATGCGGCATCCGCAACGGCCTATCGGGAACGGATTCTGGCGGCCGCAAATGGCACAAGCTTTGAGCCTCTGATGGTGCTCTACCTCACTGAGAGCACGACACCGGAAACCATCCGCGAAGCCAAAGCAGCGGGTGTTGTGGCGGCAAAGCTTTACCCTGCTGGCGCCACCACGAATTCAGCCTCAGGTGTCAAGGACATTCGCAACATCTATCCTGTGCTGGAAGCCATGGCTGAGTGCGGCATGCTGTTGTTGGTGCACGGTGAAGTCACCGATGCTGATATCGATATTTTCGATCGGGAAAAAGTCTTTCTGGAGCGCGTTTTAGCGCCCACCTTGGAAGCCTTCCCGGCACTGAAAGTGGTTCTGGAGCACATAACCACTGCAGACTCTGCCGAGTTTGTACGCCGCCATACCGGTGACAACCTTGCTGCAACGCTGACACCGCAACACTTGATGTACAACCGCAACCACATGCTGGTCGGCGGCATTCGCCCGCACTTGTACTGTTTGCCCATCCTCAAGCGTAATAAACATCAGGAAGCCCTACGGGAAGCCGTGGCCAGCGGAGATTCTCGCTTCTTCCTGGGTACCGATTCAGCCCCACACGCTCGCGACAAAAAAGAAGCCGCATGCGGCTGTGCCGGATGCTATTCCGCCTACGGTGCTATCGGCCTGTATGCGGAAATTTTTGAAGAGCTGGGCATTCTGGACAAGCTGGAAGCCTTCGCCAGCTTCAACGGTGCGGACTTCTACGGCTTACCAAGGAACACCGACACCATTACTCTGGTGCGCGAACCTTGGTCCATGCCAGAGCAACTGCCGCTCGCAGACGGAACCATCGTGCCGTTAAAAGCTGGTGAAACCGTTCACTGGCGCATGGCTTGATCACCATTTAATTTACAACACGAACATTGGAGTTCGCGTGTCTGACGAAAACAAACCGCTTCACCCTATGTCTCAGCGTTTCCGAGGCTTTCTGCCCGTTGTGGTAGATGTCGAAACTGCCGGCTTCAACCCGGAAAGAGACGCTCTACTGGAAATCGCAGCTGTAATGCTGACCATGGATGAAGACGGCATGCTACACCGTGGCGAGACTCATCTTCAGCAAATCGACCCGTTTGAGGGTGCCAATCTGGAGCAATCCGCATTGGACTTCACAGGCATCGACCCGTGGGACCCCGAGCGAGAAGCCGTTCCTGAGCGCGAAGGCATGAGTGAGATATTCTCCCCGATCCGTAAAGCGGTCAAAGCCTTCGACTGCAAGCGAGCCGTACTGGTTGGCCATAACGCCACCTTCGACCACAATTTTGTCTTCGCCGCTGCTATGCGCGCCGACATCAAGCGCAATCCCTTTCACCCGTTTTCGACGTTTGATACCGCCACCCTGGCGGGGCTGGCCTACGGCCATACCGTTCTGGCGCAAGCGTGCAAACTGGCCGGGATTCCGTTTGATAACAAAGAAGCGCATTCTGCCGCTTACGATGCCGAGAAAACCGCGGACCTTTTTTGCGGGATTGTGAATCGTTGGCAGGAACTGGGAGGCTTCCCGCCGCCCCCGGTCACCAGTCACGACGAGTAATCGTAAAAGGCATTATTTAAAGCCAACAAAAAACCCGCACAAGGCGGGTTTTTTGTTGCACTGCGATTCACCTTACCAGTGAATGCCACGCATGATGGCTGCGAACGCTACCTGCTCTGTAGACACTTTCGGCTTTTCGGTTGTCTTGGTACCCGCAGCCGAGGCTGAATCCGGGAACATCCGATAACCGGTGTTCATGACGATTTCGCCCACCTTCGGTGCCAACGAATGAAGTACCGAAGCAAACACGCCCAGACGGGTGGCAATACGCTTCGGACGGTACACAATGGCATCAGCCACCATCTGTGCAGCTTCTTCTGGCGTCAGAGTCGGCACGGAATCGTAAATCTTGGTTGGCGCAATCATCGGCGTTTTCACCAACGGCATGTTGATGGTAGTAAACGTCACATTGCGGTCCGACCACTCCGCTGCCGCACAACGACTGAAGGCATCCAGCGCCGATTTGGAAGCTACGTAAGCCGAGAAACGGGGCGCGTTAGTCAGCACGCCGATAGACGAAATGTTCACCACGTGACCACGACGACGCTCCAGCATGGCTGGCGCAAAGCCCATGATCAGACGCACAGAGCCAAAGTAGTTCAGCTGCATGGTGCGCTCGAAATCGTGGAAACGGTCAAACGCCAGCGACAACGAGCGGCGAATGGAACGACCGGCGTTGTTAACCAGCACGTCCACGTGCCCATGGTTGTCCAGCACTGTTTTAACAAAGCGGTCACAGTCTTCCATGTCGGAAAAATCGCACTGGTAAGCGTGAATGTTGCCGCCTTTGGCTTCAAGCTGTGCCGCGACTTCATCCAACGTTTCTTTGGTTCGAGCACCAATAACCAGGATCGCACCAGCTTCTGCCAGCTTCTCAGCCGTTGCCAGACCAATACCTGAAGTTGCGCCGGTTACCACACACACCTTGCCTTCAACCGTGCCTTTCAGGGTACGATCTTTGAACAGATCGGGATCGAGGTTACGCTCCCAGAAATCCCAGATCACGGCCGCATAGCTCGGCAGACGCGGAACTTCGATATCTGTACCTTTGAGTACTCGCTCAAGCTCACGAGTATCAAAACGGGTCGGATAGTTGATAAAAGACATGACCGAAGACGGAATGCCCAAATCATCCAAAAGCGCACCGGTGATGCGTTTTACCGGCGGCAGGCTTTTCACACTCTGACGAATGAATGGCGGAATAAACCCAAACATCCGGGAGTCAATGCGCATACCCATGCGTGGTGCATGGCCGGCTTCAGAGAAGATATTGAGAATCTCGCCCACTTTGTAAGGCTCTGAATCCACCAAGTGGAAGCAGTTACCGTCTTCGCCGTCCAGATGCGCGATGTGATCCATGGCGTTCACCACGAAATCCACTGGAACGATGTTTAGTCGGCCGCCTTCCAGACCGATAGTCGGAACCCACTGCGGCAACGCATTACGAATCTTCTGGATCATCTTAAAGAAGTAGTAAGGCCCGTCGATCTTATCCATTTCGCCTGTTTCGGAATGGCCAATCACCATGCCTGGGCGGTAAATGCGGAACGGAACTTTGCACTCTTCACGCACCACCTTCTCAGACTCATGCTTGGTACGCAGATACGGGTGTTCAAGCTTTTCAGCTTCCTCGAACATATCTTCCCGGAAGGTTCCTTTGAACAGACCAGCGGCGGCTATAGAAGATACGTGATGGAAACGTTTGGCGCCCATCGCTTCGGCAGCCTGAACTGCCGCACGGGTACCTTCAATATTGGTTGCAGCCTGAGCTTCCTCGTCTGCGCTCATGTCGTACACAGCAGCAAGGTGGAAGAAGTGGTCAACATTTCCTTCCAGAGCTTCCATGGCGGCGCCATCGATACCTAAACTGTTGCTGGTCAAATCGCCAATGACGGCCTTGATGCGACTCTCATCTACACCTAGGCGCTCGCGCAGTTCAACCAACTTGCCCTGGGATTGTTCCCGCACCAGAACGTGCACCGTACCGCCACGGGCCAACAGCTTTTCTACCAAAAAACGACCGATAAAACCGGTGCCACCTGTCAGGAAATAATTCATAGAAAATTCGTCCTACTTGTTACTTATGTATTGTTCTTTTACCACGACCATAAGACCAAAGTATTAGTCCGGATGTGGAACGCTCGCATTCTACTTAATTGCTGCTTGCATGTATCGAACTTTATTAGAGCTTTTGCTCTTTAACCCATTGTTTTTATTAGAGCCATTACTCTAGATTGCGCGTATTCACGAGCAGGATCATGCCCATTTTTCCGTCACAATGAACTTGAGATTAGCACAAGAAACCGAAGCTGCCTGCCTAGATCCCGCTAATTACCAAGGAGAAATGCAAGCATCGCCCGGCAATGCCATAATCGGGAACTTCCGACGCCTTTCGGCGTCTCTAACAGTCACTCACTCTCACCAAGGTTTATCAAACCAACCATGCCGAAAGACAATCCAAACACCGAACGCTATATCGCCATTGCCCGTGCCTGCTTGAAAGCGATCAACGATACCGCAGCCGACAAAGGCTCGAGAGAAGAAAAAATCGAGGCAGTTTACAAGGCCATCGATAAAGCATTTCAGAAAGAATTTGCGGACTACCGCCAGTCCGTTGCCATTATGGCCACCGTGCTCGAGCGCATCGCTTCTGGCGAGCTGGATGCAGACCAAGCAGCCAATCTGGCCAAAAAGACTCTGTCCCAGCAGCCGGACAACAACAGCTCCGGCCAAGTGCACTAAGCCCCTTACAAACGAATCCCGATTAGATGAGGCCCCATGACCGTTAAACGCCCCCTGTTCCGACGTTTGTATCGATTACCACCTTTGCTGCTTCTACTGGCCAGCCTGCTGCCTAGCGCGCATACCCAAGCAGAAACCGAGCCACGTAAAAGCCCCAACGACCCGAACAGCTATCGATACCTGGAACTTAATAACGGTCTGCGCGTCATTTTGGTGTCGGATAAAGAGGCGGATAAAGCCGCCGCCTCTCTCAACGTAGCCGTGGGAAGCGGCAATGACCCGGCCGACCGGGAAGGACTGGCTCATTTTCTCGAGCACATGCTGTTCCTCGGCACTGAGAAATACCCAGAGGCTGGCGAGTATCAGCAATTTATCCGCAGCCACGGTGGCAGCCACAACGCATTCACCGCTTTCGAGAACACCAATTATTTCTTCGATGTTGAGAGCGAGTTCCTGGAAGCCGCACTGGATCGTTTTGCCGAGCAATTCTCACACCCGCTCTTTACACCAGAGCTGGTGGATCGTGAACGTAACGCCGTTCATTCCGAATTCAGCGCCAAGCTTAAAGAAGATGGACGGCGCTTACTCTCAGTCAGAAAAGCGGCCGGCAACCCGAATCATGCCTTCAGCAAGTTTTCTGTTGGCAACCTGACCACGCTTGAAAATACCGAAGAGAATCCCCTACGGCCGGATCTCATCGAATTCTGGAAACAAAACTATTCAGCCAACGTCATGACCTTAGCAGTGTATGGCCCGCAGTCTCTGGACGAGCTTGAGCGCATCGTTAAGCATCGCTTCAATGCCATAGCGAACCGAGACCTAGACGTCATCAAACACTCTGAACCCTTGTACAGCCCCGAGCAGCTGCCCACACGTATTACCGCTGAAACGCTGAAAGACAGCCGGAGCCTTTCGCTTTCGTTCCCGATCGCCTCACAACAGGCAAACTACACCACAAAACCGGCCTCATACGTGGCGAACCTGCTAGGCCACGAAGGCCCGGGTAGCCTGTTCGATGTACTCAAACGCGCCGGTTTGGTGGAAACCATGTCGGCCGGGCTAGGCATGGATACGGGCACTCACGCAACGCTTAACATCAGCATGTCGTTGACCCGGGAAGGACTAAAACACCAGGATGACATTCTTGCTCTGGTTTTCCGCTACATCGACTTAATTAAAGCCGACGGCATCAGCCAAGAGCGTTTTGAAGAGATGAAACAACTGGCGCTCATCGATTTCCGCTTTCATGAACGCGGCGAACCGGTGCGCGAAGCCATGCGTTTATCCAGTCTGCTGAGAGACTACCCAGCCAAAGACATTCTGAGCGCGCCCTACGTAATGGAACGCTACGCTCCTAAGCAGTATCAAGCGATCCTGGAACGGCTTACCCCCGACAATCTGGTGCTTATGGTGTCTGCGCCAGAGCAAAACTTGAAGAACCCGGAGCTGACCAAGTGGTATGAAACGCCTTGGCAGCAAGAACCGCTAACGGTAGCGACCGCGGTCAATCAAGCCTTGGCCGAACAGCTGGCCTTGCCTCCCGCCAACCCGCTTGTACCGGAGAACCTGGATTTGGTTACGGGGGACAGCATGCCTCACCCCGTAATGCTGAGTGGCTCTGACGGGATGCGTGTGTGGTACGCCCGCGACACCCAATTCAACACCCCGAAAGCCAACGTCTTCATCAGCCTGCGCAGCCCCATTGCCCGCGCTTCCGCACGCAATACCGTGCTGACTCAATTGCTGGTGGACGCGATCAAAACGAACCTCAACTCTTGGGCCTATTCGGCGCAGCTCGCCGGCCTCAATTACAGCGTGTACCCTCACCTCCGCGGCGTAACCATTCGCGTGGGCGGATACAACGACAAACTCCACGAGTTGCTCAACCGTATTTTGCTGGAATTCGCCGACCCCATGATCACCGAACAGCGCTTCCGGATTGCCCGTCAGCGACTGATCGATGGCCTGGAGAACAAATCGAAAAACCGCCCGGTTCAGCAAACGTCTGAATTTATACAGACCGCACTGTTGAACGGCACCTTCCCCGAGAAGGAAAAACTTGCGGCGGCAAAAGACGTAACCCTCGACGATCTGATCCGCTTCGGCTCAGACTTCACAAAGGCCATGGACCCAGTGATGCTAGCCCACGGCAACCTGACCGAAGCGACGGCCCTAAACCTCGCCAAACAGGTAAGCGCCGTTGTGCTCAGCGAAAGCGAGCAAGTGGCCGTAGAGCGCTCTCGGGTAAAACAATTACCTGACGGAGAAACCGAGGCAACCCTTAACGTCGAACACCCAGACACTGGGTACACCTTGTACTTGCAAGGCAAGAATAGATCTTATGAGGAGCGTGCTCGCTACCAATTACTTGCTCAGATCGTGAGCAGCCCGTTCTATGAAGAACTGCGAACCACCAAACAACTCGGCTACATTGTCTACGCCACTGGCTTCGAAATCCTGGAAACCCCCGCTCTAGGGCTGGTTGTCCAGTCCCCCGAAGCCAGCGCCACAACGATAGACGATGCTGTAACCGAGTTTGCTAACCGCTTCGGCGCAGAACTGGCCAAGCTAACGCCCAGCCAGCTAGACCGTGAAAAGCAGGCCGTTATTAGCAAATTGATGAGTAAGGACCGGCAGCTCGGAGATGTCTCAGCCCGTTACTGGCGGGAAATCGACCGGGAGAACTACGACTTCAACAGCCGTGAAGCGTTAGCCGAGGCGATTAAAGACGTCACACTGGCCGAACTGAAGCAGACCTTTGAAGATACGCTGATCAAACGACATCGAGCATTTAAAGTGCTGACAGGCCAAGGTGAAACCAATCAGGATGAGATTCTGAGTAAGCTGCGTCAGCGTGAGTCTGTGGCCCCTTGAGCCACGGGCTCATGCCCGTTATTATACCGCCTCTTCTGAAATGCCTCCGTAGCTCATCTGGATAGAGCGTCCCCCTCCTAAGGGGAAGGTAACAGGTTCGAGTCCTGTCGGGGGTACCATCCCTATTTGAACCTCTCTTCAAAGCCACCCCAACGAAACTAATCAACGAGACGCTTTCGACTGGGTTAAGCACCGCCTCCCTGCAATGAAACTGTGCGTTTTTCCTAGGTTTGACGAGCAGGAATCGCCCAACGCACGACTCCGGACAGCCAACTGAGCGCTATGAGCAGGGGAAGAAGAACGATAAACCAGCCGGGCAACTGCACCATCCACGCAGGCACACCCAAAACCGATGCCGCTCCGGCGAACAGGTCGTTGAGAATGGCGGGGTGCTTCACCGTCACATACGCCAGTGCGATCAAGGCAGGCCATTTTGCGTTGCTGACCATTGCCGATGCTACTTGGCCAGCACGAGCCAATCGTGCCGAATAACTGGCCGTTCTGGTGGTTACAGAAGCAGACCGCGCTGTGTTCGCCGCCAACCTGCCCGCTTTGAGAAATTTCACTGCACTGCCAATGATCACCGCGTCTACCGCCGCCCAGCCCAAATCGCTGGCGCGAATCTCCTGATCGGTTCGGTATCGGGTTTCCAGCGTGCGTATGCCACTCATGAAGAACTGGGCAATCCCTTCAGTGATTCGTTCGGTCCAGATCCACTCAATGGCGCCGTCCGGTGCCACGCGAAACTGTCCGGTGAAATCATCACCTTCTTGATTGGCGAAGTTCACGGCGTACCAAGCGCGCTGCTCGGGACTCAAGGCTGCCTCGCCACCGGTAATGCGGTTTAATACTTCAATGCTGGTTACGGAGTTTCGGTAGAAGTGAATAATCGGTGGGATGAGGCTTTCTCCCTGCGCCCTCAATGCCCGCCTGAATTCGGGCTCTTCACCAAAAAGCTCAAGCAGCAAGGGCGTGTGTTCAGGGTACACATGCAGGGCTGATAGTGTCTTTAGCCACAGCAGAGAATCGGTTTGGTAATCCAGCAGCAGCGCCTGAATGGGCAACGGCTGCTTTAGTAGTTCTGGATGCTGTCTAAACTGATCATGGGCAGAAATAGTGATCAGCCGCTCCTCAACCATCATGGGCTTGGCAAAGGCAGCAATCAGGGCGGCAACCAGCAACGCCAGTGCCGCAGGCCAAAGAAGCCTATGCCTGCTCATATTCCCTGACCAGCTCTTCCAGGAAGTGCATCCCGGCCGAGCTCAAAAAGTATCGGTTCGCTCCACTGCGGAACATCAAATTGCGTTTACCCAAATAGTCCAAAGCTTCCGGCAAGCCTTTCTCGAATCGAGCCGCTCGCAGGATTTCCAGATATTCCTCATCCGCGCCCATCGCCTCCAGATCCTGCTCCCCGAGCCCCGCATCAGGGCGCGCCAGATACTCGAGATCACGGCCACTTCGAGCAAAGTAACGACCGATCAAAAGAAGAACCACCTGCACCCGGAAGGCGTTTTCATCGTGCTCTTCGGTTTCATCGTCGCTGCTTTCTTTCAGGAAAAAGAAGGAGCCTTCATCGTTAAACACCAGTTCACAACCCAAGTGTTCGTAGAAGGTCCGGAAATGGGACAGGTGGTTGTACAGCAGGTTGTACAAAGGGTTCGCCACCAGTTCGGAGCGGTTGTTATCCCACAGTTCCCGAACAATGACGCGGCCCGCCTGAAACTCCCGGTACAAAGCGGCACTGTGCGCCGGCAGGACCTCATCGAAGCTGCTGGTGGATTGATCCAGTTGTGGGCTGTTCAGGTCAGTCATGGTTTTTCTCTGCTTGTAATTCCAATCGGCGCTTCCGGTACACAAACTGTTCAGAAGGAGGCTCTGCCGTTTCCGTTGTTTCTTGCGGTGTTTCCAGTGCGCGGAAACGGTTGGTGGTTACCACCTGAAAGCCGTCCGGCGGAGTGTTCACCATACGATTAAGGGCCGCCAGCAAGTCCGGGAACCGGTACCCCGGAATAAACCCTTCCAACCGGCCATGAAGCTCTCGCACCAAATCGTTGGTTGGCCGAAGCTCCAGCGTTTCCAGCCATTGATAGAGCTGGTTGATGCGCTGCACATCCACTCGAGCCGCGCGGCCACTGCCCTCCACTTGTTGCAGCTCCGGCACTTCTGCCTTGCGGCGCAAATCCGCCAGGCGTAAATCCAGCTCACTGAATAGCAACTGGTAATAGCTGGGCGAATCGCCAAAGGCATAATGTTTCGGGCGTTGCTGTGCCCTTAGCCCCACCAGAAAGCCGGTGCTTCGGGCAAAGTCGCCGCCTTCCAGCCACTTCCGGCGCAGGCTCAAGGTTTCGGTTTCACCCTTGAGTTCCCGCAGTTTGCCGTAGAAATGCTCCATAGCGTTGTACTGCACCATGCCCCGGCGGGTTTTGCGCAGGAAATGCTCCACCTCATGCGCCACGGCTTGAATCGGTTTATAGAGCGCATTGAGACTGAGGGAAGATCGAAACAGCTGATCCGCCAGACTGTGATCGCCGTGGGTTTCCAACAAGCGAACCATGGCTTCCAGGGTTTCAAACAAGTTGCTGCCATCTGGCAGGCGGGTGTCTGGGTTCAGGAACACCAACGTGGGTTTGATGTGACGCTCATACAGGGTAACGATCTGCTCCAGCAGGTTCTGCCGAAACTCCAGAAACTTCTCCGGGGCCCGGCTGGCATCACCGGACAACTCCGCAAATTGAGCGCTGATCGTCTGCATGCGCAGAACATTCTGGCGTAACAGGCCGATCAGCTGACTGACTCGTTCGTTCAGGTCGTCCCTTAGTTCGGTGAAATCCGGGTCGGCTTCACTAAAACTGCTGGTTTCCAGCCGGTTTCGAACGTCCCGCAAGGTCACCAAATGGCCTCGTAGGCGTGCGTCGGTCAACTCCTGATACAGCGAGGCATTGCAGGCGCGCATCAGATTGATCAGCGCATCCTGAAACACCAATCGGCGTTCGCCTTCGGCTTTAATAATGTCGATCACCAAGCCCGAGCGGAACAGGTTGTCGGTGTTCATCGCCAACCGTACCCGATCCCGATCGGCACCGGACAGGCTGCGGGTGTATTCAATCACCTCGGCCACCAAGTCACTTTCACGGACGTAACGGGCTTCGTGCCGGTCCATTCGTTCAATCAACCGAAACAGAATTTTCGGGTGGTCAAACAACAGCCGGGTGGTATCCAGCGTGCTGAAACGCTTACTCATCCGCCAGCTCCAACAAGCTGTTCTGGGTATGATCCGCCCAATGGCTGACTGGCTCACCACCGGTGAAGCCTTCAGCACCGCCCCAGAACACCAACGTTCGTTGCGGGCTATAGGGGCGAGAGGTACGCATCTGCCCTACTTCTAGATGGCGACCAATCAGATAAATCACTTCGGCACTGGCACTGTGGGTGGCCGCAGAGAACAAGTTAAAGCCCTGCTGGCTGAGCCGATCAAGCAGGCCCGGCATCTGGCTGACATCCACACTGGCCAATTCATCCAGCACCATCGGGAACGACAATTTCACGCCCGGGTATAACACGCGCTTGAGCAACCGGTACACCAGCTCCAGATTGATGAGCGCAGTCGTGGAAGTCGACTGACCCTTTTTATCCAGGCTGGTAGCGTTTTCCTTTCGAGTTCGATAGGAAATGCCGGTGATCACCTTATCCATCGTTAGGCGCTTGCTGCCCTGCTCACCGAAGAAGTCCGCCACGAACACCCGCAGCCGATCATAAAAAGCCTCGGACTGAAGTTGACTGCCGTATGGGTCGATGTTGTTGGCTTCTTCCACCAGATTGCGGAATTTCGGATCGGTGTGGATATCCACCCGAATTTCCACCAAATCGTTAATCTGAACCCCTTCCAGCTCCCGGTTGAGCTGGGCTTCAAATCGGCTGATGAATTCGTGGTTGGAGGTCAGCGCCTGAACATAGCTGGCGACGGTTTCATTGTGAACAGAGATCTGTTCGTTCAGCACGCGCCAACGCTCAGTTAGCGCGGCAAACAGGTCTGACAAACCTTTAAAGGTGTCGCGGATGACCGCCGAGGACGGGCTGTCTTTTTGCAATTCACCGGCGGTGTCTTCATACACGCCCAAGTACACGAACTGGCGCAAATGATCGAGAATGTTCCGGCGCAGGGCGTCCAGCTCATCCAGCTGGTTTTGCAGGTCATCAAAGGCAGCCACGGACACCTTTTCCACCGCTAGCGGCTGTTCAGCCTGCACCGCTTTCAGGTGCTGGAATCGATGCTCTGCCGTGCCCACGCTACGGCTCAGTTGCGCCAGTTCCCGCTCCCGCTCCTCAATGCGCTCCTTCTCAGCACGAGCTTTCGCGGTTTTTTGCTGCACCGCGTCCATTTTCTCCTGCTCTAAGCGGGCTTGTTCGTCCAGCTTAGCCAGCGTTTCTTCCGCGGCTTTGCGCTCTTCGGTCGCATCCCGAAGGGTGGTTTCTGCGGCAGGGTAACGAGCCAAGGTTTCCAGATCTTTATCGATGGCCCGAATTTCTTTTTCCGTACGTTCAATCAGCCGAGGCCGATCTTGTTCGTTGCCCGTGGTGCCGGCCAATTCCGAACGTTCTTTCTCTAAGCCGTTCAGCTCACCGTCCAAACGCCGACGTTGTTCCGCATAGTCTTCCTGCCGGGCCGGCTGCCCCGGGTATTCGATATCAAACCAGTCGTACCCTTTGCCGCTGGGTGCAAACAAGTTGGCAAAGGCTTCGATGGTGGATTTACTTGCCGCATCCAGCGTTTGCCCAGGGCTTGCCATCATCAACTTCGGGTCCACGGCACGCAGGGGTGCAGCGACAGACTCATCCAGCTGGTTTTGTAATTGCCACTGCTGTTTGCTTTCCCGCTCAGCCAACGCTGCCAGTTTGCTTTCCAGATTACGTTTCTGGGCATCCATCTGAGCGAGGCGAATTTCTGCTTGGGCCGCACTCTTCAGCGCGTTTAGATGGCCCTGTTTGTTTTCCCGGTCTTCTTTCAGGACTTCTTCGATTTCCTGCAGCGTCATGGTGCCGTATTGGGCAACCAGCAACTCACCATTTTGTTTGTCCTGCTCGGCACGATTCAGGTTTCGCTCAGCCGCACGGACTTCTCCTTTCAGGCTATTGGTTTCCTGCTCCAGCTTTTTCAGGTTTTGCACAACGTGCTTCAGGATTTCGTTCTGCTCGCTATAGGCTTCGGCCGCGGTTCGCCGCTGCGTGCCTACTTGCTCCAATCCAGCGGTGAGGCCCTCTCGAAAAGCCGCAAAGTCATGCTGGCTCCGCAACAGGGTCTGATATTTTTGATAATCACCGTTCAGCTTTTCAAATCGAGGTCGTTCTTTTTCAATCCGATTGAGCTGATTTTGTTGCTGTTTAAGGTGCTCGTGATGATTTAGGAATTCATCGATATTGAAATCAAAGGCATCGTCCGAAAACTTCTTGTCGGCCTCAACAATACTGGCCACCGCGTTGGCCATGGCGCGATCATCCGCCTTCATTTCAAACAGCAGCAGAATCAGTGTGCGCAGCGATTGCACCTTGCGTTCATCCGATTCGCCCAAAGGCAAAACGGAGTAACGCACAGCGTCTGCATTCATCAGCTCGCTGCTATAGAGCATCGACTTCAGGCGGGCTGGATCATTCACGAACCGAGTGTCTTTGGACAGCTTTTTCAGAGATTCGGATAGCCGACTGAAAGACAATTCCGGGACCGCTTGGCCAATGCCGTCCGGGTCATCGCCATTCCAGAATAGTGGCCGTAGTTGCTCGTAAGGCACCGGCACAATGGCCCGGCCATAGCTCAGCTGGCTGCTGTTATCCCGATACAAAATCTGGCAATGGGTGCCTGCGGGGTTCTCAGCTTCCATAATCAGGAAACTGAACTTGCCCGGGAAATAATGCTGATAGCTTTCTTCGTTGCTGTAAAAGCTACCGGCGCTGGCGTTCCGGAACGCAAACTTCTTCCGACTGTTCTTGAAGTTGTTTTCAGGTAACAGGAACAAGCGTAAAGAATTCAATAGACTGGACTTACCCAAGTTCCCCGGCCCCAAAATCAGGCCGTGATGAGTCACGGGAACCTCGACGTAACAGAAGCCGGCCGAATCCACCAGCACCAAGCGGCGTACGCCAAAGTTGAACGCGCTAGGACTTGCCTGAGAATCAGTCATCCAGAATCATCTCCTGTTCCATAAATTTGCCCGTGCTGCGAAATGCCCGAGCCAAACCAACAAACCCCAGATCTTCCGCCAGCGAGACGTCTTTTGTAAACCGTTCCGTGTTTTTCGTAGTACTTCTTAGCCCTTCAACAACCCTCCAACTTGAAAACTCGAGCCTGCGGCCAAATACCATTACCATAACGCCAAAATACAAGTTGAGGCCGATTATGTCCCTTAAGTACCGAATTGTGCCGGTAACGCCTTTCGAACAAAACTGCACGCTGATCTGGTGTGAAGACACTATGAAAGCCGCCGTGGTTGATCCCGGAGGGGATCTTGACCGTATCCAGGCAGCTATTGAAGCCGAAGGCGTCACCGTTGAAAAGATTCTACTGACCCACGCTCACATCGATCATGCCGGCGGCACAGCCGAACTGGCCAGAGCATTAGATATTCCCATTGTAGGGCCGCATAAAGAGGATAATTTCTGGATTCAGGGACTGCCCATGCAAGCCCAAATGTTTGGCTTTGCAACGCCGGAAGTGTTCACCCCCGACCGCTGGCTAGAAGATGGCGACACTGCAACCGTAGGCAACCAGACATTGGAAGTGCTCCACTGCCCCGGCCACACACCGGGTCATGTGGTGTTTTACCACCGGGACTCTGACCTAGCCCTAGTAGGTGACGTACTGTTTAACGGGTCCATCGGCCGCACCGATTTTCCAAAAGGCGACCACGGCACACTGATCCGCTCTATCCGCGAAAAACTTTTCCCGCTGGGCGACAGTGTTACGTTCATCTCAGGCCACGGCCCAATGTCAACGTTCGGCCATGAGAAGGCCACCAACCCGTTTGTGTCTGATCACCGGGGTTGATTAATCCCGGCTTATTTCCTCCTGCGGCAACCTAGATTGGCACGATAACTGCTCAACCCTTTACTAGGACTGCATAGCAACAGAATTCCGGCAGATTATTGCCGCTCAGGAGGAAACCCGTCATGTCTTTGCTGACATCTCTCATTCAAGCCAGTACTCGTTTTCAGCAAACCATGGACACCCGTCAGGCGCCCTCTGACAAGACCGACGACAGGGTGACCAATGCCCCCAAAAAGCTGGAAGCTGCTGGAAGCCCGGGCGGAGACCGCTTCACCCCATCGGACCAAGCGGCACAAGATCCTGCCGACGTGAAGGTTCAAAAAATTCCGTTGCATCAATATAAGCAAACGGTGGCGCAGGACCTTTCCTATATTAGAGACACGCTGCGGCACAAACTTGCCGAGTACAATTTGCACCCTGCTACGGCAGTGAATGTCAGCAAAGGCGAGGACGGAAAGACCGTTGTTGAAGGCAAAGTACCTGATGAGATTCGGGGAAAAATAGAACAAGACTTGAACAACAATCGCGACTTTGCAGATGCATTTAGTCGCCTGAGTGTCAGCGAGCCGACGCTGCACTTTATGGATAACGCCTTAAAACTGAACCAGGCCTATGGCGTCCGAAATTCCTTGTTAAGCGCATTAGTAAGTGAAAACCAGCAATTCAATGGCTTGCAGGATGTGCTTCACCGCTATGACAGCCTACGCCGCAATACCAATGCAAATCAGCCAATGGCCGTGAGCGACTCGCAACGCTACGCATTCAACTTGAACGCCCGGGCCTGATCAGGCCCGGTTACCTCACTCACCTGAATGCATTTAAGCCTGGAAAGGCGCCGGATCACCTTTACCGACCCGAGTAACCTCCGGTGCATCTCCAGTAAAGTTAACGACTGTTGTCGCTTCCATGCCGCAGAACCCGCCGTCGATGATCAAGTCCAGTTCTTTTTCCAAGGCGTCACGGATGTCCTCGGGGTCGGTCATGGGTTCGGTTTCATCCGGCAACATCAGGGTGCTGCTCATGATAGGCTCACCTAGTTCGCCCAACAGTTCTCTGACAATGGCGTTGTCCGGTACCCGAACACCGATTGTGCGACGTTTTGGGTGCAACAAGCGGCGAGGCACTTCACTGGTGGCATCCAAAATGAAGGTATAAGCACCAGGGGTGAAGGTTTTCAACAGTCGATATTGGGTGTTATCGACTTTGGCGTACACGCCGATGTCAGAGAGGTCACGACACACCAAGGTGAAGTTGTGCTTATCGTCCAGCCGGCGAATCCGCTTGATTCTGTCGGCGGCTTGTTTGTCACCCAAGTGGCACCCTAGCGCATAGCCGGAGTCGGTCGGATACGCAATCACCCCACCGCTACGGATAATATCCACTGCCTGCTTGATCAAACGTTTTTGTGGGTTTTCAGGATGAATTTGAAAAAACTGGCTCATGAATTAACTCCCTGTTTCAACTTAGCGGCCATTGAGGCGTCGCCCTTGGAACCGCCCATGCAATTTGGCGAATCGGGGGTTGCCTGCCCGGTTTTCGCCCATTCCTCTGGCGTATACAAGTGCAACGCCAAGGCATGTACCGGCCCGGCAAGCTCTTCGGCCAGCACTTTATAAATCAACTGGTGACGCTTCACTTTCATAACCCCGTTAAACGCGCCGGAAACCAGGGTTACCTTAAAATGCGTTTCGGAATTCGGCGGCACCGAATGCATATGGCTCTCGTTTTCCACCATCAGGTGCCGCGCGTCAAATGCGTTAGCAAGCTTGGCTTCAATGGTATTCTGAACTTGCATAGTCACTTACCCTCCAATCTATATAGCCCCAGTCTACTACACAAAGCGTGGTAGCTCAGAGCCTTGACACCACGGAGCGAAAGCGCCACATTCCGGTGCCCTTTATAGAATTGAAACACCATGCACCTGTATATAGCTGAAAAACCCAGTTTGGCACGTGCCATTGCCGCCACCTTGCCCGGCCCCTACCAAAAAGGCCAGGGCTGGATTCGCTGCGGTGATGGCCATAATGCCGTGACGGTCAGTTGGTGCATTGGTCACTTACTAGAACCTGCGGAACCCGCCAGCTACAACCCGGCATGGAAGCGTTGGCGCCTGGAAGATTTGCCGATGTTTCCGGATCAATGGCAGTTGATCCCGAAAGACAGCGTTAAACAACAGTTCAAGGTTCTAGAATCGCTCATTCGAAAAGCCAAACTGATCACCCACGCCGGCGACCCGGACCGCGAAGGTCAGTTGCTGGTGGATGAGGTCATTCGGTTTGTCGGCTCGCAAGCACCGGTGAAGCGAATTCTGATTAACGACCTCACTCCGAACGCCGTTGCTCGTGCCATCGCCAACCCGAAAGAAAACCGGGAGTTCCGTCGGCTGTCCCATTCAGCCCTTGCCCGGCAGAGAGCCGACTGGCTTTACGGTATCAACCTCACTCGGTTTTATACGCTCACGTACCAACAACAAGGTGAGCAAGGTGTCTATTCCGTTGGCCGTGTGCAAACACCGGTTCTAGGTTTGGTGGTCGAACGGGACAATGCCATCGAACACTTCGAGCCAAAACCCTGGTTCCGCATTGAAGGGGTGTTTCAGGCTTCCGAGGAGGAGTCAGACCCGCGCCCCTTTACGGCCCGCTGGCTCTCGGATGACCAATTCCAAGATCACTTGGATGAAGAAGGCCGCTTACTCAACCGCGACATCGCGAATGAGATCGTCAGCGCAGTAAACGGTCGGCCCGGTCGAATTGTTGAATCCCGCTTTCGGGACCGCCCCGAGTCGCCACCCCTGCCGCTGTCGCTCTCGGCTCTGCAAATTGAAGCCGGCCGACTGTTCCGCATGGGTGCCAAAGAGGTGTTGGATACCGCCCAAAATCTCTATGAGCGCCACCAGCTCATCACTTACCCGCGTTCCGATTCCCGTTACTTACCGGAAGAGCATTTCAGTCAGCGCGAGCAAGTGATCCGTGCCATCAGCCGAGCAGCGCCCGATCTGGCCCCCCATACGGAACAACTCGACAGCAACCGCAGATCTGCCGCCTGGAACGATAAAAAGGTCGATGCTCACCACGCGATCATTCCCACAGTTCGGCCCTCGGCCAACGGCAAACTCACGGCTGCAGAACAGAAAATCTATGGTCTGGTCAGCCGCTACTACTTAATGCAGTTCTGTCAGGACGCGGTGCACCGGGAAGGCAGGCTCACCGTTCAAGTTCAAGAGCACAAGTTCCGGGCTACGGAAACCGCGCTCCTCAGCCCTGGCTGGAAAGCACTGGAACTGAAGCTAAAAGACAAAAACAGCGACCCCCAGAAGCCCCCGCTGCCACGGCTAGAGCAGAACGAACCGACCATCTGCAATCAGGCAGAAGTGAAGGAACGCAAGACTCAGCCGCCGCAGCACTTTACGGACGCGACGCTGCTTTCAGCAATGACCAACATCGCCCGCTTTGTGGCGGATGCAGAGCTGCGCAAAACCCTTCGAGAAACCGACGGCCTCGGCACAGAAGCCACTCGCGCCGCGATCATTGATACGTTGTTCAAACGCGATTACCTAGTGCGGGAAAAACGCTTTATTCGTGCCACAGACAAAGGCAAGGCGCTGATCGCCGCACTACCCGATTCGGCACGCACACCCGACCGAACGGCAGTATGGGAGGCGACGCTGGAGGGTATTCGCCGGGGCGAAGACGACCCCAAAGCCTTTCTTGAAACCCTGAAAGACGAAATACGGGGCTTCATCAATCGGCTGGAAGCACCCCAAACTGCGTGCGCCAACGAAACCAGCATCCATTGCCCCAAGTGCCGAACCCCCATGGTGCAGAGAGAGGGTAAGTTTGGCGCATTCTACGCCTGCACCCGCTATCCGAAATGCACCGGCACACGCCCCCTGGAAGACAGCCAACCCCAGGATGGAACCGGCCAAAAACCGGTACCCTGCCCACACTGTTTTTCACCACTGGTTCGTCGCCAAAGCAAAAAAGGCTGGTTCTGGGGCTGCAGTAATTTCCCTACGTGCCGACAAACAGTGAATGACGACAACGGAAAGCCCGCATTAGGGTTACGGAATAGTACATATCGTCACTGAAACACCGTTCATTTTCTGGGATAATCGGCACGGCTGCAGAGTGCATCGTATTTGTCACTCCGCACACCGTTCTCCGCACCAAGCATCACCATAGAGGCCTAGCTCAATGCGCATTGCTCTGCTTGAAGATGAATTTGAACAAGCGCAAAACATTCAAGCGATCCTGTCCGATAAAGGACACGAATGTGACAGCTTTGCCACTGGCCAATCGTTTCTTAGTGCCGTACTGCATCGCAGTTACGACCTGATCATTCTGGATTGGCAGATACCGGACATGACAGGTATCGATGTATTGAAAAACGTGCGCACCCATCTCGACTGGGTCATTCCGGCGATTTTCCTGACCCAGCACGATAGCGAGAGCGATATTGTGTGCGCGCTGGATGCTGGTGCGGATGACTTCTTGGCAAAACCGGCGCGTGCCGCAGAACTGATCGCCCGACTGAATGCATTAGCACGCCGGAGCAGCCCGGAAAGCGACAAAGAACTGCTGAATTTTGGCCCCTTCGAAGTCAACCTGAACCAACGCAGCATACACTTGCACGGCGAACCTCTAACGCTGACCGACAAGGACTTCGACCTGACGCTGTTCCTGTTTCAAAATCAGGGCCGCCTGCTCACTCGGGACGTCCTGCTCGAACGAGTATGGGGAGTGGCGAGAGACATCAACACTCGGACGGTCGACACTCACGTGAGCCGACTTCGCCGCAGATTGGGACTCAACCCGGAAAACGGGTTTCGGATCAAAACCATCTATCAGCGTGGGTATCGGTTGGAAGCAGTCCAGCCGACCGAGGCAAATACACCCGTGAGCGACCAAACGCCCCATGCCTGAGCCGATTTACGCCGCTTTTCATAAGATTTTAGCGCCAGTATTCGCGCTAATCATCGCTCTCATACCGGGCCTTACGTTCGCAGAATTGTCTGTGACGCAAGGCTCTGCGCCGGCGCTTTCTCAGCCCTCTGAAACCGCTCCGGAATGGGTCTATACACTTTCGAATAACGACTCTCTGGCCAGCCTTTCAAGTTCCTTGCTGCAAAATGCAGCCGATGGTCATCGCCTATTGGCGCACAATGGCCTGCCCAGCAACGCCACACTCAAAGCCGGCGATACCCTGCGCATACCGGTCGATTGGTTAAAACGCCAACCCGAGCCAGCCAAAGTATCGACCGTCAGTGGCAACGTTCAGCATATTTCTGGCTCTAACGGACGCAAGACCGCCCTGACCGAGCAGTCTTTGGTGCGAGTGGGAGATGAACTTCTTTCAGGCGCAGGCTCCGCCACCCTAACACTGGCCGACGGCTCAGAAATACGCGTTTCCCCAAACACACGACTGATGTTCAACCGTCTGACTCAGTACGGCAAAACCGGCATGGTCGACACTCGCCTCCGGTTACAAAAAGGCGAAGTGCACTCCCGCGTGAAGCCCCTTCAGGGAAACGGGTCCCGCTTTGAGATATCCACGCCTTCAGCTGTAGCCGCAGTGCGGGGCACCACCTTCTCCATGCAGTCCGGCGTGGGCGGCAGCAGCATTCAGGTGAAAACCGGTGCAGTGGATTTCGGCCGTCCCGGCAAGGCTCAGCGAATCCCCGCCGGATACGGGGCCAGCGTAACGACGACCGGTGCGGGTAGACTTAACATCAGGCAGCTGCCCCCAGCCCCCTCACTTCATTACTTTGAGCCTGTGGTTAGTCAGCTCCCGACCGAATTGTCCTGGCAGCCAAACGCAGCGCAAGCCCACAGAATCGATATTTTCGAAACCACCTCCGGTGGCTGGGTTCAAAGCCGAAACGTTACCGGTAGTCAGTTCCCTATTAACCAACTCGACAATGGGAAATACGAGGTCCATGTTGCGGCTCTGGACCAGCGCGGCATCGCAGGGCTGCCCGCGGTTATCCCAATCGAGATTGAATTGCTTGCTCAAACGCCCGTGCTAATCGCTCCAGAACAAGGGAGCAGCGTCGACGATGACATGCCGGAATTTCGTTGGCAGCTGAATGGCACAAACGAATTAGCGAGAGTGGAAATCGCTAGAGACGAAAGCTTTAAAGACCTGATCAGCACCAGTGAATGGGCCCCGGAAAACCGTGCATTGCCCTCCCGGGCCCTGAGCCCCGGCACCTATTTCTGGCGAGTAACCACGGAAGCCGGAGGCACGTCTTTCGCGGCCTCTGAAGCTCGCGAACTTACCGTCAACGGCACTCTACCGCCTGTGCGGATCATTAACATCAATTACCTAGACAGTCAGGTTCGGGTTTTCTGGGAGCGGGCAGGTACCGCCAAAAACTATCGACTGCAGCTATCTGAAGAACCAAGTTTCCAGAACATCATTAAAGAAGCTGATGTGCCCGACACCACAGCCTCCTTGCGGCTGATTCCCGGAAGACGGTATTTTGTGCGCGTAAAAGCGCTTGCGGAAGGCCCGGTAGCCAGCCGATGGGGCCCCGGACGCGAACTGTATCTCGACTGAAACTCTCCTGAATCACCAATAGCATAAGGCCCATGACCAAGGATTGGCTTACCATAAAAAACGCGCCGTGGGCTTTAGGCCTTCTGCTTTTCGTCAGCTTTTTTCTTTTTCAAGCCAGCGGGCTGCCCGACCGAATAGAGCATTGGCTATACGACAAAACAATCACCACTTGGCCAGCCCCAACTAGCGACCAGGTCGCAGTGATTGCCATCGACGAATACAGTCTCAGCCAGCTCGGCCGCTGGCCATGGCCTCGAAAGCTGCACGCTCAGTTGATTGATCAGCTGTATGAAGCCGGTGCAGAAACCGTTGTGTTTGATTTACTGTTTCCTGAACCACACGCTGACGATACCGTGCTAGCAGCCGCCATGAACCGACATGGCCAAGTCGTTCTCCCCATTTTCTTATCTGCCAGACCTCCGCACCAGCTCATTCAGGAACAGTTACCGACCCCTCAATTAGCCGCTGCTGCGAGCACGCTTGGCCATGTTCATGTTGAACTGGACAACGACAGCGTTGCCCGCGGCATCTATTTGCGAAATGGCATGGCCAACCGCTTGTGGCCAACCCTGGCTTTAGCACAACAAAGCCACCACCAACCTCTGCCCGCACCAGACATGCCGGCATACCTGAACGTTCGTGCTGACTACCGCAAAGTGCCTCTTGCAGGCGCTGCCGGAACAATACCCAGTACGTCTTATGCAGCCGTCCTCGAGGGCACCTATTCTGATGACTTATTTGCAGGCAAAACAGTATTCGTCGGCGTAACCGCCGCCGGCTTCGGAGACATACTCCCAACGCCCTTTTCTGGGTTTGGACTACCAATGCCCGGCGTGGAGTTTCATGCCAACGTCTTCTCAGCGCACCAACAAGACCTGCTCATTTCAGAGGCGCCCGAATGGGCCAGCCTCTCCCTGAGCATTCTGGTGCTGATCATTCTGGCCGTGCTGCTACCGCGACTCACGCCCAGCTATACTCTGCTCGCCTGTATTGCAATGTTTAGTATGGTCGTTGCCGGCTACCTACTATTAATTTTTCACCTGCGCATTCAGCTGCCCGTTATTAACACGTTGATGCTGTCATTATTTGCGATACCGGTTGCTGTCGGTTTCAGGCTCGCCATGACCAACCGCTTTCTTAACCAACAACTGGACGATATGGCCAGCACACCGAGCCTGTCACTGCCACAACCGGCAAAACGACAACCCGCTCAATTGTTGGAACATTTTCAAGCCCTCCTGGAACCGGAAGGTTGGTTGCTCTCCGAAAACGGAGAACTCTTACAAATTCACGGAATGACAGTGGCGCAATCACCCTATCTGCCCGAAGCAGGACGATGGGTGCATCAACTGAATCAAAGTTGGATAAAGCTCGAACGGGGTAGCTCGACCTATGTGCTAGGACTGACTCTGAACAATGACCTGAGCAGAGAAGTCACTCAACAATATTTGCGTCGCCTTGTACTAGAGCCCGACACAGCCGCCGGCCTTAGCCATTATTCAGTTCAGGCGTTCTCACCTCGCCTGGAGAAAGTGCAGCTGGCGAACAAACGACTCAGCCAGATGCAATCTTTCATTCAACACAGCTTCGAACACATGCCCGACGGCATCATCGTGACCGACGAACTGGCCGTTGTTCGGTTTGCCAACCGCCACATTGAAGACTGGTTTCGCGAACCGATGCCGAGCCTCAGCGGCATGCCTTTGACCAAACTGTTGCAGGGCCATGACCCACGAGACAACCCGCCTTGGCACGAGATCGTGTCGGAAACACTGACGCTGAGCGAAAGCCGCACAGTGAACTTAAAAGTACACGGCAGAGACTTCATCCTTCACCTGGCGCCAGTAACCCTACCCGGAGACGGGCAATCGGGCATTATTGCCAACCTCTCGGACATTTCTGAACTTCGAGAGCAGCAACGCCAGCACCGACAAGTCATCGACTTTATCTCCCACGATGTGCGCTCACCGCTGGTGTCTCAATTAGCGCTGATTGAACAGCTAAAACGAGACCCGTCGAACATCAACGAGTACCAGATCGAACAACTGGGCAAGCTGGCAAGGCGCAGCTATTCACTGGCGGAAGAGTTCGTGAACCTGGCACGAGCAGAACAACTGTCCGAAACCCGGTTCTATGAGTGCGAACTACTGGCTATTGTCGAAAATGCGCGGGACAGCGTGTGCGAGCAAGCACAGGAGAAAAGCATTCGGCTGCAGCTGAACGACACCGAAGACCTTTGGCTGAAGGGGAATGCGGAATTGTTGGAGCGAGCCGTCATTAACCTGCTCACCAACGCCATTCAGTACAGCCCGCCGCACACCACGATTAACATCCAGGTATACCAAGCCGGACACATAGCGGGGCTTGCCATTGCGGATGAAGGCACGGGGATCGACGAAAACGAGCTGCCCTATTTGTTCGACCGTTACCATCGTCCGCGCAATTCCGAACTAGCGGGAAATCACGGCACAGGGCTGGGCTTAGCCTTTGTGAAAACCGTCGTGGAAAAACATAAAGGGGAGATTTTCGTGGACTCAATGCCGGGGGAAGGCACCACCTTCACCCTTAAGCTGCCGATCGCAGACCCGATGGGGTAACGGGCCGGCACTGGCATCAAGACTGTATGGTTTTACTCACTGGCTCTGAAGGCTCACTGATGAGTCCTTGCTGATCCTGCACCTGAATAGTGAAGTACCAAGTACCGGCATCAAGATTCTCTACGGTGTGGGACATCTCCGGGTAGGACTCAGCCTCCTCCAGCACAATCTCTTCACGGAGATCGTCAACGCTCTGGCCATAGCGGATCACGTATTTATCCAGCTCCCCCATGGCAATACCTTCGCCATTCACCCGGGTAGACGGTGCCGACCAGCTCAACACCGCCGAGCCCGACACTGACACTTCTGCAGAATCTGGCTCTGACCCTGTTTCCGTCTCTGCATCTGCCGATTCAGCCGAGCTCGAAGACGAGCCTTTACCCGTTTCGGTGGCCGATCCGCTATTGGCCGCTGAGGCTGATTTATCGGACTCACCTGAGCCACCGCCACCACAACCCGTTAACAACAATCCCAAAGCAAACGCGGCAATCCATGCCCTTGACACTTTAATGACGCGTTTCTCTATCATTTTGCACCAGCTTTCCGTCGATTTCGTAAAATTCTATAAAATCGAAGGAACAGCTAATACAGAGAAACGTCGGTCTTTTTGTTGTTAATTCGTCAACTTTCTATCGATCTGGTTACATAAACCAGAAACCACCTCCACTCAGTTCAGCTTCAAACCCGGGGAGAGCGTTTCCGGCATCGACAGGCTTTCAGTCTCCATGCCCGCCACCGGATAAGAGCAATAGTCTGCTGCATACCAGGCACTTGCCCGATGATTACCGCTTGCACCCACACCACCAAAAGGAGCCGCACTTGAAGCACCGGTGAGCTGCTTATTCCAGTTCACAATGCCGGCACGGATTCGCTGATAGAAATACTCAAAGCGCTCTTCGCTGTCGCTGAACAAGCCAGCCGACAACCCGAAACGGGTGTCGTTTGCTCTCTGTATAGCCTCATCGAAATCACCGTAACGGATGACTTGCAGCAACGGCCCGAAGACTTCTTCGTCTTCAATGTCTGCGACCGGGGTTACATCAATGAGCGCTGGAGACAGCAAACCGGTTCCAGCTTGAAGCTTTCGACCTTGAACCAAGGCCAAGGCTCCACGTTTCAGTAACTGCTCCTGAGCGGCCAAAACACCCTCCGCAGCCGCCTCAGAAATCACGCTTCCCATGAATGGAGCAGGGTCATCAAAGGCCCCGCCTACTTGGATCGCTTCCACTGCTTTAGTCAGTGCATCCAAAAAGCCATCACCCCAAGCACCTTCCGGTACAAGCAGGCGCCTCGCACAAGTGCAGCGCTGCCCAGAAGTAATGTAAGCAGACTGAATGGTTTCATAGACTGCGGCCTGAACATCGGCCGGCTCATCCACAATAAGCGGATTGTTGCCCCCCATTTCCAGCGCAAGAATCTTCCCGGGGTTGCCGGCAAATTGCTTGTGCAGTATCTCTCCAGTGGCGGAACTGCCAGTGAAAAACAAACCATCAATATCACGGTGGTTGGCTAACGCAATGCCAGTATCCTTCGCACCTTGCACGAGGTTTAACACCCCGGCAGGCAACCCCGCTTCCAACCACAACTCCACCATTTTCCCAGCAACGGCGGGGGTTAGTTCACTCGGCTTGAACACCACCGTATTCCCCGCGATCAGCGCGGGCACTATGTGACCATTCGGGAGGTGACCGGGGAAGTTATAGGGCCCAAACACCGCCACCACCCCGTGGGGCTTGTGTCGCAACACCGCCCGAGCGCCAGCGACGTCATTGCTACGCTGGCCAGTGCGCTCGTTATAGGCCTTTACGGAAATCTCGATTTTGCCAATCATCGCGCCCACTTCAGTCCGGGCTTCCCAGAGTGGTTTTCCGGTTTCGGTGGCGATGCAGGTGGCGAATGCTTCCTTCTGCTCACCCAGCAACTCGGCAAACTTTCGAGCCACGCTTACTCGCTGCTCAAAACCAATTTCAGCCCAACGAGCACTGGCAGCCCGAGCGGCCTGTACGGCCTGACTGACCTGGCCCTCATCCGCGGCTTGCCCCCGCCAAAACAACTCTCCAGTAGCCGGGTTCAGCGATGAAAACTGCGCACCCAATCCTTCAAACCATTCCCCATTAATCATTACCGGAAGTGTCATCTGATACTCCTTGCTAGCTGAGAGTGAACTGACAGCAGGCCGCGCTGCACAATGACTAAGAGTAGCAGGCGTCAGGCTGTAAAGTCTTGATCAAATAGGAGGGGTGGGCATTCAAAAGTACCGGCACAGCAAGAAGGCTGCGCCAGTGTATTATGCCTTCAGCGCCTGAATATCCACCGGCGGCACGCCAAGGTCCTGCCATTTTTCAGGGTGGCAAGTGAACAGCAGTATCTGATGCCGGCTTGCGGCATCGAACAGAATGCGCTTCATGGCTTCCAGGCGTTCTTCATCGCTATGAACCAGCGTGTCATCCAAGATAACCAGCGTAGGGCGCTCCGCTTCACGCAGCAGATCGGCATAGGCCAAGCGGCTGATCAATCCCATCTGTTCCCGCGCGCCAAAGCTCAACTCAGTGACCTGCCCCAGCTCGGTTCCACGCGTGAAAGTTCCGGGGCGAAGCTGCTCATCCACCTCAAGGGAGGCTTGGGGGAACAGCACCGACAGATAGTGATCGAGGTGCTTCTGAAGCGGCGCCTGTAATCGCCGGGTCAATGCGTGACGTTTTTCTGTCAGCAATGTCAGGAGCAGATCCAACGCTTTCGCGCGCCGGTGCAGCTCCTGATAACGGCGATTGCACCGCTCAAGCTCCGCTTCTTGTTCATTAAGCTGCTCTTCCAGCCCTTCGGCCCCCCAGGCTTCCAACCGGACTTTGATATCCCGAAGCTCTCGACCACGGGCCTCGTGCGTTTGGCGAAGGTTATTGATGGTGTTCTGGTACCGCTCAATATCCTGCTTCAACAGGTCCGGACGTGCTTCGCGAATTTCCTGGGAACGGCGCTCCAGACTCGCCTCCAGTGCTGAGGCCTGCTTCTCGATAATCGTCAGATCCTCAGCAATTTTCTTCAGCTGCTGTTGGCGCTCGGGGCTTTGTTCCTCATCGGCCAACCGCTGCCATTCCGCTTTCGCCGTGTCTCTTGCCTGCTTGCGGGACAACAACTCCGTTCGATGCTTCTGCTCCTCGGCTTCCGCTGATTCCAAAGCCACCGCCGTTCGTTCAAAGGCTGCCTCGGATTCCGACAGACTCGGCACACCTAACGACGCATCCGGGACAGGCGTAACCGCCAACTGTTGGTTCGCCCTGTCCAGTTCGCTTTCGGCCTCACGCTGTTCGGCGATCAACGGATCAACACCCGCCGGTGCGACAGACTTTAGCAACTCTTCAGCGTGCTGCTGCGCCCTTTCGGCCTTTTCAAAAGCCGACAGGCGATCCTCCGCCAGTGCCACCGACTCCACACCCAGCGTTGCTCTTAGCTCTTCAACCGTTTGCTGAAGTGTACTGAGCTTTCTGCGGGTGCTGGCCAGCGCTTCCCCGCCGGGGGTAATTGCCAGAGTACCCACACCCGGAATCACTACACTGGATTCATCCAGAAGCTGTTGTTCACCCTGCCCTTGCAAGGAATCACCATTCAAAGTGACCGAGCCACCTGGCTCCAACGTCCAGCGTAACCGCGTAGCAATGGCGCTTGAACGAATGGTTTCTTCGTTCAACTGATGTTCTGCAGCCTTCAGGCGCTTCACGTCAGCTGCATCAATTCGGTTTTCCCGGGCCTGCTGACGCGCTTGTTCGACTTGCTGCTGATATTCACGTGCCTTGGTCAGGTTTTGAGCCAGCTGCTGAACTCGCTGCTCCAACCGCCTTACGTCTTGCTCCAACCGCTCCCGAACTTCCAGCAAACGGGCAAGCTTCACTTGCTTCTCAGCCGTTTGATAAGCCGCCTTCACTTCCTGCAATCGAGCGGCAGAGGCCGGGGCCTGAGCTTCGAGCCGTTGATAATCTGCTTCAGCCTTATCCAAATCAGCTTTCCGAGCTGCCAACTGCCGGCTCAGGTTTTCCTGATACGCCCTGTTCTGCTCGAGCAACCGTCGGCTCTGCTGCAATTGGTCAAGGGTTGCTTTCTCCTGAGCTTGCGCCTGTTCCAACTGGTGAACTTGCTGGTAACGCGCTTGAGTTTCTTCCAGCAGTCGTTGCGTTTCTTCCCACGGGCGCTCTGCTTCCGCGCGCTCATAATCCCGCTTCAGTTTTCCTAAGCGATCTACCTGTTCCTGATATTTGAGAATACGCTCTTTAAGCTCACCAATATCCTGCTCGAGAGCCAAGCGATCCTTATCCAGTTGCAGGTAATCACCCCGTGGCTTCCCGGTTCCGGTCAGAAGTAGATTACGCTGGGCCCGAACCACTTCAATTACCTCATCCCCGCCGGAACTGGCCACCTCGCCAACCAATGAATTCAGGGCCGATTTCAGATGATCGCCAGCGTGCTCTACCGATTGCTCCAGATCTTGTCCTGTACCCTGCTCCACCCAGAGCAAGCCGGGAATGCCCCAATGCTCGGCCTTACTCGCGCCTCGCTTCGGGTACTGGTACCCCAGTAACTCCGCCAATTTTTCTTCCGCATCGTCTTCACTAAAACTGCGGGAACCTATGGTGAGGTCGCAGCGTTTGCGTTGCAGGAAGCTTTTCGTCAGTCGCCAAAGTTCGCATTGATGCTCGAACTCCAAAGCAACAGTGGGGGCTGCGGCAGAGTCGCCCCAGGGGCGCAGATCATCCACCGCTGTTGAGCGATAACGTTCAAAAAAGGCTGCACGAATCGCTCTGACCAGCGTACTTTTGCCCGATTCGTTCGGGCCGTGTATCAGGTTCAAACCGGGTTGCAGGTTATCAAGAACAAAGGGGTTCCGAAATTGCCGCAGCTGCTCAATGCGCATGCTCTGGAGTTTCATTGGCCTACCTCCTGATCACGTCCTTTCAGCAAGCCTGCCAGAATGGCTAAGGCATCCCGCGCTTCTTCGCTTTGCTGTTCTTGCTGCTGATGTCGAAGATCCTCAATCACCTCACCGACATAACCATCGGCGTGCAAGGCTGCGATGTCATCTTCCGTAGGCTCAAGCTGTAGACCACTTCGGTCGCACTGAATGCTGCGAAAGCGAGCTTCTGCGACAGACAAAGCTTCCAAAAGCTTATCCTCGCCAGCCAGAGTAATTGACCCTTCAAGACGAAGATCAACCACTGAGGCATCGGGCAAAGCTTCGAGCCGACTCAGAAGCTGCTCCAAATCAAACTCGACGGCCAGAGTCTCTCGCCACTGGTGCCACTGGTACCGGCCGGTTGCCACCTGACTCACCGCCGGCGTTGCACCGGGGCCAGCGATCTCCACAATCAGTGCGTTACCGGCATCGTTATTTCGGAACCGCTCTGCTTCGTGCGTTCCGCTGTACCAAGTGCGTTCATTAACCTGTTTGGTTCCGTGCCAGTCGCCCAAGGCAAGGTAATCCAGGCGGCTGTTTTCTGCGCGGTCAGGGGCTATTGGGTTGGTGGCGTCAATATCATCGGATAAAAGCCCTTGAACGCTGCCGTGGGCCAAACCAATCCGCAGCAAGTCGTTCGGGGTTTCGTAATGAGAGAAGGGTTCAGTAAGGTCGCCGTAGGTGTGGCGTTGCGTTAGGGGCGCGCAAAGCACCGCCAGCCCTTGAGATTCCAAGGAAACAACACCGGGTTCCAGTGCCAGATGCACATTGGCAGGCACTGCCCCCAAACGCTGCGCCCGGGTCCACACACTTTCTGCCAGTGCAGCGTCGTGATTACCCGGGAGCATCACCCAAGGACCGGCAAAACCTTTGGTGGCGTTAAACACACGGCGGATGGTTCGATCCGACACCGTTTGCGCATCGAATACATCTCCGGCCACCAAAATCGCATCGCACTGATGCTCATTGGCCAGCTGCGCAAGCCTTTCAATCCCCGCAAAGCGGGCTTCTACCAGCGCTGCGCCGTCTTCGATCTCAAACCGACTGTAGGAACGCCCCATTTGCCAGTCCGCTGTGTGCAAAAATCTCGGCATACCACCTTCCTTAGAGAAATCCGATCATGTGCGCGTTTCAGGCTCCGAGCCCTGTGATGACAGCCTCGCATACCTGATCCTGATTCATACCCTCACCCCGAATCGTCAGGTCGGCGTACTGTGTGTACAGCGCAAAGCGTTCATCAAACAAATCCGACAACGATTGATCAGGGCGCCGGGAAATACCCCGAAGACTGTAATCGCCAATACGCTCAATGACACACTCCAAGGGGATGTCCAGAAACACCACGGTACCATTGGTTTTGAGGTGTTTCATCGCCGCCTCGCTGTAGACCGCACTGCCGCCGGTGCTGATGACCTGCCCCTGTACATCGAGCCCTAGCAAGACCTGCTCTTCGATATGACGCAAGGCAACGTAGCCATCCTGATCCACGATGTCCTGCAAGGTTCGCCCGGCCTCTTGCTGGATCAGCAAGTCGGTATCAACAAACCCCAAGCCAAGGCGCTTGGCCACCAATACCCCAACGGTACTTTTGCCACTCCCTGGCATACCAATAAAGACAAGGTTCCGAGAGTTCACCATCACTTGCCTTTTGCTTCAGCAGCACGACTAGCGGCCGCAGTAAAGAGTACGTCGGTCGACGAGTTCAACGCGGTTTCAGTGGAGTCTTGCACTACGCTGATCACAAAGCCAATCGCCACAGCTTGCATGGCCACTTCGGTTGGAATGCCGAACAGGCTGGTCGCCAATGGAATTAGCAGCAACGAACCACCCGCCACACCGGATACACCACAAGCCGCCAAGGCAGACACCACACAAAGCAGCAAGGCAGTCGGGAAATCTACGGGGATACCCAAAGTATTCACAACAGCCAGAGTGATGACAGAAATGGTGATCGCGGCACCGGCCATATTGATGGTCGCACCCAGCGGAATGGAAATTGTGTAGGTGTCCGCATCCAGCTTAAGCCGCTCACTGAGTTCCAGGTTCACCGGAATGTTGGCCGCAGAACTACGAGTAAAGAACGCTGTAATAGCACTGCCTCGCAAGCAAGCAAGAACCAACGGATATGGGTTCTGGCGAAGTTTCAGATACACAATAAGCGGGTTGGTCACCAACGCCACAAACACCATGCAGCCAACGATAACCGAGAGCAGCTGACCGAAGCCCAACAACGCACCAATACCAGCGGTGGCAAGCGTATTAGCCACAAGGCCAAAAATGCCTAGTGGCGCCAAACGAATAATCATGCGAACAACGCCGGATACCGCTTCGGACATATCGGTTAGCACGCTCCGGGTCGCCTCACTGGAGTGACGCAGCATCAAACCTAAGGCGATAGCCCAAGCAAGAATAGCTATAAAGTTGGCATCCATCAGCGCAGTGACCGGGTTGGTGACAGCACTCAGCACCAGATTGTGCAGAATCTCTCCAATACTGCCTGGGGGATTACCACTAACTTCGGGGATATCCAGTGCCAGTTCCGTTGGGAACGCAAAGCTGGCCGCCACAGCCACCAGCGCTGCGACCAAGGTTCCTACTCCGTAGAGCACGATCACATCCCGAATGTTCGTGGGCTGGCCCTTTTGGTGACCCGAAATTGCCGTCATCACCAGCACGAACACCAAAATCGGTGCAACCGCCTTTAAAGCTTTAATGAATAACTGGCCTAATAACGAGAAAGATTGGGCCAGTTCTGGCAGAAAGATCGCGAGAATAACACCAGCAACAATGCCGATGGCGATCTGCGTAATCAGGCCCAGCTGGATAAGTGGGCGAAAAATACTGTAAAGCTGAGCGGACATAACAAGCTCCTGTTGAGTGTTCGAATACGGGCGCACTCCCCGGCACTCAAGCGCCACCGGAACAACTGTCGCCCAGAAAAGAAAAAGGCAGATCAGCCTGTCACTGATCTGCCCTTTTATGTGATCGCGGGCGTTTAGTGTCTTTAAGAGTAAAAACGCCTACCCACGTCTGTCCCGCCAAGCGGCGAAACTTTTCTGCATATCCATATATGAGGTGAATTATTCCAGACATAGCCTCTTGAGGCAACGCACACTCCCGTGTAACAAGCAGGCCGTTTGCGTGTCTATAAGGTAACGGCAACAACAAAGCTTTCGTTGCTAGTACCCAGTATGAAAAGGGGAACAACCATGAACAAGTTCACACTGATTCTCGCAGCTGCTTTACTCGCACTGTCGGTAAACTCAGCGCTAGCCATGGACGGATACGCGGATCGTGTCAATGAAGCGAAAACTTACCCCAACAAGACCACAGAAATGATGGTCGATGTACGAAGCACAAGACGGTAATAACTCATGTTTAGCCGTCAGCGGTGGGTAACCCTCACCGCCCTCTTTCTTGCTGCGCAATATCAGCAGCGGTTAACCCTTCCTTCTTCGCCTTCAAATACCTCATTTCGTATTTTCGCAGCGATATCGGGTCGATCCAGGCCACGATGGTCCACGGCAAAGCGACCGTTAAGAACGCCGCCATGCTGATCTCTAGCGTTGCCATGGGAAACTGCCAGAACCAGGGATCGTTATAAAACCCATCCCCAAAACCTAGGATATTCATAATCGCTCCAAGCAATATGAACCGATAGACTGAATAGAACTTTGGGAACGGTTTACAGCCGCTCCCAAAGATCTTAGTCAGCCCGGCTTGCCATATATAGCAGGCCGGGCTTTCTAACTATGGTTTAGCAGTCGTGAATGGTGCTTGAAGCATCATCGTCTTCTGGGCCGGATCAGCGCTAATATCTTCGTCCGTGTATGGGAACCGAACCCATTGTTTCTCAGAATAGGATTCAGTCATGTCCCGATAATAGGGCGAAGCCGGATCTGTGGATTGTGAATAGGTAATAAACCCCTCGGCCAACGGTGTGCCGTCCTCTCGCCACGATACCGTTTGGATATAGCTATTTCCGTAAGTCACCGGGTATCCTTCGCCATCAGCCAGTCCCACACCTTTGGTAGCCGCAATAGTAAAGGCACCTTCAAAACTCTCCCCCCCAAATACAGGGATCCGGTCGCCCTCATGGATACCAGAGTACTGAACATCCCTCAGCTTGGCATCAAACGACACGCCTGAGCCTTCGATTGCCTTAACTGCATCTTCGAATGCCTTCATTGATGCCGGATTCGCAGGGTTGAACTGATAGGGGGTATTAACTGGATCAGTCGAAAGGAAGGGCACGGCCCATTTCGAACCTGTATCAACCGGCAAAACGTTAATCCGACGCCAAAACTCTCTCCATATATGCCCACCAGTGGAGTCGAGATTGTATCGCCCGTCCCATTCTTTGAGCGCTTTACACGCTTCAACCCTCGTCTCATCCGGAAGGCCACTGCCTGCAGCAGCTTCCGAGCTACAGTACGATGAAAGCACAGTCTCCCGGGCTAAACGCTCAGACATGACCGCGCTATTTAACACAATGTCCTGAAGGTTGTTCATATCGAAACCGGTGGTTCCACCCCTTCCATCTGAACCGTCCAGACGTTCCTCAACCTGCTTAATACACAATCGCGTGCGCAGGGTTCGAGCCGTCTCTTCATCGCCGATGATGCTCGCATACCCGGTAAGTGGCGCTTCGGGATTCGTAAGCCAATAACTGTCGTTACAGTTGTGCACCCAGTCGTCGCGAACGAGACTCGGCAAGTTCTCAGGGCCAAACACCCCTTCAGCAGGCGCATCAGAGTCGGTGCCCCAGGCACAGTCCGGTCGGCTGCCATCCAGAACCGGCAATCCCGGCGCCAACAGAGCGAAAGCCGGAGAGATGGAAGAAGAGCAATTCAGAGCCTGCTGGTCGGTTACATGGGGAACCACAGTAAGATCGCCATAGTAGGCGGGTTGTCCCGGCCCTGTTGCGATGGTATTAACCCATGGAACACCCAGAACACTAGCGTGCAAGTCCACAAACTCATCAAAACTGCTCGCCTGATTCCAGCGGAAGAACTGATTCAGCATCCGATTGTTTTCCGCATTGGCGTCCCGAAGGGTGTAGGCCTTCGATGGCGTCCACGATAGTACTGGAACACCAGATACTTCATATTCCAACATCGGCCCATATTGCGAGTGGTAAAGCGTTCGGGTTTCCTCTGTGATTGATTCATCGGGCTGCAAAATCTCCACAGTGATGTCTGTCGACGTCATGTCCACAAACTCACCGTCGTGCAAGTATTGAGTGGAGTCTGCCGGGTTGAGCGTTAGCTCATAAAAAGTAAATCGGTAGGCGGTTGAAACCGTATGGCTCCAGGCGAAATGCTCGTTGAAACCGATCAGCACTGCAGGCAACCCGTACAAAGCGGCCCCCATGATTTCCGCCTTGTCTCCGACTTTTAGGTGAGCGAGATATAAGCGCTCAGTCTTCTCCCAAGGGAAATGCGGGTTTCCAAATAGCAGTGAACCGCCATCACGAGTCGCGCCCTCAGAAAACGCATACATGTTGCTGCCAATTGGAAGTTCCCGGGACATCGGGAATTGGAGTGACCCTGAATGAGTTTCAATAATCTTTTCGACATCGGCTTCAGTCAGGTCAGACACACTGGGAGCACCGGGAGCTGGAGGTTGTGCGTTAGCAATACCTTCAACAAACACAGACGAGCTTGCGAGGATTGCAAGCCGGAAGTACCGACGGAACATATCATCGAGGGTAATCGGGAGTAGCCAATCAGTGCTGCGGCAATCATCGTGGCGCCCCGGATGTTCGCCTACTCGAATTTCCTCGAGGTAGCGGTTGTACCCATCCACAAACCCCTGCGAGGCTTCAAGTACTTCAGGGTCACTTTCATTTTTAAGCGATTCGAGCGCTTCCTCAGAGATAACCGACCGCCAGAAGAAATCCGCATCAACGTTACTCGTCTCGGCGCCATTAGACGGTATTGTGTAACTTCCGTCCCCTCCGAGATACCTGGCTCGCAAGCCTCTAACCGTCAGCGTGTCCTCGGCTAGCAGACACAGATTGTCTTCAGCTTGCACATAGCCGTATCCATAGCCCATGCTCGCAAAATCCGCGGCTTCGATATGTGGGATGCCGTATGAGGTGCGGGTGATTTTCGCGCTGTAACCGTCGGTTTCCGGGGGGGCATCGTCTGGTGGCGTTTCGTCCTTTGGCGGAGTTTCATTTTTTGGAGGCGTTTCAACTTTGGGGGGGGCTTCAACTCCGTTTGACGAGCTGTCAGAGCTTTCTTTTCCAGAGCCGCCGCCTGAACTCAAACAGCCGGTCATTCCACCGATCACGACCGCTAGAAGTAAATGCCTAGCCTGAATCATCTTATGGGTTCTCTTTGTTGTGGTTGTTTTTATTTGTTTTTACGAGCCGTTCGCCACTCGCGCGATTATCCTATAACCCCGAACAAGTCTCCGCAACGGCATACTAATTATTAGGTGGCGTCCAAATTGGCACATCTTCGGGCTTAGGCTCTTCCCACTCTCGATCCATCGCAGTATTCAACGCACCCTCCAGCTTCATGAACAGCTCGCCATACCGCGGACTGAAATGAATACCCTCTTCAATTTCCTTCCAGGCCTCGAACAACTCATCTTCATGGGCCCGCTCATTATCGACGAACGTCCACGTCATCTGTCTTGCCCGTAGCGGGTGTACGCCCATGGCGGTGAGCGCATGGCTACCAAGTTCGAGCGCTGAATAATAAGTTTCACTAACGACATCATCTGCACCAGCAGCCCGCAATTGGTAGCCATGGCCGCGATCGAATGCCCGGGCCAACACCCAAACACCGGGAAAGAACTTCTTCACATGCTCCACCATCGTGACCGTGCGCTCACGGTCATCAATCGCTACCACCAGCAAGCGCGCTTTAGCGATGCCGGATTTTTCCAATAAATCGGGGCGACTGGCATCCCCAAAGAAGCTCTTAATATTGATCTGACGAACGTTTTCAATCTGTTCTAGCTCGTGATCAAGCACTACGATGGGGACATTATTGGCCCGCAGCAAACGGCACACGATTTGGCCAAAACGCCCCACTCCAGCAACAATAACCGGAGCTTCTTCATCAATCGCATCGGCTTCCCGCTCATCACTTTTGGCTCGCCGGTAACGTGGCAATACGATGTAGTCGTACACGATGAACAAAAGAGGGGTCAGGAACATGGAAAGCGCAACAACCAGCGACAGGATCTGAGATGTTTCCAACGGAATCACATGGCTTTGCACACTATAGGTGAGCAGAACAAAACCAAATTCACCCGCTTGCGCCAACCCCAGAGTAAACAACCAGCCGTTGCTGCTGCGAATCCCGAATAACTGCGCAAGAAACAATAGAACTAACGCTTTGCCTGCCATGACCGCAAACCCAAGCGATAGCACCGTACCCCATTCCGCCGCCAACACCTCAAAGTTGATGCCGGCGCCAACGGTGATAAAGAACAAACCCAGCAACAACCCCTTGAAAGGCTCAATGTTAGCTTCCAGCTCGTGTCGAAACTCACTGTTGGCCAACACAACGCCAGCGAGAAAAGCACCCAAGGCGGGCGACAAGTTCACCAGACTCATGAGTGCGGCGATGCCAATCACCAACATCAGGGCTGTTGCCGTAAATACCTCGCGCAATCCGGACTGCACCACATAACGAAACAAGGGCCGGCTCAGGTAATAACCGCCGACAATAACAACCGCAACAGCCCCCACAACAACCAATGCATGCCCCCAACCTGGCAGATGCTCGACCAGGCTGAGGCCCGATTCAGCATGGGATGATGAACTTGCGCCACCTCGGAGCTGGGGCAACGCCAGCAGTGGAATCAGTGCCAGCATCGGAATAACCGCTATGTCCTGAAACAACAAGACCGAAAATGTATTTCGCCCACCCTCGGTCTTCGACAACCCCTTTTCATCCAGGGTTTGCAGCACAATCGCCGTCGACGACAGCGCAAAAATCAGCCCAATAGTCAGCGCAGTCTGCCAGACAACGCCCAGCCACCACGCCACAGCCATACCCGCAGCAGCCGTCAGAGCCACCTGCAAACCGCCAAGCCCCAGCAACCGAACCTTCATCGCCCAAAGCGCTTTCGGGTCGATTTCCATCCCGATCAGGAACAGCATCATCACTACACCGAACTCGGCAAAGTGCTGAATCGTTGTAGTTTCTTGGCCAACGAGCCCCAGAACAGGCCCTATCACAACCCCTGCCACCAAGTAGCCGAGAACCGAGCCCAACCCAAGACGTTTTGCCAAGGGCACTGCAATCACAGCAGCTAATAGATAAATAAATGCCTGAATAAAATAGGAGGTCATTAGTTGAGCGCTACCACATTAGGGTTTTGAAATACGGTTAAACCTTCCGGCTTCCATGAAATCTAGCACAATCATCCACGCAAATGCCCGATAGACCAGTGCCTTACAGGCCTCTTTCCCCGGGGCGTGCGCGCCCATAACAGAAAGTTATTAGATCATTCTGAGCTCAGTCTCTGCCTGATAAGAAATGAATAGGATTTCACACAATCCACATATATACTTGTTAAGTACATATTTTAAGGTTCCGCAACCGGAATACAGCTGCCTATGACAGCCAACAACAATAGCGCTCCGCTCACCACGACCTCCGACAACCTATTGCCGTTCATCGAGTCGTTGCCAGACGCGGTTGTTATCGTTGACCAAAACCATAAGATCATGCTGGTTAATGCACTCGCTGGCAGCATGTTTGGATATGCCGTTGACGAGCTTAAAGGTTCAGATCTAAGCACGATCATTCCAATGCCACTTCGTAATGCCCACCGCAAGCATGTTAATGGTTACTTCAAAAAACCGGTTCTGCGGCCTATGGGCGAAGAGAAACGATTTTCGGGCGTTCGCTCCAACGGGCAAGAAGTTCCGGTTGATATCATGATCAACATCATCGTTCTGGACGGTGCGAAAGTTGCGATGGCCTTGGTCAGGGACGTCACCTACCAGCGGGAGTTGGAAGCGCGGCTGACGTTAGAGTCTTTAACCGACGAAATGACTGGTTGCTACAACAGGAAACACTTCAAAACCCAGCTGAATGCTCAGCTTTCGGGATACGTTCGCTGGGGGCTGCCCACTTCCGTCATCATGTTCGATTTTGATCACTTCAAAAAAATTAATGATCAATATGGCCATGCTGCGGGCGATTTAGTGCTGACACGCACCACCAAAATGATTCAGCAAGAACTGCGGCCGCTGGATGTTGGGTGCCGTATTGGCGGAGAAGAGTTCGCGATCATCCTTCCCAACACACTCCTGAAAGATGCCGAGACACTGGCCGAACGCATGCGCAAACTCATTGAGCAAACGGAGTTCAAACTCGACGATGTCAGCTTTAGGGCTACCGCCACTATGGGGGTAGCTTCGTTTTTACCAAGCGACAAATCCTACGATTCTCTAATGAAAAGAGCGGATAACGTCCTGTACATGGGTAAAGCCGCAGGGCGTAACTGTACAGTTTCCCAAGACGCTTTGCCCCACGAAACCACAGGTTAACGGTAGCGTCCCCTTACAGTCACCGAAAACCTGAATGCTCAATTCCACCGTTTTAAGGGAAATTCATTCACTACGCCGATCATCCCCAAACCGTCTTCAAGCCCCTGCGCCTCCATTGCTTTGCTACCACGACTGCGATCGCCCAAAACCATACGCCGGATAGTTTCAGGATGCGCCAACAACTCATTCATCTGCTCTTTCGGCAAGGGGCGACTGGTTAAATACCCCTGAACTTCATCACATTGAAGATCTTGCAAGAAACGCAGCTGTTCTTCTGTTTCCACACCTTCTGCCACTACCCGCAGCCCCAGAGCCTGACTCATGGCTATGGTTGCACTGACGATTGCGGCATCGCTTGAATCTTCCATCAATCCGGCGACGAATGACCGATCTATTTTTACGATGCTGATAGGGAACCGCTTTAGATAGATCAGTGAAGAGTAGCCGGTACCAAAATCATCAAGATAAATATCCATACCGGCCGAGCTGAGTTTTTCCAAAATGCTCGTTGCCGAGTCCATGCAATCCATAACGGCTGTTTCTGTTATTTCAATCTGAAGCGCCTTGGCGGGTATCCCAAACTCATCCACCACCTTTATGATGTGATCAGCCAAATCCGGGTTTCTGAACTCGGACGGTGAAAGGTTCACGGCAACAGGCATCGTGCCATAACCGGCCTCTTGCCAAAAACTGATTTGCCGACACACCGAACGGATAACCCAGCGGTCAATCTTTTCAATCAAGCCCGTTTGTTCTGCAAGCGGAATAAAGTCATTCGGCAGTACCATTCCCCATTGTGGATGCTGCCAGCGCACAAGCGCCTCCAGGCTACTCACGGCTCCAGTGATCAAGTTGATCTTGGGCTGGTAGTGGACAACAAATTCGTCACGCTCCAGGGCCCGGTACAGTGCTGCTTCCAACTCAATCTGCTTTCTCGCCCGCTGGTTAATTTCTTCGGAAAAGAAGTGAAAACTGTTGTCACCACGCGTTATTGCGCCCTCACGCATAGCACTACCGGCGTTTCTTATTAACGTTTCGGCATCCTCGCCATCGCGCGGGTACAAGCTAACCCCAACATTGAGGTTTAAATAGATTTCATTACTTTCAACGTCGATTGGAGCCTTAAATAACGAAAAAATTCGCTGCAGAATATTCGTAACAATTTCCGGCTGCTCGAGATCCGTGAGTACGATCGAAACACCGTTATCGCCCATGCGTGACACGCTAAACAGCAGCCCATCCTGCTCACAAAAAGCCACGGTATCGGTGAGTCGTAGCGTTTGCTTTAAACGCCCCACGATCTCCCTAGCCAGTTTTTCTCTGGCGGCAAAGCCCAGCGTATCCTCAACACGCTGCAGGGTTTCAACACTCATTAACAGCACCGCAATTTGGGACCCATCACGCTGCGTCCGGCTAATACCTTGCTCAATACGGTCCAGAAGTAAGGCACTGCTCGAATGATAACGCTCGTTTTCGGTATTGAGCTTTTCGACCGGACCAGGAGTGTCCGTCTTCTCTTCAGCCTTCAAGGGTTGTTCATTGATGAGTAACGCCAACGCCTCATCGGCCACATCTTCAGCAGCCAGACCTTCATCCATCGTGCCAGACCAGCAAATCACGCGATTTCGCCCGTTCTCTTTGGCTGCATACAGGCCTTTATCCGCCCTCGCCAGCAGATCACTGGCACTCGCTGCTCCGTCTTTTAAAGCCGAAACTCCAAAACTTGACGTAATTTGCAGTTCGCTGTGGATATGAGACTTTTCTGCCCGGTGAATACCTAAGCGCATTCGTTCGGCAATAACCGCAGCCGCTTTAATGTCGGTGTCCGGTAATACAACCACAAATTCTTCACCACCGAGTCGCCCCACCAGATCGCCAGAGCGGGAGCACTCGGAAAGAATTTGGGTAACCAGCTTTATCGTTTCATCCCCCACCGCATGGCCATACTGATCGTTCACGGATTTAAAGTGGTCAATATCGACCATCACGCAGCAGAGTTCCCCGCCCTGTGCTTGGGCTTCTTGGAACAGCAGGTCCATGTTTTGCGTTAGCGCACGCCGGTTCAACACACCCGTTAACGGGTCACGCGAGGCCAACCAATGCAATTCCTTATTCTGCTTCGAGATCTCGCTTTGGCTACTTTTTAGTTTATCCAAGGCGCGGTTTAGCGCCTCATTCTTTGCTTCAACTTCCGTGATGTCATCGAAGGTGATCAGAACCCCACGAATTTTCCCCTCGGTTGCTGTAATGGGTGACGCATTAACGGTCAGAATGCGAACCTCGCCCAAGCCATTTTTGAGCTTCAATGTTGCACTGCGTGTTTTCGCGTGGCCGGCTAATACATCAAGCCAAGGCTGCTGCAAACTGGCATTTTCCTTACCATGCTTTTCCCACCCGAACCCGCCAATATCCTTGCCTAGAAGCTCTTTAGGCTTTAGTCCCATTTTCATTGCAAATGCCAGGTTCGAAAAAACAACAAACCCCTTTTGATCCACGATCAGCAGCCCCTCAGACAGCGTGTCCAGAGCCTTGCTTACCCGTTCAGGAATGACGGCATCCGGGTTTAACTCGCGCAGCGCCCGTTTTAAGAACAACAGATAAACCAGAAACCCGCCTAAAGAAATAAATAAGAGAATGCCAAGAAATGAACTTCCAAGAGAGAATGTGCCACTATTTCCGGCCAAGCCGGTGAACGTCAGCTCAACACTGCCCCAGCGGGACTGACCATTGAACAGTGGCACCAGAACCTCTTTCGCTGTAGATTTGTCACCGGCCTGTAAGGTCCAGTATTGCTCGTGGCCACCGAACTCGGATACCAGTTCGTTATTGCTTTTACGCACAGCCACAGAGGTAATAATGTCGTTCCGCTCAACCACCGATTGCAGTATCTGATCAATACTTTGCAATCGTTTATGAGTGATTTCATTCGACAACTGCACCGCCAAAGACTCAGCCACAAACTTTCTGGACTGAAGCTCTGCGTGTCTCGTATCTGGTATTAAGCCAAGCAGATCGGCGATGAGCAGCATTGAAACGGTTAGCAGCGTCAGGCTGAAACTCACTCGAACCAAAGGCGACAGAAAGAATCTTTTCATTGGTTTTGTTCCGCCTTAACGGTCGGACTCCTCATCAGCAAAGATCTCTTCAACGTTGCGACCTTCGTCATTTGCTTCATCGTCTTGGTCCTTTTTCTGATCTTTTTTATCGCCGGAACCAAGGATGGGCATGGGGTCTAGTTGTCGCCACAAAGGCGTTATCGACATAAAACCGGCCATTAATGACCCGGCGCGCAGCACCCAACTGATGAACCCTACTGAAAGCCCCATCGTCGCCCCAACCATCGCTTCCGTCCTGAACTTCGCATGCTTGGCCTCCTCCTCCGCAACCCTATCAAGGTCTCGCTTCATGTCATCCAGCCCTCCCGAAAAGGAGGCGTTGTTAAGGGGCGAAATCAACTCTACAGCGCCCATCCCCTCAAACTGGAGGGGCGTGAGGTGCAGGTTCAACAGGTCAAGGGATTTTGGAGGAGGCACTTCATGCGGGTCATTATCATAGTCATACTTATCGGTCATAACATAGACCTCAGTCAACGATTCAGCGAGCACCGCATCGTCGATTGGCGACAAGTATTGAATACCGGACGGTGTGATTTCCGATTGATCCTCAACCGGCACGGACTCTGCTTCTGCGACAACCGTGGGTACCGGTTTTGCTGCCAGCTCGGGTTCTTGCTCAGGTTCTGGATCTCGCTCTTGTTCAGACTCTGGCAAAGGCTCGAGCATCGCCTGATAAGCAACAGGTGCGGTTGCGACGGACGCCACCCTTTCCACGGAGCCAGCTCCGTCAATATAGCTAGCTTCCACGGTCATGACTTTGCCCACTTCTTCCTGCGTGAGCGTATACGCAGTACCCGCGCCCACCGTCACCCCATCGGCTTTCCAAATGTAGGTAATCTCTCCCATGCCATCGGCATCCGCGAGGTTGCTACTGACCGTGAGCGTCTGGCCTGGGGTTGGCGTACCTGTTAACGATACAGAACCAATAGGAGCGTCATTAACCGGCGTAACCGTCAGTGCCGCGGAGCTGGCTTGAGCGGTTGTACCGTCAGTCACTTCAAAGTTGAAGCTTACCTCTCCGTTCCAGTTTGCAGCCGGGGTGAAAGTCCAGGTGCCATCGTTGTTGTCAACGAGTGCTCCGCTACCTGTGCTGACCCCCAGACCCGTGACGACCAAGATATCGCCATCAATGTCGCTGCTATTCGCCAATAGCTCATTCTGAGTGATCACTCGAGCGCCACTGTCTTCTGCAATTGCGGTCAAGGTGACCGGTGTAGTAACGGGTGCATCGTTGACATTAGCCAGCGTGATGCTGATGACTTGCTCGGTGGTGCCGCCCTCATCGTCCGTGACCGTCACCGTAAACTGGTCGGTGCCGTACCAGTTAGCATCGGTAGGCGTGAAGGTCCAAGCCCCGGTCTCGGCATCAATCGCCGCGATACCATTCGCAGATTGAGCGGTCACCGTGAAGTACGTGCCGTCCGTCAAACCATCCGCATCGGTGGCATTCAGATCACCAGACACGGCATCGCCTTCGTTGCCGGAATAGCTCACGTCGCCGGTGATCACCGCGGCATCGTCCATATTGGCTAAGGTGATACTAATGACCTGCTCGGTGGTGCCACCCTCATCATCGGTGACCGTCACCGTAAATTGATCCGTGCCGAACCAGTTGGCATCTGTGGGAACAAAACTCCAGGCACCAGTCTCAACATCAATCGTCGCCGTGCCGTTCGTGGCTGGAGACGTCACCGTGAAGTAGGTGCCGTCCGTCAAACCATCAATATCGGAAGCATTCAGATCACCAGACACGGCATCGCCTTCGTTGCCGGAATAGCTCACGTCGCCGGTGATCACCGCGGCATCATCGACGTTCGCGAGGGTGATACTGATGACCTGTTCGGTGGTGCCGCCCTCATCATCGGTGACCAACACGGTAAACTGATCCGAACCAAACCAATCCGGATCATTAGGTGCGAATTTCCAAGTGCCGGTCGCAGGATCAATCTTCGCTTGTCCATGGGTAGGTTGAGCACTCACCGTAAAATACGTGCCGTCAGTCAGGCCTTCAACATCGGTGGCATTGAGATCACCAATCACCGTATCGCCTTCATCACCAATGAAACTGGTGTTGCCAGTAATCAGCGCTTTATCGTCTTTACCTGTGATAGTGACTGAGACCACTTGGGTCGAACCGTCAGCACTGGTCGCCGTGAAACTGTCGGTCAGTGTTTCCCCTTCGCTCAAAGCTTGGACGGTGGCATTCGTGTTATCCAGGTTGTACGTCCAGTTGCCAGCACTGTCTAGATCGACCGTGCCGTAACCATTGGTAGAAGCTGCGGAAGACTGCGCCACAAACACCGCTTCACCGCTATCGGCATCGCTGATGGTCAGCGCTCCGCTATCGGACACGATACCGTCTTCACTGACGGCGGCCGTGGTATCACCACCAATCACTGCCGCATCGTTGGTACCGGCAATGGTGATGGTCTGAGTTTGGGTGGAACCGTCATCACTGGTGAAGGTAATGGTGTCGGTGAGCGTGTCACCAGCCGCCAGAGCTTGTACCGCGGCGTTGGTGTTATCGAGTGCGTAGGTCCAGTTGCCGCTGCCATCTACGGTGACTGTGCCGTAAGTCGCGCTGCTGCTGGCCAAGGTGCCTTCGCCAGTATCCGGATCGGTGATAACAACTGTGCCGTTGGCGGTATTGTTGCCGGCATCGTCTTCGGTCACCGAAGTATCCGCGGCGGTCACGCTGATCGTGGCTGCATCATTCGCACCGGTGATGGTGATGTCTTGGGTTTGGGTAGAACCGTCATCACTGGTGAAGGTGATGGTGTCGGTCAGCGTGTCACCAGCGGCCAGGGCTTGCACTGCGGCGTTGGTGTTATCGAGTGCGTAGGTCCAGTTGCCGCTGCCATCTACGGTGACTGTGCCGTAAGTCGCGCTGCTGCTGGCCAAGGTGCCTTCGCCAGTATCCAGATCGGTGACCGTCACCGTGCCGTTGGCGGTGTTGTTGCCGGCATCGTCTTCCGTCACCTCGGTATCGGCGGCGGTCACAGTGATGTTGGTCGCGTCATCCTTGCCCGTGATGGTGACGGTAACCACTTGGGTCGAGCCATCAGCACTGGTAGCGGTGAAGCTGTCGCTCAAGGTTTGCCCTTCAGCCAGCGCTTGTACCGTCGCGTTGCTGTTGTCCAGGTTGTACGTCCAGTTGCCAGCACTGTCTAGATCGACCGTGCCGTAGCCATTGGTAGACGCTGCGGAAGACTGCGCCAAAAACACCGCTTCACCGCTATCGGCATCGCTGATGGTCAGCGCTCCGCTATCGGACAGGATACCGTCTTCACTGACAGCAGCCGTGGTATCACCACCAATCACTGCCGCATCGTTGGTGCCGGTGATGGTAATAGTTTGGGTTTGGGTAGAACCGTCATCACTGGTGAAGGTGATGGTGTCGGTCAGCGTGTCACCAGCGGCCAACGCTTGTACCGCGGGGGCGCTGTTATTCAGCGCGTAGGTCCAGTTGCCGCTGCCATCTACGGTGACTGTGCCGTAAGTCGCGGTGCTGCCGGCCAAGGTGCCTTCGCCAGTATCCGGATCGGTGATAACAACTGTGCCGTTCGCGGTATTGTTGCCGGCATCGTCTTCGGTCACCGAAGTATCCGCGGCGGTCACGCTGATCGTGGCTGCATCATTCGCACCGGTGATGGTGATGTCTTGGGTTTGCGTGGTGCCGTCATCACTGGTGAAGGTGATGGTATCAGTCAGCGTGTCGCCAGTCGCCAAGGCTTGCACCGCGGGGTTGGTGTTATCGAGTGCGTAGGTCCAGTTGCCGCTGCCATCCACGGTGACCGTACCATACGTTGCAGTGCTGCTAGCTAGCGCGCCCTCGCCGGTATCCGGATCGGTGACAGTCACCGTGCCATTGGCGGTATTGTTGTCGGCATCGTCTTCGGTCACCGAGGTATCGGTAGCAGTCACGCTGATCGTGGCCGCATCGTTGGTGCCGGTAATGGTGATCGCTTGGGTTTGCGTGGTGCCG